>CAVWIN010000005.1:0-275628 GCA_963755085.1 uncultured Thermoleophilia bacterium | reverse complement strand
CTCGCGCGATCGCCTGATCGACGAGCTCTGGGGGAAGCGCCCCCGCCGACGGCGCACAAGGCGGTCGCCGTCTACGTCTCGCAGCTGCGCAAGAAGCTGACGCGGAATGGCGACGACCCGATCGCGACCGCGACGGGCGGTTACCGGCTGCACCTGGATCCTGAGCGCCTCGACGTCGCCCGCGCCCACGGGGTCCTCGCGCGCGCGCGCGAGTCGGCCTCCAGAGGCCAACTCGACACCGCGGCGCAAGAGTTCCGCGACGCGCTGTCGTTCTGGCGCGGTCCCGCCCTGGCGGGCCTCCAGCTCGAATCGCATGGGCGTGACGAGGTGGCGCAGCTCGACGAGGTACGGCTGACGGCGCTGATGGACCGGATCGACTGCGACCTCGCGCTCGGGCGCCACGAGGAGGTGCTCGGCGAGCTGCACGTGCTCGTTGGCGAACACCCGCTGCACGAACGTCTTCGCGCCCAGCTGATGCTTGCGCTCTACCGCGCCGACCGTCAGGCAGAGGCGCTCGAGGCGTACCAGCAGGCACGGGAGGTGCTCGTGGATGAGCTCGGAATCGAGCCGAGCCCCGCGCTGCAGCGGTTGCAGAAGGGGATCTTGATCCAGGATCCCGCACTCGAGGTGTCGGCCGGGATCGCCGCTCCGAGCGGACTCGCTCGACCCACACAGGCTGCGCCCTTCCCGCCAACGCGCGTCGTGCTGGCCGAAGACAACTACCTCCTCCGCGAGGGGATGAGGCGACTGCTCGAGACGAACCCCGACCTCGAGATAGCGGCCGTCTGCGAGGACCTCGACTCGTTGCTCGCCGCGATCGAGGCCGAGCGGCCCGACGTCGTCGTTACCGACATCCGCATGCCGCCGGGCAACCTCGACGAAGGGATTCGGGCGGCCGACCGGTTACGCGTCGAGCATCCGGACGTCGGGGTGGTCGTACTCAGCCAGTACCTGGAGCCCGCCTACGCGCTCGCGCTCTTCGAGGCAGGGACGGAGCGCCGCGCGTACCTCCTCAAGGAGCGCGTCCACGACGTCGGCCAGCTCGTCGCGGCGATCCGGGTCGTCGCGGAGGGAGGATCGGTCGTCGATCCGAAAGTCGTCGAGGCGCTCGTCGCGCAGAAGACCCGGCACGAGGATTCCCCGCTGAACGAGCTGACGCAGAGAGAGAGCGACGTCCTCCGAGAAATGGCGGAGGGGAAGAACAACGCCGCGATCGCGGAGGCGCTGCGCCTGAGCGAACGCACGGTCGAGAAGGCGATACACGCGATCTTCCTCAAGCTCGGTCTGGCCTGGGAGACCGCGGTCCACAAGCGCGTGAAGGCGGTGATCTTCTACCTGAGCGGGACTGTCGCAGAGACACGGCCGGCTGAGAGGTCGAGCTGACCGCCGACCGCGGCGATTCGCTCGCGTGCCTGCGAAAGCTCGTCGCCCTCGACCGCGGTGACGTCGAGGAGCTCGAGGCGAAGCACGGCACCGTCGCCCCACACGCGAGCCCGGGCCGCTCGGCTTCGCAGGGCGCGACACGAGAAGTACAACGCCTCCTCGATCTCGAGCGGGTACCGCTCCAGATTTACGGTTTCGACATCGAGCGTGCGCAGGGCATCGGTCAGCCCGCGGGCGGGGAGGATCGACGGATAGACCGTCGCGGCGAACGCCCGCACTCGAACGAGCGCGTCCTCGACCTGGGTACCCAGCTCCTCGAGCAGTTTGCGCACAGCGGCCGGCTTGGAGTCGAGAAGCTCCCGTGCGAGCTCGAGCGTCACCACCGTCGCGGCGAGATCCTGCTGAACGCCGTCGTGCAACGCCTCCTCGATCCGCCGGCGCTCCCGGTCGAAGTCGGAGAACACGTGGAGAGGGTAGGCCCCCGCGACGGAGGAGGCCGGCACGCTGTTGCGGCGAGGCCGAAGAGCGTAGCGTCCCGAGGAGGAGGCATCGCGATGGCCCACGAGTTGATCCTGATCGTCGACGACAACGACCAGAACCGGAGGCTCGCGCGCGACGTCCTGCAGTTCGCAGGGTTCCGCACGCTCGAAGCCGCGGGCGGCGTCGAGGGTCTCTCCCTCGCTGTCGAACACCGGCCCGATCTCATCCTGATGGACATCCGCATGCCCGATCTGAACGGGACCGAGGCGTTGCGGAAGCTGCGGGAGGACGAGCGCACGGCCGCGATCCTGGTGGTCGCACTCACATCCTCGACGATGTTGGGCGACCGCGAGCGCTTTCTTGCCGAGGGTTTCGATGGCTACCTCGAAAAGCCGATCCGTGTCCGCGAGTTCCCGGACCAGGTCCGCAGGCACCTGGCGTGAGCTCGAACCTCCTCGTTCGCTGGCGTTCGGACAATCCGCTGGTACGAGCGGTCGCCCGCATTCCGCTGCCGATCCGGGCGAAGCAGCTCTTCGGCACGTTCGCCGTCGCCGCCCTGCTCGCCCTCGTCGCCGTCCTCGGTCTCGTCGCGCTCGGCCAGTCGAACTCCCGCGGCACGGAGCTGAGGAGGCTGCAGCAGCAGGGCGTCTACGAGCAGCTCCTCCAAACGGACGCGACGCAGCTCAAACAGTTGCTCGACTACCGCGTGGCAAAGCCCTCCAACAAGCCAGGCGCGCCGTCCAACGAGGCGCCTTTGCGATCAGACGAACGGGACCTCCCGCATTTCGATTCCGCCTCCTACGCGCGCGGGTTCCTCTCGGCTCTGGATCAGCAGATCGGCAACGAGTTCAACCGGCTCTGTCTCGACGCGGGCGGTGGAGACTGCCTAGCTAACGGGGTGGCCTCGCCGCACCTGCCGCTCACCCTCGAGGCCGTCGCTCCATCGTTGTTGCGGAAGCTCGAGGCCGTTGGCGCGACCGCGTTCGGCCTGCCGTACGGCTCCCCCATGTGCCGGAGCTTCCCTTTCTTCTGCGTCGCCGCCTCCTCCGGCACGCCGCAGGGCAAGATTCGCCCGTTCGCGGTCGAGTCCGACAGGTTGGCGGCTTCGTTCGCGAAGCGGCTCGCCGTCCTCACTCGCCAGACCCGGGCCCGCGCGGACGCGCTCGTCGCGTCCGATCGGGCCTCGTATGGCCATTCGCGGGATCTCCTCATCGGCGCCGGCGTGGGCAGCCTTCTCCTGGCTCTCGCTCTCGGGCTGCTCCTCTCCGACTCGTTGCTCGTACCGCTGCGGAAGACGCAGCGGCAGCTGGCTGCGATCGCGGCCGGCGACTTCTCCGGTCACGTGGAGGTGCCGAACCGGGACGAGATCGGCGCACTCGCGGCGGACGTGAACCGGATGAGCGACGAGCTGCAGCGCCTGTATCACGAGCTGGAAACCGCGAGCCGGCACAAGTCGGACTTCCTGGCCACGATGTCGCACGAGCTGCGGACGCCGCTGAACGCGATCATCGGCTTCTCCGAGGTGCTGCACGAGCAGATGTTCGGGGAGCTGAACGAACGCCAGCTCGCCTACGTCGACGACGTCCTGGCAGCAGGCCAGCACCTGCTCTCGCTGATCAACGACGTGCTCGACCTGGCGAAGATCGAGGCCGGCCGGATGGAGCTCCAGCTATCCGACGTGGCGGTTCTGGACGTCCTCCACAGTGCCGTCTCGTTGCACGCAGAGCGGGCGAGCCGCGGCCGCATCGAACTTACCCTGATGACCGAACCGGAGGAGATCACAATCAGCGCCGACGAGCGGCGTGTGCGCCAGGTCGTGTTCAACCTCCTCTCCAACGCGGTCAAGTTCACGCCGCGCGACGGGCAGATTGATGTCTCGGCCCGGCTCGAAGACGGCCAGGTGGAGTTCGCAGTGGCCGACACGGGCCCTGGTATCCCGGCGGACGAATTCGAGACGATCTTCGAGGAGTTCGAGCAGACATCGGACGGCAAGCAGGCCGAGGGCACCGGGCTCGGCCTGCCGCTCTCGCGGAAGCTGGTCGAGCTCCATGGCGGCCGGCTCTGGGTCGAGAGCGCGGTCGACGGCGGCAGCACATTCCGCTTTACGCTCCCCGTGCGGCAGGAGGCGTAATAGGGCACGGGCGAAAGCCGAGACGACGAGGACGGCCCGGGCCTTCACCTCGTGATGGGGACCACCGGAATGACGATGTTGCCGGCCACGATGTCCGCCCGGATGCGGGCGAGCCGCTGCACGAGCGGAGGTGGCACCTTCGGGCTGATCTTCCCGAGGCCGACGCCGCCGTTCCGGAGGTCGAAGACCGCGTCAGTGCCCGTGCGGAAGCTGCCGTTCCGGAGATCACTGATCGTGTCGAGCACGGCGCCGTCAAGGTTCTTGAGGACACTGGTGGGACGTGCGGCCCGAGGTGGGACTGGTCGACGTCGACGCCGACGCCCCAGACGTGGTTCTGCTTCGCGACCGCGAGCGCTCCGACGCCGCAGGCGTCCGCGACCTGGAAGATCACGGCCGCCCCGGCGGCGACCTGCTGAAGCGCGAGCGCCCGGCATTGCGACGGTTGAGGAAGTCGCCCGAGTACCCATTCAGGAGCGTGATGCGGGGATCGGCCGCCTTCGCGCCGGCCTGATAGCCGCCGATGTACTCGTCAACGGTCGGGATCCTCACGCCGCCCACGGACCCGATCACGTCCTTGCCGAGGCACCTCTCCTCCATCAGCGCGGCCAGGTAGCCGGCCAGGTAGGAGGCCTGCTCCGTCCTGCGAGGACGGCGAAGATCAGAAAGGCTCGTCGGATCGGTCGCGTCGGCACGATCGAACCGCAGATCGTGACCGAGCGCTCAAGCGGCGTCAACCGGCTCCTCGGCGGGACGGAGAGCGACACGCGGCGCTTTCAATGCGGCGTGCGAAGCGGTAAAAGGGGCCGATGGAGTTCCGGATCCTCGGTCCGCTCGAGGTGCGCGAGGAGGCAATTGGCCAATGACCTGCGCTACGCGCAGGATCATCGCGGCGGCGACGATTACCGCCGGGCTCCTCGTCACTGCGGCTTCTGCCGCAACCCGGACCGAATCTTTCACCGCCGTCTTCCACGACCGACTGTGCGGAGGAGACAGACTCTGCGGCTACGGCGTGATCGACCACTACGGTCGGGTAACGACCGTCACCATGTTGTCCCGGCTCACGCCGGGCCCCGAACCAGGCTGCCAGACCGTCAAAGGCACTCGCACCGCGACGCTCGCGAGGAGCAGGCGAAGCACCCTCGGATTCGCCATCCAAGGCCCAGCCTGCGGAGTACGCGCCTGGGGAACATTCAGAATCGTCTCCGGGACCGGCACCTTCTCGAGCGCCAGCGGAAGCGGCGTTATCTGGGGCGCCCCGTGGCTTGTCCACTACTACGGCGTCATACGACTCGATCGGTAAAGACCTGAGGGCGACGAGGGACATGCCCTTCCGGATCCTCGGCGGGCTACACCGCAACGTTTATCGACTGACCGGCGGCAAGGTCGGCGCACGGATCGCCAATCTGCCGGTCCTCCTTCTCACCACGACCGGGCGCAAGAGCGGCAGGCCCCGCACGCAACCCCTCACCTACGCACGAGCCACCGAAGGCTACGCGGTAATCGCGTCCAAAGGTGGAGCAGCCCAACACCCTCTCTGGTACCTGAACCTCCGCGCAAACCCGCTTGCAGAGGTGACGGTCGGGCGTGAGACGCAAGAGGTGCGAGCACGCGAGGTCGAAGGCGAGGAGCGCGAGCGGTTGTGGCGACAGCTCGCGGACGTCTATTCCGGGTACGACAGATACGCGCGGAAGACGAGCCGACGGATCCCCGTGATCGTGCTCGAGCCAATTCGATCATGAGACCACTGAACGATCCACCGGCTGGCGAGAGCGCAAGCGCGCCGATGCCGCCGAGGTCGGTGACCGCGTAGATGTTTCCGTCCGGGCCGACCGTCGGGCCGATGATGACGCCCTGCCCTCCTGCAGGCTCGGTGAACGTCCACTTGAGCGTCCCGTCCGCGGCGAGCGCGTAGATCGTCGCGATCGATGCGACGTAGACGGTTCCGTCCGCTCCGATCGACGGTGGGCCGGCGGCGGAGCTGGGTGTCTTGAAGATCCACTTGAGGCCGCCGTCCGGCGTGAGGGCGTAGATGTTCCCAGCCGGGTCGTGAGCAACGACCGTGCCGTCCGGGCCGACGGCGGGCCTTTGGAGCAGGTAGCCGTACTGCGCGTCCACCTGGAACCGCCACTTCACCCGCCCGTCCACTTGGCGGGTCATGACACTCAGCGGGACGGCGTTGCTCGTTGCTCCGCCGGGCGTGACCTGGACGTCGTCGATGCCGATCGGTGCGGCCTCCGGGACGTAGCCGAAGACGAGCGTGTCGGACCAGCGTGTCACGAGGGCGGTCAGGCCCCCGATCGAGAGGACGCTCGAGCCCTGGCTCACTCCGAAGCCCGAGCCGTTGATCAGCAACCTGCCGCTCCGCGGCAGCGTGCTCGCCGAGAGCGAGGTGATCGTCGGTTCACCTGCCGCCCGCGCAACGGCCGGTCCCTGCGCTGAGCCATCAGCACGGCACCAGCCAGCAACGCGACGACGATTGGGAGCCCCTTCATTGGCTATCCCCCTAGCTCGAGGCCGCGTGTAGTGCTGCGACCGTGACTGCGCCTGTGCGGAGACCCGGGCGCCTGATCTGTTGGGTGCGAGATCTACGCGGCCCGCGGGCGTGGTGCCGCGCCGGGATCTCCCGAACCACTTGCGGCAAGCTACGGATGGCGCCATCAGATGCCCGCCTGAGCCGTGCAGCGCTCGCCGGAGCGCGGGTCGCTACGGCGACGACGGTTCCGTGCGCGCCGGAGATCACGCGGCGGAGGGAGAACGAGCCGCTGGGGGCGTGGGTGGTTGCGGTCGTCGAGGCGACGAGCGATCCGTTCCGGCGCAGCGTGACCTTCCAGGGAACGCCGTTGCGATTCTGGTCGACCTCGAACTCGACCTCGATGCGGCCGTCCTCGCGGCTCAGCTTGAGCTTGGCGGTCGAGTTCTTGGTGCAGATGCCGCTGCACCCGCACGCCGTGGCCGCCCTTGGCGGACGCGAGCGGAGCGACGGCGAGTGCCGCGACGCTGACGGCGAGGGCGGCGGCGAGGGTGATGACGCGGAAGTTGAACATCGGTGCTCCTCTCATCGGGGACGAGACCGAGCCTCGCGATCGGCGGTCGGGCCGGCAATGCGACATTGGTCCCGGTGAGCCCTCGCGGACGCCCGTGCGAGCGGCGATGATGGGAGCCGATGGAGCCGCTGCGCGCGAGAGAGCGTCGCCGCGTCGGCAGTCGTCCGCCGACCGCGCGCTCGGTGCTCTCTGCGCTTTGCGCTCGGGAGCGCGGCCGCGATCGCCGTGGCCGTCGTCGGCGGCTATTTCGCGCTCCGCTCCGTCGCGATCGACGAGGCGAAGCGCGAGACGCGGACGAAGGTGCAGGAGGCGGGGCAGCTCGTCGAGGCGACCCTCGGCGACGGTCTGCTCGCGGGCAAGCCGGCCGCGCTGGGAGCCGTGGACGACGTCGTCGTCGCGCGCGTGCTGAGCAACTCGATCGTGCGGGTGAAGATCTGGTCGGCGGACGGGCGCGTCCTCTACTCGGACGACCCGGCCGAGATCGGCGGCCGCTACGCGCTCGACCCCGGCCAGCGGCGGCTCCTGCGCGAGGGCGGGGCGAAGGTGGAGGTGAGCGACCTCAGCCGCCCCGAGAACGCGCTCGACCGTGGTCAGGGCAAGCTGATCGAGGCGTACACGCGGATCCGGACGCCGTCGGGGACGCCGGTGCTGTTCGAGATCTACCAGCGCTTCGGCTCGGTCACGGCGAGCGCGCGGCGTCTGCTCGCGGCGCTCGCTCCGCCGATCCTCGGGCGCGATCGGGCTGATCGTGCTCATCCAGGTTCCGCTCGTCTGGTCGCTGACGCGCAGGCTCCAGCGGGGGCACGAGGAGCGCGAGGCGCTGCTCGGGAACGCGATCGCGGCGTCGGCGCGGGAACGCCGCCGGGTCGCCTCGTATCTCCACGACGGGCCGGTGCAGGAGATCGCCGGCCTCGCCTTCTCGCTCGCGCCGCTGGCCGACGAGGCGGCCGCGCGCGGGGCGAGCGGAGAGGCGGATGTGCTCCGGACGACGATCGAGCGCCTTCGCCGCACCGTCCGCGACCTGCGCGCGCTGCTGGTCGAGCTCCATCCGCCGCACCTCGCAGCGGCCGGGCTCGAGGCCGCGATCGCCGACCTCGTCAGCCCGCTCCAGGCGAGCGGCGTCGACCGTGTCGGTCGCGATCGACGGAGCGGAGCGCCTCGACCGGGAGCAGGAGGCGCTCGTCTACCGGGTCGCGCAGGAGGCGGTGCGGAACGTGATCGCGTACGCGGACGCCGGCTCGCTGCGGGTCGAGCTGACCGTCGACGACGGCGTTGCCCGGCTCGTCGTCTCGGACGACGGCCGCGGTTTCGACCCCGAGATGCGGGAGCGGCGGCTCGCGGAAGGGCACCTCGGCCTGTCGCTCGTCGAGGAGCTCGCGCGGCAGTCCGGCGGCAGCCTCGAGATCAGCTCGAGCGAGGGTGCGGGCACCCGGGTCGAGCTCGAGGTGCCGTCCCGGTGATCCGCGTCGCCGTCGCCGACGACCACGGCGTCCTCCGCGACGGGCTGGCGGGCGTGATCGCGGCGCAGCCGGACATGGAGCTGGTCGCGCACCGCCGCCGACGGAGCGGAGGCGGTCGCGATCTGCCGGTCGGCGGCGCCCGACGTGGTGCTGATGGACCTCGAGATGCCGGTCCTGGACGGGATCGAGGCGACGCGCGCGATTCTCGCGGAGGCGCCCGGGACGGCCGTGCTGGTGCTCACCTCGTTCTCGGATCGGCGGCGGATCACCGGAGCGCTCGACGCCGGCGCGGTCGGCTACCTGCTGAAGGACGCGTCCGCGGAGGAGGTGCGTGCGCGGCATCCGCACCGCAGCGGAGGGCGGCTCGCCGCTCGATCCGCGCGCCGCGCGGTCGCTGCTGGAGGCGAAGAGCGCGCCCGACCCGCTCGCCGGGATCTCGCCGCGCGAGCGCGAGGTGCTCGCCCTGCTCCTCGACGGAATGCCGAACAAGCTGATCGCGCGGCGGCTCGAGATCAGCGAGAAGACGGTGAAGTCCCACTTGACGAGCATCTTCCGGCAGATCGGTGTCACCGACCGCGTCCAGGCCATCCTCTGGGTCGAACGGCAGGGTCTCCGGGGCGACCTCGGCTCCTAGCCGATGCGACCAAGGTCCCGTTGCGGCCCGAGCGGCGGCTCCGCAGACTGCGTTGCGTGACCCGCCTCCAAGCCCCGCTCGGGATCGACACGCGTCTGCTCGCGCTCCTGCTCGGAGTCGGCGTGCTGTCGCTCTTCGCCGCCCGGCCCGTCGCGGCAGTCGCGAAGGACGGCCGCGGCGAGGTTCGCGCCGCCGGTGTCTGCGGCAGCGGCGCGGCCTCGGAGCTGAGGCTGAAGCGCGACGACGACGGCATCGAGCTGCGGTTCGAGGTCGACCACAGCCGTGCCGGCGTCGTCTGGCGCGTCGTGCTCGTGCACGAGCGCCGGATCGCCTGGAAAGGCGCCGCCAGGACGACTCGCCCGGGCGGCTCGTTCGAGGTAAGGCGGACGCTGCGGGATCTTCCCGGCGCCGACGCCGTCACCGCGCAGCGCGTGGGGCCCCAGAGGCCTCGTCTGTCGCGCGACGGCCACGCTCCCGGACCCCTCAGACACCTCAAGGCGGGACTGAAAGCCCTCGAAAGAGGGGCTCAGTTCGTCCTCGGCCTCGATTCCTCGAGCCGGTCGAGCGTCGCGTCGTCGAAGGAGGTTGGATCTTCGAGCGGCTCGATGTGGGTGAAGATCGTGTTGTGGGGTAGCGGTGTGCGCACGTCGGCTTCGACACGCTTGAGGAGGTCGTGGCCTTGCTGCACAGTCCAGCGTCCGGGGACGAGCACGTGCATCGAGACGAAGGACCGTCGTCCCGCCTGCCGGTTGCGGATCGCGTGGAAGACGACTCCCTCGCTGCGGTAGGGCTGAAGCGCCGCGTCGAGCGCCGACTGCTCCGCTGAGGCATGGTCCATCAGGCCTCCGCCGGAGCGGCGGACGAGTGTGACGCGCGTGCGGACGATGTTCGCGGCGACCGCAAGCGCGATCAGGGGGTCGAGCCGTTCCAGGCCGGTGAGCGCACGGCGGCCACGCCGGCGATGACGCCGACGAGGTCCAGACGTCGGTGAGGAGGTGGCGCCCGTCGGCCTCGACCGTGATCGAGCGGTGGCGGCGACCGGCCCGGACGAGCGTAACGCCGACGAGCAGGTTGATGACCGAGGCGACGGCTGAGATCGCGAGGCCGACGGCGACGTCTTCGAGCGGAACGGGGGTCGCTGAAACGCGTCCGGCGCACTGCTCGACTTGGTCGAGGCAGCGCGCCGGTCAGACGTGCGTCGTGTGCGGACGAGCCGCGGCTTTCCGCTCAAGCGTGGGCGCCGGACTCGCCGTGGTGCTTCGTCTTGCGGACTCCACCGCGCCGAGCGCTGCGATCGTCGGCGCGCCTGCGGATGCTCTTCTTGACGGTCGGCGCGACTGCGAGCCGTTGCGCGACGCTGTCGTCGACGGCGTCGTGGCCGGCCGGGTCGTCTGCGCGCGTCGCGGGCTGGGCGACGCCCTGTGCGAGGCCGTCGTCGTTTGCGTCGTGGCTGGCCGGGTCATCGGAGCCGGCAGCCGGCAGGACGACGCCTGCCGGGGCCTGGACCGCACGGTCGTCGCCGGCGTTGTGGGCTGCGGGGTCGTCGCCGCCGTGTCCGGCACGCGCGGCGGTCGCGGTCCCGGCGAACGTCAGCAGCAGCGCTGCGCCGAGGGCGAGGAGCCAGAAGGTCGTGCGGCTCGTGGAGATCGTCTTGGTCATCGGAATCCTCCGTCTGCTTTGGGGAAAAGGGGTTGCTCGAGCAACTCCACCCTCGCCCCAGGCTGGTCGGAGCGGCAAGGGGACGTTGGTCGCAGCGGCGGTGCGGACGCTCGTCGCAGAGCCGGTGCCGGTGTGCGGCAGCAGGGCCTGCGGGCGATCTCCGCGGCGGGGGTCAGCATGAGCGAGTGCTCCTGTTCGCGCGCGGCTACAAGCGCCTGGCGCTCCTGGCCTGGCTCAGCACGCCAGCGAGCCACGCTGCTTGAACTAGCAACTCGACCAGCTGGGAGGATGGCGATGCTGCAATAGGGTCAGGTGTTCAGATTGGAGTCGAAGGGCGCCGCCGGCGAGACGCTCTGGGCGTACCGGTAGAGGACCGGCGGACGCGATTCGAGCCAGGCCCGGTCCAACGTGGAGGCTTTGCGAGTGAGCAGGACGCGGGGGCAGGCCCTCGGGCGGACGCTGGAGGGGCTGCGACAGTTGAGCGGGATCGGCGGACCCTGACGCTGGCGAAGTTGGTCGAGCGGTACCTCGCCCAGCACGACGCCTCAGGTGCGTGAGCTGCCGTTTGTCCGCCCGGCTCCACTCATCGCACGAGGACACAGTGGTCTCACCAGGCTGACGAGCGGCGAAGGCAACAACGCCTACCCGGCCTTCTCGCCGGACCTCGCCGACTCGCTTCCTCTGAGAGGGGCGACGGCGCGGCCGCCCCTCGCTTCTTGCTGATGCTTCGCGGCCGGGTCGCACCAAGGTCGCGCGACACGCGGAGACCCGACGAAATGCGGCGACTGCCGAGGCACGCAGACCCGTCGGCGCAGGCCGTCATCTCGTTTCCGCACGCCGTCTGTCCCAGGGGGTTTCCCGTATACCTCCGTGGCGGCTGCGCCCGGCCGAACGCTCAAGGCATTGTTTCAGCACGAGTGGGCTCGATGGCGGGAAACCCTGACGAAGCGGACGTTCCTCAATCCGCCGACGTAGCCCCCGCGTACTTCGACACAACACCGACATGAGAGAGGCGCGCCAAAACGACGGCCGCGTGGGCCTCGAGGACAGAGTCGCACAGGCTTTCTGGCTTCGAGAGCCCGGTTGCGGCGAGATCCGTGCCGTCGGGCTGCCCGAGCCCGGGCCTGGCGACGTAGTCGTGCGGACTCTGCGGTCGGCGATCAGCCGCGGCACGGAGACGCTCGTGTTTCGCGGGGGCGTGCCGCTCGACCAGCGCGCGAGGATGCGTGCGCCGTTCCAGGAAGGCGACTTTCCGGGCCCCGTCAAGTACGGCTATCTGAACGTCGGCGCCGTGGAGGAGGGGCCTGCCGAGCTGCGTGGCCGCACGGTGTTCTGCCTCTACCCGCACCAGACCGCGTACGTCGTGCCTGCCGACGCCGTATCCGTCGTGCCCGAGGACGTTCCGGCCGCCCGGGCCGTGCTCGCCGGCACGGTCGAGACCGCCGTCAATGCGCTGTGGGACGCCGCGCCGGCCGTCGGCGACCGGGTGGCCGTCGTGGGCGGCGGGATGGTTGGCTGCTGCGTCGCCCGGCTGCTCGCACCGCTATCCGGCCCTGCGCGTCACGCTCGTCGACGTTGATCCCGGCCGCGCCGAGGTCGCCGCAGCCCTCGACGTCGACTTCGCACTGCCGGACGACGCCCCAGAGGGTCTCGACCTGGTCGTGCACACCAGCGCGACGTCCGAGGGGCTCCAGCGGGCGCTCGACCTGCTCGCCGCCGAGGGCACCGTCATCGAGCTCAGCTGGTACGGCGACACCGAGGTTCGGCTCTCGCTGGGAAGCGCGTTCCATGATCGCCGCCTCGCGATCCGGTCGAGCCAGGTCGGGGCCCTCTCCCCGGCCCGCGCTTCGCGGCGGACGTTGGCCGATCGCCTCGCCCTCGCCCTCGAGTTGCTGCGCGATCCCGCCTTCGACGCTCTGCTCACCGGCGAGTCGCGCTTCGACGAGCTGCCCGACGTGATGGCCCTTCTCGCCGCGGGAAGCCTGCCGGCACTCTGTCACACGATCACCTACGGCGAGCGGTAGGCGGCGTGTTCAGCGTGACGGTCCGCGATCACATGATGATCGCCCACAGTCTGCGAGGCGAGACCTTCGGGCCCGCGCAGAGGCTCCACGGCGCGACGTACGTCGTCGACGCGACGTTCAGGCGTGCGGAGCTTGATCCCGACGGCGTCGTCGTCGACATCGGCCGAGCGGGCGAGGAGCTGCGCGCCGTGCTCGCGGAGCTCGACTACCGGAACCTCGACGACGAGCCGAGCCTCGCCGGCGTGAACACGACGACGGAGGTCCTTGCGCGCCTGATCGGCGATCGGCTCGCAGAGCGCGCCCACGCCGGTGCGTTCGGCGACGCCGCCCGAAAGCTCGACCGGCTCGTCGTCACGCTGCACGAGTCGCCGGTTGCCTCTGCGTCCTACGAGCGTGCGCTGTGAACGCAGTCCACTTCGTCGTCCCCGCCGGCATCGACGACCCGGCCCGGCCGAGCGGAGGCAACGCCTACGACCGCCGGATTGCTCGGGGCCTCGCCGCGGAGGGCTGGACGGTGTACCTCCACGAAGTTCCCGGATCGTGGCCGTGGCCCGACGCGCAGTCGCTCGGCACCCTCGCGGCCGCCCTCCGCGGGATCCCCGACCGCGCCGTCGTCCTGCTCGACGGGCTCGTTGCTTCGCCTGCGCCCGATGCGCTGACGTCGGAGGCGGGACGCCTGCGGCTCGTCGTGCTGGTGCACATGCCGCTGGGTCATGGGGCTATGGACGACGGCGCCCGGGAGCGAGAAGGAGCAGTCCTCTCGGGCTGCCGCGGCAGTCGTCACGACCAGCGCCTGGGGCCGGCGGGCGCTCTTGGAGCTCTACTCCCTGCCGGGCGACCAAGTCCACGTCGCCGAGCCCGGAGTCGATCCCGCCGAGCTCGCGCGGGGGACGGAAACCGCTGGGGCGCTGCTCTCGGTCGCCGCGGTGATCCCCGGCAAGGGTCACGACGTACTCCTCGACGCGCTTGCGCCTTTGACCGGCTTTCGCTGGCATTGCCAGTGCGTCGGCAGCCTCGAACGCGATCCGGACTTCGTGGAACGCCTACGCCGCCGCGTCCTCGACGGCGGCATGGACAGCCGCGTGCGCTTCTCGGGCCCGCAGGCAGAAGCCGATCTCGCCCGCAGCTACGCGGCGGCGGACGTCCTGGTCCTTCCGTCGCGCGCGGAGACGTACGGGATGGTCATTGCCGAAGCGCTCGCACGCGGGCTGCCGGTCGTCGCCGCCGAGGTCGGCGGCGTGCCGGAGGCTCTGGGGCACGGCGCGGACGGAACGCCGGCCGGGCCTGCTCGTTCCCCCCGAAGACCCGGCCGCGCTCCGCGACGCTCTTCGAACCTGGCTCGAGGATGCCGGCCTGCGCCGGCGATTGCGCGTCGCTGCGCGCGAGCGGCGGACGTCGCTCGCGGACTGGTCGACGACCACCTCAGCCGTCGCCGAAGTGCTCCAGGGGGCGGCGCGATGAACGTCGAGGCGATCCGCGTCAGCCCGAGCTGGCTCGACCTGCGCGAAGCTGCGGACGGGGCCGCGCGGGCGCGCGAGCTCGTCGGCCAACTCCGTCGCTGTGCTCCGGTCGAGGGCCGCTGGTCGATCCACGATCTCGCCTGCGGCAGCGGCTCGATGGGACGGTGGCTCGCGCCGCTCCTGCCAGGGCCGCAGCGCTGGGTCCTGCACGACCGTGACGCAGACCTGCTGGCGATCGCCGCCGCCAACGCGCCCGGTCCGGCCGCCGACGGGGCCGAAGTCGCCGTCGCGACTCGAGTCTCCGACGTCACGCAGCTCCACCCTGACGACTTCGCCGGCGCGACGCTCGTCACCGCCTCGGCCCTGCTCGACCTGCTGACGCGGGACGAGTTGGCGCGGCTGATCTACGCCTGCGCCGGCGCCGGGTGCCCGGTGCTGTTCGCTCTGTCCGTCAGCGGTCTCGTCCAGCTGCTCCCGGCGGATCCGCTCGACGCCCGAATAGCGGCTGCCTTCGATGCGCACCAGCGCCGCTTGACGCCGCGCGGGCGCCTGCTCGGCCCGGACGCGGTGGAAGCCGCTGTCGAAGGTTTCCGCCGGCTGGGAGCCGAGGTCGCCGTCAGGCCGAGCCCGTGGCGTCTCGGCGCAGCGGACAGCGACCTTGCCGTCGAGTGGCTCACCGGCTGGGTGGACGCGGCGTGCGAGCAAGAGCCCGAGCTGGCGCCCGAGGCCGATCTTTATCGACGCCGCCGTCTGAGAGAGGCGGCAGCCGGCGTCCTCGCCGTCATTGTTGGCCACGCCGACCTGCTGGTGTTGCCGTGAGAGGCGTCCGCCGGTGGGCGAGTCCAGCGGTCGCGATGGTGGCGCTCGCGGTCGTGATCTGGCGTCTCGGCACCGGTCCCTTCCTCGCCGGCCTAGAGGCAGTCGACGGCCGCGCTGTTCTGGCGGCCGCGGCCGTCGTGCTCGTCACGACCCTCTGCTCTGCGTGGCGGTGGACGATCGTCGCCCGCGGCCTCGGCGTCCGCCTGTCCCTACCGGCCGCTGTCGCCGCCTACTACCGGGCACTGTTCCTCAACCTGACGCTCCCGAGCGGCGTCGCGGGCGACGTCCACCGCGGCGTCAGTCACGGCCGTGAGGTGCACGACGTCGGCCGTGCCCTGAGGGCAGTCGTCTGGGAGCGCGCTGCCGGGCAGGCCGTACAGGCCGGCCTGACGATCTCCGTCCTCCTGGTGTTGCCGTCGCCCGTGCGCTCGTCCATGCCGATCGCTGCGGGCGCAGCGGTCGCGGGTGCCCTCGGGGTCGTGCTTGCGGGCCGGGTGCTCAAGGGAGGCGCGCGATCCCGCTGGACGCGGATACGGAACGCAGTCGTGACCGACATCCGCAGCGGACTGCTGCGCCGGAACGCGTTCCCCGCGGTCGTGCTCGCCTCGGCCCTGGTCGTCCTCGGCCACGCGGTCACGTTCCTGATCGCCGCGCGGACGGTGGGCGTAACCGCCCCGATCTCACGGCTCCTGCCGCTGGCCCTGCTCGCGTTGCTGGGGATGGCCCTGCCGAACATCGGCGGCTGGGGGCCGCGTGAGGGAGTGACCGCATGGGTGTTCGCCGCGGCCGGCCTCGGCGCGAACCGTGGCGCCGCGGCCGCCGTCGCCTACGGCGTCATGGTGCTCGCCGCCAGCCTCCCCGGCGCGGTCGTGCTCGTTGCGGAATGGCTTCGCCGTCGGCGTGTCTCGAGGCCTCGGGCGCGCAGGCGTGTCGCCTTTCGGCCGGAAGGAGCCGCGGATGCATGACCGCCCGTACACGCTGCTCTCATGCTCCGTGTCGATCGACGGCTACATCGGCAACGCCGCCTCACGCCTGCTTCTGTCCAACGACGCCGACTTCGACCGCGTCGACGCCGTCCGCGCCTCCTGCGACGCGATTCTCGTCGGGGCCGAGACGGTACGGATCGATAACCCCCGCCTCCTCGTGCGGTCGCAGACCCGTCGCGACAAGCGGGCCGCCCGCGGCCTCCCGGAATCCCCGGTGAAGGTGACGGTGACCCGACGCGCCGAGCTCGACGCGCGTGCCGACTTCTTCAACGTCGGTGACGCCGAGAAAATCGTGTACTGCGCGAGCCCCGGGGCGGCGGACGCACGCCACCGGCTCGGGCCGGTCGCGACCGTCGTCGACGCCGGCGACAACGTTCAGATGCGAACCCTGAGCAACGACCTCGCCGCGCGAGGCGTCGGCCGGTTGATGGTCGAAGGCGGCGGCACGGTTCACACGCAGTTCCTCACGGAAGACATCGTCGACGAGCTCCAGCTGACCGTCGCGCCACTCTTCGTGGGCGACTCGGAGGCGCCCAGGTTCGTCCGTGACGGCATCTTCCCCTGGAACCCCGCCCGCCGGGCGGAGCTCGTCGACGTTCAGAAGCTCGGCGACGTGGTTCTCCTGCGCTATGCCCTCTCGTCGAGGTTCCGGGAGCGATGAGCGAGAAGCCGACAGCCATGCCACTCCTCGCCGCCACGATCCGCACCCAGGTCGAGCTGCCCCTGCGGTTCGCCGACGGGTACACGGCCGACGCTCGGGTGTTCAGCTTCGACGGGCTCGTCGACGGCCGGGAGCACGTCGCGTTCGCGCTCGGCGATCGCACGTCCCCGCATTCCGCGGACGACCGCCGCGTGCCGCTGGTCCGCCCCCATAGCGAGTGCCTCACCGGCGACGTATTCGGGAGCCAGCGGTGTGACTGCGGACCGCAGCTGCAGGAGGCCGTCGAGCGCATCGCCGAGGCCGGCGGCTACCTCCTTTACCTGCGGCAGGAGGGCCGCGGCATTGGGCTCTACTCGAAGCTCGAGGCGTACGCGCTGCAGGACGCCGGGATCGACACCTACGACGCGAACCTCGCGCTGGGCCACGCCGAGGACGAGCGCAGTTACGCCGCAGCATCGCAGATGCTGCACGCGCTTGGCGTGTCCCGGGTCGCACTCCTCAGCAACAACCCCGACAAGGCCCGGCAGCTCCGCTACTACGGCGTGACCGTAGTCAAGCAGGTGCCGACCGGTGTGTACGTGTCTGCCGCGAACCACCGCTACCTCGAGACGAAGGCGCGCCGGGGCCGGCACACGCTCGAGCTTCCGAGCGTGCTCAGGTCGCCTTCAAGCGACGCTCGCTCGGCGGAATCCGGCGCGGCTGCCCTGCCGTAGATAACGCGGCTCGAACGCCGCGCGTCTCGGGGCCGCTGTGTCAGTGGTTGAACGCGTCGAGGAAGCGATTCCGGAAGGCGCTCATAGGCCAGACCGGCGCCGTCGAGTCCGGCAGCATCCCGCTCGTCCATCCCCAGGTGGTGAGCCGGCTGATGACGTTCGGGTCGTGGGCAATGATCGTGATTGGCACGTCGTGGCCGGGAGGTTGCTCGAGCACTCTCGAGGGCTGGTGGTCGCCCAGGACGATGAGCACGGTGTTCCTCGTGCCGTAGCGCTCGACGAACGCGTACAGGGCACGTAGCGCGTACTGGATCGACGTTGCATAGCCCTGCTGGGTGTCGGTCAGGCCGGCTCGGTCGATAGGAAGCCGGTTGAAGATCGAGCCGTTGCCCAGCCGGCTCCAGGCGATCATCGGAGGAACGCGCGTCCAGGGCGTGTGGCTCGACGTCAGGTCGATCTCCGAGAAGACGGGACGGCGGTGCTGCTTCGCCAGCTCGAGCCGCTGCAGCGCGCGGAGCGCGTACTGGTCCGGCATAGGGGAGAAGCCGAAGCTTGGGCCGTGATACCCGAGGTTCACGCGGTCCCAGACTTGCTCGTAATGGTAGAAGGCGTGCCCCTCCGGCCAGGATCCATGGGTTGCCGGCACGTCGGCGACCGTTCTCCATCCGGCGCGCCGGAACGCAGTTGTGAGCGTCAAGCGTTTGCTGGCGATCAGCTCGGAGTAGCGCGCCGGACTGTTCACCCAGATCCCTGACTGCAGCGTGGCGTGCGCGAGCCAGCTGCCTCCGCCGAAGGTGGACGAGGTGAGCCAGCCGCTCCGTGACGAGAAGCCGTCGGCCTGGAGCTGTTGGGTACCGGTGTTGATGACGTCGTCGATGGCCGGCGAGAAGGACGTTCCCTGGACCGCCATCTCGCCGTAGCTCTCGACGAACACGAGCAGGACGTCCTTGCCGCGCAAACCTTTGAGGAGCCCGTTCGGAGGTGTGTCGCGGTACGGATCCTTGCGCTCGATCAGAGCCCGGAAGCGCGCCTGGTCGCGGAGGTCGGCTTGCACGGCGTGCACCTCGTTGACGGCAAGACGCGCCGCGCTCGTCGACGCGATCCCGCCGCCGGAGACCTGGACGCCGAACACCCAGCAGAGCGCCCAGACGGCGGTGAGCACGCCGACCGCGCGCAGCGAGCGTCCGCGGTCACGGGCCGCGACACGGGTCAGCTGGCCCACGGCCAGCACGGGGATGACGAGCGCCGCGAGGACGATTGCGACGGCGGCTGCGACGGCGAGATCGGCGTCTCTGCTGCCGAAGGTGTCACGCACCGTTCCGACGCCGATGGAGAGGTAGGTCCAGTCCTCGACCGGGTTGAACGGCCTGTCGAAGGCGGTGAAGAAGCCGAGGTCGAGGAGCTTGATCAGGACGAGCACACCGAGCGCCGGCCCGACCAGCCACGGCACGACGCGCCGCGCGCGGGTCGGCAAGGCTACGGCCAGGCCGACGAGGACGAGCCCCTCCAGCGGGAGCCGCACGAAGGCGCCCGGGGTGAGAAGCCACGGCCGGATCGGAGCCACCAGGGCGGCCCAGACGACCGCCAGGGCGAGCAGTGTGAGTACGGCGGTTACGGCGGGATGCCGGGTGCGAGCCGCGGCGACACGAGCGGGCGCGGCGTGGCGGTGCCGCCACAGCCACCAGACGTCGCGGCCGAACGACTCGGCGAGCATGGCGAGGGCGACGGCCAGGAGGACGCGACTCACGGCCGATGGCACGATTTCCGCGGCCGCGATCACGAGTGCGACTCCCTGCGACGCCGTGACCGTCCTGCGCCAGTCGCGCCGCGGCAGCGGCGCTCGCATCCACGGAAGCGCCCATCCCGCCGCGAGGAACGCGTAGCGCGCCAGCCCGATCGCAAGTACCCAGGCTCCCGCCGACGGGGCGACCTCCACGCTGAGCGCAAGGATCAGGAACGCGTCGACCTCGCCGTCCATCCTGGCGCCGAGGGCAGACTCCGTCGCCGTGCGCCGCGCGATCCAGCCGTCGGCGAAGTCGAGTGCGAGCGCGACTGACGCGAGCGTCACGAGTGTCGCAGTCGCCAGGCCGCGCTCGAACGAGTTGGCGGTAAGAGCGGCGACGCCCACCGCGAGGGTCGCGCGGATCAGCGTCACCCAGCCGGCTGGGCCGAGCCTCGCTGACGGATCCCGCCGAAGAGCACGCGCGAGCGCCACGTTCAGCGTCAGCCCGCTGGCGAGACCGATGAGCCAGCCGGCACGGCCGAGACCGACCGTCCGCGCAAGCACGGTCAGGAGCAGGAGTGTGCCGCCGAGCCCGGCCAGGGGGCCGAGCTGGTTGCCGAGACCGGCCAGCGGGCTCCGGCCGCGCCCGCAGGTTTGCTCCGCGCTCGAGCATCCGGAGGGCACTACGGTGCCCACGATGCATCAGTTTGCGACGAGGGCTGTGAGGCAGGACGAGCGCCGCTCGACCGCCGACGCCCTGTGGCGAGCCCAACAGGTGGCTTTCGGCGCGGCCGAGTACGTCGAGCAGGAGAGCTTCGTGCGCGCGTCCGAGATCCTGGCGCTCGCGGAGCGGGCGGGCATCGGTCCGGGCGTCTCCGTTCTCGACCTGTGTTGCGGAGTTGCCGGGCCCGGTCGGTTTGTCACGCGCGAGCTCGGCTGCGTCTACCTCGGCGTGGACTCGAGCGAGAGCGCCGTCGCCATTGCTGCAGAACGCGCCCGCGGCCTACCCTGCCGCTTCGAGGTCGGGGAGGTGCCGCCGCTCCCGCCGGGCACGTTCGAGGTGGTGCTCCTGCTCGAGACGATGCTCGCCTTCCGCGACAAGGAGGCGCTTCTCGAGGAGGTCGCGCGCGCGCTCCCCGCGGGCGGGCGGTTCGCGTTCACGCTGGAGGAGGGCGTGCCGCTGACCGAGTCGGAGCGGGCGCGCATGCCCGCCGCCGACACAGTCTGGCTGACGCCGCTCGACGAGATGCACACGCTGCTCGCGCAGGCCGGTCTCGCGGTTCGCTGGGAAGAGAACTGGAGCGAGTCGCACCGCGAGGTGGCCGCCTCGCTGACCGACGCCTACGCCGCCGACTCGACGGCGATCGCTTCTGGGATCGGACGCCGGGCGCTGGAAGACCTCCTGGCCGGCCACCGGCTGTGGACCGAATGGCTCGCAGCGGGGCGCGTTCGCAAGTTCGCGCTCGTGGCGGAGCGGCCGGCAGAGGGATGACCGAGGGCGCGCGAGCTACGCGGCCCTCCGGTGGGGGAGGGCCGGCGCGATCACCTTGCGAAATCTCAACCGAGCCTGAAAGCACGCGTGGTTCGCGGTGAGCGAGCTACGGCGGAGGCTCCCGGATTTACGTGGCGGCGACACGGTGTTCGCTCACGCCTGGGGCCGGCCGGCCTCGGCTGCCGCGCCGCCGCAACGATGCCCGGGTGAAGGTGCGATTGTGATCGCCGAGGCCGTCGCCGCCGTCACGCTGACTCGTGGCCCAGTGGCGGAGAGCGTCACGCAGCGCAGCGCCATCATCTCGTTCCGTACCTCGGCGCGAGACCACGACTCCGTGCTCATGCAGAGCGGAGCCCGCATCGACGCCGGGATGGGCGTCAGTCATGTGGCCAGGCTGACCCGCCTGACGCCGGGAAAGCGCTACGAGTACACGGTCGAAGGGGATTCCGGCGCGCTCGCCACCGGCACATTCCGCGCCGCGCCGGTCGGGGCTTCCAGCTTCACCTTCGCGGTCGTGGGCGACTTCGGCAGCGGAACGAGCGACGAGACGGCTGTCGCCTCCCTGATCGAGTCGTGGCACCCCGACTTTGTGCTCACGGTCGGCGACAACGCCTACCCCATGGGCTCGAAGGAGGTGCTCGATCGCGACATCTTCCAACCGTACGCGGCGGTGATGCGCGAGTCGGCCTGGTTTCCGGCGCTGGGCAACCACGACGTGAAGGCGGACGACGGGAAGCCCGAGCTCGAGGCGTTCCACTCCCTCGGCAAGGAGCGCTGGTATCGCTTCACCTGGGGCAATGCCGCCGTCGTCGTACTGGACTCCGACACGCCCGTCGCTCCCGGCTCGCCGCAGCTGCGTTTCGCCCGTCGCGCGTTGGCGCGCCGCTCGTGCTTCCGCTTCGCCGCCTGGCACCACCCGCCCTGGGAGCCGCGCGGGAGGAGCATCAGCCCAGGCCTACGCCGCAACCTCGTGCCGCTGGTGCAGAAGGACGGCGTCCAGGTCGTGTTCGTCGGCCACCTGCACGCCTACGCCCGAAGCCGCGGGCACCGCGGGGTCGTGTATGTGGCGGTCGGGACCGGTGGAGCTTCGCTCGATTACGACGCCCGCAAGTTGACGATCCCGTCCGCGCGCATTGTCCAGGGCCGCTTCGGCGCCCTGCGCGTGGACGTCGCCGGTCGCGAGGCGCGCTTCCGCTACGAGACGGTCGACGGCAGCGTGCGCGACCGCTTCCATCTCACCTGCTCCTGATCCCGCTGAACGGCCGCGCCGACCAGGCGTTCCGACAGATCCGATCGTGGCTCGCGACCGTACCGAGTTCTCAGGCGGAATCCCTGGGAGGCAGGAGCGACATCAAAGTACGCGTGATGGCGATCAGAACCGAGAGCCGCATAACAATCGCCGGCAGCGTCCCTGAGGTGTGGGCGTATGTCTGTGACGTCGGACGCTGGCCGGAGTGGGCGCCAACGGTTCTCGAATGTCGGGTTCGCGGAGAGGGTCCGCTTCAGCCCGGCTCGCGGGTGGAGCAGCGGGCGAAGGGGATATTCGGGACGACTCGCGGCCGGGCCCAGCAGCGTGACCGCCGTCGAGGCGCCCCGCCGCGTCGCCTTTGCCGGGCCCATGGGCACTTCCGCGGCGCGCTGGGGAATGGAGCTCGACCCGGTGGACGATAGGCAGACCCAAGCGATGATGTGGATCGAGGTCGACCTCGCAGGCCCTATGCGAGCTATCCCCGCCAGTATTCTCAAAGGCAGGATTCAGCGCGTAAGCGATTGCGAGATGGTGGCGATCAAGGCTGCGCTCGAGTCCGCCATGCCGGACGGCTCGGACTCCTAGATGGGGGTGGCACGCGGTGCTTCCGCGAAGCTACTGAGATCGAGGACGCACACCGTGAGCCCGATCGACCGTACGCGAGAGCACCTGATCGAGACATACCGCAAGAAGGCGAAGCACTACGACATCACCTCCCGGTTCTACCCCGCGCCCGGCTACCCTCAGCGGGCACAACGCCTCCGGGCCGTACAAGCACTCGGCCTTCGCCCGGGTGACAGCGTGATCGACATCGCGTGCGGCACAGGTCTGAACTTTCCGCTGATCGAGGAGGTGATCGGTCCCGACGGCCGGATCGTCGGCGTCGATTTGACCGACGCGATGCTCGCCCGTGCCCAGGATCGGATTGAGACGAACGGCTGGAGCAATATCAGCCTCGTCGAAGCCGACGCGGCCGACTTCGAGTTCCCAACCGAGGTCGAGGCGATCCTGTCGACGTACGCCCTGTCCCAGGTGCCCGAGTGCGCAGAGGTCATCGCCCACGGGGCTGCGGCCCTCTCCGGAGGCGGACGCTGGGTCGTGCTGGATCTCAAGGTTCCCGACAACACGCCTCGGTTGCTAGCGCAGCTCGGAACGGCAATTGTGCGGCGTTTCGCCTCCATAGATGAGTGGATCATGCGGCATCCGTGGGAGGCGATTCGTGAAGCCATGCAGGAAGAACTGGCCGATGTCTCCTGGACCGAGTTGTTCTTCGGGACCGCATTCCTCGCTGCCGGGTCCCGACCCTAGAAGCGTCGGTGTACGACTGCACGGAGACGGCCATGACTGACCGTGGGCTGGGCCAGCGCGCCGGTCCGTAGCCCACGATCGACGGGCTCTGGTAGCGCGAGCGAGAACGTCTTCGCAGCCCTCGACATCGCATAGTCGGGTTCACCAGTTCGACCACCGCCCAGATCGTGGTCAACGCCAACGGGACGATGTTCACCGTCGTCGCGTCGGTGGGCATGACGCTGCCGGTGCTTGCGACTGGGACGTTCGTCGAAGTGCGCGGCCTGCGGCAGAACGGCACGATCAGCCGGACAACGAGGGTGGCGACGGCGGGAGCGGCTCAGGCGCGGCCACTGACGGCTCCGGTATCGGCTCAATGAGGCGGGGCGGCAGAAGATGCCGCCCACCTCACATCGAAGCGATTCGGCTAGTTGACGGTGAAGTCCTACAACGCGGTGCCGCGGCCGGTCGGTCTTCACCGGCCGGCCGCGCGATATCGCAGTCAGCTGTGTCGAGTGTTAGGGACAGCCGTTGTTCGTACCGCCGACCTGGTTTGGTCCGTCGTCCGAGAGTCCGCCCGTGATCGACGGGGTGTTCCTCGAGCACGTCGCGTCGTGGGCGATCGTGTTGTCGTTGAACTCCAGGGAGCCGCCGGGGACAGCGCTGTTGCCCGAGAACGTTGCGTCGTTGCCGACCTGGATGTCGCCGACTTCGAGCCCCGAAGGCCCGAAGAACCCGGCCAGTGCCTTGTTGTTCATGACGACGAGGTCGTGCCCGACGGTGTCCGGCTGGCTGCCAATGCAAGCGGAGAACGGCGGCGTCGAATCGCCGATCGAGAAGCCCAGCGTTACCCAGCGGTTCGTCATCAGCAGATCGTTGCCTACGCCTAGGTCGCAGAGGCTGTCGAACACGAAGGCACCGGGGTCCGGAGGGCCGGGCGAGCCGTTGACGACGACGTCATGGCCAACGGTCACGCGCCCGGAAAACCCGTCCGGGGGAGGTCCGGTGCTGCCGATTTGGATGCTGCCCGCGTGGGTCGCGATCAGGTCACGCCCGATCGTGGCGAGCCCTGCTCCGAAGAAGCCGTTGAAGCCGACCTTGACGTCGTGGCCGACCGTCGAGTTGCCGAGCGTGGCGCCAGAGTCGTTGCCCAGGGTCTCGTCGTAGCCGATCGAGGAGTTCGTCACGTCCGTTCCCGCGCCGTTCTGCACGATCAGGTTCTGCGTGATCGTCGCATGGTCGATCGCGCAGTAGCCGCCGATCGGCACGATCAGATCGGTCGTCTGGCCGCTGAACGTCTGCGTGTTCTGATCGCAAACGGTGGTGCCATCAGAGCCGGCCGCCGCTCCCTGCGAGCCTGCGGCCAGGAATGCGCCGCAGCACGCGAGAACGACAAGCACTTTCTTCCTCATTTGCTGCTCCCTTCGGGTTGGTCATCCTGTCTCGGTCCGATCCACACCGTCTCGATCACGCGTTCGCAGGGCATGCCTGCGGACTCGCTCTCGCTCTTGACCGAAGACGGGCTCATCGCCTCGAACAGGCAGAGGACGAGCTCGTCGGCCGGGAGGTAGAGCGCGCCTCGAAAGCCGGCGTGGTGATCCGCGGCGCCGCATGAGGCGCGCGCGGCGGCGAGCCTGATCTCGCTCTCGCCCGCCCCAGGCCAGAAGCATTTCGCCGTGTACAGCATGGCCGAGAGGCTGCACGAGCGTTGTCCCAAACTTGTCCCAGCCCTCTTCTCAGGCCTGGTAAACGCCTGTTCGGAGGAGAAGACTTGAGGACCGAGATGCCCGCGAGCCGTCTCGAGTTCCGGATCCTCGGCCCTCTTTCCGTCCGTGTGGACGGGTCACCAGTCGCACTAGGAGGCCCGAAGCAGCGTGCGTTGCTCGCGCTGCTGCTGCTCAGCGCAAATCGCGTTGTCTCACGCGATCGCCTGGTCGCCGAGCTCTTCCCGGAGCAGAGTGGGAACTCGGCCGACCACGCACTCCGCAATCACGTCTCCCGCCTGCGCAAGGTGTTCGCCGCAGTGGGGAGCGACGAGCCGAGACTCGCGGCGAGAGCGCCGGGTTACCTGCTCCGCGTCGAGCCGGGCGAGCTCGATCTCGAGCGCTTCGAGCAGCTGGTCTCCGAGGGCCATGAGGCACTCGGCGCAGGGCGAACGGCGGCGGCCGCAACGTTGCTTAGATCGGCAGAGCAACTCTGGGAGGGTCGTCCCTTCGCTGACCTGGAGTTCGAGCCGTTCGGCCGCCTCGAAGTGGAGCGCCTCGCGGAGCTTCGGCTTGCGGTGGTCGAGGAGCGGATCGACGCGGACCTCGCGCTCGGCCGCCAGCTGGCACTCGTTCCCGAGCTCGAAAATCTCGCTGCCGAGCATCCGTTTCGCGAGCATTTCCGCGCGCAGCTGATGGTGGCGCTCTACCGGTCGGGACGCCAGGCCGAAGGGCTCGCCGTGTACCAGCAAACTCGCACGCTCCTCAGCGACGAGCTGGGCCTCGAGCCCGGCAGCGAGCTGAAGGAGCTGCAACGCGCGATCCTCGTCCAGGACCCCGCGCTGGCGCCGGCTGTGGCCGAAGACGGGCGGGGATCGGAGCCTTTCCGGGACATCTGTCCGTTCAAGGGCCTGGCGCCCTTCGAGCCTGCAGATGCGGAGTTCTTCTTCGGCCGTGAGCGCTTGGTCGAGGAGCTCCTCGGCCGGCTCGAAGACGTTCCGTTCCTCGCTCTCGTCGGCGCGTCGGGCAGCGGCAAGTCGTCGCTCCTTCGTGCCGGCCTGCTGCTGGCGCTCGACCGCGACCACGTCCTCGTGCGTCCCGGCGAGCCACAGCCGTTCGCCGGCACCGCAAACGTCTTTGCAGTCGACCAGTTCGAGGAGCTTTTCGCAGCGGAAGTGACCGAGGAACAACGCGCTGCGTTCGTGACCGCGCTCGTCGAGAGGGCATGGGATCCGGAACGTCGCGCGCTCCTGATCATCGCGCTGCGCGCGGACTTCTTCGTTCAACTCGCGCGCTACCCGGAGCTCGCCGACCTCGTCGGCCCGAATCACGTCCTGCTCGGGCCGATGAGCACAAGCGAGTTGCGCCGGACGATCGAAGGCCCGACGGAGCGAGTCGGGCTCGAGGTCGAGCCGGAGCTCGTCGACACGCTCGTCGACGACGTCGCGGGCGAGCTGGGCGGCCTACCGCTGCTTTCCACTGCTCTTGTCGACCTTTGGGAAGAGCGCGACGGGAGGACGCTGACCCTCGCGGCATACGCGCGAAGCGGTGGCGTCCGCGGCGCGGTCGGCCGGCATGCAGAGGCGGCCTTCCGGTCGCTCGACGCTGACAACCAGCTGGTCGCGCGGCGCGTCCTGCTCCGGCTCGTCGGCGGCGAGGAGGCGCTCACCCGGCGCCGGGCGACTCGCGCCGAACTCGATGCCGACGAGGACGAACGGGTGTCGCACGTGCTGTCCGTGCTCACCGAGCGACGGCTACTGGTCGCCGACGGGGACAGCGTCGAACTGATCCACGAGGCTCTCCTGCAGCACTGGCCGAGGCTCAGCGACCTGGCTCGAAGAGGACACCCAGGGACGCCTCCTGCAGCTGCGTCTGGCGACGGCCGCCGCGGAGTGGCAGGCATCTGGCCGCGAGCCCGGTGAGCTCTATCGCGGCGCACGCCTCGCGACAGCGGTCGAGTGGGCCGAATCCGCGGGCGCCGGAACGCTCAATCGTCTCGAGCGCGATTTCCTACACGAGAGCCGTCGCACGTCCGCACGCGCCACCCGCCGGCTCCGGATGCTCCTCGCCGCCGCGCTCGTGCTGCTCATCGCCGCAGTGGCCGCAGGTGGCGTCGCGCTAGCAGCGCGGAGCTCGGCGGATCACCAGGCGGCTTCCGCTAGCGCGGAGAGGCTCGGCGCTCAAGCCCTGATCCAACCGCCACTCGACCTCTCTCTCTTGCTCGCCCGGGAGGCGGTCAACCTCGACGACTCGCTTGCGACCCGCGGCTACCTGCTTGCGGCGCTCCTGCGCGCGCCGGCTGCGATCGCGATCGCGCACGAAGGGGGCGGCAGCGTGTATGACGAGGCGCTCAGTCCTAACGGCCGGACACTCGCCGTCCGGGGTGACGACGGCAACATCGTCTTCTTCGACACGCGAACGATGAACCGCAGCGGAGGCGTGCCGTTGGGCGACAGCCAGATCTCGTTCTTCGGGCTCCCAAGCCCGCGCCACGCGCTCGCGTACAGCCCCGACGGAAAGACGCTCGCGGTCGGGAGCACGGACGGGCACAACGCGATCCTGGACCTCGTTCCTCGGGGCATGTCGAAGGCGCGGGTCAAGGTGTCCTCGACGCACGCGACGATTCCCGACCTCGCGTTCTCGCCGGACGGACGGACGGTCGCGACGGGCGAGATGAGGTCGGGCGCCGAGAATCCGAAGGTCGAGCTGATCGTTCTCCGGAACGCACGAACCGGGACTGCCGAGCGCTCTTCACATCCGATCGTGAGCGGCCGGATGGTCGGCTACACGCCCGACGGGCGGTATCTGCTCGTCACGACAGGCGCCAGCACGTCGGAGCTCCTCGACGCGCGCACGCTCAAGACGGTCAGGACGATCGGGCTCGGCGAGCCTGCAGCGCTCGCACCGCGGGGGTCGCTTGCCGCCTTCGGCCACACCGACGGCAGCGTCACATTCCTCGACCTGACGACGGGGAAGGAGACGACGCCGTCCGACCGGACGGGAAGCAACGTCGACTCGCTCAGCTTCGAAGCCGACGGAAAGACGCTCGCCACGGGCGACGACGACGGGACGATCGGCATCTGGAATGTCCACGCTGGAGCGCTCAGCGACGTCTACAGGGGCCACTCCACGGGGGTCAACGCAGTGACCTTCAGTCCCGACGGGCGAACGCTCTACTCCGGCAGCTACGACGGCAGCGTGATCGCCTGGGACGTCTCGGGCGCGCGCCGACTCGGCCGGCCGTTCCCCATCGCCCCGCCGAACTCCGCCGACTCGTCGTCTCAGTCGGACGTGAGCCCGGACGGGTCGAGGTTCGCCACGTCCCCGGGGTCGAACGAGGTCGAACTGTGGAGCTCCGCAACCCGAACCGTCGTCCGCCGTCTCCGCGTACCCATCGGGGACACGCACGGGATGCGCTTCAGTTCAGACAGCACGCTCCTAGGGATCGCCGGCAGCAAGCACGCCGTCGTGTGGGACGTGCGCACCGGGAAGGTCGTGCACGTGCTGCCGGTCGGCAGCGGGGTCAACGAGGGCAGCAATGCAGTCGCGTTCAGCCCCGACAGTCGCGTGGTGGCGATCGCTGACGCGCACGCGATCAGGCTCTACGACCTGACAACCGGCAATCAGGTGGCCGAGATGTCCGGCGGCGACGGGACGCCGCAGGACATCGATTTCAGTCCGGACGGAAAGCTGCTCGCGTCGGCGACGCTGGCCGGAGACACCGACCTGTGGGATGTCCCGACCGGCAAGTCGTTGGCGAGGCTGTCCAACGAGTCCCACGGCCGAGCCTACGATTCCACCGTGAGGTTTTCGCCCGACGGCAGGATGCTCGCCGTCGGCGACACCTCGGGCAACGTGGTGATCTGGGACCTCCCGAGGCGACGGCCAGTCGGAAGCCCGCTGGCCGGCCAAAACGTCCCCATCGACACAGTCGATTTCGACCCGAGCGGCCGGCTGCTGGCCACGATGAGCGACGACGGCAACCTCCGGCTATGGGACCTCGCCACCCAGAAGCTGATCGGCGCCCCGATCCCGGTGTCGACGGGCGGCGGCACCGCCGAGTTCTTCCCGGATGGCACGCACCTCCTCGGCGACTTCGGGTCGACGGGCGTCGTCTGGAACGTCGATCCCGTGGCATGGGAAGCCCAAGCCTGTCGCGTCGCGCATCGCGATCTCACGCGCGAAGAGTGGAACGACTTTCTCGGCCAGCGGACGTACCGTCCCGTCTGCGCCGCGGCGCGGCCGCATTAGCCTAACCGGAGTTCGAAATGCCGGGGGCGCGACTTGTCGTCGTGCAGCTGTTCTCGATCGCGGCTAGCGCGTGGACGTTCCTAAGCCCGGGCTTGCCGGCGGCCCGCGATGCGTCCCCAGTCGCTTATGTGTTCGGAATGTGTCGGCGTGTTCGACCGAAAGGCAACGTCAACGCCCTGTTTGCAGGCGCTTAGGGAAGCCCTCTGAGTTGGGTGCCGGGCTCGAGCCCGGCACCCAACTCCGGCATTTCTACTTGTCCGGTCCCGGGTGGGACTCCGGCGGCGGCCCGAGCGGGACGCCGCCGATCACGTTGGAGTAGTCGAGCCAGGAGACGGCCGGCTGCTGGCCGACGGCCGGCTTGCTCCAGTCGCACACGCCGTCCGGGAAGGCCTGGTGGAGACGCGACCACTGGTCGGCGGTGAAGACGACCGGGAAGTCGGCCGGGCTCAGCGGCTTCAGCTGGCACTTCATGACGTTGTCGGTCAGCGGGCTGCCCGCCACGATCCGGGGGTCGGCGAAGTGCGGGTACGTGGCGTTGCAGGTCGCCGGGTCGGTGATCTCGGTGTCCGCCGAGCCGGTGAAGCAGGCGTCGACGGCGCCGGCCGGCTTGTCGGCCACGACCTTCTCGCTCAGCGGGATCGAGCGCGGGTCGGACTCGATCGCCGACAGCCACGAGTCCATGAGCAGGAACGACTTGCTTGCGATGGTCGCGTCCGGCGTGATGTTCTGGAACAGGCCAGGCCCTCCGCGCCACGTCCAGATGATCTGGTTGTCGTGGTTGCCGTTCGCCTGGTCGAGGCGGGCGCGCATGACGTAGCTGTGGTAGTCCGAGTGGATGTCGAGGACGTTGTGCGAGCCGCGCAGGTCGATCATCGGCACGTTCGCGAGCTCGCGGGCGCTGGTGACCTTGCCGGCGCGGTACGCGGTCTCCCCGGAGCCGGGATCGGCCACCGTCCGGGCCGTCTGGAACGCGTTGTCGATGTCGACCCCGCCGATCTTCTGGTTGAGGTCGACGAACTGCTCCGGCGAGATCGTCCCGCCGGCGAGGGCCTGGAGGCCGTACTCGACGCCCACGTTGTCTAGGGGCCGCTTGGCGAAGCCGTCGGGCCGGAAGCCCCAGACGGCAGACTCGTAGTCCTGCGGCGTGCAACGCACGTTCGTGACGGGATAGATGAGGTTTGCAGGCAGGTCGCAGTTGGCCGGCAGGGACGGCGTGGCGACGCTTGCGAAGGTCGCCTCCCAGAGCGCGCAGACCGTCAGCGCCGGGCTTCCCGGATTCTGCTCGCCCATCACGGCCGTCTGCTGCGCCAGCGTGAAGCCCGCGCCTGGATTGGTGCCGAAGTAATGCAGGAGCAGGTGGCAGTCGGCGACCTCGTTGCCGGTCGTCCAGCTGTCCTGGTAGCTGCAGTTCGGCTGGATGCCGTCAAGCAGCCCCGGGTAGTCGGCCGCGATCACCTGTTGCTGGATCGAGCCGCCCGAGCAGCCGGCGCCGATGGTGTAGCGGATCGAGCCGTACGTCTCCGCGATGTGCTCTTTCAGCATCATCATGGCCTCGGCCGAGACCACGTCGTTTGAGTTCTGGCCGCGCGTGTTGAGCGAGTTGTTGGCGACCATGAAGCCGCGCGCGAGGGCGAGGTCGACGAGGTTGGAGATCGGCGGCCCGTTCGAGTGGTGCGGGGCTGTGCCGCCGCCGAACTGGTACAGCAGCTTGTTGTTCCAGCCGCTCTGCGACGCCCACGGAGCCCACGGCTGCGCGGGGTTGGAGAGCACCGCGAGGTCGTAGATGCCGCGATCCATCGCGCCGCGCTCGACCCTGACGATGTAGGGGACGGTCACGCCCTGGTCGGTCGTCGTGGTCGCGATCTGCGAGGCCGCCGGCGGATTGGCGGGATCGTAGGCCGCGAACGCGCCGGTGATCGCGTTCTTGTAGCGGAACGAGAACACGGTCGGCGAGTCGCACTGCGCGTCGCTCGGCGGAGCGAGGCCGTTCGTCGCGTTGTTGCAGACCCAGGGCTGCACCTGGGGCCCGGCGAATACGGGGCCGCCGATCGGATGGTTCGTGATCGTGATGTGCACGGTCGGGCCCTTGCGCATGCTGGCGCGCAGGTCGTTGTCGCCGACCCTGAGGCCCGTGACGAGCCCGACGAAGCGCCCGTCGGAGCGGACGGCGAACTCGGGCGTGACGTCGGTGGAGCCGTTGAGCGTCACGGTGACGGTGGACGGGTCGACTCGCCCGGGCAGCGCGACCTCGACGAGCGCGTTCCCGCCGGAGATCAGGTCGGCCCGGTTCGACAGAACGACGATCTGCGGTTGCCCGCCGTTTCCGGGACCGTTCGCCTGCGGCGAGCCGCCTCGGCCGAGCGCCCCCTGTGCGGACGCGAGCACGGCGAGCACGAACGTCGCGGCGGCCAGGATGAACAGCCGCCGCCCTGAAACCTGCTTCATCTCAGGTCCTCCTCTGGTCGGAACTGGGCGATCGTCAGCGCCCCCAGTCGGCTTTTCAATCCGGCACCGGCAGCCCCTCGAGCGCGCGCAGCACGCGCTCGATCTCCTAGTCCTCGAGCGCCACGTCCTCGAGCTTGCCAGCGCAAGAAGTTGTCGTAGGCGGCCGTGTCGAAATGGCCGTGCCCGGTCAGGGGCCGGTTAAAACAAGATCGTCCGCTCCGTGCCGGCCTCGTCCGCGCCTGCCGGGCGACCTCGAGGGCGCCGTGGACACGGCCGACATCGGTGCCTCATGCGCCTGGACTGCCGGCGCGATGGTCTCGAACGCCGACGGCGTCGTAGAGCACAGCTTCGAGAGAGCCCCTCTGACGGACTCGAACCGTCGACCCCCTTCTTACCATTCAGGTTCGCCCTGTTCTGAACAGTTCCGCTTAGTCCTCGCCTGTCCGCGAAAACGGCTCTATCGAGCGATGTTCCGAGGGATGGAGCGGGACGCGCGAGGGCGCACGAGTACGGACGCAAGTTGTCCCAAAGTTGCCTCCTGTTGCTGTCCGGCGTGGCAAGACATAGGTCGGACGCGCCGTCTATCCAGGCTACGATCTCCTTGAACGACTTCCCCGCGGGACCGTCGAAGTCGCCGTCGCACCACCGTGCTCGCATGTCAGCTCCCCGAGGAGGGCGAGCAGCACACGGCGACGATGAGCGCGAGGACGAATGCAGCCTCTCAGCGGGGGCTACCTCCGCTCGACGTTCGTTTCCCCCGAGTTGGTTGGGCCGGAGCGGCAAAGCGCCCTGTGGGATTGCCGCGTGCGGGGTGGCTCAGCCGACCGTCTCTATGATCCGGAGGAGCTCGTCCACTCGGTATCCGCGCGAGCGGGCGAACTCCACGAGCGCGCGTGCTTGCGCGACGACGGCGCCGCGTTCCGGCGACCCCGCCACGGTGATTCCCCGCCCGCGACGGAACTCGAGCAGCCCCTCGTCGCGCAGCTTGTGCAGGGCGCGCAGGACGGTGTTCGTATTGACCTCGAGAATCGCCGCAAGGTCCCGGGCAGGCGGGAGTCGCTCTCCCGGCTTCGCCTCGCCGTCGGCGATCGCGCGACGGATCTCTGCCGCGACCTGCTCGTAGAGCTCGGTCGGGTCGCGGCGGTCGACCTTGACAATCCTCATGGAGCTACTGATACTAGCACGATCAAATCAAGGAGCCGGCCATGTCCGTCGTCCCCCCGCCGCCGCAGACCGATACCGACGAGCGCACGCTCGACGAGCGAGTCACCGAGCTCGAAGCGCTGATCGAGGAGGCCCGCCAGCGGGCACGGAGACGACGGCGGCGCAACGCGGCGGTCGCCGTGGCGGCGCTGCTGGCCGCGGGCGCGGCGGCGTACGCGGGCGGCGACGGCATCCGCGTCGGAGCGGCCCGCTCCGCGGACGGCGACGCCGTGCCCGCCGTCGCGCTCGACCGCGCCCGCGCCCGCGCCTGGACCGTGCCCACCGGCCCTCCGGGATTCCCGGCCGACATCCACCTCGATCCCTCGCGGCCCGGGACGCTCTACGTCAGCGTCTTCTCCAGCGGACGCGTGTTCCGGAGCACGACCGGCGGACGCAGCTGGAGCTCCGGCCGCCCCGCCGCGTCGAGGATCGACGCGCTCGCCGTCGACCCACGCAACGGCTCGGTCATCTACGCCGGCACGGGCGACGGCGTGCTCAAGAGCACCGACGCCGGACGCACGTGGCGAGATCTTGGGCTCACGCCGCCACCGGCGAGGCGTTCGCACGCCCAGGTCGAAGGATGGGTGTGGAGCGTCCAGCTCGACCCGCTCCACAGCCGGATCGTCTACGCCCGCACATACGAGGGGGTCTCCTCCCGCACGTTCTCGGGTCTGTACCGCTCCGCGAACGGCGGTGTGACGTGGCGTCCCCTGCGTGGCGCGCCACCCGGACTGGGCGCGCTCGTGATCGATCCTTCGACCCCGACGACGCTCTATGCCGCGATCGTGGTCCCAGGGACGGAGATGGAGAACCGCGGCGCCATCGTGCGGAGCACGGACAGCGGTCGGACGTGGCGCACCGTCGCTCGCCCCGACGGCAAGATCTTCTCTTTCGCGGTCGATCCTGCACGCCCCGGCACGATCTGGGCGGCGGGCCGCGCCGGCGTGCTCGTGACGCGCGATGGGGGCACGACGTGGCTCGAGGCCGGACGCCCGACGGCAGGCAACCTCGACCGTCTGATCGTCGACCCGACGGAAGCCGACACCCTGTACGTGTCCACATGGGAGGGCGGTCTCTTCCGCAGCACCGACGGCGGGCGATCGTGGCAGCCGTTCGCAGCCGGCCGCGATCTCGACGGGCTCGCGATCGACCCTCGGGCGCCCGGCACGATGTACGCGGCCGACGGCCGCGGCGTCGTCAAGACGACGGACGGCGGCGCAACCTGGCGGCGCGCCGAGGCCGGGATCGTCGCGTCGACCGTCAACGCGGTCGCCTCCGCGCCCGGCAGGCCCGCGACGATCTACGCGGGCGGCTCCTCCGGCCTGAGCCGCAGCGACGACCGGGGTCGCACCTGGACGGTTCTCCGCGCCCGGTACGGCGTGTCGCTGGCGGTCGACCCGCGCGACCCGCGGCACGTTCTCGCGGGAGCCCGGGGCATCGAGGCGTCGCGCGATGGCGGTGCGACCTGGGTGGACGTCTTCGCCCCTTCCCCGGGTGACGAAGTGCACGCAATCGCGTTCGACCCGAGGGACCCACGGTGGGTCTACGCGGCCACGGACGCGAACGGCCTGCTCCGAAGCAGCGACGGAGGCGCGACCTGGAAGTACCTCCAGCGGGGCGACCTCGCGCCTGCGCTCGCCGTCCACCCAGACCGCGGTGGAACCGTGTTCTCGGCAGGCGGCAGGGGGAGCTTCGCGGTCAGCACCGACCACGGTGACTCGTGGCGGTACAGCTCGATCCCCCGCCTGGCCGACGTCCGTTCGATCGCGGTCGCACCGTCGGATCCCGACACGCTCTACGCGTTCAGCGACGGCGGGCTCCCGGGCGCCGTCACTCGGTTCGCACGGTCGACCGACGGCGGCGGCCACTGGCGCGTCCTGACCGCGCGAGGCCTCGGGATCCAGGCGCTCGTCGTCGATCCGGAGAGGTCGCGGACGGTCTACGCCGGCACGGGCGGCCGCGGCATCCTCCGCTCGACCGACGGCGGCGCGTCGTGGCGGCCCTTCGGGAAGCGCCTCCCGTCGCGCTCCATATCGACGCTGGTCTTCGACGCCACCGGCACCGTCCTGTATGCGGGCACGAACGGCGCAGGGCTCACGTCGATTCGCGTCCGCTGAGGCAGTACGCCTCGCCGGCACCCGTAACGGTCGATTATCCCGCCACGGTGATTCCCCGGCGGCGACGGACCCGGCCAGGGCCCTGCCTTTGCCGTGCTCGACGAGTCCCGTGCTGAGAAACCGCTGCGTGAGGTGCGGGAGCTATACGCGTCGATGGGATCCAGGCCGGCGCTCGCGGAGACCGGGGCCCTCGCCGCCAGGGAGAGGCATGGCGACCGGATGTTCACGTGCGACCTCGTGTCGCCGATGCGGCGATTCCTGCGGCGTGGCTGCCGTGATCATGGACATCCGCATGCCGAACCTCGACGGCATCCCGGTGCGACCTTTCGCGCCAATCGAAGCAACGGTCACGGCGCAGAAATCGCTCACCTCCAGCGGCTCCGCGAAGCCCTCTGACGGACTCGAACCGTCGACCCCCTCCTTACCATGAACGTGAGGAGGGGGCCGACTCATGCGGGTTTGCGCCTAGTGGTGCGGACTGGGCGTGTCGCCAGTAACCGCGCTTTAGTCGCGATTTGCATGGCGGTGCGACCCTGGTGCGACCTGCGCGCGTTCGCCGGCAGCTGGGGCTCGAGCGAGGAGAGTCGCGTTTGCCACTCAGTGCAGCAGCCACGCACGCCCAGCCGAGGTCTTGCGTTCAGAAGGTGATGACGGTTCCGACCGCAGGCTGCACGAACGCGTTCGGGAGCGCGCGAGCGAGCTGGTGGACGGCTTTCCAGCCGGTGCAGTGCGCCGGCAGGACTCGGCCTACTTCTGCGGCGACGAAAGCATCGACTGTCGGCTTGATGATCGGTTCGAAGATGCCGCCCGTGAGGTGTAGGCCGCCGATGAACGCGGCGAGCCGCTGTTCGCCGGTCAGGCGTTGCGCGTTGCGCAGCACGTTCACCGCTCCCGCGTGCGAGCAGCCCGAGACGATGACGAGACCTTTGTCCTTGACGTTGATGATCACATTCTGGTCGTCCCAAATCATCGGGTCGGGCTCCCAGCCGGCCGTTGAGTGCGCGTAATGGATGGGGAAGCCTTGCTCGAACGGCGTGTGCGCTCAACCTGCCCGGAGACGAGCACGGTCGAGTCGAGGAGCAGCGTTTGTCCAGGCTCCTCGTTCAGCTCGACTCCCTCGGCTTCGAGGTCGCGCCGTCTCGGGGGCGGCAGCCAGACCTCGCTCCCGGTCGGGAACACGATCTTGCGTTCCTTCCAGGCCTCGGGGTGGATGACAAGCGGGAGGCCACGCCGGCCATGCCGACGGAAGAGCGCTTCCAATCCGCCGTGATGATCCGCGTGCCCATGAGAAACCACGAGCGCGCGAAGTTCTTTGACCGGAATCTGCAAGACATCGAGGTTGCGGGCCAGCGCGGTTGGCGTCAGGCCGCCGTCGTAGAGAATCGAACTCCGGCTGCCGCGCCGCTCGACGGTGACCAACGCCGAGAAGCCATGTTCTGCGATCAACTGGTCGCGACTGCCGAAGTCGCTGGCGAGGTACCTGCGGACCCCGTCGGCGCCAGCCATCAACAGATCGACGAAGTTGTCGACCACGATCGTGACCTCCGCTCGATCAACCGGCTCAAGCCCGATCGGCCGACTCGGTTCGACAGCCACGACCCGCTTACGCTACAGAGTTCGTCCTGCGTAGGTAGTCGGCGCGCTTTGCGCTCGAGAGGAAGCCGAACTCGACGTCACCGATCATTCGATGCCCTCGTTGCTAAAGAGGGGGTCACGGCGAAACGCTGCCGCAAGCTGAGCCGTGCGAACTCGGTGCGACCTGACGTCGCCCACACGGACAACGAACAGACGCAAGAAACCGCTCATTTGCGGCGACTTCGCGAAGCCCTCTGACGGACTCGAACCGTCGACCCCCTCCTTACCATTCAGGTTCAGGCTGTCCCCGCTGTCCTGCCCTGTCCCTCTCTGACCTTCGATTTCGCTTGATGCATCCGAGGGCGAAGGGACGTAGCGGGACGCCCGAGTACAGCCGGGGACGGAGAGATGTTGTCCAATAGTTGCCTGCTTGTGATGCCTCCAGAGGCAACATCAACGGCGGGTACGGCTGACGTGCTGTCACTGAGGCGGGCATACGGGCGGCCAGCAGATCCTCGGCGATGAGCCATCTCGTCAGGGCTGGTGGGTGAGCCGCCAGGCGGCGCGGACGCCGAGGCGAGGGCCACCGCGGAGGAGCCCGTGGGCGTAGACGCGACCCGCGAAACGGACGAGCGCGTAGATCGTGGCGACGACGAGCGCGACCGCGAGCACGTGCTCCCACAGCGGGACGCCGACGAGCGCGCTGCGCGCCGGGAGGACGAGCGGCGCGCTGAGCGGGAACACGGTGAGCACGTTCGCGGCCAGTCCGTCCACGTCGGTGGCGAGCGCGACGTAGCCGGCGAAGTAGGCGGCGAGGATCGTGTAGGTGACCGGCTGCCCGGCCGCGCTCGCGTCCTGCTGCCTGGAGGCGAGCGCGCCGGCGGCGGCGTAGGCGACCGCGTAGAGCGCGAACCCGAGCGCGAACCAGGGGATGACCAGCGCGACGCTGCCGCCGAGCCCGGCCGGCGCGTCGAAGACGCCGGCGGCGAGGAGGACAGCGGTCAGGCCCGCGACCAGCGTGAGTTGCGCGAGCCCGAGCAGGCCGATCCCGATCACCTTGCCGGCGAGCAGATGACGCGGCCGCACCGTCGAGAGGATGATCTCGACGACGCGGTTGCTCTTCTCCTCCACGACCCCGGTGACCACCCACTGGCCGTAGACGGCAAGCGACGTGAAGAGGAGCAGAGAGGCGGCATACGCGACCAGGACCTCGGCGTCGCTGCTCTCCTTCTGCGGCGGATGGAGCGTTGCCGCAGTCAGTTCCGGTGCCGGCGGCAGGTGGTTGCGAAGCGCGCGTACTGCGGTGTCTGCGATCGCCGCGGCCTTCGTGTCGACGTTCGTGCGGAAGACGATTCGATCCTGCGACAGGAGCAGGACCGCGTCGACCTGCTCGGCGTCGAGTGCCCGCCGTCCGGCTGCGGGAGAGCCGACTGTTCGCAGCTGCACTCTTGAGTCGTCGAACGGTTTCGCTGCGCGTTGGAGTGCGGCGGCGAGGCCGGGTGGCGCCGGCGCCGTCACGGCGACGTGGTAGGTGGGCTGCTTCGAGAGCGCGCCGGAGAGTGCTGTCGAGCCCCCGACGAGCAGGAGCATGATCAGCGTTGAGGCAAGGAAGACCTTGCTGCGGCCACGCTCGCCGATCTCGCGGCGCGCCACGAGTGTGATGGCGCGCCGAGCGGTCACGACTCCACCAGCTCCAGGAAGAGCTCCGCAAGCGATGGCGGTCCGTAGTTGAAGGCGACGACGCGCGCCGACTGCTCTGCTTCGGCCAGCACCTGCTCGGGGTCGACGTCGCGCCCGGCAAGCAGGCGTAGGTCGCCGTTGCGGCGCTCGACCAGCTCGACGCCGGCGACGTGGGGCACCCACTTCGGCGGTGCGTTCTCGAGGTGGAGCTCGATTCGGCGGCGCTGCGAGGCGCGTTTGAGCGCGTCGACGTCGCCGGCCGCGACGATGCGGCCGTGGTCGACGATCGCAACTTCTTCGCAGATGTCCTCGACCAGCTCGAGCTGGTGGCTGGAGAAGAGCACGGCCGCGCCGCGAGCAGCCTCCTCCCGGAGCACCTCGGCGAGCGTGTGCACGGCGACCGGGTCGAGCCCGGCGAAGGGCTCGTCGAGGACGAGCAGGTCCGGCTCGTGCAGCAGCGCCGCCGCGAGTTGCGCGCGCTGCTGGTTTCCGTGCGAGAGCTCCTCGAGTTTGGCGCCGGCGCGGTCCGCGAGCGCGAGCCGTTCGAGCCAGTCTGCGGCGGCGCTCCGCGCGGCGGCATCGTCGAGGCCGTGGAGGCAGCCGAGGTAGGCGAGTTGCTCGCCGAGCGCCATGCGGGGATAGAGGCCGCGCTCCTCGGGCATGTAGCCGAAACGCAGCCGCTCAGCCAGTCCGATCGGCTGTCCGTCCCAGAGCACCTTGCCGGCGTCGGGCTCGACGAGGCCGAAGATCGTTCGCATCGCGGTCGTCTTGCCGGCGCCGTTCGGGCCGAGGAAGCCGAGCATCCGCCCCCCGTCGACCGAGAACGAGCAGCCGTCGAGCGCCTGAACCTCCCCGAACCGCTTGCGGATGTCGACGATCTCGAGCACGGGCATCAGGTGACGTCGCGGCGCGCGACGACCAGCGCGCCTGCGACGACGAACGCGATCACGTAGCCGAGCAGGAGCAGGCCGCCCGCGAACGGTGTGAGCAGGTAGTCGGCGAAGCCGGCGGTGAGCGAGTCGCTGACACCGACGGGGGTGAAGCGGCCGATGTCGGGGCCGACGGCACGGATGATGTTGTCGATGAACCCGGTCCACACGATCAGGCCGATCACGGCGAAAACCTGGTTCTTCACGAGGGCGCCGAAGCCGACGCCGAGCGCCGCCCATAGCGCAGTCATGGCGAGCGTGCCCAGGAGGAGCAGCAGGACATGGTTGGTGTCGAGTGCGAGGGGGATGCCGCGCGCGGCGAGCACGGCGTAGCCGGCGCCGAAGGACAGTCCGATCGCGACGATGCCGAACGCGACCCCCATCGCGAGGCTGGCGAGCACCTTCGCGACGATCACCCGGGTGCGGTGCGGCGTGACGACGAAGGTGGGTCGGATCGTGCCGTGCCGGAACTCGCTGGTGATCGCCATGATCCCGATCAAGGACGCGAACAGCGCGCCGTTGGTGCCGGCGGAGAGAAGCGTGTGCTGGTTGTCGTGGCCGCGCAGCTCGGACGCACTGAGGACGAAGCCGTTGATCAGCACGGTGAGAAGCGTGAGGCCGATCATCCCCGCGAGCAGGCCGAGGTTGGTGCGGGTGGTGCGCATCTTGCGCAACTCCGAGAGCAGCTGGTCGATCACGACGGCTCCTCCGCGGTCAGCTCGAGGAAGACGTCCTCGAGGCTCGAGGTCTCGGGCACGAGCTCGTGCAGCGGCACCCCGGCCCGGAAGGCGAGCTCGCCGACGCGGGCGGCCGGCGTACCCTCGACGAGCACCTCGTCGCCGTCCTGGAGCGTCGAGCGGATGCCCTCCGCCTCGAGCGCCTTCTGGAGCCGAACGATGCCAGGTGCGCGAACACGGACGGCACCGGTCAGCTGCGCGGTCAGCTGCGCGAGCGGCTCGAAGGCGACGAGCCGGCCCTTGTTGATGATCACCACCTGGTCGACCGTTTGCGCGACCTCGGCGAGGACGTGGCTGGAGACGAAGACGGTCTTGCCCTCAGACGCGAAGCCCCGCATGAAGTCGCGTAGCCAGCGCACCCCTTCGGGGTCGAGGCCGTTCGCCGGCTCGTCCAGGATCAGCAGCTCCGGGTCGCCGAGCAGCGCGCCCGCGAGGCCAAGCCGCTGTCGCATCCCGAGCGAGTAGCCGCCGACCCGGCGCCCTCCGGCCTCTGTGAGCTCTACGAGCTCGAGCACTGCATCTACGCGCTTGCGCGCCGCCCGTTCGCGTGCGAGGAACCAGTTGCCGCCGCCGCGGTGGCCGAGCGCCAGCGCGAGCGAGAACAGGTGATCCCTGCCCGAGCGGCCGGGGTGGAAGTCGGCCGCCTCCAGCACCGCGCCGACGTGGCTCGCCGGCCGCTCCAGATCCTGGTAGCGGCCGCCGAAAACGAGCGCCTGTCCAGCAGTCGGCTGGACAAGATGGAGCAGCATCCGCAGCGTCGTCGTCTTGCCCGCCCCGTTCGGGCCGAGGAAACCGGTCACCGTACCGCGCTCGAGCGCAAACGACAGATCGTCCACCGCCAGCACCCCGCCGAACCGCTTCGTCAGATGCTCCGCGCGGACCACCGCGCCGTGTCCGACTGACAGCTCAACCGGCGCTGGCGCCGTGACGGGAAGAGTTTGCGTGGCCAGGATGCCTCCTTCAGTGCGAGGGCAGGGTCCGGTGCGGCCGCTGCATACGAGGCCACGCGCCGCCCGAGCCCGCGACGACGAGCGCCAGCAGTCCGATCACGAGCGAGACGGGCCCGTACAGCCACCACTCGTACTCGCGACTCCAGGTGAAGGCCGCCAGTGTCTCCAGCAGGAAGACCGCCGCCAACGCCCAGGCGAAGAACCGAATGACGCGGTCGGACACAAACGGCTGCTGCCACAGTTCGACCCGCGCCAGTACGACCAGCACCGCGGCGACGAGCAGCAGCACGACGACGGCCGCCACGACGCGTATGCCCGTCGTCGTCGACTGTTCGATGTGGCCGTCGACGGACCTATGGAGCCCCCAGGTGCCGCCCAGCATCCAGTAGACATGCGTGCCGACCGGGCCAGCCGCCAGACCGGCTATCAAGAGAAGCGCCGCAAGGCGGACGCGTCTGGAAGCAGCTTCCATACCCAGTCTCATTCCGACACCTCCGGTGTCTGGTTCTGCTCCAGCGTCGCGCGGATCGGCCGGCCGCGACATCGGCAGAAGGCCCCAAATTCGGCGTGGGCGAGCACCGATCTTCCGACCGGCGGCGAGCCGCAGGCTGGACTCCCCTCCCGCGAGGCGCCCCCGTTCGCCACTGCCCGCGGCTCGAGGACGACGACCACCGTCTCTCGCGGGCGTCGTGCTGCGTAACTGTCAAGGTTCTTGTCCAGCTCGCGCCAGTGCTGCCACAGTCGTTCACGCTCCGCGCCGACTGCGGGCCTGCCGAGCACCTCGCGCCGGATCCCGCCTGCGAGCTCGACGACCGCCTGCGGATCGGCCTGAAGGTTCAGCCACCACGCTGGCTCGGCCGCGCCCCAGCCATTCATGGCCATCGAGACCAGGTTGGGCCCGTCCTCGTAGTAGCCGAGGATCACGCTCCGTGGCTCGCCGCTGCGTCGGCCTGTCGCTGTGAGGCGCAAGGCGCCCCACTTATCCGGGCGCGAAGGCCACAGCCCCTTGCGGCCTCCGCTCGCTCGCACGAGCCGCCGGTGCGCATGCCAGAACGTCTTGATGAACCACCGCGGTGGTAGCCGCGCCTTGTCTCCGGCCATGCTTCACCTCCCAGGGCTTGGGCTTCCGCCGGTCGCCGGTGCCACGACGAGGTGTTTGACGGGCTGCGGGAAGGTGCGGCGGGCGCGGTCGATCACGCTCTTGTGCAGCCAGGTCGAGGGCCGCTGAGGCGCGGTGACGATCAGGATCTCCTCTGCCGGGAAGTCGTGGAGCGCGTCAGCGATCGCGCTGACCGGGTCGGGATCGGCGAGCCGGCCCTCCGCGCGGATTCCTGCGCCGGCGAGGCAGCTGACGCAGCCCCGCAGCCGCCGGGTCGCATCGGCGCGGGCGGCGTCGTCGTCGATGTACCACTGGGTCGCGGCCGAGCCGTGGGCGGGGGCGATGATCAGTGCCTCGATTGGCTCCCGCGCGGCCTGCTCGCGCACACTCGCGCAGAGGCTGCGGGACGGGCACGGCTCGTCGACGACGACGAGAACGCGGTGACGGTGCGCGCGCCGGAGGCGGCGGGGTTGAGTCAGGGATGCGGTTGGCATGGCGTGGTCCTCCGTTCCGGGTCAGGGGGTCGCCGCCGGAGAGCGGCGTCGCGGCTCGGGTCCGCGCCGAAGACTTCGATGCGGCCGCGGGTCGGCCGGATCAGGTCGACGTCCAGCTTGGTCAGCCGCTCGGCACGAATCGTGGTCGCGGTGTCCGGCATTCCTGCTCCTATCGCCCGAGTTCTTCGGCCACCTGCTGCCAGGTGGGCTCGCGGACGACGAGCGTCGTGCACGAGGCGCTATGCGCGACGCGTTCGGAGACCGAGCCGAGCGCGCGCAGGCCGTGCAGGCCGCGGCTGCCGACGACCACGAGGTCGGCTCGCTCGGCCGCCTCTGTCAGCGCGTGGGCGGGAGCCTCGTGGCGGTCGTCGTGCTCACCGTTGGTGATCGCTGCGACGAGGCGCTGGTTGACGCCCTTGCCGCCCGAGGCGACAAGCGGGTGCAGCTCCGCATCGAAGCGCTCGGCCAGGTAGCGGGCCGCGGCGTAGGCGGCGGCCGACTCGACCGAGCCGTCGACGCCGACGACGATTCGCCGCGGGAACCCTTCTTTCGCCTGGCGCGCAAGCAGCACGGAGGAGGGCGCGCGGTGGATGAGCTCGGTTGACGCGGCGCCTTCGACGATCCCGAGCATCCGGCCGATGCCGCTGCTGCCGATCGAGATCAACGTGTCGTCGTCGCGCTCGATCTCCGCGAGTAGTGCGGCCACGAGCGTGCCTCGCACCAGCTTGCTAATGGTGGCGGTGTAGGGCGCGACGTACTCGCTCGCCGCACGCAACCCCTTCTCCGCGGCCGTGCGCTGGAAGTCCTCATCAAGGTAGTACGGGATCCCGCTGCCGGTGCCGCCCACGCCGTGGGCGATGTCCCAGACCGCGAGCAGCGTCAGCTGCCCGTCGACGTCCTGCAGCAGCGCCGCTTGGCGGACAGCTTCGAGCGCGTCTTGTGAGCCGTCGACGCCGACGAGGATGCGCGTGAAGATCCGCCGACCGGCTTCAAGGCGTGCGGGATGCGCCGTTGTTCCCATCGCGTACCTCCCTTTGCCCCTGTCTTCCGCCGCCCCAGGACTCGCGGTTCGGCGATTTGCCACACGGCAGCGCGGAAGGACTACGGATCCGCCGGCGTCAGGCGCCGGCCGCCGCTGTCAGATCAGCAGCCAGCTCCCGCAGCGCATCGTCCTTGAGGGCGCGTATCCGCTCGGGGGACAGGTGGAGGTCGGAGGCGATCTCGACCAGCGTCTCGGGTGTGGCGTCGATCCCGTAGTGGCGCTTGACGATCGCCTGCTTGCGAGGGCGCAGACGTTGCAGCGCGGCGCGCAGTACGCGGCTCTCCTGCCCGCTGGCGGCGCGTTCATCCGGTTGCGCGCCGTTGCCGGCGAGATGGTCGACGAGCAGCGTCCCGTCGGCAAGCGGATGGTCGAGCGAGACGACGTCGCTCGGCGCCAAGGCTTCGGCGACCGCTGCGCCTGGCAGGGAGGTCGCGGCAGCCAACTCGCTGATGCTCGGCTCGTGTCCGCCTGTGGTCAGCAGGTCGCGGGCAGCCCTGACCTGCCGCCGGCGCTCGAGTACGGAGCGCGGGATTCGCATGAGGCTGGCGCGGGCGGTGACGGCGTGCGTCACGGCCGACCGAACGCGCCAGAAGGCGTAGGTGGAGAAGCTCGTTCCGCGAGCGGGGTCGTACTCGTCGACCGCCGTCAGGAGTCCAATCGCGCCTTCTTGCACGAGATCCTCCACGGGGATGCCGAGGTTCCGGTAACGGAATGCGACGGCGCGGACGATGCCCATGTGTTCCTCGACGATGGCGGTGCGGGCGACGCGGTCGCCGCGGCGAGCGCGCGCCGCGAGTCGTTCGGAATGGCCTGTGGCGTGCGCGCGCGCCGGAGCCGACGCCGGCGCCGCAACACCGACCAGGGCTGTGGCGGCTAGAAGAGCGATCGTTCCGCGCATGCGTGTCCTTCGGCTCGTGTGCCGAAGGTCTCTCCCGGCCGGGCGGGCCGCGCGAATCCGGGCCATAGCCGTGCTGACGGAAACGCGCCGCGGGGATACTCCCCTTCGCACCGTCCTGATACCCCCGGGCGGGGGCGCGCCGCGTCGGGGTCGTCCCCTGTCAGCGAGGGGAGAAACTACGCATCGCGTCGGCGGTGCCGGCGGAGAATCGGCGCGCCGGAGCACGATCGCGGCCCTCTCTTGGCCGCATAGGGTTGGCGCTCCCCGCGGGTCGCTCGAAGCGTCTCGCGGCGGCTCCGGCGCGTCAACGAGCACGTTGGGGGGGCGACGTAGAAAGAGGAAGGCGGACGCGGGGGTTCTCCGATGCCTCCGCGGCGCTGGCGAGGGACAGTGAAGGCGGCTCTCCTTGCGGAGTTGCTTCGGCGTGCCCCGAGAGGGCTCGACCGACAGGCGACTCGTCGTCACGAAAGGACGGTGAGGTCGATGAGGGTGCTGACGGTGTATGCGCATCCGAATCCGGCGTCGTTCTGCCACGCGGTGCTGGAGAAGTTCACGCAGGGGCTGACCGACGCGGGGCACGAGTTCGACGTCGTCGATCTGTACGCGATCAAGTTCAACCCGGTCTACGGGATGGACGACTACGCCTTCTTCGCGCACGAGTCGGTGCCGCCGGAGGCCTGGGGTAGCGAGGACGAGATACGAGCGCGGATGGTGGCAGAGGCCGGCGGGCCGCTTCGGCGCGCGGTCGCCAGACGCTGGCTGGGTGACAAGCACCTGCCGGAGCTGCGCGAGGTGATCGCGAAGCGGCGCCCGAGGGACGTGCTCGCCCAGCAGGAGAAGGTCGCCGCGGCGGACGGGCTCGCGTTCGTGGCGCCGATCTACTGGATGAACTTGCCGGCGATGCTGCGCGGCTGGGTTGAGCGGGTGTTCACGTACGGCTTCGTCTACACGATGAGCCGAGAGGGGTGGCTCGAGGGTGACCTGAGCGGCCGGCAGCCGCTGTTGAAGCAGCGGAAGGCGCTGATCATGACGCCGACCTTCTTCCGCGAGAGCGACTACCGCGACTCCGGTTGCGACGCCGCGATCGAGCGGCTGGTCGACGACTTCGGCTTCCGCTACCCCGGCATCGAAAAGGTCGAGCACGTCTATTTCTATGCCGTCGGCGCCGTCGACGAGGCGACGCGACGCGAGTACCTGCAACAGGCGTACCGGCTTGGCCACGAGTTCGAGTCGAGTCTGGCTCCGGCGCAAGGCCCCGCACTTGAGCCGGAGACGGTGAAGGGGGAGTGAGATGAAACGGTTACTGCTGGTGGGTGCCGCCGCCGTTGGTGTCGGCATGTGCGCGAGGCGGTGCGCGCGCGGCCATGGCGGCTTCGACTTCGAGAAGATGATCGAGCGCATGCCGGAGAACGCGCCGCCGAAGTGGATGTTCCGCAACATCGGTGCGATCCGGACGAACACAGAACGGATCCTCCAACTGCTCGAGAGCGAACGCGCGGCGCAAGCGGAGCGCCCAGCGCGCACCGCTGCGTAGGCGAGCGCGATGGGGCTCGAGGCTTTTCCGACGGTCCGGCCTGCGGAGCTGCGCAATAGGAGTGTCGCGAACCTGCTGCGGATGGGTCATTGCGCGCCGTCGGTGATGCAGACGGTGGTCGACGCCTCGGCCAGCGAGTCGGAGTGGTTGGTCAAGCTCACCGCCGGGCTTCCCGGCGGGATCGGCAACACGCGAGGCGAATGCGGCGGCCTGACCGCGCCGCTCGTGGTCGTCGGGCTCAGACACGGCCGAGACGAGATGGCAGACGGCCTCCCCGTCGCGTTCGAGAAAGGACACGACCTCTTGCAGCGCTTCAAGGCGGCGCACGGCACGACCCAATGTGGCTCGATTCTCGGCGATGCTCGGTTACCGCTCAGGTGTATCGGCGTTGTGCGCCAGGCGCCGTCGATGTGTGCGCAATGCTTGGCCGCGAGGAGCGGGGGAGACGTGCTCCCGCCGCCGACTCGGAAGGCGTACCAGGAGCTCTATGCGCACTGGCACGAGAGAGGCTTCCACTGCGCCGACGCCGTCTTTGATGAGCTCGACGGAACGGCGGCCGCTCCTGTGGAGCTGCGCGATGCGACCACCGCCTTCATGGGCGGCACCCTCTTCACCGGCATGACGTGCAGCGCGCTCACCGCCGGTGTGATGGCGCTCGGGTGTTCTCTCGGGCAGATCGAGAACAGCCGCGCCAGGGTGCTGCGGATGATCGGCACGATGGCCGTCGGCGGGGATGCCTTCGCCGACGAACTCAACGCCTTTAACCCGGTGATGAACCTCGGCCACAAGCTCGCCACGTGGTTCAAGGGAGAGTTCGGGAGCACCCAGTGCCGCGCGCTCACCGGCTGCGACTTCGCCTCCACGACGGACGTGCGCGAATACATTGCGACCGAGGGAACCACGAGGTGCACGGAAATCGCCCAGCGAGTCGCAGCTCGCGTCGCCGACCTGGTCGACTGTTCCTCGAGCCCCGGCAGCTCGCCTGCGACGGCGCGCACCTCTGTCGCACGCGTACATGTCTCTGGTCGACTTCGTGCCCGACACGCCCCCTACGAATCCTCACGGTTGTCGAGCTCGAGCCCGCGAACGGCGACGTGCAGGTGAGCATGACCGTAGATTCCATACACGACCAGGCGTGGACGGAGCGGCTCATCGCCGCGCGCGCGAATGAACTCGACAACCTCCCCAAACTCATCCAGAGCCGTCGCTGACGGCGGCGATGACTTCTCGGAGAGGATGCCGTCTTAGCGGTATGGACGCAACCACCACATGCCACATGTCGATCTCGCTCGACGGCTACGTCGCAGGACCTGAGCAGAGTCTCGAGCAGCCGCTTGGCCGCGGCGGGATGAAGCTTCACCGCTGGCATCTCGACGAGCCGCTGAATGACGCCGATGCGCGGGCACGCGATCTGCTGCTGCGCCCGCGCGGCGCGTATGTGATGGGTCGGAACATGTTCGGGCCAATTCGCGGCCCCTGGCAGGACGAATGGCGCGGCTGGTGGGGCGAGGAGCCGCCCTACCACGCACCCGTGTTCGTCCTGACGCACTTCGAGCACGACCCGATCGAGATGGCCGGTGGCACGACGTTCCACTTCGTCACCGACGGCTTCGACACGGCCTATGCGCACGCCTCGGAAGCCGCGGACGACCGAGGAGTCGACATCGCCGGCGGCGCATCCACCGTGCGTCAGGCGCTGGAGGCAAGGGTGATCGACGAGCTCGTGCTCGACTTCGCTCCCGTCCTGCTCGGCGCAGGCGAACGCCTCTTCGACGGCGTCCCCGATCCCGGCCTCGAGCCTGTGGAGGTGATCCACTCGCCGCTCGCAACCCACGTGCGCTACGTCCGACGCTGAGCTGCACGCGCCGTGGCAAGTTCCCCTTGCACATCACGATGTCGCGGGAAGGCTTCGTGGCCAGGCCCGACCGCGAGCTGGGCGGGCTGGCCGACACGTCGTTGCGCTCCGGCCTGGTCAACGAGTCCACCGCCACCACCCGCGCCCTTCTCCGAAGTCGTAAGCGGTGGGACGCCCGCAGGCGAGAGGCACGCTCAGCCAAGTTCCTGAGCGAGTCCGATGAGAAGGCCCTCGGGACCCCGGATGTAGCAGAGTCGATACGCGTCTTTGTACTGGACCACCTCGCCGACGAGCTGCGCACCGTGCTTGCGGAGCCGGGCGAGCGTATCGTCGATGTCGTCGACAGCGAACATGACGCGCAGGTAGCCAAGCGCGTTCACCGGGGCCTTCCGGTGATCGGTGACAACGGGCGGCGCGAGAAAGCGCGAGAGCTCGAGCCGGCTGTGGCCGTCCGGCGTGCGCATCATGGCGATCTCGACGCGCTGGTCGCCCAGTCCAGTGACGCGACCTGCCCACTCTCCTTCGACCAGGGCCTGCCCTTCAAGCTGGAGGCCGAGCTCGCGAAAGAACGCGATCGTCGCCTGTAGGTCGTCGACGACAATGCCTACGTTGTCCATCCGCTGAACGGTCATTCGGTCACGGTTCTCCTCGGTCGTGGGGACGCCGGGCACCCGGCGCAACGGCTTGGGTATCCGCATAAGGCGCGGCCGGTAGTTCAATCGTGGCCCGGAGACCGCCGTCGGGTCGCCGCGCCACGGTGAGGGTGCCGTCGTGCGCTTGGGTGATGCTCCTGACGATTGCCAGGCCGAGGCCGACGCTCGCGAAGCCCTCTGACGGACTCGAACCGTCGACCCCCTCCTTACCATGAACGTGAGGAGGGGGTCGATTCACGCGGGATTCCGCCTAGCGGTGCCTGTTAGCGGATGTCGGCAATTGCCGCGAGTCGCCGCGGTCTTCATTTCCGTGCGACCCTGGTGCGACCTCGTTGGGGGCCACGCACAACTCGGTGCCGGTGACCGCTTCACATGCTCCGACCCGTCGTACGGCGCGGTGTCGATGCTCGCTGGACAGCGAACCGGGGGTCGGCGCATGATCGTGTGCGATGGTGAGCGGTCTCCCGAGCGGTGTGGTGACGTTGCTGTTCACGGATGTGGAGGGCTCGACGCGGCTGTTGCAGGAGCTGGGCGACGGCTACGGGGAGGCGTTACACGAGCATCGGCGGCGACTCCGCGAGGCGTTTGCCGAGCACGAGGGCGTCGAGGTGGACACGCAGGGTGATGCGTTTTTCGTCGCCTTCGCCCGCGCGTCGAACGCGGTCGCAGCTGCTGCGGACTGCCAGCGCGCACTTGCCGGCGGGCCGATTCGCGTGCGCATGGGGCTGCACACGGGCGAGCCGCGGCTGACGGAGGAGGGTTACGTCGGCCTCGACGTGCACAAGGGCGCGCGTATCGCTGCCGTCGGGCATGGCGGGCAGGTGCTCCTGTCGCAGACGACCCGTGCGCTCGTCGACGCAGACGCGCGCGACCTGGGCGTGCACCGCCTCAAGGATCTGAGCGCGCCGGAGCGCATCTACCAACTGGAGATCGACGGCCTGCCGCGCGAGTTCCCGCTGCTGAAGACGATCGAGGCAGGCATGAAGAACCTCCCGCTGCCACGAACGTCCTTCGTCGGCCGCGCGTCGGAGCTCGAAGCGGTCGACCGGCTGTTGGAAGACCCTGAATGCCGCCTGCTGACGCTCGTCGGGCCGGGCGGCACGGGCAAGACCAGGCTCGCCCTCGAGGCCGCCGCTCGGCGCGTCGACCGCTATCCGCACGGCGTCCACTTCGTCCCGCTCGTCTCCGTCGCCTCGCCGGACTTCCTCGCGCCCGCCGTCGCCGAGTCGATTCAGTTCGCCGTCGATGCGGTGCACAGCGGCTTCTCGGCGCGGGACCAGCTGCTGGATTACCTCAGTGAGCGCTCGACGTTGCTCGTGCTCGACAACTTCGAGCATCTCGTCGAGGGCTCGGGGCTTCTGAGCGAGGTGATCGAGCGCGCTCCGCACGTCAAGCTCCTGACGACCTCTCGGGAGCGGCTCAACGTCCAGAGCGAGTGGGTGTTCGACGTCGAGGGCCTCGGTCTCGCGGAGAACGGGAACGGGAGCGCCCCGGCGGTGCACCTGTTCGTCGAGCGGGCCGCGCAGGTCGTGCCGGGCTTCGCCCTCGACGAAGCCGGGCACACGCAGGCGCTCCGCGTCTGCCGGCTCGTCGGCGGCATGCCGCTCGGCATCGAGCTCGCGGCCTCCTGGGTGTCCGTGCTCTCCTGCGCCGAGATCGCGCACGAGATCGAGGGCAACATCGACTTCCTCGCCACGTCGATGCGCGACTTGCCGGAGCGGCACCGCAGCTTACGAGCGGCGATCGACCAGTCGTGGCGCCTGCTCACCCACGAGCAGCGCAGCGCGTTCTCGCGGTTATCCGTGTTCCGCGGCAGCTTCGACCGCAGCGCCGCGGTCGCGGTCACGGGCGCCGACCTGCGTCTCCTTTCCGAGCTCGTCGCGAAGTCGCTCCTGCGCCGTCCGGACTTCGGCCGCTTCGAGCTCCACGAGTTGCTGCGTCAGTACGCGGCCGAGCAGCTGCACCTGCTCCCGGCCGAGGAGGCGGACGCGCGCGAGCGCCACGCGCGTCATTACGCGGCGATGCTCCTGGAGCGGCAGGCGGCACTCATGGGCCCGGAATTCGCCGTGGCCCGGGACGAGCTGCGCGGCGAGCTGGACAATCTTCGCGCTGCGACTGAGTGGATCCTCGCGGAGCAGGACGAGGATCCGGCGCTGGAGATGCTCGAAGCCATCTACACGTTTCTCTGGATGCACGGCTGGTACGAGGGTGCCGAGACGCTCGAGCGCTTCGAGCGCACGGCCGGCTTCGACGCCGACGACCCCGGAAGCGCGAGCGCTGTCGCGCTGGCGGCGGCGATGTACCGGGTCACCATCGGCGCCCGACTGGGGTACGACCCCGAAGCCGAGGAGCTCGCCACCCGCTGCTTGCCCGTCCTGCGAGCACGAAACATGGAGCGGGAGCTCGCAAACTGCCTGTGCTCGCTGGGCATGTGGGGCGTGTACCGGGACGTCTACACAGAGGCGGCGGCGTTTAGCGCCGAGGGGGCGGAGCTCGCGCGGGTGTCCGGGGACGGGATCGCCGAGAGCGGTGGTCTGATGGATCTCGGTTTCGCGCGACTCCTGATGGATGACCTCGAATCGGCACGCGAGGCGTTCGACGCAGCGCATGTCGTCTCGGGCCGGCTCGGCAACCCGATTCTGCGCGCGTACGCCACTAGCAAGCTCGGCCTTCTCGCCGATGCCGAGGAGCGCTTCGGCGACGCGCTGCACTTCCACATGGAAGCGCACGACCTATTTGCGTCCGTCGGCGAGGCCGCAGGACTGGGGTACGCGCTCAGCCGCGCGAGCCTGAGCGCGTCCGGGCTGGGCGACTACTCCGAGGCCTTGCGGCTCGGGCGGGCCGGCTACGAGGCGTTCTCCGAGAGCAACCACCGCTGGGGCCTGATCATTGCGCTCTGCCGCATCGGCTTCGCCGCACTCGCGCTCGGAGACGGCGCCGAGGCGCGCGAGCGCTTCGACGATGCGCTCGCGCGGGCACGCGGCGCGCAGGCCGTCTCGCTCGAGCTTCTTGCATTGAGCGGGATCGGCGCGTGCCTCGCCGAAGATCCAGCGGAGCAGGAGCGGGCCGTAGTGATCCTCACGTTCGCGATGGGTCACGAGCAGCTGCCCGCGTCCTACGCCTTCGCCGCCCGCCCGGCCCTCGATCGGCTCGAGGCGGAGCTGCCGGCGGAGCAACTCGCAGCTGCCCGCGCTGCCGCCGCCGCCGCGACGCTGGAAGAGCTCGAGCGGACGGCACGCCAGCCGAACCAATTCGTCGGCCCGGGCTCGCACCGGAGCCAGGCCTAGCTGTTTCTCCCAGATGGCGACCACATCGGCCTGAGGCGCCCGCGCGTGCGCTTGACGACTCCCCTCCTCGCTTGAGAGGGGGTCAAGCCGGATGAGAGGGAGCGTGCGACCCGGTGCGACCTTTGTCGCCAAGCGGCGCAACGGACACTGCGACGAAACCGATCATTTGCAGCGGCTTCTTGAAGCCCTCTGACGGACTCGAACCGTCGACCCCCTCCTTACCATGGAGGTGCTCTACCAACTGAGCTAAGAGGGCAGGCCCCCTGATCGTAGCGGGGTTTGAGGCAACCTCGCCCCGCTCGAAAGCCCGCTGGGTCAGACTTGGGTCAGGATCCGTGCCGGGCTAGGCTCGGCGCTCGCCCGCTCCGGCGCAGCGACCCGTCCGCAAGAGCCATCTGGTTAGACGCGAGGGCGCTGCTTACGCTCCGGGGTGCCGGGGCGCCGTCCGCTGGTTCGTCCCCGCCCCGGTTCGGGGGAAGCCGTCGCAGGCGGGATGCCTGCGGCTACGAGGTCATCCAGGTTGACCGGATCGCCCGCTCAGCCGGGCGGCCCGGAAGAGCGAGACGCCTTCCGGGCCGTCCGGCCTAGCCGACCCGGACGCAGCTAGGGCCGGTCGCCGCGGATCCAGATCACGAAGCGATGGTCGAGCAACTGTGGGTCGTACGACCCGCCCGTGGTGCCCGCTACGCCGTTCTCGTCAAGGGTTCGGACCCGGAGGGTGGCGCCGTCCGGGCAGCCGGCGAGCCCAGCCTGGGGGGTGGTGTTGTCGATCGCGACGGAGGCGAGGGTGTCGTTGTTTCCGAACGAGTTGTCGCCTGCGACGACCGCGCTGCTTGGCAGGAACGGGAGGTTCGTGAAGCAGTACACGCCGGGGTTGGTGTGCGAGATGTTCGACTCCGAGATGTTGTCGCTCGACGCAGCCACGCTGAGGGTGCCATCTCCGAGCACGTTGGCGAACGCCAGGGACTCCTGGGGTCCAGCCTTGTGTCCTCCCGTTGCGGCAAAGGCAGTGCCTCCGACGCCGACTGCGAGGACCAGGACGAGTGCTCCCAGCCGGAAACGCCTGGGGCTGATCATGATCGTCTCCCTTCGTTGGGGAACGGCAACGAATGGATTGCACGAGCCGCATGACCGACGCTACACCCGTTGGTCGCGGGAGGCCAACATTCCGAGGACCTGCCCGTCCGACCCGGTCGTGCCGCAGAATTTCCGTTCCGAGAGTGGACCCCACGGAGATGGGAGGGGCGAGTGACGGACACCGATGTGATCATCGTGGGCGCCGGTCCGACCGGCCTGATGCTGGCCGCTGAGCTCGGCCTCGCCGGCGTGCTACCGCTGGTGCTCGAGCGGCTGCCGCAGCCCAGCGAGACCCAGAAGGCCGGCGGTCTCAGTGGGCAGATCCTCGAGCTCTTGCGCTACCACGGCTTGCTGGAACGATTCGAGGCAGCCGGCACCGGTCCCAGCCCGCCTCTCCGCTTGCCGTTCGGCGGGCTGCATGTGGACTTCACGCAGCTGGCCGATCCTCCGCTGGAGCTGCTGCTGCTCCCACAACCGCGACTCGAGCGCGTCCTCGCCGAGCTCGCCCGCGAGCTGGGCGCCGAGATCCGCCGCGGACAGGAGCTGGTCGGGCTGAGCCAGGACGACGCCACGGTGACCGCGGACGTGCGCGGGCCGGACGGGGAAGACCGGGTGACCGCTCGGTACCTCGTTGGCTGCGACGGGGCCCGCAGCCGGGTGCGCGACCTGGCCGGCATCCCGTTCCCCGGCATCACGTACCCGGAGGTCCAGCGGCTCGCCCAGACCACGATGCCCGATTCGGTGACCCGGCTCTCCAACGGCGACCTCGAGGTCGCGGGGGTGGGCAGGATCGCCTTCGGTTTCACACGCAACGAGCGCGGTGAGTTCGCGCAGGGGTCGACGGACCCTGCGCTACTGGGGCTCTTCACCAGCGAGGACGAGACGGCCGACTACGACGACGACGAGCCGCTGACCCTGACGGAGCTCCGGGACAGCATCCGCCGCGTGCTCGGCGTGGATCTGCCCCTGGGAGAACCGACGCGGCTGATTCGGTTCACCTTCCACGCTCGACAGGTCGAGCGCTACCGCGACGGCCGGATCCTGGTGGCCGGCGATGCGGCCCACCTCTTCCCGTCCCCGGGCGTGGCGCTCAACGTCGACATGCTCGACAGCGTCAATCTCGGCTGGAAGCTCGCCGCCGCCATCCAGGAGTGGGCGCCCGCCGGCCTGCTGGACACATACGACGACGAGCGCCAGTTCGCCGCCGCACGAACAATGCTGCACGCCCAGGCCCAGGTGGCGCTGCGGCGGGGACACGACGCGGCCGCCGAGGCACTTCGGGAGCTCTTCCAGGAACTGGTCGCCGACGAGCAGCCGTTGCGCCGCATCGGGGCCTTCATCGCGGCCACCGGCATCCGCTACGCGATACCCGGCACCGACCACCACGCCCTGGCCGGCACCTTCGCACCCGACAGCGTCGCGGAGCTCGTGCATACCGCGCGGCCGATCCTCCTCGACCTCGCCGACCGCGCAGACCTGCGCGAGATCGCCCTGGACTGGAAGGACCGCGTCGACATCCAGACCGCTGAAATGGATCAACGGCCGGCCGACGCGCTCCTGGTCCGCCCGGACGCACACATCGCCTGGGCCGCAGCCATCGACGAGCCCGTTGACACCGCCGCGCTCGCCTTGCGAGAAGCGCTCGCCTACTGGTTTGGCGCCGCGGAGGAGCGGGCGCGTGACCCGGCTCCCCCGGAGAGCACGGCTACCCGACCTTCGTGATCGGCGCGTTGAGGACGATGTGCCCGTCGCGAAGCGCTGAGCTTGCCCTGCTGCGCGAGCCTCTTGATCTGGTCGTCCCTGACGAGCAGCACCGGCGTCGCGCCGGCCTTCCACGTGACGAACATCTCTTCCCACAGCGGGTTGTAGGAGCGGCGCACCGCCGGACGTCGGCTTGCACGCTTAACGCGGCCTTCGCGGAGGCGCGGTCCGGCGAGCGACTAGCCTTCGCCGCCGTGCCGGGGCCATGTCGTAGCGCAGCCGCGTGAAGCGAGTCCTACTCGTCGTGGCCGCGCTCGTCGTCCTGGGCGCCGGGGCCGCTGCCGTCTTCGCGTACACCCGCTGGCAGGCGAGCCAGGACGTCCACGGCTCGTCCTCGGTCGAGTTCAGCACCAACGAGGTCGTCCCGCGAAGCTCCCCGCGGAGCCCGATCCGCTGGCCGACGTACGGCTTCGACAGCGCCCGGAGGCACTGGGACGAGGGGCTCGGCATCGAGCCGCCGTTCCGAGCGGTCTGGACGTACAAGGCGAAGAAGCTCATCGAGTTTCCGCCGGCGCTCGGCTACCGGCGCTTGTTCGTCCAGACGAATGACGGCCGGCTGCTCGCGCTCGACCGCCGCTTCGGGACCGTGCACTGGAGCAAGGCGTTCGACCGGTGCTCGGCCGCCTCGCCGACGCTCTCCGACTACACCGTCTACGCCGCGTTCATGAACACGCCGCCCTGCAACGCCAGCGGCGACACACTGAACGGCGTGCTCGTTGCGCTGCGGGTGCGCGACGGCAAGGAACGCTGGCGTTTCTCGCTCGGCCCGAGCGAGACCTCGCCGCTCGTCGTCGACGGCAGCGTCTACGTCGGCGACTGGCGAGGCAACGTCTACGCGCTCGACCAGCACACCGGGAAGCTGCTCTGGACGTACAAGACGGGCGGCGCCGTGAAGGGCGCCGTCGCCTACGCGGCCGGCAACGTCTTCTTCGGCTCGTACGACCATCACCTCTACGCGGTGAACGCGAAGACGGGGAAGCTCGTCTGGAAGGCGGCCGCGCAGGAACGGCTCGGCCCGCAGGGCACCTTCTACGCGACGCCGGCGGTCGCGTACGGTCGTGTCTACATCGGCTCGACCGACGGCAAGGTCTACTCGTACGGCGCGACCACCGGAAAGCTGCGCTGGTCGCACGGGACCGGCAGCTATGTCTACGCGTCGCCTGCGGTGTGGCGGGAACTCGTCCTGATCGGCTCCCACGACAGGCACTTTTACGCGCTCAACGCGGCCACCGGCGACGAGGCCTGGAAGTTCGACGCCGGCGCGAAGATCTCCGGCTCCGCGACCGTCATCGACGGCGTTGTCTACTTCTCGACGCTGGGACAGCGGACGTTCGCGCTCGATGCAAAGACCGGCCGCAAGCTCTGGACCTACAACGACGGCAAGTACGCCGGCGTCATCGGCGGCCGCGAGCGCCTGTACCTGACGGGGTACACGCGCCTCTACGCGATGCTGCCGAAGACGACGCCCTGACGGAACCGCGCCGCCCCCGGGGGTGTAGGAGCCGGAGATGCTGCTTGCCGTTGCCGCGCCTCCTCCCGTCGCGCTGACCGCCCGCCTGCCGGCGGCGGTCACGGTGGCGAGGCCCTTCACGGTCCGCTTCCGGGCGTCCGGCAAGCCGGTCGTCGTGGCTTCCGGGCCGGCGACGGCCGCCTTCCCGGCACGCCGCACCGCGCCCGGCCGCTTCGCCGCGACCCTGCGCCTCGCGATGGCCGGGCGCTGGACGATCGCCGTGCGCAGCGGCGGCCTCCGCTACCGCCTCGGTTCGGTCACCGCGCGCCTGCCCGCGCCGCAGCCCGTCCTCTTCGCGCAGCCCGCGAGCATCGCGGCCGCGGCCGACGGAACGCTCGTGCTCGCGGAGGCGGCCGCCAACCGCATCGTCCGCGTGACGACCGCCGGCGTCGTCACTCCGCTCGCGACCGGCATCACGAACCCGTACGGCGTCGCGGTCGCGCCCTCGGGCGACGTGTATGCGACGACGTCCGACACGCTCGTCCGCATCGACGGGTCCGGCCGGGTCGCGCCCGTGTTCACGGTCCCCGACCTGGGGCCGGTCACCGTCGCGCTCGACGGCGGCGTCTACGTCGCGACCTCCACCGATGTCTTCCGCATCGACCCGGCGACCGGCGGGTCCGTGCACGTCGCCGGCACCGGCACCCGTGGCGGTGCCGGCGACGGCGGGCCGGCGGAGAGCGCGCAGATCAACCACCCGCACGCGCTGCTCGTCGCAGCTGACGGCGCCCTCCTCATCTCGGATACGGACAACCACCGCGTCCGCCGGATCGATCCCGTCACCCACGTGATCACGACGATCGCGAGCGGCATCGCCGGGGTCTCCGGCATTTGCGCAGGCGGCGGCACCTACCTCACCGACTTCACCGGGATGACCCTCCTGCGCCTCGACGCCGCCGGCCCGGTCGTGATCGCCGGCAACGGAGCGAAGGCGTCGTCCGGCGACGGCCGCGCCGCGACGGAGGCGAGCCTCGACACGCCGCTCTCGTGCGCCGTATCGGGCGGTGCCGTCTATGTCGTCGAAGCCGGCGGCACGGGCACGATCCGGGTCATCCATCCCGGCGGCACGATCGCAACGCTGTCGCGCTAAAGCGACCGATGACTTTCGCGCGCCCGCGCGGTCTGATAGATCGACCGAACTCGACGCGGAGGTGAAGGAATGCCAAAGACCCTGCTGCTCGTCGGCACCCGCAAGGGGTGCTTCGTGCTGGAGAGCGACGCCGACCGGCGTGACTGGGCGCTGCGCGGCCCGTACTGCGAGGGCTGGCCGGTGTACCACGCCGTCCACGACGCGGCGTCGGACACGATCTACGCCGCGGCCGCGAGCGAATGGCACGGCTCCGCAATCTGGCGCAGCGCCGACCGCGGCGAGACCTGGACGCAGTCGAGCGAGGGGCTCGCGTACGACGCGGACGCCGGCCGCAAGGTCTCGAAGGTCTCGACCGTCGCCGTCAAGAACGGGCGTGTGCTCGTTGGTGTCGAGGCGCCGGGGATCTTCGAGAGCCGCGACGACGGGTCGACCTTCTCGCTGCTCTCGACGCTCGAGGGCCAGCCCGGCAGCGAGGTTTGGGACGACCCCGCCAACCAGCCGCCTGGACACCTCGGGATCTCGGCGCTCATGTTCGATCCCGACGAGGACGCGCGCTTCTGGGCGATCGTCCAGGGCATCGGCCTGTTCGAGACCGCCGACGACGCGGCCTCGTGGACGCCGCGCAACCGCGGCCTGCGCGCCGACTGGCCGCGCGAGCACGAGGAGGTCGGGTTCTGCGTGCACAAGCTGGTGCGCTCGCCCGTCGACGGCGACCGGATGTACCAGCAGAACCACGTCGGCATGCACCGCACGGACGACGCGGGCCAGTCGTGGACGGAGATCACCGAGGGGCTGCCGACCGAGTTCGGGTTCGCGGCCGCGACGCACCCGCACGACCGCGACACCTTCTACGTCGTGCCGCTCGATCCCGGGCACGGCCGGACGATGCCCGACGGTCACGCCGCCGTGTGGCGGACGCGGGACGCGGGGGAGAGCTGGCAGCCGCTCGACCGCGGCCTGCCGACCGAGAACGCGTTCGTCGGCGTCCTGCGCGAAGGGATGGCGATCGACGCGTACGACCAGCCCGGCCTCTACTTCGGCACGAGCACCGGGCAGCTCTTCGCGAGCGCCGACGAGGGCGAGACCTGGAGCATGATCGCCGACTACCTGCCGGCGATCTCGTCCGTCGAGGTCGCGATCGTCGACTGATGGCCGAGGTCAACCTCCCGCGCACACTGATGCCCCTCTTCGAGGGGCTGCCGCGGCATGTCGACGTCGAGGCGCCGACCGTCGGCGCCGCCATCGACCGGCTCGACGAGCAGTGGCCCGGGCTCCGCGACCGCCTGTGCGAGCCCGGGCCGCTGCTCCGCCCTCACATCCACGTGTACGTCGATCGCGAACGGGCCGCTCTCGACACGCCGCTCGCGAACGGGGCCCGCGTGGACGTCATTGCGGCGATCAGCGGCGGCTGACGAGCAGGCTCCCCTCGAGCGAGGGAACTGCTTGACCATGGGCAAAAGTCGAGCCAGACTTTGTCGGTAGGTCAGGGGTCCACAACTCGATCGGAGTCACAATGCAGAAGGTGTACGCGCTCGTCGCGGCCGTCGTGCTCGGCGCCCTCGTGCTCGCGAGCGGCGGCGGAGCGGCCAACGACCACGCGTCCGCTGCGGCTGTCTGTCCCGCGCCGCCCGAGGATGCGGCGCACTGTCATGCGCTCGTCGAGACCGATGCGCACGGGAACCCGCAGGCCTCGACCTCGCCGACCGGACTGGCGCCGGCGACGATCAAGAGCGTCTACGGCTACGCGACCAGCTCGACCGCCGGGTCGGGCAAGACGATCGCCATCGTCGATGCCTACGACGACCCGAACGCGGAGAGCGACCTCGCGAGGTTCAGCAGCACGTATGGGCTGCCGGCCTGCACTACGGCTAACGGCTGCTTTCGGAAGGTCGACCAGAATGGCGGCGCGCGCTACCCGCGCGCCGATGCCGGCTGGTCGCTGGAGATCTCGCTTGACGTCCAGTGGGCACACGCGATCGCGCCCGGCGCGAAGATCCTGCTCGTCGAGGGCTCGTCGGCCAGCTTCTCGAATCTGCTCACGGCTGAGGATTATGCGAAGACGCACGCGCAGTACGTCTCGAACAGCTGGGGCGCCTCCGAGTTCAGTGGCGAGACGTCGTACGACTCGCACTTCGTGCAGTCCGGCGTGAGCTTCTTCGTTTCCGCCGGCGACGCCGGCCTCCCGGCCGAGTACCCGTCGTCGTCGCCGAACGTGCTCTCGATCGGCGGCACGACGCTCCATTTCAGCGGCTCCGCGTTCACCGGGGAGACCGGCTGGTCGAGTGGGGGCGGCGGCTGTAGCGCGTACGAGACGGCGACGACGGCCCAGTCGGCGTTCTCCGAGTACGCGCAGGCCGGATGTAGCGGCAAGCGGGCGACGCCCGACCTGTCGCTCGACGCCGACCCGGCGTCCGGCGTGTCGGTCTACGACACCGTTCGCTACCAGGGCCAGTCGGGCTGGTTCAGGGTCGGCGGCACGAGCGCCTCGTCGCCCATGATCGCCGCACGGTCGGCGAGCCTCGGCAGCACGGTGAACGCGTCGACCGTGTACGGCTCGACGATCACGTATCGGGACATCACGCAGGGCTCGAACGGCGCGCCCTGTCTCACCGGCTTCGACCTCTGCACGGGTCGGGGCAGCTGGCTGGGCTAGCAGAGGGATTCGCGGCCGCCCCGCCCTCGCGCGGGGCGGCCGCCTCGACCGGGGGAACGAGGATCACGCGATCCCGCTCTCATCCCCACTCGAGAGGGCACCCTCGAGGTAGCCCAGACCCCTCCAAACGGGGTACCTCTTCCGGCCTGAACGCGAAAACCCCGCAGGAAGCGGGGTTTTCTCGCGTCATGGGGGCGGGAGGATTCGAACCTCCGAAGGCTGAGCCAACGGGTTTACAGCCCGTCCCCTTTGGCCGCTCGGGAACACCCCCTCGGGCGGACGATTGTAGCCGGGGCGTAGCATCGGCTCCCGTGGAGCGCTTCGACGTCGTCGTCGTGGGGGCCGGGCCGGCCGGGTCGACGGCCGCCTACTTTCTCGCGCGCGCGGGCGCGCGCGTGGCGCTGCTCGAGCGGGCGACCTTCCCGCGCGACAAGCCGTGCGGCGGAGGGCTGACCGGGCGCGCGCTACGCGAGGTTCCGGTCGACGTATCGCCAGTGGTCGAGCACGAGGTCGACCGCATGGAGCTCGGGCTGCGCTACGGGCGCCGGATCACGCGCCGGTCGCGCGGGCGGCTCGTCGCCATGACGCAGCGCATCCGTCTGGACGCATACCTCGCAGAGCAGGCGGCCGCGGCCGGCGCCGACCTGCGCGACGCGACGAAGGTGACCGCGGTGCGCGACGACGGCGCCGTCCAGACGGCGCACGGCATGCTCCACGCGGAGGCTGTGATCGGGGCCGACGGCGTCAACGGCGCCACCGCGCGGTCCATCGGGCTCGAGCAGCGGATCACCTATGGCGTCGCGCTCGAGGGCAACGTCCCGAACGCCGCCGCGCGCGCCGAGCGCTACGCGGGTACCGCCGTCGTCGAGCTGGGCATGATCACGGGCGGCTACGGCTGGGTGTTCCCCAAGGGCGACCATGTCAACGTCGGCGTCGGCGGGTGGGAGCACGAGGGGCCGCACCTGCGCGAGCACCTCTGTCGCCTGTGCGACGAGCACGGCATCCCGCGCGACGGCGTGGAAAGCCTGCGCGGCTACCGGCTGCCGCTGCGGCGGCCGCCGTCCGTGCCGGCGCGCGGCCGCGTCGCGCTCGCGGGGGATGCGGCCGGGCTCGTCGACCCCCTGTCGGGCGACGGCATGTACGAAGCGTTCGTCAGCGGCCGCCTCGCCGCCGACGCCGCACTCGACGTGCTCGCGGGCCGCACGGAGACGCTCGAGCCCTACACCGCGGCGCTCGATCGTGCGATCGGCGCGCACGCCGCCGCCTCGTGGAAGGCGAAGCTCGCGCTCGACCGCTTCCCGCGCCTCACCTTCTCGCTGCTCGCGCTGCCGCCCGTCTGGCGGGCGGTCGACGCGCTCGTGCGCGGCGACCTCGCGCATCCAGGCCAGGCCAGGGGCCTCGCCCGCGCACCGCTGCGGGCGGTCGACGCTCTCGGCCGCAGCACGCGCTGAAACCTTCCGAAATCTGCTCTTCGCTCCCTCGTTCGGGGTCTCCTGCACGCGATCGAACGCGGAACCAGTGACGTCCATCTCGAGGTGGGTCGTCCGCCCGTGCTGCGTGACGACGGCACGCTGAATCCGCTCGACGACTGGCCCGACCTGGACGCACAGACGCTCGAGGCCGTGCTCGCGCAGGTCACGACGTCGGTGCCGAAGAAGCTGGCGGACTTCCACGAGACGGGCGAGCTCGACGTCGCCTACACGGGGCACGACCTGCCGCGGTTCCGCGTGAACGGCTTCCGCCAGCGCCGGGCGCGCCGCAGGTCAAGCCGATCGCCACGGCGAACGGATGGCGCTGATGCTCGGGCGCCGCGGGCGCCTCCTTCTGCGCGACCTTCACGGTCAGATGTCGGGCATGAGCATCGTCGTCTGGATCCCCACCGTGACTACGGTGACCACGGCGTGACCACCGGCGGGTGCAGCGGATCGACAATGCTCAACTCGGGCGGTGCGGGCGCCGATAGGACCTAGCGTGGAGTTCGCGCTTGCAGTGGTCGCGTTCTGGCCCGGCATGGCGATCGGTAGCTTCCTGAACGTCGTCGCCGGCCGGATGCCGCAGCACATGTCGGTCGTCCGGGGCCGCTCCGCGTGCCCCTCGTGCGGCCACGAGATCGTGTGGTACGACAACGTCCCGCTCGTCTCGTTCGCCGTGCTGCGCGGGCGCTGCCGCTCGTGCAGCGCGGCGATCAGCTGGCGCTATCCGCTCGTCGAGGTCACCACGGCGTTTCTCGTCGCAGCCTGCTTCTTCCACTTCGGCCTGACCGGCGACGCGGTCGTCGCCGCGTTCACGTGCGCGACGCTGGTCGCGCTGTCGGCGATCGACCTCGAGCACCGGATCCTGCCCGACCGGATCACGTTGCCGTCGGCGGCGATCGTGCTCGTCGCGAACACAGCGCTGCATCCGGGCGTCGAGTGGGCGCTATGCGCGCTTGGCGCCTCGCTGTTTCTGTTTCTCGCGGTGCTCGCGTACCCGCGCGGGATGGGGATGGGGGACGTCAAGCTCGCGCTCCTGATGGGCGCGGCGTGCGGGCGCACGGTCACCGTCGCAATGGCGGTAGGCATGGTCACGGCGCTGATCCCGGCCGTCTTCCTCTTCGCGCGCCACGGGTCGGCCGCGCGGAAGATGGCAATCCCCTTCGGGCCGTTCCTGGCCTTCGGCACCGTCTTTGCACTGTTTTTCGGCGACTGGGTCTTCAACGCGTACACGGGACTGATGTCATGAGTTGGCCAGGAGAGCTGGAGCACCCCGCGAACGGTTCGTTCGTGAGCGAGCATTCGACGGTCGCCTGACGAACGGCACCGAGCCGGACGTCGCGACCGCGCCCGAGACAGCAGTACGCCGGCACGGCCTCGCTCTACACGTATTTCGGGGCCACGGTGGTCATCCTGATCCTGGTCTCGATGCTGCCGCCGAACCGCGCCGACCGCTGGCTCGGCGGGACCCGCTAGCACTCCCGTAGCGTTCGCGTCGTGGCGAGCTGGCACACGCTGTCCGGCGAGGATGTCGCGCGCGAGCTCGGCGTCGACCCGGCGCGCGGGCTCGACCCGGCGGAGGCCGCGAAACGCCAGGAGCAGTACGGGCCGAACAGGTTCGCCGAGGCCAGCACCGAGCCGCGCTGGCGCGCGTTCGTCCGCCAGTACCACGACGCGATGCAGATCGTCCTGCTCGTCGCCGGGATCGGCAGCATCGTCCTGCTCGGGCAATACGGCACCGGCGTCGTGCTGCTGCTGCTGACCCTGCTGAACGCGGTGCTCGGCCTCAACCAGGAGGGCAAGGCAGCGGCCGCCGTCGACGCGCTCCAGAAGATGATGATCATCAAGGCGAAGGTCCACCGCGGCGGTGACCTCGCCGAGCTTCCCGCCGAGCAGCTCGTCCCCGGCGACATCGTCTCCGTCGAGGCCGGCGACATCATCCCCGCGGACGGACGGCTGCTCCAGGCCGCCACGCTCGAGGTCGCCGAGTCGGCGCTGACCGGCGAGAGCGTCCCCGTCTCCAAGGGCGTCGAGCCGGTTGTCGCCGAGGATGCGCCGCTCGGCGACCGCACGAGCATGGTCTTCATGAACACGAACACGACCCGCGGGACGGCAACGTTCGTCGTGACCGCGACCGGCATGGAGACCGAGGTCGGCCACATCTCCGGCCTGCTCGAGTCCGAGGAGGAGACGGAGACGCCGCTGACGCGCCAGCTGCGGACGCTGACGAACCAGATCCTCCTGATCGCGGGCGCCGCCGTTGCGCTCTCGATGATCCTCAACCTCTCGCGCGGCGACTCGTTCGACACGGTCTTCACCGCGGCCATCGCCTTCGCCGTCTCCGCGATCCCGACCGGGCTCCCAGCCGTGGTCACGACCATCCTGTCGCTCGGCACTCAGATACTCGCGCGCGCGAACGCGATCGTGAAGCGGCTCCGCTCCACCGAGACGCTCGGCTCGACCTCGGCCATCAACTCCGACAAGACGGGGACGCTGACGCTCAACCAGATGACCGCGATCGAGCTCGCGATCCCGGGGCGCCGCTACACGGTCTCGGGGAGCGGCTACTCGACCGACGGGCAGATCAAGCGGGTCGCCGGCACGGAGGACGTCCCGCTCGAGCAGTTCCTGATGCCGATGATGCTCGCCAACGACGCCGTGGTCAGCGGCGGCGACCTCATCGGCGACCCGACCGAGGGCGCGCTCGTCGTCCTGGCCGAGAAGGGCGGACTCGACACGGCCACGACGCGCGAGGAGTACCCGCGCATCGCGGAGCTCCCGTTCGACGCCGAGTACAAGCTGATGGCGACATTCCACCGGATGAAAGACGAGGCCGGCCGTGAGGTCGTCCGCTGCTTCGTCAAGGGCGCGCCCGACCAGCTGCTCGCCCGCGCCACGGAGACGGTGACCCCCGGCCTGGAGCCGGTGGTGATCGACGATGGCATGCGCGAGCGCTACCTCGCCGAGAACCAGCGCCTCGGCGAGCAGGGACTGCGGGTGCTCGCGACCGGCCGCAGGGACTTCGACCCGTCCGCGTTCGACCCGAACGCGGACCTGCTGCCGCTGATGCAGGGCCTCACGCTGCTCGCGCTCGCCGGAATCGTCGACCCGCCGCGGCCACAGGCGAAGGCCGCCATCGCCGAGGCGAAGCATGCCGGGATTCAGGTGCGCATGATCACCGGCGACCATGCGGTCACGGCTGAGGCGATCGCACGGGAGCTCGGCATCGAGGGGCGCGCGATCACCGGCGCCGAGTGGACGGCGATGAGCGACGACGAGGCGCTCGAGGCGATCGACGGGATCGGGGTCATCGCGCGCGTGACGCCGGAGGACAAGGTGCGTCTCGTCGACACGCTGAAGCGCCGCGGCCACATCGTCGCCATGACCGGCGACGGCGTGAACGACGCACCGGCGCTGAAGCGGGCCGACATCGGCATCGCCATGGGCATCACCGGCACGGAGGTCTCCAAGGAGGCCGCCGTGATGATCCTCACGGACGACGACTTCTCGACGATCGTGAAGGCCGTCCGCATCGGGCGCGGGCTCTACGACAACCTGAAGAAATACGTCCTCTTCCAGATGACCGCGCTGGTCGGCTTCATCGCCATGTTCCTCGGCGCGAGCATCTTCAACGTCGTCAGCGGCGTGCCGCTTATCCCGCTCCAGACGCTGTGGGTCAACTTCACGACCCAGGTCTTCATGGCGATCGGCCTCGGCTACGGCGAGCCGGCGTCCGACCTGATGGAGCGGAAGCCGAGGCCCGTCGACGAGAAGATCCTCCCCTCGGGGCTGCTCATCTGGCTCGCGGTCGCCGGAGTCGTGATGGGCGGGACCTCGCTCGGCGTGATCTGGTGGGCGAACGACGTGCACGACGCCGCTGTCGCCCGGACGATGGGACTGACCACCTTCTCGATCGCCAACGTCTTCCTCGCCTTCTCGGTCAAGGATTCGCTGCGGTCGATCCTCGACTTCGGGGAAACGTTCGCCGACCGGAAGCTGCTGCTCGCGACCGGGCTCTCGGCGGTCGCGATCGTGTTCGGCACGGAGCTCCGCATTTGCCAGCGCTTCCTGCACACGGTCAGCCTCACCGGGTCGGAGTGGGTCGTCTGTCTCCTCGGCGCGGCGACGATCGTGGTCGCGTTCGAGCTCCGGAAGCTATGGCTGCGGCGGCGGGCGGCGCCGGCACCGGTGCCCCAGACCGCCTAGTGACCTGAGTCGTTAGTCGCGGCAGTGGCCCCGGTGTCCTTTCTCGAATCGTCGTCCCTATCGACGACGATTGGGGGCGGTCATGGCGGTGCGTGTCAGAGGTTGTGCTGAGCGGCGAGGAGCGGGAAACGCTGGAGCGGTGGGCTCGGCGTCCGATGAGTTCGCAGGCGCTGGCGTTTCGCTGCCGGGTTGTGTTGGCCGCGAGCGGAGGGGCGGTCGAGCAAGGAGATCGCGAGCCGAGTGGCGGCTGCAACGCCGAACGACGGTCGGCCGGTGGTCGCGGCCGTTTCGCTCGGCGCGGCTTTGACGGGCTGCACGACGAGCCGCGGCCGGGCAAGCCGCGCTCGATCAGCGACGAGGACGTGGAGCTTGCGCGATGCGTGAAGACGCTCGAGGAGCAGCCGGCAGACGCGACGCATCGGTCGACGCGGTCGATTGGCGGTGCCGCGACCGGGATGTAGCCAGAGCGCGGTCAGCCGCATCTGGCGGGCGTTCGCGCTCAAGCCTCATCAGGCCGAGACGTTCAAGCTCTCGCGGATCCGCACTTCTATCGACACGGAGCGCGACCTCGGCTCGGGCGGGTTGTACCTCAGCCCGCCGAGGCCGCGGTCATGCTTGCGTCGATGAACTCGCAGATCCAAGCGCTCGACCGTTCGGCGCCGGTGCGGCCCTGATGCCGGGCGCCGCCGGCGCGCCAGACCCACCTGACTCGTCCCGTCACGGCCCCATCAACCTGTACGTCGGCGCTCGACGTCGCCTCTGGCCAGGTGATCCCGGACATGTCGCCGCGGCATCGCGCCGAGGAGCTCCGCCGTCCTCACCCTGATCGACGCCTCCGTGCCGGCGCACCTCGACGTGCACGTCGTGCTCGACAACTCCTCGACCCGACCACGACGCCGTCGATCCATCGCTGGCGGTCCAGCCACCCGCGCTTCACGTCTCCATTTCGACCGCCCCTACAGCTCCTGGCTCAACCTCGTCGAGCGCTGGTTCGCCGAGCTGACCACGAAATGGATCAAGCGCCGCGCCCACCGCTCCGTCCGCGACCTCGTCGCCTCCATCCGCACCTGGATCACGAACTGGAACGTACGCATGACCCCAACCCTTCGTCTGGCACAAGAGCGCAGACGAGATCCTCGAAAGCCTCGCCGCCTACTGCCAGCGGATCAACGACTCAGGTCACTAGAGAAGCCGGGGATCGAGCAGCGCCCGCAGGTCGGGCACGACCCGGTCGGCGCCGAAGCCCTCGAGCAACGCCGCTTCGTCGCCTGCGCCCACGCCGATGACGTGCATCCCAGCCGTGTGGCCGGCCGCGACGCCGGCCGGCGCCTCGGTGATTGCGACCGCGCACGCCGGGTCGACGCCGAGGCGATTGCAGGCGAACAGCAGCACGTCCGGGGCGGGGCGTGAGTGAAGCTCGGTTGCGCTCCGGACACCCGCGTCGATGCGCTCCTCGACGAGGGCGTCAAGGCGCGCTCGCTCGAGGATCTCCTCGGTGCTCGCGCTGGCCGAGACGACGCCGCGCTCGACGCCGGCGCGGCCGGCGGCGTCGAGGAAGCGGTGCGCGCCCGGCCGTGCGCGCACGCCGCGGCTGTGCAGGGCATGTTCGAGAGCGACCCCCTTGCGGAGCGCGACGCCGCAGGCGGTGTTCGCGTCCGTTCCTTCGTCCCACCGCCCCTCGGGGATGCGGATCCCACGGCTCTCGAGGAACGCATGGACGCCCTCGAGCCGGGGGCGTCCCTCGATGTACTCGACGTAGTCCGTGTCCCGGTCGAAGGGGATGAAGTGCCAGCCGAGCTTGTCGCTCAGGTGCAGAAGGAGGTTGTCGAAGACCTCGGCCCAGGCGGCCGAATGCAATGCGCCGCTGTCGGTCAAGACGCCGTCGAGGTCTACGAGGCAAGCCTGGGTCCCGTGCGGCAGGCCGAGCAGCTCGACCGTCACCGGCACCGGCGAGAGCCAGGGGGCCGGCCGCGCACCGGTGTCGTGTGCGAGCGCGGTGAGGAGCGCCGCCGTCTGGGTGCGCTCGTGCTGGAGCTCAGGTCCGCGCCGCAGGCGGTTCGCGTCGACGGCACGCTGCTCGGCGTCGAGCGCGCGCTGCCAGAGGTCGGCGAGATGCTGAACCGAGACGTGCTCGGGTGGGACGAGCTCGAGTCGTGCGGGGGAGGTGTCTGGCCTGATAGGTGCCTCTGCGATCACGCTTCCAGCGTGGCCGGATGCGGTCGGCGCCGCATCCGGATTCTGTACCGAGCCCAGTGCCGCTTTAGCGCAGCCGCGCGACGGCGCGGTCCAGCTCGTCCGGGGTCGCCCCGGCGTCGAGCAGGAACTGCCGGACGGAGCCGTGCCGCCACTCGAGCTCGGCGAGCACGCCGCGCATCGCGTCAGGCGGGCAGAAGCCGATCTGGCGGCGCCGCTCGCGGTCGTCGTCGGTCTCGGCTTCGGCTTCCCAGGCCTGCTGGATCGAGGTCAGATTGCGCTCGCTGATCGCGTAGTCGGCGGCGATCTCGTCGTCTGCCACGCCGGCCAGGCTCAGCAGCAATGCGACGACGAGGCCGGTGCGGTCCTTGCCGCCCTGGCAGTGGACGAGCACGCCGCCGGGCGGCGCGTCGGCGACGGCGCGGATCGCTGCCGCCCAGTTGGGGCCGAAGCGTTCGAGGAAGTCGAGGTAGACGGCCTTCGTCTTGTCGGCCGGCGTGTCAACGGCGTCGACGAGTGCGTCCAGCTGCTCGCCGTAGTCCGCCGGCGAGCCGGCGAGCACGTTGACGTGGACGACCTCGACGGGAATGTCCGCCGGCGGGTCGGCCTCGCGCTCTTCGTCCATGCGCAGGTCGACGATCGTCGAGATGCCGTGGCCGACCAGCTCGCGCCAGCCCTCGTCGCTCAGCCGCTTGAGCGTGTCGGAGCGGACGATCGCGCCCCAGCGCGTCTCGCCCTCGGGCGTCGGGTGGCCGCCGAGGTCGCGGACGTTGAGGCATGCGTCCCAGGTGAGCTGTCGTTCGGTCTGCAATGTGAGAAGTCAGTAGGTCTCGAGAGAAGCACGCCTCCGGCCCTCCGCCTCGAACAGGCGGAAGAGGCCGTAGGCGACCCCAGCGTAGACGCAGCCGATCAGCGCCTCGGTCGTCAAGAGGCCCGAGACGTCGCTCAACGAGGCGCCTGCCGCGATCTCGCGTCCAGCCTCGATGCCGTGGGTGAGCGGCAGCGCCCGGCCGATCGCCGCCATCCAGCCGGGCAGGTCGTCGAGCGGCACGTTGACCCCGCAGAAGACGAGCATCGCGAAGTACGCGAGGTTCGCGTACAGCACGGCGTCGCGGGCGCGCAGCCCGATCGAGCCGATCACGAGGCCGAGGCACGCGCACGAGGCCGTCGACACCACGACGACGACCGCGAGCGCCGGCACCTGGTCCCAGCCGATCGACACGTCGAGCAGCAGGCAGCCGAACACGAAGCAGAACGTGGAGACCAGGATCCCGTTGGCGATGTTCGGGACCGCGCGGCCGACGAACAGCGCGAAGCGGTTCGCGGGTGTCGCCAGCACGGCGGACAGCGTCTGCGTCCAGCGCTCGCCGCCGATCGAGAACGAGGTGCCGAAGATCGCGCCCGCGCTGGCGGTCATGATCGCGTTGCCGACGACGTAGAAGGCGTCGTCCTGAAACGACGCTGCTCGGCCGACGTAGGCGAAGAAGAGCAACTGGAAGAGCGGGAAGCCGAGCATCGACGGGATGTAGACGCGCGGGTCGACCCAGGCAAAGAGCGCGCGGTAGGACAGCAGACCGCCGTTGAAGAACAGGCGGAGCCAGCCCTTCATGTCAGCGACAGCGTCGCTCGCCGCCGGGCGAGCTTCTCGAAGTGGTGCAGGCATCCGACGCCGAGCCCGAACGACGCCAGCGCGAGCACGCCTGCGACCGCGAGGTATCCGCCCGGGCTGCCGCCGGTGGTCGCCGCGTGGATCGCCTTGATCCCCCACGTCGGCCCGATCAGCCAGGCGAGCGGCTGCACCCAGCCGGGCAGCAGCGACAGCGGCACGAGCAGCCCGGTGATCAGCCACACCGGGTACTCGAACAGGTTCACGAGGGCGAACGTCTCGCGGTAGAGGATGAACGTGGCGGCGAGGAGCAGTCCGAACAGCCCGAGCGCCAGCACCGTCGCCGGCACGGCGATCGCGAACCACACCGGGTGCGCCAGGTGGAGCGGCACGTGGAAGAACGCCCAGCCCCAGAAGAGCGTCGCGACCAGCGAGTAGAGGCCCGCCGCGGAGGTCGCCAGGGCGACGCCGAGCAGCACGGCGGCGAAGGGCGGGGGAGAGGCGAAGAGCAGCTCCAGCGTGCCGGCCCAGCGCTCGCGCTGCAGCGCCATGCCGGACCCGGCGAGCGTCGTCGACCACAGGCCCATGATCCCGGCCGCGACCGCGATCCACACCACTGCGACGTCGTTGGCGCCGTGGCGGTACATGAAGAACGCGATCGTCGCGTAGACGATCGGGACAAGGAGCATGTACATGACCGTCGCGCTCGACTTCAGGGTCGCCTTGAGGTGGAAGCGGAAGGAGCTGCGGACGACGGCGAGCGTGTGGCTCACGCGACCTCGATCGAGGCGCGCCGGCGCGCCTGGCGCTCCATGAGGCGGATCAGGCCGTAGCCGAGCACGGCGAACGCCGTCCCGAGCGCAGCCTCCTTGGCGACGAGGCCGCTCACGTCAGCGAGCGAAGCCCCGTCCGCGACCCGCCGCGCGGCCTGGATGCCATGCGTGATCGGCAGCCAGCCGGAGATCGTCCTCATCCAGTCGGGCAGCGTTGCGAGCGGGACGTTGGCGCCCGTGAAGATGAGCAGCACCCCGAAGATCACATTGGCGAGGACGGCCGTCTCGCGGATGCGCAGGCCGAGGCCGGCGCTGATCAGGCCGAACCCCGTGCACGAGTAGGCGGTGACGAGGACGACGAGGGCGAGCGGGGCGAGCGCGCCGGCGGGGACGTGCACCCCGAGCACCAGCCCGCCGAGCAGCAGCGAGAGGGCTGCGACGAACGCGCCGTTGATGACGACCGGGAGCGCGCGGCCGAGGAAGATCGAGATCCGGCCGGCCGGCGACACGAGGATGTAGGCGAGCGTGTTCTCGTGGCGCTCGCCGGCGATGGTGTTGGTCATCGCGAAGAGGCAGGGGATCGAGGCGTACTGCAGCGCGTTGCCGATCACGAAGAACTTGTCGGACGCGATCCCGGTCGTGCGGCCGATGTAGGCGAAGAGCAGGATCTGGAACAACGGGCCGATGACGAGCGTCGGGATGTAGATCCACGGCGAGACCCAGCCGAACAGCGCGCGGAAGCTCGTCATCCCGCCGATGAAGAAGATGCGCAACGAGGTCGTCATGTCAGGGAGAGCGCGGCGCGGGCCCGCGCGGCGGTGAGTGCCCGTTCGAGTACGAGGATTCCGAGCGCGATGTAGAGCGCGCCGAGCGCGAGGCAGAGCGCCAGGTCGGGCCACGGCGTCCCGCCGAGCGACGACTGGCGGATCGCGTTCATGCCCCAGGTCGGCGCAAGGATCCACGAGATCGGCCGCACCCAGCCCGGGAGCAGCGCGAGCGGCACGAGGAAGCCGCAGATCAGCCAGACGGGGTACTCGAGCAGGTTGCCGAGCGCCCACGCGGTGCGGTAGCGGACGAACGACACGGCGAGCAGGAAGCCCGCGCACCCGATCGAGATCACGGTTGCCGGAACGGCGAGCACGAACGCGGGCCAGTGGACGACGGAGAACTCGATCCCGAACGCAAGCCGTCCCCAGAGAAGCGTCGCGACCATCGAGTAGAGGCCGATCGTCGCCATCGCAACCGTGACCGGCAGCAGGATCAGCGCGAACGGCGAGGGCGACGCGACGAGTACCTCGAGCGTGCCGTGCCAGCGCTCACGCTGCATCGCGGACCCCGCGGTCGTGCTCGTGCACGCCCAGATCCCCATGACTCCGGCGCCGAGCGCGGCGTAGAGCAGTGATGTGGCGCCGCCGTGGATCCGGAACATCAGGAACGCGACCGTCGCGAAGAACATGGGGTAGAGCACGGCGAAGATCCCCGTGAACGGGTCGCGCCACTGCATCTTCAGCTGAAAGAGCCAGCCCATGAGCAGGAGGCGGGCCGATCGCATCAATCCGCCCCTTCGCCGACGAGGGAGACGTAGGCGTCCTCGAGCGTTGGCTCGCGCGCGGCCACGCGGCCGACGCGGATGCCGTCCAGATGGGCAAGCAGCGTCTGCGTGAGCTCGAGCCCCCGCGCCGACTGGACGAGCACGAGCTGCGCCTGGTCGCGGTCCTCGACCCAGACCGAGGCGACGCCGGGAATCCCGCGGAGGCGGTCGACGGCCTCGGCGCCGACGCCGTAGGTCTCGATCTCTACGACGGTGCGCTCCGCGACCAGTTGCTTGAGGCTCTCGGGCGTGCCCTCGGCGACGATCTGGCCCTGCGCGATCACGGCCAGGCGGTCGCAGAGCGCGTCGGCCTCGAACATGTAGTGCGTCGTCAGCAAGACGGTCTTCCCGGCCGCCGTGAGCGACGCGATGAGCGCGCGGAGCTCGCGCGCGCCGACCGGATCGAGCCCGATCGTCGGCTCGTCCAGGAAGACGACCGGCGGGTCGTGGAGCAGGCCGCGCGCGACATGCAGGCGCTGCTTCATCCCGCGCGAGTAGCCCTCGACGCGCTCCTGCTCGCGGCCCTTCAGCCCGACGAGCTCGAGCAGGTGGTCGATCCGCGGCCGCTGCTCGCGGCTCGGCACGCCGTAGAGCTCGGCGAAGTAGCGCAGGTTGTCGAGGCCGGAGAGGCGCTCGTAGACGCCGCGCTCGCCGCCGAAGACGTAGCCGATCCGCTTGCGCACTTCGCGTGGCTCCTTGACGACGTCGCGGCCGAGCACGCGTGCCGACCCCGAGGTCGGGATCAGCAGCGTGATCAGCATCTTGATCGTGGTCGTCTTGCCGGCCCCGTTCGGGCCGAGCAGACCGAAGAGCTCCCCTTCGCCGACCTCGAAGCTGACGCCGCGCACGGCCTCGACCTCGAGCGTCTTGCGGCGGATCGTCCCGGTGCTGGTCTTGTAGGTCCGCTTCAGTTCCTCGGCCTCGATCACAGCCATCCCGAAAACCTACTGACCGAAGCCGCCGCCTCCGGGAGTTTCGATCGTGACCACGTCGCCGGCCTCGAGGGTGACGTCGGCCTTCGCCGGTAGCGGCTCGCCGTTCAGCAGGTTCCGGCCCGGCTCGCCGGGCGCGCCTCCGGCCGCGCCCCCAGGCGCGCGCTCGCGCCGCTCGGACACGATCGACAGTCGGCAGTTCTCCAGTGCCCGGAGCTCGCGCACTACGCCGTCGCCGCCGCGGTGGCGGCCCGCGCCGCCGGAGCCGAGCCGCAGCGCCCAGCGCTCTACGCGGATCGGGTAGCCGAGCTCGAGCGCCTCGACCGGCGTGGCGAGCGTGTTCGACATCGTCACGTGGACGGCGCTCGGCCCGTTCGCGTCCGGGCACCCGCCCTGGCCGCCGCCGATCGTCTCGTAGTAGGTGAACCGCGCGCTGCCGAGCGTGACGTTGTTCATCGTCCCCTGGCCCTGCGCGGGCACCGGTACGGCCTCGCCGAACGCGCGCATGACGACGTCGACGATCCGGCACGACGTCTCGACGTTGCCGGCCGCGACGGCCCGGGGCGGGCGCGCGTTCACGAGCGAGCCGGCCGGGGCGCGCACCGAGACGGGCGCAAACGCGCCGCCCGACGCGGGGAGGTCCGGCTCGGTCAGGCAGCGCACAACGAAGAAGCACGCCGAGCGCGTCACCGAGAGTGGGCAGTTCAGGTTCCCGCCGTGCTCGGGCGCGGTGCCGGAGAAGTCGATCTGGATCGCGTCGCCCGCGACGGTGACGGCGCAGCGGATGGGTAGCAGGCCTTCGGGCGCCTCGAGCACGTCCCCGGCCTCGTAGCGTCCGTCGGGGATCCGTGCGATCGCCGCCCGCACGAGCGTCTCCGAGTCCCGCAACAGCGCCGCCGACGCGTCGCGCAGCCGCGTCGCCCCCTTGCGGGCGCAGAGCTCGGCCACCCGCCGCTCGGCCAGGCGGTTGGCGGCGAGCTGCGCGCGCAGGTCGCCGCGGCGCTCGTCGGGGTTGCGCATCGGCGCGACGAGCTCCTCGAGCATTGCCTCGTCGAGGCGGGTCGGCGGGATGACGACGCCCTCCTCGGCGAGCGTGTGCGAGCCCGCCGGCATGCTCCCCGGCTCGATGGCGCCGACGTCCGCGTGATGCGCGCGCGTCGCCGCGAACCCGAGCTCCGTGCGCGACACGGTTGTGACGTCCGGGAGGTGGGTGCCGCCCGCGTAGGGGTCGTTGAGGATCCACGTCTCGCCGGGCTGGGGGTCGTGCTCGATGACGGCGGCGACGGCGTCGGGCATGGCGCCGAGGTGCACCGGGATGTGCTCGACCTGGGCGACGAGCCGGCCGCGATCGTCGAAGAGCGCCGTCGAGCAGTCGCGCCGCTCCTTGATGTTCGCGGAGAAGGCGGAGCGGACGAGCACCGCGCCCATCTCCTCGGCGACGGCGCGGAGCGCGCTGCCCAGCACCTGTAGCTCGACGCTCATCTCCGCAGGACGAGCGTGCCGTGATCGTCGGTCTCGCCGCTCCAGCCGGCCGGCACCCAGCACGTCGCGCCCTCGAGCTCGACGAGGCGCGGCCCGGACGCCGCGACGTGCGCGCCGCCCGCGAGCTCCACGGCCGGGCCGGGGTCGACCTCGGCCGTGCGGACGGCAACGAGCTCGATCTCCCGCGCGGGGTCGGCGTAGCCGTATCGCTCCTCGTGCGCGGCGTGGAATGCGGCCGGCAGATCGGGCCCGAGCGGCACCGTCAGCTCGAACGACTGGCCGCGGTAGCGCAGGTCAGCCTCCCCTTCGGCGGGCAGCTCGCCCGCCTCGGCGAGGGGGACGACGTGCGAGCGCACGCGCTCGCGGCGGACGTCGCCGGCCGCCAGGCCGAGCGCCGACAGGACACCGGCGGCACGCGGCACGATCACCGCCGGCACCTCGAGCTCCTCGGCCAGTGCGCAGGCGTGCAGCGGGCCGGCGCCGCCGAAGGCGACGAGCGCCAGCTCGCGCGGGTCGTGGCCGCGCTCGACGGTGACGACGCGCAGCGCCCGCTCCATCTCGGCGTTGACGACGGCGATCACGTCGCCGGGGTCGATGTCGCCCAGCGCCTCGGCGGCCGCGTGGGCATCGAGCTCGAGCCCGGAAGCAAGGGTGGGCGGGAGGCGGCCGAGCAGGAGGTTCGCGTCGGTGACCGTCGGCTCGGTGCCCCCGCGGCCGTAGCACGCGGGGCCGGGACGGGAGCCGGCGCTGCGCGGGCCGACGTGCAGGGCGCCCGCGGCGTCGCGCCGGGCGATCGAGCCGCCGCCGGCGCCGACCGTGTGGACGTCGACGGTGGGGAGGCGTAGCGGCACGCCGGCGACGTCGCGCTCGGCCGAGCGCCCCGCCTCGCCGGCGCTGATCAGCGCGACGTCGGTCGACGTGCCGCCCATGTCGAACGAGATCGCCGCCTCGAACCCGGCGGCCGCGGCCACGCGAGCCGCGCCGACGACGCCCGCGGCCGGCCCGGAGAGCACGACGCGCGCGGCGTGGGCGGACGCCTCTGCGAGCGGGAGCAGCCCGCCGGACGAGGTCATCACGAGCGGCTCGGGCAACCCTGCGCCGCCGGCCGCCTCCTTCAGCGCTCCGAGCGACGCGGCGACGAGCGGCCCGAGGTACGCGTCGACGACCGTCGTCGCCGCGCGCTCGTACTCCCGGAACTCGGGCGCAAGCTCGTGCGACGCGACGACGTGCGCAGCCGGGTAGCGGCGGCGGAGCTCCACGGCGACGGCCTGTTCGTGCCGGGGGTGCCGGAACGAGAAGAGCAGGCAGACCGCGATCGCCTCGGCATCGACCGGAGGGAGCGTGCCGAGGTCGAGGTTCGCGATCACGCCCTCCGGGCCGGTGCGCTCGGTCACGCCGTGGCAGCGCTCGAGCGGGACGAGCGGCTCTGGGTGCGCGGCGCAGAGCCGGTAGAGGTGCGCGCGGTTCTGTCGGCGCAGGTGCAGCAGGTGCTCGAAGCCGGCGGTCGTGACGAAGGCGGTCCGAGCGCCGCGCCGTTCGAGCAGCGCGTTCGTGGCGGCGGTCGTGCCGTGCGCGAAGCGCGTGACGTTGTGGGCGCCGACCGCGCGCGCCGCCGCGACGACGGACGCTTCGTGCCGCTCCGCGGTCGGTACCTTGGCCGTCTCGACAGAGCCGTCCTCGTGGATCAGGACGGCGTCGGTGAACGTGCCGCCGACGTCGATCCCGAGGATGGCCACCGCCCGACTCTACGTTTGGAAGAGGGATGCCTTCGTGACCACGACGCTGACCATCCCGCTCGTCGGCCCGGGGGGCGAGCCCGTCAGCTTCGCGCGGACGATCAACTCGCACGGCGTCGCCGACCTGCCCCCGGCCGCGGTCGGCGAGGGCACCTACACCACGACGGTCTCGGTGCCGGTCGGCCGCCCACGGACGATCGTGATCGCGGAGGCACGGCCGGGCGTGGCGTCGGTCACGCTGCAGGGCCCGCGCATCGGTGCGCGTGCCGCGGAGGCCCTGGAAGGCGCCACGCGGCGGATGCTGAACCTCGATGAGGATCTCTCCGGGTTCTATGCCCTGGCCGCGGACGACCCCGACCTCTCCTGGGTGAGGGCCGGCGCCGGCCGGATGCTGCGGCCGCCGACGGTCTTCGAGGCCGTCGTGAAGACGATCTGCACGACCAACACGGCCTGGTCAGGGACGGTGCGGATGGTCACCGCGCTCGTCGAGGTCCTCGGTGAGCCCGCACTCGCGGGCCCCGGCCGCGCCTTCCCGACGCCGGCGGCGATGGCGGCGCAGCCGGACGCGTTCTACCGGGACGAGGTCCGAGCCGGCTACCGGGGCCCGTACCTGCGCGCGGTCGCCGCCGGCGTGGCCGAGGGAAGCATCGACCTCGAGCCGTTTGCCTCCGATGCCGCGCTGAGCGACGAGGAGGTGGAGGCCCGCCTGCTGGCCCTCCCCGGCGTCGGCCCGTACGCGGCGGCGCACACGATGATGCTGCTCGGCCGCCACTCACGGCTGATCCTCGACTCGTGGACGCGGCCGACCTACGCGCGCATCACCGGGCGCAAGACGGTGAAAGACACGACGATCGTGCGGCGCTTCCGCCGCTACGGGCCGTACGCAGGCCTCGCGTTCTGGCTCTTTCTCACGCGCGACTGGGTGGCTCAGGAGGCGTCGTAGTTCTCGCATTTCGCGACGACGCCGGCGGGAGGCTCGTGATCGAACCGCCCGTTGGTCCGACTTACGGGTTCAGGATTAGGTTCACGGTCAGTTCGTGCGGCCCTTCAGGTGGGCCGAGTTCGAGGATTGCGTCGCCTCTCGCGTTTCTGTACACGCCGGTTCCTCCAACGACGGCGAACGTACTCGTGGTGCCCGGGACGAGTGTGAGTTCCCCTGCAGCCATGAGTTGACCGGCGTCCAACGGCGCTCCTTGCGGGATGGTGTTCGTGACCGAGCAATCGAATTTCAGGGTCGCCGGGTCGATGAGGACACATCGGCCGTCATCGGTACCGACCTGGTCGTTCGATGCGCTCGCCAGGAACAGTCGATCGGAGAACACATAGAGGTCACCTGGACTCAACCCCGCCGGCCCGGTATCCACGAAGTTGTTGATCGCCGTCGCGCGGCTAATGAGGTTGAGGACCAGAGGCTTGCTGTTGTTCGCCGGCCCTTGTGACGCCAGCGACACACCGCCGACTCCAAGGCCCACGGCAACCACGACAGCGAGCGCCAACAGAAGCCGTCCACCTCGACTGAAAGCTCGAAGCCGATGCACGAGTCGCCCCCTTCCGGTCGTTTGCCCGCCGAGTCTCTTCCCTCGATTGGCTGGCGTGCAAGGGCGCGTCCTCAGCGGGGAAGGGCCCGGGTCAGCGAGGACGCGCTAGCCGGCGAGCCCGCCGAAGAAGGCGAACGGGTTGTTCCCGTACACGTCCCACACCGGGCCGGTGCCGGGCTCGACCTCGATCCGCGCGCCGGACGGTGCCTCCTGCCGGAGCCGCTCGGCGAGCTCGCGGGCGACGTCCTCGTCCTCGGCGCCGACGAGCAGGAACGTCCACCGGCGTACGACCGTGTGGCCCTCCTGCTCGAGGCGGTCGGCAAATGCGGTCGCGTCATCGTGCTCGGCGAATTCGATGCGCACCTCCCAGGTGGCCTCGCCGCTCGCGCGGGCCTCGGCGTCTTCGTCCGCATCGCGCCGCTGCTCCTCGCCCCGGCGTTCGGCATCGGTCGACGGGAGAGCGACGCTCGGGTCCTCCCACCGCTCCTCGACCGGGTGCCAGTGCTCGACGGCAATCTCGCCCTCGAGCGCCAGGCCGTGCTCGGCCAGCAGAGTCGAGACGAGGCCGGCCGCCTCTCGTGCCGCGGGCTCGGCGTCGGCGTAGAGGAAGATCCGGTCGTCGTCGCGGCTGACGGCGACGCGGCCGCCCAGCCGCTTGCGGGCCTCGTGCTCGACGTCGTGCTCCCGGACTGCCTCGAGCGCCCGCGAGACGAGGCCCTCGTCGCCCGGGTCCATCGCGATCGTCACGCGCCAGTCCTCGGCCATGACGGCACCGTACCCTTGCGCGCAGGGGTGTGCGCAGGCGAGACTCTCCATCCCGTGAATCGCCTGCACGTGCCCGTTTTCTCTCGTAGCATCATGCGCCCATGAAGGTGCTCTTCGTCGCCCTCGGCGCGCTGCTCGCGGTCGGTGCTGCCGCGCCGAGCTCCGCGCGGTTGGGGGCGGTCGCACCGGGCGTGACGGTGAACGGCGTCACGCTCGGCGGGCTGGGCTCGGAGTCTGCCCGTGCGGTCGTCCGCGCGAGGTTCGAGCAGCCCCTGACCATCCTCGACGGGTCGGAGAAGTGGACGGTGCGGCCACAGGGCCTTGGCGTCCGGGCGAGCGTCGACCGGGCAGTGCGCCAGGCGCTCGACGCGCAGCCGCGCTCGGCGGTGACGCTGCCCGTGGCCGTCTCGAGCCGCAAGATCCACGGGTATGTGGAGTACCTGAGCCACAAGTACTCGCGCGCGCCCGTGGACGCCCGGCTCGTCGGCACCAACGGCCGCCTCACGCCGGTGATCGCGGACGGGGTACCGGGCCGGCGCGTCGCGGCGCGCCTGATGGAGCAGCGGATCTCCAGGGCGCTGCGCTCGCCGGTCTACCGCACGATCGCCCTGGCGACGAAACCGGTCAGCCCGAAGGTGACGAAGCAGAAATTCGGCCCGGTGATCGTGATCGGCCGCAGCTCGCACCGGCTGCGCCTGTTCGACGGGCGCCGCTTCGTGCACGAGTTCGGCGTCGCAACCGGCCAGGCGGCCTATCCGACGCCGCTCGGGACCTACTCGATCGTGACGATGCAGCGCGACCCCTGGTGGATCCCTCCGCCGAACTCGGCATGGGCGCAGGGCGCGAAGCCGATCCCGCCCGGCCCGGGGAACCCGCTTGGCACGCGCTGGATGGGCCTGAGCGCGGCCGCCGTCGGCATCCACGGCACGCCGGACGCCGCGTCGATCGGCTACTCAGCCTCGCACGGGTGCATCCGCATGCGCGTCCCGGACGCCGAGTGGCTGTTCGACCACGTGCGCGTCGGCACGCCCGTCGCCATCGTCGACGCCTGAGCACGAGTCGCCCTCACAGCAGCCGAGCTTCCAGCGGCACCGCGTGCACTGCCAGCTCTGGTGAAGCCACAACATCTCCGCGCCGCAGCGCCAACACGACTCGCGCACGTCCTGACCGTACGCGGAGCACCGGCTACCATTTGCCCGCCACGGCGGCGTAGCTCAGCGGTTAGAGCGGCGGACTCATAACCCGCAGGTCGGTGGTTCGAATCCACCCGCCGCTATGCGCGGGGGAACCCCTGGTTCCCCCACGGGCCCCCTCCTTGCGAGCGGGCGTGGGTTCTGTCGTTGGAGGAGCCGCCGCTTCGTAGCGGGGTTCCGATGGTTGCCTCTCGCGTGGGAGCCTCTCGCCGGAGCAAGTCCGGCTTCGGCGGCGAAGGTGTGTGGTCTCCGAGAGCGCTTCTTTTTGGGAACCTGCGGTTCCCTCGCCCCTCCCGTGTGGGTATCACGCGCGCGTGAAGGTCTTCTTCGTCCTCATCGCGGCGCTCGCGCTCGCGCCGGCTGCTGCGGCCCGTACGCCGCTGGTCGTCGGCGTGACCGAGGACCGCCTGAAGTCCGATCCGGCCGGCATCGGCCGTGACGCCGAAGCGCTCGGGATCGACGCCGTCCGGATCACGCTGACCTGGCACCCGGGTCTCACCGCGCCCGACGCGGCGCAGCGCGCGCAGCTCGACGCCGCCACGAGCAGCCCGCTCCACGTCGTGCTCTCCGTCTTCGGCGACCGCGGCCGCGACGCCCCGCAGACGGCGGCGCAGCGCGACCAGTACTGCGGCTTCCTGCGCCGGATCGTCACCGCTTATCGGGCGATCCGCGACGTGGTGATCTGGAACGAGCCGAACGAGGAGCCGTTCTGGAGCCCACAGTACGGGCCGGACGGCCGGAGCCTGGCGCCCGCGCGCTACGAGGCCCTTCTCGCCCGCTGCTGGGACGCGCTCCACGACGAGCGCAGCGATATCGACGTGCTCGGGCCGTCGACCGCGCCGCGGGGCAACGACAACCCGCGCGCGAGGAGTAACGTCTCGCACTCGCCGCAGCGCTTCCTCGAGCAGCTCGCCGCCGCCTACCGCGCGAGCGGGCGCCACAGGCCGATCCTCGACACGCTCGCGCACCACGTCTACGGCAGCACGCCGGAGGAGCCGCCCGGCGAGCAGCACCCCGGCGGCACGATCGGCGAGGGCGACTACGCGAAGCTGATGGACACGCTGACGCGCGGGTTCCGCGGAACCGCCCAGCCCGTGCCGGGCGTGTGGTACCTGGAGGCTGGCTTCGAGACCACCGTCGACCCGGCGAAGCGAGGCGACTACACGGGCCGCGAGCTGGTGCAGGCGATCCCGCCCGCCGAGCAGGCAGCACAGCTGCGCGCTGCCCTCCGGCTCGCCGCCGCCCAGCCGCGCGTCACCGCGTGGTTCAACTTCCTGCTCTGGGACGAGCCGCGCCTCGAGGGCTGGCAATCCGGGCTCTACTGGGCCGACGGCAGCCCGAAGCCCTCGGCGGCAGCCTTCGCCGACGCGATCGCCGCCGTGCGCCCGAAGACGGGCGACCGCCACTGGATCGTGTGGATACTCGGCGCCGTCCTGGCCGTGATCGCTATCCTGCTGGCCGGCCGCCGGCTCGGCCGGCGCCGCCGAATCTCCCGCTAGAATCAGACGGAGGAACGGCAGTCGCTGCCGTTTTTCGCGTCGATCACCAAGTAAGGACCTCTGAGCTTCTTATGGCCACCGGAGTACGAGTTGCAATCACGCTCGCCTGCACGGAGTGCAAGCGGCGGAACTACCAGTCGAACAAGTCGAAGCGGAACACGCCCGACCGTGTGGAACTGAGCAAGTACTGCCGCTGGTGCGGCAAGCACACACCCCACCGGGAGACCCGCTAGTGGCACGTCCGACTCGTCAGGCCCGCCGTGAGCGCCGTGAGCAGCAGCGCGCCGACCGCGCCGACGGCGCGCCCGAGCGCGCGCGCCGGTCGTCGCAGGCGGTGGCCGCGCCCGCCGAGGCCGAGACACAGCCCGGCGTCCACCACCGCGGCGGAGTCATCGGCTTCATCGGTGAGTGTTGGGCCGAGCTCCAGAAGGTCGACTGGCCGAACCAGAAGCAGGTGATCACGGGCTCCGTCGTGGTGCTCGTCGCCTGCACGATCGTCGGCACCTACCTCTGGGTCATCGACCTGATCATCAAGCCGCTCATCAACAACGTTCTCATCGGCTAGCCCGTGTTCCGCTGGTACGTCATCAACACCTACTCGGGACACGAGAACAAGGTGAAGGCCAACCTCGAGCACCGGATCGACTCGATGGGGCAGCACTCGCGTTTCCGCCGCGTCGTCGTCCCGACCGAGCAGGTCATCGAGACGAAGGACGGGCAGAAGGTGCAGACCGAGAAGCGCGTCCTGCCCGGCTACGTGCTCGTGAATATGGACCTGAACGACGACGCCTGGACGGTCGTGAAGAACACGCCGGGCGTGACCGGGTTCGTGGGCGCCGGCAACAAGCCGATCGCGCTCTCGCAGCTGGAGGTCGACCGCATCCTTCGCACGGGCGCGTCCGCGGCCGAGCGCCCGCGCGCGCAGGTCGAGTTCGGGCTCGGCGAGTCGGTCAAGGTGACGTCCGGCCCGCTGTCGGACTTCGACGGCGAGATCGTCGACGTCAACCCCGACCAGCAGAAGCTCAAGGTGCTGGTCGACATCTTCGAGCGGCAAGTACCGGTCGAACTCGCGTTCGACCAGGTCAAGAAGCTCGACTGACAGCTACGCTGTCGCGCCCCTAAATGGCCAAGAAAGTCCTTACGCTGATCAAGCTGCAGATCCCGGGCGGGCAGGCGAACCCTGCGCCGCCGGTCGGCCCTGCGCTGGGGCAGCACGGCGTGAACATCATGGAGTTCTGCAAGGCGTTCAACGCGCAGACCGCGCAGGCGAACGGCCGCATCACGCCGGTCGAGATCACCGTCTTCGAAGACCGCTCGTTCACCTTCATCACGAAGACGCCGCCGGCGGCCGTCCTGATCAAGGAGGCGCTGAACCTCGAGAAGGGCTCGGCGGAGCCGAACCGCACGAAGGTCGGCCGCCTGACGCAGGCGCAGGTGCGCCAGATCGCCGAGACGAAGCTCGAGGACCTGAACGCGCGCGACGTCGAGCAGGCGATGCGCGTCGTCGCGGGGACCGCTCGCTCTATGGGTGTGGAGGTGGAGTGATGGCACAGCACGGAAAGCGCTACAACACGCTCCGCGAGTCGATCGACCGCGAGAAGCTCTACTCGCCGCTCGAGGCGATCCGGACGCTGAAGGACGGGCCCGAGGCGAAGTTCGACGAGACGGTCGAGGTGCACTTCAACCTGGGCCTCAACGTGCGCCACGCCGACCAGCAGCTGCGCGGAACGCTGATGCTCCCGAACGGCACCGGCCGCACGATGCGCGTCGCCGTCTTCGCCGAGGGCGAGAAGGCTCGCGAGGCCGAGGAGGCCGGTGCGGACGTCGTCGGCTCCGCGGACCTCGCCGCACGCATCGAGGAAGGCTTCGACGACTTCGACGTGGCCATCGCGACGCCGGACCAGATGGGCGTCGTCGGCCGCCTGGGCCGCATCCTCGGCCCGCGCGGCAAGATGCCGAACCCGAAGACCGGCACCGTGACGATGGACGTCGCCAAGGCGGTGCAGGACTCCAAGGGCGGCAAGCTCGAGTACCGCACCGACCGCGGTGCGAACGTGCACATGCCGATCGGGAAGCGCTCCTTCGACGTGAAGGCGCTGCTCGAGAACTACGCGACGCTGGTCGACGAGATCGTGCGCGCGAAGCCGGCCGCAGCGAAGGGCCGCTACATCCGCGGCGTCACGCTGACGAGCACCATGAGCCCCGGTATCCACATCGACCCGTCGCGCACGCGCGGCATCATCGAGGAGCTGGAGGATTCGGCTGTCGCCGAATCCTCTAGGGAGGCAGCCGCTGTAGGCTCTTAACAGACTAGGCCGCCGAAGACCGCTGGCAGCTCGTGGAGCAGAAGTCCAGCCGAGGTGGAGCCGCAGCCGGGGCAAGGAGCCCCGCCGTTGGCCCGCCTCTGTGCGGGCCTAGTCATTTCCGGAGGAAATGCCATGGAGAAAGCCCAGAAGGAACGTCTCGTCGCAGAGCTGACGGAGCAACTGCAGCAGGCATCGACGCTGCTCGTCGCGGACTACCGCGGTCTCTCGATGACCGAGATCGATTCGCTTCGCACCGAGGTGCTGAAGCACGGCGCGACGTTCCGCGTCGTCAAGAACACCCTGACCCGGCGTGCCGCCGAGGCGGCCGGCCAGGACGCGCTGCTCGCGCTGCTCGATGGCCCGACCGGGATCGCGTTCCTCGAGTCCGACGGCGACCCGGTTGCGGTTGCCAAGGCACTTTCCGACGCCGCCCGGACGACGAGGATCCTCGCCATCCGCGGCGGGCTGCTGGAGGGCCGGCCGATGAGCGAGCAGGAGGTGGAGGCCCTCGCCAAGCTGCCGCCCGCCGACGTGCTGCGCGGACAGGTGCTCGGCGCGATCCTGGGGCCGCTGAACGCGATCGCAGCGCTGATCAACGCACCGCTGCAGAACCTCTACGGCCTCATCGATGCCCGCATCGAGCAGCTCGAGCAGCAGGGCGACACATCGGCGTCGGCCGCTGTGGCCCAAGAGGCGCCCGCCGAGGAGGCTCCGGCCGCCGAGGAGGACGAGGGGCCCGCCGCCGAGCAGGAGGAGCCGCAGGCGTCCGTGGACGCCGAGACCGGTGAGAGCGCCGCCGCCGAGCAAGACGAGGCGGTCGCGTCCCCCGAGGCAGCACCGGAGGAGCCCGCCGAGGGCGCACCCGACACCCCCGAAGAGACACAGCAGGAAGAGGAGGAGTAGCGATGGCACCTGATTCGGTAGACACGATCTTCGAGGAGCTCGGGAAGATGAGCGTCCTCGACCTCGTACAGCTGAAGAACAAGATCGAGGAGGAGTGGGGCATCACCGCCGCCGCTCCGGTCGCGGTTGCCGGCGTGGCTGCGCCGGCGGGCGGCGGCGACGGCGCCGGCGCTGCCGAGGAGCAGACGGAGTTCGACGTCGTCCTCAAGGCCGCCGGCGGCCAGAAGATCCAGGTGATCAAGGTCGTCCGCGCGGTCACAGGCCTGGGCCTGAAGGAGGCCAAGGACCTGGTCGACAACGCCCCGAACGCGGTCAAGGAGGGCGTGCCCCGCGAGGAGGCCGACGCGGTCAAGGCGCAGCTCGAAGAGGCAGGCGCCGAGGTCGAGGTCAAGTAGCAGAAACACAGGGGCGGTAGCAGCAGCGCCTGTCCCCGCAGGGGGCTGTCCCAAGCGTTCTTAGGGCGGGAACCGCCTTCAACACTTGGGACACCCCCGCTACGCGGGGACCTGTCCCCGTGTCAGCGGGGGCTGGTCCCTCGTGTCTGTAACGCGGGTACCTGTGCTGAGAGGGTTCCGCCGACCGAACTGCTGCCCACCACTGGGGACACCCCCTGCGGGGACAGCCCCTGCATCACACGGATTGCTACACTGCCGTTCCTACCCCACGGCGGGCCTCAAAGCCTTGCGCGAGGGTGGGTTCAGCCGCTACGCTGCACGGTTCGCCACGTCTCAGCTTCGGCTTCGCCTGTCCGCACCCAGTCTTCACAACCAGTTCTGAGGGAGGTCTCTCCTTTTGGCCACTAAGGTCGCTGCGCCGCGCGCGCGCAAGAGTTTCTCGCGCCTCAAGCACGTCCTCGAGCTCCCGAACCTGATCGACATCCAGAAGGCGTCGTTCGATTGGTTCCTCAACGAGGGGCTGCGCGAGACCATCGACGACATCTCGCCGATCGAGGATTACACCGGGACGCTCGCCGTCGAGTTCGCCGAGTACCGCTTCGGCGACCCGCCGGTCTCTATCCAGGAATGCCGTGAAAAGGACCTGACCTACCAGGCCCCGCTCTCGATGACCGTCCGCTTCGTCAACAAGGAGACGGGCGAGATCCGCGAGCAGAACGTCTTCATGGGCGACTTCCCCATGATGACCGAGCACGGCACGTTCATCATCAACGGCACCGAGCGCGTCATCGTCACGCAGCTCGTGCGCTCGCCGGGCGCCTACCTCATGGAGGCCAAGGACCCGACGAAGCAGGTCTTCACCGCCAACCTGATGCCGTCCCGCGGCTCGTGGCTCGAGCTCGAGATTGACAAGAAGGGCGTCGTCTACGCGCGCATCGACCGCAAGCGCAAGCTGCCGATCACCACGCTGCTGCGCGCGCTGCCGGCCGAGGACCCGTCCACCGGGTTCCAGCTCGACACGTCCACGAACGAGGCGATCCTCGCCCTGTTCGACAACTCGCCGTTCATCCAGCTCACGCTCGACAAGGACACGACGACGCGCGAGGAAGAGGCGCTCGTCGAGGTCTTCAAGAAGCAGCGGCCGGGTGAGCCGCCGACGATCGACAACGCGCGCAACCTGCTGAACGCGTTGTTCTTCGACCCGAAGCGCTACGACCTGACCAAGGTCGGCCGCTACAAGCTGAACCAGCGGCTCGGCGTCGACGTCCCCGACGACACCCGCGTCCTGACGACCGCCGACATCCTGTCGCTCGTCCGGCGTGCTCGTGGACCTGCCGCGCAAGCTCGGCCTGCCGGACGAGTCCAAGGACTTCGCGGCAGACGCGCTCATCTACCCGCGCGAGCCGATCCGCAACGAGCTCGACGAGTACGAGCACTTCGGCAACCGCCGGCTGCGCACCGTCGGCGAGCTGATCCAGGAGGCGTTCCGCGTCGGCCTGTACCGCATGGAGCGCGTCGTGCGCGAGCGCATGACGACCGAGGACGTCGACACGATCACGCCGCAGACGATCATCAACATCCGGCCGGTGGTGGCTGCGCTGAAGGAGTTCTTCGGCTCCTCGCAGCTGTCCCAGTTCATGGACCAGACCAACTCGCTGGCCGGGCTCACGCACCGGCGCCGCCTGTCGGCGCTCGGCGCCGGCGGCCTGACGCGCGAGCGCGCGCCGATCGAGGTGCGCGACGTCCACCCGACCCACTACGGGCGCATGTGCCCGATCGAGACGCCGGAAGGCCCGAACATCGGCCTGATCGGCTCGCTCGCGTCCATGGCGACGGTGTCCGAGTTCGGCTTCATCCAGACGCCGTACCGGGTCGTCAAGAACGGCAAGGTGTCGGACGACATCATCTATCTCGATGCCGCCGAGGAGGCGCAGTACACGATCGCGCAGGCCTCGGAGCCGGTCGACGACAAGACGGGCAAGTTCGCCAACGACCTGGTGCTGTGCCGGTCGGCCGCCAACGAGGCGGTCATGGCGCAGCCGAAGGACATCGACTACATGGACGTCGCGCCCGCGCAGATCGTGTCGGTCGCGACGGCGCTGATCCCGTTCCTCGAGCACAACGACGCGAACCGCGCGCTCATGGGGGCGAACATGCAGCGGCAGGCAGTGCCGCTGATGATCACGCAGGCGCCGCTCGTCGGCACCGGCGTCGAGTACCGCGCCGCCATCGATACCGGCGACGTCGTGCTCGCCGGGAACTCGGGCACCGTGTCGCACGTCGACGCAGAGAAGATCGTCGTCGAGACGCGCGGGGCGAATGCGGGCCGCGACGAGTACGACCTCACGAAGTTCATGCGGTCGAACCAGGGCACGCTCATCCACCAGAAGCCGATCGTCACGCTCAACCAGAAGGTGTCGGCGGGCGACGTCCTGGCCGACGGCTCCTCGACGCGTGACGGCGAGCTCGCCCTCGGCGCGAACCTGCTCGTCGCCTTCATGCCGTTCGAGGGCTACAACTTCGAGGACGCGATCGTCCTCTCGGAGCGCCTGGTCAAGGAGGACGTGCTCTCGTCCATCCACATCCACGAGTACGAGATCGACGCGCGCGCGACGAAGCTCGGCGACGAGGAGATCACGCGCGACATCCCGAACCGCTCCGAGGAGTCGCTGAAGGACCTCGACGAGCGCGGCATCGTGCGCATCGGCGCCGAGGTCGGCTCGGGCGACCTGCTGGTCGGCAAGGTCACGCCGAAGGGCGAGACCGAGCTGACGGCCGAGGAGAAGCTGATCCGCGCGATCTTCAAGGAGAAGGCGCGCGAGGTCCGGGACACCTCGCTCAAAGTCCCGCACGGCGAGGGCGGCAAGGTCATTGACGTCAAGACGTTCTCGCGCGATGCGGGCGACGACCTGTCCCCGGGCGTCAACGAGCTCGTGCGCGTGTACGTCGCGAAGAAGCGCAAGATCGCGGAGGGCGACAAGCTCGCCGGCCGCCACGGCAACAAGGGCGTCATCTCGAAGATCGTCCCCGAGGAGGACATGCCGTGCCTCGAGGACGGTCGCCCGGTCGACGTCGTGCTCAACCCGCTCGGCGTGCCGAGCCGGATGAACATCGGCCAGATCCTCGAGACGCACCTCGGCTGGGCCGCCGCGCACGGCGTCTTCGTCGCCGACGGCGAGGCGCCAAACGGCCCGACGCCGGTCGCGACGCCTGTCTTCGACGGCGCGACTGTTGCGGACGTCGACAGGGCCCTCGTCCAGTGGACGAAGCAGAACCCCGACTCGCCGATCGACTTCATGGTCGACGAGTCCCGGCCCGAGGGCCGCTTCTGCTCCGGCAAGGTGCGGCTCTTCAACGGCCGCACGGGCGAGCCCTTCGAGCAGAAGGTCACGGTCGGCTACATGTACATCCTGAAGCTGCTCCACCTGGTCGACGACAAGATCCATGCGCGCTCGACCGGCCCCTACTCGCTCGTCACGCAGCAGCCGCTGGGCGGTAAGGCCCAGTTCGGCGGCCAGCGCTTCGGCGAGATGGAGGTCTGGGCGCTCGAGGCCTACGGCGCGGCCTACACGCTCCAGGAAATGCTCACGATCAAGTCCGACGACACGGTCGGGCGCGTCAAGGCCTACGAGGCGATCGTCAAGGGCGAGAACATCGCCGAGCCGTCGATTCCCGAGTCCTTCAAGGTGCTGCTGAAGGAGATGCAGTCACTGGCGCTCGACGTCGACGTCCTCTCCGAGGAGGGGACGGAGGTCGAGGTCCGCGAGGAGGAGGACGAGCTGCTGCGCGCCGCGGAGGAGCTGGGGATCGACCTCTCGCCCGGCTCGCTCCGCGCGCAGGCGCGCCAGCCCGATGCGCAGGAGGTCGAGGCAGGCCAGGACCGCGTCGACGAGACGGGCGAGCTGAGCCTGCCGGCCGACGAGTCGCTCGACGATCTCAATGACGTCGAGCTGTCGCCGCAGGCGGCCGTCGTGGAGGAGGTCGAGGAAGAGCTCGGCCCCGTCGCGACCGGCGAGGTCGCCGACCTGGACCTGGACGAGTAGTCACCCACCGACGGAGAAGGAAAGGAACAACTTGATCGACAGACGACATTCCGTCGACATCAACGACTTCGACGCGATCCGCATCGGCCTCGCGTCGAGCAAGCAGATCCGTGACTGGTCGTCCGGTGAGGTGACGAAGCCCGAGACGATCAACTACCGCACGCTCAAGCCCGAGCGCGACGGCCTGTTCTGCGAGCGCATCTTCGGTCCGACCAAGGACTGGGAGTGCTACTGCGGCAAGTACAAGCGCGTCCGTTACAAGGGCATCATCTGCGAGCGCTGCGGCGTCGAGGTCACGCGCCAGAAGGTGCGCCGCGAGCGCATGGGTCACATCGACCTGGCTGCGCCCGTGTCGCACATCTGGTTCTTCAAGGGTGTGCCGAGCCGGATCGGCTACCTGCTCGACATCGCTCCACGCGAGCTGGAGAAGGTCCTCTACTTCGCGGCCTCGATCGTCACGCAGGTGGACGAGGAGGCCCGGGCGAAGGACCTGAACGAGCTCGAGGACAAGGTCAAGGCGGAGTACGAGCGGATCTACGTCGACCGCGACGAGGCGCTCGCCGCGCTCGAGGGCCGGCTCAAGCGCCGCCGCGAGTACTTCGGGAAGGGCAAGGAGAAGGACTTCGACGAGGACGACGAGTTCTGGGCGCGCGGCCTGTCCAACTGGGCAGAGGAGCAGGCGCTCCCGACCCTGGACGAGGTCCGCCAGCTCATGGCCGGCCTCTTCGTCGACGTCTCCGGCACCATCACGACCGAAGACTCGAAGAAGATCCGCGAGCTCGTCCGCAACTCGGCGATCCGCGACGACCGGCGCCTCTCGACGCGCGAGCTCGAGCAGGTGGCGACCTCGGCCGCCCAGATCCGCGAGGCGCTCGCCCCGCTCCACCACGAGGTCGAGGGCGCAAGCGGCTCGAAGAAGGGCGCGCTCACCAAGCGGATCAACAAGGTGCAGGAGGCCCTGCTCGGCGGCGAGGAGCTCACGGGCGACGACGCCGAGCTCGTCTCGGGCGTCGACCCGAAGAACCTCGAGAAGGCGCGCGACCTCGGTAACGGCCTGCTCCGGGAGGTGCTCGAGACGGCAGATCTCGAGGCGGACGCAGCCGGCCTGCGCGACGTCGCCAACGACCTCTGCCTGCGCACCGACGGCCGGATGAGCCGCGAGGACCTCGACGCCGTGATCCAGTGGGCGCTGAAGGTCCGCGAGATGTACCTGGACATCGAGTCCAGGCGTGCGGACGCCCGCGAGGCGGCCGAGGACTCGCAGAAGCGGCTCGAGCAGACGTGGGAGAAGTTCCGGGAGCTCGAGGTCAAGCACATCGAGCCGGACGAGCAGATCTTCCGCGAGATGAAGGACCGGTTCGGCTCGCCGTACGGGTTCGGCGTCTACTTCCGCGGCGGCATGGGCGCGGAGGCGATCCGCGACCTGCTCAAGGACCTCGACCTCGTCGCCGAGGCCGAGTCGCTGCGCGACGTCATCGCCACCTCCAAGGGCCAGCGCCAGCAGCGCGCGATCAAGCGCCTCAAGGTCGTGAACGCCTTCATCAAGTCGGAGAACCGCCCGGAGTGGATGGTCCTCGAGGCCGTGCCGGTGATCCCGCCGGAGCTGCGCCCGATGGTCCAGCTCGACGGCGGCCGTTTCGCCACCTCCGACCTGAACGATCTCTACCGCCGCGTCATCAACCGGAACAACCGCCTCAAGCGGCTTCTGGACCTGGGCGCGCCGGAGATCATCGTCAACAACGAGAAGCGCATGCTCCAGGAGGCCGTCGACGCGCTGTTCGACAACGGCCGCCGCGGCCGTGCGGTGACGGGGCCGGGCAACCGCCCGCTCAAGTCGCTGTCCGACATGCTCAAGGGCAAGCAGGGCCGGTTCCGCCAGAACCTGCTCGGCAAGCGCGTCGACTACTCGGGCCGCTCGGTCATCGTGGCCGGCCCGAACCTGAGGCTGCACCAGTGCGGGCTGCCGAAGCTGATGGCGCTGGAGCTCTTCAAGCCGTTCATCATGAGCCGGCTCGTCGAGCGCAAGGCCGCGCAGAACATCAAGGCGGCGAAGAAGTACGTCGACTCGATGGTCCCGGAGGTCTGGGACGTGCTCGAGGAGGTCATCGCGGAGCACCCGGTGCTGCTGAACCGCGCGCCGACGCTCCACCGCCTCGGCATCCAGGCGTTCGAGCCGGTACTCGTCGAGGGCAAGGCCATCCAGGTCCACCCGCTCGTCTGCCACGCGTTCAACGCGGACTTCGACGGCGACCAGATGGCCGTCCACCTGCCCCTGTCCGCCGAAGCCCAGGCCGAGGCGCGCATTCTGATGCTCTCGGCGAACAACATCCTCTCGCCGGCGTCAGGGCGCCCGCTCGCGACGCCTACGCAGGACATGGTGCTCGGCGGCTACTTCCTCACCTACTCCGACAAGTCGCCCGAGACGAAGACGTCGGCGGAGCTCGCCAAGGAGCTCAAGCTCAAGGGCATCCCGCGCTTCCAGAACGAGGAGGAGATCGAGTTCGCCGTCGAGGCGAAGCAGATCTCGGTCCAGACCCCGATCGAGTACCGCCGGAACGGCGAGATCGTCCTGACCACTGCCGGGCGCGTCATCTTCAACGTCGAGATCGAGCGTGCGCTCGAGGAGACGGGCGAGATGGACGGCGACCAGCCGGCGACGTACGAGTTCGTGAACCGGACGCTCGCGAAGCGCGACATGGACGAGGTCATCTCCGGGCTCGCGCGGCGCTTCGGCGCTCCGGTGATCGCGGCGGTCCTCGACCGGATCAAGGCGATCGGCTTCCGCTACGCCACCCAGGCGGGGATCACGGTGTCGAAGAACGACATCGTCGTCCCGCCGGCCAAGGCGGAGATCCTCGCCGAGCACGAGGAGCGGGTCCAGCGCGTCGAGCAGCAGTACGACACCGGCCTCATCACCGACGAGGAGCGGCACGAGCTGATCACGACGATCTGGACGGAGGCGACCGACGCCGTCGCACGTGCGATGGAGGAGAACCTCCGCGAGCTGAACCCGATCTTCATGATGGCCAACTCGGGCGCCCGCGGCTCGTTCACGCAGATCCGCCAGCTGGCGGCCATGCGCGGCCTGGTCGCCAACCCGAAGGGCGAGATCATCGAGCGCCCGATCAAGGCCAACTTCATGGAGGGCCTCCCGGTGCTCGAGTACTTCATCTCGACGCACGGCGCCCGCAAGGGCCTCGCCGACACGGCGCTGCGCACGGCGGACTCGGGGTATCTGACCCGGCGTCTCGTCGACGTCGCGCAGGACGTGATCATCCGCGAGGAGGACTGCGGGACCGAGGATCACATCGAGCTGCCGCTCAAGTCCACCGATGGGATCAACAAGAGCCTGCTCGGCCGGAAGCTGGCGATCGACGTCTTCAAGCCGCTGAAGTCGGGCGAGCCCGGCAAGACGCAGCTGGGCGACAAGGGCACGCTGCTCACAACCGATCTCGTGCTCGAGCTGATCGAGGGCGTCGGCAAGGAGCATGTCGACTCCTTCCGCGTGCCCGTCCGCTCGGTGCTGAAGTGCCGTGCCGAGGTCGGGCTGTGCCGGGCCTGCTACGGGATCTTCCTGGCCACCGGCGACCTCTCGACGATCGGCGACGCGGTCGGCATCATCGCGGCCCAGTCGATCGGCGAGCCGGGCACGCAGCTGACGATGCGGACGTTCCACACGGGCGGCGTGGCCGGCGCGGACATCACGCACGGTCTCCCGCGCGTCGTCGAGATCTTCGAGGCCCGGAACCCGAAGGGCGCTGCCAAGCTGACCGAGGTCGCGGGGCGGATCGAGATCGAGCCGGACGATCGCGGCCCGAAGGTCACCGTCCACCTGGATGGCCTCGACGAGAACGGCGAGCCGCTGGAGCCGGTCACGTACCAGGTCCCGCGGCGCACCCGGCTGCTCGTCGAGAACGGTCAGATGGTCGAGGTCGGCGATCCGCTGCACGAAGGCTCGCAGACCCCTGCCGACCTGCTCCGTCTCAAGGGCTCGACCGCGACCGAGCTGTACCTCGTCGGCGAGGTGCAGAAGGTCTACAAGTCACAGGGCGTCGAGATCCACGACAAGCACATCGAGGTGATCGTCCGGCAGATGCTCAAGAAGGTCCGCGTCGAGGACGCCGGCAGCACGGAGCTGCTGCCCGGCCAGCTGGTCGACCGGGTCGTCCTCGAGCGCGAGAACGCTCGCGTGAAGAAGGAGAAGGGCCAGCAGGCGACCCACGAGCCGCTGATCCTCGGGATCACGAAGGCGTCGCTCGCCACCGAGTCGTTCCTCTCGGCCGCCTCCTTCCAGGAGACGACCAAGGTGCTGACCGACGCGGCGATCGAGGGCAAGGTGGACAACCTGCTCGGCCTCAAGGAGAACGTGATCATCGGCAAGCTGATCCCGGCTGCGACGGGCCTCAAGCGGTACCGGCAGATCGAGATCGAGCCGACCGAGAGCGTGATCCGGGAGACCCCGGCAGCCGACCGGGAGGCGCTGCTCGCAGCGCTGCAGGAGATCGGCTCCGACGGCGGCTCCCTGGCGCTCGACGACCTGTCGTTCGGCGGCGAGCCGCAGCACGACGCCAACGGCGACGGCATGCCGACCGAGGGCGGCGAGGCGGCGGAGATCCCCGAGATCAAGAGCCCGCTCGACGAGGAGTAACCAGCTCGAAGCAAGGCAGTACGCGAGGCCCGGCGATGCCGGGCCTCGCGTCGTTCAGGGCTGTCCCGGCGCAGGCGGGGCCGTCCCACGTGTCAGGCTTGCGCGATCGCGAGCGAGGAGCTCCCATCCGGAGTCGTCACCTTCCTGTTCACGGACGTCGAAGGCTCGACGCGCCTCGTCAGGCGCCTGGGCGACGACTACGCGAACGTCCTGGGTGCGCACCAGCGACTCCTGCGCAACGCGTTCGCAACGCACGGCGGATACGAGGTCGACACGCAGGGCGACGCGTTCTTCGTCGCGTTCCGGAGCGCGCGCGATGCGGTTCTGGCCGCGGTGGACGGCCAGCGCGCACTCCTGGAGCACGGCTGGCCCGAGGGCGGCGAAGTGCGAGTGCGGATGGGCATTCACACCGGGCGAGCCACCGTCCAGGAGCTCAGGTACACCGGCCTCGCCGTCCACCGGGCGGCGAGAATCTCGGCTGTCGGTCACGGCGGCCAGGTCGTGGTCTCAGACGCGACGCGCGCACTCCTGGATGACGAGCCAGAGATCGCCGGCGTGTCGCTCCGCAGCCTCGGCGAGCACCGCCTGAAGGACTTCGACCAGCCGGTACGGCTGTACCAGCTCGAGCGAGATGGCCTTCCCGCTGCGTTCCCGGACATCCGCGCTCCTCGAGCCGAGCGGCCCCTGACGCGACGGCCCCTCGTGCTCGTCGCCGCGGCTGTCGCGGCCGTGATCGTCGTGGGCGCCGCCGTCGCGGCCTTCCGTGCCGGGAACGGCGGCGATCCAGCCGGTCGTGTCGCCGTCATCGATCCGGAGAGCAGCTCGGTGGCCGGCTCGGTCCCCGCCGGACACGATCCGGGGCCGGTCACGTCGGGCGCGGGCTCGATCTGGGTCGGCAACCTCGGCGACCGGACCGTGACGAAGATCGATCCGGTGCGGCGTGTGCAGACGGCAACCGTCTCGCTCCAAGGCCGCAGCCCGACCGGCCTCGACTACCGCGCGGGTGCGTTATGGGTCGCCCACGGCCAGCGCGGCCAACTGTCGAAAGTGAGCCTGCGAACGAACCGGATCGTGAAGACCGCCAGCCCGGCAGACTCGGGCTCGGGGAGAGGATCGGTCGATGCGAACGCAACCGGCGTCTGGGTCGCCTACGGCGACTCGACGGTTGCCCGGATCGACCCGCGGACGCTGCAGGCACCTGCGTCGACGTTCGCCGGCGACGGGACGGCCGGCCTCGTCGTCGCCGATGGCGCAGTGTGGGTGCTGAACGCGGGCGACCGTACCGTGACGCATTACGACCCGCTGACCCTTGAGAAGCGCGGCGGCGCGATCCCGGTCGGTGAGGATCCCACCGCGATCGCCGCCGGCGACGGCGCGATCTGGGTTGCCGAGCGCGGCCACGTGCGACGCATCAACCCCGCGACCGGCGAGATCACCGAGTTCCGCGTCGGCTCCCGGCCGGTGGCCGTCGTCGTTGGCGGCGGCGCGGCGTGGGTGGTGAACGCAGGCGACGGGACCGTCTCCCGAGTCGACACCGTGACGGGCGGCGTGAGAACGATCCGTGTCGGCGACACGCCCTCCGGCATTGCGTACGCCGACGACTTCGTCTGGGTCTCCCTCCAGCCACGGTAGGCTCATCCGTCATGCGTGCAGCCCTCGTTCTCCTCGCCGCCGGCGTCTTCGCGGCGGCGGCCGCCTCGGCGACGGGGTCGCCGACCGGCACGTACGGTGCGACGATCACGGGCAAGCCTGCGGCGCTGAACGGCCGGTGGCAGGTCGAATTTCGGGCGAGGCAGGGCTTGCACATCGTCCGCAACGGCATGGTCGTCGTCGTGGGAACGGCGTCGCCACGCACTGGCCGAACGCTGAAGATCCACGATCGCTCGGGGCCGTACGCGTGCAGCGTGGCGGAAGGGGACGGGCTCTACGCCTACTCGCTCGCCGGCCGCCGGCTCACCTTCACGGCGATCTCCGACCGGTGCGTCGGCCGGAAGCTCGTTCTCACGACGAAGCCCTTCCTGAAGTAGCGGGGCTGTCCCCGTGTCAGCGGGGGCTGTCCCCGTGACTGATCCGAGCTCCGGCTTTCGGAACCTCGTTCGGGCGGACCGGACACTGCACCTTTAGGGACAGCCCCTCGTAAGGCGCGCAACTCCGATCGGTGCCAGCCACTTCTCGCCTCTTACCTGGGCAGCTGTACGGGACAGGATCAATCCTGTCCCGCGGTGGTGTTACTGCCTCGCTCGCGTTTCGTGTGTGTTCATGGGGCTCTGATACAAGAGGCGCGTGCGGAAGCTGCTGCTCCTCGGCGTTTTCGCCGCGCTCGGGCTCGCCCCGGCCGCCGCGGCGCGCCCCTTTGCCGCGCCCGCGACGCCTCCGGGCTGCGACCTCCCGGCGCAGCGCCCGCTCTGGATCGACTTTGGCGACGGCTCCGTCCCGTTCTGGCAGCAGATCTTCGCGAGGCCGGGGGTCATCGCCGCCGCCTCGAACTTCCTCGTCCCGCCCAAGCTCCGCGCCGCGGGCGCGAAGACCATCTACTGGGACATGCACCTGAACAACCGCGTCGGGACGCCGCAGAAGCCGCTGAGCCCGGCCGGGATCGTCGACCAGGCCGACCGGCTCTACATGCGCGCGGTCGCCTCGTCGGGCTGCGCGACGCCGGTGATCGCGCTGAACGAGCTCTTCGGCGCAGGCACGGCGACGCCGTGGTCGGACTCCAACACGCAGTACCGCGCGAACGTCCTCACGCTGCTCCGGCGGCTCTCGACGCTCGGCGCCCGTCCCTACCTGCTGATCTCGAGCCCTCCGTACACCGGTGGCGACGCCGCCCAGTGGTGGCGCGACGCTTCGCAGGTCGCCGACCTCGTGCGCGAGGTCTACTTCTCCGGACCGCGCATCTCGAAGCAGGGGCCGCTGCTCGGGAGCCGCACGATGCGCGACGCTCTGCGCAACTCGGTCGAGGACTTCAGCGAGATCGGCATCCCGACGTCGGGTCTCGGCGTGATGCTCGGCTTCCACACGACGCCCGGGATCGGCTCCGGCCGTGAGGGGCTGAAGCCGGCGAGCGCCTGGTTCGACGTCGTCAAGCTCGAGGCGCTCGCCGCCCGCCAGGTCGCGGGCGAGGAGGCGATCGGCTCCGTCTGGTCGTGGGGCTGGGGCGTCTGGAGCAAGGGCGAGACCGACCCGGACAAGGAGGCGGCCGCCTGCGTGTGGCTATGGGCGCGCGACGCCTCCCTCTGTGACGGGCCGAAGCTCGCCGGCGACGGCTTCGACGTCTCGCGCACCGAGGGGCTCCTGCCCGCGGGCGTCCAGTGCGCCCTCGGCACGAGCGTGGTGACCCGCTCCGCGCTCGCGGCCGTGAGGAAGCTCACTGGCGATACGGACGCCGCGCTGAGCGCGCTCCAGGAACGGCTCGTGCTCGGCCAGGCGACGAACCTGACCCGCTCGGAGCTCGACGCCGCCGAGGCGCAGGTCGTCGCGCGCTGGTTCGGCGGCCGCTTCGCGCGCTACCAGGCGGCGCTCGCGCGCGCGGGCATCTCGCGGTCGCTCGCCCGGTCGATCATCGATACGCAGGCGCGCGAGCTCAAGATCCGCCGGTCGCTCCACGTCGCCTCGCCGACGTCCGCCGAGATCCTCGACTGGTACACGAGCTACGCCGCCGAGCCCGCCCGGGCCGTCGATGCGACGCCGGCCCCCTGGTGGCTCGGGGGTCGCACGCACGGCGTCGCGCTTTCCGCGACCGCCCCGGCCGCCGTCCTCACCGCGCTCCCCGGGGCGAAGCCACTGCTGATCCCCGCGACGACCGGCTTCACGCGCGTGACCGTCGGCGAGCCGGCGATGCCGCTCGGCGCCTACCCACTGTCGCTCGCGACGCCGGCGATCAGCGCCGCGCTGGTCGAGTCGAAGCAGCTGACCGCGTTCGAGAAGTGGCTCCTCGCCCGCCAGACGGCCGCGCTCCGCAGCACCGTCTGCATCCGGGACGAGCTACCGTCGCCCGAACCAGTCGATCTGACTGGGTTCGTGCCGTTCCTCGCGCTCGCCTGAGCCGGTCGTGTCCATCCGGCCGCTCCGTCGGTCGACCTCGCGGACACTGATCGTCACCGGCATACGCACGGCGCGTGCGTCGCCGACGGCGGCCAGCGCGGGCTCGAGCCGGAGCGCGATCTCCTCCAGCAGCTCGAGCTGTGGCGCGCCGAGGGCAGCGGCCGGCGCCCGGGTCAGGATCGCGAGCAAGGCGGGCGTGCTCCCGCGCACCGGCACGGCGACGCCGCGCTCGATCCGGGCCGTGGCCAGCTCGTCGTACGGCTCACGCTCGTACTCGTAGGCGATCTCGATCGAGCGCGTCCGCATCTGCGGGGACGGCAGCGTGCTCGCCAGCCGGTCGGCCTCGTGGCGCGCCAGGCCGAGCGTGCCCACGAACGGCTCACCGGCCAGCGTCACGGAGACGAGCGCTGCGTCGGCCCCTGGGATCGCGCAGGCCGCCTCGAGCGCCTGCGCGAGCAGTGCCTCCAGCTCCTGCGAGCCGGTGGCGCCGTTCGGGGACGGCGGCGGCTCTGCGCGCGGCGGCGGCTCTGCGCGCGGCGGCGGCTCGAGCGCCCGCGGCGCCTCCACGGCGCGGGCGGCCGCCTGGTGCAGTTCGTGATCAAGGCGGACGCGCGCAGGCTCCAGATCCGGTGCGGGAGGCGTCTCCTCGGCGGCAGGCTCGGGCTCGCCGGCCGGCCTTCGCCAGTCGCGCAGGAGCACGACAGACAGCACGACCGCAAGCGTCGCGAGGACCGATGCGGCCACGACGAGGGCGGTCGTCATCGGCTCGCGCTGTCGGCGGGGCGTGAACCGTGCTCCATCTCCACTCTCATTCTTGGCTGTTTGCACAGAAATTTCACGGGGCAGGGGGTAGTCTGCCGCGCAGCGGCACGGGGGCCGTTCGGTGGCCGGGGGCAACGAGAGCCGGCCGCCTCTCAAGCGGGAGGGGCAGCATGAGTAACACTGGGGGGAACAGGGCGTCCAGCGGGGCGTCCGTCGGCATAGGGCTGGTCGTGCTCGGAACGGCGGCGGGCGCCTTCGGGTACGCGGTCGTCTACTTCTTCGACCCGTTGCTCGGCGAGGATCGCCGCCGCCGCGTGCTCGAAGCGGCGCAGGCGGCGATGCAGGAAGCCGTGCTGCTCTCGCAGCGGCTCGTCGCCGGCGCGTCCGCGCCGGAGCCCGAGCGCGAGCTCGCCCGCGCGCCCGAGCTCGCCTTCGAGCCGCCGCGCGGCTATCACGAGCCCGCGCCGGCCCGGGAGATGGAGGGCATGCTGCACGAGAAAGTCACGTTCTTCCGCCTCGGCGACGAGGAGGCCAAGGAGGCGCCGGTGCTCGCGCCGGTTGCCGTGATCGCCGAGGAGCTGCCGGCTGACCCGTCGCGGCATGACCCGGCGCGGCACGAGCCGCGGTACGAGCCGCCGTCGCTGGCGCCGACGATCATCGCCTACGACGCCGACCCGGCACCCGAGCTCGAGCCGGGACCGGAGCTCCCGGCCGCCGCGGCGCCGCGTTCGGGCCGGACGCTGCTTGCAGCCGCCGCCGTCGTCGCCATCCTCGCCGCCGCAGCTCTCGGCGCCTGGGCCATCTGGCGCGGCGGCGACAACACCACCCAGGGCGCGACGACGACTCCGGGCGCGGCGCAGCTCGTGAGCCTCATCCGTCAGCCGGGTGCGCACCGCGTGCCCGTCGCGGGGTCGAAGGGGACGATGGTCCTGGTGACGACACCGAGCGGTCGCGCCGTCCTGGTCATCTCGGGCTTGAAGCGCGCGCCCGCCGGCAAGGTCTACCAGGCATGGATCGTAAAGGGAAAGACGCCGGCGTCGGCCGGCCTGTTCAGGGGCGGCCAACCCCAGTACGTCATCCCGCTGTCACAGCGCGTGCCGAAGGGTGCGATCTTCGCCGTCACCGTCGAGCGGGCGGGAGGCGTGCCGGCGCCGACACAGGCGCCGGAGTTCACCGCGAAGCTCAGCTAGCGCTCAGCGGACGTCGCCCTTGCCGTCGCGCTTCGCCCGGTACAGGGCGTCGTCCGCACGCTGGAAGAGCGACTGGGCGTCGTCGTCGCGGGTGACCTCGGCGACGCCGCCCGACATGGTCACCGTCTCGCCGCCGGCAAGCGGGCGGGCGTTGACCGCCGCGAGCAGGCGGGCGTACAGCTGCTCGGCGTCCTGGACGGTCGACTCCGGGAGCACCACCGCGAGCTCGTCGCCGCCGACGCGGCATGCGATGTCGGCCGAGCGCAGGGTCTCGCGCACGCGACCGCCGATGTCGGCGAGCACCGCGTCCCCGCCGAGATGCCCGACGCGGTCGTTGATCTGCTTGAAGTCGTCGAGGTCGAGGAGCAGCAGCGCCAGGCTGCGCTCGTAGCGCTTGGCGCGCGCGATCTCGCGGTCGAGTACCTCGTCGAAGTAACGGCGGTTGTGCAGCCCGGTGAGCGCGTCCATCTCGGCGAGCTGGCGCGCCTCGAGGTAGCGCTTCGCGTTCTCGATCGCGGGGCCGGCCGTGGCCGCCAGCTCCTCCATGAGCTGCACCTCCTCGGAGGCTGGCGTCGCGCTCCCGCCCGCGCCAGAAGACGGCGAGCGTGCCGATGAATTGCTCGCGCAGACCGACGAGCGGCACCATCAGCCCGCCGCGGATGAGGTTGCCGTCGCGGCCGGCGTCCGGCTCCGCGTAGCGGTAGTTGAGCGACACGGCGCGCGCCTGGCGGCTCTCGGGCGGCGGCGCGATCGGCTGGCTGCGCGCCTCCTCGCGGCTCATGCCGTGCGTGGCGACGAGCGGGCCCTCGCTCGCCTGCGGGAGCACGATCATTGCCGAGTCGATGCCGGAGAGCCCCTGCGCGGCCTCCAGTGTCCGCGCGAGCACGTCGTCGAGGTCGAGGGCGCCGGACAGCTGCACCACGAAACGGGCGCGCCGGTTCTCGTACTCGGCCCGCACGAGGGCCTGCGAGAGCTCACGCACCTGCGACTCGAGCCGGGCCTCGCCGTCATAGAAGGCTTGCGGCTGCGGCTCCACGACCGCGGGCAGCGTCGACGACGACGGGTTCGGCCGGTTGCTCTCACGCGCGTTCGCGGGCGCCGCCCGCGGGCGCCGCAGGACGAGCAGGACGAGCAGCACGACGACGAGCGTCGTTAGCGCGGCGGTCACCGCTGCAAGCGCCGTTGTCACGGCGTACTCCTGTCTTCGCAGGTGTCTGCCTGCGCCCGCATTTCCGGCCCCCCCAGAAAAGGTCTTGCCCCAAGCCCTTGCCCGCAAAGGCTCGTGTCCTCACTGTAGTTGTCCTGTCGCCCGCTTTCATCCCTTTCCAGTGGGGCTGTGCGCGTGCTTCCAAGAACGCTCCAGGTGCTCTGAAGCACGCGAGTAGACCCGTTTGCGGCTCCCTACGCCGTTCGCTACCATGCCGCAGGTGGTTGGCAGGGCCTGCCCCTGCCGACCTTCTTTGTGTGTAGGAAGACCCCCGACCGTCTGGGAGACCAGGAGACAACCAGTGCCGACCGTTAACCAACTTGTGCGCAAGGGCCGGAAGGCCGCGCAGGGCAAGACGAAGACCCCGGCTCTTCAGGGGTCGCCGCAGCGCCGCGGCGTCTGCACGCGCGTCTTCACACGTACGCCCAAGAAGCCGAACTCGGCGCTGCGCAAGGCTGCGCGCATCCGGCTCACGAACGGCGTGGAGATCACCGCGTACATCCCGGGCGAGGGCCACAACCTGCAGGAGCACTCGGTTGTGCTCGTGCGCGGCGGGCGCGTCAAGGACCTGCCGGGCATCCGCTACAAGGTCATCCGCGCGGCGCTCGATGCCGCAGGCGTGACCGACCGCCGCCAGGGCCGCTCGAAGTACGGGGCGAAGAGGCCCACGAGCTGATGCCGCGCCGCGCCGACATCGAGCCGCGGACCGTGACGGCGGACCCGGTGCACAACTCCGTCCTGGTCCAGCAGGTGATCAACCGCGTCATGCTCGACGGGAAGAAGAGCGTCGCCGAGACGCTCGTCTACTCCGCGCTCGACACCATCGGCGAGCGCAGCGGCCGGCCGCCCGTGGACGCGCTCGAGCAGGCGATCAAGACCGTGACGCCCGTGCTCGAGGTGCGCTCGCGCCGCGTCGGCGGGGCGAACTACCAGGTTCCCGTGGAGGTGCCGCAGCGCCGCGCCCGTACGCTCGCCGTGCGCTGGATCGTGGAGAACGCGCGCAAGCGCCGCGAGAAGGGGATGGACGAGAAGCTCGCAGGCGAGCTCCTCGACGCGCTGAACCAGCAGGGCGGCGCGTTCAAGCAGAAGGACGATCAGTACCGGATGGCGCAGGCCAACAAGGCCTTCGCGCACTACCGCTGGTAGGCAGTCCGGAGGGAAAGAGAGAGATGTCGAACGTTGCAACCAAGACGGAGGTCGGGCTCGACCGCGTCCGGAACATCGGGATCATGGCCCACATCGATGCGGGCAAGACCACGACGACCGAGCGCATCCTCTATTACACGGGCCGCACCCACAAGATGGGCGAGGTCCACGAGGGCGCCGCGACGATGGACTGGATGGCGCAGGAGCAGGAGCGCGGCATCACCATCACGTCGGCCGCGACGACCGCGTTCTGGCGCGACCACCGGATCAACATCATCGACACGCCGGGCCACGTCGACTTCACCGTCGAGGTGGAGCGCAGCCTGCGCGTGCTCGACGGCGCCATCGCCGTCTTCGACTCGGTCGCCGGCGTCGAGCCGCAGTCCGAGACCGTGTGGCGCCAGGCCGACCACTACAAGGTTCCCCGGATCGCGTTCATCAACAAGATGGACCGCACGGGCGCGGACTTCTTCGCCGCCGTGCAGTCCATGATCGACCGCCTCGGCGCCCACCCGGTGCCGGTCCAGCTGCCGCTGGGCCAGGAGGAGCACTTCCGCGGCGTCATCGACCTGATCGAGATGAAGGCGATCGTCTACTCGGACGCGCTCGGCACCGAGTACGCCACCGAGGAGATCCCCGAGGAGCTGCGCGAGCAGGCCGAGGAGTACCACCACCAGCTGATCGACTCGGTCGCCGACCACGACGACGAGCTCACCGAGACGTACCTCGAGGACGAGTCCAAGGTCACGCCCGAGATGCTGCGCCGCGCGCTCCGCGCAGCGACGCTCGACATCACGGTCACGCCCGTGCTCGCCGGCTCGGCGTTCAAGAACAAGGGCGTGCAGCCGTTGCTGGACGCCGTCATCGACTACCTGCCGAGCCCGCTGGACGTGCCACCGATCCACGGCATCGACCCGCGCACCGAGCACGAGCTCTCACGCCGGGCCGCGCTGGACGAGCCGTTTGCCGCGCTCGCCTTCAAGGTCATGACCGACCCGTACGTCGGCAAGCTGACGTACTTCCGCGTCTACTCCGGCCAGGTCAAGGCGGGCGACCGCGTCGTCAACACGACGAACGGCCGCACCGAGCGCATCGGTCGCATCCTCCAGATGCATGCGAACCACCGTGAGGAGCGCGACATGATCGGCGCCGGCGAGATCGCCGCGGCGGTCGGCCTGAAGCAGACGACGACGGGCGACACGCTCGCCATCGACTCGGCGCCGATCGTGCTCGAGTCGATGACGTTCCCGGACCCGGTGATCGCCGTCGCCATCGAGCCCAAGACGAAGGGCGACCAGGACAAGCTCGGTGCCGCGCTCCAGCGCCTGTCGGAGGAGGACCCGACCTTCCGTGTGCAGACCGACGAGGAGACGGGGCAGACGCTCATCTCCGGGATGGGCGAGCTGCACCTGGAGATCATCGTCGACCGCCTCATGCGCGAGTTCAAGGTGGACGCCAACGTCGGCCGGCCGCAGGTCGCCTACCGCGAGACGATCGGCAAGCGCGTCGAGAAGATCCGCGGCCGCTTCGTGCGGCAGAGCGGCGGCCGGGGCCAGTACGGCGACGCCACGATCCACCTGGAGCCGGCCGGGCCCGGCGAGGGCTACGAGTTCATCGACCGGATCACCGGCGGCACGATCCCCAAGGAGTACATCCCGTCGATCGACGTCGGGATCCAGGAGGCGATGGAGTCGGGCATCCTGGCAGGGTTCCCCGTCGTGGACGTGCGCATCGAGCTCGTCGACGGCTCCTACCACGAGGTCGACTCGAGCGAGATGGCGTTCAAGGTCGCCGGTTCCATGGCCTTCAAGGAGGGCATGAAGCGCGCGAGCCCGAAGCTGCTCGAGCCGGTGATGGCGGTCGAGGTGGTCACTCCGGAGGAGTACCTCGGCGACGTGATGGGCGACCTCAACTCGCGGCGCGGCCGCGTCGAGGGCCTCGAGCCGCGCGGCAACGCGCAGGCGATCAAGGCGCACGTCCCGCTCGCCACCATGTTCGGCTACGCGACCGACCTGCGCTCGACGACGCAGGGCCGGGCCACGTTCACCATGCAGTTCGACCGGTACGAGGAAGTGCCGCAGTCGATTGCGGGCGAGATCGTCGCCGCCCAGACCTAGACAGGAAGGACTGACGGAGGAGAGATGGCCAAGCAGAAGTTCGAGCGCACCAAGCCGCACGTCAACGTCGGCACGATCGGTCACATCGACCACGGCAAGACCACGCTCACCGCGGCGATCACGAAGGTGCTCGCTGAGGCGTCGGGCAGCGGTACCGTCAAGACCTTCGCGGAGATCGACAACGCTCCCGAGGAGCGCCAGCGCGGCATCACCATCAACACCGCGCACGTCGAGTACGAGACCGAGGCGCGCCACTACGCGCACGTCGACTGCCCGGGTCACGCCGACTACATCAAGAACATGATCACGGGCGCCGCCCAGATGGACGGCGCGATCCTCGTGGTCTCGGCCGCCGACGGCCCGATGCCCCAGACGCGCGAGCACATCTTGCTCGCCCGCCAGGTCGAGGTGCCGGCGATCGTCGTCGCGCTCAACAAGGCCGACATGGTCGACGACCCCGAGCTGCTCGAGCTCGTCGAGCTGGAGGTCCGCGAGCTGCTCTCCAAGTACGAGTTCCCGGGCGACGATATCCCGGTCGTCCAGGTATCGGCGCTGAAGGCGCTCGAGGGCGACGCCGAGTGGACGCCCAAGATCCTCGAGCTCATGCAGGCCGTCGACTCCTACATCCCGGAGCCGACGCGCGACGTCGACAAGCCGTTCCTGATGCCGATCGAGGACGTCTTCACGATCACCGGCCGCGGCACCGTCGTGACCGGCCGCATCGAGCAGGGCAAGTGCGAGGTCGGGAACGAGGTCGAGATCGTCGGCATCCACCCGGAGGTCGAGAAGACGACCGTCACCGGTCTCGAGATGTTCCAGAAGACCCTCGACTACGCGCAGGCCGGCGACAACGCCGGTGCACTGCTCCGCGGTGTCAAGCGCGAGGACGTCGAGCGCGGCCAGGTGCTCGCGAAGCCGGGCTCGATCACGCCGCACACGCACTTCAACGCCGAGGTCTACGTCCTCTCCAAGGACGAGGGCGGGCGCCACACGCCGTTCTTCAACGGCTACCGGCCGCAGTTCTACTTCCGCACGACGGACGTGACGGGCTCGATCAAGCTCCCGGAGGGCCAGGAGATGGTCATGCCGGGCGACAACACGAACATGGAGATCGAGCTCATCCAGCCGATTGCCATGGACGAGGGCCTGCGGTTCGCCGTCCGCGAGGGCGGCCGCACCGTCGGCGCCGGCGTCGTCACAAAAATCATCAAGTAGGCAGAGAAGCGACTTTCTCGGAGAGGGGCAGACGGCACGTGGCACAGAAGATCCGCATCCGGCTCAAGGGGTACGACCACACCCAGCTGGACCGCTCGGCGACCCAGATCGTCGACACCGCCCAGCGCACCGGTGCCACGATCACCGGCCCCGTGCCGCTGCCCACCGAGAAGAACGTCTACTGCGTGATCCGCAGCCCGTTCAAGGACAAGGACTCGCGCGAGCACTTCGAGGTGCGCACGCACAAGCGCCTGATCGACATCCACAACCCGACGCCCAAGACGGTCGACTCGCTCATGCGCCTCGACCTGCCGGCGGGCGTGGACATCGAAATCAAGTTGTGATGAAGGGCATTCTCGGCAGGAAGCTGGGCATGACCCAGATCTTCGACACCGACAGCGGGCAGCTCACGTCCGTGACGGTGATCCAGGCCGGCCCGTGCCCGGTCACCTACGTGCGCACGAACGACGCGGACGGCTACGAGGCTGTGCAGCTCGCGTTCGACGAGGTCGCCGAGCGCAAGCTCTCGCGGCCGGAGCTCGGCCACCTGAAGAAGGCTGGAGCCGGGCCGCATCGTCATCTGGTCGAGTTCCGGGGCCAGTCCGAGCTGACGGTCGGCGAGACCGTCACCGTCGAGGCATTCGCGCCCGGGGACAAGGTCAAGGTCGCCGGCATCGGCATCGGCAAGGGCTTCGCCGGCACGATCAAGCGGCACAACTTCAGCCGCGGCCCGGTGACGCACGGCTCGCACAACATCCGCAAGCCGGGCTCGATCGGCGCCTCCGCGACTCCCTCGCGCGTGTTCAAGGGGATTCGCATGGCCGGACGCATGGGCGGCAAGCGCGTCACCCAGGTCGGGCTCACCGTGCACTCCGTCGAGCCGGAGCAGAACCTGCTGCTCGTCAAGGGCGCCGTCCCGGGCCCGAAGAACGGCATCGTCGAGATCCGCGAGGAGAATCGCTAGTGGCCGCCCCGAAAGCACCCACGCTGGGCGCCGAGAAGGACGTGACACTCGATGAGTCGGTCTTCGCCGCCGAGGTGAAACCGCACCTCGTCCACGAGGCCGTGCGCGCCGAGCTCAATGCGCAGCGCGCCGGCACGCGCGCGGCCAAGAGCCGCGGCATGGTGTCGGGCGGCCGCGGCAAGCCGTGGCGCCAGAAGGGCACCGGCCGCGCCCGCGCGGGCACGATCCGCGCCGCGCAGTTCACCGGCGGCGGCGTCGTGTTCCCGCCCTCGCCGCGCAGCTTCGATGTCAAGGTGAACAAGAAGGCCTACCGCTCCGCGCTCCGCAGTGCGCTCTCCGCGCACGTGGAGGAGGGGACGCTGGCCATCGTCGACCCGTCGTCTTTCGACGAGCCGTCGACGCGCACCGCGCTCGGCCTGCTCGAGGAGTGGGGCAAGGAGCGCCCGGTCGTCGTCGTCGCCTTGTCCGATCAGGAAACCGTCGTCAAGTCGTTTCGCAACCTCTCCCGCGTGCTCGTGGTCGAGCCCGCCGAGGTCGAGGTCGCCAGCATCGTCTGGGCCCGCGCGCTCGTCGTCACCGAGGCCGCGCTCGAGCTCCTCCAGAAGAGGGCCGCATGAGCATCAACCTGAACGAGGTGCTGATCGCCCCGGTGGTCTCGGAGAAGAGCTACGCCGAGATCGAGAACGGCAAGTACTCGTTCCGGGTGCACCAGGACGCGCACAAGACCCAGGTCCGCCAGGCCGTCGAGCAGGCGTTCAACGTGAAGGTCGCGGCCGTCAACATCATCCAGGTCCGCTCGAAGCCGAAGCGGCGCGGCCTGATCAAGGGCACCCGCCCCGGCTGGAAGAAGGCCGTCGTCAAGCTCAAGCCCGGCCAGGAGATCGAGATCTTCCAGGCCCCCAACCTGTAGGAACCTGATGCCCGTTCGCAAATTCAAGCCCACGAGTCCCGGCCGGCGCTTCATGTCGGTGTCGACCTTCGAGGAAGTCACGAAGACGACGCCGGAGAAGAGCCTGCTCGAGCCGGTCAAGAAGTCGGGCGGCCGCAACAACAACGGCCGCATCACGACGCGGCACCGCGGCGGCGGGCACAAGCGCCGCTACCGCATCGTCGACTTCAAGCGGCTCAAGGACGGCGTGCCGGCGAAGGTGGCCGCGATCGAGTACGACCCGAACCGGTCGGCCCGCATCGCGCTGCTGCACTACGCCGACGGTGCGAAGGCCTACATCCTCGCGCCCGCGCGCCTGCGCGTGGGCACCACGGTCGAGTCCGGCCCCGAGGCCGACATCAAGCCGGGCAATGCGCTTCCGCTCGAGAACATCCCGACCGGCACGCTCATTCACAACGTGGAGCTGAAGCCGGGCCAGGGCGGCAAGATGGCCCGCTCCGCCGGAACGAGCGTCCAGCTGGTTGCGAAGGACGACGGCTACGGCGTGCTCCGGCTCGCCTCCGGCGAGATGCGCCGGGTGCCGCTAACCTGCCGGGCCACCGTCGGCCAGGTGGGGAACGTCGACCACCAGAACATCTCGGGCGGCAAGGCCGGCCGCAGCCGCTGGAAGGGCAAGCGGCCGACCGTCCGCGGCTCCGCGATGAACCCGGTCGACCACCCGCACGGCGGCGGTGAGGGCAAGTCCAAGGGCGGCCGTCACCCGGTCACGCCGTGGGGCGTGCCGACGCTGGGCAAGCCCACGCGGCGCAAGCACAAGGCATCCGACAAGCTGATCGTCCGGCGTCGCCGGAGAGGGAAGGAAGGTAGGCGGTGAGCCGCTCGTCCAAGAAGGGGCCGTTCGTCGAGGAGCGGCTCATGAGCCGTATCGAGGCGATGAACGCCGTGAACGAGAAGCGGATGATCCGCACCTGGTCGCGTTCGTCAACGGTCTTCCCCGAGATGGTCGGCCACACCATCGCGGTCTACGACGGCCGCAAGCACGTGCCAGTGTTCATCTCGGAGCAGATGGTCGGCCACAAGCTGGGCGAGTTCGCGCCCACGCGGACCTTCCGCGGCCATGCCGGCGACCGCCAGGCGCAGGTCAAGAAGCGGTAATGGCGACGACGATCAGAGAAGACGGACGGGCGGAGGTGCGGGCCCAGGCGCGGTGGGTGCGGGTGTCGCCGCGCAAGGCGCGCCTCGTCGTCGAGCACATCCGCGGCCGCACGGTCCCGGAGGCGCGCACGGTGCTCGCCTTTACCGACCGCGCCGCCGCGCACGACGTCGAGAAGGTGCTGCGCTCCGCCGTCGCCAACGCCGAGGCCAACCACGGCCTGATCGGCGACGAGATGATCGTCGAGACCGCCGTCGTCGACGAGGGCCCGACGATGAAGCGCTTCCGCGCGCGTGCGCGCGGCCGCGCCGCCCGCATCCGCAAGCGGACCTGTCACATCACGCTGACGCTGACCACGCTCGAGGCGGTCCCGGCCGACCGGCAGCGACACCTGCTGCCGCGCCGGTCGCGCGAAGCCGAGCCGCTCGAGGAAGTCACGGAAGTCCCGGAGGTCGAGGAGATCGACGAGACCGAGGTCGAGGAGGCCCCGGTCGCCGAGGCCGAGACGCCCGCGGAGCCCAGGGGCGAAGCGGAGGAGAAGCCGAAGCGACCACGCCGGCGCAAGAAGGACGAAAAGGAAGAGGAGACCGACAGCTGATGGCTCACCCCTCCCGCGTATCTCGCACGCTCCGGCGCGCTGCAACGCGGCGCCATGCGTCGTCCTCAGTCGCGCCCGTAGCGTCCCGCTACGAACGCTCCCTGCGTCCTAGCCTGCCTTGCGTTTCGCGGCCGGAGCGCACGATCTACACGGAAGGTGATCGCTAATGGGCCAGAAGATCCATCCCGGCGGGCTGCGCGTCGGCGTCATCCACGACTGGAAGTCCAACTGGTACGCCAGCCGCAAGGACTACCCGCAGATGCTGCTCGAGGACGTGAAGATCCGGGAGCACATCTACAAGAAGCTTTCGCACGCGGGGCTGTCGGACATCCTGATCCGCAAGGACAACCAGCGGGTCACGATCGACATCTACACCGCGCGCCCGGGCATCGTGATCGGCAAGTCTGGCGCCGAGGTGGACGCGCTGCGGCGCGAGATCCACGCGATGACGCAGAAGAACGTCCACATCAACATCAACGAGATCAAGCGGCCCGAGCTCGACGCCAAGCTCGTCGCCCAGTCGATCGCCGAGCAGCTGGAGAACCGCGTGAGCTTCCGCCGCGCGATGAAGCGCTCCCTCGCCTCGGCCATCCGCTCGGGCGCGCACGGCGTGAAGATCACGTGCGGCGGCCGCCTCGGCGGCTCCGAGATGAGCCGCTCGGAGACCTACTCCGAGGGCCGTGTGCCGCTGCACACGATCCGCGCCGACATCGACTACGGCCAGACCGAGGCCAAGACGACCACCGGCCGCATCGGCGTGAAGGTCTGGATCAACAAGGGCGAGATCATGCCCGAGGGTTACGAGTCCATCGGCGGCAAGGACCAGCGGCTGGGCGACCAGGACCAGGCGCGGCGCCGAGGCGGCCAGCGCGAGGGTCTCGCCGCCTCGCGCGAAGGCGGCCGTGGCCGCAGCCAGGACCGTGAGGGCCTCGGCCCGGTGCGCCAACGCAAGCGCGGCGATCGTCCGGGCGGCGGCCGCGGGCCGGGACGCCCCGGCGGCGGCGGCGGCCGTGGCGGCGGCGGACGCCCGCGCCAGCAGCAGGAGAACGTCGAGAAGCCGCGCACCGACGAGAACGCCGTGTCGGCCGAGGGGCGCGAGCAGCCGGTCGTCGAGCCGCAGGTCGAGACGACGCCGGCTCCGGTCGCCGAGGCGCCCGACACGACGACGGAGAAGACGATGCACGACGACCCGAAGACGCTCGATCAGGCCGGCGACCCGCCGCAGGAGGAGAAGGGCGGCGGCGAGGGCTCGGGCAAGTCGCGGCGGAAGAAGGCCGATAGCTGATGCTGCTCCCGAAGAAGACCAAGTTCCGGAAGGTCCACCGTGGACGTCGCCGGGGCCTCTCGAGGGCTCAGACGGAGGTCCAGTTCGGCGACTACGGGATCAAGACGCTCGAGGCCGGTTGGCTCACCAACCGGGAGATCGAGGCTGCCCGTATCGCGATGACCCGCAAGATCAAGCGCGGCGGCAAGGTCTGGATCAACGTCTTCCCGGACAAGTCGGTGACGCAGAAGCCGGCCGAGACGCGCATGGGCTCCGGCAAGGGCAACCCCGAGCACTGGGTGGCCGTCGTGAAGCCAGGCCGCGTCATGTTCGAGCTGGCCGGCGTGCCCGAGCCGCTCGCGAAGGAGGCGCTGCGCCTCGCGGGGGCGAAGCTGCCCGTCCGGACCAAGTTCGTGAAGCGCGAAGCGCCGCTGTTCGACTGAGAGAAAGTAAGACCGAGATGGACGCCAAGGAACTTGCAGAGATGACCGACGACGAGCTCGACGAGAAGCTCACCGAGACGCGCAAGGAGCTCTTCGAGCTGCGCTTCCAGTACGCAACCGGCGGACTGGAGAACCACACCCGCCTGCGGCATGCGAAGCGCGACGTCGCGCGGATCCTGACCCTGCGCCGCGAGCGCGCCCTGGAGAAGACGAATGGCTGACGAGAAAGATAAGAACGAGACAACCGACGAGGCCGTCGAGGAGACGCCGGTCGACGCCGTGGCCGCCGAGCCCGAGCCCGAGGCTGAGCCGGCCGAGGAGGCCGCTGTCGAGGAGGCCGAGCCCGCGCCCGACGTCGCGGCCGAGGCCGAGCCGTCCGAGGAGCCTCCCGCCGTCGACGAGTCTCCCGCCGAGGAGCCTGTCGTGGAGGCGCCCGCCGCCGCGGCGGCCGAGCCTGCCGCGGCCGAGGAGGCCGCCCCCGCGCCGCAGTCCGGCCCGAAGCCGAAGCGAAAGCACGTGCCGCGCTCCGAGCGCCGCCGCCGCCCGAAGGTCGTGCGCGAGAAGCCGGCACAGCGCAAGCCGATCGTCCGGCTCCCGAAGCCCGAGAGCGAGCCCGGCCGCCGCCAGGAGCGGCGCGGCGTCGTCGTCTCCGCCGCGATGGACAAGACGATCGTCGTCATGGTCGAGACGATCAAGGCGCACCGGAAGTACAAGAAGGTCATCCGCCGCTCGGCGAAGTTCCACGCGCACGACGAGGCGAACACGGCGGGCGTGGGGGACACGGTGCGCATCGTCGAGACGCGGCCGCTGTCCAAGACCAAGAACTGGCGCCTCGCCGAAGTGCTGGAGAAGGCACGGTAGGCCGTGATTCAGCAGGAGACACGAGTCCGCGTGGCCGACAACACCGGCGCGCGCGAGCTGCTCTGCATCCGCGTGATGGGCGGGTCGAAGCGGCGCTACGCGCGCGTAGGGGACGTCATCGTCGGTACCGTGAAGAGCGCAACGCCGCAGGGCGCGATCAAGAAGGGCGAGGTCGTGCGTGCGGTGGTCGTCCGGACGAAGAAGCCCTTCGGCCGCGACGACGGCACGCAGATCGCGTTCGACGAGAACGCGGCCGTGATCATCGACGCCCAGCGCAACCCGCGGGGCACGCGGATCTTCGGCCCCGTCGCCCGCGAGCTGCGTGATCGCAACTTCATGAAGATCGTCTCTCTCGCTCCCGAGGTGCTTTGAATGTCTGCAACGAAGATGAAGATCCACAAGGGCGACGTCGTCCAGGTGCTGAGCGGCAAGGACCGCGGCAAACAGGGCCGCGTGCTCGCCGCGTTGCCGCGTGAGGGCAAGGTCGTCGTCGAGAACCTCAACACGATCAAGCGGCACCTGAAGCCGCGGCCGATGAAGGACCCGAGCCGGATGGGCGCGACCCAGATGATCCCGGGCGGCGTCATCGACCGGCCGGCGCCGATCCCCGTCTCCAACGTCATGATCGTCTGCCCGGTCTGCAAGCGGCCGACGCGGATCGCCCTTGACGTCAAGGACGTCAAGGGCGAGCGGCACCGCACCCGCGTGTGCAAGCGCGCCGACTGCGGCCAGGAGATCGACCGCTAGGCCATGGCGACCGCGACCGATTACGTGCCGCGCCTGAAGCGGCAGTACAACGAGGAGCTGCGCGACCGGCTCAAGGACGAGCTCGGCAAGAGCACGGTCATGGACGTCCCGAAAGTCGACAAGATCACGCTCAACATGGGCGTCGGCGAGGCGAAGACCGAGTCCAAGGCCCTCGACGCCGCGATGGAAGAGCTGACGATCATCGCCGGGCAGCGCGCCCAGCTGCGCCGCGCCCGCAAGTCGATCGCCGGCTTCAAGATCCGCGAGGGCATGCCGATCGGCACGAAGGTCACGCTGCGCGGCGACCGCATGTACGAGTTCCTCGACCGGCTCGTCTCGATCGCGCTGCCGCGCATCCGCGACTTCCGCGGGCTGAACCCCGACGCATTCGACGGGCGCGGCAACTACTCGATCGGGATTCGCGAGCAGATCATCTTCCCGGAGATCGACTACGACAGCGTGGCCGCGATCCGGGGCCTGGACGTCACGATCACGACCACCGCGAAGACGGACGACGACGCCCGCGCGCTCCTGCGCGGCATGGGTCTGCCGTTCGCCCAGACGCGAGATGGAGGACAGTAGTGGCGAAGAAGTCGCTCGTAGTGAAGGCCTCTCGGCCTGCGAAGTACAAGACGCGCAACTACCTGCGCTGCAACCGGTGCGGCCGGCCGCGGGCGACGTTCCGCAAGTTCGGCCTCTGCCGCATCTGCCTGCGGGAGCTCGCCCACGAGGGCGCGATCCCCGGCATGACCAAGTCATCCTGGTAGTCCGATGCTGACCGATCCGATCGCAGACATGCTCACCCGCATCCGCAACGCCAACAAGGCGATGCACGAGTACGCCGTGATGCCGACCTCGAAGCTGAAGGCGGACATCGCGCGCCTGCTCAAGGAGGAGGGCTACATCACCGACTACCGCATCGACAAGGGCGTCGACCACAAGGGCAAGGACGGCCAGCCGGCGCCGCTCGGGTATGACCTGCTGGTCATCGAGCTGAAGTACGGCCGCAACCGCGAGCGCGTGATCTCGAACCTCAAGCGTGTGTCCCGCCCGGGCCGCCGCGTCTACGCGCCGAAGGACAGGCTCCCGCGCGTGCTGGGCGGCATGGGGACGGCTATCGTGTCGACCTCCCAGGGGCTCGTCACGAGCAAGACCGCCGAGGAACAAGGGGTCGGCGGCGAGGTCATCTGCCACGTCTGGTGACCGGGCCATTTGCTGCGCGAATGGCTAGGAGAGAATTGCAATGAGTCGAATCGGAAAACGGCCAATCGATGTGCCCGCGGGGGTCAATGTGTCCATTGACCCGGGCCGCGTCATGGTGTCCGGGCCGCTGGGCGAGCTTCACCAGCAGGTGCCGGCGCGCATCGCGATCGCGCGCGAGGACGACCGGCTGGTCGTCACGCGGCCGACGGAGCGCGGCGACGATCGCGCGCTGCACGGCCTCACGCGCACGCTCGTCGCGAACATGGTCGAGGGCGTCACGAAGGGCTTCGAGAAGAAGCTGCAGATCCAGGGCGTCGGCTACCGCGCCGCGCTGCGCGGCACCGCGCTCGAGCTCAACGTCGGCTTCTCGCACCCGGTCGTCATCGACGCGCCGAAGGGCATCTCCTTCGAGGTGCCGACCCCGACCGAGGTCACGGTGAAGGGCATCGACAAGCAGCAGGTCGGCGAGATCGCCGCCCAGGTGCGCAAGGTGCGCCCGCCGGAGCCGTACAAGGGCAAGGGCATCCGCTACGAGGGCGAGTACGTCCGCCGGAAGGTCGGGAAGCGCGCGTGAGCAAGCTGTCCGTCCTCGAGGCGCGCAAGCGCCGCCACCGCCGCGTGCGGGGCAAGATCATCGGGTCGGCCGAGCGGCCGCGGCTCGCGGTCTTCCGCTCCAACCGGGGCATCGAGGCGCAGCTCATCGACGACGTCGAGGGCCGCACGCTCGCCGCAGCCAGCTGGCTGCACGTCAAGGGCGACCACTCGAAGGCCGACATGGCCACGGAGGTGGGCAAGCTGGTCGCCGAGCGCGCGAAGGCCGCCGGCATCGAGAGTGCGGTGTTCGACCGCGGCGGCTACCTGTACCACGGACGCGTCAAGGCGCTCGCCGAGGGCGCGCGTGAGGGAGGGCTGAAGATTTGAGCGTCACCGAAAGTGCTGAGTCCCGTGACCTGAAAGAGCGGGTCGTCGAGATCAACCGCGTCGCCAAGGTCGTGAAGGGCGGCCGGCGGTTCTCGTTCACCGCGCTCGTGGTCATCGGCGACGAGCACGACAAGGTCGGCGTCGGCTACGGCAAGGCGCGCGAGGTTCCGCTCGCGATCTCCAAGGCCGTCGACGACGCCAAGAAGAACCTGTTCACCGTGCCCCGCCACGGCACGACGATCACGCACCGGATCGTGGGCGAGTACGGCGCGGCGCGGGTGCTGCTGCGGCCGGCCAGCGAGGGGACGGGCGTCATCGCCGGGGGCGGGGTGCGCGCGGTGCTCGAGCTTGCCGGGATCCGCGACATCCTCGCGAAGAGCCTCGGCACGACGAACCCCATCAACATGTTGAAGGCGACCGTGAACGGCCTGCAGAACCTGCGCCGGCCCGAGGATGTCGCCAAGACGCGCGGGCTGAGGATCTCCGACGTGCTGCCGCCGAAGAAGAAGGTCAAGGAGGATGAGCAGGCCGAGGCCCCCGTCGCGGTTGCCGAGGCTCCGGCCGAGGAGGCTCCGGCCGCCGAGGAGACGACTGAGACGACGGAGGAGACGGCCTGATGGCCGCGCTTCGCATCACGCAGGTCCGGAGCTCGATCGGGCAGAGCGAGCGCCACCGCGGCACGCTGCGGGCGCTCGGGCTCGGCCGGATCGGCCGCTCGGCCGAGCACCAGGAAAGTCCGCAGCTCGAGGGTATGCTGAGGAAGGTGCGGCACCTCGTGCAGGTCGAGGCCACCGCCGACTGAGGACCGAATGCCTGAGCAGCTCAATCTCTCGACGCTGAAGCCCGCCGAGGCGCGCCGCGATCGCAAGCGCATCGGCCGCGGCCTTGGCTCCGGCAAGGGCCGCTACTCCGGTCGCGGCATCAAGGGCCAGAAGTCGCGTTCCGGCTCGGCCAAGATGCGCGCCGGCTTCGAGGGCGGCCAGATGCCGCTGCACATGCGGCTCGGCAAGCTGCGCGGCCCGTACTCGAAGGACGCGATGCCGGTCGGCCCGCACCGCACGTTCACACAGGCCGTGAACCTGCGCGACCTCGAGGCGCGGTTCGACGCCGGCGCCGACGTGACGCTCGAGTCGCTGCGCGAGGCCGGCCTGATCAAGAGCACGAAGATCGACGTCAAGATCCTCGCCTCGGGCGAGCTGACGAAGCAGCTGACTGTGACCGCGCATCGCTTCTCGGCAACGGCGAAAGCCAAGATCGAGGCGGCCGGCGGCACTGCCATTGCGCTGCGCGAAATGGCTAGCGGCGGCAAGACGCGAAAGCGCCGGCTCCTGCGAGGAAAGGGCTCCCCTAGCCAGAAGCCGGCGGAGACGCAGAACGACTCCGCTGACGAGGAGTCGAGCTCTGACATGGAGAACGAGGGCTAGATGTTCAGCTGGCTCGCCAATGCCTGGCGCGTCCCGGATCTGCGCAAGCGGGTGCTGTTCACCGCGCTCATCCTCGCGGTCTACCGCCTCGGCGCGTGGATGCCTGCGCCCGGCATCGACTCGGCGAAGATCAAGGGCTACTTCAACTCGCAGGGCACTGGCGTGCTCGGCCTGCTCAACCTGTTCTCGGGCGGCGCGCTGTCGCAGTTCGCGGTGTTCGCGCTCGGGATCATGCCGTACGTCACCGCATCGATCATCCTCCAGCTGATGACGGTCGTCGTGCCGAAGCTCGAGCAGCTCCAGAAGGAGGGCGAGGCCGGCTACGCCAAGATCAACCAGTACACGCGCTACCTCACGGTCGTCCTCGCGGCGCTGCAGTCCACGGGCTACGCGTACCTGTTCCACCGCCAGGGCGTGCTGAGCGGCAGCACCGGAAACCTCATCCTGATCGTCCTGACGCTCACGACGGGCACCGTGCTGCTCATGTGGCTCGGCGAGCAGATCACGAAGTACGGGATCGGCAACGGGATCTCGCTGCTGATCTTCGCGTCGATCCTCTCGAGCGCGCCGCTGATGATCAACGCCTGGTACAACGGCTCGGTTACCGAGCGGCTGTTCCTGCCGCTGATGATCATCGCCGTCGTCGTCGCGGTCGTCTTCATCCAGGAGGGCCAGCGGCGCATCCCGATCCAGTACGCGAAGCGGATGGTGGGCCGCCGCCTGACGAGCGGCGGGTCGACCTACCTGCCGCTGCGCGTGAACATGGCGGGCGTCATCCCGATCATCTTCGCGGCGGCGCTGATGGCGTTCCCGCCGACGATCGGCCAGTACTTCCCGTCCACGCAGGGCTTCGTGAACCGGCACCTCTCGTACACGGACTGGCCGTACATCCTCACCGAGGCCGTGCTGATCGTCGTCTTCACGTACTTCTACACGGCCGTCCAGTTCAATCCGGTCGACCAGGCCGACAACCTGCGCAAGCACGGGGGGTACGTCCCCGGCATCAGACCGGGCGCTCCGACGGCGATGTACTTCGACCGCGTGCTGTCGCGGTTGACGCTGCCAGGCGCGCTGTACCTCGCCGCCATCGCGGCGCTGCCGACGATCGCCGTCGTCTACTTCAACTTCTCGCAGGCGACCACGCGCGCGGTCGGGGGAACCTCGGTGCTGATCGTGGTCGGCGTAGCGCTCGACACGATGCGGCAAATGGAGTCGCAGATGATGATGCGCTCCTACGAGGGCTTCCTCAAATAGCCGCCGCCCCGCGGTGAACATCCTCCTGTTGGGCCCGCAGGGATCGGGCAAGGGAACACAGGCGAAGCGCATCGCCGCCGAGTACGGCATCCCGCACATCGCGACGGGCGACATCCTGCGCGAGGCGATCGCCGAGGAGACGCCGCTCGGCCTGCGCGTCAAGCCGATCCTGGACGGCGGTCACCTCGTCCCCGACGACCTGATGATCCTGCTCATCAGGGGGCGGCTCGGTGAGCCCGACGCTTCCGAGGGGTTCATCCTGGATGGCTTCCCGCGCACGATGGCGCAGGCCGACGCGCTCGACGCGATGTTCGAGGAGATCGCCCGCGAGCTGGACATCGTCTTCGAGCTCCAGCTCGACGACGAGTCGGCCGTGCGGCGCCTGCTGCGCCGCGCCGCCGAGGAGGGCCGGAGCGACGACACGCCGGACGTCATCGCCAGGCGGCTCGCGACTTACCACGAGCTGACCGAGCCCCTCGTCGGCCACTACCGCGCCAAGGGCAACCTGGTCGGCATCCACGCGGGCCGTACCATCAACGAGGTGTTCGCCGAGATCCAGGACGCGCTCGAGCAGGTCGCGGCGTGATCATCCGGAAGTCGAGCGCCGAGCTGGAGCGCATGGCGCGCGCCGGCCGCCTCGTCTCCGAGACGCACCAGCTCCTCGCCGAGCACATCCACGGAGGAGTGACGACCGCCGAGCTCGACCGCCTCGCCGAGGAGTTCATCGAGTCGCGCGGCGGCTACCCGACCTTCAAGGGCTACCGCGGCTACCCGGCCGCGATCTGCACGTCGCCGAACGACATGATCGTCCATGGCATCCCCGGGCCGTACCGACTCTCCGACGGCGACATCCTCTCCGTCGACATCGGCGTCACGCTCGACGGCTTCATCGGCGACGCGGCGTACACGTTCGCCGTCGGTGAGATCTCGCAGGCGGCCGCCCGGCTGCTCGCCACTGGCCAGGAGGCGCTCACCGCCGGCCTCGCCGAGTGCCGGCCGGGCCGGCGGCTCTCCGACGTGTCGCACGCGGTGCAGGAGGTGACGGAGGCGGCCGGCTTCACGGTCGTGCGTGCGCTCGTCGGCCACGGCGTCGGCCGCGCGATGCACGAGGACCCGCAGATCCCGAACTACGGCCCGCCCGGCCGCGGCCCCGAGCTGCGCCCCGGCATGGTCTTCGCGATCGAGCCGATGATCACCGCCGGCACGTACGAGATCTACCTGCACGACGACGACTGGTCGATCTCGACCGTCGACGGCTCGCTGGCAGCCCACTTCGAGCACACGGTCGCGATCACCGAGGGCGACCCGCGGATCCTCACCTGGCCGCACCCGTCGGTGGCGGCGCCGCTCGTGCGCCACGCCGGCGCGAATTCTTAGGTAGCTCCTAGCCCAGGCTTGGGCTGCTCACAGGTTCGCGCGGAAGACTGAGCGTCATGTCCGAGCTTGCGCCCGAGCCGTTCGCTCTCCCTCCCCTCCCGAACGCCGGGCGCAGGCGCAGCCCCGCCGTGGCTCTCATCCTGGCCGGTCTGCTCGCCGCCGTGGTCGGTGCCGTCGTGCTCGCGCTCCAGCGCGGCACGGCGGTGGCGGCGGGTGGCAGCGGGCTTGGTTCAGGTGCCGTCGTCATCGATACGAACCTCGGCTACCAGGACGCCGCGGCCGCGGGCACGGGCATCGTCCTCACCTCCCAGGGCGAGATCCTGACGAACAACCACGTGATCCACGGGGCGACGACCATCAAGGTCGTCGTCCCGGGCACGGGGCACAGCTACACGGCGACCGTGGTCGGCTACGACGTCGCCCACGACATCGCCGTCCTTCAGGCGCAGAACGCCAGCGGCCTCAAGACCGCGCCGCTCGGCGGCTCCGTCAGCGTCGGCGAGACGGTGACCGCCCTCGGCAATGCCGGCGGCACCGGGTCGCTCGTGCGCGCGACCGGCACGGTCACCGCGCTGAACCAGCAGATCACCGCGTCCGACGACAACGGCGGGAGCGAGGCGCTGACCGGCCTGATCCAGACCAACGCAAACGTGCAGCCGGGCGATTCCGGCGGCCCGCTCCTCGACGCCGACGGCAAGGTCGTTGGCGTCGACACCGCCGCGTCGAGCTCGGACGGCTACGGCTACCAGGACATCTCCCAGTCGTCCGCGGGCTACGCCGTCCCGATCGCCACGGCCCTCTCCGTGGCCAGGCAGATCGAGTCCGGTGACCATTCCGGCACCGTTCATGTCGGCGGCACCGCATTCCTCGGCGTCAACCTGACGACCGATCAGTGGAGCACCGGGTCCGGTGCGGCGATCGCGGACGTCGTCTCCGGCGGGCCGGCCGACACGGCCGGACTGCAGGCGGGCGACGTGATCACGGCGATCAACGGCCAGGCCGTGAGCACACCCGAGGAGATCACCTCGCTGCTGCTGGACAAGCAGCCGGGCGACACGGTCGCGGTCGCCACCCAGAACGGCACGGTCACGGTTACGCTGGGCACCGGCCCGGCGCAGTAGAGGCGGCCCTGAGCACCGTCTCGGGCCGTGCCTCGTTTGCTACGATGCCGCGACGCGCAGCCCTGCTGCGCTCTTTGCGATGTCCGCGCGCCACGCGCGTGTGGACCTAGCTTTGTGCGAACACGAGCGAGGTTGAATTGAAGGTCAGGCCGTCTGTCAAGCCGATGTGCGAGCGCTGCCGCGTCATCAAGCGGCATGGGCGCACCATGGTCATCTGCTCGAACCCGCGGCACAAGCAGCGACAGGGGTAGGAGGAACGCGTTGGCACGAATCGCAGGCGTGAACCTGCCGCGTGAGAAGCGGCTGGAGATCGGCCTCACGTACATCTACGGCATCGGCCGGTCGACGGCCAACGAGGTGCTCGCCGCCCTCGGGGTGTCGCCGGATACGAAGGTCCGCGACCTCACTGACGAGGAGGTCACGCGTCTCCGTGAGCACATCGACGCGAACCTCCAGGTGGAGGGCGACCTGCGCCGCGAGCGCTCGCAGGCGATCAAGCGCCTCGGCGAGATCGGCTCGTACCGCGGCATCCGCCACCGCCGCAACCTGCCCGTGAACGGCCAGCGGACGAAGACCAACGCCCGCACCCGCAAGGGCCCGAAGAAGACCGTCGGCCGCGGCAAGAAGGCGAAGTAATGGCGCCTCCTCGTCGTACCGCAGCGGCCCGGGGTCGCACCCGTCGCCGCGTCAAGAAGAACATCGCCGTCGGCCAGGCGCACATCAAGACGTCGTTCAACAACACGATCGTCGCGCTGACCGACAAGGAGGGGAACGTGATCGTCTGGGAGTCCGCCGGCTCGGCCGGGTTCAAGGGCTCGCGCAAGTCGACGCCGTTCGCCGCCCAGGTCACCGCTGACGCGTGCGCGCGCAAGGGCATGGAGCACGGCCTCCAGAAGGTCGAGGTCTTCGTGAAGGGCCCGGGCTCCGGCCGCGAGACCGCCATCCGCTCGCTGCAGGCCGCCGGCCTCGAGATCCTCGGCGTCCGCGACGTCACCCCGCAGGCGCACAACGGCGTCCGCCAGAAGAAGCGGAGGAGGGTCTAGTGGCCCGCGCGCTCGGCCCGAAATGCCGTAACTGCCGCCGCGAGGGCATGAAGCTCTTCCTGAAGGGCGAGAAGTGCCTGACCGACAAGTGCCCGGTCGAGCGCCGCTCGTACCCGCCGGGCGAGCACGGCCGCGGCCGCATCAAGCAGAGCGAGTACCTGCTCCAGCTGCGCGAGAAGCAGAAGGCGCGGCGCTACTACGGCCTGCTCGAGAAGCAGTTCCGCAACTACTACGAGAAGGCGGCGCGGCGCTCCGGCATCACCGGCGAGAACCTGCTGCGCATGCTCGAGACCCGGCTCGACAACGTCGTGTACCGGCTCGGCTTCGCCTCCTCGCGCGCCCAGGCGCGCCAGCTCGTCCGCCACGGCCACTTCCACGTGAACGGCCGGCGGGTCAACGTGCCGAGCTTCCAGGCGCGTCCGGACGACATTGTCACGATCGCGCCCAGGTCGGCCGCCGAGGCCGTCGTGCGCGACGCGACCGACCTCACCGCCTCGGTCGCACCGTGGCTGCAGGCGGATCACGAAGGACTGACGGGCAAGGTGCTCAAGTGGCCCGAGCGTGACGAGATCGACGCGCCGGTCCAGGAGCAGCTGATCGTCGAGCTCTACTCGAAGTAACCGGGCATCCCAGGCCCAAGGAAAGGACTGACTGAATGGCCACTCGCACGTCCCTGATGGAGTTCCAGATTCCGCGCATCGTCCACGAGGAGCTCGAGGCCGAACGCGGCGTCTTCGTGATCGAGCCGCTCGACCGCGGCTTCGGTTACACGTTCGGCAACTCGCTGCGCCGCGTGCTGCTCTCCTCGCTGGAGGGCGCCGCCGTCACCTCGGTGAAGATCGAGGGCGTCGCGCACGAGTTCACCACGCTGCCGGGCGTGCGCGAGGACGTCACCGACATCATCCTCCAGCTCAAGAACCTGATCTGCCGCCTGCACGGCGCGTCGCCCGAGGTGGAGGTCCGGCTTACGAAGCGCGGCGCCGGCATCGTCACGGCCGGCGACATCGAGGCGCCTGCCGACCTCGAGATTCTCAACCCGGAGCTCGAGATCGCGCACCTCTCCGACAACGGCAAGCTGGAGATGACGGTCACGATCGGCCGCGGCCGCGGCTACGTCCCGGCCGAGCTGAACCGCGGGCCGGAGCACACGATCGGCGTGATCCCGATCGACGCCATCTTCTCGCCGGTGCGGCGCGTCTCGTACGACGTCGAGGCCGCCCGTGTCGGGCAGCGCACCGACTACGACAAGCTGCGCCTCGACATCACCACGGACGGCTCGATCGAGCCGCGCGATGCGATCGGCCAGGCCGCCGACATCCTCATCCGGCAGCTCGCGATCTTCACCGACGTGGACAAGATCGAGGGCTTCGGCGAGGCCGCTGCGGCCGCCGAGGCCGCCGAGCCGTCGCTCGCGCACGGGATGGAGAACTTCCCGATCGAGGAGCTCGAGCTGGGCGTCCGCTCGTACAACTGCCTCAAGCGCGTCGGCATCGAGACGATCGGCGACCTGGTCGGCAAGACCGAGAACGAGCTCGCCGCGATCCCGAACTTCGGCAAGAAGTCCATCGAGGAGGTCAAGGAGACCCTCTCGGCGCACGGGCTCACCCTGCGGGGCGACGAGTAGCGCCATGCGCCATCGCCGCTCCGGCCGCAAGCTCGGGCGCGACAGCGCCCACCGCAAGGCGCTGTACGCCAACCTGGCGGGCGCGCTGATCGAGCACGGGCGCATCAAGACCACCGAGGCGAAGGCCAAGGAGGTGCGCCCGATCGCCGAGCAGATGATCACGCTCGGCCGGCGCGGCGACCTGGCGGCTCGGCGCCGTGCGCTCGCGTACCTGCGCAAGCAGGAGACGGTGCACAAGCTGTTCGCCGAGGTCGCGCCGCGCTTCGCGGACCGGCCGGGCGGCTACTCGCGGATCGTCAAGCTCGGCCCGCGGCCGGGCGACGCGGCGCCGATGGTCTACCTCGAGCTGGTCGACTACTCGCCGCAGGGGCCGGCCGAGGAAAAGCAGCGTCGGCGACTGCTCCGCCGCCGGCGGCAAGAGCAGGAAGTAGAAACACCCGCCGGCTAGAGGCCGGCGTGCGGCTGCGCCTCGAGCTCGAGTACGACGGCACCGACTTCCACGGCTGGGCCGCCCAGCCCGGGCTTCGCACCGTCGAGGGCGAGCTCCGCGCCGCCCTCGACACCGTGTTCCCGGAGTGGGGCGGGCTGGCGATCGCCGGCCGCACCGACACCGGCGTGCACGCGCTGGCCAACGTGGCCAGCCTCGAGGCCGACGGTGGGCCGCCGCCAGGTCGAGCCGCGGCGGCACTGAACGCCGTCCTGCCCGGCGACGTCGCCGTCGGAGCAGCGGAGCAGGCCGCCGATGACTTCCACGCACGTTTCGCGGCGTGCTCGCGCTCGTACCGCTACCGCATCTGGCGCCGCCCCGAGCCGTCGCCGTTCGAGCGGCGGCGCAGCTGGTGGGTCGCGCGGCCCGTCGACGAGGGCGCGCTGGCCGAGTCGGCGGCGCTGATCCTTGGCCGGCACGACTTCCGAGCCTTCACCCCGACGCAGACGCAGCACGAGGTCTTCGTCCGCACGGTCGAGACGGCCGTCTGGCGTCGCGAGGGACACGTGCTCGTCTTCGAGATCACCGCCGACAGCTTCCTGCGCCGCATGGTCAGGACCCTCGTCGGTTCGATGCTCGAGCTGACCCCCGGCGAGCTCGAGCGGTTGCTCGAGGGCGGGCCTCGCGCCGACGCGGGAACGACGGCGCCGCCCTGGGGGCTCTACCTGACGGCCGTCGGGTACTGACGTACGCCGCTATGGGGCACTCGTTGGCCGTCGCGTGCGTCGCGGCGGGACGACCGGCGGCCGGGTAGCCGAAGCGCTGATCAGCGGACGCGCGGATTACTCCGCCAGGCGCTAGCTGGAGACTTTGAGTAATCGCCGCAAGCCATGCGCTGAGGAGGTGGTCGATGTGAGATGGCACGGCGAAACACCTGTGCACGACGCCCTGCCAGCCCGAGAGCGACGGCGCCGTCGTCTTGCCATTGCGCTCGTTTTCGGGCTCGTCGTCGTGATCGCTGCAACGTTCGGGCTCGCCCGCCGTGGTGAAGCAAGCTCGCCGGCGCCCGGCCTCACGGCCGGGGTGGCCGCAATGAACGCGCTCCCCGTGCACAGCGGCGCACTTCCGCCGACCGTTTCTCGTTTCGTCGAAACGGCTGCGCATGCCCGCGACACGGACCCCGCAGCTGCACTCTCACGGGTTCGGCTGCTTCGCGGGGAACTCGGGACCAGCGCCCGGGCCGTCTACGCATTCAAAACGAGCACCGGTTCGATCTGCTTCATCGTCACGGGCGGCGCTGGAGTCTGTCCTCGCACCGTTCGGGAGGGAACGCCCGGACTGTTGTGGACGATCGGCGGCGGAACTGAGCAGGACCCGAGTAGCTTCACCGGCATCGCATCCGATGAAGTCGCGTCGCTGGTACTGACAGTCGACGGGAAAGCGATTCCCACGAGCATCGATAACAATGTGGCCTACGCCGAGTTCCCGGCCGTATCTCGTGATGCGGTGATCGCCATCGAGCGCACCGCCGGCAGCGAGACGAAGGTGGACGTACACCTTCAGGGCTAGCACGATCAGCGCGGTGCGGTCGGTTTGCCCGTTCGCACCGCGCAACCCCTGGCTACATACGATGAGCCGGTGCGCTACGAGACCGTCCTCTTCGACCTCGACGGCACGCTGATCGACTCCGGCGCCGCCATCCTGGCTTCGTTCCACCACGCGACGCAGACGGTGCTCGGCCGCCGCTACGAGGACGACGTGATCATGGCGAGCGTCGGCGGGCACGGCATCCGGCGGCAGATGGCCGCCTTCGACGAGGACCGCGTCGACGACCTGATCGCCGCCTACCGCGCGCACAACCAGGAGCTGTACCGGGACATCCGCCTCTTTCCGGGCATCGAGCCCGTGCTCGAGCAGCTGCGCGACAGCGGCCGGAGGCTGGGCGTCGTCACGGTCAAGAGCCGCATCACGGTCGACCTCACCTTCGAGCTGTTGCCGCTCGGCGAGTACTTCGACGTCGTCGTGAACGGCGACGACGTGACCGAGCACAAGCCGCATCCCGAAGCGCTGCTGCTTGCGCTCGGCCGGTACGGCGCGCCCGTCGAGACGGCCGCGTACGTGGGTGACTCGCCGTTCGACCTGCAGGCCGCGAAGGCCGCCGGGATCGGCGCGATCGGGGTCAGCTGGGGCGGCATCCACGGCCGCGACCGGCTGGAGCCTGAGCAGCCGGATGCGCTCATCGACAGCCCGGAGGAGCTGCTTGGCGTCGTCTAGGGCGGTCTCTCCGGCGGAGCGCGTCGAGGAGCTGAGCAAGCAGCTCGACCACCACCTGTACCGCTACCACGTGCTCGATGACCCGGAGATCTCGGACGCCGAGTACGACCGCCTCTACGACGAGCTCGTCGCGCTCGAGGAGGCCAACCCGGAGCTCCGGGTGCCGACCTCGCCGACGCAGCGGGTCGGCGCGCCGCCGACGGATCGCTTCACGAAGGTCGCGCACGTCGTTCCGATGGGGTCGCTGGAGAAGGTGACGACCGCCGAGCAGCTCGCGAAGTGGGCCGAGGACGTCAGCAAGCGGCTCGGAACCGACGAGCCGGTCCAGTTCGTGATCGAGCCGAAGATCGACGGCCTCGCGATCAACCTGACGTACGAGAACGGGGTGCTGACACGGGGGGCGACGCGGGGCGACGGCGTCCAGGGCGAGGACGTCACGGTCAACCTGCGCACGATCAGGTCGGTGCCGCTGCGCATGCGCGGCGACGGTGCGCCGCCGCTGCTCGAGGTGCGCGGCGAGGTCTACCTGCCCCTGTCCGGCTTCCGCGCGCTGAACGAGCGCCTCGCCGGCACGAACCAGAAGCTGGCGCCGAACCCGCGCAACGCCGCGGCAGGCTCGCTGCGGCAGAAGAATTCGGCCATCACGGCCGACCGGCCGCTCGCCGTGTGGGTCTACGGCACCGGCGCACGCGAGGGCCTCGAGTTCGCGACGCAGTCGGAGACGCTCGACTGGCTGCGCGCGCACGGCTTCCGCACCAATCCCTTCGTCGAACGGCTCGAGTCGATCGAGGAGGTGGCGCGGCGCTGCGCCGAGTGGGAGACGCGGCGGGTCGAGCTCGACTACGAGATCGACGGCATCGTGATCAAGGTCGACTCGGTCGACCAGCAGGAGCGGCTCGGCGCGCTGCACGGACGGCCGCGCTGGGCGCGGGCCTACAAGTGGGCCCCGATGACGGCGCAGACGCGCCTCAACAAGATCGCCATCCGGGTCGGCCGGACGGGCGCGCTCAACCCCTGGGCGATGCTGGAGCCGGTCGAGGTCGGCGGCGTGACCGTCTCCCGCGCGACGCTCCACAACGAGGAGGACATCAACCGCAAGGACATCCGCGAGGGCGACATCGTCATCGTCCAGCGCGCGGGCGACGTGATCCCGCAGATCGTCGGCCCCGCCGGCCCGCACGAGCCCGGTACGAAGCCGTTCCGCATGCCGAAGACGTGCCCGCTCTGCGGCGTCGAGGTGATCAGGCCGGAGGGCGAGGTCATGCATCGCTGCCCGAATCGCGCCTGTCCGTCGCGCGGCCTCGAGACGCTCAACAACTGGGTGATGGCCGCGGCCGACATCGAAGGCGTCGGCGAGCGGCTCGTCGGGCGCCTCTGGGAGCTCGGGCTTCTGCGGTCGCTGCCCGACCTCTACCGCTTGACCAAGGAGCAGCTGCTCGAGCTCGACGGGTTCCAGGAGACGAGCGCGACGAACGTGATCGACGCGATCGCGGTCTCACGCACGCTGCCGCTCGGGCGCGTGCTGTTCGGCCTCAACATCCCCGACGTCGGCTGGGTCACCGGCCAGGCGCTCGCCCGCCATTTCGGGACGATCGAGCGTCTGGGCGCCGCGTCGCAGGAGGAGATCATGGCCTGCGAGGGCCTCGGCCCCGAGCGCGCCGAGGCAATCGTCGAGTGGTTCGCGGACGAGGCCAACAAGGCGCTCGTGGCCGAGCTCTGGCCGCTCCTGGACGTGCAGGAGGAGGAGCCCGCGCCGGAGGGACGCCTGACCGGCACCACGTACGTGATCACCGGCACGCTCGAGTCGCTGACGCGCGAGGCGGCGAGTGCGGCGCTCGAGGCGCTCGGCGCGAAGGTCGCCAGCTCCGTCTCCAAGAAGACGACGGGGCTGATCGTCGGCGAGGAGCCGGGTGGCTCGAAGGTGCGGGGCGCGGAGAAGCACGGGACGCCCGTGCTCACCGAGGCCGACCTGAACGCCCTACTGGGCGGCTAGCACTGCGGCGAAGCGGTCCTGGGCGCGCCGCGCCGAGTCCGTGTTCACGGGCCGGCCGTTGTTCATGACCGCGAACGCGAATCGCGCGCGCACGTAGCCGGCGAGCGTCGAGGCAGTGTTGGTGGTGCCGGTCTTCGCGATCACGTGCCCGCGCGCCGGCGGGGTGCGCAGCCGGTCGGAGAGTGTCCCTGCGATGCCCGCGACCGGCAGGCTGGCCACGAACGGCTTGCGGATGGCGGGATCCTTCCAGGCCGCCTCGAGGATGCCGACCAGCGCGCCGGCGGTCAGGCGGTCGTACGGGGAGAGGCCGCTGCCGTCCACGAGCCGGACGCCCACGAGCGGCACGCCGACGGCGGCGAGCGTGCGCCGGACGACCTCTGTGCCGCGCGCCGTCGTGCCCTGCTGATTCTCGACGGCGCCGAGCTGCTTGAGCAGGAGCTCGGCCATGAAGTTGTCGCTGTCGCGGTTCATCCAGCGGACGAGCACGGACATCGGCACCGAGCGCACGGTGGCGAGCGGGAAGGCGGCGCCGTCGGCGCGCCCTGTGCCGGCCGGCCCGGCCACCTGGATCCCGGCTCTGAGGAGCAGGCCGCGGAACGCGCTCGCGGCGGCGAACGCCGGCTGGGAGCTGACGATGCCCCGGTAGCTGGCGCGGTCGACGGTGAGGGCGGAAAGCGGCGGCGACTCGCTGATGTAGAAGCTCGGCTTCCAGAGCGGGCCGACGCGCATGGCGTCGAAGAAGCTCTCGTCGCCGAGCACTGCGCCGGTGACGCGCCGCACGCCGCCGTCGCGCAGCTGCGCCGCCAGGCGGCGGAGGTCGCCGCGCGTGAGGGTCGGGTCGCCGAAGCCCTTGAGGACGAGGTCGCCGTGCCAGACGCCGTCGATCAGCTCGCCCTCGCCGAACACCGTCGTGTCGATGCGGTAGTTCGGGCCGAGCACGGCCAGGGCCGTGTAGGTGACGCCCAGCTTCTCGTTCGAGGCCGGGACGAGCCCGAGCTGGGCGCGGCGGTGGAAGAGCACGTCGCCGCTTTCGAGGTCGACCGCGAGTGCGGCCGTCACGCCGGCGTGGGGGACGGCGAGCGCCTTCGCCAGCCGGATGCCGACATCGACGTGGCCCGCCGGCGAGGCTGGCACGACGACGCCGGCCAGGCAGGCGGCGGCGAGCGCGATGCGGGCAAAGCGACGCACGGCGGCAGATTGTTGGCATTGCGTCGGCCGTCGTCAACCGGGACTGGTCGATCAGCAAGATGGGCCACACGGCCCATGCCCGCGCGGAGAGGACGTCGGATAATCGGTCCGTGACCCCGGACACGGATGCGCTGATCGGCACGGTCCAGGAGCTCGCGGCTGAGCCGTCCGACCGCGGAGCCATCGAGGAGGCCCTGACGATCGGCTACGCGCGGGCGCTGTCGCTCGAGGCCGAGCGGCTGCGGCTCGACCGGCGCATTACGGCGCTGGCGGCGGGGCTGGTGAGCGAGGGGACGAGCGCGCGGGTCGCCGAGCTCGGCGAGCTGGCGCGGCGCAGGACGCACGCCGACGGCGAGCTGACCCGCCTGCGGGAGGCGCTCCTGCTGCTGAGGGCGCGGCTGCGGTCGGCCTAGTACTCCTCAGACCAGCCCGGTGCGAACCGCGTACACGGCGGCCTGGATGCGGTTCTCGATCCCGAGCTTCATGAGGATGTTCGAGATGTGGTTCTTGACCGTCTTCGGGCTGATGTGCAGCTCGAGGGCGATATGGGCGTTGTCCTTGCCGCCTGCGATCAGCCGCAGCACGTCGAGCTCGCGCTCGGAGAGCGCGGCGCGTGGGCGGCCGGTGTGGCCGGGGCTCGCCGCACGGACGCGCTGGATCACCTTTGTGGCGATCGTCGGCGACATGAGCGAGTCGCCGGCGTATGCCGCCTGGATACCGCGCAGCAGCTCGTCGACCGACGCGTCCTTCAGCAGGTAGCCCGAGGCGCCGGCGAGAACGGCATCGATGACGTCCCCGTCGTCGTCGGAGATGGTCAGGACGACGATGCGGCTGAGCGGCGCGAGACGGGTGATCTCCCGCGTCGCCTCGACGCCGTTCATGACCGGCATGTTGATGTCCATCAGCACGACATCAGGCGCGTGCTCGCGCACCCGCGAGATGGCCGCGGCGCCGTCAGGTGCTTCGGCGACGATAGCGACGCCCTGCTCCTCGAGCAGGGTGCGCAGCCCGGTGCGGAAGAGGTCGTGGTCATCGACGAGCAGGACCGTCGGCCCGCGCGCCCGTCCGTTCTCTGGTGTCGTGTCCGCCGGCGCTGCCTGCGGCATGCCGTGCTCTCACCCCCGGTGGATGGTGATCGTCACCGTGCGTGTTCCCCAGGACCGGGCTTCTTCAACCGTGGGGAACCAGACGTCGATGCGGTTGCCGCGGATCGCGCCGCCGGTGTCGGAGGCGACCGCATCGCCGTAGCCAGGGATCGTCAGGCGCGTGCCGAGCGGCACCACCGCGGGGTCGACGGCGACGGTGCCGCGCCCGGTGGGCGTGCCGGTGGCGGTTGCGCCGCGGATCACGTAGGCGGTGGCGAAGACGGTGAGCGTGCCCGGCACGAGCGGCGCCGGCGCCGGCCGCGCGGCGAGGTGGCGGAGAGGGACGTCAGCCGGCCCCGCCGTCCGGTCGAGGGCGACCGCGGCTGCGTCGGTGGAGGCGCGCAGGATGGCGAGCGCGCGCCCGCGGGCGGCGATGGTGCCCGAGAGGCGGCCGACGGTGCGGCGCAGCTCGCGGCACTGGCGGATCCACGCGCGATCCTGATCGGCGGCGCGCCGGAGCTCGTCGAGCTGCGTGAGCGCGTCGCCGAGCGACCTGGCGCCGAGCAGCACCTCGAGCGGCGGCGTGTCGCCCTCCACGTAGAGGTCGCGGATGCGCCGCGCAAGATTGCGCTGCGCGACGCCAAGCGACCTGCGGGCGACCCGCAGCTGCACGGCGGCCGAGGCCGACTGTCGCTGGAGCACGGCGTCGCGGGCCTGCAGGGATGCAAGCGTTGCGAGGATCCGCGCCTTCGCCGTGGGCGGCGGCGGAGCGGCCTCGGCGGTGAATGCGAGGGTCGCCGCGGCGACCACGATCGCCACCGCAGCGCTGCGACGGGCGTGCCTGATCAGGCGCGGGACGGTAACAGGTTGCTCCGTTGCCTGATCGGCCAACCGGCCGTCGCCTGTCCGGACACCGCTCGTAACACTGTGCGCATCGTCACGTTTGGCTGCAGTAGCCGATTGCGAGCATCCGGGCACATTGCTAGGGTCCCCCCTTCGTGACGGTGGTGCCCCTCCACGCGTCGCCGGGTTTGGCGTCGCGACATCGGGTCACACAGCGGGTGAAGCATCGCGTCGGCTTCGGCGTGGCGGTGCTCGCGGTGGTCTTTTACGTCGCTCCGGCGGCGTCGGCAGAGCCTGCCTCGATCGTGTTCAAGAAGCAGCAGGCAAGCCAGGTGCTGCAGCAAGTGCAGCAGCTCGACTCGAACTTGTCGCATGCGATCGACGCGTACGACCTCGCCACGAGCCGCCTCGCTCAGATCAGGGGCGACCTGCAGGCGAACCGCCGCCAGTACAGGATCGCCCGCGCGAACTTGCGCAAGGCACAGCTGATCCTGCAAAACCGGGTCGTGGCCCTCTACAAGAGCCCGGCCCAGGCGTCGACGCTCGACGTCGTCCTCGGCTCCACGTCGCTGAGCGACGCCATCGACGGCGTCGACACGGCCAACCGCGTCCAGGACCAGGACACGACGGTCATGAAGCGGGTCGCGCGCTACCGCGCGGCCGTTCAGAAGCACGGGCGGGCGCTGAAGAAGGCGAACGCAGAGCAGAAGCAGCTCGTCGCCCAGCGCGCGGCCGAGAAGTCGTCGATCGAGTCCCGGATCGCCCAGCAAAAGCAGATGCTCTCGACGATCCAGGGGCAGATCGATCAGATGATGGCCGCGGAGGCCCGCCAGCAGCGGATCCTGAAGGCCCAGGCCGAGGCGCGACTGCGCGCGCAGCAGGAGGCAGCCGTCCAGATCGTGCCGAGCCCGGTCAGCGTGGCCAGCGTGGACACCACGGCGACGACGGCAGCAGCGCCGGCGCCCGACATCATCACGTCGGCTCCGCCCTCGCAGTACGGCGGCGTCGTCGGGATCGCGATGCAGTACCTCGGCGTGCCGTACGTCTACGGCGGCTCCTCGCCGTCCGGGTTCGACTGCTCCGGCTTCACGATGTACGTGTATGGCCAGATGGGCGTCTCGCTGCCGCACTACACGGTCGCGCAGTACGGCATGGGCACGCCGGTCGGGCGCGACCAGCTCGAGCCCGGCGACCTCGTCTTCTTCGACGGGCTCGGGCACGTAGGCCTCTACATCGGCAACAACGAGTTCATCCACGCCCCGCACACCGGCGATGTCGTCAAGATCTCGAGCCTCACGGGCTGGTATGCGTCGACGTACGTCGGCGCCCGTCGGCTCTAGCCCTCGCTAGCCCGTTACGCGCGGTTCCGCGGAACCGCACCCCATACCCCCACCCAGGGTGGGGAGGCCGTGTCCCGCCGCCCTCGGCGACGACGCTACCCGCGAATCTGTGCCGCGTGTGTGCCGGTTCGGTGAATGTTCGCGCGCCGGCCGCGCTTACGCGGACTCGTAGAGGCGCTCGATGTCGCCCGCGAAGTGCTCCTCGCAGACGCTGCGCTTGATCTTCAGGGTCGGCGTGATCTCGTCCTCGTCGGCGGTGAAGTCGCGGGGCAGGATGGCGAAGCGCCGCACGTGGCCGAAGGTGGAGCGGCCCTCGTTGGCGGCGTCGACCGCCTCCTGGATGAGCTCCCGCACCCGGTCGCTCGTCGCGAACGTCGACGGGTCGGTGTCGACCTCCTGCTCGCCGGCCCAGGCGGCGACCGCGGGCTCGTCCAGCGTGATCAGCGCCGCGATGTACGGCCGACGGTCGCCGACCACGATCGCATGCGAGATGAAGCGTGACGTCTTGAGCGCGTTCTCGAGGTCCTGCGGCGCCACGTTCTTCCCGCCGGCGGTGATGAGGATGTCCTTCTTGCGGTCGGTGATCTTCACGAAGCCGTCCGCGTCGATCGTCGCCACATCGCCCGTGTGCAGCCAGCCCTCGTCGTCGAGGATCGCGCGGGTCGCCTCCTCGTCCTTCAGGTAGCCGGCGAAGACCGTCGGGCCCGAGATGAGCAGCTCGCCGTCCTCGGCGAGGCGGAGCTCGACGCGCGGCATCGCCGGGCCGACAGTGCCGAATCGGAACCGGTCGGGACGATTGACGGTCGCGCCGGTCGTGCACTCGGTGAGGCCGTAGCCCTCGAGGATGAGGATGTCGAGCATGTGGAAGAACTCCGCGACCTCTCGCGACAGCGGCGCGCCGCCGGAGATCGCCACGCGGAGCCTTCCGCCGAGCCGTGCCTTCACCTTGGCGAAGACGAGTCGGTCGGCGATCCGGTGCTTGACGGCCAGGCCGCGCGGCACCGGCTTGCGCTGCTGCTTGAGGACGCTGACCTGGCGGCCGACCTCGAGCGCCCAGTCGACGAGGCGCGCGCGGGCCCCGGTCGCCTCCGCGAACTTCGCCTGCACGGCGGTGTGCACCTTCTCGTACACGCGCGGGACGCTCGGGAAGACGGTCGGGCGGACGTCGGGCAGCGTCTCGACGACGCGCAGCGGGTCCGGGCAGAACGCGATGGTGTAGCCCATGTGCGGGCCGAGCAGGTGCGCCAGCCGGCCGAAGTTGTGCGCCAGCGGCAGGAACAGCAGCAGCGTGTCGCCGGTCATGAAGCTGCCGGCCTCCGCCGAGCTGCGGCACATGTCGTAGTAGTTGCGGTGCCGGATCATGCAGCCCTTGGGCAGGCCCGTTGTGCCGGAGGTGTAGATGTAGGTGAAGAGGTCGTCCTCGCCGACGGCCGCCTCCGCCGCGGCGAGCGCATCGGGATGCTCACGCGCGAACGCCCGGCCGCGCTCGCGCAGCGCGTCCAGGTCGGCGAACGTCAGACGGTGCGCGAGCTCGACCCTGGCGAGCTTCGCGAGCTGCTCCTCGTCCTCGCAGAAGGCGCCGATGGACTCCGAGTGCTCGACGATGTGGACGGCGTCGCGCGTCGACGACGACGGGTACACCGCCGCGCCGATCGCGCCGATCAGGCCGAGCGCGAAGTCGAAGACGACCCACTCGTAGGTCGAGCGGGCGGAGATCGCGAAGGCATCGCCCTTCTTGACGCCGAGCTCGAGCAGGCCGTTGGCTACCTCGTCGACTGTCCGCTCGGCCTCGGCCCACGAAACAGGCTGCCAGCCGTCCGCGCGCTCGACCATGTACGCCGGCGTGTCCCGCTTCGTCGCGACGGCGTCGCGCCAGAGGCGGCCGATCGTCCGCAGCTGGCCGGGCTCCGGCGCGGTGCGGTCGGGGGCGGCCTGCGTGTCGAGCGCCACGCCGGGAGCTTAGTCGGTGATGACCGCCGCATTCACGCCCGCGCCGGGCGGGAGTAACGTCCGCAGGCGCGTGATCACCTGCCCGGCATGTGGGACCGAGAACAGCGCGGGCCGCAAGTTCTGCGGCGGCTGCGGGCAGCCGCTCGCGCTCACCTGCGCCGCGTGCGGCGCCGCCAACGAGCCGGACATGCGCTTCTGCGGGCAGTGCGGGTCGCCGCTCGATGCCGCCGCACCGGAACGGCCGCCCGCGGCCGCGCCGGCGGCGGAGCGCCGCCTCGTCTCGGTGTTGTTTGCCGACCTCGTCGGCTTCACGACGCTCTCGGAGTCCCGCGACGCCGAGGAGGTGCGCGAGCTCCTCTCGCACTACTTCGACAGCTGCCGCAGCCTGATCGGCCGCTACGGCGGCACGGTCGAGAAGTTCATCGGCGACGCCGTCATGGCCGTCTGGGGCACGCCCGTCGCGACCGAGGACGACGCCGAGCGCGCCGTGCGCGCGGGGCTCGACCTCGTCGCCTCCGTGGCGGCGCTCGGCGACGAGTTCGGCGCGCCCGGGCTCGCCGCGCGCGTCGGCGTACTGACCGGCGAGGCCGCCGTCACGCTCGGCGCCGAGGGCGAGGGCATGGTCGCCGGCGACCTCGTCAACACGGCGTCGCGGATCCAGTCCGCGGCCGAGCCCGGCACCGTCCTGGTCGGCGAGGCGACCCGCCGCACGAGCGAGGCCGCCATTGCCTACGCGGACGCCGGCTCGCATGAGCTCAAGGGCAAGGCCGAGCCGGTGCAGCTTTGGCGCGCGAGCCGCGTCGTCTCCGGCCGGCAGGGCGCGCTCAAGTCGGCCGGCCTGGAGGCGCCGTTCGTCGGCCGCGAACGGGAGCTGCGCCAGCTGAAGGAGCTCTTCCACGCCTGCGCCGACGAGAAGAAGCCGCACCTCGTCTCCGTCACCGGCATCGCCGGCATCGGCAAGTCGCGGCTCGGCTGGGAGTTCTACAAGTACTTCGACGGGCTGGCCGACACCATCTACTGGCACCGCGGTCGCTGCCTCGCCTACGGCGAAGGGGTCACCTACTGGGCGCTCGCCGACATGATCCGCATGCGCTGCCTGATCGCCGAGGACGAGGACGACGCCTCGGCCGCGGCCAAGCTGCACGCGACGGTCGAGGAGCATCTCCGCGACCCGGCGGATCGCACGTTCGTCGAGCCGCGCCTTGCGCAGCTGCTCGCGCTCGGCGACCACAAGCCGGGCGAGCAGCAGGACCTCTTCGCCGCGTGGCGGCTCTTCTTCGAGCGCCTGGCGGAGACGTACCCGACCGTTCTGGCCTTCGAGGACCTGCAGTGGGCGGACGCGAGCCTGCTCGACTTCGTCGAGTACCTGATCGAATGGTCGCGCGGGCACCCCATCTTCGTGCTCACGCTCGCGCGGCCGGAGCTGGCCGACCGCCGCCCGTCGTGGGGCGCCGGGCACCGCCACTTCAGCTCGATGTACCTCGAGCCGCTCGGCGAGGCAGCGATGGAGGAGCTGCTGACGGGGCTCGTGCCGGGGTTGCCAGAGGAGATCCGCGCACAGGTGCTCGCGCGCGCCGAGGGTGTGCCGCTCTACGCCGTCGAGACCGTGCGGATGCTCATCGACCGCGGCGCCCTCGTACAGGAAGGCGACGTCTACCGGCCGGTCGGCCCGATCGAGTCGCTCGACGTCCCGGAGACGCTGCACGCATTGATCGCGGCCCGCCTCGACGCGCTCGCGCCCCAGGAGCGCCGGCTGCTCCAGGACGCGTCCGTGCTCGGCAAGACCTTCACCGCCGAGGGACTTGCGGCCATCTCGGGCACGGAGCGGCCGGACGCGCTGCTGCAGACGCTCGTGCGCAAGGAGATCCTCGGGCTCCAGACCGACCCCCGCTCGCCCGAGCACGGACAGTACGGCTTCCTCCAGGACCTCGTCCGCCACGTCGCCTACGAGACGCTCTCCCGGCACGAGCGGCGCGCCCGGCACCTCGCAGCGGCCGAGTACGTCGAGGGCGCGTTCCCCGGCGAGAACGAGGTCGCCGAGGTGGCCGCCGCGCACTACCGGGCCGCCTACGATGCGGCGCCCGATGCCGACGACGCCGCCGGCGTGAAGGCGAAGGCGCGCGATGCGCTCGTGCGCGCGGGCGACCGAGCCGACTCCCTCGGTGCGGCGGGCGAGGCGATGCGCTATCTGAGCGGCGCGGCCGAGCTGACTGACGACGAGCGGACGCGGGCCGAGCTGTGCGCGCGGGCCGGGTGGATTGGTCACCGCTCGGCCGATTTCGAGGCCGCGACGCGGCTGCTCGAGGAGGCGAGCACGCTGTACGAGAGGATCGGCGACAGGCGCGCCTCGGCGCACGCACAGGTTCGACTCGCCGGACTGGATCGCCACCAGGGCCACGTGCAGGAGGCGCTCGCACGCGTCGAGCCGGCCTTCGACGTTCTCGCCGGCGTCGAGGATGAGTTGCTCGCCGAGGCGGCCTGGGTGCGCGGCGCCCTGCTCACGTTCTCCGGCAAGAGCGAGGAGGCGCGCACGTACGTTGATGTCGCGCTGGGGATCGCCGAGCCGCGGAACCTTGCTGAGACGATCGCCTGGGGCTTCAACACCCGCTCGATCCTCGCCGCGGGCGCGCAGCGGCCGCAGGAGACGATCGCGTTCCTCAAACAGTCGCTTGCCATCGCCCTGGAACACGACGTCTCAGAGGCCGCGAGCGTCGCCTACTTCTCGCTCTCGGATCGGGCCTTCGCGGCTGACCGCTACGACGATGCACTCGCCTACCTGGACGACGCGCTGGCGATCGCCCGCCGCCGCGGGTCGCGGCCGGGCGAGTGGGGAACGCTCGCCGAGCAGACGTACCCACTCGGAATGCTCGGCCGCTGGGACGAGGTCTTCGACCTGTCCGCCCAGATCCCCGAGGACCGTCTTCGCGACGCGGTGACGCTGAGCCTGCTCACGTCTCTATACGAGATCCGGCTTCACCGCGGTGACCTCGACGAGGCCCGGCGCTTTCGGTCGCTCTACGGCGACCTCGAAGAGGCCTCGGACATCCAGGACCGCGGCATAGGCCTCAGCTCGCTCGCCGTCCTGCGACGCGCGGAGGGCGACCACGAGGAGGCGCTCCGCCTCGGGATCGAGGCGATCGAGGTCGCCCGTCCGACCTTCGGGCCGGCGTCCCAGTCCGTCAAGCAGGGAACGGTCGAGGCCGTCGAAGCGGCGATCGCACTTGGCCGCGTCGAGGACGCCGACCGCCTTCTGCGCGAGGTCGAGGACACGTTGCCAGGGGTCGGCTCGCCCTATCTCTTTGCGCAGGCGCAACGATTGCGCGCGCGTCTGGTCGACGAGCCACAGGTCGCTGAGGAGCTCTACGCGTCGGCCGCCGCGGGCCTGCGCGCCGTGCGCGTGCCGTTCTGGCTCGCCGTGACCGAGCTCGAGCACGGAGAGTGGCTGGTGGGGCAGGGCCGTGCGCCAGAGGCGGATCCACTCGTCCGAGCCGCGTCCGCGACCCTCGAGCGGCTGGCCGCGGCGCCGTGGCTCGAGCGGGCAGGCCGTCTGCAGGCGCCGGCCGGCGCCGAGGCGGTCGCCTGAAAACGGGCAGAGGAGCCTCGCCCGCCGACTAGAATCTGTTGCAGCTATGCGCACGATCTGGAACGGCTCCATCAGCTTCGGCCTGGTCAACATCCCGATCGGGCTGGCGCTTGCGACGCAGCGCTCCGACATCGCATTCCGGACGCTCCACCGCGAGTGCGGCACGCCGATCAAGCAGAAGCGCTGGTGCCCGTTCCACGAGCGCGACGTCGAGCCCGAGGAGCTCGTCAAGGGCTGGGAGTTCGTCAAGGGCGAGTTCGTCTTCGTCGAGGAGTCCGATCTCGAGGCGGTCGCGCTGCAGCGCTCGCAGTCGATCGAGATCCTCCGCTTCGTCCAGCTCGCGGACGTCGATCCGGTCTACTTCGATCGCACGTACTACCTCGCGCCCGCGACCGGTGACGCCGCCCGGCGCCCGTACGTGCTGCTGCTCCGCGCCATGACCGAGTCGGGCATGGCGGCGATCGGCAAGTTCGTGCTCTGGGGCAAGGAGAATCTCTGCCTGATCCGGCCGCACGGCGACTCGCTCGCGCTGGAGACGCTGTTCTTCGCCGAGGACGTCCGCTCGCGTGCCGAGATCGAGGAGGCCGTCGGCGAGACCGACGTGCAGCCGGCGGAGCTCGAGCTGGCACAGCAGGTGATCCAGAGCCTCGTCGGCGAGTTCCAGCCGGAAGAGTTCGAGAACCGCTACCGCGGCGAGCTGCGCGAGATGCTCGAGGCCAAGCTCGCGGGCCAGGAGATCAAGCGGCCCGAGCCGGTGCCGGAGACGCCTGTCGTCGACCTCATGGAGGCGCTGCGCCGCAGCGTCCAGCAGGTCTCCGAAGGCGAGAAGCCCAAGGCCGCCGCGAAGAAGCGCGCGCCGCGCGCCAAGACCGCCGCCAAGAAATAGCCGCCTGAACGGCGACGCGCGGGCCGTGGCCCGCGCGTCTGAAGCTCACTCCGCCCGCGGACGGAGCCCGAAGCTAAGGGGTCAGGCCGCCTGCGTGGCGGTCGACGAGCCGCCCATCGCCTGGAGCTGTGCCTGGAACAGGGTCTTGTCGATCTTGCCCTGGTAGATCGGCACACCTTCCTCGACACACACCCGGATGACTTCCTGGCGGTCGAGGCCGATCTCCTTCGACAGCTCTTCAGGCGTCAGGTGGTTCGCCATCGGTTTACCTCCTATGAGAACGAAAAAGCCCGCCGGCGTGCTCGCCGGACGGGCTCGAAAAACCGTCTTGTGCTGCATGGGCGGGAATCAGCGGGCCCGCCTCCCCGAATAGCGCATGGCTGAAGAATACCCTGCCGCCGTGACGTCCGACAAGCGGGGACTTCCCGGGTTGCACGAGCGACGCATCGTGGTACAAGGCGTCGCGGTCCGTTACTTCGCGGGCGGTGCAGGCGACCCGCCGATCGTCCTCGTGCACGGCCTCGGCGGCGCCGCGGCGAACTGGGTCGCGGTCGCGCCTGAGCTCGCCCGCCGACACAAGGTCGTCGTCCCCGACCTGCCGGGCCACGGCGGCTCGGCTGGCGTGCCCGGGCTGCCGAACCTGGCGCCGTTCGCCCAGATCGTGCACGAGGTGGCGGCACGCGAGGACGCGTTGCCCGCCCTGTTCGCCGGCCACTCGCTCGGCGCGGTCGTGGCCGTCCGGCACGCCGTCCGCTACCCGGACGCGACGCTCGGCATCGTCCTGGCGGGCGCGGCGGGCATCCGCTCGACGACGCGGACGGCCGAGGTGCTCCTCTCGCTGACGGCGCTCGTCCAGCCCGGCCGGCGGCTCGCGCCGCACCGCGCGCGGATCGCGTCGAGCGCCCGCTTCCGCACGGCGGTGTTCGGCGGCTGGGGCGCGAGCGACCCCGTCGCGCTCACGCCGACGGCCGCCGACGCGCTCCTCGTCGACGTGCCGCTGCACACCGATGTCGCCGCCGCCTCGTCGGCGCTCGTGCTCGACGACGTCCGCCCGCTGCTCGGCCGCGTCCGCTGCCCGGCGCTCGTGCTCTGGGGCGACCGCGACACACAGGTGCCGCTCGAGGACGCGTTTGTCTACGCGCGCGCGCTCGGCGCCGAACTGCGCGTGCTCGCCGACTGCGGCCACCTGCTCGTCGTCGAGCGCCCCGCCGAGTGCGTCGACGCGATCGAGGCGCTCGCTCCGGGCTAGATCGGGTTCGGGAGCTCGAGGAACTCCCACGGCAGGCCGAAGTGCTCGCCGATCACGGCCGCCAGCGCCTGCACGCCCAGCCGCTCGGTGGCGTAGTGGCCGCCGGCGACGAAGTGGATGCCGAGCTCGCGTGCCGAGTGCAGCGACGGCTCCGCGGGCTCGCCGGTCAGGAAGAGGTCGTAGCCCTCGTCAGCCGCCTGGGCGACGTACCGCGCCGCCCCGCCCGAGATGATCGCCACCCGCTTCACATCCGGCGGGCCCTCCAGGAAGGCCGTCGGCTCCCGACCGAGCCGCTCCGCGACACGGGCCGTGAACGCCTCGGGCTCGAGGGGCTCGGCCAGTCGCCCGCCCACGCCGAGGCCCGCGAACGGCCCCTCGATCTCGACGCCGAGGTCCCGTGCCAGCAGCGCGTTGTTACCGATCTCCGGGTGCGCGTCCAGGGCCAGGTGGTAGGCGGCCAGCGTCGTCCCTGCCCGGAACAGCACCTCGAGCTTGCGGCGGAGGCGATCGTCGATCGTCCGCGGCTCGTTGTCCCAGAGCAGCCCGTGGTGGACGACCAGGAGGTCGATCCCGGCCTCAGCCGCGCGCTCGAACAGCTCGAGCGAGGACGAGACCGCGCAGCCGACCTTGGTGACCTCCTCGGCCCCGGCGACCTGCATCCCCATCGGGCCGTAGTCCGGGTAGGCGGCGAGGTCGAGCAGCTCTTCGGCGAAGGCGATTACGTCGTCGCGGCGCGCCACCGCGCCATCGTACTGAGGGGCCGGTCAGGCCATGACCGCCTCCTCCATCGGGGTGTCGGCCTCCGTGCGGGTTGGCCGCGCGATGAACTCGACGCGGTTTGCGGTGACCTCCACCGCCCGGCGCTGCTTGCCTTCCTCGTCGGTCCAGGAGCTGCTCCGCAGCCGGCCCTCGACGCCGACGAGGTGGCCCTTCGCGAGGTACTCGTCGCAGAGCTCCGCCTGCCTGTCCCACACGGAGACACGGACAAAGTCGGCCGCGTCCTCCTTCGTCGGCCGGTTGACCGCGAGCAGGAACGAAGCGACCTTCTTGTCGTCGGCGATCTCGCGCAGATCGACGTCCGAAGCCAGGTTTCCGACCAGCGAGACGCTATTCACAAGCCCTCCTCTGTTGCCTTCATGAGCAACGTAGCGGGCGGCGAGTGACGTCTCTGTCGAGGATGTGTGACGAGAGTGTGACCGTCTCCGGGCTGCGCTACGCTGTGACGGCTCGGGGTGTGGCGCAGCCTGGTAGCGCGCTCCGTTCGGGTCGGAGAGGTCCCCAGTTCGAATCTGGGCACCCCGATACATGAGGGGAGCCACTGGCTCCCCTCGCCGTTTTCGGGCCGCGCGCATCCGAGAGTGGTGTTTCGCGCGACGCGGCCCAGGAGAGGTGGTGCTGTGCGCTTTCGTCCGGGAGCGAGGCTCGACACCGGCCAGGTCACGGATGTCCGCGGTCGCGGCGTCGGTGGGCCGGTCGCGATCGGCGGCGGCGGCATCGGCCTCGTCGTCCTCGTCATCTACCTCCTGCTCCAGGCGTTCTCGGGCGGCGGCGGGGCGGGCGGGAGCCTCGGCGGCCAGCTCTCGTCCCTCGACGGGCAGACGGTCGGCCGCGGCGACACGCCCGCCGACCTCTCGCAATGCCGCAGGGGTGCCGATGCGAACCGCCGGGACGACTGCCGCATCGTCGGCGTGGTCAACAGCGTCCAGAAGTTCTGGGACGGCGTTTTCGCGCGCAGCAACCGCACGTACCGGTATGTCGACACCTACCTCTTCACCGGCTCGATCGACACCGGCTGCGGCACCGCGACCTCGCAGGTCGGGCCGTTCTACTGCCCGGCGGACAAGCACGTCTACATCGACCTGGGCTTCTTCCAGGATCTGAAGGACCAGCTCGGCGTGCAGCCCACGCCGTTCGTCGAGGCCTACGTGCTCGCGCACGAGTACGGGCACCACGTCCAGGACCAGCTCGGCGTCCTCGACGCCATCCGCGGCGACACGCAGGGCCCCGAGAGCAAGGGCGTCCGCTCCGAGCTGCAGGCGGACTGCTACGCGGGCGTCTGGGCGGCGCACGCGGTCGACACGGGCCTGATCGAGCAGTTGACGCAGCAGGACATCAACCAGGGCCTGGACGCGGCTGCGGCGATCGGCGACGACCGCATCCAGGAGCGCACGCAGGGCCAGGTCAACCAGGAAACATGGACGCACGGCTCGTCCGAGCAGCGCCGCCGCTGGTTCTCGCGCGGCTTCGAGACGGGCAAGCCCGCGGCCTGCGACACGTTCAGCGGCTCGATCTAGTCAATCGCGCGTAACCACGGCCGAGTCAGCGGCAGGGCGGTCAGCACCGCCGAGGTCGCGGCGCCGCAGGCGAGGATCAGCTCGGGCGGCGCGACGCCGGCGACCACCGCCGAGATGGCCAGCCCGACCGGCATGAGCCCGAACGAGCCGAAGAAGTCGAGCGAGACGACGCGCGAGAGCAGCTGGTCGGGGACGAGCTCCATCAGCATCGTCTCCCAGATCGCGACGCCGAAGCCGATGCAGATGCCGCGCACGGCGGAGAGCGCGCCCGCGAGCCAGTACCACGGCGAGAGTGCGAACGCCGCCAGGGCGAGGCTGTTCACGACGAAGAGGAGGTAACAGAGCACGCCCCGGCGGCGGCGCGGCTGCAGCTGACCGAAGAGCAGCGTGCCGACGACCGTTCCGACGCCGAGCAGCGTGGTCAGGAGGGCGTACGAGCCGACGCCGCGGTGCCACTGCTCCTCGACGAGCTTCGGCAGCAGCACCTGTTGCGGCGCGAGCTGGAGCATGAGCACCAGTGCGAACAGTGCGATCGTCACCCAGAGCCATGGGACCCCGGCGACGTACCGGGCGCCGCCGGCGATGGCCTTGAAGGTCCCCTCCGGCTCCTCCGCCTCGAAGCGGCGCGGCCGCGTCTGCCAGACGAGGGCAGCCGAGACGAGGAAGGAGGCAGCGTCGACGGCGAACACCGTCGCCGACCCGGCCGGTGCATAGAGCAGGCCGGCGAGCGCCGGCCCGAGCAGGATCGAGCCCCAGCGCGCCACTCCGATCAACGAGTTCGCGGAGGCGATCATCGGCCTGTCGACGACGAGCGGCACCATCCCGCCGAACGCGGGGTAGAAGAGGCCGTCCCCGAGCCCCATGACCACGGCGAACACGAGGATCGAGCCGAACGTCAGATGACCGCTCGCGTCGACGACGGCCAGGCCGGCGACGGCGCCGAATCGCGCGATGTCGGAGACGACCATCATCCGCCGCCGCGAGAAGCGGTCGGCGAGCGCCCCGCCGACGAGCACCGTCGCGAGCAGGGCCACCGACTGGCAGACGAGCACGATTCCGAGCTTCGTCGAGCCGACGAGGCTGAACGTCCGCCAGGCAAGAGCGGTGACGAACGCCGCGTCGCCGACGAGCGAGACCGCCTGCCCTAGGAACAGCAGCCGGAAGTCCCGGTGCCGCAGAGCCTCGAAGGCGCGCACGCGCGGCCGGCGCTCTGCCGTCTGCTCCATGGCTCAAAGCTAACCTCCTGCTCATGGGGAACGACGTCCTCCGTGTGGCCTGCGTGCAGATGACGAGCGGGCCGGACAAGGCCGCGAACATCGAGCTCGCCGAACGTCTCGTCGCCGACGCGGCGGCGGCGGGCGCCGACCTCGTCGTCCTGCCCGAGAAGTGGAACGCGATCGGGCCGCCCGAGGTGCTGCACGCGGCCGGCGAGCCGCTCGGCGCCGGCGAGTCCGTCGAGGCGATGAGCGGCTGGGCGGCTCGGCACGGGATCACCCTCGTCGGCGGCTCGATCACCGAGCGCCGCGAGGGCCGCGAGAAGCTGAGCAACACGTCGCTCGTCTTCGACCGCGATGGCGAGCTGACGGCGGTGTACCGCAAGATCCACCTGTTCGACGTGGACGTCGGCGGGCGCTCGTACCGGGAGTCGGACGCAGAGGAGCCGGGCGACGAGGTGGTGGTCGCCGACGCAGACGGATGGAGGGTCGGGCTGAGCGTCTGCTACGACGTCCGCTTCCCCGAGCTGTACCGGATCCTCGCGCTCGAGGGCGCGGAGCTCGTCACGGTGCCGGCCAACTTCACGCTCTACACCGGTAAGGACCACTGGCACCTGCTCCTCCGGGCACGCGCCGTGGAGAACACGTACTTCGTGGCCGCGGCTGCGCAGATCGGCGAGCCGTGGCCGGGAAAGCCGAGCTACGGCCGCTCGCTCATCGCCGATCCGTGGGGGATCGTCGTCGCCGAGGCGCCCGACGAGCAGACCGTCGTCGTCGCGGATGTCGACCGCGCCCGGCTCCGGGCCGTGCGCGAGCAGCTCCCGTCCCTGGCCAATCGCCAGGTGGGCGCGTACCGGTGGTCCATCCCGGCCTAGGCTGGCTCGAGGCCTCGCCCGAGGGGCGCGACTGGCTCGCGCGGCTGCCGCAGCTGATGCGGGAGTGCGAGGACGCGTGGGGCCTCTCGAGCGCCGGTCCGCCGTTCGCCTATGCGTTCGCCTCGCTCGCGTATCCCGTGGACGCGGACGGGATGCCGGCGGTGCTGAAGCTGCAGTTCCCGGACCGCGAGAGCGAGCACGAGGCCGACGCGCTCGAGGCCTGGAACGGCAACGCCGCCGTCCGGCTGCTCGCCCGGGACGACGAGCGCCGCGCGCTGCTGCTCGAGCGGCTCGAGCCGGGTACGCCGCTGACCGGGCACGACGGTGCACTCGAGGTGCTCCTTCGCTTACTGCCGCGCCTCCGGGTGCCGGCCCCGGAGCCCGTGCACACGCTCGCCGAGGAGGCGGCGTGGTGGGCGGAGACGCTCGAGCGCGACTGGGACGAAGCCGGGCGCCCATGGGAGCGGCGGCTGCTCGACACCGCGCTGCGCTACCTCGCCGAGCTTGCACCGACCCAGGGCGAGCAGGTGCTCCTGCACCAGGACCTGCACCCTGACAACGTGCTGGCCGCGGACCGCGAGCCGTGGCTCGTCATCGACCCGAAGCCGCTGCGCGGCGAGCTGGAGTTCGCCGCGGCGCCGATCGTGCGCGCGCCGGAGCTCGGGCACGACCGTCGCGCCGTCCTCCACCGCTTCGACCGGGTATGCGGCGAGCTGGGCCTCGACCGCGAGCGCGCCCGGGGATGGACGGTCGCGCAGAGCCTCGCCTGGGGAACAGGCGACCGCGTCGACGTGCACGCAGACGTCGCGCGCTGGCTCCTGGAGGCGGCATGACGCTCAGGGCCGTCCTCTTCGACGTCGACTTCACGCTCGCGCGGCCCGGCCCGGAGCTCGGCCCGGAGGGCTATCGCCGTATGGGCGAGCGCTTCGGCCTGACGCTCGATCCCGCGCGCTACGACGACGCGCGCGCCGAGGCCCGCGAAAGCCTGCAGCACCATCCCGAGCTGCACCACGACGCCGAGATCTGGGTCGCCTTCACCGCCGACATCATCCGCGGCATGGGCGGAAGCGACCCCGCGGCCCGCGAGGCCGCCCTCGAGATGACGCGCGCCTGGGACGTGCACGCGAACTTCGACCTCTACGAGGACGTCCTGCCCGTGCTCGGACGCCTGCGGGAGGCGGGTCTCAGGCTCGGCCTCGTCTCGAACAGCGGCCGCGACCTGGACGAGTTCCTCGCGCACCACGCGCTGCCCGTCGACGCCGCGCTGACGTCCGGAGCGCACGGCCGCACGAAGCCGCACGGCAGCATCTTCCGCGCCGTGCTCGAGCGGCTCGGCGTCGGGCCTGACGAGGCCGCGATGGTCGGCGACTCGCTCGAGGACGACATCGCGGGCGCCAGCGCGATCGGCATGCAGGCCTTCCTGCTCGACCGCGACGGGCGGTATCACGGCCGGGAGAATCGCCTCCCGGACCTCTATGCGCTGCCCGCGGCGCTCGGTGTGTCTGCCTAGAGGAAGTACGATGCAGGTGCATTGCCCGGGTGGGCCATCTGGTTGATCATCGCGGCGGCACTCGCCGCCGGCGAGGTTGCGACCTCGGGCCTGTTCATTCTCGGGCCGCTTGCCGTCGCCGCGCTGCTCGCAGCGATCGCTTCCGCGGTCGGGCTCGGCATCCTCGCGCCCTTCATCGTCTTCATCGCCGCTGCGATCGGGTCGCTGTGGATCCTGCGGCCGATCGCGCGGCGCCACGTGCGCATGCCGGCCGCGATGCGGAGCGGGACGGCCGCGCTGGTCGGCGGGCGGGCGCTCGTGCTCCAGCGGGTCGACGCGCACGGCGGGCAGGTCAAGATCGGCGGCGAGGTCTGGAGCGCGCGGGCGTTCTTCGACGAGCAGGTGATCGAGCCCGGCTCCAACGTGGAAGTGGCAAAGATCGAGGGCGCCACGGCGCTCGTCTTCGAATAGGAGGAGTACGAGGTGCTCGCAGCACTGATCGTGTTGGCAGTCATCGTTTTCGTGGTCGTCTTCACGCTCTGGCGGACGGTGCGCGTGATCCCGCAGGCGCACGCCACGGTCGTAGAGCGGCTCGGCCGCTACTACCGCACGCTGAACGCCGGGATGACGATCGTGATCCCGTTCGTCGACCGCGTGAAGCCGCTGATCGACCTGCGCGAGCAGGTCGTCTCGTTCCCGCCGCGGCCCGTCATCACGGAGGACAACCTCGGCGTCGAGATCGACACCGTCCTCTACTTCCAGGTCACCGATCCGAGGTCGGCGACCTATGAGATCGCCGACTACCTGGCCGGCATCGAGCAGCTGACCGGCACGACCCTGCGCAACGTGATCGGGTCCATGACGCTCGAGCAAACGCTCACCTCGCGCGACGAGATCAACGGCCAGCTGCGCGGCGTGCTCGACGAGGCGACCGGGAAGTGGGGCATCCGCGTCAACCGCGTCGAGCTGAAGGCGATCGAGCCGCCGGCCTCGATTCGCGAGGCGATGGAGAAGCAGATGCGCGCCGACCGCGACAAGCGCGCGGCGATCCTCACCGCCGAGGGCACGAAGCAGTCGCAAATCCTCGAGGCCCAGGGCTCCAAGGAGAGCGCGATCCTCAAGGCCGAGGGGCAGAAGCAGGCGGCCATGCTCCAGGCAGAGGGCCAGTCGAAGGCGATCGAGACCGTCTTCAAGGCGATCCACGACGGGGACGCAGACCCGAAGCTGCTCGCCTACCAGTACCTGCAGATGCTCCCGCAGATCGCCCAAGGCGACGCCAACAAGATCTGGATCATCCCGAGCGAGTTCACTGACGCACTCGGCCAGCTGGGCAGCGCCATCGGCAGCCGCACAAACTCGGCGCCGAAGGAGATCGGGAGCGGCGGGGAAGAGAAGGGCTAGCCCGCGAGCTCCGCGCGCCACGCCTCGGTGTGCTCGCCAAGCGCGGGCGCGACCGCGGGCTCGGACGGCGGCAGCGCCTCGGCGAGCGTCGCCACCGGGCCGGCGCAGACGTCCTCGCCGTCGAAGAGCTCCAGCCACCCGGCCAGCGGCCGCCCGGTGAAGACGGCGGCCAGCTCGGCCGCCAGCGTCTCCTGGTCGGCGTCGCCCTGACGCGCCGCCAGTTCGGGGCGGCCGATCAGCTCGCACAGGCGCGCGAAGAACTTCGGCTCGAGCGCGCCGACGGTCAGGTGGCGCCGGTCGGCGGTCGCGTAGATGCGGTAGCAGGCGAGGGCGCCGGTCAGTAGCGGGCGGTCGTCGTGCTGCCGGTAGGAGACGAGGCGGCGCGCGTTGTCCGTCATGGACACGACGAGTCGCGCGCCGTGCCCCGTGCGCGCGCGGTCGAGCAGCGCCGCAAGGATCTCGGTGACGGCGCCGAGCGCGCCGGCTGCGAGGTCGGCGATCGGCATCGGCGGGAGTGCAGGCGCGGTATCGGCGAGCATGCCGGCCCAGCCGAGGTAGTTGAGGTCGTGGCCGGCGCGGCCGTCCCCTTCGCCGAAGCCCGTGATCGAGCAGTAGACGGCCGACTCGGGCACGTCGCCCGGGCCGACGCCGAGGCGCTCGGCGACGCCGGGGCGGAAGCCCTCGAGCACGACGTCGGCGCGCGCGAGAAGCGCGCGGGCCAGCCCCGGCGACTCCTTCAGGTCACAGACGACCGACTCCTTGCCCGCGCACAGCGCGGCGTGCCAGGCCGGCGCGAGCGTCCGCGTCGGGTCACCCTCCGGCGGCTCGACGCAGACCACGCGCGCACCCAGCCGGAGCAGCTCGCGGCTCGCGAACGGCCCGGGCAGGTACCGCGTGAGGTCGACGACGAGCAGATCGCGCAGGGGCTCCACGGCGGGCGAACGTACTACAGTCCCCGCATGGCCACGTCGACTGACCGGTCAGTCAGCGAGAAGCGCCGCCAGATCCTCGAGGCCGCCGTGCGCGTGTTCGCCCGCGACGGCTACCACACGTCCCGGGTCGCCGACGTCGCCGCCGAGGCCGGCGTCGCCCACGGGCTCGTCTACCACTACTTCGCGTCGAAGTCGGCGCTGCTCGAGGCCGTGTTCACGGAGACGTGGGAGGGGCTGCTGGAGGCGATCGGGCGCGTCGAGGAGTCGGGCGGCCCGGCCCGCGAGCAGCTGCGCCAGGTGGCTGCGATCGTGCTGCGCACCTGGCGGCATGACCCGGATCTGATCCGCGTCCTCGTGCGCGAGGTGGCGCGGAGCCCGCAGGTGCAGGTGCAGGCGGACGCGATCGGCGAGGTGCTGGCGCCTATCCAGCGGATCGTCGAACGCGGCCAGGCGGCCGGCGAGCTCCGCGGCGAGCTCGATCCGCGCCTCGCCTCGTGGATCGTCTGGGGCGCGCTCGAGGAGCTGCTGACCGGCTGGGTGCTCGGCCGGCTGCCGGACGGCGACGAGGACGTCGCGGCGGCGGAGCGCACTGTCACCGACCTGCTCGCCGACGGTCTCGCGCGTTAGGGGAGGCAGGGTGCGACGCGCGCGGTGGTGATCCCGAAGCCCCAGATCTTGTCGTCGACGATGTAGAAGGCGTTGATGACGTTCAGCCGGATGACGTTCACGACGGTGTAGCTCCCGCACGTCGTCGGTGGCAGCGCGTCGTAGCGCTGCTCGACCACGGCCGACGCATCGCCGATCGTGATGCGGCCGGGCGTGTGCCAGGCCGGCGGCGACCAGTGCGTGAAGACCGCAACGACGCGGCCGCGACGGAACGTGACACCTGCGCCCTCAGGGTGGTACCGGCGGTAGTTGAAGTACCAGGTCAGCTCGGGGCAGCCCCGGCAGACCCCGTAGCTCGAGCCCCAGGCGTGGCGCACCTGGGCCTTCGTCATGCCGATGCGCAGGCCGCCGAGGCTGACCCCTGGAACGAACAGCCCGGCCCGCGGCGGCGCGGCGGTGGCCGCGGAGGCGAGGACCAGGGCGGCGGCGGCGACGGCGGCGAGGCGCACGGCCAGAGCGTACGTAGGATCGCGGCCGTGCCGGAGACGCTCCCGTGGAGCTGGTACGCCGACCCGGAGCTGCTGCGCCGCGAGCAGGAGCGCGTCTTCGCACGCTCGTGGCAGTACGCGGCGCGGGCCGACCAGGTGGCGGAGCCGGGCGCCTACGTTGCGACGCGGGCCGGGCAGCTGCCCGTGGTCGTCGTCCACGGCCGCGACGGCGAGCTGCGCGCCTTCGTCAACGTGTGCCGGCACCGGGGCTCGATCGTGTGCGAGGGGGAGGGCCGGCGCGAGACGCTCCAGTGCCCGTACCACGCGTGGACGTACGACCTCGACGGCTCGCTGCGCGCCGCGCCGCGCGCCGACCGCGAGCCCGGCTTCTCGACCGAGGGGATCCGCCTGCTGCCGGTTGCGCTCGACTGCTGGGGGCCGTTCGTGTTCGTGAGCCCGGACCCGGCCGAGCCGCTGGTCGAGACCCTGGGCGACGTGCCCGAGCAGCTGGCGTCGGGCGAGGTGGACGTCGATGCCCTGCGCTTCCATCACCGCGCCGAGAGCACGTACGAGGCGAACTGGAAGCTCTGCGCCGAGAACTACCTCGAGTGCTACCACTGCGCGGTCGCGCATCAGGGGTTCTCCCGCGTCATCGACGTCTCGCCCGACGCCTACGGCCTGCGCACCGGACGCTGGACGATGAGCCAGACCGGCGACCCGCGCGACGGCGCGGGGAATCGCGTCGCGCACGGCCAGTTCCACTTCGTCTTCCCGAACACGGCGATCAACGTCATGCCGGGCGAGCCGAACCTGTCGATCGGCCCGATCGTGCCGCTCACCGCCGAGCGGACGTGGCGCTCGCTCGACTACTTCTTCGCCCCCGACGCGGACGAGGGCTGGATCGCCGACTTCCTCGAGCTCGACGACCAGGTCGGGCGGGAGGACACCGTGCTGGTCGAGCGCGTCCAGCAGGGCGTGCGCGCCGGCGCGATTGCGCACGGGCAGGCACTGCCGCGGTCGGAGCAGCTGGTCGCGCACTTCGACCGCCTGCTGCGCGAGTCAATCGGGGAGTAGCGGCACCCTCAGGCCCTGAGAGCGGCCGAGCAGCACGGCTCGCGTGATCGCGTCCACCCCGAAGCGCTCCCGTACCTCGTCGAGCACGGCGTCAAGGGCCGCCGCCGGCCGGTCGAGCGGCAACGCGAGCTGGTCGTCGTCGTCCAGGTTCGCGACGGTGATGCCGACGAGCGTGATGCCCTCGCGCTCGATCGTCGGCATCGCAACGGCCAGCAGCCCGCGTGCCGCGGCCAGCACCGTGCGCGTCTCGTTCGTCGCCTCCACCAGCGTGTGCGAGCGCGTCGCGCGCGAGAAGTCGTCGAAGCGGAGGCGCAGGACGACAGTGCGGCCCACCCGCCGCGCAGTGCGCAGGCGGCGCATGACGCGGTCGACCAGGGCGACCAGCGTCGAGTCGACGAACTCGGGCGTCCACGGGCCTCGGCCGAACGCGCGCTGGGAGCCGATGGAGCGCCGCCGCGGACGCGTCCGCACCCGGCGCGGATCGCGGTTGTGCGCGAGCGCGTGCAGATGGTGCCCCGACGCGCGCCCGAGGATCGAGACGAGCGTGCCCTCCTCCATCCGTGCCACGTCGTGCACGGTCGTGATGCCGAGCCGGTGCAGGCGCCCGGCTGTCGCCGGCCCGACGCCCCAGAGCGCCTCGACCGGCAGCGCGTGCAGGAAGGCGAGCTCGCGCTCGGCCGGAACCTCGAGCAGCCCATCGGGCTTCGCGACGCCGCTCGCGACCTTGGCGAGGAACTTCGTGCGGGCGATCCCCACGGTGAGCGGCAGGCCGACCTCCTCGAGCACGCGCCCGCGCAGACGCGCGGCGATCTCGAGCGGCGTCCCGGCCATGCGCCGCATCCCGCGCACGTCGATGAACGCCTCGTCGATCGACAGCGCCTCGACGAGCGGCGACGTGTCCTCGAAGACGCGGTAGACGGCCTTGCTCGCCTCCGAGTAGGCGTCCATGCGCGGGCGGACGACGGTTGCGCCGGGGCAGCGGCGGCGCGCCTCGCGCCCACCCATGGCCGTCCGGATGCCGAACGCCTTCGCCTCGTAGCTGGCGGCGAGCACGACCCCGCCGCCGACGATCACGGGGCGGCCGCGGAGCCGAGGGTCGTCGCGCTGCTCGACCGAGGCATAGAAGGCGTCGAGATCCGCGTGCAGGATCGACACGAACACATGTTCGCACAGCTAGGGCCGCTCGTGGTCGAACGGCAGCGTCATCGTGCCGCAGCGCTCTGGCTCGATCAGCAGCACGAGGCGGTCGCGCATCGGGAACGGCTGGCCCGTGTAGCGCATGGAGATCCGGTCGACGATCTTGTTTGCGCGGTCGCCCGTGAGGCGCTCGACGATGCGTCCGCGGATCCAGCAGGAGCGGTACGGGTTCCGGTCGTCGGTGACCGAGATCGCGACGCGGCCGTCGCGCTCCAGGTTGCGTGCCTTGCGCGTCCCGTCGCCCGTGAAGAAGGCGATCCGTCCGTCCTCGACGCCGACCCAGATCGGCACCGAGTGAGGCGACCCGTCGGGCAAGAGCGACGCGAGGTGCGCGAAGTTGCGCCCCCGCAGCAGTTCCTCGACCTCGAGCGGGAGCTCCACCTACGCGGTGGCGGCCGCGAGCGGTGGTCCCCACGAGACGAGCGGGGACATCTCGCCCGTGTGGCCGTTCAGCCGCCGCAGCCCGAGTGCGTGCTCCGCCTGCATCATCTTGTGGATCTGCGTCGTGCCCTCGTAGATGATCGGGGCGCGCGCGTTGCGGAAGTACCGCTCGATGCCGTACTCCGCCGAGTAGCCGTACGAGCCGAACACCTGGATGGCCAGGTGCGCCGCCTTGAAGGCCGACTCGGTCGCGTGCCACTTCGCGAGCGACGTCTCGCGCGTGTTGCGCAGCCCCTCGTTCTTCATCCAGGCGGCCTGCATGACGAGCAGCTTCGACGTCTCGTAGCCGAGCACCATCTCGGCGATCATGTCCTGGACGAACTGGTACTTGCCGATCGGCTGCCCGAACGTCTCGCGCTCGCGCGCGTACTCGACCGACCGCTCGAGGCAGGCCCGGACGACGCCGACCGCGCCGGCGGCGACGGTAAAGCGGCCCTGGTCGAGGGCGTACATGGCGATCTCGAAGCCCTGGCCCTCCTCGCCGAGGAGGTTCGCCGCCGGCACCTCCACGTTCCCGAAGAAGAGCTCACCCGTCGAGCCGGCCCAGATGCCCAGCTTGTTCTCCGTGTCCCGCGTCGTGACCCCCGGCCAGTCGCGCTCGACGATGAACGCCGAAATGCCCTTGTGCTTCGCAGCAGGGTCGGTCTTCGCGAACACCAGCTGGTGCTGCGCGACCGAGGCGTACGAGATCCAGTTCTTCTGCCCGTTCAGGACGTAGCTGTCGCCCTCGCGCCGTGCCGTCGTGCGCATCGCGGCGACGTCGGAGCCGGCGGCGGGCTCGGTCAGTCCGAAGCAGGCGAGCTTCTCGCCGCGCGCCTGCGGCACCAGGTAGCGCTGCTTCTGCTCCTCGGTGCCGTAGCGCAGCAGCGTCGACGAGTTGAGCCCGACGTGGACGGAGATCAGCGTGCGGAAGGCGGCCTCGCCGCGCTCGATCTCCTCGCACGCGAGCGCCTCCGACACGTAGTCGAGGCCGGCGCCGCCGTACTCCTCGGGGATGATGATCCCGAGGATCCCGAGCTCGGCCATGCCCTCGATCGCGCCCATGTCGAGCCGGTGGTTTATGTCGTTCTCGATTGCGACCGGCAGGACGCGCTCGTCCACGAACGCGCGGACGGTGTCCTGGATCAGCCGCTGCTCGTCTGTGAGCTCGAAGTCCACGAAACGGAGGCTATACGCGCGCTGCCGCGTGCTGGTCGGCGACCCACATACCCAGCAGACCGCGGTAGTGCGCGACGAAGTGCTCGTGCTCGTGCTCGGGGAACGTCGCCTGCACCGTGGAGACGATCAGCCCGTCGAACTGCGGGCTCTCGACGTAGTCGACGGCCGCATCGTCGAGGTGTGCGAGGTGCGTGTCGCAGAACTCGCGGTAGTGGTCGACGTCGAAGTAGTCCTCGGCCAGCCCGCGGTAGCCGTCCAGCTTCTGCTGGTACGTGAGGTCGTCGCGGTCGCCGATGTCGAAGTACGCGCGCGTGTTCTGGTTGAGGCGCATGCGCCGGCGGACCACGGTGCAGAAGGTGCACCAGCGGACGAGTGCCTTGATCGCCCACGGGAAGTAGTAGTGCAGCGACGTGAGCGCGACGTCCGGCGACGCGTTGGCGTAGTCGATCGGATAGACGACGCCGTCCTTGACCAGCGTCTCGCACGAGTTGAACTCCCAGCGGAAGAAGGCGTTCACGAGCCGGGAGATCGCGACGACCTCCGCGCCCACGTCCGGCGAGAGGAAGTCGTGCGCGACCGTGTAGCGCGCGTGCAGCGGGACGGACGGGTCGTAGCGCATGACCATCGTCTCGGCGCCGATGGAGAGCGACCGGACGAAGACGTCGAAGTCCTCGACGGAGGCCTGCAGGTGCATGAGCCGCTCGCCGGACTCGTCATAGACCGCGTGCAGTTCGTCGGGCGACGCGACGCGCGTGACGCCGACCCACTGGCCGCCGTCGAACGGCTTCATGAACAGCGGGAAGCCGATGTGCCCTGCGATCGCGTCCAGGTCGAACGGCGCGTTGTACCGCGACGCCATCGTCTCCCAGCGCGCGGTGGCCGACTCGAAGCGCACCGAGCGCGGTGGCTCCTTGTGCGGGATCATCCACGTCTCGGGGACGTTCAGGCCGAGCCGCATCATCGCGCAGTAGGCGGAGTGCTTCTCCATGGCCTGGAACGTGAACGGGTTGTTCAGGAGGTACACGTCGTCCATCAGGGAGATCTTCTTCAACCACTCGCGCGGCACGAAGTACCACCACGCGAGGCGGTCGATGACGAGCGCGTGCCGCGGCCGGTAGCGCAGGTCGAACGGCTCGTTCATGACGCGCTCGGTGGTCAACTCGTGCGTCTCGCCGCCGTGCTGGATGGCCCCGACGCGGCCGAGCAGGTGCTCGAACGCGGTCGGCCAGTCCTCCTCGGTGCCCAGCAGCAGGCCGATCAGGTGCGAGGACACACGCCGTTTCTACCCGATCCGCCCGTCGTCTACCGAACCCAGAGCTGGTTCGGCAGCACGCCCCACTGTGGGGTGAACTGGTAGTTGCCGACCCGCCGCGACACCATGTCGACCTCGTTGAAGGCGACGAGCGGCACCATCGGCGCCCGGTCGACGATCGCGCGATCCAGTGACGCCCACATGCCGTTGGCGAGGTAGGGGTCGGTCGCCTGCAACGCGCGGGCCCGGCTGATTCGCCGGTCGATGCTGCGATCGCAGAACCTGAACATGTTGCCTGGCCCGTCGCACGCGAAGAAGAACCCGATGTAGTTGGACGCCGCCGGGAAGTCGGCGAACCACGACGTCACTCCGGCCTGCACACGCTGGGGCGGACCGCCGTGACCGTAGAACGCCTTCATGCTGACGTCGCGGTACCGGGCGCGATATCCGATGCTCCGCAGGAGCGCCGCGAGGTAAGGCCCCTCGCCAAGGTGGCTCGTCGGCACCCACACCTCCACCGGCATCCCGAGCGTGCCCGACGCTGCGACGAGCGCGCGCGCCCGGGTCAGGTCCGCCGCTTTCCAGACGCCGCGCCGGGGATCACCCGACGTGTACGGGCAGTACGGCCGGTAGCCCGGAAAATCGGGCGGCAGGATCTGGCACGTCGCCTCTGCCCCTCTCGCGCGGGCCGAGATGCGAACCGCCGCGGCCCGGTCGGCCGCATAGCTGACCGCGCGGCGCGCGCGCAGGTCGTCGAACGGCGCCACCTTCGTGTTCAGGAAGAGGTACGTCACCCCGTTGAGCGGATTCACGTGGAGCTGGCTTGCGTACCGAGTCGCGGCCGCGTGTTGGAGCTCGGCGGGAACGTTGAACGCGAGGTCGAGCTTGCCGCTCTCGGCTGCTCGCACGCCTTCAACGGGCGAGGTGGGGGTGACGACCATGCGGTCGGGGTACCCGTCCGGTTGGGCGGCCTTCGACCACTCCCGGAAACGTGGGTTTCGGACGAGGGTCAGGTGCGTCCGAGGATCGAAGCTGCCAACCATGTAGGGGCCGGTGGCGGGCGGTGCGTGCCGGCCGACGTCCTTCAGCGGCGTGTCGGCCGGGACGGCGAAGGCATACGGCAGGCCGAGGGCATAGAGAAAGTCGGGATCGGGTGCACGTAGATGGAAGGTCACCGTGCGCGCACGTTCGTCGCCGACGATCCCGCGGGCCAGGTCGCAGCGAGCCGGCCTGGGCACACACCGCTCCGCGCCGACGATTCCGCGGTAGTAGTAGGCGATGTCCGGCGCGCGCACGATCGCGCGCTCGAGCGCGCGGCGGAAGTCGGCGGGCCGCACGAGCTGTCCGTTGGAGTAGCGGATTCCCGGGCGGAGCCGGAAGCTGTAGCTGCGGCCCCCGTCAGTCGGCGCGGGAATCGCGACGGCCAGGTCCGGGACGAGCTCTCCGCCGTCGGTGCCGCCCACCTTGCGGAAGCCGACCAGGCCGTCGTTCGTGTCCAGCGCTGCCGGTGAGCCGCTCAGCGTGTCGAGGGACGGAATGAGCACAGGCGAACCGATGCGAAGCGTTCCACCCCGATGGACAGTGCTTTCCGGGCGGACGGCGACGATCAGCTTCGCGCCGGCCGCCGCGATACCCTCGGGGCGGCCGGCGATCCGGATCGTCCGCGTGACCCGATTCGTGCGCGCGTCGATCAGGCGCAGGGTGCCGTCGAACTCGTTGCTCACCCACACCCCGTCGGGGACGACGGCGAGCCCGCGCGGTCCGTCTCCGACCGGGATCGTCTCAACGACGACGTTTCGGGCAGGGTCGATCCGGTCGACCGTGCCGCTGAGGTTGTCGGCGACCCAGACCGAGCCCTTCCCGACGGCGACGCTCACCGGGCCGTTGCCGACGTTGATCTGGTGGACGACCGTCCGCCGGACGGGGTCGATTCGGAAGACGGCATTCTGAACGTCGTCGGCAACCCAGACGGCGCCGGGGCTCACGGCCACCGCGCGGGGAGACCCCCCGACCGGGATCCGATCGAGCTTGCGCCCTGTTCGCGCGTCAAGACGCACGAGCGCCTGATCGTCCCGATTCACGACCCAGAGCACGTCGCCGTCGAGCGCGAGCGCCACGGGTGACTCGCCCACCCGGATCGTCTCGACGACTCTGCCCCCGTTCACCCTCGGATCGATCCGCGTGACCGTCCCGGCCAGGGCATTGGCCACCCACACGCCGTGCTCGTCCGCCGCGACTCCGGACGCGCCGCTGCCGACCTTGATCGTCTGCTGGACCCGGCCGGTGTCGGGATCCACTTTCGCCACCGTCTGGTCGTCCGTGCTCGTGACCCAGGCGCTGTCGCTCGTGACGGCGACGTCGCTCGGCGAGGCCCCGACGGCGTCGGCGGCGACGAGCCTGCCGTTCTCGATCACGCCGACCCCGTTCGGGATGACGCTGACAGCGCCCCCGCCCGCATCGCGCAATGTGAGCGCGGCCACGGCGATGCCCGCAATCGCTGCGGCTCCCGCGAGCGCGATCCATCGGTACGGGCGCCGGCCGGGAGCATGCGGAGTGGGCTGCGCGCCGTTCTCCGGAGGCGCAAGCGCCGCGTCGTGCTGGAGGATCGAGCGCTCGAGCGCCTGCAGGTCGTCCGAAGGCTCGAGGCCGAGCTCGTCCACGAGCGTTTGCCGCGCGGCGCGGTAGGCGGCGAGCGAGTCGGCCTGGCGACCAGCGCGGTAGAGCGCACGCATGAGTTGGCCACGCAGGCGCTCGCGCAACGGGTGCTCGGCGACGAGCCGCTCGAGCTCCGGCACGAGGTCGCCGTTTCGCCCGCGGCCCAGGTCGGCCTCGATCCGGTCCTCCACCGCGGCCAGCCGAAGCTCGGCCAGCCGTCCGACCTCTAGCTCTGCGAACGGCAGTGGGGCGAGGTCGTGCAGCGGCGGCCCACGCCAGAGCGCGAGCGCCTCGGTCAGGCTTGCCGCCGCGCTGGTGGGATCTCCCTCGTCGAGTGCCCGGCGGCCCGCGGCCACGAGAAGCTGGAAGCGGCCGAGATCGATGGTGTCGGCAGGGACGTCGAGCGCATACCCCGGCGGCCGGGTCACGAGTTGCACGCCTTCAGGACCGAGCGCCTTGCGGAGGGCCGAGACGAGCCCGTACAGCGCCACGGGTGCAGTCGGGGGCGGCTGTTCGCCCCAGAGCGCGTCGAGCGCCCGATCGGTCGAGACGACCTCGTTCGGACTGAGCGCGAGCAGCGCAAGCAGCGCGCGCAGCTTCTGGCGCGTCAGCGTGAGCGCCTCGCCGTCGAGGCGCGCCTCAACCGGCCCGAGCAGGAGGATCTCGAGGCGCGAAGCTCCTGGCGCGGGAGGCGGCATGTCGTTCTAGCCGCGATCTTAGGCCGCCTGACGCGTGGCGAACAGCCCGCGTTAGGTGCGCATTAGGTCCGCGTAAGCCGGCGTCTCCACCGTCCGCACTACGGCATCGAGCGGAACGGAGACGAAGATGGACGAGACATACCGCATGCTGGCTGCAGAACGACAGGCGGAGTTTGCGCGGGAAGCGGCGAGAGGGCAGCTCGCCGCCGAGGCGCGGCGCGCGAGGCCCGCGGCACCGCCGGCTCAGGCACCGCGCCGGCCGGGCCTCACGGCCTTCCTGCTGCGGGTGGCCCGCGCAGAGCGCTGATCCCCGCGCTTACGCCACGCGGACGAGGCAGGCGTCGTGCGACGACGCCGCGACACGCTCGCGCAGCGACACCCGGCCGCGCCGGTCGAGCACGCACAGCGTCCCGCGCGTCAGCGACGGGGTCAGCACGACGCCGCCGGCCGCCTGGACGTTGAACGAGCCGAGCGGCACCTCGGTTGTTCGTAGAAGCCGTCCGTCTGCGCAGCTGAGAAGACGCGCACGACGCCGTCGTCGCCGCTCGACACGAACGCGTCGCTGTCGGCGAAGGTGACGTGCTGCGGCGTCGCGCCGGCGGCCAGCCGCCGCACCACGGCCCCGCGCTCGTAGACGAGCACCGTCCGGTGGTGGTCGTCGCCCGACGTCACCCAGACCCGCCGCCCGGAGGGCTCGAAGCCGACGTCGTGGACGCGGAACGGCGTTGTCAGGAAGCGGACGAGCGCCGGCTTCCGCGCGACGCTCAGGACGGCGATCCGCTCGGCGCTCGAGCCGAGCGCGACCCACAGCGTCCGCCCCTGAGAGGCTGATGTGCCGCGCCGGCCCGTAGACCGTCGTGCGCGCGAGCACCCGCCCGGCGGCGACGTCGACGACCGCCACGTCGCCGCGGCCCGAGTCGGTCACGTACGCGAGCCGCCCGTCCGGCGAGCCGGCCGTGTAGCGCGGCTGGTCGAAGCCGCGGATGACGTGGCGCACGCGCAGCCCGCGCAAGATCGTCAGCGCGCCCGCGGCCGTGTGCGCGACCACCGCGTGCTCGCCGACCGTCTGGATGCTCCGCGGGCCCGGCAGCGTCGGGATCTCCTTCCGGATGCGCCCGTCCAGGCCGACCGCGAGCACGCGCGACTCGGTGTCGGCAGTGACGAGCGCGACCGGCTCGGCGGCGCCGAGCGCCTCGAAGTCGCGCACGAGCGCGACCGCGGCGGTGGCAAGCAGGAACCGGCGCCGGTTCATGCGACGGATACGGCGGCGCCGGCCGCGCAGGTCCGTCAGCAGAAGCGCGGCAGGTGATGCGCGAGCTGCGCGCGCCACGACGGCCAGTCGTGCGGCACGTCGTGGCCCCAGAGGTCGAGCTCGTGGCGGATGCCCTTGGCGCCGAGCTCGCCTGCGAACGCCGTCGTGCTCGCGAGCGCCCCCGTCGTGTCCTCCCACTGGCCCTGGCCGCAGACGAGCAGGAGGTTGGCGTTGCCGCGGATCCAGTCGAGGTGGTCGCCGCCCATGTGCTGGACGTAGTCGGCGGGGTTGTTGAAGTAGGTCGCGTCGCCGCGGTCGCCCCAGCCGATCGGAGCGATGTCGTAGACGCCCGACTGGCAGATCGCGAGCGGGAACAGGTCCGGCCGCCGCAGCGCGAAGTTCGCGGCGTGGAAGGCGCCGAAGCTGGGCCCGTTCGCGATCAGGTCGGAGCGCCCGCCCGAGTCGTCGCGGACGAACGGCACGACCTGATTGACGATCCAGTCCTCGTACGCGCCGTGGCGGATCGCCCGCTCCTCCATCGGCAGGTGCTTCGCGTGCCAGCTCTCCGAGTCGAAGCTGGAGACGCAGTAGAGCTTGATGCGGCCGGCGTCGAGCAGCTCGCCGATTCCCGCCACCATGCCGCGCTCCTCGTACTGCCACGCGGGCCCCTGCTCCGACGGGAACGCGAGCACGGGCCGGCCCCAGTGCCCGTAGGCGAGCACGGTGCCGTCGGCGCCGATCGCCGGAGCGTAGATCGAGACCTCGCGGCGGTTCACGTCCACGCTCGCAGCATGACCTCGGTGAGATTCCTGTCGAGCAGGTCCCGCCAGGCCGTGAAGTTGTGCGCGTCGCGGCCGGGGATGTACCGGGTGTCCCAGCCCTGCGCGTCGAGCGCCTTGGCGACGGCGCGGTTGTTGTCGAGGTTCTCCTCGCCCCGGCCGACGGTGATCGTCACCGGCACGGGCGGCGGCGCGGCGCGGCCGTGCAGGACATGGCCGACGAAGCGGGCGATGCGGCCGAAGCGGCCGAAGCCGGACTCCTGCTTGTCCCAGCGCTCGCGGAAGAAGCTCGAGGACTGCAGGAAGAGCCCCCCGGCGACCTGGTGCTGCCAGTGCGCATGCAGCGCGGCGAGGCCGCCGAGGCTCGCGCCCATGATCACGGGCCGCGTTCCGTCCGTCGGCAGGGCCTCCTCGAGCCGCGGCATGAGGTCCTGTGCGAAGGCCCGGGCGTAGCGGGCGGAGGCCGAGTAGGTCTCGTTGCGGTCGACCGGCTGGATCAGGGCGGCGCGCAGCGGCGGCACCTCGCCGAAGGAGACGACGTGGTCGAGGAAGCGGATCAGCCCGGCGAGCTCGGCGTACTCCGGGCCGTCGTGGGCGATGAGCAGCGGCAGCGGCTCCTGCGGGTCCGCGTCCGCCGGCGCCCACACGAGCATCTGCACCGTGCCGAGCGCGCGCACCCGCAGCTCGAGCTCGTTCACCTCGCCGGGCGGCGACTCGTCGTCGGCGACCCACTCCGGCGGGTCATAGGACGGCAGCTCGACCACGGACTTCTCGCCGAACACGCCCGGCGCGCGCAGCGCGTTGGCCGGGTCGGGGACGAGGCGCCGCTCCTGGCCGCGCGGGGTCAGCTCGAGGAGGTACTCCATCCGGTTCACGTCGGGCAGCCGGAAGTCGAGCTGCCACGTTCCGCGGCGCGGCCCGCGGCGGAACTCGACCCGGCGGGGCCGGTGCAGCTCGTGCGCGAGCGCGACGCCGGAGAGGGCCCGCGTCGGATCGGTGAACCGGAAGGTCACTTCGTTCGTCCCGACGAGCGGGCCCTGTGCCGTCGTGACTGCCACGGCGGGCGAGCTTAGGCGCAACCTGTGCATAACGTGAAGTCCGCGGCCGCGTAACCGCGGTCAATCCTCCGCGAACCTGCTCGTCCTATAACGAATCTGTGTCGAACACCGCGACCGCGCTCCCGGAGGTCGCGGGCCGCCGATGGGCGGTCATCGGCCTCGCGACGCTCGGGATCGCGCTCTTCGTGGCGGTCGGCCTGCTCGGCGTCGAGCGCTACGCGTGGAACTACTGGCTCTACCGCGGCTTCGCCCCGCCGCAGGATCCCGCCTACGTCACCGTTCAGGGCACGACGGAGAAGATCGGCGTCGTCAGCCCGGCGCTCGGCCGCACGCAGACCGCGTACGTCTACCTCCCGCCCGGCTACGCCGCCCATCCGCACCGGCGCTACCCGGTCCTCTACCTCATGCACGGGTTCCCGGGCCGGCCGCTGGCCTTCCTGCTCACCGTCCGCCTGGGCGTGCTCGAGGACGCGCTGGCCGCGCGCCACCGCATCACGCCGCCGATCCTGGTCATGCCGTACGGCTCGACCGGGACCTTCACGGACAAGGAGTGGGCGAACGGCATCCACCCGCATGAGGGCTGGGAGACGTTCGTCGCGCGCGACCTCGTGCGCGCCGTCGACCGCCGGTTCCGGACGATCCCGGGCGGCGCCGGTCGCGCACTCGCCGGCCTCTCGGAGGGCGGCTACGGCGCGCTGAACATCGGCCTTCACCATCCCGGCGAGTTCCGCGTGCTCGAGAGCTGGTCCGGCTACGCGCGCGCCGACAACGTGCAGGCGATCTTCGGCGGCAAGCCCGCGCTGCTCGCCCGCAACACGCCGCTGACCACGCTCGCGCGCGCCGCACCGGCGCTGCGGCGGGCGCACACGTACGTCTGGCTGTACTCCGGCAGCGAGGATCCACTGCGCGTCCAGAACGAGGCGTTCGCGAGCGAGCTCGCGCACCTCCACATCGCGCACCGCTTCCTGCTCGTCCCCGGGGGCCACAACTGGGCGGTCTGGCGCACGCATGCGCAGCAGGCGCTGCTCGCCGCGACGCGGAGGCTCGCGCGTGCGTAGCGCGCTGCGCGTCATCCGGGTAGCCGCCGGCCTGCCCGCGGGCATCGCAATTGCCGCCGCTGCGACTGGGTGGCTCTACGTTCTCGGCCCATCGGGGGGTGTGCCGGGGCCGCGCATCGGTGAGGCGCTGCCGCTCGACGAGCTGGCCAGGCGGGGCGCCTCGCCGCTCGCGGTGTTCGTGCTCGTGTGGGCCGCTGCCGCTGCGGCGCTCGGGCTGCTCGCCCGCGCGCTCAAGGCCGACCGTCCGACCGCGGCCGTGCTGCTTGCGCTCGGCGTCGGCTTCTGGACCTACCTGACGACCGGCGTCTCGATCGCGATCGTCCGGCAGATCCCGCCCAGCGACGCGTTCCACGCAGCCGCATCGCTCCGGGCCGTCTACCTTCCGGCCGCGCTCGCGGGCTTCGCAGGCGCCGTCGTGGGCCGCAGACCGCGACGCGATGCGACCAGTGCGCCGCTCCTGCTCGCGGTGCTCGTGGGCGCGGTCGGGGGGCTCGGCATGCTCGACGCCGTGCTGCCGCCCCACGGGGACAGCCTGCTGGCGTCGCTCGTCCCGGCGGGCGTCCGGCCGCTCGCGCACGCGCTCGTCCCGCCGCTCGGGCTGGCCCTGCTGCTCGTCGCGCGCGGCCTGGCGCGCCGGAAGCACCGCGCCTGGCAGCTCGCGCTCGTGCTGCTCGGCGCCATCGGCACGCTGCACGTGCTGCACCGCTTCGACGAGGGCGCGATCGCCGCGCTGCTGGTCGCGCTCCTGCTCGTCGCCTTCCGGCATCACTTCACGGCGCGCGGAGACCCCCGGTCGCACCCGCGCGTCGCGTTGCATGCCGCTGCGTTCCTGGCCGCCATCTACGCGTACGGGGCGGTAGCGCTCTGGTGGAACCGGCTCGCCGCCGACCGCCCGTACACGCTCTCCTTCGCTACCAGGGAGACGACCGACGCGCTGCTCTTCCGCACGACGCGGGGCTCGCCGCACCTCGCCGGCCCGATCGGGGAGTGGTTCCCCGTCTCGGTGCTGCTGCTCGGCCTCGTCGCGACCGCGGCCATCGTGGCAGCGTGGCTTGCGCCGTGGCGGCACCGCGTCCGTCAGCAGGCGGACGAGCGCGAGACGGTGCGCGCGCTGGTGCAGGCGTGGGGGATGGACACGCTCGCGCCCTTCGTGCTGCGCGGGGACAAGTCGTACTTCTTCAGCGAGGACCGGCAGGCGTTCCTCGCCTACCGGGTCGTCGGCGGCGTGGCGATCGTCTCGGGCGACCCGATCGGGTCTCCGGACCTGTTCGACGGGCTGGTCGGGCGCTTCGCCGAGCACGCACACGCGCGCGACTGGCGGATCGCCATCCTCGGCGCGTCGGAGCGGCGCCTCGAGCTCTACCGCGCGCACGGCCTGCACGCGCTGTACCACGGCGACGAGGCCGTCGTCGACACTGCCTCGTTCTCCCTCGACGGCCGCGCGATCCGCAAGGTGCGCCAGTCCGTGCACCGCCTGCAGCGGGCCGGCTACCGCGCCGAGCTGCTCCACCCGCGCGAGATCCCACCGCCCCTGCGCGACAAGCTCGAGGCGGTTGCGCGCGCGTGGCGCGGCGCCGAGCCGAACCGCGGCTTCGTCATGGCGCTCGACGCACTCTTCCGGCTCGACGACGAGGACGCGGTCTTCGCGATCGGCTTCGACCCCGACGGTGAGCCGGCCGGCTTCCTCCACTTCGCCGCCTCGCGCTGCGCCGCGGCGCTGTCGCTCTCGTCGATGCCGCGCCTGCGCACGACCCCGAACGGGTTCAACGAGTGGCTCGTCTGCGAGACGGTCGACTGGGCGCGCGCGCAGGGGTACGAGCGCATCTCGCTCAACTTCGCCCCGTTCGCGGCGCTGCTGACTCCCGACGCCGAGCTCTCCACGGTCCAGCGCGCCGAGCGGCGCGCCCTGCTCGCGCTGAAGGGCCACTTCCAGCTCGACAACCTGCTGACCTTCAACCGCAAGTTCCTGCCCGGCTGGGAGCGGCGCTTCGTCGTCTACGAGCGCCGCCGCGACCTGCCCCGCGTCGGCATCGCGGCGCTCGCCGCCGAGGCGTACCTGCCGTTCAGCGGAAGGAAGCGAGCGTGATCGCCGCCGGGCTCGCGCTGGCCCTCGTCGCGGCGTTCGCACTCAACTGGGCGTTCTTCCGCCAGCACGACGTGGCCTCCGGGCTGCCGCCGCTCAGCATCCGGCGGCCGCTCGTCTCGCTGCGCGCGCTCTTCGGCAGCCCGCGCTGGCTTGCCGGGTTCTCGGTCGGAATCGGGGGCTGGGCCGCGTACATCGCGGCGCTCCGGCTGGCGCCGCTGTCGCTCGTCCAGGCGACGGCGGCCGGCGGCATCGGCGTCCTCGCGCTGCTCGTGCGCGCGGCCGGAACGCCGCTGTCGCGCCGCGAGAGCGTCGGGGTGATCTGGTCGGTCGCCGGGCTCGCTGCGCTCGGCGTGTCGCTTGCGGGCGGTGCGGCCGCCGGCTCCGAGGCGTCCGCGGTGGCCGTTGCGGCGTGGTGCGTCGCATCGGCCGCCGCGGCCGGGGTCTCGGCAGGGCCGCTCGCCCGGGTTGTGGCGCCGGGCGCGGGCCTCGGGATCGCCGCCGGCGTCCTGTACGCCGCCGGCGACGTCGCCACCAAGCAGGCCGTGGCAGGCGGGGCGGAGCTGGCATTCGTGCCGGTGCTGCTCGCCTGCCACGGGCTTGCGTTTGTGGCGCTCCAGCTCGGCTTCCAGCGCGGCGGCGCGCTCGCAACGGCCGGTGTCGCGACGCTCGCCACGAACGCGCTGCCGATCCTGGCCGGGACGACGCTCTACGCCGAGGGCCTCCCGGGCGGGGCGCTCGGGTTGCTGCGGCTGCTCGCGTTCGGCGCGGTGGTCGTCGGCGCGGCAGCGATCGCGGGGCGCGGCCAGGGCCGCGAGCCGGCGCCGAGCTTGACCGCGGAGGTTGCCGTCCGTACGATTGACTGACGAGTCAATCGACCGTTGAGGAGGAAGCGGTGGCGACCATAGAAACGTCGCGGCCTGTCGTGACGGGCGTCTCGTTCGCCCTGTCCGACGAGCAGCGGGCGCTGCGCGAGCTGGCGCGCGAGTTCGCCGAGCGCGAGATCCGGCCGCGCGCCGCGGAGTACGACGAGAACTCGACGCATCCGGCCGACGTCGTCGCCAAGGCGCACGAGGTCGGGCTGATGAACCCGCACGTCCCGGAGGAGTACGGCGGCCTCGGCCTGCCCGGCTTCGACGGGATGCTGATCAGCGAGGAGCTCTCCTGGGGCTGCGCCGGCATGGCCGTCTCGATCACCGCCAACACGCTCGGCTCCGGCCCCGTGTTGCTCGCCGGCAGCGACGAGCAGAAGCGGGACTGGCTGACGCCGCTGCTCGAGGAGCCGATCCTCAGTGCCTTCGGGCTGACCGAGCCGGACGCCGGCTCCGACGTCGCCCGGATCAAGACGACCGCCGTCCGCCGGGGCGAGGAGTACGTCCTCAACGGCTCCAAGACGTTCATCTCGAACGCGGGCCATGCCGCCTGGACGGTCGTGTTCGCCAAGACCGACCCGGCCGCCGGCCACCGCGGGCTGTCGGCGTTCATCGTGCCCATGGACACGCCCGGCGTCGTCATCGAGCAGCACCTCGACAAGATGGGGCAGCGCTCGACCGACACCTCCGCGTTCTCGCTGACCGACGTGGTCGTCCCCGCGGCGAACCGGGTCGGCGAGGAGGGGGACGGCTTCAAGATCGCGATGCAGACGCTCGACGTCACGCGGCCCGGCACGGCCGCCGGCGCGGTCGGCGTCGCCCAGGCCGCGTACGAGCACGCCGTCGACTACGCGAAGCAGCGCGTGACCTTCGACGTCCCGATCGCGATGCACCAGGGCGTCAACTTCCTGATCGCCGACATGGCCACGGAGATCGAGGCAGCTCGCCTGCTCGTATGGCAGGCCGCGTGGATGCTCGACTCGGGCTACGGCCGGAAGGCCACGCTGTACTCGTCGTTCGCGAAGCGGTTCGCCGCCGACACGGCGATGAAGGTCGCGACCGACGCCGTCCAGGTGCTCGGCGGATACGGCTACATCAAGGAGTACCCGGTCGAGAAGCTCATGCGTGACGCCAAGCTCTTCCAGATCTACGAGGGAACGTCCCAGATCCAGCGCCTCGTGATCGCGCGCGAGATCTTCATGCCCAGCGCGTAAAGGGCTGTCCACAACCGAAAGGAGCCCGGGCAGCCGCGGCTAATCTGTCGGCGTGGCGGTCGACGCACGGGTTCGCACGGTCCCGGTCCGCCGTCGGCGGTCCGTCGGCGCGCGGGCTGCGCTCTGGACCGTCGCGGCCGTCTTCGCGATCGGGCTGGTCGCCACCGGGCTCGGCTTCGCGTTCGCCGGCTCGTCCTCGACGCTGCCCGCCGGAACGAAGATCGCCGGGGTCAACGTCGGCGGCCTCTCGACCACGGCGGCCACGCGGCTGCTCCAGCAGCGCGCCGACGCGGTCAGCGCCGTCCCGATCAGCTTCACCGCCGGGCCGAAGCACTGGCACCTGTCGGCGAAGCAGTTCGAGCTCCAGGTCGACTGGCGCGCCGCCGTCGAGGCCGCACGCCAGAACGGGGACGGCTTCGGCCCGGTCCAGGGGCTTCGCCGTCTGAGCGTCCGCATCTTCGGCGCCGAGGTGACGCCTCAGACACGCGTCTACGTGCCCGCCCTGAACTACTACGTCGACCGCATCGAGCGCTCGCTCGGCACGAAGCCGCAAGATGCGGCGGTCGTGCTCCGGGGTCTCCACCCGGCGATCGCCCCGGCGCAGGACGCGATCACGCTCGACCGCGAGTCCGCGGAGGATGTCCTCCTCCGCGCCCTCTCCGGGTTCAGGCGCGGCCAGCGCGTCTCGCTGCCGGTCGTCGTGCGCCCGGCGAAGGTGCAGGCCGCCCAGCTGCAGCGCGCCCTCGCCCAGACCCGCCTCGCCGTCTCGGCGCCGGTGCGGCTCGAGCTCGGGCAGCGCACCTGGCGCCTGCCGCGCTGGCGTGTCGCTCAGCTGCTCCAGCTCCCCGCGGACGGCTCGCGCAAGCTCGCGGTCGGCGGCACCGCGGCCACCGCGTACTTCGAGAAGCTCGGCAAGCGTGTCGCCCAGAAGCCCGTCGACGCCGGCTTCGCGGTGCACACGAGCGGCCGGGTCACGATCACGCCCGCAAAGCCGGGCCGCGAGCTCGACGTGCGCGCGGCCGCCGCGGCCGTGCTCGCCGCCGCGCTCTCGCGCACCGACCGCACGGCGGCGCTGACGATCGTCTCCGCGGCGCCGGAGCGCACGACCGCCGACGCCAGGGCGATGGGCGTCAACAAGGTCGTCTCGAGTTACGAGACCATCTACGGCGGCGACGCGAACCGCATCCACAACGTGCAGCTGGTCGCGCACCTCGTCGACGGCGCGCTGATCGCGCCCGGCAAGGAGTTCTCGTTCAACGGGACGACCGGCGAGCGCACGGCGGAGAAGGGCTTCCTCGAGGCGCCCGTCATCGTCAACGGGGAGCTCCAGACGGGACTCGGCGGCGGCATCTGCCAGGTCTCGACGACCGTCTTCAACGCCGCGTTCGAGGCGGGCCTGCCGATCACCGCGCGCACCAACCACGCGCTCTACATCAGCCACTACCCTCAGGGCCGCGACGCTACCGTCAACTACCCGGACGTCGACCTCAAGTTCGTGAACGACACGGGCCACTGGCTGCTGCTGCGGACGTTCGTCGGCCCCTCGTCGCTCGTCGTCAACCTCTACGGGACGCCGACCGGCCGCAAGGTCGTGTCGGAGACCGGCCCGCTGAACGTCACCGGCCCGGTACCGGTGAAGAACGTGTCCGACCCCTCGCTCGCCAAGGGCCAGCACGTCATCCAGACGTATGGCCAGCCGCCGCGCTCGACGAGCGTGACCCGCACCGTCTACGCGCCGAACGGCAAGGTGCGGTCGCGGACGACGTGGTACTCCTCGTACCGCGGCGAGACGCAGGTCGTCCTCGTCGGCACCAAGGGCAAGGCGAAGCCGAAGGGCGGGGACACCACGACGTCGTCGACGACGACGACGACCACCACGACGACGACGACGCCGTCTACGACGACGAACTAGGGCGCTCGGCCGCCGTGATCGCCTCTGCCAGATAGGCGGGCACCCGCGTCGGGACGAACGTCTTGGCGTCGACGCACGCGTGGCCGGTCCATCCGTCCGCGATCAGATCGTCGCCGCGGGTGAGGTGGTACTCGAACCGGAAGCGGGCGCCGCGGAGGCCTGTGCAGCGGACCGCGATCGCGATCGTGTCGTTGAAGCGTGCCGGCCCCAGGTAGCGCGCGTGCGCCTCGGTCGTCAGCGCCTCGACGCCCCGCTCCTGCAGCCCCGGGTAGCCGCCGTCGAAGCGCGCCAGGTAGTCGACGCGCGCGACCTCGAACCACACCAGGTACGTGGCGTGGTGGGCGATGCCCTGTGCGTCCGTCTCCGCGAAGCGGACGCGCACCTCGGTGCGGAACTTGAAGGTCTCGGTCATGGCCGGGTCATGGCAGGGTGACGGACCCTATGCGACCGGATTTCGAGCGGCTCTTCCAGCCGGGCGGCGGCTCGGGGTTCCCGCGCATGCCGGCGATCGCCGCCGAGGGAATGGTCGCGACGAGCCACCCGCTCGCGACCCGGGCCGGTTTGCGCGCGCTCGAGCAGGGCGGCAACGCCGCCGACGCGGCGCTCGCCGCTGCAGCCGTGCTGCCGGTCGTCGAGCCGAACCTGAACGGCCTCGGGGGCGACTGCTTCGCCCAGGTCTGGCGCGACGGCGAGCTCGTTGGGCTCAACGGCTCGGGCCGCTCGCCGGCGGTGCTCGACCACGGCGGAGTCGACCGCTTCGGGCCGCGCTCCGTCACCGTCCCCGGTGCGGTCGCGGCCTGGTTCGAGCTGAGCGCGCGCTTCGGGCGGCTCGGTCTCGACGGGGCGCTCGGGCGCGCGGCCGACCTTGCCGAGCGCGGTGTCGCCGCGCCCGCGCGGGTCGCGACGCTCTGGCAACGCGCCGAGCGCGAGGGCCGGGCGCCGTTCTCCGCGCCGCAGGTCGGCGAGCGCTACCGGCTGCCCGAGCTCGCGGAGACTCTGCGCCGGGTCGCGGGGCAGGGGCCGGACGGCTTCTACCGCGGCGACGTGGCGCGCGCGATCGCAGCGGTGACCTGGCTCGAGGAGAGCGACCTCGCCGCCCACCGCTCGGAGTGGGTCGAGCCGCTCCGCGTGGTGTTCGGCGGCGTCGAGGTGTGCGAGCTGCCGCCGAACACGCAGGGCGTCGCGGCGCTCGTCGCGCTCCGGCTGCTCGAGGGCGCCGATCCGGGCGACCTCGATGCCCGCGTGGGCGCCGTCGCGGCCGGTCTCGCAGCCGCGTACGCGCACGTCGGCGACGAGCCGCTGCCGGATGGCTTCCTCGAGCGGCCCTTCGAGCCGCGGGCTCCGGGCGGGGCCACAGCGGGCGACACGACCTATCTCTGCGCCGTGGACGCCGACCGCATGGCGGTGTCGCTGATCCAGAGCACGTACGAGGGGTTCGGCTCGGGGCTCGCGGCGGCCGGCGTCCCGCTCAACAACCGCGGCGCCTGCTTCGTCGAGACCGAGGGGCACCCGAACCGGTTGGAGCCGGGCAAGCGCCCGTTCCATACGATCATCCCCGGGATGCTCGTGCACGACGGCGGCGCGTCGCCGTTCGGCGTCATGGGCGGCGCCATGCAGGCGCAGGGGCACGTCCAGGTCATCCACGCCGTCGTCGCACTCGGCCACGACCCGCAGTCGGCGCTCGACCAGGCCCGTTTTCGCGTCGAGCCGGACGGAACGATGCGGCTCGAGCCGGGGCTGTGGGACCGCGCCGCCGAGCTCGAGGCGCGCGGCCACCGCGTCGTGCGGGCCGACGCGCCGTACGACTTCGGCGTCGGCCAGATGATCCTGAACCTGGGCGAGGCGCTCGTCGGCGGCTCCGACGGCCGCGGCGACGGCTACGCGGGCGGTCTGTGAGCGTCGAGCGCCTGGCCGAGGCGCTGCGCGAGGGCGCGCCGGCGCTCGTGCTCACCGGGGCGGGCGTGTCGACGGAGAGCGGGATCCCCGACTTCCGCTCGCCCACGGGGGTCTGGGCGAAGCTCGACCCGCTCGAGTACGGCTCCATCGACGCGTTCCGGCGCGATCCCGAGCGCGTCTGGGAGTTCTACGGCGGCCGCTACCGGATGCTGTCGCAGGCGGAGCCGAACGCCGCCCACCACGCCATCGCCGAGCTCGAGCGGCGCGGCCTGGTCGGCACGGTGGTCACGCAGAACATCGACCTGCTGCACGAGCGCGCGGGCAGCCGCGACGTGATCGAGGTGCACGGCTCGATCCGGACGGCGACCTGCCCCGCGTGCGGCCGCGTCCACACGCTGGACGAGGTGCTCGCGCTCGTCGAGGCCGGCGTTCCGCGGTGCCTCGACTGCGGCGCAGTGCCGAAGCCCGACGTCGTCTTCTTCGGTGAGCTGCTCCCACAGGGCGCGATGGAACGCGCCTTCGCGCTCGCCGCCGCCGCGCGCCTGCTGCTCGTGATCGGCTCGACCCTCGAGGTCTACCCCGTCGCCGGCCTGCCGCTCGAGACCGTGCGCGCCGGCGGGCAGGTGGCGCTCGTCAACCGGGGGCCGACCGCCTTCGACGGCCGCGCGGCAATCCGTGTCGAGGGGAGCGCGGGCGAGGTGCTGACGGCCGTCGTCGACCTCCTCGCGCGGGGGAATACGATGCCGTGATGACGCAAGGAGGAGCGATGAGAAAGCTGAACGAGACCGCCCGCGCGCTCGTGGCGCCGGGCAAGGGCATCCTCGCCGCCGACGAGAGCGGCGGGACGATCAAGAAGCGCTTCGACTCGATCGGCCTCGAGTCGACCGAGGACAACAGGCGCGCGTACCGCGACCTGCTGTTCACCACCGAGGGCGCCGAGCAGTACATCAGCGGCGTGATCCTGTTCGACGAGACGATCCGCCAGCTGGCGCTGGACGGGACGCCGTTCCCGAAGCTGCTCGAGCAGAAGGGCGTCATCCCCGGGATCAAGGTCGACATCGGCGCCAAGCCGCTCGCGAATGCGCCGGGCGAGACGGTCACCGAGGGGCTCGACGGCCTGCGCGACCGGCTGGAGGAGTACCGCGGCCTGGGCGCGCGCTTCACGAAGTGGCGCGCCGTGATCTCGATCGGCGAGGGCATCCCGAGCGAGTACGGGATCTGGGTCAACGCGCACGCCCTCGCGCGCTACGCGGCGCTGGCGCAGGAAGCCGGGCTCGTCCCGATCGTGGAGCCCGAGGTGCTGATGGACGGGGACCACACGATTGAGCGCAGCTTCGACGTCACGTCGCGGACGCTGCACGCCGTCTTCACCGAGCTCCGCGACCAGCGCGTCGACCCGGAGGGCATGCTGCTCAAGCCGAACATGGTGCTCTCGGGCTACTCGTGCCCACAGCAGGCGTCGCACGACGAGGTCGCCGAGCACACCCTGCGCTGCTTCGGCCGACACGTGCCGGCCGCCGTCCCGGGGATCGTGTTCCTGTCGGGCGGCCAGTCGGACGAGGACGCCACAGCGAACCTGAACGCGATGAACGCCCGCGGGCCGCACGCGTGGGAGCTGTCGTTCTCGTACGGCCGGGCGCTCCAGGCGCCCGCACTGAAGGCGTGGGGCGGCCAGGAGGCGAACGTCGCCGCCGGCCAGCAGGCGTACTACCACCGCGCGAAGCTCAACGGCGCGGCACGAGGCGGCAGCTACAGGGAGGAGATGGAACGCGAGGCCGTCGCCGCGTAGCGGCGTGCTGACCCAGAGCCGGCCGGGCAGCTAGGCGGCTGCGCGGCGGAGCGGCTTCTCTTCCAGCACGGCACGGCAGTCGGCGCAGCGGATGCGCTCGACCTCGTACGGAATGCCGTGGCGCTGGCCGAGGATGTGCTCCTTGACGGCCTGGTGGTTGTGCACCGCCTGTGCGGGTGTCCCCACGAGTCTCACGATAAGTAGGACGTCGGGGTGCGCAAGGAGTTATCGGAACTTTGTCACCGTTTGGTGACCATTCTGTTACCTCTGGCCGGGCTCGCGGTCGCGGCCTCGACCGCAGCTGGCGCTGGGGGCGCCCCCGCCGGCGCCTGCCGGGCCGGCGCCGTCCAGAGCATGGGCGGCGAGCGGCGGGCCGTCGTCGCCGTCGCGGGTGAGCCGCTCGCGGCCCGTGAATTTCCGGGCGGCCCGGTGCTCGCGCGGTTCGACATCGTCAACCGGCGTCTCGGCGTTCTCGCCGACGCTGAGGAACTGGCCGCAGGACGGGCCGATCGCCATCCACGGCACCAACGATCCGGGCTCGATCGGCGCCACGGTGAGCCACGGCTGCATGCGCATCTCCGACGCCGCGGCCCGCGTCCTGCATCGGCTCGTGCTGGCAGGGACTCCCGTCTTCATCCACCGCTAGATATGGTCACGGCCATGGCGGAGTCGCAAAACCTGTTTGGCCGGCTGGCCGACGCCGGCGAGGACGCGATCTCGAAGGTGAGCGAGATGCCGGCACTGCACCGGCTGGCGACAGTGACGACGACCCTGCGCGAGCGCTCGGACGAGATGCAGAAGCGTCTCCGCGGCCTCGACGAGATCGAGAAGCGGCTGGCCGCGCTCGAGAAGAAGGTCGACGACCTCGCGAAGCCGAAGCGGGCGACTCGCTCGTCGAGCTCGAAGTCCTCCAGCTCCTCTAAGAGCTAGGCGCCGGCACCCGCACCCGCAGGGCGCGCGGGACGACCTCGAAGCGCGCGGGCGTCGTGCCCGGCTGCTCGCCGTCGAGCTCGATCGGCAGCGGCGACTGCGACTCCACCGACACGGTCGCCCCGCGGAGGAGCTCGGCGCGCGGGTGCGGGAGGAACGTCCCGCGGTAGAGCTTGTGCAAATTCAGCGCGAGGTCACGCTTGGTGACGTCGCCGATGAGCAGGACGTCGAACAGGCCGTCGTCGGGCAGCGCGCCCGGCGTGAGCCGCATGCCGCCGTTGTGGAACTCGGTGTTGCCGACGAGCACATCCTCCATCAGCCCCTGGCGGTGCTCGGAGCCGACGGTGATCTGGAGCTCCACGTTCGTCCAGCGCGTGAAGACGGCGAAGGTGGCGACCAGGCCGGCCACGCGCCCGCCAAGCCGCTTCGACGTCGTGTTGAGCTTGTGCGCGACGGCGCCGCTCATCCCGACGCCGGCCATGCTCACGAAATGCGAGACCGCCTCGGCGCCCTCCGGCGTGCGGTAGGTCACCCGGCCCGCGTCGAGCTCCCGCGCGCGGCCGTCGCGCAGCACGGTGAGCGCGTCGATGTCCGCAACCGGGATGCCCAGCGCACGCACGAAGTCGTCGCCGGTGCCGCGCGCGAGCACGCCGAGCTCGGGCAGCGGCGTACGTGTTGACGACAGCAGCCCGTTCGCGACCTCGTGCACCGTGCCGTCGCCGCCGACGGCAACGACGAGCTCGACGCCGTCGTCCGCGGCCTGCCGTGCGAGCTCGGCGAGCCCGCCGGGCCCGCTGCTCATCTGCACGTGCGGGTCGAGGCCGAAGTCGCGCGCCTGCCGCTCGAGCTCGGGCCAGTGCTTGCCGGTGGCGCCGTTCGCGGACGCCGGATTGACGAGGAAGACGGCCCGGCCCGGGTCCGGTGTCGGCATGCCTAATGCGGGTCGGTCGCCGTCGCCAGCGCCAGCTCGGTCATCTCGTCGACGGCCCGCTTCATGTCCTCGTCGGAGATGCGCACGAACTCGCCCTCGACGACCATGTCGCTGACGATCAGCAGGCAGCCCGTCCGGATCTTGCGCAGCGCGCCGATCGTGAACAGCATCGCCGCCTCCATCTCGACCGCGAGGATGCCGCGGTCGGACCAGCGCTGGTACTGGCCGCCGTCGGGGTTGTAGAAGACGTCGCTCGACACGATCGGCCCCACGCGCACCGGCTTGCCGAGCTCCTTCGCGTGGTGGACGGCGCCGTGGATCAGCTCCCAGTCGGCGGTCGGCGCATGCGGCTCGCCGCCGATCAGGTGCGTGGCGGTCGAGTCGGCCGGCACGGCGGAGAGCGCGATGATGAGGTCGCCGATCGAGAGGTCGGGCTGCAGCCCGCCGCAGGTTCCGACGCGCAGGATGCGCTGGACGCCGAGCTGGATCAGCTCCTCGACGACGATCCCGGCCGACGGGCAGCCCATCCCCGACGACTGCACCGAGACGGGCTTGCCGTTGAAGGTGCCCGTGTAACCGAGCATGCCGCGCTCGGCGTTCACCTGGCGGACGTCCTGCATGAACGTCTCGGCGATGTACTTCGCGCGCAGCGGGTCGCCGGGCAGCAGGCACGCGTCGGCGTAGTCGCCGGGCTCCGCTCGAAGGTGAATCGGCACGGAAGAACCCTAGTGCCTCCCGCATCGCCGCCGGTCTTGCAACGATCCGCGCCCATGGCCGGGCTGGTTGAGCCGTCGCTGGATCAGATCCTCGAGTTCTGCGCCGAGGATCCCGTCGAGCGCGTCTTCCTCGAAGACGCGGCGCGACGCCGCCTGGGACGGTTCCGCGGCCTCGAGCGGGGAGGGCGGCTGGAGGCGCTCTGCCACGTCGGGGCGAACGTCGTCCCCTCCGGCCGCGGCTGTGGAGGCTTCGCGCCGGCGATCGGCGGTGGGCATGCCCGCATGCTGATCGGCGAAGAGGGAGCGGTCGGCGACCTCTGGGAGGCGGCGCGCGGGCGGCTGCCCTCGCCGCGCGAGGATCGTCCCGGCCAGCCCGTCTACGCGATGGACATGCCGCCCGAGCCCGGCGACACCGCGCTGCGCACGGCGACGCTCTCCGACCTCGACCTGCTCGTCCCCGCCTGCGCGGCCGCGCACGAGCTCGAGCTCCGCATCGACCCGCTGCTCCGTGATGCGGACGCGTTCCGCTGGCGCACGCAGGCGCAGATCGAGGAGGGCCGGTCCTGGCTCTGGGTCGAGAAGGGCACGATCCTCTTCAAGGCGGAGGCGTCCGCGTGGACGCCGCGCGCCGTCCAGGTGCAGCAGGTCTGGGTCGACCCCGCAGCGCGTGGCCAGGGCTACGGGCAGCGCGGCATGCGCGACCTCTGCCGCTTCCTGCTGACGCGCGCGCCGACCGTCTGCCTCTTCGTCCGGCGCGAGAACGCGCCGGCGATCCGCGTCTACGAGGCGATCGGCATGCGGCGCACCATTTCCTACCGGAGCGTGCTGTTTTAGGCGCGGGTCAGCGCTTCGGCGCCGAGCCGCTGGACGAGCGCGACGAGCGCCTCGAGGTCGTCCCGCGTCGTCCGGAAGTTGACGATGCACGAGCGCAGCCAGTAGCGGCCGTCGACGAGCGCGTTCGAGACGAACGCCTCGCCTCCGGTCTGGATGCGGCCGAGGATCTCGGTGTTGAGCGCGTCCAGCTCCTCGTCCGACGTGACGCCGTCGGGGACGTACCGGAACGTCGAGATGCTGAGCCCGCCCGGCCCGCGCTCGAGGTCGGGCGTCGCGTCGACGATCGCATCGAGCTCGCGCGCGAGCGCCATGTCGCGCTCGATCAGCTCGGCGTAGCCCTCGCGGCCGAGATGCCGGAGCGACAGCCAGACCTTGAGCGCGCGGAAGCCGCGCGAGTTCTGCGGGCCGCGCTTGTAGTAGTGGAGCTCGTCGGGGCCGAGCCGGTAGTAGGGCGGGGTGAAGTCGAAGGTATCGAGCAGGTCGGCGTCGCTCCGCACGAGCGCGCAGCCCGCTTCGGCCGGCTGGTAGAGCCACTTGTGCGGGTCGAGCGCGATCGAGTCGGCCTCGGCCAGCGCTCGCATGTCTTCGGGTGCGCTCGGCGCCGCGGCGGCAAACGCGCCGTAGGCCCCGTCGACGTGCAGCCAGAGGTCCTCCGCTCGGCAGAGCGCCGCGAGCTCGCGCAGCGGGTCGACCGCTCCCGTCGACACCGAGCCGCCGTTCGCGACGACCAGGAACGGCTGGAAGCCGTCCGCGCGATCCTCTGCGATCGCGCTTCGAAGCGCACGCACGTCCATGCGCAGGGAGCCGTCGATCGGGATCATGCGGCGCCCCTCGGCGCCGAAGCCGAACATGTCGAGCGCCTTCTCGATCCAGGTATGCGTCTCGTGCGTGGCGTAGAGGCGGAGGCGTGCGCCGCCCATGCCTTCCTCGCGCACCCACGGCGCCTTCGCACGCCGGGCGGCGAGCACGCCGATGAAGTTGGCCATGTTCCCGCCGCTGACCAGGATCCCGCCGCAGTCCGGCCGGTACCCGATCAGCTCGGCGATCCACTGGACGGTCTGGCGCTCGATCTCGCTGGCGATCGGGGCGAGCGGGTACCCGCCGAGGTTGGGGTTCACGCCGGCCGCGAGCAGGTCGGCGAGCGCAGACAGCGGCGCCGGTGCGCCGATCACGTAGCCGAGAAACCGCGGATGCCCGGTGAAGAGCGAGTGCTCGAAGAGCAGGTCGCGGGCCTCGGCGAGCAGCTCATCCGGCGCGGCGCCATGCTCGGGGAGCCCCGCGTCGCCGAGCGCCGCCCGCACCTCCTCAGGCGACTCGCCCGGCGTCACGGGCAGCTCGGGCAGCCGCTCGAGCAGGCCGGCGAGGTCGTCGACGAGCCGGTGGCCAAGGACGCGGAACTCCTCCGGGTCGATGTCGATCCGCGTGCGCTCGTCCATCCCGCGAATCTACCCTTGCCCGCCATGCAGACCGCGATCCTGGCGCGACACGGCGAGAGCGACATGAACGTGCGAGACGCGCTCTCGAGCGATCCCGGCACGGCGGTCGGCCTGAGCGCGACCGGGGAGGAGCAGGCGCGCCGCCTCGGCGAGGAGCTCGCCGGCGAGCCGATCGACCTCTGCGTCACCTCGGCGCTCGCGAGGACTCGGCGCACCGCCGAGCTCGCGCTGGCCGGCCGCGACGTCCCGATCGAGGCCTGGCCGGAGCTGAACGACCCGCGCTACGGCGCCTTCGAGGGCGGCCCGTTTCAGGCCTACCGCGAGTGGGCCTGGGCTCACGGCTCCTCCGATGAGCCGCCGGGCGGCGGTGAGAGCCGGCAGACGGTCGTCACGCGCTACGCCGGCGCGCTGCGGCAGTTGCTCGCCCGCGACGAGGTGACCATCCTGGTCGTCGTCCACTCGCTGCCGATCGCCTACGTGCTCGGCGCCGTGGACGGCGCCGGCCCAGCGCGGCGAATGGGGATGATCGACTACGCGCGGCCGTTCCGGCTCGACGCGGAGGCGCTGGAGCGCGTCGTCTCCATGCTCGAGGAATGGTGCGCGGCTCCCTCCTGGTGAGGCTGCTGGCGCTCGCCGCGCTGGCGTGGGTCGGCCGATGGGCCGCGCTCGAGGCCGCCGCCTACATCCACCGTACGCGGCCGCGCCCCGCGCCTTCGCCGCGCGAGTCGGCCAACGCTCCCGGCGCGATGCCGGCCCCGCCGCCGCGCGGAGGTAGTGGCTGACAGCCACTAACTCCCGCTCGAGGCGCCACAATGGTGCGATGGACGAGCAACGGCTCGTCTCCGTCCTCTACGCCGATCTTGTCGGTTTCACGTCGCGCTCGCACGGCGCCGACCCGGCGGTCATTCGCGCGCTCCAGCGCCCGTTCCACGCGCGCGTGAAGCACGAGGTCGAGCGACGCGGCGGCCGCGTGGAGAAATTCATCGGTGACGCCGTCGTCGCCGTCTTCGGCGCCGAGGACGGCGACTCGGGCGATGCGGAGCGCGCCGTCCGCGTGGCGCTGCGCATCCCGGAGGTCGTCGAGGAGATCAACGAGGAGCAGCCCGGGCTCGACCTCGCCGTCCGGGTCGGCGTGAACTCCGACACGGTCGTCGTCGACCGCGAGGGCGACGGCGCGGTCGGCGTCGTCACCGGCGACATCGTCAACGTCGCGGGCAAGCTCCAGGGCGCCGCGCCGCCCGGCGGCGTCGCCGTCTGCCAGACGACCTACGAGCGCACCTGTGCACGCTTCCGCTACACGAGCCTCGCCGCGGTCGCGCTGCCCGGCCGGGTCGAGCCCGAGCCGGTGTGGCAGCCGGCGCAGCGCCGCCGCCGCGCGCGCAGCGCCGAGGTTGTGGAGCAGGTGCCGGTCGACGAGGAGATCCGCGACGTCACCATCCTGTTCGTCGACCTGGTCGACTTCTCGCTCCGCGCGCACAGCGCCGACCCGGAGGGGATGCGGGCGCTCCTGCGGCCGTACTTCGGCGCCATCCGCCACGAAGTCGACCGCTTCGGCGGAACGGTCGAGAAGTTCCTGGGCGACTCGGTCATGGCCGTCTTCGGCGCGCCCGTCGCACGGGCCGACGACGCCGAGCGGGCGGTGAGGGCCGCGCTCCGGCTCCCCGAGGTCGTGGTGGAGCTGAACGAGGACGACGCGTTCCGCGAGGTCGCGGTGCGCGCCGCCGTGAACTCGGGCGACGTCGCCGTCGCACTCGGGGCACGGCTCGAGGCGGGGGAGAGCATGGTCACGGGCGACACCGTCAACACCGCCGCGCGCCTGCTCGGGGCGGCGCCGGTCGGCGGCGTGGTCGTCGGCCAGGCGACCTGGGAGCGCACGCACGAGGCGGTCGACTACGAGGCGCTGCCGCCGATCGCGGCCAAAGGGAAGCCCGAGCCGGTGCCGCTCTGGCGCGCGCTCGCTGCACGCAGTCACGGGCTCGACGCCCCGAGCGCCCGCGAGCCCGAGTTCGCCGGCCGCGGGCCGGAGCTCTCGCAGCTGAAGGGCGGGTTCGCGCGCGTGCTGCTGGAGCGCAAGCCGCAGGTGGTCGTCCTCAGCGGGCCGCCGGGCATCGGGAAGACGCGGATCGTCTCCGAGTTTCGCGCCTCCACGAACGAGCGCGACGACGAGGTGGTCGAGTGGCGGATCGGCCAGTCGCTTCCCTACGGCGGAGCGCCCTTCTCCGCCCTCGGCGACCTGGTGAAGAACGCCGCTGCGATTCTCAAGTCGGACGGCATCGAGGAGGCGGAGCCGAAGCTGGCGGCCGCCGTGCGCGCCCTGACGACCGACGGGGCCGAGCGACGGCGGCTCGAGGAGGCGCTGGCCCCGCTCGCCGGCATCACCCCGGAGGACGAGCCGGACCTCGACGGCTGGACGCGGTTCCTGGAGCTCACCGCGGCGCAGCGGCCGCTCGTATGCCTGTTCGAGGACGTCCAGGACGAGACGACGCGGGAGTTCGTCGAGCACGTCGCCGACTCGGCGCGCGGCCGCCTGCTCGTCGTCGCGACCACGGGCCACGAGCGCGGCGGGTGGGCGCTCGGCCGCGAGAACGTGACGCACGTCGAGGTCGGCCCGCTCGGGGATGCGGCCGTCGCGGCACTGCTCGAGAGCCTCGACGCAGATGTGCCGCTGGAGCTCGCGGGCGGCAACCCCCTGCATGCGGTCGAGCTCGCCCGTCTGGGGAGGCCGCTGCCCGGCGGCCTCGACGAGGTGGTGGAAGCGCGGCTCGCCCGACTGAGCGCCGAGCAGCAGCGCGCCGTGGAGGCGGGCGCGGTCGTCGGGCGGACCTTCTGGGGCGGCGCCGTCGCCGCGCTGGCCGGGCTCGACGTCCAGGAGGCGTGCCGGCTGCTGGACGAGGCCGTGGCGGCCGAGCTGCTCCAGGGCGTACGCGTCTCCACCGTGGCGCGCGAGGCGGAGTACGCGTTCGTGCACCCGCTCGTGCGCGAGATCGTCTATGCGCGCGCCGACCGCGGGCTCCACGTCGCCGCCGCCGAGTGGCTCGACCAGGCGCTCGGCGGCCGCGCCGACCACGACGTGCTGGTCGCGTACCACACGGCTGCCGCGCTGTGACGCTGGCAGAGCGCGTCGAGGCGTCGGTCCGGGAGCACGACCTGATCGAACCGGGCGGCGCGGTCACGTGCCTGGTCTCGGGCGGCGCGGACTCAACCTGCCTCTGGCACGTCCTGCGTGCGCTCGGCTACGAGGTGTCCGCCGTCCACGTCAACCACGGCCTGCGCGGCGACGAGTCGGAGGGGGACGCACGCTTCTGCCGCGAGGTGCTCGGCGCCGAGGTGATCACAGGTCGCGAGGAGCCACAAAGTGAGGCTCGTCTGCGCGAGTCCCGGTACCGCCTTACCGAGGGGCTCGGCCTGCGGGCGACCGGCCACACGGCGTCCGACCAGGTCGAGACCGTGCTCTACCGCCTCGTCTCGCGCGGCGACACGGGTGGCATCGAACGCCGAAGGGCGGACGGCGTCGTCCGCCCGCTGCTCGACGTGTGGCGCGACGACACCGAGGCGTACTGCCGCGAGCACGGGCTCGAGTTCCGCCTGGACTCATCCAATCCGGACACCGCGCGCGGCCTCATCCGGGCCGAGATCCTTCCGCTCCTCCGCCGCCTGCACTCCTCCGCCGACACGAATCTCCTGCATGCGGCTGCCGAGCGACGGCTCCCCAGACGCGTCGAGGAAGCCCTGTTATCGTTGCTCGCCTCTCGTGTGGGGTCGAAGCGGATCGACCTTGGCGCCGGCCTCCAGGCCGTACGTGAGTACGACCGGGTGTGGCTCGAGCCAGGGCCTGTGGCGCTCTTGGGCGCCGTCCGCTGGGGTGCCTGGACGATCGAGTCCCAACTGCCCGGGTTGTACGTGCGCGGCTGGCGTGCCGGAGACCGGTTGGCGGGGCGGCGCATGAAGGTGCAGGACGTGTTCGTGGACGCGAAGGTGCCGCGCTCGGAGCGCGAGGCCTGGCCGCTCGTCGTCCACGGCGACGAGGTCGTCGCCGTGCCCGGGATCGTCGAGGCGCCGGGGATCACGGCGCGGAGGGACGCATGAGCCAGACCGAGCTCGAGCGCGTCGTCGCGGAGGTCCTGGTCGACGAGGAGGCGCTCGCCGACCGGATTGCCGAGCTCGGACAGGAGATCTCCGAGGACTACGAGGGCCGCGACCTCCTGCTGGTGGGCGTGCTCAAGGGCGCCGTGTTCTTCATGGCCGACCTCATGCGGCAGATCCGGGTCCATTGCGAGGTCGACTTCATGGCCATCTCGAGCTACGGCGCGGCCACCGACTCGTCGGGCGTCGTGCGGATCCTCAAGGACCTCGACATCAACATCCGCGACCGCCACGTGCTGGTCGTCGAGGACATCATCGACTCCGGCCTCACGCTCTCCTACCTCGTCCGCAACCTGAGCGCGCGCGAGCCGGCGTCGCTCGACATCTGCGCGCTGCTGACGAAGCCGTCGCGCCGCGAGATCGAGGTGCCTGTGCGCTACGTGGGCTTCGAGATCCCCAATCGTTTCGTGATCGGGTACGGCCTCGACTTCGCCGAGCGGTACAGGAACCTGCCGTACGTCGGCGTACTGAACGAGCGACTGATCCCTGATCTGGCGTAAGAACGTCCTAAGAGGGTGATCCGCGCCCCTCTTCAGGCCGAATAGACGCTGCTACCCTCCAACGGAGGCCACGTGAACCGTTTCTTCCGCTCCGCGCTCTTCCCCCTGATCGTGATCGTGCTGCTCGTCTATCTGGCGAGCCAGACGTTCATGGGCAGCGGCAAGGCCACGGAGAAGCTCACGACCTCCGACCTGATCACCCAGGTCCAGACCCAGCCGAAGACGATCCAGGACGTCGTCTTCGATCCGGCCAAGCAGGCCGCGAACGTGACGTACACCGACGGCAAGAAGGCGACCGTCCACTACGCGACGCCCGAGGCGCAGATCCGCCTCCAGACGCAGATCGAGCGCAGCGGAATCCAATTCGACTCGAAGGGCACCGGCGGCTTCTCCTGGGTCTCGCTGGTCGGCTCGTTCCTGCCGTTCCTGTTGCTGATCGGCTTCTGGATCTTCCTGATGAACCAGGTGCAGGGCGGCGGCTCGAAGGTGATGAGCTTCGGCAAGTCGCGCGCGAAGCGGATGACGCCGGACTCGCCGAAGATCGGCTTCAAGGACGTCGCCGGCGTCGACGAGGCCGTCGAGGAGCTGCACGAGATCAAGGAGTTCCTCGAGAACCCGAAGAAGTTCCAGGCGCTCGGCGCGCGCATCCCCAAGGGCGTGCTGCTCTACGGGCCGCCCGGCACCGGCAAGACCCTGCTCGCGCGTGCGGTCGCCGGCGAGGCGGGCGTGCCGTTCTTCTCGATCTCCGGCTCCGACTTCGTCGAGATGTTCGTCGGCGTCGGCGCCTCGCGCGTCCGCGACCTGTTCGAGCAGGCGAAGGCCAACTCGCCGTGCATCGTCTTCATGGACGAGATCGACGCGGTCGGCCGCCACCGCGGCGCCGGCCTCGGCGGCGGGCACGACGAGCGCGAGCAGACGCTGAACCAGCTCCTCGTCGAGATGGACGGGTTCGAGCTGAAGGACAACATCATTCTGATCGCGGCTACGAACCGGCCCGACATCCTCGACCCGGCACTGCTGCGCCCGGGCCGCTTCGACCGCCAGATCGTCGTCGACCGGCCCGACCGGAACGGCCGCCGCAAGATCCTCGAGGTGCACTCGAAGGGCAAGCCGCTCGACCCGACGATCGAGCTCGACACGCTCGCCGCCGGGACGCCCGGCTTCACGGGCGCCGACCTGGCCAACCTCGTCAACGAGGCGGCGCTGCTCTCGGCGCGGCACGGGAAGAAGACGATCGACCAGGAGGCGCTCGAGGAGGGGATCATGCGCGTGATCGCAGGCCCAGAGAAGAAGACGCGCCTGTTCTCCGAGCACGAGCGCAAGGTCACCGCCTACCACGAGATGGGCCACGCGATCGTCGGCCACTTCCTGGAGCACACCGACGACGTGCACAAGATCTCGATCATCAGCCGCGGCCAGGCGCTCGGCTACACGATCTCGCTGCCGCGCGAGGACCGCTACCTGACCACGAAGACCGCGCTGATGGAGCAGCTCGCCATGACGCTCGGCGGGCGCGCCGCGGAGGAGATGGTCTTCCAGGAGGTCACCACCGGCGCCGCCAACGACCTCGAGAAAGTGACGTCGACCGCGAAGCAGATGGTCATGCGCTTCGGGATGAGCGAGAAGCTCGGCCCGCGCGTCCTCGGCCGCAACCACGACCTGCCCTTCCTGGGCCGCGAGATGGCCGCCGAGCCGGACTACTCCGAGGAGATCGCGCGCGAGATCGACGACGAGATCCGCCGCATCATCGAGGAGGGTCACGAGCTCGCCCGGCGCACGCTCGAGGCGCACGTCGAGGAGCTGCACCGGATCTCCGGGGTCCTCATCGAGCGCGAGACGATCGACAAGGACCAGTTCGTGCGCCTGCTCGCCGGGGAGTCCGACGAGGACGTCTTCGCCGACGACGACGCGGCCGCGGCCGCCGCTGCCGAGGAGCCGCAGAAGGCCAAGGAGAAGCGCCGCGTGCCGAAGCCGCGCAGCTTCCCGCTGCCGGGCGCCACGATGCAGCCGCCTCCCCCGGAACCGACGCAGACGTAGCCGCGTAGACTCGCTCGGGTGCTGACCTGCCCGCGCTGCGGGAAGCAGAACGCGGACGACGCGAAGTTCTGCTCCGAGTGCGCGACGCCGCTGGCCGCACCATCGCCGGCGCGGCAGCAGCGGAAGGTCGTCACCGTCCTCTTCTGTGACGTGACCGGGTCGACGGAGCTGGGCGAGCGGCTCGACCCCGAAGCGCTCCGCACGCTGCTCGCCCGCTACTTCGAGCGCATGAAGGAGATCATCGAGCACCACGGCGGCACGGTCGAGAAGTTCATCGGCGACGCCGTCATGGCCGTGTTCGGCGTGCCGGTCGTGCACGAGGACGACGCCCTCCGCGCTCTGCGCGCGGCCGCCGAGATGGCCGAGGCGCTGCCGGCGCTCGGTGTCCAGGGCCGCATCGGCGTCGCCACCGGGGAGGTCGTCACCGGGACGGCCGAGCGCCTCGCGACGGGCGACGCCGTCAACGTCGCCGCACGGCTTCAGCAGGCCGCGCAGCCCGGCGAGATCCTGCTCGGCGAGGACACGCTCCGGCTGACCCGCAACGCGGTCGACGCCGGTCCGCTCGATCCGCTGGAGCTGAAGGGCAAGGCGGAGCCGGTGCCCGCCTACCGCCTCGTCGGCGTCCGCGCCGAGGCGACGCCGTCGCGCCACCTGGACGCGCCGATGGTCGGCCGTGAGACGGAGCTCCGTCGCCTGGGCGACGCGTTCGACCAGGCGCTGCTCGACCGGTCGTGCCAGCTCTTCACGATCCTGGGATCCGCCGGCGTCGGCAAGTCGCGCCTGGCCGCCGAGTTCCTCGGCTCGCTCGACGAGGCGCTTGTCGTCCGCGGTGTCTGTCTTCCGTACGGCGAGGGGATCACGTACTGGCCGGTGGTCGAGGTGCTGAAGCAGCTTCCGGATGTCACCACCGACCGGGTTGCGGACGAGCGCATCCGTGCGCTCATCGCCTCCGAGCAGCTCGTCTCGTCGAGCGAGGAGATCGCGTGGGCCTTTCGCAAGCGCCTCGAGGCCGTGGCGGAGGAGCGCCCGCTCGTCTGCGTCTTCGACGATCTGCACTGGGGCGAGGAGACGTTCCTCGACCTGGTCGAGCACGTGGCCGACCTCTCACGCGACGCGCCGATCCTGCTGCTCGGGATGGCGCGGCCCGAGCTGCTCGACCGACGGCCGGGCTGGGCAGGAGGCAAGGTGAACGCGACGAGCGTCCTGCTCGAGCCGCTCGGCCCGGACGAGACCGACCGGCTCATCGAGCGGCTCGCCGACGTCGACCCCGGCCTGCGCGCGCGCATCCGCGAGGCCGCCGAGGGCAATCCGCTCTACGTCGAGGAGATGATCGCGCTGGTCCAGGAGTCCGGGGGCGGAGCGGTCAGCGTGCCGCCGACGATCCATGCCCTCCTCGCTGCCCGTCTCGACCAGCTCGACGTCGCCGAGCGGGACGTCCTCGAGCGCGGCGCCGTCGAGGGCCGCGTGTTCCATCGCGGCGCCGTCCAGGCGCTCGCACCCGCTGCGACGGAGGTGGGCGCACGCCTGACCGCCCTCGTGCGCAAGGAGCTCGTCCGGCCCGACAAGGGGCAGCTGCCCGGCGAGGACGCCTTTCGCTTCCGCCACCTACTCATTCGCGACGCGGCCTATGACGCGCTTCCGAAGGCGACGCGCGCCGACCTGCACGAGCGCTTCGCGGTTTGGCTCGAGGAGCACGGCGCGTCGCTCACCGAGCTGGACGAGATCGTGGGCTACCACCTTGAGCAGGCGTACCGCTACCGGGTGGAACTCGGGGCCGTCACCGGCGAGGACATTCGACGGGCGCATCATGCGGGAGAGGCGCTCGCGCGAGCAGGCCGGCGGGCATTCGACCGCAGCGACCGCCGCGCCGCCGTGAACCTCTACGAGCGCGCAACGGCCCTGTTCGTCGAGCCAGGCCCCGAACGCGTTCGCGCCCTGCTCGAGCTCGGGCGATGCATGCTGTTCACCGAAGGCGGCGTGGAAGGCGGCCGCTCGGCAATCGACCGGGCTCGGGCCGAAGCAGAAGCGCTCGGCCGTGACGATCTCGCCGTGCGGGCCCAGCTGGAAATGCTCCATCTCACTCAGACCGCGCAGGATGTGGACCAGGCCGAGCAGGAGCGGCTCGCGCGCGGCGCGATCGACATGCTGGAGGCCCGAGGGGACGACGAGGGGCTCGCGCGCGCATGGTTCGTTCTCGCGACCGCCCGGTGGACGGACGCCCGCTGGGACGACATGCTCGAGCCGCTGCAGAAGTCCGTCGAGCATGCCCGCCGCGCCGGAAACAGGAGCATGGAGTCGGACGCCTGGACGTTCGCGCTCGTCGCGGCGATCTTCGGGAGCATGCCCGTCGCGGAAGGCGTGGCGATGTGCGAGACGCTGCTCAGGGACGTCGCGGACAGCCGCGAGACCCAGGCCTGGACGCTGCGGACCATCGGCACGCTGATCGGGCTCGAGGGCCGCATCGCCGAAGGCCGGGAGCTGATCGAGCAGGCCCGGACGATCTTCGCCGAGCTCGGGCAGGACAACGGCCTGGCTCTGCTCGCGTTCTCGATGGCGCCGCTCGAGCTCCTCGACGGCGACGGCGCGGCCGCGGCGCGCGAGCTCCACGACGCGATCGCCATCCTCGACCGGCTGGGCAACCGCGGTCCGATCGCGAACATGGAGGCGATGCTCACGGGCGCGCTGCTGACCGAGGGCCTCGTCGACGAGGCCGAGGAGCATGCGCGGCGTGCGCGCGACCTGGCGTTCTCGGTGGACGTCAGCGCTCAGGCGCTCTGGCGCGGTGCGACGGCGAGAGTGCTCGCGCGGCGGGGGGAGATCGACGAGGCGATGCGGCTCGCGAGCGAGTCCATCGACCTTCTCGACGGGAGCCAGGAGATCCTGACGTTGACGGACATCCTGGTCGGCCAGGCCGAGGTGCTCGAGCTCGCCGATCGGCCCGCTGCGGCGGCGGCAGCTCGTGCGCGGGCGGCTGAGTTGCTGGAGGCGAAAGGCGCAACCGCCGCGGCGCGCCGCGCGCGAGGCTAGGCCCGCGGGTCGGCGCAGATGATCGCCAGGCCGATCGACCGGGTCTCGCCGATCGGCCCTTCGGTCTGCGCCTGCACGGTTGCGGCCCGCGGGGTGTAGGCGACGTCACTCATCGCCGATCAGGCCGCGGCGCCCTTCGACTCCCAGTACCGGTTGAGGCTGCCCTGCACCTTGATGAACCAGACGAACGCGCCCACGATCGGCAGCAGCCACCAGAGACCGGTCCAGCCGGTCATCGGCGCCTGGCGGCCGTCGCGCTTGTACATCGCGCCGACCTCTGCCGGGGCGACGAACCAGATGACGATCCCGACGACGATGTGGATGACGAGCGCGAGCACGCCGCCGATGCCCTCGCCGCTGTGCCGCTTCATCTCCTCGAACGTCTTGTACGTCCAGTACAGGCTGTAGATCCCGAGGGTGATGATGAACCACAGGATCGAGAGGCCGATCGAGCGGGTCTCGCCGATCGGTCCCGTGTTGCCGCCGGCGTCGGCCGGAGCGGCTGGGGTGTCTGCCATTTCGCTCATAGCGGCCCTTTTCGCGCTCTGCCCGCAGTAGCCTGCCGCCGTGCGCCCGCCGGCCGAGGAGCGCTTTCCCCGCCCCAGCGTGATGGGGATCGTCAACGTCACGCCCGACTCCTTCTCGGACGGGGGCGTGAACCTCGATCCCGCCGCCGCCGCCGCCGCCGCGCGGCGCCAGCTCGCCGAGGGGGCCGCCATAGTCGACGTCGGCGGCGAATCGACACGGCCCGGGGCGGACGGCGTGAGCCTCGACGACGAGCTGCGCCGCATCGTCCCGGTGCTCGAGGCGCTCGCCGGCGAGGTGCCGGTCTCCATCGACACGGCGAAGGCCGAGGTCGCCCGCCGTGCGCTCGCGCTGGGCGCGGAGCTCGTCAACGACATCACGGCCCTGCGCGGCGACCCCGAGCTCGCCGGCGTCGTCGCCGACGCCAGCGCCTACGTCTGCCTCATGCATATGCAGGGCGAGCCGCGGACGATGCAGGCCGACCCGCGTTACGACGACGTCGTCGACGACGTGAAGTCGTTCCTCGAGGAGCGGCTTGCCGCCGCGACGGCTGCCGGCATCGACGAGGGCAAAGTGTGTTTGGATCCCGGTATCGGGTTCGGGAAGACCGTCGAGCAAAACTTCGAGCTCGTCCGGCGCCTCGGCGAGCTGACGGCCCTCGGCCGCCCGATCGTCATCGGCTTCTCGCGGAAGAGCTCGCTCGGGCGCATCCTCGGCGACCCGCAGGCGACGACCGGGCCGCTCTCGGCGAGTCTCGCCGTGGCCGTCGCCGCCTACGAGCGCGGCGCGACGATCATCCGCGCCCACGACGTCCGCGAGCACGTCGAGGCGCTGACCGCGGCCAGGGCGGTCGTCGCATGAGCTTCACCGTCGAGCTTCGCGGCCTCGAGGTGCCCGGCCGCCACGGTGTCCTGGCGGAGGAGCGAGAGCGCGACCGTGTGTTCCTGTTCGACATCTCGTTCGACGTCTCCGACAGCGCGCTCTCCGACCGCATCGAGGACGCCGTCGACTATCGCGACGTTGCCGCGTGCGTGCGCGAGGTGTCCGACGGCCACCGGTACAACCTCGTCGAGGCGCTCGCCGCCGGCGTCGCCGATGCGATCGTCGGCCGCTTCCCGGTCGACTGGGTGCGTGTGCACGCACGCAAGCCGGGCCTTGAGGTGGTCGGGCTTCGGCTCGCGGAGGCGGTCGCGGTCGTGGAACGCGCTAGGTAGCGATGCTCGCGGTGTAGGTCGCGCGCCGCGAGGAGCCCTTCGAGAACCAGATGTCCAGGTAGGCGGTGACCGCGCGCTTGCCCGTGTTCTTCCAGACGACGCGCTCGGCGCGCTTGCCGGTGCGGTCGCTCCCGGCGAGCTCGGTCTTCCGCGCCGTCGCGCCGGACGCGAACACCGTCTTAGCGGTCGGGCTCCAGAGGATCACGCCGAGGTTCGTCGTCGGCGTTACCGTCGTCACGAACGTGCGGCCGGCCGGGATGACCACGCGGTAGACGTCCTCCGGGTCCTCGTTCTGGTCGAGGCTCGCGCTGATGCGCACGCTGCGCTTCGCCTGGGTGGTGAGCGGCGTGCTGCTGGCGGCGAACAGCCGTCCGGCCACGACCTGGTCGATGTCGTCGTTTGGCTCCAGTAGGTCTTTCGGCGGCGTCGGGGCCGTGAGCGCCGCGGGCAGGTTCACGAGGCCGTACCCGGTGCGGTCGTCGAAGCCCGGCGAGTTGATGTCGCGCGCCGACTCGCGGAGCACCTCGGCCACCTGGCCGGCGTCGAGGTCGGGGCGGACCGTCCACAGCCAGGCGGCCGCGGCGGCGACGATCGGCGAGGAGAAGCTCGTGCCGGCGACGATCTTCGAGATCGTCGCGTCGGTCGGGTGGGGCACGACGATCGACTCGCCCGGGGCGGCGAGGTCGACGGCGCTGTTTCCGCTCGAGAACGACGAGGGCTGGTCGGTCTTCCCGGTCGCGGCTGCGGTGAGGACGTGCGGGTAGGCGCCCGGGTAGTCGCGCGGGTTTCCGCGCGCGAAGTCGTTGCCGGCCGCGGCCACGACCAGCGCGCCGCGCTTCACCGCCGACATGACGGCCTCGTACTCCGACTCTGAGAAGCCCGGGCCGGCGAGGCTCAGGTTGATGACCGTCCGGCCGATCGCGGAGGCCGTGGCGATGCCGCGCACGACGTCGGCCGTCGTCGGGCCGTCGGCGACGCCCGGGAGCGCGTACATGCGCAGGGCCGCCGTCGGGTAGATCCCGACGGTGCCGTAGCCGTTCTCGGGCGCCGCCGCCACCGAGGAGACCTCGGTGCCGTGGTACAGCTCCGAGGAATCCCACGAGATCGCCGGCTGGGCGTCGAGCAGGGTCACGTCCGGGCGCGTCGCGAACTCCGTGTTCCTCATGTCCAGGCCGGAGTCGACGATCGAGATCGGGACCCCCGGGCCGGGCGGCTCCGCCTGGTCGGCGCCGACGCGGTAGATCTGCCAGCCCAGATCGGGCGCCGCGAGCGGGTCGGCGGGCTCATGCGCGGCCGGGATGACCCGGTTCGGCTCCGTATAGCGCAGCAGGCCCGAATGGCGGAGCGCCGGAACGGCCCGGTCGGCGCCCGCACTCGACAGCGCCCAGATCCCGAGGCGGCGCGAGACCGGCGACCCGCCCGCGCCCCGCACGATCGCCTCGGCGCGCGCGCCTGCCGAGATGCCCACGAGCTGCGCCCCGGAGAGGTGCGCAGCCGGGCGGGCCGACGCAGACGCGGCCGCGAGCGCAAGGATCGCGGTGCCCGCGGCGAGAAGGAGCGCGCACCGCATACGCTCCGCAATGTAGCGGCGAAACGCGCGTACATCGGCCTCGGCGCCAACCTCGGCGACCGCCGGGCGGCGCTCGACGCGGCGCTCGCCGCGCTAGGGGCCCGTCCCGGCGTCGAGGTCGTCGGCGTCTCCAGGGTGCGGGAAACGGACCCGTGGGGGCCTGTCGAGCAGCCGCTCTTCCTTAACGCAGCGGCCGCACTGGACACGACACTGACCCCGCGCGAGCTCATGGACACGCTGCTTGCGGTCGAGCGCGACCTCGGCCGCACGCGCGACGGCCCGCGCTGGGGCCCGCGCACGATCGACCTCGACCTACTCCTCTACGGGCACGAGCAGATCGACGAGCCGGGGCTTACGGTGCCACATCCACGTCTCGCCGAACGCCTGTTCGCGCTCGAGCCGCTCCACGACCTCGACCCGGCGCTCGTCGTGCCGGGGGCGGGCGACTTGGTGAGCCTGCTGGCGCGACTACAATGAACGCATGTCGAATCTCGACGAGCTCGACGAATACGAGGCGGAGCTCGAGCTTCAGCTCAAGCGCGAGTACACCGCTGTTTTCAGCCTGTTCCGGTACTGCGTCCTGACGCAGGACTCGACCTACCTGTGCAACAAGCTCGACCTCAACTACGTGCCGCAGCAGAGCTACCCGTTCTTCCACCTGCGCATGGAGGACGTGTGGGTCTGGGACAAGAACCGGCCGACGCGGATGATCCCGCGCGCCGAGATCTACACGTCCAGCGACGTCACGGTCGAGGAGCTGCGCGGCGAGGGCGAGGAGCCCAAGCTGACCGCCGAGGCGCTGGCCGAGAAGATCGGCGAGTCGCTCTCCCCTGACGACGACTAGGTCGCCGTAGGCTCCGCGCATGGCGACGTGCGCGCAGTGCGGCCACGACAACCCCGAGGCCGCCAAGTTCTGCATGGAGTGCGCCGCGCCGCTCGCGCCCGCACAGCGCGCGGGCGAAGAGCGGCGGCTCGTCTCCGTCCTCTTCGTCGACCTGGTCGGGTCGACCGCGCGCGCCGAGCAGCTCGACCCCGAGGACGTCGCCGCGTTCCTCACGCCCTACTACGAGCACGTGCGCGGCGAGCTCGAGCGCTTCGGCGGGGCGGTCGAGAAGTTCGTGGGCGACGCCGTCATGGGCATCTTCGGCGCGCCGACGGCCTACGGCGACGATCCCGAGCGCGCCGTGCGCGCGGCGCTCGCCGTCCGCGACTGGGCGGAGGCGGACGGCCTGGAGGTGCGCATCGCCGTCAACACCGGGGAGGCGCTCGTCGACCTGGCGGCGCGGCCCTCGCACGGCGAGGCGATGATCGCCGGCGACGTCGTCAACACGGCCTCTCGGCTGCAGGGCGTCGCGCCGGTCGGGTCAGTGCTGGTCGGCGAGGAGACCTACATCGCCACCCGTACGGCGATCGAATACCGGCCCGCCCAGCCGCTCACGCTCAAGGGCAAGCAGCAGCCAGTGCATGCGTGGCTTGCCCTGCACCCGACGACCGCGGCGGGCGAGCGGGCTGTCACGGGGGCGCCGATCGTGGGCCGGGAGCGGGAGCTCGGCCTGCTGACCGGGACCTGGGCGCGCGTCGCGGACGAGAGCAGGGCGCAGTTCGTGACCGTCTTCGGCCCGTCCGGGATCGGGAAGACTCGGCTCTCGCTCGAGCTCTCGACGTTCGTCGCCGACCAGGGCGGGCGCGTCATCCGTGGCCGCTCGACGCCGTACGGCGCGAGCACCCCGTACAGCGCGTTCGCCCAGCAGGTCAAGCAGATCGCGCGCATCTTCGACAGCGACGAGCCCGAGCCCGCCTATGAGAAGCTCTCCGCCGCGGTCGCCGAGCTTGCCGGGCCGGCGGCGGCCGAGGAGCACGTGCCCCACCTGGCGACGCTGCTCGGCCTCGGGAGCGAGGACGGCGCGGTCGACCGCGAAACGCTGTTCTTCTCGGCCCGGGTGCTCGTCGAGTCGCTCGCCCTGCAGGGCCCGACGCTGCTGCTGTTCGAGGACATCCACTGGGCCGACGAAAGCCTCCTCGACCTGCTCGAGACGTTCGCCGGACGCGTTCACGACGTGCCGGTCTTCTTCGTCGCGCTCGCGCGGCCGGAGCTGTTGACCAGCCGGCCGGCGTGGTGCGGCGGCGTGTCGTCATACACGGCGCTTCTGCTCGACCCGCTGAGCCCGGAGGCCGGCCAGGAGCTCGCCCGGAAGCTGCTCGCGACCGCCCTGGACGAGCGCGCGGCGGCTGTCGCCGAGACGGCCGAGGGGAACCCGCTCTTCATCGAGGAGCTGTCGGCGTCGCTCGCCGAGCGCTCGACAACCGAGACCGGCCGGCTGCCTACCAGCGTGCAGGCGATCGTCGCGGCCAGGCTCGACGCGCTGCCGCCGGACGAGCGGCGGGTGCTCGTCGACGCATCCGTGGTCGGACGCGTCTTCTGGCGCGGCGCGCTGAGCGAGATCTGCGCGCGCGACGACCTCTCCACGCTCCTCGGATCGCTCGAGGCGCGTGACCTCATCCGCCGCGAGGCGGTCTCACGGATCTCCGGCGACCAGCAGTTCGGGTTCAAGCACGGCCTGATCCACGAGGTGGCGTACGGCACGCTGCCGCGCGCCGCCCGGCGCGAGAAGCACGCCGCCGTCGCCCGCTTCCTCGCGGCGGCGACGGCCGTCGGTCAGTCGCACGAGGCCTTGGCCCACCACTGGCGTGAAGCCGGCGAGACGGAGCGCGCGCTCGACGAGCTCGAGGCGGCCGCCGACCAGGCAGGCCGCGGCTGGGCCAAGGAGCGCTCGATCAAGCTCTACGGCGAGGCGATCGAGCTCGTGCCGGAAGGCGACAACGCTCGCCGCAAGAGCCTGCGCATGCGCCAGATGGTCGCCGTGCAGGCGCTCTCACACCTACATATGGTCGACGTGCCGGGACCTAGCTCTGCGGCTGCTCGACCGGATCCGAGGTCAGAGGAAAGTCGTCCGGCGTGACGTCGCCGGCGATCTCGTAGATCGTCTCGATGAAGTGGTCGCCGAGCTGCCGCGAGTGCTCGCGGACCATCTCCACGTTCGGCGCCTCGTAAATGCAGAACGACTTCGGCGTCCCGTCTTCGCCGACGACGACGTGGCTGTGCTCCCAGATGATCTGCGGGTAGTGGTAGTGGCCGATCGCCTTCGACCGTGTCGCCACAGTCGGCAGCGTGTCCATGTCCACCGTGTAGGTGCGTTCGACGACGTAACGGGGCATGGCGAGATGGTACAAGCGGCGCATGCTTCTCGCCGTCGACGTCGGGAACACGCAAACCGTGTTCGGCCTCTACGAGGGCGAGCGCATCGTCGACCAGCGCCGCGTCACGACCGAGGCGCAGCGCACCGGCGACGAGCTGGGCGTCCTGCTCGACCGGCTGATCGACCTCGGCACGGTCGACGGCATCTGCCTCTCGTCCACGGTCCCCGCGCTCGTGCGCTCGTACGAGGACTTCGCCGAGCGGTGGGCGCGGGTGCCGATCCTGGTACTGGGGCCGGGGACGCGCACCGGCATGGCCGTCCGGTACGACGACCCGCGCGAGGTCGGGCCCGACCGCGTCGCCAATGCCGTCGCGGCGCGGGCCAGGCACGGCGCGCCCTGCATCGTCGTCGACTTCGGCACGTCGACCAACTTCGACGTCGTGTCGCCGGCCGGCGAGTACGTCGGCGGCGTGCTCGCCCCCGGCATCGAGGTCTCCATGGACGCGCTCTTCGGCCGCGCCGCGCGGCTCTTCCGGGTCGAGTTCGTGGAGCCGCCGGCCGTGATCGGGAAGACGACCTCGGCCGCGCTGCAATCCGGTCTCGTCTACGGCTTCGCGGGCCAGGTCGACGAGATCGTGCGCCGGATCCGAGACGAGTTGGGCGCCGACGCGCCGACCGTGGCGACCGGCGGCCTGGCCGAGCTGATCGTCCCGCACGCGGCCACGCTCGACCGCATCGACCAGGACCTGACGCTGGAAGGTCTCAGGCGGATCTGGGAGCTGAATCAGGGCGAGTAAGGCCGGGTTTGCGTCCGTCCGGCACCGTGGCTAGGATTCCCGCCCGCGGCGAAGCCGCCTTTATTTTTCCTGGGGCCGTTCGGGAGGCGTTCGGTGAAGGAAGTTGTCCTCACTCGTGAGGGATACGAAAAGCTGAAGCAGGAGATCGAGGTCCTGTCGACCGACCGTCGACGGGAGGTCGCCGAGCGCATTCGCGTCGCGCGTGAGTTCGGCGATATCGCCGAGAACGCCGAGTACGACGACGCGAAGAACGAGCAGATGATGCTCGAGCACCGGATCGCGACGCTCGAGGAGCGCCTGCGCGCGGCGCGCGTCATCGACGAGTCGGAGATCACCGCCGACGTCGTCTCGATCGGCGCGACGGTTCGGCTGCGTGACGTCGGCGCCAACAAGACGTTCGAGTACCAGATCGTCGGCTCCGCCGAGGCGAACCCGGCCGAGAACAAGCTCTCGAACGAGTCGCCGGTCGGCAAGGCGATCATCGGACGCAAGAAGGGCGAGACCGTCGAGGTGGCGGCCCCGCGCGGCGCGCTCAAGTTCAAGATCCTCGACATCAAGGCCGCGTAACCCGGCGCCGCCCCGGGCGGCTGTCAGCCTGCGCTGTCTCAGACCGTGATCGAGGTCCGCCAGTCATGGCGGCGGCTGTGCCTGGTCGCGCCCTTCTACGACAGCCTCGTCGGCGGCCTGTTCTTCGGCGGGATCTTCGTCACACTGGCGCTCGCACTCGCTGGCTTCTGGGCGGTCGTTCCCATCGCGGTCGCCGGGATCGTGCTCTTCGAGCTTCGCTCGGCCGGCCTGCGCATGCGTGCCGACGGCAGCGGCATCCACATTCGCAACCGCCTCGGCGCCCATGAGGTCGCCTGGTCGGACGTTCGCGCGATCTCGGTGTCCCAGGAGGGGCCGTTCCTGAGCATGGATGACATCCGGCCGATCCTTCGGGTCCACCGCCGCGGCACGCCTGGGGGCGGCATCCCGGTCTATGCGGCGATGGGGATGGGCCGCTCGGAGCTCGATGAGCTCGCAAAGCGGCTCATCGAGCTTGGACGGCAGAGCGGGTTCGAGATCGCCTGGACCACCAGTCGGCCCGGCCGCCGAAGCGGCCGGGCCGTAGCGAGGGAGTCGCCTACTGGAGGAGTTACTGGAGGATCGGGACGTGCCGGACGCGCCGGGTCTTCACGACCGCCGTCGCGAGGAGCGCGGCGAGCAGGAGCCCGAACGCGAGGGCAATCCCGGTGGTGCGGTACGGGAAGTTGCTCGTTGAGGTTGGCGTGACGATCGTCGGCGTCGACGACACCGGCGCCTTGACGACGGCGCTGTACCAGCCGTCGGTGAGTGGAGTCTGCTTCACGACGGCCGAGTACCAGCCGTCGGTGAGGGGAGTCTGCTGGATCGCGGCCGAGTACCAGCCGTCGGTCAGCGTTGCGGACGGAACGACGAAGGCCCGCGGTGTGGCGGTGGAGCCGCTGTAGTCGAGCATCGGCATCGCCGAGGCCGCGGTCGGGAAGACGATGAACAGAGCAGTCGCGAACGCGATAAGAGTCGGCTTGAAGAGTTTCTTTCGAATGATCCGCTTCATCATCGGAGGTGCCTCTCTTTCGGATGAGCGATCGGGTCTGTAAGACGACCGGCGGAGGCGCCTTCTTCCCAGTACCTAAACTCGCGACTCCGATGGCCAGCCTTCCGAAGCGCTTCCCGGACCGCGTCGACGTGGTCTCCGTGCGCGCCGAGTCGGAGCAGCTCGAACCCGGCGGGGAGAGCGCGGAGGTACGCCGGCTCGCCGGCCGGGTCATGGCCCGGCGGGACATGGGCAAGCTCGTCTTCCTCGATCTGGTCGACCGCTCGGGCCGCATCCAGCTCTTCTGCCAGCCCGCCGAGATCGGCGAGCTCGACGTCAACCTCGGCGACGTCGTAGGCGTCGAGGGGGTGCCGATGCGCACCCGCCGCGGCGAGCCGTCGCTGCGCGTCCGCTCCGTCGAGCTGCTCGCCCCGAACCAGCGGCCGCTCCCGGACACGTTCCACGGCATCCAGGATGTCGAGCTCCGCTACCGCAAGCGCTACCTCGACCTGCTCATGACCGAGGAGACGCGCGAGGACTTCCAGCTGCGCTCCCGCATGATCACCGCGATCCGCCGGTACCTCGACGAGCACGGGTTCGTGGAGGTCGAGACGCCGGTGCTGCAGCCGCGCTACGGCGGCGGCTTCGCCGAGCCGTTCGTGACCCATTCGCGCGAGCTCGACCGCGACGTCTACCTCCGGATCGCCACCGAGCTGTACCTCAAGCGCCTCATCGTCGGCGGGCTCGAGCGGGTCTACGAGCTCGCCAAGGACTTCCGCAACGAGAGCGTCTCCTACAAGAACAACCCGGAGTTCACGATGCTCGAGTGGTACGAGGCCTACGCCGACTACCGGGACACCATGGACCGCATCGAGGAGCTTGTCGCGGCGGTGGCCGGGGACGCGCTCGGGACGACGAGGATCACGTTCAAGGAGCACGAGATCGACGTCGCGCCGCCGTGGCGCCGGATCAGCCTGGTCGAGGCGCTGGAGCAGCAGGGGCTCTGGACGCGTGACGCGGACGAGCTCCGCAAGCGGCTCGAGGATCGCGGCACCGACACGCATGCCGACAAGACGTGGGCGCAGCTCGTGGATCACGCGCTCTCGAGCCACGTCGAGCCGAGCCTGATCCAGCCGACGATCCTCTACGACTACCCGGTCGAGCTGTCGCCGTTCGCGCGCGCAAAGGACGACGACCCGACGATCACCGAGCGGTTCGAGTACTACGTCGGGGGGATGGAGCTCGGCAACGCCTACTCCGAGCTCAACGACCCGGACGAGCAGGCCCAGCGCTTTGCCATGCAGGCAGAGGAGGGCGCGGGCGGCAACGTCGAGGCGGAGCAAGGGGATCCCGACTTCGTCGAGGCGCTGTCGTACGGGATGCCGCCGACCGGTGGCCTCGGCCTCGGGATCGACCGGCTCGCGATGGTGCTCGCGGGCAAGGACACGATCCGCGACGTGATTCTGTTCCCGCCGCTCCGCTAGTAGTGACCGCGGCCAGGGGCTGTCCCTGCGGGTCTGTCCCGAGTGGTTGCTAGCGGTCGCGGACGGCGCGAACGTGGGGATGGCGTGCTTGCGTCGCCACCACCGGCAGCGGATTGAGCGATTCCGCGCCGAAGAGGCCGGCGGCCATGCGCTCGGACAGGTCGCGGACGCGCTCGATCGTCGAGCGGTACACGGCGGCCGACCCGCCCAGAGGATCGGGAATCTCGGTCGGCGGCTCCGTCCGCCCGCGGCGGAGCGCTGCGGCCCGGGCGACCGCCTCGCGCGCGCGCTCGGCGGGGTCCTCGTTGGCCGGCGGCAGCACGCGCGCGAGGAGATCGACGAGCTCGACGATCGTGAAGGTCCGGTCGCGGTCGGCGTGGGCGTCGACGACGGAGGTCGCGACATGCCGCTGCTCGAAACCGACGACCAGGTCGACGGCGCTGAGGTCGGCGTTGACGACGCACTGCGCGCGGTGGTCGCTCAGGTCAAGACCGAGCTCGGCCGCCGTCTGCAGCGTCTCCGGCAGCGCCGGCACCGGGCCGAGGTCGAGCAGCCCGGCCGACGACAGCCGCACCGGGAGGCCCTCCGTCAGCACCCGCAGGAATCCTTCCGCCGCCGGGCTCCGCACGCGGTTGCCGGTACAGACGACGACCAGCTGGAACGGCCGCTCCCGGCGCGGCGCTCGCGCCGGCCCACCGTCCGGTGTCGTCGTCGAGAGGCGCGACGTAATGTCCTGCGCGAGCGCTTCCAGCTCGTCGAGCCGCTGGAAGAACTCGTTGATCAGCAGCTCGGGATCGTCGCGCATCGATCGCAGCGTACTCTCGTCGTCCCGTCCGGCACCGGTCATCGCAGGTGGTCTTCCGTTAAGCCGAGCGAACGCTCGATACGCAGCTGACGCGTGCTGACGAGGGGGCCGAGCACGCGTGGCGCCGGGCGCATGACGCGGGCTTTCCAGAGCAGCATTCGCGGGGCGGCGTAGCTGGCCGTGTACCAGGCGCCGCCCCGGAGGACGGAACGGCTGGTGGTGACCGCGGCGGCGTCGACGGGCGGCGCCGCGTTAGGTGGGCTTTGGGACTCCGGTCGTACGCTGCTCCGCGACGACCTCGGCGAGGATCTGCTCGAGGCCGATCGACGGCTCCCAGCCGATCGCCGCGCGGATCTTGGCCAGGTCTGGGATGCGGTGGAACATCTCCTCGATCCCGTGCCCGTAGACCTGCTCGTACGGGACGTAGGTGAGGGAGGACGAGCTGCCGGCCAGGGCCAGCACCCGCTCGGCCAGCGCGTTGATCGTCAGCGACTCGGTGGAGCCCACGTTGTAGATCTCGCCCCACAGACCGCCGTGCTCGAGGAGATCGACGAGCGCGCGGGCCGTGTCCTGCACGTGGCAGAAGCAGCGCGTCTGGTTGCCGTCGCCGTGCACCTCGAGCGACTCGTCCGCGAGCGCGGCGCGCACGAAGCGGGGGACGACCATCCCGTACTCGCCGCTCTGCCGCGGGCCGACGGTGTTGAAGAGGCGCGCGATGACGACCCGGAGATTCCGCTCCTCGTGCAGCGCCAGAGCAAGGAACTCGTCGAGCGCCTTCGAGTCGGCGTACGCCCAGCGCTTCGCCGTCGTCGGCCCGTAGATGCGGCGCGTGTCCTCGCGCAGGGGCTGCTGCTCGGCCGGATGGTCGCCGACGACCTCGGAGCTCGACGTGATCAGCACGGGCTTGTCGAAGCGTGCGCAGTACTCGAGCACGGTCTCCGTTCCCTGCACGTTCGTGAGCAGCGTGCGGCCGGGCTGCTCGACGATCAGGCGCACGCCGACGGCGGCGGCCAGGTGCCAGACGGCGTCGCTCTTGAAGACGAGCTCGCTCACGACTGCGTGCGAGAGGACCGACTCGACCACCAGGTGAAAGCGCGGGTCGTCTCGCAGGTCGGCCACGTTGGCGACCGACCCGGTCGAGAGGTCGTCGAGCGCATACACCTCCCAGCCCTCGTCGAGCAGCGCATGCGAGAGGTGCGACCCGATGAAGCCGGCGCCGCCGGTGACGAGGGCAGTCCCGGGCACGACGCGAGACTAGTCCGCCCGACGGTGCGCGGCTGCGATCAGCGGGTCGCGCGGGGCGAGGCGGTGGGCGTCCTGGAGCTCGTACTGCCGGTCCTCGGCGCCAGCTGGGACCTCGACCGTCTCGTCCGCGACTACGGCGTCCAGCACGTGCTCGTGACCTTCTCCACCGCGCCGCACGAGGTGCTGCTTCGCCTCGCCCGGCGGTGCGAGGAGCTCGGCGTGCAGGTCTCGTTCGTCCCGCGCCTGTTCGAGCGCGTCGGCGAGCGGGACTCGACCACCTCGGCGGCCTCCCGCTCGTCACGGCGCACCACGCCGACCGAAGGGCTGGCAGTACACGGTCGACCGCGTCCTCGCGGGCCTGGCGCTGCTCCTGCTGACCGGCTAGGCGCAGGTCAACGGCCTCCGCGGCCGGACGCCCCTCTCCGACCGCGTGGAGTGGGACAACCACTACATCGAGAACTGGTCGCTCTGGTTCGACGTGAAGATCGCGCTGCTCACCGTGCTGTCGGTCTTCCGCATGTACCGCGTCGCCGAGTAGTACAGTCGTCCCACAATGCGTCTCGCGGTCGTTTACGCCGTGGTCATCGTGGTCGTCGCCCTGATCGTGCCGGCGGCGAGCGCCGCCTCGCACCCGGCGAAGGCTAGGCACGTTGCGGGCGGACTCCCGTTCAAGCCCGCCACGGCCAACGGCGGCCTACCCTTCACCGGAATCGGCCTCGGCGGCACCGCGCTGCTCGGGGTGCTCATGGTGTCGGGCGGCCTCCTGGTCCGCCGCGCGGCCGCCGCCGACTCTTAAAAACGCTTGACCATCTGCGCTCCGGCGCCGAAAGTAGCCTCGGAGGCGCGAGCTACACTGAGACCACCTCGACCGCGGCGCAGCCACCGTCGCGATTTCCGACGAAAGGGGGCTCGAGGGTTTTGTTCGAACGCTTCACAGAACGGGCCAGACAGGTTGTCGTCCTCGCCCAGGACGAGGCGCGCGCCCTGAAGCACAACTACATCGGCACGGAGCACATCCTGCTCGGGCTCCTGCGCGAAGAGGAAGGGCTTGCTGCGCGCGTCCTTGAGTCGCTCGACATCACGGTCGAGGAGGTGCGCGCCCAGGTGGCGCGGATCGTCGGCCAGGGCGACGAGGTCACGACCGGTCAGATCCCGTTTACGCCCCGCGCGAAGAAGGTGCTCGAGCTCGCCCTGCGCGAGGCACTGTCGCTTGGGCCACAACTACATCGGCACCGAGCACATCCTGCTGGGCCTCGTGCGCGAGAACGAAGGTGTCGCCGCACGGATCCTGCTCGACTTCGATGCCGACGCCGAGAAGATTCGCAACGAGATCATCCGGATGCTCTCCGGGCCCGGCCGCCGCCAGCAGGGCGGGGGCGGCTCCGCCGAGGGCAAGTCGAAGAGCTCGAAGCTCCTCGACCAGTTCGGCCGCAACCTGACCAAGCTCGCCGCCGAGGGCAAGCTCGACCCGGTCGTCGGCCGCCAGACGGAGATCGAGCGCGTCATGCAGATCCTGTCGCGCCGCACGAAGAACAACCCGGTGCTGATCGGCGAGCCTGGCGTCGGCAAGACCGCCGTTGTCGAGGGCCTCGCCGCCCGGATCTCGTCCAACCAGGTGCCCGAGCTCCTGAAGGGCAAGCAGATCTACACGCTCGACCTCGCGGCGCTGGTCGCCGGGTCGAAGTACCGCGGTGAGTTCGAGGAGCGCCTGAAGAAGGTGATGAAGGAGATCACCCAGCGCGGCGACATCATTCTGTTCATCGACGAGCTCCACAACCTCGTCGGCGCCGGCGCCGCCGAGGGCGCGATCGACGCCGCCTCGATCCTGAAGCCGGCGCTCGCCCGCGGCGAGCTCCAGACGATCGGCGCGACGACGCTCGACGAGTACCGCAAGTACCTCGAGCGCGACGCGGCGCTGGAGCGGCGCTTCCAGCAGATCCGCGTCGACGAGCCGACGACCGACGACACCGTGCAGATCCTGCGGGGCCTGCGCGATCGCTACGAGGCGCACCATAGGTGCAAGATCACCGACGACGCGCTGACCGCGGCCGCCGTGCTCGCCGATCGCTACATCCAGGACCGGCACCTGCCGGACAAGGCGATCGACCTCATCGACGAGGCCGCATCGCGGATGCGCATCAAGACCATGAGCGCGCCGCCGCGGTACCGCGAGCTCGAGGAGGAGATCGAGCGCGTCCGCAAGGAGAAGGAGTCCTCGATCGAGGCGCAGGAGTTCGAGAAGGCCGCCTCGCTGCGCGACAAGGAGCGCAAGCTCACGCAGAAAAAGCGCGAGCTCGAGGAGTCCTGGCGCGCCGAGGAGGCGACCGAGCAGCCGGAGATCGGCGAGGAGGAGATCGCGGACATCGTCTCGATGTGGACGGGCATCCCGGTCTTCAAGCTCACCGAGGCCGAGACCGCGAAGCTCATCCGCATGGAGGAAGAGCTGCACAAGCGCGTCATCGGCCAGGAGGAGGCGATCGTCGCGGTCGCGAAGTCGATCCGCCGCGCGCGGGCCGGCATCAAGGACCCGAAGCGCCCGACCGGCTCGTTCATCTTCCTCGGCCCCTCGGGCGTCGGGAAGACCGAGCTGGCGCGCACGCTCGCCGAGTTCCTGTTCGGCGACGAGGACGCGATGATCCAGGTCGACATGTCGGAGTACATGGAGAAGCACTCCGTGTCCCGGCTCGTCGGCTCACCGCCCGGCTACATCGGGTACGACGAGGGCGGCCAGCTCACCGAGGCCGTCCGCCGCAAGCCCTACTCGGTCGTCCTGCTCGACGAGATCGAGAAGGCGCACCCGGACGTCTTCAACATCCTGCTCCAGATCCTGGAGGACGGGAAGCTGACGGACGCCCAGGGCCGGCGCGTCGACTTCCGCAACACGATCATGATCATGACGTCGAACATCGGCGCCGCCCAGATCTCGAAGAACCAGTCGCTCGGCTTCACCATGGGCGACGAGTCCGGGCTGTCGTACGACGACATGAAGGACCGCGTCATGAGCGAGCTCAAGAAGGTCTTCCGGCCTGAGCTCATCAACCGCATCGACGAGACGATCGTCTTCCACAAGCTGACCAAGGAGGAGATCCTCCTCATCGTCGAGCTGATGATGCGGCGGCTGCGCGAGCAGATGAGCGTGCACGAGGTCACGATCGAGCTGACGGACGAGGCGAAGGAGCTGCTCGTCGAGAAGGGCTACGACCCGGCGATGGGCGCCCGGCCGCTTCGCCGCGCGATCCAGCGCCACATCGAGGACCCGCTGGCCGACTTCGTGCTCGGCCGCGAGCTCGGGCCCGGCTCGACGATCCTCGTCGCCCGCAAGCCGGACGCCGAGGAGGTCACCATCGAGGTCATCCCGGGCGCACCGCCCGTGGAGGACAAGGTGACGGTGCCCGCGGAGGAAGAGTCTCCGCCGGACGAGCCGGCAGAGGAGTAAGCGTTGAAAGCGGCGGCCGAAAGGCCGCCGCTCGGTTAAGGGGCTGTCCCCGCAGGGGGCAGTCCCCCGGCGAGGACTGTCCCGTCAGGCTTGCCTAGTGCTCGTGCGGCCGGCCCCAGGTGTGGGCGCCGCCCCAGTCCACGATGATCGCGGGCTCGTCGCCGACGACCCAGGCGTCGTGCCCTGGCTCCAGCACGCTGATCTCGCCGGGGCCGACGTCGAACTCGGTGCCGTCGCTCATCTGCACGCGGACGGTGCCGGCGACGCTGTACTGGAAGTGCGGCGCCTCGCACCACTCGGTGCCGGCGACCGGCTTGACGTGCTCCGACCAGCGCCAGCCGGGCTCGAGCGTGTAGCGGCCGACCTCGCCGCCGCCGATGTTCAGGATCTCGCCCTTGCCGTGCGGGAACTCGCGCACCTCGTCGGGCGAGTCGAACCCCTTGTGTCCCGTGAGCTTCTGCATGTCCGGCATCTGGAGCTCCTCCCTCTTTGGGTCGAGTGCCCTTGGATACTTACCTACCGGTTGGTAAAATTCAACCTATGTCCGCGACGTCGGAAGGCGGGGCTCCCGCGATCCTCGACGTGTCCGAGGCGCTCGTGCAGCGCAGGGGCTTCAACGGCTTCAGCTACGCGGATGTGGCCGCGGAGCTGCATGTCACGAGAGCGAGCATCCACTACCACTTCACCGGCAAGGCCGACCTCGGCGAGGCGCTGATCTCGCGCTACGGCGAACGGTTCGGCGCCGCGCTGCACGACATCGACGAGCGGCTCGACGACGAGCGCGAGAAGCTCGCCGACTACGCGGAGCTCTACGCCGGCGTGCTCGCCGACGACCGCATGTGCCTCTGCGGGATGCTCGCCGCCGAGTACGAGACACTGCCGGAGGCGATGCAGCGCTCCGTCGAGCGGTTCTTCGCCGACAACCGGCAGTGGCTGGAGGCCGTGCTCGAAAGCGGCCGCCGGCGCGGCACGCTCGCGTTCGAGGGCTCGGCCGCCGACGCGGCGCAGCTCATTCTGAGCGCTCTGGAGGGCGCGATGCTCGTCGCCCGGCCGTTCGGAGGGGTGGAGCGGTTCCGCGCCGCGGCCGGCAGGCTCCTCGCCGGCTTCCACGCTTAGTCAGACTCCGCGGCGTGGCCGCGGAACCGGAGACCTGGCACCACGGCATCGTCGCCGCCTGGTGGGCCGAGTTCAACGAGGGTGGCCCCGAGGTCGAGTACTTCCGCGGCTTCATCGAGCGTTCCGGCGAGCCCGCGCTCGACGTCGCGTGCGGGGCCGGCCGGTTGCTCGTCCCCTACCGGCTGGCGGACCTGGACGTGGACGGGTGCGACGTCTCGGCGGACATGGTCGCCGCGTGCCGCCGCAAGCTCCACGCCGCCGGGGTGGATGCTCGCGTCTGGGCGCAGCCGATGCACGAGCTCGACCCGCCGCGGTGCTACCGCACGATCTTCGTGTGCGGCGGGTTCGGCCTCGGCTCGACGCGCGCCCGCGACGAGGAGGCACTACGGCGACTCTATTCATCGCTCGAGCCGGGCGGGATGCTCGTCCTCGACCTCGAACTCCCGTACTCGTACACGCGGCACTGGCCGTACTGGCTGAAAGACGGCCAGACGGGCCTGCCCGAGGAATGGCGCGAGCCGGAACGGCGCCGCGCCGCTGACGGCAGCGAGCTTGCGCTCTGGACGCGCGTGGTCGACCTCGACCCGCTCGAGCAGGTGGTCACGATGGAGCTGCGCGCCGAGCGGCGGGACGACGCGGGCTCCACCGAGGAGACGCACCGGCTGACGATCACGCTCTACTTCCGCGACGAGCTCCGGGAGATGATCCTGGCCGCCGGCTTCGCCGACGTCGAGGTGTTTGCAGGGAACACACTGCGGCCGCCGACGCGGGCCGACGACTTCCTCGTGTTTGCGGCCCGCGCGTGAGCTACGTGGTGCTCGCCCGTCGGTAGACGATCCATGCTGGCTCGAGGCGTGCGAACAGCCCCAGCCGGTCGGCCTGGAAGCGGTAGCGGGGTGACGGCGGCAGTGCCGTCCGCGCCTCGGCGAGCTGCGCCGGCGAGAGCCCGGCCGCGAGCGTGGCGTGGGCGTGGTAGCCGGCGCCCTCGTACTCCCCGGGCGCGACCGGGAGCTCCTCGAGCACGCGGCGCTGGAGTGCCAGCAGCTGCTCGGTGCCGCGCACGACGTCCAGGAACAGGACGCCCTCGCCCTCGAACGTGGCGTAGCCGTCGAGCACGAGCTCGAACGGCGTGGTCGACGCGGCGAGCTCGTCCAGGTAGGCGGCCGCCACCCGCACGTCGCCCTCGAACGGCTGCTTGAAGGTCACGTGCGGCTCGATCGTCGTCGCCGTGCCGAACAGCCGGTCGAGCTCGAGCGCCGCCTCACGCATGAAGTTCTGGGCGCGATCCGGCAGCAGCGCGGCGAAGCCGATGAGCACAGGGCGACCCTAAACAGCGGCGGTGTCAGCGCGTTGCCGGCGCCACGTGCGCGCGCGTCACCGCATCGGGCTCCGGGCAGCCGAGCAGCGAGAGGCCGAGCTCGACCTCGGCCCGCAGCAGCTCGAGCACGTGCAGCACGCCGGCCTCGCCGCGCGCGCCGAGCCCGTAGAGGGCTGCGCGCCCGACCATGGTCGCCTGCGCCCCGAGCGCCAGCGCCTTCAGCACGTCCGCGCCGCGGCGCACGCCGCCGTCGAGAAACACCTCCGCACGGCCGGCCACAGCGTCGACCACCTCCGGGCAGCGCGTCCAGCGACGCGCCGGCGCCGTCGAGCTGCCGGCCGCCGTGGTTGGAGACCACGACGCCTGCCGCGCCGTGGTCGCACGCCAGCTCGGCATCCTCCGCCGTGAGGATCCCCTTCACGACGAGCGGCAGGTGCGTGACGCTGCGCAGCCACTCGAGGTCGCGCCACGTCAGCGCCCGGTCCGTGACGGCGCCGAGGCCGGTGCCCGGGTCGACCGGGCGGTCGAACTCGATCGAGATGCACGGCAGCGGCAGGTCGGGCGGGATCGTGAACGCGGAGCGGATGTCGCGCTCCCGGCGACCCGCCTGCGGGAGGTCGACGGTGAGCACGATGGCGTCGTAGCCGCCGGCCGCCGCCTCGTCGAGCAGCGCCTTCGCGAACTGGCGGTCCTTGGACAGGTAGAGCTGGAACCAGCACGTCGCCTCCGGGACGGCGGCCGCCACCTCGGCCGGGCGCACCGACGAGAGCGTCGAGTGGCAGAAGACGGTGCCGGCGGCCGCGGCCGCGCGCGCGACGCCGAGCTCGCCGTCGGGATGCGCCAGGCGCTGGTAGGCCGTCGGCGCCACCAGCAGCGGCATCGAGACGTCGGTGCCGAGCACCGTCGTCGCGGCCGACACGGTCTCCACGTCGACGAGGAAGCGCGGACGGAGGATCCAGCGTCCGTACGCGGCGATGTTCTCGCGCAATGTCAGCTCGTCGCCGGCGCCGCCCTCGATGTAGCCGAAGACGCCCGCGCCGAGCGTCTCCTCGGCGAGCCGCTGGTAGTCGCGGACGTTGATCGGGGTCCTCGCCATGCCGGGACTTTGGCACGAACCCGTCACGCTCCGGCGTCAGGTCTCGTTCCTAGACTGGCTCGGTGGCGAAGGCGAAGGCAGCGGCGTCGTTTGCATGCTCGGAGTGCGGGTACTCGACGGGCCGCTGGTTCGGGAAGTGCCCGAGCTGCGGCAGCTTCGGGACGCTCACCGAGGACGCGCCGGTCACGGCCACCTCCACCGCACAGGCACGTCCGCTGCTCCGCCTCGCCCAGGTCCAGAGCGAGGACGCCGAGCGGATCCCGACTGGGGTGCCCGAGCTGGACCGCGTGCTCGGCGGCGGCCTTGTCCCGGCCTCGCTCGTGCTCGTGGGCGGCGAGCCCGGCGTCGGTAAGTCGACGCTGCTGCTCTCGGCGCTTGCCCATATCTCGCAGGCGCGCCGCGCGCTGCTCGTCACCGGCGAGGAGTCGGCCGCCCAGGTGAAGCTCCGCGCGGAGCGGCTGGGCGGCACCGAGCGCGTCGAGATCCTGGCCGAGACCGATCTGGACGCGATCGCGGCGACGCTCGAGCACGAGCGGCCGGACGTCTGCGTCATCGACTCCGTGCAGACGCTCTACTCGGCCGAGATCGGCTCGGCGCCCGGCTCCGTGGGCCAGGTGCGCGAGGCCGCCGCACGCCTGATGCGCGTCGCAAAGACATCGGGCGTCGCCCTGTTCCTCGTCGGCCACGTGACGAAGGACGGGTCGGTCGCCGGCCCGCGCGTGCTCGAGCACCTCGTCGACTGCGTGCTGACCTTCGAGGGCGACCGCTACCGCGAGCACCGCATCCTGCGCGCGGTCAAGAACCGCTTCGGATCGACGAACGAGCTCGGCGTCTTCGAGATGACCGGCGCCGGCCTCGTCGGCATGCCCGACCCCTCCGAGCTCTTCGGCCGCACCGCGGGCGGGGAGGTGGGCGCCGCGGTCGCCTGCGTGCTCGAGGGGACGAGGCCGCTGCTGCTCGAGATCCAGGCGCTCGTCTCGCCGACCGACCTCGCCATGCCGCGGCGCGTCGGCACCGGCGTCGACCCGAAGCGCCTCGCGATGATCGTGGCCGTGCTCGGACGTCACGCGCGGCTGCCGCTCGCTTCCGCAGACGTGTTCGTGAACGTGGCCGGCGGCGTTCGCATCGACGAGCCCGGCGCCGACCTCGCGGTCGCCCTGGCCATCGCCTCGGCGGCGCGCGGCCTCCCCGTCAGCGACGGCACTGCGGCCTTCGGCGAGGTCGGCCTGACCGGCCGGCTACGCCCTGCGACACAGGCCGAACGCCGTCTCTCCGAGTGCGCGAAGCTCGGCCTGACGACGGTCGTCGCCCCGGCCGACACGCCCGCGGGCGGCTCGGTGCGGGTTGTCGCGGCCGACACGGTCGGAATGGCGGTCGGCGCGGCGCTCGAGCGCGCGAGCACAGAGGCGGCCTGAGCAGGGGTTTTTCGTTTTCGCGCATTTCCCGGCCCGAAAATCCCTGGAAACGGTCGCATTTTCGACACACTTTCGCTATACTTCCTTCGCTCGCCGGTGGGGGACGAACCCCGCCGGCGTCTTGGCGAATTGCGACTGCTACAGGGAGGTCGGGTTGTTCGACGTCGGCGAGAAGGTGGTCTACCCGCATCACGGAGCGGGGACGGTCGTGAAGAAGGAAAAGCGGACCGTCCTGGGGGAGGAGCGCGAGTACCTGACCATTCAGATCCTCCACAACGACATGACCGTGAACGTGCCCACCGAGAACGCCGAGAAGGTCGGCCTCCGTGGAGTCATCGACGAAGAGACCGTCGAGCTGGTGCTGAAGGCGCTGACCGGCAACGGCACCGTGATGCCGAAGAACTGGAACCGCCGCTTCAAGCACAACCGCGAGAAGATGAAGACCGGCGACATCTTCGAGCTCGCCGAGGTCGTCCGGAACCTGTCGCTGCGCGACCAGGACAAGGGCCTGTCCACGGGCGAGAAGCAGATGTTCGTGAAGGCGAAGAAGATCCTCGTCTCCGAGCTGATGTACGCCAAGCAGATGGACGAGGAGGAGACCGCCGATTGGCTCGACGGTGTCCTCGCCGACGCGGACAAGCCGAAGAAGCCGCGCGTCAAGGCGACCGCCTAGTCAGGCACCGACTTAGTGGCTGACAGCCACTAAGTTCTCCGCGTGTCCGTCTGGGCCGTCGTCGCCGCCGCCGGTGAGGGACGCCGCCTCGGCCTGAACCGGCCGAAGGCATTCGCGCCGCTCGGCAGCCGCGTGCTGCTCGCGGAGAGCCTCGAGCGGCTCGAGGCGACCGGCTGGGTCGACGGTGTTGTCGTCGCCGTGCCCGCCGGCTGGGAGGAGCCGACGATCCTCCTGGCCGAGGAGCTCGGGCTTGGGAAGGTGACCGCCGTCGTGCCCGGCGGCGACACGCGCGCCGCTTCCGTCCGCGCCGCGCTCGCCGAGGTGCCCGAGGAGGCGACGGTGATCATGGTTCACGACGCCGCCCGGCCGCTGCTCTCGGAGAGCGTCGTCGGCCGCGTGCTGACCGCACTCAACGACGGCTGGGACGGCGCCGTCCCGGGCATCGTCCCCGCGGACACGGTGAAGCGCGTGGCGCGCGGCGGGGTGGAGGAAACGCTCCCGCGCGAGCGCGTCCGGCTCGTGCAGACGCCCCAGGCGTTCGTGGCGAGCGCGCTGCGCGACGCGCTGGCGGGCGGGCACGACGCGAGCGACTGCGCCGCGATGGTCGAGGCGCGCGGCGGGCGTGTCGCCGTCGTCGACGGCGACCGACGGTTGCTCAAGGTCACCGACGGCGAGGATCTCGCGCTCGTCTCGACCTGGCTCGGCGTCTCGCCTCCGCTGCCGATCGAGGAGGACGACCTCGACGAGGACGAGGACGACGACGAGGCCGAGGGGTAGGAACATGATCGGCGCGGTCTTCTTCGACGTCGGCGAGACCCTCGTGAACGAGGGGCGCATGTGGGCCTCCCTCGGCGCCCACGTCGGCCTCGAGCCGCACGTCACCTGGGCCGGGGTGGGGGCCGCGATCGCACGGGGCGACCAGCACTGGCAGGCCTGGGAGCTGCTCGGCGTCGAGCGGCCCGACCCCGGCTCGGTCGGCCTGGAGGACGCCGAGCTCTACCCGGATGCCGAGCCGTGCCTGCGCCGCCTGCGCGCCGACGGATACTTCATCGGCCTCGCCGGCAACGTCGGCCGCGCGCTCGGGCCGGTGGTCGAGCACTTCGGGCTCGACGTCGACTGGGCGGCCTCGTCGGCCGAGCTCGGCGTCGAGAAGCCCTCGCCGCAGTTCTTCGAGCGGCTGCTCGAGGTCGCCGGCCGCCCGGGGGCTGAGGTCGCCTACGTCGGCGACCGCATCGACAACGACGTCGCGCCCGCTGCGGCCGCCGGGATGCTCGCCGTCCACATCCGCCGCGGCCCGTGGGGCTACCTCCAGCGCGGTGCAGGCACGCAGATCTCGTCGCTCGACCAGCTCCCGGCGGTGCTGGCCGATGCCTGAGCTGCGGGTCGGCATCGGCGTCGACGCTCACGCATTCAGCGGCGCCAAGCAACTCGTCCTGGGCGGAGTGGAGTTCCCGGGCGAGCCGGGGCTGGCGGGCCACTCCGACGGCGACGTCGTCGCGCACGCGCTGATCGACGCCGTGCTCGGCGCCGCCAACCTCGGCGACATCGGCACGTTCTTTCCCTCGGACGACCCGGCGTGGGCCGGCGCGTCGTCGCTCGACCTGCTCGCCCGCGCGTACGCGTCCGTCCGCGACGCCGGCTGGGCGCTCGTCAACGCCGACTGCGTCCTCGTCGGCGAGCGGCCGCGCCTCGGCGCGCGGCGCAGCGAGCTGGCGGCGCGCCTCGCCGGTGCAATCGACGTCGACGCCGGGCGCGTGGCCGTGCGCGCAACGACTACCGACCGGCTCGGCTTCACCGGCCGCGGGGAAGGTCTCGCAGCCCAGGCGGTCGCGCTGCTCGAGCGCGGATGAAGCTCGTCCGCTACGCAGACCGGCCCGATCTGCGTGAGATCCGCGGCGAAGAGCTCACCCGCCGGGCGTTCCCCGAGTACCTGAACCACAACGAGCCGGGCGGCCGATTCTGGGCGCGGCTGTATGTCGACCACCCGGACTTCCAGCTCGCGCTGCTCGACGGCGACGAGCTCGTCGCCGAGCTCCACTCGGTGCCCGTGGCCTGGGACGGGAGCGGCGACGACCTGCCCACGGGCTGGGACGATGCCTTCACGCGTGCGTTCGAGGGCGGGAGGGCGCCGACCGTCCTCTGCGCGCTCGCGATCGCCGTCAAGCCCGAGCGGCGCGGTGAGCAGCTGTCCGGGCGCATGGTGAACGAGATGCGGGCCGCGGCGGCCCGGGGCGGCCTGCGCGAGCTGATCGCGCCCGTCCGGCCGACGCTCAAGGCGCGCTACCCGTTGATCCCGATCGAGGCGTACGCGGCGTGGCGGCGCGCCGAGGGCTCGCATTTCGATCCGTGGATCCGCGTGCACGAGCGCCTGGGCGGCGAGATCCTGGCGCCCGCACCGGCGTCGATGGTGATGGAGGCGCCGGTGGCGGACTGGGAGTCGTGGCTGGGGCTGGAGCTCCCCGGCGACGGCACGTATGTCGTCCCGGAGATGCTGGCGCCGCTCGAGGTCGCCGCGGGGGTCGGCCGGCACGTGGAGCCGAACGTCTGGCTCAGGCACCAGGTCTCGGTCTAGGGCTCGTTCAGCGTCAGCTTGAGCACGTCGGGCCGGTGGTAGTGCCCGGCGGGGTCGAAGCGCTGGCGCTCCTCGAAGAGCCGCTCCGGCTCGAGCTCGGCGTAGAGGATGCCCTCCACGTCGTAGAGCGGCCCGGCGAGGTACGAACCGTCGGGGCCGAGGATGGCGCTTCCGCCGCGCCCGATCACGTCGTGGCCCTCGATCAGCTCGCGGAGCGGGAAATCGTCTGGGTAGCTCGACCCGCGCTGGTAGTGCGACGGCGCGATCACGAAGCAGCGGGACTCGCGCGCGATGTGCACGAGCGTCGACTGCCAGCCGTCGCTGTCGTCGGCCGTCGAGGCGATGTAGATCTCGACGCCCGACTCGTAGAGCGCGAAGCGGGCGAGCGGCATGTAGTTCTCCCAGCAGATCAGGCCGCCGATGCGGCCGAGCTCGGTCGGGAGCGCGCGGAGGCCGCCCCCGTCGCCCTGCCCCCAGACCAGTCGCTCGTGGTTCGTCGGCACGAGCTTGCGGTGCTTCAGCGCGAGCCGGCCGTCGGGCGAGTGGTAGAGCAGCGTGTTGAAGAGCGTCCCCGGCCGCTCCGGGTCGATCTCGGTGACGCCCGTGACCAGCCAGAGCCCGTGGCGCGCCGCGATCTCACCGAGCCGGTCGGCCGCCGGTCCCGGCACGGCCACCGACTCGCGCGCCAGGAGCGCGAACGCCGCCTTCGCCCGCGGGTCGGCCCAGCCCGCAAGCGCCTTCGCCCACGCGGACGACGGGTAGGCGGGGATGAACGCCTCGGGGAAGACCGCAAGCCGCGCGCCGGCGGCCGCGACCTCTCCGGCCAGCTCGTCGAGCCGGTCGATCGTCGCCTCACGGTCGAGGATGACCGGCTCGACCTGGACGCACGCGACCTTTATCGCTGCTTCCACGGCGCGAATGGTGTCAGGAGCCGGGCAGCGCCACAAATGGACCGTCGACGACGACGAGGCCGTCGCGCGCCAGAGACTCGACCGCCTCGCCGTCCAGCTCGTCCAGCCGCTGCCGCTCTGCGGCCACGAGCCGCAGCGTCCGTGCCCGCCGCTGCCGGAACGAGCCCTCCAGTGGCCCCTGCTTCCGCTCGGGCTCGAAGCGGCGCCCGCGCGACGGGCAGCCGGCCCCGAGCGGGCAGTCGCCGCAGCGCGGAATGCGCGCCAGGCAGACCCTGGCCCCGAGGTCGAAGAGAGCCTGCGCGGCGCGGTGGTCGAAGTCGCCGTTGCTGCGTTCGATGACCCGCCGGATGTTGACGTCGAGCGGGAGCACCGGGCACCCGAACGCGAACGCCCCCAAGGCATCGGCGGTGTAGCGGCCGACGCCGGGCAGCTCGGTCAGGTCCTCCGGCCAGCCGTGCTCTGCGACGTGGCACGCCGCGCGGTGCAGGCTGAGCGCGCGCCGGTTGTAACCGAGGCCCTGCCACGCGCGGATCACGTTTGCCGGCGACTCGTCCGCGAGCGCCTCGGCCGTGGGCCAGCGCTCGAGCCACTCCAAATAGCGCGGCACGACGCGGGCCACCTGGGTCTGCTGCAGCATGACCTCCGAGACGAGGATCGCGTAGGGGTCGCGTGTCCGCCGCCACGGAAGGTCGCGGCCGTTATCGGCGAACCAGGCGAGCAGACGCTCTTGCACCCCGGCGGAGCACCCTACTCACCCCATCGGGGCGATGCCGCCGCGCTGCGCGCAGATAATGCTCGCGCTACCTGGAGCCACAGGAAGGAGAGTCACGCGATGATGATGCGACGTCGCCGCCCACTCGCACGAGCCGCGGTCGTGGGCGGAACCGCGTACGCCGTCGGCAAGAGCCGGCAGCGGAGCCAGACCGCGCAGCAGGAAGCGGAGCAACAGCAGTACGAGCAGGAGCAGCCGCAGCAGTACGAAGCCCCGCCGCCGCCGGCCGCCGCGCCGCCGCCGGCCGCGGACCCGGACGAGGTCTACGAGCAGCTCGAGAAGCTCGCCGACCTGAAGGCGAAGGGGATCCTCACCGACGCCGAGTTCGAGGTCCAGAAGGCCAAGCTTCTGGGGCAGATGTGAGCACCGCCGAGGACAACATGGGCTTCCCGTTCGGGCCGGTCCAGATGCTGATCGTCGGCTTCAACGAGCCGAAGTTCCGCGGCGAGGCGCTCGCGGAGCTGCAGCGGCTGAAGGAAGCCGACATCGTCCGCCTCGTCGATCTGCTCGTGGTCAGGAAGGACGACGACGGCAACGTCACCACCGTCCAGACGAGCGACCTCACGACCGACGAGGCGATGGAGCTCGGCGCGATCATCGGCGCCCTCATCGGGATGGGCACCGGCGACGACGAGATGGTCGACGCCGGGGCGCTCGCAGGCGCCGAGGCCGGCGAGGACGGCCACCTGATCGACTCGGACGACGTCTGGTACGTCGCCGACATGATCCCCGACGGCGCCACCGTCGCCATCGGCCTGATCGAGCACCGCTGGGCGATGGGGCTCCGCGACGCGATCGGCCGCGCCGGCGGCTTCGTGCTCGCCGACGAGTGGATCCACCCGAAGGACCTGATCGCCGTCGGCTTCAAGGCCGCCGAAGGCGCCAAGGCCTGAGTGCATGCATGGGGCGCCGGCGTTTCGCCGGCGCCCCGTTTACCGAACGGAGAGGACCGATGACCCTGCTGAAGCCGACCCCGATCGTCGATCTCGAGCTGGACAAGCTGCCGCGGCACGCACTGCTCGACGGCGGCATCCCTCCGGACGCGGCGGCGCAGGCGATCCGCGACGAGCTGATGCTCGACGGCAACGCGCAGCTCAACCTGGCCACGTTCGTGACGACGTGGATGGAGCCCCAGGCGCGCGCGCTGATGGAGCACACGCTCGACAAGAACATGATCGACAAGGACGAGTACCCGCAGACCGCGGCGCTCGAGATGCGCTGCGTGAACATCCTCTCCGACCTCTGGCACGCTCCGAAGGCGGACGTCGGCACCGGCTGCTCGACGACCGGCTCGAGCGAGGCGGCGATGCTCGCCGGCCTGGCGCTGAAGCGCCGCTGGCAGCACGCGCGCGCGGCGGCCGGCAAGCGCGCGGACAAGCCGAACATCGTCATGGGCATCAACGTCCAGGTCTGCTGGGAGAAGTTTGCGAACTACTGGGACGTCGAGATGCGGCTCGTCCCCATGGAGGGCGAGCGCTTCACGCTGAACGGCGAGGAGGCGGTGGCGCTCTGCGACGAGAATACGATCGGCGTCGTCACCGTGCTCGGCTCGACGTTCGACGGCGCGTACGAGCCCGTGGCCGAGATCGCCGAGGCGCTGGACGATCTGCAGGAGCGCACGGGCCTCGACGTCCCGCTGCACGTCGACGGCGCCTCCGGTGGCTTCGTCGCGCCGTTCATCGACCCGGACCTCGAGTGGGACTTCCGCATCCCACGCGTGTGCTCGATCAACGCCTCGGGCCACAAGTACGGGCTCGTCTATCCGGGCGTCGGGTGGGCGATCTGGCGCGACGCCAAGGCGCTGCCCGAGGACCTCATCTTCCACGTGAACTACCTCGGCGACGACATGCCGACGTTCGCGCTGAACTTCTCGCGCTCGGGCTCGCAGGTCGTCGGGCAGTACTACAACTTCCTGCGGCTCGGGTTCGACGGCTACGCGCGGATCCAGGGCTACGCCCGCGACGTCGCCACGCGGCTCGCCGGCACGATCGAGGAGCTCGGCCCGTTCCGCCTCATCACACGCGGCGACCAGCTCCCCGTGTTCGCATTCGCGCTGAACGACGACGTCGACGCGTACAGCGTCTTCGACGTCTCACGCGCAGTGCGCGAGCGCGGCTGGCAGCTGCCGCCGTACACGTTCCCGGCGAACCGCACCGATCTCGCCGTCCTGCGCGTCGTGGTCCGCCGCGGCTTCACCCACGACATGGCGGACATGCTCGTCGACGACCTGAAGCGGCAGCTACCGCACCTGGAGCGCCAGGGCGGCCCGCTTCACGACGAGTCGACGACGAAGGCGTTCAAGCACTGACGAGCGAGCCCGGCGCGACCGGCTCGAACGGGTGCAGCTCGTCCCGGCCGGGCTGGATGACGCCCCAGCTCGACTCGGGTATCTCGTTCCAGACGCCGGGGACGTCGCCGAGCGGCTCCGACACCACGATGCGGCTCTCGTCGCCGAGCCGCTGGAGCAGCTCGATGTCCGGATAGAGCTCGCGCAGCGACTCGATCTCGCTCGAGAAGTAGAGCGTCCGCGACTTGCCCTCGCTCGAGTAGCGGAACGCCCAGACGCGCTCGCCGTCGGTGGTCGCGATCGTGCCCTGGAACGGGAACTCGACCCCGTGCTCGCGGCCGACGTGCTCGACGAGCCCGATCGTGCGGGCAATCGCCGCCGGCGGGTCGTCCTCGAGCCCGTACGTGAGCGCGAGGAAGAAGAGCACCTCCGAGTCGGCCGAGCCGATGATGTTCGGGTAGAGCGAGGGGTCGACCTGCACGACGAGGTCGCGCTTCACCTTCGCGAAGTCGTGCACGACGCCGTTGTGCATGAACAGCCAGCGGCCGTGTGAGAACGGGTGGCAGTTCGTCTGCTGCACGGGCGTGCCGCTCGACGCCCGGATGTGCGCGAAGACGAGACCGGAGCGAATGTGAGCCGCCATGTTCTTCAGGTTCCAGTCGTTCCAGGCGGGCTCGACGCTGCGGTACGCGCCCGGACGGTTGCCTTCGCCGTACCAGCCGACGCCGAAGCCGTCGCCGTTCGTCTCCTCCGCGCCCATGCGGGAGTGGAGGCTCTGGACCAGCAGCGAGTACTGTCCCTGGTGGAGCAGCTCGTCGATCAGAATCGGCGTTCCGGAGTACGCAAGCCAGCGGCACATGTCGTTGTCCTTTCGTCGGCGCGACCGAGCGGAACATCGCCGGTCCGGGCGCCGCCCGCATCGTCTCGACGGGGTGAACCGTGCGCTCCCCAAGACCGGGCGATGCGCGGCCCGCGGCGACGGAGGATGCTCCCCTCTGGTGTCGTCTCCTCCCCCGCGTTTGCTCGAGGTCGCCGCCAGGGATGTCGTACGGCTGGCGATCGACGACACGGGCGACGATGACGTCCTCCGAGCCGTCGAGCGGCTGCAGGCAAACGGCGTCGACTGGACAGCGGTGACGGCTGTGCACGCCGGAAACGCGGACCGCGGCCGTGCCGCCTACCGCGCGCTGCGAGACGACGTCGGAGCGCGCTCGATCGAGTTCGTCCCCCTCGTCGAGCACGACGGGGGAGGGCGCGTCTCGGCGCGCTCGGTCGACGGCCAACGCTACGCCCGCTTCCTGATCGACGTCTTCGAGGAGTGGGTGCGGAGAGACGTCGGCAAGGTCTCGGTGCAGATGTTCGATGCCGCGCTCGCCAACTGGGCGGGCACCCCTCCGGCGATGTGCGTCCACGCCGAGACGTGCGGTACGGCGCCTGTCGTCGATGCCACCGGCGACGTGTACTCGTGCGCCCATTTCGTCACGCCGGAGCACCGGCTGGGCACCATCACGATGACACGCATGCTCGACCTGATCGAGTCGCGTCAGCAGCGGCAGTTCGGGCTCGCGAAGCGCGACACACTGCCGCGCTTCTGCCTCGCCTGCGACGTCCGCTTCGCCTGCCACGGCGGCTGCCCGAAGGACCGTTTCGCCGCGACGCCAGGAGGCGAGCCGGGCCTCAACCACCTCTGCGACGGCTACAAGACGTTCTTCCACCACGTCGACACGCCGATGCGGCTGATGGCGACGTTCGCGGGCCAGGGCCGCTCGCCGTCACAGATCATGGGCTTCTACCGGGCCGCCGATGCCGAGCGTGACTACAACGAGTTGTGCACGTGCGGGAGCGGCCGGAAGTGGAAGCTCTGCCACGGCATGGAGCGGCCGCTCGAGCTCGTGCGTTAGAGCGTCACGGCTTCGAGCCGCGAGCGCACGCCCAAGCGCTCGACGACGTGGCGCACGTGGTTGCGCACCGTCTCGCGGCTGAGCGAGAGCGCGGCGGCAATCTGGTCGGTCGAGGCGCCGCGGCACAGCAGCGCGTAGATCGCGGCCTGCCGCTCGGTGAGCCGGCCGTCGGCGTCGACCTGCGGCGCCTGGCCCGGCTCGCCGGCGCCGAAGATGGCGATCGCGTACGCCTCGCCGGCGAGCGGCGCCGAGCTGATCTGCACGCGCATCCGCCCGCCGCCTGCCGGTAGGTCGACCGAGTAGTCCGGGTGCCGCGCCCAGCGCACGTTGCGCTGGAACATGGCCGCCGCGCGGCGCGCCTCCTCGCCGCCGAAGAGCGAGGTGAACGGCCGGCCGACAAGCGCCGGCGCAATCGCCCGCGCCGGCTCGTTCGCCCAGACGACGACGCCCTCCGCGTCGAGGACGTAGAGCGGCAGCCCGAGCCGGGCGAAGCGCTCCGGAACCTGTTCCGACACCCTTCCACGCTAGGGCCGGGCATGCCCGCCGGGATCATCCCAACCGGTTGAACTACGTGAGCGCGACCGTGGCGGTGCCCGTTGCGGCGTTGAACGGGTCGACGAGAAGGGTGTACGACCCGGTGGCGGGCAGCGTGGCGGTGAGCGTGGCGCCCGGCGCGAAGAAGAACTTGAGCGCGACCGTCGCCCCACCCGGCTTCAGGATCGAGACGGTCCCGCTTTGCATCGTGACGCCGCTGAGCGTGACCGTTACGACCTGGCCGGCCGCACCGTCGAACGTGAGTCGCGCGTTCTGGCCGGGAACAGTCGTGTTGACGTGCACGGGCGGCCCGCCGACGCTGATCGTTCCGGTCACGTCGGGCGGCACGTCGAAGAGCGTGGCCGTCAGCGAGCCCACAGCCGCGTTGGCCGGATCGATCAGCAGCGTGTAGGTGCCGCCGATGGGCAGGGTGACCGGGTCGATGAACGTCGTGCCCGCCGCGAAGGACTTGATGGCGAGCGTCGTGCCGTCCGGGCGACGGAACGACACCGTCCCGTTGGCGATCGTCACGCCGGAGAGTTGCAGGCTGACCGACTGGCCGGCTGTTCCGGTGAACGTGAGCCGCACGTTCTGGCCCGCCGCCGTCGTCGTGACGGTCACCGGCGGCCCGCCGGCGGCGATCGAGCGCGTGATGTCCGGCGGGACGTCGGCGAGCTTCAGCGTCGCCGTGCCCGTCAACGCGTCCGAAGGATCGACCACGATGGTGTACGTGCCCGTCGTGGGCAATGGGGTGCCGTCGAGGAACACCCCTCCGGTCGAGAAGAACTTCGACAGCAGCGTCGTCCCGTCCGGGCGCAGGATCGAGACCGTGCCGCTCACGATGGTGACCTTGGAGACGTCGAGGCCGACCAGCTCGCCCGCCGACCCGGCGAAGGTCAGGCGTGCGTTCTGCCCCGGCGCGGTCGTGGTCACCGAGACCGCAGGCCCCCCGATCGTGATCGTCCCCATGACGTCTGGCGGTACGTTGTACAGCGTCGCGGTCGCGCTGCCGACGGCGGTGCCGCTCGGGTCGATCGCGATCGCGTACGTCCCCGTCACAGGCAGCACCGTCCGGTCGAGAAAGACGCCGTTGACGGCGAACGGCTTCGTGACGAGAACCGTCCCGTCCGGACGGAGCAGCGAGACGGTGCCGCTCGAGATGGTCACGCCGCCCAGCTGGAGCGCGACGGCCTGGCCGGCGGCACCGGGGAAAGTCAGCACGGCGTTCTGCCCGGGGACGGTCGTCGCGACGGCGACGGCCGGGCCGCCGGGGGTGATCGAGGCCGTCGCATCCGGCGGCACGGAGAAGACGGTCACGGTGACGGTGCCCACCGCCGTCCCCGTCGGGTCGACGAGCACGGTGTACGTCCCGTCGACCGGCAGCTGCGTGCGGTCGAGGAATCCGCCGGAGCCGGAGAACGGCTTTGGCGTGAGCGACGAGCCGTCGGGCCGGAGAATCGCGACCGTGCCGCTCGGGAACGTGCTCCCTGTCAGCTGGACGCTGACGAACTGGCCGGCAGCCGCGGCGAACGTCAGCCGCGCGTTCTCACCCGGCAGCGTCGTCGTCACGGTCACGGGGCTGCCGCCCGCGACGACCGGCACCGTCAGATCGGACGGGGCGGAGACTTCGTTCGACAGCGCACCCTCGCCGGCGCCGTTGATCGCGGCGACGCGGTAGTAGTAGAGCGTCCCGGCGCTGACGGAGGTGTCGTCCCATGATGTCGCCGGGCCGATTGTCGCGACGGGCGCCTCGCCGCCGGCTGCGGTCCCGCGGTAGATGCGGTAGCCGGTCACGGCGGAGCCGCCGTCGTCGGCGGGCGGCGTCCAGTGCAGGTGCAGCAGCCCGTTCCCGGCCGACGGCGCCGACAGCGCTGGCGCTCCCGGGGCGACCGCGGTGCGCCCACCGGCGAAGACCATGGTCTGCATTTGCGGGAACAGGCCGCCGGGGACGACGGCCGTCCAGATCGGGTACGGCTTGCCGTCGCGGACGGCGATGCCGCTGTAGTCGCCGACAAACTGGCCGGCGAAGAACGGATCGTCGTTCGGGGTCGACGACGTCTGCGACACACGGTTCACGTCCGCGCCGTGCGCGAGGTACCAGTCGTAGGTGCCGTCGGCCGCGGTCTGGCCGTACGACACGAAGGCGCCCCCGGATCCGTCGGCGGCGAGCGCCGGGAAGAACTGGTCGCCGCCCGTGTCCGACACCGCGGGCGCGCCCGTGCCGCCGGACCAGAGGTGGACGCGCCCGACGCCGCCGTCCGCGGACGCCCATGTGACCCACGGCGCACCGCCGACCATGGCCAGAGCGGGAAACGAGTCGGTTCGGAAGGCGAAGCCGGGGAGCGGGCTGGGCAGGTCGCGGAACCCGGACGGGCTGATCGTCTCCCACGTCCTGCCGCCGTTGGCAACGAACGGCTGCCAGTCGCCGGCCCAGTGCGCGAGCCGGATCTCGCCGCTCGTGGAGCCCGCCGTCGGAAACTCCTCCCAGGCGATCCAGAAGCCGCCGGATCCGTCGGCCGCGACGGACGAGCCTTGCGAGTACGTCGAGCCCGGAACGTCGAGCACGGCGGTGGGCGCCACCGATGCCGCGCCGGTGGGAAGGGTTGCCACCTGGATCGGCGAGGTGACGCCCTCGCCGCTGCACGAGCCGAAATGGGACCAGGAGACGTAGACCGCGCCGGGGCCGAGCGCGATCGCCGGCTTGTCCTGGAACGCGGCGCTGGAGTCGGCGGCGAGCTGGGCGTACGACCACGTGCCGGTTGCGGGATCGCGGCGCAGGAGCTCCAGGCCGCCGAACGAGCAGTCGTTCGGGTCGAACAGGAGCGACGAGTAGTAGACGACGCCCGCCCCGTCGATCGCCACGCCGGGATCGCCCGCTGCCGCGTTCTGGCGGTGCGGGAAGACGTCGATGGGGCCGTCGTCGTTCCAGGTGACGCCGTCGCTCGACCAGTAGAAGCCGTCCTGCCCCTGGCCGTTCCACGAGTTGTAGTCGTTCGCACCGGCCACGAACTGGCTTCCGTTCGTAGCAATCGCCGGCTCGTTGGCCGGCATGAAGCCGGCGCAGTCGGTGGCGAAGTTCGTTCCGCCCGGCGCGCTGCAGGAGACCGGCGCTGCCGGCGCCGACCGGGCCCGGCGCCCATGGATCAGGGCGTTTGCGCGGCCGCGGACGTGCGTGCCGTGGCGGATCGGCTGCGTCGGCTCGTCCGCGCGCGCCGAGGCCGCGACGAACGCCGAGGCGGCGGCGGCGAGCGCCAGGACAAGGGCATGCGGCTTCACGATGCGGGCATCCTGCTCGCACCCTTGCCCCTTCGCGGCGCGTTGTCATCACTCGGACGCGTGAGCCGGCGCGAAGCTCACCTGCCGCTGGCGAGGAGGTTCCCACAGCGGGTGGGAGGCAGCCGTAGCATCGCCCCGTGGTCCGCGTCCGCTTCGGCCGTGCTCGTCGCGCTCGGGCCGGTAGGCGGCGCGCCGCGCAAGGGCTGCGCTCGCGAGCGTCTAACGTGACCCCGATGCGCCTCCAAAACACGCTCTCGCGTCGCAAGGACGACCTCCCGGAGCCGCCTGGGCCCGTCCGCATGTACTTCTGCGGCCCGACCGTCTACGCGCGCGCCCACATCGGCAACGCGCGGCCGTTCGTGCTCGGCATGTGGCTGCGCTCCTGGCTGCGCGAGACGGGCTACGACGTGAAGTTGGTCCACAACATCACGGACATCAACGACAAGATCTACGAGGCCGCGCCGGGCGACAGCGCCGCGCTCGCCGAGCGAGCGACGCAGTGGTACCTCGAGGACACCGGCGGCCTCGGCCTCGGGCAGCCGGACGCGCTGCCGAAGGCGACCGAGATGGTGCCCGAGATCATCGCGGCGATCGCGGAGCTGATCCGGCGCGGGGCGGCGTACGAGGTCGACGGCGACGTCTACTTCCGCGTCGCGAGCGATCCCGACTACGGGAAGCTCTCGGGGCAGCGGCCGGACGAGGTCGAGGAGCAGGAGGCGAACCCGCGCAAGGAGGATCCGCGCGACTTCGCGCTCTGGAAGGCGAACAAGCCGGGCGAGGACACGATGTGGGACTCGCCGTGGGGGCCGGGGCGGCCGGGCTGGCACATCGAGTGCTCGGTCATGGCCGAGGAGCTGCTCGGGCCGGTGTTCGAGATCCACGGCGGCGGGCTCGACCTCGTCTTCCCGCACCACGAGAACGAGATCGCGCAGTCGACCGCGCTCGGCCATGAGTTTGCGCACATCTGGGCGCACAACGGGCTGCTGCGCCCGGTCGGCGACGACAAGATGTCCAAGTCGCTCGGGAACTTCGAGACGCTGCGCGACGCGATCGACCGCGTCGGCCGGGAGACGCTGCTTGTGTACTTCATGACCGCGCACTGGCGGAAGCCGATCGACTACTCGGACGCCGACCTCGAGCAGGCGGCCGCGCGCGCGGAGCGCTTCCGCGACGTGTTCCGGTCGCCGTCCGAGCCGGCGCCGGAGGGCGCCTGGGGGCGGTTCGCGGCGGCGCTCGACGACGACTTCAACACGCCGGAGGCGCTCGCCGTGATGCACGAGTGGCGCGACCACGACCTGCTCCGCCGTGCGCTCGCGATCTTCGGGCTCGAGTCGCTCGGGGAGTCGCAGGCAGCGCCCGACGCCGTGCGTGCGCTCGCCGTGGAGCGCGCCGCCGCGCGCGCCGCCGGCGACTGGCCCGAGGCCGACCGGCTGCGCGCCGAGATCGAGGCGGCCGGCTGGATCGTCCGCGACGTCCAGGGCGACGGCGGCTTCCAGCTCGTCCCCCGGGCGTGACCGGCGATCTCGTCTACGGCCGCCGCGCTGTGCGGGAGCTGCTGCGCGGCCGGCGGCAGGCGCTCGAGGTCTGGGCGACCGAGCGCGCGGTCGCCTCCGAGCCCTGGCTGGCCGAGAGCGCCGTCCGCGTGCACGTGAAGCCGGAGCGCGACCTGACCGCGCTGTCCGGCACGCGCGACCATCAGGGTGTCGTCGCCCGGGCCGAGCCGTACCGCTACGTCGACGCCTGGGAGCTCTCGGCGGCCGAGTCGCCGTTGCTCGTGTGCCTCGACCGCGTCAGCGATCCGCGCAACCTGGGCGCCGTCTGCCGGAGCGCCGAGGGAGCGGGGGCGACGGGCGTCGTCGTCCCGGAGCACGGGTCGGCGCGTGTGACGCCGGTCGTCTGCAAGACGTCGGCGGGCGCGGTCGAGCACCTGCCGGTCGCCGTTGTCACCAACCTGGCGCGCTACCTCACCGAGGTCAAGGGGCCGGCGCTCTGGGTCTACGCGGCGGCCGGCGACGCGTCGGCGTCGATGTGGGAGACGACGTTCGCGGCCGGCGCCGCGTTCGTGCTCGGCGCCGAGGGCCGCGGCCTGCGCCCGCTCGTCCGCCGCGCATGCGACGAGCAGGTTTCGATCCCACTTCTCGGGCAGATCGACTCGCTGAACGTCAGCGTCGCCGCCGCGCTGCTCCTCTACGAGGCGCGCCGCCAGCGTGGCTGAGCCGACCCTCTACCTGTTCGACGGCTACAACGTCCTGCGCGCGTCCGGGATCACCGAGCCCGCGGAGCTCGTCGACCGGCTCGCCTCGTTCATCGCCCTGCGCGGAGTGCGCGGCGTCGTGGTCTTCGACGGGCCCGGGACCGACCGGGAGTTCGGCTCGCTGTCCGTGCGCTACGCGCCCGACGCGGACTCCGTGCTCGAGCGGCTCGCGGCCGAGCACCGCGATACGGAGCAGGTTCTCCTCGTCTCATCCGACCTCGCAGTGCGCGGAACTTCGGGGCAGGAGGTGATGAAGGTCACGTCGAAGCTCTTCGCTGCCGAGCTGGGCGACTTTCTAACGGGCGCAAGCAAGCCGCAACCGTCGCGGATTGCCGATCGGCTCGACGAGGAGACGAGAGCCCTTCTGGAGCGCCTTCGCCGCAGCCGCGAATAGATCGTTCAAGCGGGACCTTTGCAAAGGACTTGTAAAACGATCCGGTCCTTGCTAACTTGCCCTCTAGCTGAGGGTGAGGCTAGGGAGGAGCAACACCGCTGCTTCCGCTTTGCCCGAGAGCCCCAACAGACTCCCGGACATGGCCCCACAGACCGCGACCCGCCCCATTCGCACGCCCCAGCGCATCCAGCGCGAGCTGGAGGACCTGCAGCTGGCGATGCGTGCCCGCAACGGCGACGGACAGGCGCTCGACGCGCTGATCCGCCGCTACACAGGCTTCGTCCGGCTGAAGGCGAGCTCGTACTTCCTGGCCGGCGGCGACAGTGACGACCTGATCCAGGAGGGGCTGATCGGCCTCTACAAGGCCGTGCGCGACTTCCGTCCCGACAAGGAGACGTCGTTCCGTTCGTTCGCCGAGCTGTGCGTGACGCGCCAGATCATCACGGCGATCAAGACGGCGACGCGCTTCAAGCACTCGCCGCTGAACACGTACGTGTCGTTCAGCCAGACGCCGGCGGGGCAGGACTCGGACAGCGACTGCACCCTCGGCGACGCGCTGCCGGGCCCGAGCGTCAACGACCCATCGACGTGCGTGATCTCGACCGAGGAGCTCCAGAGCCTCGTCTTCTGCCTCGGCACCGGGCTCTCGAAGCTCGAGGCCGACGCGCTGCGCTTCTACCTCGAGGGCTCGTCCTACGAGCAGATGGCCGAGGATCTCGGGTGCGACACGAAGACGATCGACAACGCGCTCCAGCGCGTGAAGCGCAAGATCATTGCGCACCAGCGCACGCGCCAGGTTCTTCAGTAGACAAGCTCTGAGGCGGCCCCGACGGGGTCGCCGGCGAGCAGTGTCGCCCCGACCCGCTTCGCGAAGGCGGCCTGCACGCCCCGTCCTCCGAGGTAGAGCCTCGTGGTGCGCGCGATCGTTCGCAGCGCGCGGGCGACAGGCTCGAGCCCGTCGCCGATGGTGGCCGCAATGACGACGGCGTCCGGGCGGAGCACGGTGCCGGCGTCCCTGATCGACTCGATGGGGGTATCCGGGCCAAGGAAGCTGATGCGCCAGCCACGGTCGGCGAGCGCGAGGCCGAAGGCGATGAGGGGCAGGTCGTGCAGCTCGCCCGGTGCGCACGCAAGCAGGGCGCGCGGCCCCGAGCCGCGGTCCCAGCCGCGGGCGATCGCGAGGAGGCGGCCGCGGATCAGGTTGCTCGCGAAATGCTCCTGCGCGACCGACGCCTCACCGCGCTCCCAGCGCGCGCCCACGTCGGCGAAGTAGGGAAGGATCGCCTCGGCGAGCACCGTGCGGACCGTGAACGCGGCGAAGAGCGCGTCGAGCGCCGCGTGCGAGCCTGTCTCGTCGAGGGCGTCGAGCGCGCGCACGAGGCGGACTCGCTCGATCTCCAGTAGCGCGCCACCTTGCTCGCGCTCCGATACGTCGTCGACGTCGGAAGTCGCGGCCCGTGCGGCCTCGGCGGCCGCGAGGCCGCTGGCGAGGTGGTGCTGCATGACCCGGACGCGCTGCTCGTCGGTCGGCGTGTAGAGGCGGAACCCGCCCGCCGAGCGGGCAGGGCGGAGCAGGCCGTAACGGCGCTCCCAGGCCCGCAGGAGTTCGACACCGACGCCGGTGCGCCGGCTCAGCTCGCCGATTCGTACAGGAGCGTCTTGCATGCCTGGACTGTACATGACCTGGACAATCTCTTGACAGACCGGGGACATTACCTGTACAAATCCTGGACACACCGGTCGTCCAACACGAAAGGGGGCGCATCATGAAAGCGCTCGACACCATTGCCGCAACACTCCTCATCGTCGGCGGGCTCAACTGGGGCCTCGTCGCCATCGCCGAGTGGGATCTCGTCGCCACGATCACCGGCGACGCCTTCGGCCAGACCAACCCCGCCAGCCGGGTGATCTACGGGCTCGTCGGCCTCGCGGCCGTGTACGCGACCGTGCGGCTCGTCGGCCGCCGCAGCTCGGTTCACCAGCCGGCGCTTGCGAGCCGTTGACCGAGCTGAAGCGCCCGCGGCTCGTCCCGCTCGAGCTCGAGCGGGACGAGCAGCCAGAGCGGGCCGGCCGGCCGGCAGTCGTCACGCCGATCCGGCCGGTGCGCGTCGTTTCCGATCCGCCGACCGAAGGAGAAGCCGCATGAACCGCATCCGTTTCCGCACCATCGCCGTCGCTGCGCCCGTCGCAGTCGCCGTCGCCGCCTTCACCGCCACAGCGGGCGCCACGAAGCCGGCCGCCGCCGGGCCTGCGGCCATGAAGCCGAGCATGAACATCGTCCAGACCGCCGTTGCGGCGGGGCAGTTCAAGACGCTCGTGAAGCTGGTGAAGACGGCCGGCCTGGCGGGCACGTTGTCCGGCAAGGGGCCGTTCACCGTGTTCGCGCCCACCGACGCGGCGTTCGCGAAGGTGCCGAAGAAGACGCTGAACGCCCTGTTGAAGAACAAGGCGCAGCTCAGTCGAGTGCTGCTCTATCACGTCGTCGCCGGCAAGGTCACTGCCGCCAAGGTGACGACGCTGACGTCGGCGACGACACTCGCAAAGAAACCGGTGTCGATCTCGGTGAAGAGCGGCGACGTGTACCTGAACGGCACAACGAAGGTGATCCAGGCCGACGTCCCGGCGACGAACGGGGTCATCCACGTCGTCAACCGCGTGCTCATTCCGCCCGCGGCCTAGCAAGCTCGATGGCGGGTGCCCCGGCTCTTCCGTCTCCTCCGGGCGGGGCACCCGCAACGGCGCCTACGATTCAAGGGCGCCGGAGTAGCTCAGTTGGCAGAGCAACGGTTTTGTAAACCGTGGGCCGTCGGTTCGAGTCCGACCTCCGGCTTAGGCGCTCAGCGCCTGCTCGAGGTCGCTCCAGAGCGCCTCGACGTCCTCGATCCCGACGCTCAGCCGCAGCAAGCCCGGTGGGACGCGATCGCCCTCGTGGCGGTAGCGCGATTCCATCGTCGAGCGAACGCCGCCGAGGCTCGTCGCGTTGCCGATCAGTTCGGTCGACGTCTCCACGCGCCGCGCCTCGTCGCCGTCGGCGACGTCGAACGAGAGCAGTCCGCCGAAGCCGCCGTCCATCCAGCGCGCAGCGCGGGGATCGCCGAGGCCGGGGTAGCGCACGACAGCGACGCGCGGGTGGCCCGACAGCCGGCGCGCCAGCTCCAGCGCCGTCGCCGACTGGCGGCGGACGCGCAGCTCGAGCGTCTCGAGCGAGCGCAGCAGCAGCCAGGCGGGATCGGCCGCAGCGCCGTTTCCCGTCTTGGTACGCACCGAGAGCAGCCGGTCGTACAGCTCGTCCGAGCGGGTCACCAGCACGCCCAACAGGAGGTCCGCATGCCCGCCCAGGTACTTCGTCGCGCTATGCAGAACCAGGTCGGCTCCGTGCTCGAGCGGCCGCAGCAGCACCGGCGATGAGGCGGTGGCGTCGACGAGGACACGACCCGGATGCGCGGCGGCCGCCTCAAGGTCAGGGAACGACAGCATCGGGTTCGCGGGCGCCTCGAGCCAGACGAGGTCGGCGCCGTCGGGCGGCGGCCCGGTCTGGTCGAACTCCACGTAGTGGAGGCCCCAGCGCTCGAAGAGCCCCAGCAGGCCGACCGTGCCGAAGTAGCAGCCCTCCGCGACGGCGACCGTCGCGCCCGGCTCGAGCAACCCGAGCACCACCGCCGTCTCCGCGGCCGACCCCGAGCCGAACAGCAGCGCGCGCCCGCCCTCGAGCGCGCCGAGCGCCTCCTCGGCCGTGGCGCCGGTCGGATGCCCGTAGCGCGAGTACATGTACGGGCCGACCTCACCGTCCTCGTACGGCCACGTGGCGGAGCGGTCGAGCGGTGCCGGGCTCACGCGGGCGATACTAAGGACGTGGCCACGACCGAGGACAAGCCCGGCGTCGAGGACGCCACCACGGCAGGGAAGCTCGAGCACCTCGAGGAGCTCCGCGACGAGTCGCTGCACGCGGGCAGCGCGAAGGCGGTCGAGCGCCAGCACGCGGCCGGGAAGCTGCTCGCGCGCGAGCGCGCGCAGAAGCTGCTCGACCCCGGCTCGTTCGTCGAGCTCGACCGCTACGTCCGGCATCGCGAGCCGAACTTCGGGATGCTCGACACGCGCCCCTACGGCGATGCGGTCGTCACCGGCTACGGGACGATCTTCGGCCGCAAGATCTTCGTCTTCTCGCAGGACTTCACCGTCTTCGGCGGGTCGCTGAGCGAGGTCTTCGCCGGGAAGATCTGCAAGATCATGGACATGGCGGCCAAGTACGGCTGCCCCGTCGTCGGGATCAACGACTCCGGCGGCGCGCGTATCCAGGAGGGCGTCGTCTCGCTCGCCGGTTACGCGGAGATCTTCTGGCGCAACGTCCAGGCGTCGGGCGTCATCCCGCAGATCAGCCTGGTCATGGGGCCCTGCGCCGGCGGCGCCGTCTACTCGCCCGTCATGACCGACTTCGTCTTCATGGTCGAGGGGACGTCGTACATGTTCATCACCGGCCCCGACGTGGTGAAGACCGTCACCGGCGAGGAGGTGACGTTCGAGGAGCTCGGCGGCGCGGCGACCCACGCCGCCAAATCGGGTGTCGCGCACTTCGTCTCGGCCGACGAGGAGTCGTGCCTCGAGGACGTGCGCTACCTGATCTCGTTTCTGCCGCAGAACAACCTCGACCCCCCGCCGTTCTTCGAGGCGACCGACCCGCGCGACCGCGAGGACGAGGAGCTCGACCGGATCATCCCGGACAATCCGAACAAGCCGTACGACATCAAGCAGGTGATCGCGAAGGTCGTCGACGAGGGCGAGTTCCTCGAGGTGCACGAGCGCTGGGCCGAGAACCTCGTCTGCGGCTTCGCGCGGCTCGGCGGCCACGTGGTCGGCGTCGTCGCCAACCAGCCGAAGGCGCTCGCCGGCGTGCTCGACATCGACTCGTCGGTCAAGGGCGCGCGCTTCGTCCGCACCTGCGACGCGTTCAACATCCCGCTGGTCACCTTCGTGGACGTGCCGGGCTTTCTTCCGGGGACGTCGCAGGAGTGGGGCGGGATCATCCGCCATGGCGCGAAGCTGCTCTACGCGTACTGCGAGGCAACAGTGCCGAAGCTGACGGTGATCACGCGCAAGGCGTACGGCGGCGCGTACGACGTCATGAGCTCGAAGCACATTCGCGCGGACTTCAACTTCGCCTGGCCGACCGCCGAGGTCGCCGTCATGGGCCCGGAGGGCGCGGTCAACATCGTCTTCCGGCGCGACCTCGAGGTCGCGGAGGACCCCGTCGAGCGCCGCGCCGAGCTGATCGAGGACTACCGGGAGCGGTTCGCCAACCCGTACGTCGCCGCGGAGCGCGGCTACGTCGATGACGTCATCGAGCCACGGCGCACGCGGCCGGTGCTGATCGACGCGCTCGAGACCACGCTGACGAAGCGCGAGCGCCGCCCACCGCGCAAGCACGGGAACATCCCGCTGTAGCGATCGGTAGGCGGTACCGATTTGCCGGCGGCGCCTCCGAGCCAAAGTTCGGGTGAGCCGAAAAGGAGGAAGCCATGCTGCTCGCGGAGGATCTCCTGTTGCTTCTCACGGATGACGCAACCGGCAAGCTCGAGGTCCCGTCGGTCAAGGTCGACGTGGCGCTCGGTGGCGCGCAGCTCGTCGATCTCGCCCTCGTCCACCGCATCGAAGTCACCACTGCCGGACGGCTCCTGGTCATCGACCGGAGTCCCACGGGCGACGATCTGCTCGACGAGGCCCTCGCTGCTGTCGACCGCAAACCGGGTCAGCGGCCGAAGAACGTCGTCCGGTCGATCGGCCACGTTCGGACGCAGCTCTACGAGCGCCTCGCGGCCGCCGGGATCGTGCGCGAGGATGCAGGCCGGATTCTCGGGATCATTCCAAGGCACCGGTGGCCCACGGTGCACGCAGACCATGAGACCGCCGTGCGTGCGGCGGCCCTCGAGAGCCTGCGCACGGGAGAGGCGCGCGACGTTCGCACCGGCGCCTTGATCGCGCTCGTGCACGCGCTGAATGCCGTCACGAAGGTCTTCGATCCGGCGCATGCGGGTGTGGAGACGAAGGTGCTGAAGGCGAACGCGAAGCGCATGGCCGAGGGCGAGTGGGCGTCGGCTGCTGTCCGCGCAGCCATCCGTGAGCTCATGACCGCGATGAGCGCGGCAAGTGCAGCCGGCGTCGGTGCCGGTGCCTAGGGGAGCCCGGCCTCGGCCAGCGGCCGGCGGCCCCAGGTGAAGTCGTTGCGGTACCACCCTTCCGTGACCGGCGCGAGAGCGACGCCGAAGCGCGACGAGTGGATCATCCAGCCGCCGCCGACGTAGATGCCCATGTGGTCGACGGCGCCCGCTTTCTTCGCGCCCGACGACGCGAAGAACATCAGGTCGGCGGGCTGGAGCTTCGCGTACGCGATGCGCGTCGACGCCGGCACCTCGCCGGCCATCTCGGCCGCGGTGCGGCCGTTCAGCGTCTTGGCGAGGACGCCGCCGTCGTCGTAGGCCTGCAGCTTGTAGACGCGCCAGGCGAAGCCGGAGCAGTCGAACCCGCCCGGCACCTGCGTGCCCGTCGGCGATTGCGGCTTGTCGCTCGTCCCCGCCCACACGTACGGGTAGCCGATCAGCTTCACGGCGGTGTCGAGCACCTGGATCTGCCAGTCGGTCAGCACGGGGAGCTCGAAGGCCGACGACTCGTCGAGCACCTGCTGCCGCTGCTCCTCGGAGAGCTGGAGCGCCGCCGCAACCGAGAACGCCGCCTCGGCGCGCGTCGCCGTCTCGCTGGGGAGGAGTTCGAGGCTGTCCTGGCCGTCCGGGTGGTTGAAGCGCAGGCCGATCAGCCGTGCAACCACCTCTGTGCCGAAACGGCTCGGGACGGTGAGGCCGGCGTCCCGCGCGCCCTGCGCGAAGCTTCGCGAGGCGGGGGAGAGGCCGAGCCCGGCGAGGAGCCGCGAGTCGAGCTGCGCGATCGTCACCTGGTGCGGGTCGGTGGTGCTGGGCGGGTCCACGGGGACGCCGGTCGCGGTGCGGCCGAGCGCCGCGACGACCTGGTTCAGTGCGCCGCGTGTGAGCGGCGCGTCCGGCTTGAAGCCGGCGACGCTCTTCGCCATCAGCCCGTGCGCGACCACGAAACGGATCTGCTGATCCGCCCAGGATTGGTTCGAGGCCTGCGGCTGTGCGGCAGCCGCTCCGGCACACACGAACGCAAGGCACGCAAACGCTGCGAGGGGGCGCCTCATCCCCCGTTCATCGTCGTGCGATCCCTGCTCCTTTACCCTCTACGGGGTGAGCTTCGAGACGTCCCCCGAGCCGACGCCCGAGGAGCGCGAGGCGATCGCGCAGGCGCTCGAGCGCGCGGCCGCCGAGGCGCCCGCGCAGTACCGCAGCGCCTGGCTTGCGGCGGGCATGCGCGAGAACGCCGCGCCGCTCGAGGACGCTGTCGACCCGGCCTACGCCGGGCGGCCGCGCAGCACGCGCGGCGCCACGCGCGCGTAGTCGAGGCCCGAGAGCAGCGTCAGCAGCACGGCGGCGAGCAGCCCCCACCACGCGATCGACTGGTCGATTGCCCCGCCCGCCGCCAGGCCGCCGAGCACGACCGCCGTCGACTGTCCCCAGGTCTTCAGCTTGCCGAGGTCACGCGCCTGCATCACCACGCCGCGCTCCAGGGCCGCATGCCGCAGCCCGGTAACCAGGAACTCGCGGGCGACGATGATCGCGACCATCCAGCCCGCGAACACGCCCTCGTCGACGAGCATGATCAGCGCGGTGAGGACGAGGATCTTGTCCGCGATCGGGTCGAGCAGCGACCCGAGATTCGTGCCGTAGCCGCCCCGCCGCGCCAGGCGGCCGTCCAGCCAGTCCGTAGCCATCGCGGCGACGAAAACCGCGGTCGCCCAGTAGTCGTGCCCCTGAAAGTCCGCGAGGAAGAGGACGACGATGAGCGGCGCCGCGAGGATTCGCGCGACGGTCAGCTGATCGGCAGCGCGCACCGGCAGAGACAATATGCGGCATGCCGCCGTTCACGAAGATCATGGTCGCCAACCGCGGCGAGATCGCGGTTCGGATCTTCCGCACCCTGCGCGAGCTCGGCATCGGGTGCGTCGCCGTCTATTCCGAGGCCGATCGCGACGCGCTGCACGTCCAGGTGGCCGATGACGCCTACCTGCTCGGGCCCGGGCCCGCCCCGCAGAGCTACCTCGACGTCGAGCGCCTGCTGGACGCCGCGGCCCGCTCGGGCGCGCAGGCGGTGCACCCCGGCTACGGCTTCCTGGCCGAGAACGCGGCCTTTGCGGAGGCGGTCGAGGCGGCGGGGCTGACGTGGATCGGCCCGCCCCCGTCCGCGATTGCGCTCATGGGCTCGAAGACGGCCGCGCGCACGCGCATGCGCGAGGCCGGCGTCCCGATCATCCCCGGCACGACCGACCCGGTCGGCTCCGCCGAGGAGGTCGTCCGGCTCGGCGGCGAGATCGGCTACCCGCTCCTGATCAAGGCCGCCGCGGGTGGCGGGGGCAAGGGCATGAAGGTCGTCCGCGACGACGCAGAGGCCGAGCGCGCGTTCGAGTCGGCCCGCCGGGAGGGCGAGAAGTACTTCGCCGACCCGTCCGTCTACGTCGAGCGCTACCTCGAGGACCCGCGCCACGTCGAGGTGCAGGTGCTCGCCGACGGGCACGGCAACGTCATCCACCTGGGCGAGCGCGACTGCACGATCCAGCGCCGGCACCAGAAGCTCGTCGAGGAGACGCCCTCGCCCGCCGTCGACGACGCGCTGCGCGAGCGCATCGGCGGCATCGCCATCGAGGCCGCGCGCGCGGCCGGCTACCGCTCGGCCGGGACAATCGAGGGGCTGCTCTCGCCCGACGGCGACTACTTCTTCATGGAGATGAACACACGCATCCAGGTCGAGCACACCGTCACCGAGGAGGTGACCGGCCTCGACCTCGTCCGCGAGCAGGTCATGATCGCCGCCGGCGAGCCGCTCTCGGTGACCCAGGACCAGGTCGAGCTGAGCGGCCACGCGATCGAGTGCCGCATCAACGCCGAGGACCCGTCGCGCGGGTTCCTGCCGACGCCGGGGCGGATCACGGGCTACCGCGAGCCGGCCGGGCCCGGTGTACGCGTCGACTCCGGTGTCGTCGAGGGCGCCGAGATCAGCGGCCTCTACGACCCGATGATCGCCAAGCTCATCGTCCACGACGTCGACCGTGAGCATGCGCGGCGGCGGATGCTGCGTGCGCTCGGCGAGTTCCAGATCGAGGGCATTACGACGCTCGTCGGCTTTCACCGCGCCCTGCTCGAGCATCCGTGCTTCATCGAGGCCGCGACATGCCACGGCATCGTGGAGTCGGAGCTTCTTGCACAGCGTGCGGAACAGTTGTCTCATGAGACAACAAAGGTAGCTGCGACTTCGGACGGCGTGGGCCGCCGCGACTGGGCGACGACGGTCGAGGTGAACGGCCGCCGCTTCGACGTGCAGGTGCGCGTCCCGGAGCCGCCGCACGCCGAGCTCGCGCGCCGGCGGCTCGAGCGGCTCGCGACCGCGGCGGTCGGCACGGGCGGGCGGGACGCGGTCGTCAGCCCGATGCAGGGCACCGTGCTCGCCGTCAACGTGGCCGAAGGGGACATCGTCCAGCCCGGCCAGGTGCTGTGCATCGTCGAGGCGATGAAGATGGAGAACGAGGTGGTCGCGCACCTGGGCGGGCGGGTCACCGAGCTGTCGGTCAGGGCGGGCGAGCCGGTGACGACCGGGCAGGTGATCTGCGTCGTAGCGCAGGACGCGGATGGCGTCGGGCCCTAGGCCGTTCTGCGCGGACACGTCGAGGGAGGCCGGTGAACCGCTCGGGGCAACCGCGAGCCGCGTCGACCACTGGCTGCTCGTCGAGTACCCCGGGCGCTGGGCGCGCGATGCGGTGGCGGGGAGCCTGATCCCGCCCGAGGCGAAGGAGCATCTGCGGGACGCGCTCGCGGGGCTTCCGCACGGGCGCCTGCTCTTCATTCGCCGCCCCGACCGGCGCGCTGCCGAGGAGCGGCGGGTCTACCTCGTGCGTAGCGGGGGCGCGCGGGCCGAGGCCTTCCGGCGAACGGTGACCGACGGAGCCGGGCTTGCGGGCATCGACCCGGCGGCGATGCTCGCCGGCGATGCGGAGCGCGTTGACCACCCGCTGCTGCTCGTCTGTGCCCACGGCCGCCGGGACCGTTGCTGCGCACGCTACGGCGCCGCGGTCTTCACGCGCGCGTGCGAGCACGCAGGCACCGAGGTGGTCTGGCAGTGCACGCACGTCGGTGGCGACCGTTTCGCGGGCAACCTCGTCTGCCTGCCGGAGGGCCTCTACTTCGGCCACCTCGACCCGGACGCGACCGGCCGGGTCCTGGCGGAGTACGCCGCCGGGCGCATCGAGCCGGGGCACTACCGCGGCCGGTCGTGCCACTCGTTCCCGCAGCAGGCGGCCGAGCGCGTCGTGCGTGAGACCACCGGGATCTGGGAGGTCGACGGCGTCCGGTTCGAGTCGTGGCGGCGCGTCGCCGCCCACGAGTGGCTCGTCCGCTTCGCCGCCGGCGGCGACGACTACGACGTCCGGGTCACGCGCGCGGACGGCGAGCCGATGCTGCTCACCTGCGAGGCGACGGTCCCACAGCGGCCGCGCCACTACGCGGCCGAGCTCGTCTAGTTGATCCGGACGAGGCCATCGCGCACGAGGCGCGAGACGAACGCGACCCGCCCCCCGTCGTCGAGCGTCCCGGGGAGCTCGGCGGCCGTGAAGGGGCCCTCGGACTCGAGCACTGCCTCGATCTCGTCGCGAACGTCGCCGGGCAGCCGCAGGTTGCCGCCGTCGTGCTCGAGCACGAGCCCGCCCTCGCCGTCGTCGCGCAGGAGCGCGTGGGCCGGCCGGCGCTCGAGCGGCGTCTCGGGGCCGAGGCCGTCGAGCGCCCGCAGCTGGTCGAAGCCGTCCGCGATCAGGGGCCGGCTCCGCCGCACGAGCCTCGCGACCCGGCGCCGCTCGACGTCCCCCTCGCCCAGCCGCTCGGCGAGCACCTGCAGCGCCTCGTCGAGGCTGCCCGCCTCGATCGAGCGGCGCATCGCGAGGTCGTCGCCTGTCTCGTCGAGTGCGTCGCGGATCGCCTGCTGCCAGGTGATCACGTTCACGCCGACGGTCAGGTGCAGGGAGTCGGTCTCGGACGTGACCGCCTCGTGGAGCCAGCCGCGCGGGAGGTACAGCGTGTCTCCGGGGCGGAGCGTCACGTCGAGGACGACGGCACCCGGGGCGCCGAGCGACGGCGCGTAGCGCTGCGTCTTGAGGGGCAGCTCGAGCACGGGCTCGTAGACGAGCCACCGCTTCTTGCCGGAGACCTGGAGGACGAAGACGTCGTGGGTGTCGTGGTGTAGCGGCAGCCCCTGCGCCGCGCGCGGCGTGTAGTACGCGTTGACCTGCACCGGGTGCCCCAGCTCGAGCTCGAGCTCCCGGGCGAAGACGGCGACCGGCTCGTGGCTGACGTGCAGCGCCTGGAGCACGATCGTCGCCCCGTCCGCGAACTCGGCGAGGACGCGGCGTACGTCGATGGCGCCCGTGAACGGCCTCGGCCGCCACGGAATGTCGCGGACATATTCGCGAAGTTGCTCGCCCGCCTTGACCAGCCGGAAGCCGGGCATGCGGATGCCGGTTGCCGTGAGCATGCGCTCGGCATCCGCCCGGGTGAGCAGCTGCGCGAACCGCTCCGGCTCCTCGCGCGGCACGTGCGCCGGCGCACGCTCCCACTGGTCGCGCAGGAACGCGACGGCGTCGGCCGGCCCGAGGCAGCGCTCGAGTGCCGCGCCCGCCCTAGCTGTCGCTGTCGCCTGCGTCGGCGTCGCTGTCGTCGTCGTCCGCATCGGCATCCGACTCGTCGGTGTCGCCGTCGTCCGAGCCGTCCGAGTCGTCCGAGTCGTCCGTGTCGGCGTCGGCGACCGATGCGTAGGGCCGTTCGAGCACGGCCGTGGTCATCTCGTCGTCCGTCAGCGTGGTGCGCTCGTCCATCTCCGCCTCCCTCGTCGTCGGGAGCGCGAGTCTACTGGCCTGCGACGCCGGGCCGGGGCGCGCGACTAGAGTCCGGCGGCGGTGGATCTCTACGAATACCAGGGCAAGGAGCTGTTCCGCCGCTTCGGCATCCCCGTCTCCGAGGGGCGGCTCGCGACCAGCCCGCGCGAGGCGCGCGATGCGGCCGAGGATCTCGGCACGCCGGTCGTCGTGAAGGCGCAGGTGCTGACCGGCGGGCGTGGCAAGGCCGGCGGGATCAGGCTCGCCGCGACTCCGGACGAGGCCGAGCACCACGCGCGGGAGATCCTGGGCATGGACATCCGCGGGCACGTCGTCAGGCGGCTCTGGATCGAGCGCGCCTCCGACATCGAACGCGAGTACTACCTCTCGGTCACGTTCGACCGCGGTGAGAAGAAGGCGCTCTTCATGCTGACGACCGAGGGCGGCGTCGACATCGAGGAGGTCGCCGACAAGCGCCCGGAGGCGCTCGCGCGCCTGCACGTGGACCCGCTCGAGGGCTTCCAGCCCTACCAGGCGCGCCGGCTCATCTACGAGGCGGGCATCGCCGATCCGGGTGAGCAGAAGCAGATCATGCAGATCGTCGAGAAGCTGTACGCGGCGTTCGTCGGCTGCGACGCCATGCTCTGCGAGATCAACCCGCTCATCGTCACGCCGTCCGGCGAGGTGCGCGCGCTCGACTCCAAGTTCTCGGTCGACGACAACGCGCTCTTCAAGCATCCGGACATCGCGGACATGCGCGACCCGGAGGCGGTGCCTCCGGAGGAGCGCTTCGCGCGTGAAAAGGGCGTCACGTATGTGAAGCTGGACGGCGACGTCGGCGTGCTCGGCAACGGCGCCGGGCTGTCGATGTCGACGGTGGACGTCGTCACCTTCGTCGGCGGCCGGCCGGCGAACTTCTGCGACCTGGGCGGCGGCGGCGACGCCGAAGGCGTCGTGGACGCGCTCGAGGTGATCACGCGCGACCCGCAGGTGCGCACGATCTTCTTCAACATCTTCGGCGGGATCACGCGCTGCGACGAGGTTGCGCGCGGGATCCTGGAGGCGCTCGACCGCCTCGACATGAGCAGCTACCCGATCGTCGTCCGCCTCGACGGGACGAACGCCGAGGAGGGCCGGGCGATCCTGGCCGAAGCGGGCAAGGAGAACATCCATCCAGAGGCGACGATGCTGGACGGCGCCCGTCGGGCCGTGGAGCTGGCGGCGTGACGGACGTCTGGAGCTCGCGGGCCGAGGGCTACCGCACCGCGGTCGAGCAGCGTGAGGGCGAGGATCTCGACCTCATCGTCGAGTGGTCGGCCGGTGCGAAGACGGCGCTCGACGTCGCCACGGGCGGAGGCCACGTCGCGCGGCGGCTGCGCGAGGCGGGCCTGGACGTGATCACCAGCGACCCGGCGCCGGGGATGCACCCCGACGTGATCTGCCGCGCCGAGGACCTGCCGTTCGCGCCGGGCAGCTTCGATGTCGTCGTGACCAGGATCGCGCCGCACCACTTCGAGGACGTGCCGGCCGCGATCGCCGCGATGGCGCGGGCCTCGCGCGACCTTGTCATCATCGAGGACACGCTCTACGCGAGCGACCGCGTCGAGGAGGCCGAGCGCCTCCGCGACCCGACGCACATCCGCTCGTACTCGGAGGCGGAGTGGCGGTCGTTCCTCATGGATGCCGGGCTCGTGCTCGAGGAGGTCCGCCACATCGAGAAGACCCACCCGTTCGACGCGTGGCTCGCCCGGACGGGCTGCGAGGGCGAGGAGGCGGAGCGCGTCCGCGCGCTGCTCGCCGAGCGCACCACCCCCGACGGGTCCGGCTGGACGGACGTGAAGATCCTGCTGCGCGCGAGGAGGGCGGCCTAAGTGGCGATCATCGTCGACCGCGACACCCGCCTCGTCGTCCAGGGCCTGACCGGGCGCGAGGGCTCGTTCCACGGGCTGCGCAACCGCGCCTACGGCACCCAGGTGGTCGCCGGCGTCACGCCCGGCAAGGGCGGGACCGACGTCGAGGGCGTGCCGATCTTCAACACGGTCGCCGACGCCGTCGAGCAGGCGGGCGCCAACACCACGATGGTCTTCGTGCCCGCGCGCTTTGCGGGCGACGCCATCTACGAGGCAGTCGACGCGGGCATCTCCACGGTGATCTGTATCGCCGAGGGTCTCCCGGCACACGAGATGCTGCGTATCTATTCGTACATCCGGCGGCGCGGCGTGACGATGATCGGCCCCAACTGCCCCGGCGCGCTCTCGCCCGGCAAGGCGAACGTCGGGATCATCCCGGCCGAGATCTTCAGCGAGGGGAACATCGGGCTCGTCTCGCGCTCCGGCACGCTGACCTACCAGATCGGCCACGAGCTCACGCAGCTCGGGCTGGGCAACTCCACGATCGTCGGGATCGGCGGCGACCCGATCGTCGGCTCCTCGTTCGTCGACATCCTGGAGCGCTTCGAGCGCGACCCGGAGACGGAGTACATCGTCATGGTCGGCGAGATCGGAGGCAACGAGGAGGAGAAGGCCGCCGAGTACATCCAGGCCAAGATGTCGAAGCCGGTGCTCGCCTACATCGCCGGCTTCACCGCGCCGCCGGGGAAGACGATGGGGCACGCGGGCGCGATCATCTCGGGCACGGCCGGCACGGCCCAGGCCAAGAAGGAAGCGCTCGAGACCCACGGCGTCCGCGTCGGCACCACGCCGACCGAGGTCGCGCAGCTTGTGGCCGAGACGGCGCGAGTTCCGGCCCACTAGGACCTGCCGCGCCCGTGCCTACACTCCTCGAACCGTGACGACGATCTCGCTCGCCCGCGGCGTGCCGCCGCCCGAGCTGCTCCCCTATGAGCAGCTGGCCGACTGCGCGCGCGCAGCCATCCTGGCGGAGGGGGCGACGCTGCTGAACTATGGGCCGATCTCCGGGTACGAGCCGCTGCGGGCCTGGGTCGCGGAGCGGCACGGCGTCGACGCCTCGCGAGTGATCCTGACCCCCGGCTCGCTGCCCGGGCTCGCGATCCTCGCGCAGGTGCTGCTCGCCGAGGGCCGCCGGGCGATCGTCGAGGCACCGTCCTACGACCGGCCGCTGCGGATCCTCGAGGGGCTGGGCGCCCAGATCGCGACGGTGCCACTGACCGACGACGGCATCGACGTCGACGCGCTCAAGGCCGAGCTATCCGACGGGCGGCCGGCGTTCCTCTACGCGATCCCGACCTTTCAGAACCCGAGCGGGCGCACGTACTCGGAGGCGACGCGGCGCGACCTGCTCGGGCTGGCACGCCGCCACGACCTGCTCATCCTCGAGGACGATCCGTACCGGCTCGTTCGTTTCGGCGCCGAGCCGCCGCCGACGCTCTACGAGCTCGCGGACGGGGAGGGGGTCGTCTACGCGGCCTCGTTCTCGAAGATCGTCGCGCCGGGCCTGCGGGTCGGGTATCTGATCCTGCCGCCGGAGCGGGTCGCCGCTGTCGAGGCGCGGGCGATCGGCACGTACCTGTCGCCCGCGCTCGCGATGCAGGCGATGCTCTACGAGTTCCTGCGCCGCGGCCTGCTCGAGGCCAACCTCGAGCGTGCCCGGTCAATCCTGCACGAGCGCCGCGACGCGCTCGTCAACGCCCTCGAGCAGCATCTCGGCCCGCGCGGCGCCTCGTGGAGCCATCCCGACGGCGGCTACTTCGTCTGGCTGGACTTCCCCGAGGGCGTGGCCGCGGACGAGGTCTTCGACCGTGCGGCCGAGGCCGGCGTCGCGGTGGTGAAGGGCAGCGACTTCTTCCCGCGGGCGTCCGGTGGGCAGTCGTCGCTCCGGCTCGCGTACAGCTTCGTGCCGCCCGCGGCGCTCGCCGAGGGAGTCGAGCGGCTAGCCGGCGCCGTGCCTGCGGCGGCGGCCGTATAGCTGCGACAGCAGCACGCCGACGGCCAGCCCGAGCACGAACCCGAGCAGCAGCAGCCAGATCAGCCCCACGTGTGCGCTGAAGAAGATGAAGTGCAGCGTGACCTTGCCGGAGTTCTTGTAGATGAACGCGACGAGGTAGATCGCGATCGCGGCGAGGCCGATGATGGTCGCCCAGAGCCGCGGCTGGAACTCCTCGCTGTGGCCGGAGCTCATGGCGGGGGACTCTATGCGGTGGGGTGCTCCGCGAGAGGATCGGACGGCCGCGGGACGAGGCGTGCCTGGAGCGGTCGGGCGAGCCGTCCGCGGACGGCGTTGCGGAAGGTCGGGCAGGGCTGGTCGACCAGCAGGGCGCAGAGGCCCGTCTGGCGAAAATAGCAATCCTCGCAGGTTGTTCTAAGCGTCTTGCTCAAGTTTCGGTGTGCTCCATTCGTGGTGTCCCCTCAAACAAGGCGGGATACTAGGGGGCACACGGCCGGATGCAAGGGTTTCGGCTGCAGGTTTTCCCGCAAAGAGCAGGAAGATCTGATGGCCGTCTGAGCCGCTTCTCAGGCCGTTTTTGCGGCGGTTGCCAGGGCGCGCAACGCCTGTCGAAAACTCTCCACAGGGATGACGCGCATGCCGCCCGCGTAGCGCTTCGCCTCGGTCGCGTTTTCCCCAGCCGGAACGAGGAAGACGTTGACGCCCGCCTGCTTGGCCCCGATCGTCTTCTGTTTCACGCCTCCGATCGGCCCGACCGACCCGTCGAGATTGATCTCTCCGGTGGCCGCGACCTTGAGGCCATGGTCGACGTTGCGGCCGAGCTCCTCCAGGATGTCGAGTGCGAACGCGAGCCCGGCCGACGGGCCGCCGACCCTGCCGAGGTCGATGCTCACCTTGAGCGGCAAGGTGATCGTGACGGCGGGCTCGATGCCGACGCCGATGATCGTGCGCTTCGGGTCCCGCGGTTCGTGAACGGTCTTGACCGCGACGGGAACGACGCGTCCCGTGCGGCGCACCTTCAGGTGGACGACGGTGCCGGGCTTGTGCGCGCGGATCGCCGTCGCCAGCTGCTGCGGCGTCCGCACGGGCTTGCCGTCGGCCTCGACGACGGTGTCGCCGGGCTTCAGCGCCCTGGCGGCCGGCGTCCCGAGGTAGATGGCGGAGATGAGGACGCCGCGCGGGATGATCTTCACGCCCTTGACGCCCGCCTGCTTGAGCGCGATCGCGGCGGCGATCTTCTGCGACCGCTTCATGTCCTGGAGGTCGACCGCGAACTGCTGCGTCTCGGAGGTGTGCGGCGGGAGGTAGTCGGCGGCCTTCACGAACGTCGACCCGTCCGGGCGCAGCCACGGCACGTACTTCTCGAGGATCGTCGCCTTGCGGATGTGCACCTCGTCGTAGTAGATGCCGCCGCCGTCCTTGTCGGGGCGCGCGCCCTGGACGTGCACCTTCGGCGCGAGCGGCTGCGCCTTGACGGGGAGGAAGAGAAAGTCGTTCGACGGGGTGACGTAGGCCACCGCGAGGACGGCGAGCAGCAGCAGCGCGAGGGCCCCGAGCCGGCCCGGCGTGACCCAACGGCGCACCAGTCGAGGATAGACGCGCGCGAAATGACCGCGGCGGACCCGGACATTCCCAGGGCAGTTCCGCCTACGCTGACCACGCCGAAGGGAAGGGGCTCCGTTGAACGACGCGACGTCCGACGCTGCGCGCCGCCGCTTCACGGCGATCTACGCCGCCTACTACCACCGCGTCCTCGGCTATGCGCTCCGCCGTGCCGACGCCGACGACGCGGCCGACCTGGTGGCGGACACCTTCGCGACCGCCTGGCGGCGGCTCGACCACGTCCCTGAAGGCGAGCAGGCGCTCTTCTGGCTCTACGCCACCGCCCGGCGCGTCGGCGCAAACCACCGGCGAGGCCGGCGCCGCCGGGATCAGCTGGCGCAGGCGGTCGCGCGCGAGCTGCCCGCCGGCCCTGACCCGGCCGCGGCCGGTGCGGTCGGCGCCGCATTCGCACGGCTCCGCGAGGAGGAGCGCGAGCTGTTGCTCCTGGTCGCCTGGGAAGGGCTCGACGCCGAGGGCATCGCAGCGGTTCTGGGCTGCTCGCGCAACGCGGCGCGCATCCGCATCCACCGCGCGCGCAGGCGGCTGGCTTCGGCGCTTGCCGAGGACGACATGCCGGCCCGGGCGGAGCCGCGTCTCGGCCAACCCCGACTTCGACTGGAGGACAGACCGTGACGACCGATTCGACGATGGACCTGCTCGCCGGGCTTGCTCCCGTTCGCGACGACCAGCTCGCGGGCGCGGCCGAGAGCGCCGAGGCGCGCGCGCTGCTCGAGCGCATCACGGCCAGGCCGGCCCCGAGGGCGAAGCGCGCGCGCTGGCTCGCCCTTCCTGCCGTCGCGGCAGCTGCAGTGGGCGTGGCGGCGGTGGCGCTCGTATCGAGCGGGAGCGAAGGCACGCCGAGTGCCGCCGCGGCCACGCTCGAACGCGTCGCGATCGTCGCGCAGCGCCAGGCGCCGCTCATTCCCGGTGCCGGCCAGTACCTCTACACGAAGTCGGTGAACGCCTACATGTCGACGACGGCGCCGACGTCCAACCCGGACGACGCGTACAGCGTCCTGGTGCCGCGCGTCCGCCAGACATGGATCGGGCCGGACGGTGGCCGTCTCTACGAGACGAGCGGCACGCCGCGCTTCCTCAGCGATGGCGACCGCGAGCGCTGGATCGCGGCCGGTAGCCCGTCGCTCACGGAGCCGCCGGCGACGACGGCGCTCTCACCCGCCGGGGCGCTTGACCTCCCGGCCGACGTGGATGCGCTGTACAGCCGGCTGCAGGCGGAAGCGCAGGGCAACGGCAACGGCGTCACCGCCGAAATGTTCACGCTGGTCGGCGATGCGCTGCGGGAGACGAGCGCGACGCCCGAGCAAAGGGCGGCGCTGTACGAGGTCGCGTCCCGGCTGCCCGGCGTGCAGCTCCTCGGCCACGTGCGCGATGACGCCGGCCGTCCGGGCGTTGCCGTCGCCCTGGATGCTCACGGGACCCGCTCCACGCTGGTCTTCGATCCCGAGACGTCGGCGCTGCTCCAGGAAGAGGAGGTCGCGCTCAACGGCAGTCCGTTCGGCTACCCGGCAGGGACGCGCACCGGCTTTGCGCTCTACCTCGTGCAGGCGGTCGTCGGCTCGGAGACGAGCACGCAGCCGGTCAGAGCAGGGAACGGGTGAGTCCGCCGTCAACCGCTACGACGGTGGCCGTCACGTAGGCGGCCCGATCGGAGGCGAGGAAGCAGACGACGTCGCCGACTTCGCGCGGCTCGCCGAGCCGGCGCAGCGGGATGGTCTGGAGGTCGCTCACTGCGGGGCCGCTCGGGTAGCGCTCGCGTAGCCGCTCGGTGTCGATCTGCCCGGGCGCGATCGAGTTGACCGTGATCCCGTCCGGGCCGAGCTCCCGGGCGAGCGTCTTCGCCCAGCCGATCACGCCCGGGCGGACGGCGTTCGAGAGGGCGAGGTTGTCGACCGGCTGGCGCACCGAGCTCGACTCGATGTTGATGATGCGGCCCGCCGGGCTCTCGCGCAGGTGCGGCAGGCACAGCTCGGTCATGCGGACGGCCGACACGAGCAGCAACTCGACTGCCGACTCGATCTGCTCCGCGGTCAGCCCGACCGCAGGCCCGCGGGGCGGGCCGCCGCTGTTGTTGACCAGGATGTCGACGCCGCCGAACGCTTCCACGGCGCGGGCGACGACACGCTCGGCGTCGCGCGGGTCGGTGACGTCGCCGCGGACGGCGAGCGCCCCGATCCGCTCCGCCTCGCGGTCGAGCAGCTCGCGCCGGCGCGCGAACATGACGACGTTCGCGCCTTCCCCGGCAAGCGACTCGGCGGCGGCCAGGCCGATGCCGGACGACGCGCCGCAGACGATCGCCGTGCGGCCCTTTAGCCCGAGGTCCATAGTCTCACGCGCGTCACGATAAGCCCCACCCTGGGTGGGGCTGCTGGTTGACCACCCGCCACCCGCGGTGAGCGTACCGAGGATCGGCATACGCGACTGTGCCGATTCGGTGCCGGCTGTCGCTCACCAGAGCTGCCAGAGCGCGATCGCGACCACGAGCGCGACGCTCAGCGCCCAGTAGCTGAAGCGCCCGAGCGGATCCGGGATCGCGCCGAGCCACGACCATCCGCTGCCTCCTCCGTAGCCGGGCGGCTGCTTCCTCCAGCCCATTGGCGGGCCGCCCTTCGAGCCCCAGCAGTCGGCGCAGACGCCGTCGACGGTCTTCGTCTCGGCGCCCGCAGTACGGGCACGGCTCCACGGACGCGGCGCGCAGCCCTGCGCGCCCCCTGCCGGTCGAGCGTCGGCGGTCAGGTGGAAAGGACGCCGACGACCTCGCGCACGGCGCCGGCCGAGGCCTCGAGCGCCTGGCGCTCGTCGTCCGACAGGTCGAGCTCGACGATCTCCTCGACGCCGCCGGCGCCGAGCTTCACGGGCACGCCCATGTAGAGGTCGGAGATCCCGTACTCGCCTTCGAGGTACGCCGTGCACGGGAGCACGCGCTTCTCGTCGAGCATGATCGAGTCGACCATCTGCGCGGCGGCCGCGCCCGGCGCGTACCAGGCCGATGTCCCGAGCAGGTTGACGATCTCGCCGCCGCCCTTGGCGGTGCGCTCGACCATCGCGGCGATCTCGTCATCGCCGACAAGCTTGCGCAGCGGGACGCCGCCGACCGTGGTCGCCGATACGACCGGGACCATCTGGTCGCCGTGGCCGCCGAGCACCATCGCGGTCACGTCCTTGACGGACGAGCCCGTCGCCCACGAGATGAAGGTCGAGAAGCGCGACGTGTCGAGAATCCCGGCCATGCCGAACACGCGGTTCTTCGGCCACCCGGACACGTTCTTGGCCACGTGGCACATCGCGTCGAGCGGGTTGGAGACGATCACGAGGATCGCGTCCGGCGACTGGCGCACCGCAGCCTCGACGACGGCGCCCACGATCTTCTCGTTCGTGGTCACGAGGTCGTCGCGGCTCATGCCCGGCGCCCGCGGCTTGCCGGCGGTGACGACGATCACGTCCGAGCCGGCCGTCTCGTCGTAGCCGTTCGTGCCGACGACGCGCGGCTCGAAGCCGAGCACGGCGCCCATCTGGTTGATGTCCAGCGCCTTGCCCTGCGGGAAGTTCTCGATGATGTCGACGAGGACGACCTCGGCGTAGTCGCGGCGGGCCAGCTCGAGCGCGCAGGTCGCGCCCACGTTGCCCGCGCCGACGACGGTCACCTTGCGCCGCCCCTTGAACGGCGTGAAATCGTGGCGACCGATGTCGCTCATACCCGCACCCCCAGCTTGTCGATGATCGCGTCTGCGACCTCGCTTGTCCCGACCGCGGTCGGGTCGTTGCGGGTCGGCTTCATGTCGTAGGTCACTCTCGAGCCCTCGCGGATGACGTCGGCGATCGCGGCCTCGAGCCTGTTGGCCGCCTCCAGCTCGTCGAGGTGCCGCAGCATGAGCATGCCGGAGAGCAGCTCCGCCATCGGGTTCACCTTGTTCTGGCCCGCGTACTTCGGCGCCGAGCCGTGCGTCGGCTCGAAGACCGCCGCGTCGTCGCCGTAGTTCGCGCCCGGCGCGAGGCCAAGGCCGCCGATCATCCCGGCGCACAGGTCCGAGAGGACGTCGCCGTAGAGGTTCGGCAGCACGAGCATGTCGTACTCCTCGGGCCGCTGGACGAGCTGCATGCACATGTTGTCCACGATGCGGTCGTCGAACTCGATGTCCGGGTTCTCCGCCGCCACCTCGCGGGCCACGTGCAGCCAGAGCCCGTCCGAGAACTTCATGATGTTCGCCTTGTGGACGGCCGTGATCTTGCGGCGGCCGTTCTTGCGCGCGTAGTCGAACGCGAACTCGAAGACCCGCCGCGTGCCGGTCACCGAGATGGGCTTGATCGAGATGCCGGCGTCGCGGTGGCGCAGCGTGCCGCCCTTTCGACTCGATCCAGGAGATCAGCTCCTCCGCGTCGGCGGAGCCCTGCTCGTACTCGATGCCCGCGTAGAGGTCCTCGGTGTTCTCCCGCACGATGACGAGGTCGACGTCGTCGAAGCGCGAGCGCACGCCGGGGTACGACTTGCACGGCCGTACCTGCGCGTAGAGGTCGAGGCTCCTGCGCAGGCCCACGTTCACCGAGCGGAAGCCGCCGCCGACGGGCGTGGTGATCGGGCCCTTCAGCGCGACCTTCGTCTCCCGGATCGCGTCGATCGTCTCGTCCGGCAGCGGGTTGCCGCCGAACTGGTCCATGACGTCGGCTCCGGCCTGGCGGACGTCCCACTCGAACTCGACGCCGGTCGCCTCGAGAACGCGGCGCGTCGCCTCGGTGAGCTCGGGGCCGGTTCCGTCCCCCGGGATGAGCGTGACCCTGTGTGCCACGGCTCCGGACTCTAGCCACGGTTCCGATATCGTCGCTGCATATGGCCAAGAAGTCGGTGCAGCTGTCCGGTGTCTCCGTCGCCGAGACCGGCCTCTGCTCCATCGATGCCGAGCGGGGCATCCTCATGTATCGCGGGTACGACATCGCCGACCTGGCGGAGCACGCGACGTACGAGGAGGTTGCCTACCTGCTGCTCGAGGGCGACGTCCCCTCGGCCGAGCAGCTCGACGCGTTCAAGGCCGAGCTCGCAGACCGAGAATTGCCTTCCGCCGTTTACAACCTGATCGACGCGAACGCGCGCGACGCGACGTCGATGGAGATGCTGCGCACGGCCGTCTCGGCGCTGTCGTTCTCCGACCCGGCCGAGGCGGCGATCGACCCGTCGAACGAGCGGCGCAAGGGCGTTGCGCTCACAGCACAGCTGCCGACCATCGTGGCGCGCCACCACCGGTGCCGCGAGGGGCTCGAGCCGGTCCCGCCGGACGCGTCGCTCTCGTACGCCGAGAACTTCCTGCACATGATCCACGGCGAGCTGCCGACCGAGCGCCAGGCGCGCGCCTTCGACGTGGCGATGATCCTGCACGCCGAGCACGAGCTGAACGCGTCGACGTTCGCCGCGCGCGTGGTCGCCGGCACCGGATCCGACATGCACTCGGCCATCACCGCCGCGATCTGCGCGCTCAAAGGGCCGACCCACGGCGGAGCCAACGAAGCGGCGCTGCGGTACATCGCTGCCTTCGGCTCGGTCGACCGCGTCGACGAGGGCGTCCGCGAGATGCTGGCCGAGAAGCGGACGCTCTTCGGCTTCGGCCACCCGGTCTACGTGACCATGGATCCGCGCGCGCGGATCCTGAAGGGCTACAGCGAGGAGTTCTCGCACGACGGCGGCGAGCCGAACTGGTACGCGCTCACCGACGCCACCGAGCGCGCCGCGCACGAGCAAAAGGGGCTGTGGCCGAACGTCGACCTCTACTCCGGCTCGCTCTACCGCTACCTCGGCATCACGGATGACCTCTTCACGCCGCTCTTCGAGTGCAGCCGCGTCGTCGGGCAGGCCGCCCACGTGCTCGAGCAGCACGCCAACAACAAGATCATCCGCCCGGCCGCCGACTACGTCGGTCCCGCGCCGCGCCGGTACCCGGTGCGCACGGCTTGAGCCGGGCTCGCGCGGGGTACAGTCGGCGCAGATGAACGATTTCAAGCCCGGACTCGAAGGCGTCGTCGCCGTCGAGACGGAGATCGCCGAGCCCGACCGCGAAGGCGGCGTGCTCCGCTACCGCGGCATCGACATCAGCGAGCTGGTCGGGCAGTACCCCTACGAGAACGTCTGGGGGCTGCTCGTCGACAACGACCTGAGCGTGACCATGCCCGAGCCGAAGCCGCACGAGCCGGTGGGCCTCACCGGCAACGCGCCGGCCGATCTCCAGGCTGAGACCGCACGGATGGGCGGCCTCTGGAAGCTCGGCAAGCTCAGTGAGATCTCCGACAATCAGGCCCGCGAGGATCTCGGCCGCCTGTCGGCGCAGATGATGGGCATCGTGGCTCGCTCGGCACGCGTGGCCGACAGAAAGACCGACGCCGTTCCGGCGGAGGTTGTCGCGCGGGGGAAGACGGCCGCCGAGAGGTTCCTGCTCCAGTGGCGCGGCGAGGCCGACGCCAGGGCAGTGCGTGCGATCGACACGTACTGGATCTGCACCGCCGAGCACGGCCTGAACGCCTCGACGTTCACCGCCCGCGTCGTCGCCTCGACGGGCGCCGACTGCGCCGCGGCGCTCTCCGCCGCGGTGGGCGCGCTCTCCGGCCCGCTGCACGGCGGCGCCCCGGCGTACGTGAAGCCGATGCTCGAGGAGGTCGCTGCGATGGGGGATCCCGAGAAGTGGGTGAAGGACACGCTCGACTCCGGCAAGCGGCTGATGGGCTTCGGCCACCGCATCTACCGCGCCGAGGACCCGCGCTCGCGGATCCTCAAGGACACAGCGCGTGAGCTCGGGTCGCCGCAGATCGAGGTCGCGGAGCGCCTCGAGGAGGTCGCCCTCGCGGAGCTCGAGCGGCGCCACCCGGAGCGGCCGCTGCGCACGAACGTCGAGTACTACTCCGCCCTCGTCCTCGACATCGCGCAGGTACCGCCGCCGCTCGCGCCGGCGATGTTCGCCTGCTCCCGGGTCGCAGGGTGGTCGGCGCACATCCTGGAGCAAAAGCGCACGGGCCGGCTGTTTCGCCCGTCCGCCCAGTACGTCGGCCCGGCGCAGCGAACGTTGTCCCCGGCGTGACGCTGGCCGAGGCAGCCGCGCAGGCGGCCGAATACGCCGAGCAGGGGAAGGAGCGCGAGCTTTCCGATCTCCGCCGCCAGTGGGAGGACGAGGTCGAAGGGGCCGCGCGCAGCCAGGACTTCCGCGAGCGCGCGCTCGCCTACCGCGCCATCGGTCAGTTCCGCTGGCGGCAGAAGAACGAGCTGCTCGACCGCGGGCTCGAGGACGAGAGCCCGGCCTGCCGCGGCTCGGCGCTCGTCTCGATCGAGCTGCTCTCGCGTGACCATCCCGGGCTCGTCAACTCGCTCCGGCCGCGGCTGCACCAGCTGCTGAACGCCGACGGGAACGCGGCCGTCCGGCGCCTCGCCGCCGTCACCCTGGCGAACGGGTCGCCCCAGCGCGAGACGATCGTGCTCCTCGAGCACCTGGCGCAGGACGACGAGCAGCCCGCGGAGCTGCGGCAGGTCGCCGCGCGCGTCGCGCAGACGCTGAAGCGGAAAAGCCGCTAGCGCGGAGTCTGACAGCCGCAGCGCCCGTCGACGAGCGGGCGGCCGCAGCCGGGGCAGGCACGGCGCCTGCGCCGCTCGAGCAGGCTCTTCGAGATGCCGGACATGGCCATCAGGCCGCCGGCCGCGGTGCAGATCGCGAACAGGAAGGCGAGGTTCGGGTCGATCGGTTGCATCGTGTCGTTGGTTCCTGTGTTGTTGCCGCAGGGCCTCAACCGGAAACCTTCCGCCGCTTCGCGTGCGGGTGCGCCGCGAAGTACGCCTCCTTGCGCCGGCGGTCGCTGACGTGCGTGTACAGCTCGGTCGTGCCGAGGTCGGCGTGGCCGAGCAGCTCCTGGAGGCTGCGCAGGTCGGCGCCGCCCTCGAGCATGTGCGTCGCGAACGAGTGCCGGAGCAGGTGCGGGTGGATGCGCTCAGGCTCGAGCCCCGCCTTGGCCGCGAGCCGGCGCAGGATGAGGAAGGCGCCCGCGCGGGTCAGCGGGCCGCCCTGGGCGTTGAGGAAGATCTCGGGCCGGTGCCGCGTGTCGAGGTTAGGGCGCCCGCGCGACAGATAGCGGCGGAGCGCCTCGGTCGCCTCGCGGCCGATGGGGACGATGCGCTCCTTCGAGCCCTTGCCGAAGGCGCGGACGACGCGGCTGTCGAGGTCGACGGCGCCGCGCTCCAGCCCGACCGCCTCGGACACCCGGAGGCCTGCGCCGTACAGCAGCTCGACGAGCGCGCGGTCGCGCAGGTCGCGCGGGCCTGCCCCGTTGGCCGCCTCGATCAGCCGCTCTGCCTCGGCCGGTGACAGCGTCCGCGGGAGCTTGCGCGTGCGGCGCGGCGGGCTGAGCGCCGCGGCCGCGTTCTCGGTCGTGCCGTCCATCAGCTGGAGGTGGCGGAAGAACATGCGGATCGCGGCCGTCCGGCGCGCGAGCGTCGCGGGGGAGAGCCCCGCCTCGCGCCCGGCGGCCAGGTAGCGCTCGAGGTCCTCGGTCGATGCCGTCGCCGGCGGCCGGTCCAGCCACTCGGTCAGCGAGGAGAGGTCGCGGCTGTACGCCTCGACGGTCCGCGGCGAGCGGCGCGCGGCGAGCAGCGCCAGGAACGACTCCACGTCGCGGTCGGCCATGCCCCGGACTCATTCGCCGTACCATCGCCGGATGCCTGCCGAACGGGAGGGCTGGATCGACGTGGACGGCTTCCGCACGTGGTACCGCGTCGTCGGCGAGCTCGCCGGGCCGCGGCTGCCGCTCCTCTGCCTGCACGGCGGCCCGGGCTCGACCTCGGCCTACCACGCGCGCCTCGAAGCGCTCGCTGACGAGCGCGCCGTGGTGCGCTACGACCAGCTCGGCTCGGGCAGATCGGAGCAGCCACCGGATCCGCAGTGGTCGCTCGCGCTCTTCCGCGCCGAGGTGCGTGCCGTTCGCGGTGCACTCGGGCTCGACCGTGTCCACCTGCTCGGCACGTCCTGGGGCGGGATGCTCGCGCTCGAGCACACGCTCGACCGCCCCGGCACGGTCGCCAGCCTGGTGCTGAGCTCGACGCTCGCCAGCAGCGAGCAGTGGACGGCGGAGGTGCGCAAGCTCCGCGACGCCATGCCGGCCGAGATCGTGGGCGTGTTCGACGAGGCCGACCGCGCCCGACGGTGGGAGGGTCCCGAGTGGGACGCAGCCGACGAGGCGTTCGGCGACCGTCACTTCTACCGCGGCGCGGACAAGGCGGAGGTCGAGCGCCTGCGCGAAGGGCGCTCGGCGGAGGCGTACGAGGTGATGTGGGGGCCGAGCGAGTGGCTCGCGACCGGCGAGCTCGCCGACTGGGACGTCCGCGACCGCCTGCCCGAGATCGACGTACCGGCGCTGGTGATTCGCGGCGCCTACGACCTTTGCACGCCGCCCGTCGCCGAGACGCTCGTCGAGGGCATCCCCGGCGCACGCCTCGAGGTCTTCGAGGAGAGCTCGCACACGCCGGTGCTCGAGGAGACCGAGCGCTACCTCGCGACCGTCCGCGCGTTCCTCCGCGAGGTGGAACAGGGGTAGCGGCCAGGCGGCCCCCACCCCGGTTCCTCAGCTCAGCAGAGCCCCGCTGGAACGCTCGAGAAGCACGCGTTCGGCTCGAGCACGTTCCCGCTACCCGTGCCGTCCCAGAAGATGTCCGGCGCGTTCAGGGCCAGGAAGTTGCCGGTGACGGTGTTGTCCGTGGGCGGCGTCGGGCCGCCGCTGAACAGCGCGACTCCGCCGCTCGCGGTGGTGCTCGCGATCCACATGCCGCTCGACGAGAACGCCGCATTCTGCGCGCCGTTGGCGACGATCCCGGTGCCCGCGAAGCCGGTGACGGTCAGCCCGGTGACGCCGGACGTTGCGCACGAATGTCGTCACGTTGCCCATCGAGTCCGTCTGCCCGATGACGCAGACCCCGGTGCCGGGGCCGAGGACCTGGTCGCAGGGGCCGCTCGCCGCGCTCGCCGGCGGCATGAGCGTGGCCCACCTGCCGTACCCACGCTTAACGCAAGCGCTACGAACGCGGATGGGCGCGGTCGTACACGCGGCGAAGCCGGCGCGCGTCGACGTGGCTGTAAATCTGCGTCGTCGAGAGCGAGCTGTGGCCGAGGAGCTCCTGGATCACGCGCAGGTCCGCGCCGCCCTCGAGCAGGTGCGTGGCGAACGCGTGCCGCAGCCGGTGGGGGTGGGGGACGAGGCGCCGGAGCGTGCTCGTGTCGAGGCGGCGGCCGCGCACCGAGAGGAAGAGCGCGTTCTCCGCGCCGCGGGCAAGCCCGGGGCGGCCGTCGCGCAGGTAGCGGCCGAGCCAGTGTGCGGCCTCCTCGCCGAGCGGCACGGTGCGATCCTTGCCGCCCTTGCCGTGCACGTGCACGAGCTCCTGGTCGAAATCGACGTCGGCCAGATCGAGGTCAACCGTCTCGCGGCTGCGCAGGCCGGCTGAGTAGACCAGCTCCACCAGCGCGCGGTTGCGCAGAGAGATCGGGTCGGTCGGCTCCAGGGTGTCGAGCAGCGCCTCGACCTCGGCCTGCTTCGGGACATCGGGAAGCCGACGCGGCCGCCGCGGGCCGAGCGAGGCGTCGGGCACGCGCGCCGGGCCTAGCGTGAACCGCAGGAACGAGCGGACGGCGGCGAGCTTGCGGGCGATCGTCGCCGGCGCGAGCCGGCGCGGGTTGCGACCCGGGCGGGGGGCGCCGAGCAGCGACATGTACTCGGCGAGCACGCGGCCGTCGACGTCCTCGACCGTCTCCCCGCGGCCGCGCAGCCAGGAGGCGAACTCCTCGACGTCGACCCGGTACGCGCGCCTGCTCGCCTCGCCGAGCGGCGCGGCGCGCAGGAACCGCTCGACGGCAGCGTCCACGGTCAGGGATTCGCGCCCGGCGGCATACACTCCTCGCATGTCCGTGACAGACAGCACATACGCCGAGACCGACAACTGGCCCGCGATCGCCTCGCTCGTGTACGGCATCCTCGTCTACGTGACACCGACTGGAGTCCTCACCGCGCCGCTCGCAGTCGCTTTCGGCATTTCTGGCCGGAACCGCACCGGGGAGGGCGCGCCGCACGGTGCCCTGGCCACGGCCGGGCTCGCGCTTGGCGCCGTGGGCATCGCACTGGCCCTCGTGCTCGCGATCGTGGTCGCGGTGATCTTGATCGGCTTCAGCACAAGCAACGTCGGCTAGCGTCCGGCCCGTGCACGGGGCCGTGCTCCACCTGAAGACCATCAAGCGGCTCGCCCGGCCCCGTCCGCTGCGCGCTGCGCTCGGAACGCCGGACGACCGGATCGTCTTCGTGCTCGGCAGCCCGCGCTCCGGGACGACGTTCCTTGCCGAGTCGATCGGCAGCGTGCCCGGCTTCGTCGACCTGAGCGAGGTCGCGGCGGTGAAGGCCGCCGTCCCGGAGCTTGCGCGGATGCCGGCCGGCGAGGCCGCCGATCGCCTGCGCCGTACGCTCGGCGTGACACGCGCCGTGGGACTCGTACGCGGGCTGCGCGGGGTCGAGCAGACGCCCGAGACCGCGTTCATCGCGCCGGCGCTCGTGCAGGCGTTCCCGCAGGGGCGGCTCGTCCACATGCTTCGGGACGGGCGCGACGTCGTCTGCTCCCTGCTCGAAAAGGGCTGGCTGCGCAGCGGCCGCGACGGCGGCGACGACGCGGGGCTGGCCTACGGTGACCACGCGCGCTTCTGGGTGGAGCCCGAGCGCATGGACGAGTTCCGGGATGCAAGCGAGGCGCGCCGTGCCGCGTGGGTCTGGCGGGCGTACGTGTCCGCAATTCGCGCCTCCGGGACGACCCCGTACGAGGTGCGCTACGAGGCGATGGCGACCGACCCGGCCGGCACCGCGGACGGCCTTGCGGCCTTTCTCGACGCCCCGGCGCATCCGCTTGGCGAGGCGCTGCGGCTGGCGCACGCCGGCTCGGTCGAGCGCTTCCACCGCGACCTCACGCCGGGCCAGCTGGCCGACGTCGAGGCGGAGGCCGGCGCCCTGCTGGCCGAGCTCGGCTACACCTGATCCTTCCGCAAGCAGTAGGCTTGCGGACGCGCCCGCCCCACGGGCGTGACGTTTTCGTTCGCTCGCGATCCGGAAGGAGTCGTTGGTGGCGACCACGCTGGAACCCCAGGCCGGCCTCGGCCTCGACCACCACGGGCTGAGCCCGCGCGCCCGCGTCCACTGGCAGCCGACGACCGCAATGCTCTACGAGCACGCGCTTGCCCAGGGCAACGCGCGGCTCGCCGAGGGCGGCCCGCTCGTCGTCGACACCGGGCGCCACACGGGCCGCTCGCCGAAGGACAAGTTCGTCGTCCGCGAGGCCGGCTCCGAGGGCCGCATCGGCTGGGGCGACGTCAACCAGGAGATCTCCGAGGAGCACTTCGAGGGCCTGCGCGACAAGGTCACGGCGTACCTCGACACCCGGGATCTCTACGTGGTGGACGCGTTCGCGGGCGCCGACCCGGAGCACCGGCTCGCCGTGCGCGTCATCACCGACAGTGCCTGGCACGCGCTCTTCGCGAAGACGCTCTTCATCGACCCGACGGAGGAGGAGCTCGCGGAGCACGAGCCGGACGCGCTGGTGCTGCATGCGCCGGCCGTCACCGCCGACCCGGCGGACGACGGCACGCGGAGCGAGACGTTCGTCGTCCTGCATCCCGGCCGCCAGGAGGTCCTGATCGGCGGCACCTGGTACGCGGGCGAGATCAAGAAGTCGATCTTCACGGTCATGAACGACTTCCTGCCGCTCGACGGCGTCCTGCCCATGCACTGCTCGGCGAACGTGAACGACCTCGGCAAGGTCGCGCTCTTCTTCGGGCTCTCCGGCACCGGCAAGACGACGCTGTCGGCCGACCCCGAGCGGCACCTGATCGGCGACGACGAGCACGGCTGGGGCGCGAGCGGCGTCTTCAACTTCGAGGGCGGCTGCTACGCGAAGGTCATCCGGCTCTCCGCCGAGGCGGAGCCGCAGATCTCCGCGACGACGCACACCTTCGGCACCGTGCTCGAGAACGTGATCGTCGACGAGCAGGGCGTCCTCGACCTCGACGACGACTCCAAGACCGAGAACACGCGGGCTGCCTACAAGCTCGAGCAGATCGCGAACGCCTTGCCCGCGAAGCGTGCCGGGCATCCGAGCGCGATCGTCTTCCTCGCGGCGGACGCGTTCGGGATCCTCCCGCCGATCGCGCGGCTCACCCGCGAGCAGGCGCTCTTCTACTTCCTCTCGGGCTTCACGGCCAAGCTGGCCGGCACCGAGATCGGCGTCACCGAGCCGCAGCCCACGTTTTCGGCGTGCTTCGGCGCACCGTTCCTGCCGCAGCCGCCGGCCGTCTATGCCGGCCTGCTCGGCCGCAAGCTGGCGCAGCACCCACACGTGAGCGTCTGGCTCGTGAACACCGGCTGGACGGGCGGCCCGTTCGGCGAGGGCCGGCGCATGCCGATCGCCGCGACGCGCGCGCTCCTGAAGGCGGCGATCACGAACGAGCTGGACGCAGTGGACTACCGCGTCGATCCGGTCTTCGGCTTCGAGGTGCCGCTCGAGGTGCCGGGCGTGGACACGGGCCTGCTCGACCCGCGCTCGACCTGGCGGGACCCGGACGCATACGACCGCAAGGCGTATGAGCTCGCCTCGATGTTCACCGAGAACTTCCGCAGCTTCGACGCGCCGCCCGAGGTGGCGGCCGCCGGGCCGGGCAACTAGCGCGGCGCGCTTCCGCTAGCGTCGCCATACGTGTCCACACAGTCGGCCAGCGCCACCGCTCCACGCGGCCTCGGCGCAACCTCCAGGCGCGACTGGTGGTGGGTCTCCCCGCTCGTCGTCGTCGTCGTCCTGAGCGCGTTCGGCCTCTACTCGCTCTACGCGATCCTCGTCAACGACAACTACCACTACACGGGCGGCGGCGCCGACTACATCTCACCGTTCTACTCGCCGAACGTCGAGACGCTCTTCGGGATCGACGTGCCGTTCTCCGCAGCGCTGCTCGTCGCCTGGATGCCGCTCGGGCTTCGTCTCACTTGTTACTACTACCGGAAGGCCTACTACCGCTCGTTCTTCCTCGCCCCGCCCGCCTGCTCCGTCTCCGGGCCGCGGCGGAAGCGGTACACCGGCGAGTCCAGGTTCCCACTCGTCCTCCAGAACGTGCACCGGTACTTCCTGTACCTGGCAATCCTTGTGCTCGGCTTCCTCTGGTACGACGCGATCCGGGCCTTCTTCTTCACGTCATCCGGCGGCGGCCACGAATTCGGCATGGGGCTCGGCTCGCTCGTTCTGCTCGTCAACGTCTGCTTCCTGACCGCCTTCACGTTCGGCTGCAACTCGCTCCGCCACCTCGTGGGCGGCCGGCTCGACTGCTTCACCTGCACCGCTACCGCCCGCGCGCGGCACAAGGCCTGGCGCGGAGTCACCATGCTCAACCTCCGCCACATGGAGTGGGCGTGGGTCAGCCTGTGCAGCGTCGCGCTCGCCGACCTCTACGTCCGGCTCGCGGCGAGCGGCGTGTTCCACGACCCGAGGATTTTCTGACGTGGAGACGGTCGACTGCGACGTGCTCGTCATCGGCGCCGGGGGCGCCGGCCTGCGCGCCGCCATCGCCGCGACCGCGGCGGGCGCGAAGACGGCCGTCGTCAGCAAGTCGCTGCTCGGCAAGGCCCACACCGTGATGGCGGAGGGCGGCGTCGCGGCCTCGCTCGGCAACGTCGACGCGGCCGACGACTGGAGGACGCACTTCCAGGACACGATGTTCGGCGGCAAGTACCTGAACAACTGGCGCATGGCCGAGCTGCACGCGAAGGAGGCGCCCGACCGGGTCGTGGAGCTCGAGCACTGGGGTGCGGTCTTCGACCGGACGCACGACGAGCGCATGGCGCAGCGCGCGTTCGGCGGCCACACCTACAAGCGGCTCGTGCACATCGGCGACCGGACGGGGCGCGAGCTGATTCGCACCGTCCAGGACCGGGCCGTGCACGGCGGCGCCGACGTCTACATGGAGTACACGATCACGCGGCTGCTTCGGGACGGCGACCGGGTCTGCGGCGCGTTCGGCTACCGGCGCGCGACCGGCGACCTCGTCGTCTGGCGCGCTCGCTCGGTCGTGATGGCGAGCGGCGGCGCCGGGAAGCTCTTCCGCATCAACTCGAACTCGTGGGAGGGGACGGGGGACGGCCACGCGCTCGCGCTCGACGTCGGCGCGACGCTGATCGACATGGAGTTCATGCAGTTCCACCCGACCGGCATGGTGTGGCCGCCCGGCGTCATCGGCCTGCTCGTCACCGAGGCCGTCCGCGGCGAGGGCGGGATCCTCCGCAACTCCGAGGGCGAGCGCTTCATGGAGCGCTACGACCCGAAGCGCATGGAGCTGTCGACGCGCGACGTGGTCGCCCGCGCGATCTACACCGAGGTGCGCGAGGGGCGCGGGACGCCGCACGGCGGCGTCTTCCTCGACGTCTCGCACCTGCCCGCCAAGACGGTGAAGAAGCGGCTGCCGAGCATGTACGACCAGTTCATGGACCTGGCCGGCGTCGACATCACGCGCGAGCCGATGGAGGTCGGGCCGACGTCCCACTACATCATGGGCGGCATCAGAGTCGACGCCGAGACGGGCGCGACCTCGGTGCCCGGGCTCTACGCCTGCGGCGAGTGCTCCGGCGGCATGAACGGCTCCAACCGGCTCGGCGGCAACTCGCTGTCAGACCTGCTCGTCTTCGGCAAGCGTGCGGGGGAGGGTGCGGCCGGCGCCGCGCAGGCCGCACCGGCGCCGGCGATCGACCAGTCCGAGGTGAGCGAGGCGGAGGCCGAGCTCGACGGCTACTTCACCAACGGCGGCGACGAGGACCCCTACGAGCTGCAGTCGGACCTGCAGTCGATGCTCCAGGACAACGTCGGCATCTTCCGCGACGAGCCCGGGCTCGTCACGGCGCTCGGCAAGCTCGAGGAGTACAAGGAGCGGCTCCGGAAGGTGCACGTGCCGGTCGGCTCGCGCGCCTGGAACCCGTCGTGGAACCTCTGCCGTGACCTCAGGAACATGCTCACCGTGGCGGAGGCGATCACGCGGGCGGCGCTGATGCGCGAGGAGAGCCGCGGCGCGCACAGCCGCCTCGACTTCCCGCAGTTCTCGGACTACTGGGGCCGGCACAACATCGCCGTGAACAGGACGCCAGGGGGCCGTATCGGGGTCGAGCCGGTGCCGGTCGCCACCGTGCCCGAGCTCGAGCCGCTCGTCGAGGAGCGCAAGGCGAAGGAGGCGGCCGCGTGAGCGCGCGCCGGTTCCAGGTCTGGCGCGGCGACGCGAGCGGCGGCGCGCTCGTCGACTTCGAGCTCGAGACGGTGGAGGGCATGGTCGTCCTCGACGCGATGCTCCAGATTCAGCGCACGCAGGCCAAGGACCTGGCCGTGCGCTGGAACTGCAAGGCGGCGAAGTGCGGCTGCTGCAGCGCCGAGATCAACGGCCGCCCGAAGCTCATGTGCAAGACACGCATCGACGAGCTGCCGGACGACGCGCCCGTCCGCGTCGAGCCCATGCGCACGTTCCCGCTCATCCGCGACCTCGCCACCGACGTGTCCTGGAACTACGAGGTGGAGAAGACCATCCCGCCGTTCACGGCCAAAGAGGATGCGGACTGGAAGATCGGGCAGGCGGACGTCGACCGGATGAGCGAGTTCCGGAAGTGCATCGAGTGCTTCCTCTGCCAGGACGTCTGCCACGTCCTGCGCGAGCACGACCTGAAGGCCGCCTACTACGGGCCGCGCTTCATGGTGAGGATCGCCAGCCTCGAGATGCACCCCATGGACGGGGCCGACCGCACGGGGCTGCTCGAGGACACCGCCGGCCTTGGCCTCTGCAACATCACCAAGTGCTGCAGCGACGTCTGCCCGGAGGGGATCAAGATCACCGACAACGCGATCATCCCGCTGAAGGAGCGCGTAGTCGACCGTTCCTACGACCCGCTGTTCAGACTCGGGCGCCGCGGCAAGCGCGACGCCCGGTGAGGCCGGTTGGATAGCGTCAGCGCGGGGATGGCGGATCACCATGACGTCCTGATCATCGGCGCCGGCCTGGCAGGGATGCGTGCGGCGATCGAAGCGTTCGACGCGGGCGCCGACGTCGCGCTCATCTCGAAGCTGCATCCGACCCGTTCGCACTCGTGCGCCGCGGAGGGCGGCATCAACGCGGCGCTCGGCAACGCGTCGCCTGACAGCGCCGAGGAGCACGCGTTCGACACCGTGAAGGGCTCGGACTACCTCGGCGACCAGGACGCGATCGAGGTCCTGTGCGAGGAGGCGCCGGGCGACGTCTACCAGCTCGAGAACTGGGGCGCGATCTTCAGCCGGGACGAGAACGGCCGCATCGCGCAGCGCCCCTTCGGCGCCGCCGGCCACCCGCGCACGGCCTACGCGGCCGACATCACCGGCCACGTCCTCGTGCACGTGCTCTACGAGCAGGTGATGAAGCGCGACATCACGACGTACGAGGAGTTCTTCGCGTGGCGGCTGGTCGTGAATGACGACCGCTGCCAGGGCGTCATCTGCTGGGACATCGTCAACGGCGGCCTGCACACCATCGGCGCGAAGACGGTGATCATCGCCACCGGCGGTGCCGGGCGGCTGTACACGGGGACGACCAACGCCTACGCGTGCACGGGCGACGGGATGGCGCTCGCGCTGCGGGCCGGAGTGGCTCTCAAGGACATGGAGATGATGCAGTTCCACCCGACGACGCTGGCGCCGACGGGCGTGCTGATCACCGAGGGCTGCCGCGGCGAAGGCGCGTACCTGCTCAACGGGGAGGGCGAGCGCTTCCTCGAGCGCTACGCGCCGCACGCGATGGAGCTCGCCAGCCGCGACGTCATCTCGCGCGCCGAGCAGACGGAGATCGACGAGGGGCGCGACGTGCACGGCAACGTGCTGCTCGACCTCCGCCACCTGGGCGCCGAGAAGATCATCGAGCGGCTGCCAGGAACGCGCGAGCTGTCGATGGTCTTCCTCGGCGTCGACCCCATCCACGAGCCGATCCCGGTCCGGCCGGGCGCCCACTACCACATGGGCGGCGTCGACGTGGACGTCTGGGGGCGGACGGAGCTCGAAGGCCTATACGCGGCCGGCGAGGCGGCCTGCGTCTCCGTGCACGGGGCGAACCGGCTGGGCGGCAACGCGCTCATGGAGACGATCACGTACGGCAAGCGTGCCGGGCGCCACGCCGCTGAGTGGGCGCTGTCACATACGACCATCGACATCCCCGAGTCCGTCGAGGCCGACGCCCGGCGCGAGCTGGACGAGCTGCTGGCGCGGACGGACGGCGAGCGCCCGTGGCAGATCCGCGACGAGCTCGCGACGACGATGCACGAGAACTTCGGCGTCTTCCGCCGCGAATCGGAGATGCTCGAGCAGGAGGCGGTCATCGACGGCCTGCGCGAGCGCTACGAGCGCGTCGTTGTCGACGACAAGGGGACGCTCTTCAACAACGACCTTACGCAGGCGCTCGAACTCGGCTTCCTGCTCGACCTTGGCGAGTGCATGGTGATCGCGGGCGTCGCGCGCAAGGAGAGCCGCGGCGCGCACGCGCGGCCGTACGACTTCCCGGAGCGCGACGACGAGAACTACCTGCGGCATACGCTGACGCGGCTCGGCGAGGGCGGGCGGCCGACGCTCGGCTGGAAGCCCGTGACCATGACAAAGTGGCAACCACAGGAGCGTGTGTACTGATGGCTACCGACGCGACCGCCTGGAGCCCGCCCGGGACGATGGACGTGGCGCTGAAGATCTGGCGCTACGACTCGCAGACGGGCGAGCGCGAGCTGAAGACGTACGAAGTCGAGGCGCCGGATTATGCGTGCCTGCTCGACGTGCTCGACATCATCAAGGACCGCGTCGACGGGACGCTCGCGTACCGAAAGAGCTGTCGGATGATGATCTGCGGCTCCTGCGGCATGCGGATGGACGGCGGCGCCGTGCTCGCGTGCAAAGAACGGATGAAGCCGATCGTCGACGCCGGGCACGTCCCCGTGATCTCGGCCATGGGGAACCTGCCCATCATCAAGGACCTCGTCGTCGACATGGGCCCGTTCTGGGCCAAGACGCGCTCCGTGCGCCCCTGGCTCGAGCCCGGATACGTCGAGCCGCCGGCCGAAGGCGGCGAGTACCTCGTCTCGCAGGAGGAGATGAACGTCGTCCACAAGGAGTCGCTCTGCATCCAGTGCGGTTGCTGCGTCTCCGAGTGCAACTCGATGGAGTCGGATCCCGAGTTCCTCGGGCCGGCCGCGCTCGCGAAGGCGATGCGCTTCGTCGGCGACCCGCGTGACCAGACGACGGTCGAGCGGCTCGACTCCTACAACGGCGAGCACGGGATCTGGGACTGCACCCGCTGCTACTTCTGCAACCAGCGCTGCCCGAAGGGCGTCGACCCGCGCGACGCGATCGCGAAGCTCGGCGCCGAGTCGATCGCCCACGGCATCGACCACGACATGGGCGCGAAGCACGCGAAGTGGTTCGTCAAGTCGGCCGAGACCACCGGCTGGCTGCGCGAGACAGAGCTCGTGCCGAAGACGCAGGGCGTCGTCTCGGCGATCGCCCAGACCGGGTTCGCCCTCAAGCTGCTGCGCCACGGCAAGGTGCCGCTGCTCGGGCCGCTGCACGGGGCGGAGAACGTCGGCGAGGCGCGCAAGCTGCACGACGTCGTCCGCCAGGAAGGCCTCGACGGCGCGCGCGGGATCGTCCAGGGCGAGAAGGCGCTGTCGCGGATCGAGCTCGAGCACGAGGGCGTCGATCTCAGCGGCGAGGGCGACGCGCCGGCGGAGGACGAGGGCTCATGAAGCACGTCGCCTACTACCGCGGCTGCCTCGCCTCGCTGTCGGCGAAGGAGCTCGACTCGTCGACGCGCGCGCTCGCGCCCAAGGTCGGGCTCGAGCTGATCGATCTCGAGAGCGTGACGTGCTGCGGCGCCGGCGACATCCACGAGGCCGAGCCGGACTACTACCTGCACCTGAACGCGCGGATCCTCGCCTACGCGGAGGCGACGGGCGCGGACACGCTGATGACGGTGTGCAACGTCTGCACGCTGAACCTGCGCCAGGCGAACCACATCCTCCAGCGCGACGACGCGGTGCTCGCGCGCGTGAACACCAACCTCGAGACGGTGGGCGTCCCGCGATACTCGGGCGGGGTCGAGGTACGCCACCTGCTCTGGATGATCGCCGAGGGCGAGGGCTACGAGCTCCTGAAGCAGGCGGCGCACAAGGGGCTGAAGGGCCTCCGGGTGGCGCCGTTCTACGGCTGCCAGATCCTGCGCCCGTCGAAGCTGCTCGGCTTCGAGGACCCCGACCGGCCGTGGTCGCTCGAGGCGATCATCGAGGCCTGCGGCGGCGAGGCCGTCGACTACCCCGCGAAGATCAAGTGCTGCGGGTTCCCGATCATCCAGGCGCGCGAGGAGACGGCGCTCGGCGAGCTGATCCAGCCGATCGAGCAGGCGCTGGAGCGCGGGGCCGATGCGATCGTCACGCCCTGCCCGCTCTGCCACCTCTCGCTCGATGCGTGGCAGTCGAAGCTCGAGGCGTCGACCGGCCGCAGCCTTCAGATGCCGATCCTGCACCTGTCGCAGCTGATCGGCGTCGCCGCCGGGCTCGCGGACTCGGAGCTGAAGTTCAAGCGGCACGTGGTGCCCGTCGACCCGATCTTCGAGAAGACCAAGGTCTAGGGGCCGGAGGGCGCGGGCGGACGAGCGGTTTAGGCGGTCGCTCCTGCCGCTGCCGGTTGAGGCAGCAGGCCGAGCTGAGCCATCATCGACGCAGTTTCGAAGTAGGTGCGAACCTGGGTCGGCGTCCCATCGGACGCGAACGACCAGACGTCGCAGAGCTGGAGCTCCATCGGCCTCCCCGTCGCTTCGATGTCGCCCATGGGCGACCGGAGCGTCCCCGTATGCGTTCCGCGGCCGGTGAACTCGATCACGACGGTGTCGTCGGTCTCGGTGATCGAGCGGAACTCGATCTTCCCGTCCGGGAATCCCTCGTACCACATCTCCGCGAACTGGAGGGCCGCGTCGGAGCCCTCCCAGCGGTCTCCGCTGCCCATCGCGATCACCTCGCCCTTCGCGAGCACTTCGGCGATGCGGTTGAAGTCCCGGTCGTTCCAGGCCTCGTAAGTGCTGCGGGCGATGCTGGCGTTCTGTGCCACGTCGCCTCCTCTCTGCCCGTCGGCGCCGCGCCCTCCGGCGGACGATGCGGGCACCGGAGACAATGGCCGATAGCCTGCGGGTGTGGTTACCCGCGTCGCCGGGCTGACCGGCGCGACGATCGTGCGCGCGCCGAGCGTCTGCCAGACCTGCGTCTGGTGGCAGTCACGGCGCGGCAAGTCGCAGGACAAGCCCGAGTGGATCGAGGCGGCCGAGGACGCGTGGGGCAGCTGGGGCGCGCTCTACCAGGACGACGACGGGCGCGTGCTCGGCTCGATGCAGTACGGGCCGGCGCCGCTCTTCCCGCGCGCGCGGGAGCTGCCGGCGGGGCCGCCGTCGGACGACGCGGTGCTGGTCACGTGCGCCTACCTGGTCGACCTGCACAGCCCCTGGATCATGCAGTCGCTCTTCCTGACCGCAATCGGCGAGGCACGCGACCGCGGCGCCGCGGCGCTCGAAGCGTTCGCCTACCGCTACCCCGAGGGCGGCTCGGCGCGTGAGCGCTTCCACCAGCACAAGACGGTGTTCCCGCGTGACTTCCTGAACGACTTCGGCTTCGAGACGGTGCGCCTGGCCGGCCGCGTCGAACTGGTGCGGCTCGAACTCGGCGGGCTTCAGCCCGTCGAGGAGGGGACGCGCGCCAAGGTGATCGAGCTTGTCAAGGAAGCGTTCCAGCCCGCGCCCGTGCCGCAGGTACCAAGCTGAGCACGATCCGCAGCCCGCGCTCGTCGCCGGGCCAGAGCTCGTCGATCACCTCGCGGCCGGCGCTCCGCACGACGTAACGCAGCACGAGCACGACCAGCAGCGCGTCGTCGAGTTGCCCGAGCACCGGTACGAAGTCGGGCACGAGGTCGATCGGGCTCGCGAGGTAGGGGAGGAGCAGCAGCAGCGCGGCCTTCGCGCGCCGCGGGACGCGCGGGTCGCCGAGCAGGCGCTTCGCCAGGATCGCGCACTGCGGAACGAACGCGGCGACGCGGCGGGCGGTGTCGACGAAGTCGCTCAGGCCGCGAGCGCGTCGCGCGCCGCGAGCGTCTCCGCGATCTGCACGGCGTTCAGGGCCGCGCCCTTGCGCAGGTTGTCGGAGGCGAAATGGAGCGTGATGCCGGGGCCTGCGCGGTCATTGCGGATCCGCCCGACGAGCACCTCGTCGATGCCGGCGGACTTGCCCGGCGTCGGGAGCTCTTCGAGGCGAATGCTCGGCGCGGCGGCGAGCAGCTCGCGCGCCTCGGCGGCGTCGAGCGGCCGCTCGGTCTCGATCCAGACCGACTCGGCGTGACCGATCATCACCGGGACGCGGACGCACGTCGCGCTGACCGGCAGGTCCGGCAGCTCGAGGATCTTGCGCGCCTCGTCACGGATCTTCGTCTCCTCGTCGAACTCCTCGCCGTCGAAGTCCCAGTCCATGGCCAGGTCATGGTCGTCCGGCGCCTCGGCGCGCAGCCGTGCCATCCGGCCGCCGCCGGCGCCCGACACCGACTGGTAGGTGGCGACGCGGATGCGGGCCAGGCCGGCCGCGTCGTGCAGCGGCTTCAGCACGCAGGTGAGCGGGATCGTGCAGCAATTCGGGACGGCGATGATCCCCTCGTGCTCGAACGCGCGCTGCGCGTTGACCTCGGGCACGACGAGCGGCACGTGCGGCTCCATGCGCCAGGCGGCCGACTTGTCGAGGCAGACGGCGCCGCTGCGCGCGGCGTGAGGGACGAGCTCGCGGGACGCCGACGTCCCGACCGCGAAGAACGCAAAGTCGGCGTCGAGCGACTCCAGCGCCTCGGGCGTCGCCTCCTCGACAGGGCGGCCGTCGAGCTCGGACCCGGCCGAGCGCGCGGACGCGAAGAAGCGGACGTCGTCGTACCCGCGCTCGCGCAGGATGCCGCGGAGCACGCCACCGACCGCTCCCGTGGCGCCGACGACCGCGATCCTAGGCATCGACCCGCTCCAGCGCGAAGGCCTCGTGCAGCGCGATCACGGCGCGCTCGAGGTCGTCGTCGCGGATATGGCAACTGATCTTGATCGGAGACGTGGTGACCACCTCGGGCTGGATGCCCAGCTCGTCCAGCGTCGCGAACGCCTTCGCCGCGACGCCCGGGTGGCTCTTCATTCCCGCTCCGACGACGGACACCTTGCCGAGGTCGTCGCGCGAGGACCAGCGGCCGCCGAGGCGGTCGAGCACCGCCGAGACCTCCGCATGGTCGCCGTCCGGCGCCGAGAAGACGATCTCGCCGCCCGCCTGGAGAATCGTGTCGACGTTCACGCTGGCTTCGGCGAGCTCGGCGAACAGGCGCGCGGGTGGGATGCCCTCCACGCGGTAGACCGTCTCGTCGAGCGCGTGCGTGACGCCAGAGATCATCGCCTGCTCAAGCATGGGATCGTCCTCCCGCGTGATCCACGTGCCCTCGGCGTCCCCGAACGATGAGCGGACGTGGAGCTTCACGCCGTGATTGCGTGCGAATTCGACCGAGCGTAGCTGGAGCACCTTGGCGCCGGAGGCGGCCATTTCGAGCATCTCGTCGTAGGAGAGTGCGTTCAGCTTGCGCGCCCCCGGCACCAGCCGCGGGTCGGCGGTGTAGACGCCGTCGACGTCGGTGTAGATCTCGCAGCGGTCGGCGCCGAGCGCGGCCGCGAGCACGACGGCGGTCATGTCGGAGCCGCCGCGGCCGAGCGTGGTCACCTCCTGCTCCGTGGAGACACCCTGGAAGCCGGCGACGAGGACGATGCGGTCCTCGTCCAGCGCCTCGTGGATGCGCCGCGCGCGGACATCGACGATCTTCGCCTTCGTGTGCGTCGTGTCGGTGACGATCCCGGCCTGCGAGCCGGTCAGCGAGATCGCCTGGTGGCCGAGGTCCTCGATCGCCATCTCGGCGAGTGCGCAGGAGATCCGCTCGCCGACGGAGATGAGCATGTCCATGGCGCGGGGCTTTGGGCGTTGTGAGATCTGGTGGGCGAGGTCGACGAGCTCGTCGGTCGTGTGGCCCATCGCCGAGAGGACGCCGACGACGCGGTTGCCCTCCTCGTGGGCCGTGACGAGGCGGCGGACGACGCCGAGCAGGCGGTCGGTGTCGCCGACGGACGTGCCGCCGAACTTCATGACGACCGTCCCCCCGCTCGCGCGTGCCTCGTCGGCGGCGATCGTCGGCAGCGGCTGGAACTCGGTCGTGGTCATCGGCCCAGTGTAGGCAGCGTCATGCCGCAAATCCGATCTCTGGCCCACTCCGTACCAGTCGTTCGTGAGCGGAATGGGCCGGGCACTTGCCGCCGCGGCGGCGCTCGCGCTGGCCGGCTACGTGGCCGCGACCCTTGTCGCGGGCGCGAGCCGCGCCGCGGGACCTTTACTCGACGCGAGCGTCGGCCCGGGTTTCACGATCTCGCTGACGCAGGGCGGCACACCGGTCACCACGCTGGCCGCAGGCGCTTACACGATCGACGTCAGCGACATGGATTCGATCCATAACTTCCACTTGCAGGGGCCTGGTGTCGACGAGGCCACGAGCGTTCCCGGAACCGGCAGCGAGACCTGGGACGTGACGTTCACGGACGGGGAGTACGCGTTCTTCTGCGACGCCCACAAGCCATCGATGAACGGCGCTTTCTCGGTCGGCGCGCCGGCCACCACGAGCACGACCTCCTCGACGAGCACGACGACGTCGACAGGGCCTCCGCCCAGCACGTCGACGACGACCGCGACCACCCCGACTGCTACGACGACCACCACCCCGACCAGCACTGCGCCGCCGCCGGCCACGAGCACGACCGCGCCGGTGACCACCACAACGAGCACGACCGCGACGACACCTCCGCCCTCCGCGCCGGCGCCCGTCGTCGTGGCGGTCCGCGTCCAGGTGCGGGGCAGCCGCGCCCGCCGCGTCGTCGTTGTGCGTGTCGACCTCGCGAAGGCGGGGACCGTGCGCGTCCGGCTCCTGCTGCACGGCCGCCGGGTCGCGTCGATGAGCAAGCGGGTCGGTGTGAAGCCGTCCGTTCTCACGCTGCACGTCCCTGCGGCTGCGCCGAAAGGGCGCTACTCCGTCGAAGTCGTCGCGGGCGGCGCGCGGATCGTGCGCACAGTCAGCCTCCGGAGCTAAGGCAGACTCTGCGCCGTGCGCGCGATGGTGCTCGACCGTGCTCCCGGCAGGCTCGAGCTGCGCGACCTGCCGGTGCCCGAGCCCGGGCCGGGCCAGCTGCGCGTCCGCGTGCACGCCTGCGGCGTCTGCCGCACCGACCTGCACGTCGTCGACGGCGAGCTCCCGGAGGCCGCCGTCCCGCTCGTGCCGGGCCACCAGGTTGTCGGCGCAACGGACGACGGGCGCCGAGTCGGCGTCCCGTGGCTCGGCTGGACGGACGGGACGTGCCGGTACTGCCGGGCCGGGCTCGAAAACCTGTGCGACCACGCCCGCTTCACCGGCTACACCCTCCCGGGCGGGTACGCCGAGTACCTGGTCGCCGACGAGCGCTTCTGCCTGCCCGTGCCCGAGAGCTACGAGGACCACGAGGCGGCGCCGCTCCTCTGCGCCGGGTTGATCGGCTACCGGGCGCTGCGGCTTGCCGGCGACGGTGAGCGGATCGGCCTCTACGGCTTCGGCGCCTCCGCCCACATCGTCGCTCAGGTCGCGCGCTGGCAGGGGAGGCGCGTGTTCGCGTTCACGCGCGGGGGCGACGAGGCCGCCCAGCAGCTGGCGCTCTCTCTGGGCGCCGAGTGGGCGGGCGACTCCGCGGGCCCGGCGCCCGAGGAGCTGGACGCGGCGATCATCTTCGCGCCGGTGGGCGCGCTCGTCCCTGCCGCCCTGCGCGCTACGGGCAAGGGTGGCGTGGTCGTCTGCGCCGGCATCCACATGTCGGACATCCCGTCGTTCCCGTACGAGCTGCTCTGGGAGGAGCGGGTCGTGCGCTCGGTCGCGAACCTGACGCGGCAGGACGGCGAGGAGTTCCTGGCGATCGCGCCGCAGGTGCCGGTACGGGCGGAGATCGAGGTCTTTCCGCTCGAGGCCGCCAACGAGGCGCTCGACCGACTGCGCGCGGGCGAGATCCGCGGCGCCGCCGTGCTAGATCTCGCGGCGTCCTGACAGCGCACGCCCGAGCGTGACCTCGTCGGCGTACTCGAGGTCGCCGCCGACCGGCAGGCCGCTCGCGAGCCGCGTGACGCGCACCTTGCCGCGCAGCCGGTCGGCGAGGTAGGCGGCCGTCGCCTCGCCGGTCATGTTCGGGTTGGTGGCGAGGACGACCTCGGCGACGCCGTTCGACTCGACGCGCCGGATCAGCTCGTCGATGCGCAGGTCGCCCGGATCGACCCCGTCGAGGGGCGAGAGTGCTCCGCCCAGCACGTGGTACAGCCCGCGGTATTCGGCCGTGCGCTCGAGCGAAACGACGTCGACCGGCTGCTCGACGACGCAGATGACCGTGTGGTCGCGGCGCGCATCGAGGCAGATCGCGCAGGTCTCGTCCTCGGTGAGGTTGCCGCACTCGCTGCAGAAGCGGACGCGCTCCTTGACCTCGGCGATCGCCGCCGAGAGCGCGCCCGCCTCGTCGCTCGAGGCGCGCAGGATGTGAAACGCCAGGCGCTGCGCCGTGCGCGTCCCGATTCCCGGCAGCCGCGTGAGCTGCGCGACGAGGTTGTCGACCGAGGGTGAGATCACGCCAGGAGCGTAACCGTCCCCTACGGACGTCCCGTAGGCTCCGCCCGGTGCCGCCGCAGGAGCGCCTCGACGCCTACGCCGACCTGATCGTCAGGGTCGGCGGCAACGTGCAGGAGGGCCAGGACGTCGTCGTCGTCGGCTGGATCGAGCACGCGCCGCTGATGCGTCGGGTCGTCGAGGCGGCATGGCAGGCGGGGGCTCGCTACGTCGAGATGTCCTACCGAGACGACTACGGCCGCCGGTCGCTGGCCCAGCACGGTTCCGACGACGCGCTCTCGTGGACGCCGGCGTACTCGCTCACCCGCCTGCAGGACTGGGCCGACCGCCGAGTCGCCTATCTACAGATGCTCGGCGACCCGGAGCCGGCACTCATGGCCGGCATCGATCCGGCGCGCGTCGGCAAGGCCGAGCCATACGAGGCGACCAAGCTGCTGCGCCGGCTCAGCAACGAGGCGCACTGGTCACGGACGATCGCGGCGTGCGCCACGGAGGGCTGGGCGCGCCAGGTCTACGGCGAGCCCGACATCGAGCGTCTCTGGGACGAGATCTTCCATGCCGTCCGCCTCGACGAGCCCGACCCGATCGCGGCCTGGGAGGAGCACATCGCGACGCTCAAGGCCCGTGCTCGGGCGCTCAACAAGCGTCGCTTCGATGCCGTCCACTTCCACGGCGGCGGCACGGACCTGATCGTCGGCCTGCTCCCCAGCTCGCGGTGGATCGCGGGCACCGACGTGACGCACTGGGGCCTCGAGCACTGCGCGAACATGCCGACCGAAGAGGTGTTCACGACGCCAGACCGGCGGCGCACCGAGGGCGTCGTGCGGGCGACGAGGCCGTTCAACTGGTACGGCTACACCGTCGGCGGGCTCGAGGTCGAGTTCCGCGACGGCCGCGCGGTGCGAGTCGATGCCGACGACGGCGGCGGTTTCATCCGGTCGCAGATGGAGGCCGACGACGGCGGCGCGTTTCTCGGCGAGGTCGCGCTCGTCGACGAGACGACGCGGATCCCGGACCGCATCTTCTACAACGGGCTCTTCGACGAGAACGTCGCGTGCCACATCGCCTACGGGAACGCGTACACGGCCGCGGTGGAGGACGCCGAGGCCCTGTCGCCCGACGAGCTGCGCGAGCGCGGCATCAACGTGTCCGCGACGCACGTCGATTTCATGATCGGCGGTCAGGAGGTCGACGTCGACGGCGTCACCGCCGACGGCGAGCGCCTGCCGGTGATGCGCGAGAACCGCTGGGTGCTAGAGGCCGGGTAGGCCGAGCCCGGGCGGCAGGTCGAGCCCGCCCATCGCACCGCCGAGCTTCGTCTGCGCCAGGTTCTCCGCCGCGCGCAGCGCCTCGTTCACGGCCGCGACGACCATGTCCTCGAGGATGTCCGGCTCGTCCGGGTCGATCGCCTCCTTGGCGATCTTGACCTCGGTGATCTCGCCGGCGCCCGTCGCCTTGACGGTCACCATGCCGCCGCCGGCCGAGGCCTCGACGATCTCGCCGGCCAGCTCCTCGCGGGCCTGCTCCATCTGCTGCTGCATCTGGCTGGCCTGCTGCATCAGCTTGTTCAGGTCGAATCCGCTCACTCGTCCACCTCGCGTGCGTCGAAGGTCTGCTTCATCAGCTCGAGAATCCGCTCCTCGCCCGCCGGTTCGTCCGCTTCCTCCTCCTCGGCGGGGTCCTCGCCGACGCTGAAGTCGACGGTCAGCCGGCGGCCGGTCACCTCATAGAGCGCCTCGACGAGCAGCGTCACGTTCTTCGGCTCCTCGGCCAGCTGGCGGTGGAACGCCGCCGCGCCGGGAAACTCGACGGTGAGCGCGTCGTCGGCGAGCGCGACAGGGCGTGCCTCGCGGTAGATCGACGCGGTCGGGATCGAGCGCTGCTCGACGTGAGGGAGCACGCTCCGCGTCCACGCGTCCTGGAGCTGGGAGAGCTCGAGCGGCGGGCCGTTCGAGGCCGGCGGCACGGGCTCCGGGGATGCAGCCGGCGTCTCGGCCGGCGCCGGTGCCTGCGGTGCGGGCGCGACCGGCGCGACGGGCGAATGCCCGCGCTGTTCGAGCTGCTCGATCCGGTAGGCGAGCGACTCGCGCTCGAGGTCGGCGGAGGGGCGCGTCACCTTGACCAGCGCGAGCTCGAGCGGCAGCCGCGGGTCGCCGCCCTGTCGCAGGTCGTCGACGGCGACCGTGAGCAGGTCACAGAGCCGCACGACCACGGGCTCGCCGAGCTGGTTGGCCTGCGCGTGCAGGCGCTCGCGCGTCTCGCCCGTCAGCGGGAGCGAATCGGGCACTTCCCCGACGTGCTGGACGAGCATCAGCTGGCGCAGGTGCTCGAGCAGGTCGATCACGAAGCGGCCGAGGTCCTGGCCCTGCTCCGCGAGCTCCTCGACGAACGTGAGCGCGCCGGCGGTGTCGCGGTCGACGACGAAGTCGCACAGCCGGAAGAGCGCCTCCTCCTCGACCGCGCCGAGCAGCTGGAGGACGTCCTGGACGCTGATCGTCCGCTCGGTGGCGGCGGCGAGCTGATCGAGCGTCGAGACCGCGTCCCGGAAGCTGCCGCGCGCGGAGCGCGCGACGAGCGACAGCGCGGCGTCCGGCACGTCGAATCCTTCCCCGTCGGCGATGCGCCGCAGCAGGCGCACGAGCTCCGGCAGCCGCGGCCGCGCGAAGACGAAGGTCTGGCAGCGGGAACGCACCGTCGGCAGCACCTTCGCCAGGTCGGTGGTGCAGAAGACGAAGACGAGGTGGGGCGGAGGCTCCTCGATCAGCTTCAGCAGCGCATTCCACGCCGCGTCGGTGAGCTGGTGCGCCTCGTCGAGGATGTAGACCTTGAAGCGGCCCTCTACGGGCTGGAGCACGACGCGCTCGCGGATCTCCCGTATGTCATCGATGCCGCGCTGCGAGGCGGCGTCCATCTCGATCACGTCGAGCGACGTGCCGGCCGCGATCGTCACGCACGAGTTGCAGGTGTTGTCGGGCGTCGGCGTCGGCCCCTGAGCGCAGTTCAGCGCCTTGGCGAGGATGCGGGCGAGCGAGGTCTTGCCGGTCCCGCGTGGTCCGGCGAACAGGTAGGCCTGCCGCGTCGTGCCCGCGATGATCGCGTTGCGCAGCGTGCGCACGACGGGTTCCTGGCCGACGACCTCGCCGAAGTCCTGCGGCCGATATTTCCGGTACAGCGCCGTGCTCATGCCATTTCTCTCCGTTCCGTCGAGAAATGGTTAGAGAAGTGTCTCGGAGCACTCAAGCGGGCGGCATCGTCGCACAGACTGGAGGGCAGCATGTCGCCAGTCTGCCGAATCGTCGTCGATGCGCGGGAGCCGCTCGATTGCATCCCGCGTGCGCTGACGGATCTCGGCTTCGAGGTCGTAGAGGAGCGGCTTCCGTGCGGCGATTACGTGCTGCCGAACGGAGTGATCGTCGAGCGGAAAACGGTCGGCGGGCTCAACCGCTCGCTTGTCTACGGCAGCTTCTGGCCGCAGCTCGGCAAACTGCGAAGCGCCGCACGCGCGCCGTATCTGCTCATCGAAGGGCCAAACCTGCATGCAGGCCGCCTTCCTTCGCGCGCCGTGATCGGGGCTCTACTTGCGGTCATTCGGGCACGGCGTTCCGGTTCTCTGGTCGCATGACGCGTCGTTCACGGCGCACTGGATCGGGCTGCTCGCGAAGCGGGCGGCGGGACTCCAACCGGTTCGTGATCGGCCGGCCTACGCGCAGCATCTCCGCGACCCGGCTCGCACCGTCCGTGAGGCGGTGCTGGCGGCCGTGCCGGGCGTATCGGCGGTCCGAGCACGGGCGCTTCTGGATCGATTCGGGACCGTTGCGGCCGTGATCGCGGCCGATGAAAACGCCTGGCAGACGGTGCCGGGAATCGGCCCGCTTCAGGCCGAGCGTCTGAGGGCCGCCTTCCACTAACCATCCACTGGCCCCCGCGCTCTATGCGGGGGCCACTGGATGGCAGGCGTGGAACAGGTCGTCCGGGTCGACTTCCCTCTTCACCGTCTGCAGCCGTTGGAGCGTCTCCGGCGTGAAGAGCGCGCTCGGCTCGACGCCGTGATCCGAGAAGTTGAAGTACGTGCGGCCCGCATCCGCCGGCGCGAAGACCTGGCGAACCCGCTCGAGGTCCGCGTGGATCGCGGCGCCCATCGCCGGCGTCATCGCCATCCCGAGCGAGAAGTGGGCGAACTCGGCGTCGAGCGTGCCCGCGGCGCCGTGCCGGGGATCCTCGTGCGCGAGCGCGCCGCCGAGGTGGCGGATCTCGATCGACAGGAGTGCCGTCCGGTCGGCGCGCCCCACGGTGTCGACGAGCCCGTCCACGACGGCCTGCGGGAGTGAGTTCAGCAGGCCGCCACCGTAGAAGCCGGGCACCGGGTCCGGCGGGTCCATGTGCAGCTCGCCGAGCCGCGTCGGCGGGATCATCGCCGTCGTGTCCATCACCGGCTCGAGCTCGCGGAGGGGGCGCAGCAGCTCGGCGCCCTCCGCCTCGTCCCCGATGAACGCGGCCTCCACCATCGCGAAGGACTTGCCGCGGAACGGCTCCGGCACGTCCGGGATCGGCGGCAGGTGGAGCACACGCCCGCACGAGGTGAGCTCGTCCGGGACGCCTGCGACCCACTCGCGCCACAGCGTGGAGCACGTCGGCGGATCGCTCCACCGGGAAGAAGAGGTCACCGGCGTAGAGCTCCGGCACCGGGTACAGCCGGAACTCGAGTGCAGTGACGATTCCGAAGCTGCCGCCGCCGCCGCGGATTGCCCAGAAGAGGTCGGGCTCGGTGTGACGGTCGATCCTGCGGATCTGCCCATCCGCGGTCACGATCTCTGCGCCGACCACGCTGTTCGCGGCCAGCCCGTGCTTGCGTCCGAGCCAGCCCAGCCCGCCGCCGAGCGTGTAGCCGACGACGCCGACGTCCGGCGCGCTGCCGGCAAGCCCGGCAAGGCCGTGCTCGACGGCCGCGTGCGCGACGTCCTGCCACTGGGCGCCTGCGCCGATCGCGGTCGTTCCGGCGCTCGGGTCGATCTCGACGCGCCGCATGCGCCCCGTCTTCACCAGAATCACCTCGTCCAGCGGCGCGAGCGTGGCGGCGAAGTGGCCGGTCGCCTGCGCGGTGATGCGGACGCCCTGCTCGCGCGCGAACCCGACCGCCGCGGCGACGTCCTCCGCCGTCTCCGGGAACACGACGGCGAGCGGCCGCTGGTCGTGGACGAGGTTCCAGCCGCTGCGCACGGCGTCCCAGTCGGCGTCATCCGCAACCGATACAGCCATCCGCGAGCGCAGCGACGCCAGGTCCTGCGTGGACAGCGTTGCACTCATGACCCTCTCCTCTCCGTTTGGCAATGGCGCCGTGCGTCGTATCACCAACGGCTCGCCACGCCAAGAGGGAAAAGCCCGGCTGCGCACCCTCCTCCGTTGGCGCGTACCGTGGTGGTGCCTGCGACGCTCGCTCGGGTCAGGTCGCCCCGCGGCACCTGGGAGAGACTCCTTAGCGCTGCTTCCTCCCGGACCTGACGCGGTTCGGAGGCTCCCAGTGCGCGGAACCTGACCGTCAACGCTCGCGTTCGCCAGCCCGTTCCACGAACGCCACCCCCTCGAGAGGGGATTCAGCCTCGCTGGAGCGGATTGCGAGTGGAGGGAACCGCTAGCTCCCCGCCTAGCGCAGCCGGGCACGCCGATCGTAGCCGGTTTGAACTTCGTGGCGAAGGGCACTAAGATAGTGCGATGAGGATCGGTGAGGTCATGAGCGTCCGGCTCGTCAGCGTGGGGCCCGACGACCCGGTATCGCTGGCCGTCGCCCGCATGAACGAGGAGAACGTGGGCAGCGTAACGGTTTGCGACGGCCCGGAGCTAGTCGGCATCTTCACGGAGCGCGATCTCGTCCGCCTTGCCGGCGAGGGCAACCACTTCGCATCGATCCGCATCAGCGAGGTCATGACGCGCCGCCCGGTGACGGTCTCGCCCGACGACGACATCGTCTCGGCCGCACGGCTGATGGGCGAGCGCCGCATCCGCCACCTACCGGTCGTGCAGGATGGGTTCCTGCTCGGCGTGATCGGTATCCGCGACGTGATGGGCTCGCTCGTCGAGCGCGTGTGGCGTGACCGCGACGGCGACGCGCACGAGACCGCGCGGGAGCTGCTGCGCCGCTAGCCCGTCGTCCCGGGCTGCGCCGGGACGACCGCGATACTTGCCGCATGGTGGGCCGCGTCGCAGCCGTCGGCACGCTCGTCGCCGTGATCGCCGGTGGCGCGACCGCTGCCGACCAGGCGCGTTTCGCGCCGCGGCTCCGCGCCGAGCTCGTCCGCTCGCTGGCCAGCGGGCCTTCGCTCATTCTCGACGTCTCGCAGACGACGGCGCAGCCGGCGCCTGCCGGCGTCACCTTCGTCGTCCCGGACGCGCAGCCGTTCCGGCTCCCGCCCGTAGGCACCGTCGTCGGCGACGCGGCCCTCGCGCTCGTCCCCGCGCCCGGCGGGGCTCCGTCGCTGCTCGCCGGGCGGCTCGTCGCGCGCGCCGAGCCGGGCCCAGGCCAAGGGCTGCGTCCGCAATCCGGCCGGCGCGATGGGAGCCGCGCTCTCCGCCTCGCGCGGGGCGGTCCGAAAGCTCACGCTGCGGTTCTTCGTCTACGAGCGCCGCGGGACGCGGATCACGGTCTGCCTGCCGCGCCAGAACGCGCTTGCGGGCCGCGCGGCGGAACGGCGTCTCGCGGTACGGCTCGTTCGCGGTCTCGGATCCCCGCCCGACGGCACATCCGTCTGGCGCGGGCTCTTCACGCCGGTCGGGAAGGGCGGCGGGGCGGCCGCCTACCCGACGACCACCGAGAGCCGCGGCACCGTCGTCAGTCCGAGCTTCCTGACGCTCCAGGGCCCTGGCCGCGGCGCGGCGCGGCAGGTCGCTACGCCTCGGGGGCCGCTCTCGTTCGGCAAGGGCCAGGGCGGGCGCGGATCCGGATCAGCGCGGCCGGCGACGTGCTCGCGCGCGCGCGCACGAGTAGGTCGGGCTCCTACGCCGTGCGGGTGCGCGCACCGAAACGGGTCGGCACGCTCGCTCTCCAGGCGCGCCTTCCGTCGCGGCTTGTCCGGTGCGGTGGGCGGACGGTGGACGCGCCGGCGGCTGCACGAGCTCGACGCTCGCCGGAGTGACGAGCAACGTGCTGGCGGTGCGGCTGCGATGAGATGGGCCGCCGTCGCGCTGCTGCTCGCGGCCCTCGCCGGATGCGGCGGCTCGGGCAAGTCCGCGCCCGCGCCCGAGGACACGCTGCGCACCGCCGTCGGGAGGCTCGGCAAGGGGCGCGTCAACTGCGACGTCAAGAAGACGTGCACGGTCATCGTCCCGACGCCGCTGCACAGCAACTACGAGGGCTTCCTGCTCTCCGTCCCGGTCTTCGACCAGCTCGCGAACGATCCCGATCTGGCTGCGGTGAAGCGCGTCACGCTGACGCTCAACGACAACCGTTCCGGCCAGGTGTTCAGCATCACGTGCGCGGCGAGCGACCTGAAAGGCGCGACGACGCCGACCTCGCTGCAGAAGCAGTGTCATTCGATTTACCTCTAGGTCGGTAGGGATTTTGCCGGGCTACACTCAGCGGGCTCTGGGCGCGTAGCTCAGCGGGAGAGCGCCCGCTTCACACGCGGGAGGTCGCTGGTTCGATCCCAGCCGCGCCCACCAAGTGAAAGCCCCGCTAGTGCGGGGCTTTCCTGTCTCTGATGGTTGCCGCTCATCGCCGCGGGCGGCGGAATGTCAACAGCGATGCCTCTTTGAGCCGAAGCCGAAGACGATGCCGTCGTTCAAGCCGTAGGCCGGAATCATCGCCGAGTCCGCGGCAGCGCTGGCCCGCTCCAATATCCCCAGCAGCTAAGTAGCGTGGAGCGTTAGGGCAGGACGCGTTGGTCAGGCAAGAGGACGCTCGCCCAGGCGAGACAGCCGTCGCTTGGACTGCGAGAATCTGCTTCGTGAACGAAGCGAGGCTTGAGGACGCCGGCTCCGGGCTTGCCCCTGTCACGGAGGGTTGGTTTGTCGTCAACGTGCGCGATGCCGAGTGGTTCTCGTCGCAGACGAGGGGCGCGGCGTGTTGGTTCGCCAACGAGTACGGCGAGTCTCCGATCGAGTTCGCGCAACTCGGGATCAATGTGAGCGTCCTCAGCCCGGCCAGAGCAGCGTTTACCACGCCGAGGCGAATCAGGAGGCGTTCCTCGTTCTGGTCGGTGAGTGCAGGCTGCTCGTTGAGGGCGAGGAGCGACTTCTCCGAGCCTGGGACTTCTTCCATTCACCTCCCTGGACGGAGCATGCCCTCGTGGGAGCTGGCGACGCGCCGTGTGTGGTCCTGATGGTTGGCGCGCACGTAAGCCCGGAAGTGCGGTATCCCGTGTCGGACCTCGCAGCGCGCTACGGCGCGAGTGTGGAGAAAGAGACATCCGATCCGGAGCAGGTATATGCGACGGCCGAGCGTTTCCGGCGAGAGCGGCCGTCGTACTGGTCACGGCTGCCCTGGGGCTAGAGCCGTTCGCGGTAGCCGTCAGGCGTCATTCCCGACACTCGGGCACGCGACGGACTAACCCTCCGGCCATACGCCCGGCGGGAACAGGCGACGCGCCAGCAGTACGACGGGCGTGAGCACCGCCGCTGCAGCCGCGAAGACGATCCAGTATCGCTACATCATCAGGCCGAAGCGACGACCTCTCGGACCTCGACGCCATCGAGCGTGACGTCGTCCGGCCTGTAAGCCGCGACCGCGCTCACCCGATCGCCCGCCGCGCGTGCGTTCTGCTCCGAGTCAAAGATGATCATCGATAGCCCGTTCAACCCCCCCACCGGTCGACCACGTCCAGTAGCCCGCCTTGAAACCGGGCGCGGCCGAGACCTGCGGCACCACTTGGCTCTTGAGCACTTCCCCGGTGCTGTCCGCGTTATGGATGGTCACGCGCACGACGAGCGCATGCATCTGGGCCTCCTTTTCGGCGGTTTCTGGAGCGCCGAGCTTAACGCTGGTCGACGCACCGCGCTGTGGAAGAAGATCGGTGCCTCGAAGCGGCCGTAACGGCGCCGTTCAGGGTCATTCCTGAAGACTGGCGTCAAGGCGACCCCTCCGCCTCCTGGCGCATCGATGGGAGCGTGTACGCGATGTCCGATGACTTCGTGGCCACTCTGGCGTCTAAGCATCGACGGTGGGGCGCAGCGCTCGAACGTTTCGCCTCATCGAGGCCCAGGGAACGCGCGAATAGAGGAGGATCTAGATGACTGGCGACGCATCCCTTCTGGGGAGTCTCCATTCAGTCGATGGCGAGGGCGTCGTGCGGATGGAAGATCGCCTCGACACTGGGATCGATGACCTCTGGGAAGCACTCACCGATCCCGGTCGACTCGCCCACTGGTACGGCGAGGTAGAGGGCGAGCTTTCTCAGGGGGGCGAGTTCCGTGTCCGCATCGCCCTCGCGGGAGAGCGCACAGGGCAGGTGGAGGCGTGCGAGCCTCCGCAGCGCCTGCTGTTGACGATGCGCGATCCCGATCCTCAGCCCGGCCAGCCGGAGCAGACAGTGATCGAGGCCCAGCTGATTGCCGACGGCGCTCAGACCAGGCTGGTCTGGGAGGAGCGGGGCATGCCCGTCAACCTGCTCCCAGCCTACGGCGCGGGGATCCAAATTCACGTCGAGCATCTGGCCGACTACATCAGCGGTCGCGAGCTCCGCAACGTCGAGGCCCGCTGGAACGAGCTCTTCCCAGCCTACGAAGCACTGGGCGTCAGCTAGCCCGGTAATGCAGCCAAACTCCGCGGGCGCCAGGCTCACGCTCGGGTGACATTCCCGAACGCTCGCGCACGCCAGGCTCCCGCACCGGAGTAGCGAGTATCAAGTGTCCAGAACATGGCGTTTGGAGCGCTTAGCGCGCTTGCTCAGTCTGCTGGCCGGGCGACGGCGAAGAGCCGCCGCTGCCCCTCGATTCCCTTGAGTTCATACGTCCCCCGATGCTCGAATCGAAGTGCCGAGCCGGCGATGATGTCCTTGACCGTCTCGGATACGAACACCTTGCCGCCCATTGCCTCCGCCATCACGCGTGCGGCGAAGTGCACGGAGATGCCGCGCAAGACGCCGTCCCGCACTACGACCTCGCCCATGTGCACACCGGCGCGCACCCGCACCCCGAGCTCATCTACCGACGACTGCAACCGCTGCGCCGCCCGCACGGCATTGACCGGGCCTTCAAGAAGCCCGCCATCAGCCCGTCGCCGGTGCGGTCGACCAGCCGCCCGCCGAATCCACTCACAACCCGGTCGACGATCGCGCCATACATAACGAGTCGATCAGCCCAACGCTCGTCCCCGAGCTGGCGCGCGAGCGCCGTCGAGCCCTCGATGTCGCAGTGCAGGATCGCCCTCACGACACCGGGCTCGACCGCGCGCGGGCGAAC
>CAVWIN010000004.1:0-214075 GCA_963755085.1 uncultured Thermoleophilia bacterium | reverse complement strand
GAACGGCGGTCTGGGTGGCGGAGGGGTCCTGAACATCGACGGGACCGCAACCCTCGACCACAGCCAGGTCAACGGCAACACGGTCCAGGGCGGCGTCGGCGGCGGGATCGCCAGCGGCGACTACATCGGCACCGGTCGCGAGACCGTGCTGACCCTCGACCACAGCCAGGTCAACGGCAACACCGCCCCGAACGCCGGCGGTGGTGGCATCCAGAACCTGCTGGGCATGGCCACGCTGAACCACAGCCAGGTCGACGGCAACACCTCGCTGAACGGCGGCGGCATCGCCAGTGGGAACCAGGGCAATCCGACTGCGACAGCCGAGCTGAGGCTGGATCACACCGAGGTCAACGGCAACACCGCTACGGCCGGCGCCGGAGGGGAAGTCCTCCCATCGCGGCAGGGGGGATTGCGAACGGCAGCAACGCCGTCATCGACCAGAGTCAGGTCGACAACAACACTGCTCCCAACGGGATCGGAGCTGGAATCGTGAACCACGGGATGATGACCGTGAGCCACTCCGAGGTGAACGGCAACACCGCGGCCGCGAGCGGCATACTCGGCTCCGGCGGCGGGATTGTCAACGCGGAAGGCCCGCCCGGCACGACGCCCGCCGTTCTGACCCTCGATTACACGAAGGTGGACCACAACAGCGCTGGCGGGTACGGCGGAGGCATCGCCAATGGCGTACCCCTTCCCCCAGGCCCGCCGCCGCTGTTCGGCGGAGACCTCACGCTGAACCACAGCGAGGTGAGCAACAACAGCGCCGGGCACGGCGGAGGCGTCTTCAACAACGGCGGAACCGTGACGCTCTCGAACACGAAGGTCACCGGTAACGTCGTAGACAACTGCGAGCCGACGAATACCATCGCCGGCTGCACCGGCTAGCTCTCTCGACTGGTGAGTCGGCTAGAGGCAGGCCCGGCACTTTGTGCCGGGCCTGCTGGCGGGCGTGACCTCCGCCTAGGCAGACGTAAGGGCCTGCGCGCTCAGGGGACATTCGCGAACACTGGCCCAGGCGAGCGTCACGCGGCTGGCAGCTGGCGGGTTTCCGTGGAAGACCACTTCGACGTTGTTCGCGTCCGGGTCGAGCGCCTTGGTAAGAGTAAGCCGAAGCATTCTCGGCGATCAGAACAAGATGCCGGCCAGACCGCGGACGTTCTGGTCGCCGCGCTCGTCCGTCCCTGGCCACGATGTGGAAGCGGCGCCCGGAGTGCGACGCGAGCACGTGACAGATGACTTGCATGCGCCAGCGTTCTCGAATGACGCCAGAGCGCGGCACAGGCGATCATGGATCAGCAGCTTTAAAATCGCCCGCCGAAGGAGAGTGGATGAGCACGCTCGACCACGTCGGATTCGCCGTCGCCGACTACCAGCGAAGTAAGGCGTTCTACGAGAAGGCGCTCGCACCGCTCGGGCTGACGCTCTTGATGGAGTTCTCCGGAGCGGCCGCCGGCTTTGGCACAGCTGATGAAGAAAGACCGTCGTTCTTCATCGAGGCGCACGGGGAGCCGGTGCGTGGGCGGCTTCACATTGCGCTTAGAGCCGAGAGTCGGGCGCAAGTGGACGCCTTCCACGCTGCGGCCGTCGAAGCAGGCGGGACCGACAACGGGGCACCCGGCCACGGTGGTACCACCCCGACTACTACGGCGGCTACGTCCTCGATCCCGACGGCAACAACATCGAGGCCGTCATCCACACGCCCCAGTAGTCGTCAACGCGAGACCACGAGACCGATCGGCTGCGCAGGACGCGGCAATTCAGCCGTACTTTATGAATGAGAATGCCCGACGGTATGCGGCGATGATTTAGTTGCAGATTAACCCCGTGGGTATGCATAAGTACATCCGTCCCAACAGGGGTATGTCGACCCACTTACAATCGAAGTAGAACGCGCAACCATCCCGGTTGAAGATATACACGTCGTCACCCCAACCGGTCCAGACGATTCCCGGCTGCTTCGCGCGCTCGCCTCGGTCTTCGATTCCTCGGACTTGCAACCGCACCCGATGGAAGTCGCGTTCACGACCTGCTCGACAGAGACAAGCAGATTGGCATCAGGCGAAGTTCGCACGAAGAACAGGTGCTCGTGCCGCTTCACTTCAACGACGTCCTTCTCTCGGAACGTAAGGTTGAACCCGCCCGGCTGAGCCAGTGCAACGGTGCCGGGCGATGCCGGACTCGGTTGGCCCATGAACCAACGGCTCTCCCCATCTTTGATCTTCTCCTCGGGAGCCGGGGCCTCGTGCGAACTGCACGCTTTCTTGAGTTCCGCCAGGTGGTCGGCCATGGTCCTCCTTTCGCTGTGCGTCGGATGGGTAGCCGATCCTAAACCCATGCAGTCCGGGGTTCGGAGGGGGAGAAGCCGGCCCGCTGCCCAAGGTGCCCCGAGGGCTCACAGCCGGTCCGTGTCGCGCCCCGTGACGCGGGCGGTCACGTTGTCAAGACGACTACCCGCTGACTAGCGCTGTTGGCCACGGTCACATCGCCGGCCGCGTGAAAGACCGGCAGCGCCTCCTCGGCAAGCGCTGCCAGCTTGTCGGCACCCTCTGGCTCAGGAAAAGCCGGCAGCGGGCTTCCTCGAGTCTCCCGCACAATGCGGCCGCGTTGTCGCCCGCGGCTGCGGCTCTTTCGGCGAGCGAGGTCGCGCGCCGGGATCACGCACTTCCAGGAAAGCGATTGAGGCCGCATAACGCGGCCTCAATCGCTAAGACCCTGTGCTTAGCCGGTGATGTTGCCGGGTGTGTTAGTTGGTCGTGAACTCCACGGCCGGAACAAGAGCGATTGTGTCGCCGCCCGTAATCGCGGCCAGCCCACAGCTTGGACCGGCTGCGGTGTCGTACTGTGCATACGCAGGAATCAAGTCGTGGCAGGTAATCTCCCCGTTCGTACCGCCGACCTGGTCGTTGTTTCCATCGATTGTCTTAGCGAACAAGAAGCCGGGGAACGTGTCGGCTCCTGCGCTTGGAACGCTTGACGACTCATAGGACAAGGTCACATTCAGCCCCGTGTCCAGAGTCGAATCGTCGTACGCGATCCCATAGACAACATCCTTTGGAAGCGTGACGCCTCCGAAGTCGAATGTCACGGTGAAGTACTTCGGATCGGGTCCGGCATTGGCGGGAGGCGTAACAGCCACCGTCTTCGTCGCGATCTGTGGCCCAGGTGTGATTCCATTGCCTGGTTCCGGCCCGAGGCGTGACTGGTAGATGTTCAGCGTCACAGGAATCGAATTTGTTCCTGATCCCGGGAAGGTGGCCATCGACACAGTGGCGTGAACGAGCGATCCGCCACCGTTGGCCAGGGTGATGTCGGTGCCGAACTCGTTCAATCCGGTTGCAGGGACGTACGCCTGTGACCAGACATAGTTGTCTGAGACGGTCATGCTGTCGTAAAGCACGTTGGGATCTACAGCAGGCGCACCGGCAGGGCCAGTACGCCCTGAACGCCAGTATCGCCCTTCGGCCCCGGCGCGCCCGCAGCGCCCGCAGCGCCCGCAGCGCCCGCGCCCGGAGCGCCCGTTGCACCTTTTGCGCCCTTCGCACCCTGCTTGCCGACGATGCACGTCTTGTGCCCGTACTTGGGGTCAACAGAAACGTCGAGGTGCGACGCTCCGCGATCCGTCTTATCGATGTACACGCAGAAGCGGGATGTCTGCTTCGCGGTCGCTCCTCCCAGCGCGCCCGAGGTGATGCCAAGCACCAACGCGAGAGCGCAGATGATGAACAAGCCTCTCTTCATCGAACCCCCTTTGGGTTTCGTCGCTCCCTCAGGATCAGCCGTCATATGCATTCGGGCGTGATCCGGAATCGACGTGTTCCCAGAACCCGTCCGTTTCATGCGGGGCTGGCGACGGTACTGGCCGCGCTCCGTATGCCGCCAGCGCGCTTGTTTACACCCGCTGGAATCCTCGAATCCTGGAGTTGGCTTCTTTTCGCGGCGGTGGTTAGGTCGTCGGGTCCGGCCTCACAACGCGCGGGGAGCACATCGTGGGGAAGGCTCGCCGGCCGAGATCGATCCGGCGCGCATCGAAGAGGAGTTGGGGACTTGCTTCGCTCGGAAGCGGAGCGGATCAAGGCCGAGATGAACGCGCTGCAGGAGCGGCTTGGCGACCTCGCGGGGCTCATGCCTTTTCAGCGGCGTTCCTCTGTGGCTGCTCGCCCACCGTCGCGATTCCGCCAGGGTCGGCCGGATGGCGAGGCTGGCTCCGTTGATGATCAGTTGGCAGTCTTTGTTCTCGAGGCTGTTGACCGACTCGGGATGCGGATTGACGCGCTAGAGGAGGCGCTTGTCCGTGTCGTAGCCGCGATCAGCGGGCCGCCGGAGAGCAGCCCGGCGTGCTGCACCGGCCGAACGTTCGGGCGTGGAATGACTACGTTTCGGGTCCCGTTTTCGTACTCGGGAAGGATCCCTGCGCGACATACCCCACACGGCACGGAAGACGCGTGGTCCGATGTGCAGTTCAACGACACGTCCACCGCTTGGTTAAATGTGGTCGCGTGGCCGCCGCCGGATACTGGTCGATCAGCAAGCGCGATCTGAGGCGGATCCAGAAGGCACTGGTGCGGCGATGATCGGCTAACAGAGTTCGAGGTCGCGGAGCTCGCGGCCGCCGAGAAGGACCTCAAGGGTAGGTGGGAGAGATGAGACGATTCCTGCAGAACGTCTGCCTGCTTGAGCGGAGCGATCGTGATCTGGGTGACGATCGCGGCCGGGCTGTTCCGCCGGAGTCGTGATGCTGAGCGTCAGTCGCCACAGCGGCAGCCGCAGCAGCCGCAGTGCGAACAGACGATGCGACGTTGCCCGCGTTCGGCGAAATCCGGGGGTAGCACCGGGTGAGCATTTCCGCGATCCGGCGACACGAGCGACCACGGAGCCATGCGGATTGGCGCGTCAGCGCGCGGTTCAAATGGGCCCGCCTGGATTCGAACCAGGGACCAACCGGTTATGAGCCGGCTGCTCTCACCGCTGAGCTACGGGCCCGGTGTGACGAGCGTACAGACGGTTGCTGTCACATCGGTTTCAGGCGTCGTGGATAGACTCGGACCTGCGTGCACGGGGTGCGGGAGATACGGAACGCTCTGGCATGAAGGTCTTCCAGCGCGAGACACACCTGCGGACGGCGGGTGGCCTGACGGTCACCGACATCACCGACGAGGTGAACGAGGCGGTCGCCGAGAGCGGCATCCGTGACGGGATCGCCTGCGTCTATTCGCCGCACACGACCTGCTGCGTGCGCGTGAACGAATGGGAGACGGGCTTCCTCGAGGACTTCGCCCGCATGCTGCAGGGACTCGTCCCGAGCGACACGCTACTACGCGCACGACGACTGGGACCGGCGCACCGAGAACCTCTGCCCCGAGGACATGGAGACGGGCAACGGGCACTCGCACTGCATGGCCATGCTGCTCGGGCCGGCGGGCGAGTCGGTGCCCGTCGTGGGCGGCGAGCTCGCGCTCGGCACCTGGCAGCGCGTGCTTTTCCTGGAGCTCGACCGCGAGCGCGACCGGCGCTGGGTCGTCCAGGTCGTGGGCACCTAGCGCTCTTTTTCATAGTTCGCGTGTAACAGCGCTCCGGCGCGTCCGGCCGGCAGGCCCTGTGCCGGTTGGCATCTCGCTGTGCACACATCTCTACATGGACAGCCCGTGGGACTGTTTGCCCACAGCGGGCCGCGCGGGGTTTCCGCCTCTGCCCCGGCCGGGAATGCCAGCGGCATGGACGACGAGCCGAAGCAGTACGTGATCGAGCGGGTGCACCGGGCGCTCGCGGAGGATCCGCGCGTCAGCGCGCTCGACGTCGACGTCGCGCTCGCGGGCGGGCGCGTGTTCCTGACCGGCGACGTGCCGACGCAGGAGCGCAAGGACGCCATCTCCGCGGTCGTCGCCGAGGTGCTGCCCGACCACCAGGTCTGCAACGAGACGCGCGTCGCCGAGCTCGCGCCCGCCGGCGACCCGGAGGAGATCGCGTGATCCGCGTCGCCGCCGTCGGCGACGTCCACTTCGCCGCGGACGCCGTCGGAACGCTGTCGCCCCACTTCGCCGGCCTCGCCGAGCAGGCGGACGTTCTGCTCCTGGCGGGCGACCTCACGCGGATCGGGCGGGCGCGACGAGGCCGAGGCGCTCGCGGCCGAGCTCGACTGCGTCGAGGTGCCCGTGCTCGCCGTGCTCGGAAACCACGACTACCACGGCGAGCAGGAGGACGAGATCACCCGCACGCTCACCGACGCCGGCGTGCAGGTGCTCGAGGGCGAATCCGCGATCGTCGAGGTCGACGGCTCGCGCTTCGGCGTAGCTGGCATCAAGGGCTTCGGCGGCGGCTTCTCCGGCGCCTGCGGCACGGCCTTCGGCGAGCGCGTGATGAAGGAGTTCATCGGCTACACCCAGGACGGCGCCGACCTGCTCGAGCGGTCGCTGGCCGAGATCGAGGACGCCGACGTGCGGGTCGCACTCCTCCACTACGCGCCGGTGAAGGCAACGCTCGTCGGCGAGAAGCTCGAGATCTACCCCTTCCTCGGCAGCTACCTGCTCGCCGAGGCGATCGACTGCGCCGGCGCCGACCTCGTCCTCCATGGCCATGCCCACCGCGGGACGGAGAAGGGCGTCACGCCGGGCGGCATCCACGTCCGCAACGTCGCGCAGCCGCTGATCCGCCGCGCCTTCAACCTCTTTTGCCTGGACGACCAGCGCGTCGTGCACGAGCCCGGCGCCGTCGCCGTGGAGGCCCGATGAGCAGCGAGGCTCGCACGGAGGTCCCGTTCTCGGCCATCAAGGCGACGCTGAAGAGGGCCGCAGGCGCACTGCGGACGGCGCGCGTGCCGTTCATGCTCGGCGGCGGCCTCGCCGTGTGGGCGCGCGGCGGCCCGAACACCGACCACGACCTCGACCTGATGCTGCGGCCCGAGGACGCCGACCGCGCCCTTGCCGTGCTCGAAGCCGAGGGCATGCGGACGGAGCGACCGCCGGAGCACTGGCTGGTGAAGGCCTGGGACGGCCAGGTCCTTGTCGACCTGATCTACGAGCCGAGCGGCCTCCTCATCGACGACGACGTCTTCGCCCGCGCCGACGAGCTGGACGTGTACGCGCTGCGGATCCAGGTCATGCCGCTCGAGGACGTGCTCGTCACGAAGCTCCACGCGATGGGCGAGCACCAGCTCGACTACGAGTCCGTTCTGGAGATCGCCCGCACGCTGCGCGAGCAGATCGACTGGCACGACGTCCGCGAGCGCACGGCCGACTCGCCGTACGCGCGCGCGTTCTTCGCGCTCGTCGAGGCGCTAGGCGTCGTCGAGCCGCAGCGGGCGAGCACGGCCACGCCACTGCGCCTGACGCGCTGAGGAAGCCTCACCCGCCTCACCCGTTCGAAGGTCGGGACGACTCACCCACTCGATCCCTCAGATGAGGGATTCACGCGCCCGGGCCGCCGTCGCATGCTGAGCGAGCGGATTGCGCCCGGGGGACGCATTCGCGGGGAGACAGGGGAGGCAGCAGTGCTAATCGATGGTGACCGGGAACGGGAGGATCTCGAGACGGTCGTGCGGTCCTGGCGGTTCGAGCAGTTCGTCCGCCTCGGCTTCAACACGGAGCTCTCGAGCACGCTCGCGGCATCCCGCGTCGATCTGAGCCAGGTGCGGAGGCTGATCCAGTCCGGCTGCCCGCCGGAGACGGCCTCCAGGATCGTTCTCTAGGGGAAGGTCACGCGCCTTCGGGCGCGAGCCGCGCGCGTCCCACGCGCGCGGCCTCCGGGGCGGGGTTCCGTGCGGCGGGCCCCGCCCCATGAGCGTTAGGCCGGCGCCGATGCTGCGGCGCAGCCGGGCCTGAGGGCGGAGACGATCGAGACACACGTGCGCCCGGGCCTGCGCAAGCTCGGCGCGCGCTCGCGCACCCACGCGGTCGCGCTGGCGCTGCGGCTCGAGCTGCTCGAGGCGCCCGCTACGCCGGTCGCGTGATCTGCATGGTCAGGCGGGCGGCTGGTCGCCGACCGCGCCGCCGAGCCGGATCACGCTGTAGAAGACGCAGTAGGCGAGCGCCAGGAACGCGGTGAACACCAGCGTGACCCCGGCCGTGCGGGGATCGGGGTGCGTGACCCGCTCGGAGATGCTCGAGAGCAGCGGCCCGGGCCGCGAGACGACGTCCCAGGAGTTCCAGCGCTCGAAGCGCCCGAGGTAGATGCCGAACGACGTGAGCGCCAGCACGCCGCCGACGCCGAGCCAGACGAGCAGCGGCGACACGACGCGCCGCGCGACGACGTGCATCAGGTACAGCGAGGCGAACCCGAGCGTCATGCCCCGTCCAGGCTGCGGTCGACAGGAGCGCGACGTCGTACCAGACCGGCGCCGCCTGCCAGTCGCGGAGCAGCTGGAAATCGGTGATGAGATAGGGCGCGTTCGGGAAAAACAGGAGCCACGCCGCGCCGCCCGCCAGGACGACCCAACGCGGGCGTCCGCGGCGCGCGGCGTCGTAGACGAAGAGCGCCAGGAGCAGCGGGATCCAGGCGAGCGTCAGGTTCCAGACGAGGTTCGCGTAGGTCGGCTCACCGGTGTAGACGCGGCGCGCGACGATCATGCCGACGGCGAGGGCCGTCAGCAGGCCGAGCGACAGCACGACGGCGAGACGGCGGCGGCTCGGCGCAACCTCCATGGAGCAAGGGTAGCCCTCTCCTCGAGCGCCGCCATCGACGCCGAGCTCGCGCGCTACCACCGGCGCGTGCAGCAGCGCCTCGTCGACGAGCACCGCGACCGCCTCTACGCCTGAGTTTCACGCCCCGCCGGCGCGGGCAACTGCCGGTGAACCGGACGAGGAGGTCCCCATGGTGTGGGTCGTGATCGTCATCGCGATCGTCGTCGTCGCCGCCGTCGTCGCCTTCCTGGTGGCGCGGTCGCGCCGACGGACGCAGGAGCTCGAGCAAGGGCGGCAGCACCGCGAGGCCGCGCAGCGCCAGGAGCTGGAGGCCGCCGAGCGCGACCAGGCCGCCGAGCAGGAGGTTCAGGCGGCGCAGGCGCGCGAGCGGGCGGCCGAGGCCGAGCTGGCGCGGGCGCGCCAGGAGCGGCAGCAGGCGGCCGCCGGCGCCGAGGAGGCGAGCGAGGTCTCGGAGCGGCAGCGCGTCGCGGCGCAGGCGCGGCACGAGCAGGCGGACGAGATCGAGGAGCGCGTCGGGCCGCTCGACGAGGACGCGCGCTAGCGGCTCGGCATCTGGGCGGCGAACGACTCCGCCACCTCGTCGAGCAGCCGGCGCACGTCGGGGTTCTGCTCGGGGTCCCAGCCCTCGAGGAGCCCGGCGAGGCGGGATCGTCCCGCGGCGACGAGCCGGTCGTGCGTGTCGCGGCCAGCCGTGGTCAGCTCGACGGGCCGGCCGCCGTCGCCCGTGACGAGGCCCTCGTCCGCAAGCATCGCGAGCGTCGCGTGCAGACGTTCTGGCTCGACGCCGAGGTCATCCGCCAGGTCGTGCTCCTCGACCGGCCAGCGGCGCTCGGAGAGCCGGGCGAGCAGCCACGCCTCCGGCGGCTCCAGGTCGACGTGCGCATCGGCGGCGACGCGCTCGTACATGTCCCAGCGCTCGTCGCGGCGGGCGAGCGTCGTCAGCTGCCGCTCCAGCTCCTTGAACGAGTCGCCGTCGCTCGGCGCCGCGAACGCCTCCCCCACGCCCTGGGTCTCCGCCGTCTTCCGCAGCGGGATCTCGCGCAGCAGCCACGTCAGCCCGAACGCGACGAACATGAGGACGGCCGCGACGACGAACACCGGCGCCAGCGCCGCCGCGAACGCGTCCAGGTAGCTCGCGTGCACCACGGGGGGCAGGTGCTTGATCGACGCGGGATTCGCCGAGCTCGGCAGCCCGTGCGCGCCGCGCGAGCCGTGACGCGAGCTCGCTGTTGAGGCGGTTGACGAAGATCGTCCCGAAGACGGCGACGCCGATCGCGCCGCCGATCTGGCGCGAGAGTGTCGAGCCGGACGTGGCGACGCCGAGCAGCCGGTACTCGACCGCGTTCTGCGACGCGAGCACGAGCACCTGCATCGTCATCCCGAGCCCGAGCCCGACCACCAGCATTGCGCCGGTGATGTACGACTGCGAGGTGCCCGAGTCGAGCTGCGACAGCAGCGCCATCCCGACCGCGGTGATGAACGTGCCGACGACCGGGAACGGCTTGTAGCGCCCCGTCTTCGTGATCAGCTGGCCGCTGGCGATCGACGACACGAGGACGCCCGCCATGAGCGGCGTCAGCTCGAGCCCGGAGCGCGTCGGCGTAGCGCCCTTGACGACCTGGAGGAAGAGCGGCAGGTACGTGACGGCGCCGAAGAGGGCGAGCCCGACGATGAAGCCGATCGCGCTCGCGACCCGGAAGATGCGGTTGCGGAAGAGCTCGAGCGGCAGGATCGGCTCGGCGGCGCGCGACTCGATCCACACGAAGAGCGGGACCAGCACGGCAGCGACCACCATCAACCCGATCACCTGCAACGAGCGCCAGGGATAGGTCGTGCCTCCGAAGGTCGTGAAGAGGACGATCGAGGTCAGGGCGCCGGCAAGGGCGGCCGCGCCCGCGTAGTCGATCGTGTGTCGGACATGGGCGACATGCGGCCGGAAGGTCGCCCCGATCACGACGAAGGCGAGGATCCCGATCGGGATGTTGACGTAGAAGATCCAGCGCCAGGAAAGGTTGTCGACGAAGAAGCCGCCGAGCAGCGGCCCGATCACGGTCGACACGCCGAAGACCGCCCCGAAGAAGCCCTGGTACTTTCCGCGCTCGCGCGGCGGGATGATGTCGCCGATCACGGCGATCGTGACGACGATGAGCCCGCCGCCGCCGAGCCCCTGGACGGCGCGGAACGCGATCAGCTCGGCCATGTTCTGGGAGAGCCCGCAGAGCGCCGATCCGATCAGGAAGATCACGATCGCCGCCTGCAGCACGATCTTGCGGCCGTAGAGGTCGCCGAGCTTCCCGTAGATCGGCCCGACGATCGTCGACGTGAGCAGGTAGGCGGTCACGACCCACGAGATGTGCTCGAGCCCGCCGAGGTCGCCCACGATCGTCGGCAGCGCCGTCGCGACGATCGTCTGGTCGAGTGACGCGAGGAAGAGGACGAGCAGCAGCGCACCGAAGATCACGCGGATGCGGCGGCGATCCTCCACCTAGAGAGTCTTACTAGTAGACGCCCAGCTCGCGCAGCCGCTCGTCGGAGATCCCGAAGTGGTGCGCGATCTCGTGCACGACGACGTGGCGTCAGCTCGAGCCCCGAGCGCGTCGGCGTGGCGCCCTTCACAACCTGGAGGAAGAGCGGCAGGTACGTGACGGCGCCGAAGAGGGCGAGGCCGACGATGAAGCCGATCGCGCTCGCGACCCGGAAGATGCGGTTGCGGAAGAGCTCGAGCGGCAGGATCGGCTCGGCGGCGCGCGACTCGATCCACACGAAGAGCGGGACCAGCACGGCAGCGACCACCATCAACCCGATCACCTGCCACGAGCGCCCAGGGATATGTCGTGCCCCCGAACGTCGTGAAGAGGACGATCGAGGTCAGGGCGCCGGCAAGGGCGGCCGCGCCCGCGTAGTCGATCGTGTGTCGGACATGGGCGACGTGCGGCCGGAAGGTCGCCCCGATCACGACGAACGCGAGGATCCCGATCGGGATGTTGACGTAGAAGATCCAGCGCCAGGAGAGGTTGTCGACGAAGAAGCCGCCGAGCAGCGGCCCGATCACAGTCGAGACGCCGAAGACCGCGCCGAAGAAGCCCTGGTACTTGCCGCGCTCGCGCGGCGGGATGATGTCGCCGATCACGGCGATCGTGACGACGATGAGCCCGCCGCCGCCGAGCCCCTGGACGGCGCGGAACGCGATCAGCTCGGCCATGTTCTGCGAGAGCCCGCAGAGCGCCGATCCGATCAGGAAGATCACGATCGCCGTCTGCAGCACGATCTTGCGGCCGTAGAGGTCGCCGAGCTTCCCGTAGATCGGCCCGACGATCGTCGAGGTGAGCAGGTAGGCGGTGACCACCCACGAGATGTGCTCGAGCCCGCCGAGGTCGCCGACGATCGTCGGCAGCGCCGTCGCGACGATGGTCTGGTCGAGCGAGGCAAGGAAGAGGACGAGCAGCAGCGCGCCGAAGATCACGCGGATGCGGCGGCGGTCTTCCACCTCGGAGAGTTTGACTAGTAGACGCCGAGCTCGCGCAGCCGCTCGTCGGAGATGCCGAAGTGGTGTGCGATCTCGTGGACGACGACGTGGCGAACGCCCTCGCGGAGCCGGTCGGGGTCGATGCCGTACACGCGCTCGATCGGGCGGCGGAAGATCGTGATCTTGTCGGGCAGCGCGCCCATGTAGGAGGTCGTCCGCCGGGTGAGCGGAACCCCCTGGTAGAGGCCGAGAACGGACTGCCATGGCGGCGCCTGCTCGTCGACGATCACGCCGACGTTCGACATGAAGCCGGCGAGCGGCTCCGGCACCGAGGCGATCGCGTCCTCGACCAGGCGCTCGAACTCGAGCGTCGTGAGCTCTTCCTCCATGCTCCGAACCGTAGTGACCTGAACGTGCCCTGAAGAGGCTCGCCTGCCGTCCGCCTCCGGGCGTTAGGCTCCGCCGCGGTCATGAACACGCGCCACCCAGCCGTCATCATCGCCGCCGTCGTGATCGGCATCGCCCTGATCGTGCTCGGGATCGTCTACTGGGTGGAGCCGGCGAAGTCGCTGCCGTCGTTCATCCCCGGGCACGAGGCCGGCTCCAGCCACCACCACGTGAAGCACGGCATCGCGGCATTTCTTGTCGGGGTCGCGCTCCTCGTCTTTGCCTGGTTCCAGACGGGCAAGCGCGAGGACACCGCCACCACGTGATCCTCGCCTCAGCCTCCGAGCCGATCACCTACCTCCAGGCGATCATCCTGGGGCTGCTCCAGGGCGTCACGGAGCTGTTCCCGATCTCGAGCCTCGGGCACAGCGTGATCTTCCCGCAGCTCTTCGGGTGGAACATCCACCAGAACGACGACTACTTCATCAGCTTCCTGGTCGCGACCCACCTGGCGACGGCGATCGTCCTCTTCCTGTTCTTCTGGCGTGACTGGATGCGCATCTTCAAGGGGCTCGGCCGCAGCCTGCGCGACCGCGGCATCGGCGCGGACGACACGGACGCCAAGCTGGGCTGGCTGCTCGTCGTCGGCACGATCCCGGCCGGGATCCTCGGGCTGCTGCTCGACCATGCGCTCCGGTCGGTGTTCGCGTCGGCGCTGTCGGCGTCGATCTTCCTGATGGTCAACGGCCTGATGCTCTTCGGGTTCGAGGCGCTGCGGCGCCGCGCGCCGCGGACTGATGAGGACGACGACACCCGCATCGCCAGGCAGATGCAGTTCCCCGGCGCGTTCCTCGTCGGGGCGCTGCAGGCGGTCGCGTTGATCCCCGGCCTCTCGCGGTCGGGTGCCGCCATGGGCGGCGGGCTCCTCGTCGGGCTGTCGCACAAGGACGCGGCCCGCTTCGCCTTCCTGCTGGCGACGCCGATCATCGGCGCGGCCGCGCTGCTGAAGATCCCCGAGCTGGCCGGCTCGCAGGGCAACGGCGTGCGCGGGCAGGCACTCGTGGCCTCGCTCTGCTCGGGCGTGACCGCGTACTTCGCCGTGCGGTTCCTGATGCGCTACTTCGAGACGCGGACGCTGATCCCGTTCGCGATCTGGTGCCTGGCCTTCGGCGGCTTCTGCACCGTCTACTTCCTGGCCACCTGACGCCGCGAACCATTGCTTGTGGCTGACAGCCACTTGCGCGCGGGGTTAGTGGCTGACAGCCACTAACTCGGGCCGTGCGGACTGGCACGGGCTCGGCACACCTGCGTGACCGGCTCGCGGCGACGATCACCTCATGGTTCCCAGTGCGCGCCGGTACGACCCGGTGGTGGACAGGCTCGTTCGCGAGCTGGACGATCCGGCGACGTCGATGGCCGAGACCTGCCGGCGAGTCGCCGAGCGCGTCCAGGAGCTCGGCTTCACACGCCCGAGCCTCGTCCATCTCCGGACGCTTGTGCGCGCCGAGCGAGACCAGCGGGAAGCCGAGCGGCGACGCGCCGAGGAGCTCGGGGAGATCGCTCGCGACATCGCCGCGGGAACGCTCGCCGGCCGCGTCCCGGACCCGCACTGGATCCTCGATCGCTTCGAGAGGGCGAACCGGCTGAGCACGCGCGGACTTTGTGGCTCCCTGCGACCAGGGAGCGCGCGGGCACGGATTAGTGGCTGACAGCCACTAACCGGTGGCCGAGGGAGCAGGGCGGCCTATTTGACGAAGCGCTGCACGAAGTCGAGCGCGGTCTGCGCCACCTCGCGCCAGCCGTTGTCGATGACCAGCGCGTGGCCGCGGCCGGGGATCTCCGCGAACTCCGTCACGCCCGGGTTGCGCTCCTGCTTCTTGAACGACGCGTGCGCGATCGCGTGCGGCACGGTGTTGTCCTTCTCGCCCGAGATGATCAGCAGCGGGCCGCGGTCGGGATTCTCCGTGTCGACCTTCGTCTCGGCCCACGGGTTGAAGTTCGCGGTCGCCGCCTGGAAGAGCGGCTGGCCGGGCGCGGGCACGGCGAAGGTCTCGTAGAGCTCCTTCGCCTCCTCCTCGCTGACCGCGTTCGCGAAGGCGTACCGGAACTGCTCGTACGTGAGCGGGACGGCGCGGTAGTAGTTGGCCGGGTTGCGCAGCACGGGCGACCCCGCCCGCAGCGCGGAGATGGGCAGCGGCAGCACGCCCTGGAACGGCGCCGGGTCGATCGCGACCGCGGCGGACGCGAGCCCGCGGCCGGCGAGGATCTGCGTGAGCAGCCCGCCGAACGAGTGGCCCATCACCGCCGGCTTGCGGTCGAGCCCACCGATGACCTCCGCGAAGTGATCGGCGACCTCGCCGACGCCCTTGCGTGCGAAGACCTCCGGATGCTCCTTCGCCTCCTCGACGGTCTCCGGATCGTCCGGCCACCCGGGCTGGACGGCGGCGTAGCCGGACTGCTCGAAGAGCTCGGCCCAGCGGTCCCAGCTCGACGGCAGCAGCCAGAGGCCGTGGACGAAGACGACCGGCGTCTTGCCGGACTGGTTCGCACGCGTGACCTGCGCGGCCTCGTGCTCGGTGACGGTGGATGTTGCGGTGCTCATCTGACCCTCCAGCTCGGCGCTCGGCGACCCCGCCGCGAGCCTACCCCGCTCGGCAGAATCCACGGGTGGAGCTCTCCGCGCAGGACAGCCTGATCCTCGTCGGCGTCATCGCGGCGGCCGTCGCACTGCTCGCGACCGCCGAGACGGTGCGCGTCCCCTACCCGATCCTGCTGGTGCTGGGCGGCCTCGCGCTCGCGCTCATCCCCGGCATGCCGACCGTCACGCTCGACCCGCGGCTGGTGCTCGTCGCGATCCTGCCGCCGCTCCTCTACGCGGGCGCGTACTTCACCTCGCTGCGCGAGGTGCGCGCGAACATCGCGGAGATCTCGCTGCTCGCCGTCGGGCTCGTGCTCGCCACGATGATCGTCGTCGCGGCCGTCGCGCACGCGCTGATCCCCGGCCTCGACTGGCCGACCGCGTTCGTCCTCGGCGCGATCGTCTCGCCGACCGACCCGACGTCGGCGACCGCGATCGCCGAGCGCGTCGGGCTCCCGCGGCGCCTGGTCGGGATCATCGACGGCGAGAGCCTCGTGAACGACGGCACCGCGCTCGTCGCGTACCGGTTCGCGGTTGCCGCCGTCGTCACCGGCTCGTTCTCGCTGGTCACCGCGCCCGCCGACTTCGTCTTCAACGTCGTCGGCGGGATCGCGATCGGCCTCGCCGCGGGCTACCTGGTGCGCCGGGTGCGCAGGCGCCTCGACAACCCGCCGCTCGAGATCACGATCGCGCTCTGCAGCGGCTACATCGCCTACCTCCCCGCCCAGGCGGCCGGCGTCTCCGGCGTGCTCGCCGCCGTCACGATCGGCGTCTACATGGGCTGGTACACGCCCGAGCTGACGACGGCGCAGACGCGCCTGCAGGGCGCCGCCGTCTGGGACATCACCCTCTTCATCCTCAACGCCGTGCTCTTCACGCTGGTCGGCCTCCAGCTGCCGAGCATCGTCGACGCGCTCAACGGCCTGCGCTCCTGGCAGGACCTCGTCGCCTGGGCCGTGCTGCTCACGCTCACGGTGATCGCGATCCGCTTCGTCTGGTTCTTCGTGACCTCCTGGCTGCCGCGACCCATGCGCCCGGGCGACGGCGCGGGCAGCTGGCGGTCGAACGTCATCCTCGCGTGGGCCGGGATGCGCGGTGCCGTCTCGCTCGCGGCGGCGCTCGCCCTCCCGCTGACGACGGACGCGCACGAGCCGTTCCCGAACCGCGCGCTCGTCATCTTCCTGACGTTCGCCGTGATCCTCGGCACCCTCGTCGGCCAGGGCCTGACGTTCCCGACCGTGATCCGGCTCGTGGGCATCGAGGACGACGGGCTCGCCGAGAAGGAGGAGGCCAAGGCGCGCATCCGCGCCGCGCAGGCGGCCCTCGAGCGCCTGGACGAGATCGCCGAGGAGGGCTGGGCCTACGACGACACGGTCGAGCGCGCCCGCGGGCAGTACACCTTCCGCGTCGACCGCTACAAGGAGCGCTTCGACCCCGAGACCGACGGCGCGCGCGAGGCGCGCTCGGCCCAGTACCAGCGCCTGCGCCGGGAGCTGCTCGCCGCCGAGCGGGGCGCCGTCGTCGACCTGCGCCGGCGCGGGACGATCGACGACGACGTCGCCCGCCGCGTGATCCGCGACCTCGACCTCGAGGAGGAGCGGCTGGATCTCTGAAGATCACTCAACGGAGGGCTGAACAGGTCTTTTCCAGCCCGTCGACGCTGGCGCCAACACCAAGCACGAAGCATCCGGCGTGCGGCCCGCCGACCCCTCGCCCCGATGCCCGCGCCCTCCCGCCTCCTCACCTCCGTCCGCAGCGCCGACCACCAGAGCGGACATCCGGCGCGAAGAACGCGCACACGAACCTGCCGCTGGCCGACACGACGATGACGCTCAAGTGCCTCGGCACGCCCGCCTGTACGACCATGAACTCCGTGCACGTGGTGGAGCACGCGACCGTGAACACGCTCTTCGCGAAGATCCTCGGGGTCCAGAAGTTCGACGTGACGGCACGGTCGACGGCCTGCTCACCGGGCCCGGGCGTGGCCACGCTGGAGGTCGAGAACTCGACCTCGGCCCGCTCCAGCCCGGCCCGTGCACTCTGGTACCGGATGCAGTTCATGGTGCACGACGGCGACCAGCACTTGACCGGCGGCGACGTCGGCGAGGCGTGCATGCACGTCGTCATCCCCGGCTGAGTTAACGTCCGGGCACGGTCTCGGAGTCGACACCGGCGCCGGCTGACCAGCCGGCTCGCGGCCTCGACGCGGCGCTCGAGCGGGCGGGCGGCGTGCGGGGCGTCCTGGTCCTCGCCGGGGTCGCAGCCGCCTACGTCGGCGCCGCGAAGATCGGCCTCGAGCTCTCGGTCGCGCAGGGCATCGTCACGCCCGTCTGGGCGCCGACGGGCATCGCGCTGGCCGCCGCGGTGCTGCTCGGGCCGCGCCGCGCGTGGCCCGCGGTGGCCGCCGGCGCGTTCATCGCGAACGCGACGACCGGCGCATCGATCCCGCTCGCCGCCGCCGTCGCGGCCGGGAACACGCTCGAGGCGGTCGCCGGCGCGCTGCTCCTCCGGCGGGCCGCATTCCGCCCGGCGCTCGACCGCGTCCGCGACGTGCTCGCGCTCGTCGTCCTGGGCGCGATCGTCAGCACGACGATCAGCGCCACGAACGGGGTGACAGCGCTCCTGATCGCAAACCACATCTCGATCGACGACTACGGGTCGAAGTGGGTGCTCTGGTGGACGGGCGACGGCATGGGCGATCTCGTCGTCGCGCCGCTCATCCTCGTCTGGGCGACGACCCCCCCGCGCGGGCTGTCCCGCTGGCGGCAGATCGAGGCGGTGACGCTGCTCGCGGCGCTCGCGGCCGTCGCTTCCGCGGTCTTCTTCAGCGCCTGGCGCTACCGCACCGTGCTGTTCCCGCTGCTGATCTGGGCCGCCCTCCGCTTCCGCCAGCTCGGCGCGGTCACGGCGAGCTTCCTCTGCGCGGTGATCGCCGTCGCGGGGGCGGTGAACGGGAACGTCCCGTTCGGCCACCACACCGGGACGGAGACGGTCGAGATCCTGGAGGGGCTGCTCGCCGCGGTCACCGTGAGCCTGATGATCCTCGGCGCCGTCCTGTCCGAGCGCGACACGGCCGAGCACCGGCTCGCAAACGCCAACGCCTCGCTCGCCGAGGCGCAGGAGGTGGCCCACATCGGCAGCTGGGAGTGGAGCATCCCGGACGACCGGATCACCTGGTCGGACGAGCTGTACCGGCTGTTCGGGCTCGAGCCGGGCGGCGGCATGGACTACGAGGCCTACCTGGCGCGCCTCCACCCCGACGACGCGGCCCGGACGCGCGATCTTGTCGCGCGCGCCTACGAGGAGGGCGGCGCGTTCGCGTTCGACCACCGCGTCGTCCGCGACGACGGCACCGTCCGCTGGCTGCACGGCCGCGGCCGGGTCGTAGAGGGCGGCGACGGACGGCCGGTGCGCATGGTCGGCACGGCGCAGGACATCACCGAGCACCGCAAGCTCGACGAGCTGCGCGACACGATCCTCTCGACGGTCTCGCACGAGCTGCGCACGCCGCTGACGGCGATCCTCGGGTTCGCGCTCACGCTGAAGGAGCGCGGCCCCGGGCTGCCGGCCGGGACGTACGCGACGATCGTCGACCACCTCGTCGAGCAGGCGACGCGCCTCGAGCAGCTGCTCGCCGACCTGCTCGACCTCGACCGCCTGCGCCACGGCGTCTACGTGCCGACGTTCCGGCCGACCGACGTGGGCGAGCTCGTCGCGCATCGGCCGCCCGGTACGGCGACGAGGGCCACGAGGTGCACGTCCGCACCGAGGCCCGTCGCCGACGTCGACGCGCCGAAGGTGGAGCGCATCGTCGAGAACCTGCTCGCCAACTCGGTCAAGCACACGCCGCCGGGCACGGAGATCCTCGTGCGTGTCGCACCGGCCGGCGACGGCGTCGAGCTCGCCGTCACCGACAGCGGCCCCGGCGTGCCGCCGGAGAGCCGCGAGGCCGTCTTCGAGCTCTTCACGCGCGCGAACGGCACCGAAGCGCCGGGAACCGGCATCGGCCTGTCGCTGGTCGCGCAGTTCGCCGCGCTGCACGGCGGGCGCGCCTGGGTCGAGGACGCCCCGGGCGGCGGCGCGGACTTCCGCGTCTGGCTGCCGGCGCGGCAGCCCTTAAAGGGCTTGACGAAACGACGGCAGAGTCGCCGGGCCGCGCTGGACGTCCCGATGCGTCGTCCTCGGTCGCGCCCGTAGGACTTTTCAATAAGAACACTCTTGAATGGGAACATGAACGCTCCCTGCGTCCTAGCCTCGGAACGACCATCGCACCCCTGCGACGTGCGACGTTCCGTCAAACCCTCTGTTTAGGTCGGTGACGTTCCGTCCGGTTGTCGGCGGATCGTGGCTGCTGCGCCTGGATGACTCGCAAACCCTCTGACTTCGTGTCTTGGCTAGGACCTGTCTCCCGGTGCGGCAGGTGCGGCTGCCGAGGTGACCTCATAGAAGCCTGCACGGTCGCTCTAAACAGTGCTGTCCCCTGCAGCCGCCTCCTACGAGCGAGGAGGGTAGGCAGTGCAGTGGACAGTCGCGATCGGGATCGACACGCACCGCGATGCGCATGTGGCGGTCGCGCTCGACGCATTCGGGCGACGGCTGAGCTCGCTCGAGTTTCCCGTCGACGAGCACGGCTTCGAACAGCTGCGCCGCTTCGCGCGCTCGCTGGGCGACCCGGCGTTCGTGATCGAGGGCACCGGCTCCTACGGCGCCTCGCTCGCACGCGCGCTGCTCGCTGACGGCTTCGCCGTCTTCGAGTGCGAGCGGCCAAACAGGCGCCGACGCAAGGAGAAGAACGATCTGATCGACGCCGAGCAGGCCGCGCGCCGCCTGCTCGCAGGCGAGACGTTGCCGCTGCCGCGCACGGGCCAGCAACGCGAGCAGCTGCGACTGCTGTTGGTCGAACGGCGAAGCGCCCAGCACGCACGCCAACAAGCACGCAATCAGCTCAAGGCAGCGATCGTCACGCTCGACCCGCCGCTCCGCGCTCGGCTGGAGCGCTCACAGCCGGCAACGCTGGCCCGCAGCACACTGCTCGCCCGCACAAAACGCGCGCTCGCACGCCGCCTCTACCGCACCCTCACCGCGAGCTCAGCGGCTTGACATCCATAGAAGCCTCCTAGGCGCGCGCCAGAGCCGGCCCCGTCGGCGCGAAGCGCGCCGCCGCCTTCAGCACGGGCCAAGCGGTGATCCGCACGGAGCGGGCGGCGACCGCGAGCGCCGCGTCGTGCACCGGGCTCCAGCGCAGGCCGTAGCCCGCGCGCAGCCGCTGCCCGAGCAGCCAGGCCGTCGAGAGCCGGTGCGCAGGCACGAGCACGCGCATCGGCGCCGGCAGCGACGCGTCCAGGATCACCCGGGCGACGTCGCGCGCAGGCGGCGTCACGACCAGCTCCGGGCCGCCGAGCATCTCCCCCACGTACGCGCGGAACTCGCCGAGCGTGTCCGGCAGCACGCCGTCGGGCACGCCGAACAGCCTCGCGACGACCGCCATCTCGCGGTAGTACCGCTCCTCATCGGCGGCGTCGAGCCGGGCCACAAAGCGGGTGAAGGCGGCGAGCGACGAGTGGACGAGCGTGGCGTGGACCCAGAGCATCAGCGCCGGGTCGTCCGCCCGGTACGGCGTCCCGGCCGGGAACGGGCCGGCCGTCTCGGCGAGCGTCCCGTGGACGCTCTCGTGCACGCGCTGGACGGCCTCCCCCGCCCACTCCGCCTCCTGCTTCGTCCCGTACGCCATCAGATAGAGCGCGCGCAGTGTTCGCAGCAGCCGCCGCCAGAGGTCGTCGCGGTAGTCGGAGTGCTGCGTCACCCCGGCGGCGACGAGCGGGTGCGCGACCTGGAGGAGGACGGCAGGCCCGCCGCCGAGGAAGGGAACGACCGGCGAGTTGCCGAGCCGGCGGATCAGGCTCTCGGGCGGGAAGTACCCGTCGCGGCCGGCCATCCGCTCCGCGTGCGTCCGCTCGGGCACCCCGACAGGGTGCCTGGCTCCTCAGCCGCTGTCGAAGTCGATGACGAGCCGCGGCGGCGACTCGAGCTTCTGCACCTTGTAGCCGACCTTGTCGGCCAGCCCGATCGTCCAGGTCAGCACCGACTCGAAGTCGCCCGTGCGGACGACGTCCTTGACGACGGAGGTGCCGGCGTCGGCGCCCGAGATGCGCTTCGGGCCCTTGTAGACGATCTTGCCCTCGCCGGAGTTGAGGTCGAACCCCGAGGCCGGCTGCATCAGCACCTGCACGTAGTCGGAGCCGGCGACGTTCACGGTCTTGCCGGACCCGTCCTCCTTGATCGGCGGGTCGACGTACGAGATCACGTAGCCGGGCACGAAGTTGTCGAAGGTGAACGTGACGCGGTCGTAGCCGGCGTGGCGCCCGACGGCCAGTCCCTTCATGAGCGCGTAGAAGTCCGCGTTCGAGGTGGAGGTCAGCGGGTCGGTCGAGGCGCCCGAGAGCGTCCCACCGGAGCCCGAGCCCGAGCCGCCGCAGGCTGCGGCGACGAGCGCCAGGCACGCGGCGAGAACGACAGCGGTGCGCAGCACGCCGGGATCGTATTAGTGGTTGCGGAAGTCGACGGCGAGCCGCGGCGGCGAGGCGAAGGTCAGGACGCGGAAGTCGACGGGATCGGACAGCCCGATCGTCCAGGTCAGAACGGCCTCGAAGTCGCCGGTGCGGACGACATCCTGCACGACCGAGGTTCCCGCGTCGGCGCCGGAAATCCGCTTCGGGCCCTTGTAGACGAGCACGCCCTCGCCGGTAGCGAGGTCGAAGCCCGAGGCGGGCTCCATCCGTACCTCGACGAATGCGGACCCGTCGACGGCGACGGTCTTGCCGGAGCCGTCCTCGTGGATCGGGGCTGGACGTACGCGACCTTGTAGCCGGGGACGGCGTTCTTGAAGGTGAAGGCGACTCGGTCGTAGCCCTCGTGCCGGCCGACGGCGAGACCGTTCATGAGCGCCGTCTCGGCCGCGCTTGCCGTCGAGGTGACCGGGTTCGTCGAGGCGCCGGCCATCGGGTCGATTCCGCCCGTGTTCGCGGGTGTGCTCGCCGTCGTAGAGATCGTGTCGCCACCCGCCTGCCCGGAGCCGCCGCACGCGGCGGCAACCAGAGCGAGGGCGGCGGCGAAAGCGACGAGCGCAGCGCGCCCCACGCCTGAATTTTACCGCGCTTTGCGCCTAGTTCTGCCTCACGCCGGAGAGCTCGAGCAGCTCGCGCAGCATCCGGTTCACGTCCGCCCCGCGGTCGAACCGGAGGTGGCCCTCGGCGTCGAGCGGCCACTCGGACGGGTCGCGGTCCCAGGCCAGCTCGAGGCCGTTGCCGTCCGGGTCGCGGAGGTAGAGCGCCTCGTGCGTGCCGTGGTCGTTGGCGCCGTCGAGCGGCCAGTCGGCCCGGACGAGGCGGCCGAGCGCGTCGGCGAGCGCCTCGCGCGTCGGGTAGCGGATGGCGACGTGGTACAGGCCCGTCGTGCCGGGCGGGGGCGGCGAGCCGCCTTTCGACTCCCACGTGTTGAAGCCGAGGTGGTGGTGGTAGCCGCCGGCCGAGAGGAAGAGGGCCTGGTCGCCCATCTGCGAGACGACGTCGAAGCCGAGGATGCCGACGTAGAAGTCGCGGACCCGCTGGATGTCGGCCGTCTTCAGGTGCACGTGGCCGATGTCGACGCCGGGGTCGATCGGCCGTTCGGCCTGCCCGATCGGGGTGACGGTGGCAGTTGTCTGTTCATGCCAACACTATACTTGATCGCGCAACTATCTGTCGAGCGGCTTCCGGCCCTGCGCGAGCATCTCGACGAAGCTCGCGATCCGCCGCGCGCGCGTCTCCGGCCGCTTCGCGTCCTGCGTGCGATAGAGGACCGCGTAGCGGTTCTGGCTGTCGAGCTGCTCGAAGAACGCGAGCGCCTTCGGGTTGGCGTCGAGCGCCTGCTGGAGGTCGTCCGGCACGGTGATCCGGCTCGGCGAGTCGTAGGCGGCATCCCAGCGGCCGTCCGCCTGCGCCGCCTCGACGGCCGCCACGCCGGCCGGCCGCATGCGCCCCTCCTTCGTCAGGCGCGCGATGTGCTCGCGGTTGATCTTCGACCACTTGCTGCGCTTCGTCCGCGGCGTGAAGCGCTGGAGGTAGTAGGTGTCGTCGAAGCGGGCGACCTGGCCGTCGATCCAGCCGAAGCACAGCGCGATCTCGAGCGCCTCGGCGTAGTTGACGGTGGTGACGCCGGTGTTCTTCTTGGCGAACTTCAGCCAGACGCCGCGGGCGTCCGCGTGGTGCTCCTCGAGCCACTCCTCCCAGGCAGCCTGCGAGGGCAGCTCCTCGACGGGGAGGTCGTCCGGCACCGGGGGATCATGCCGGGACAGGCGAGGTCAGCCGGCCGTCCTGCATGCGCAGCACGCGCGGTCGTTGCAGTGCGCGACAGCGCGCTCCCGAGCCCGAAGACCCCCTCGGCGCCGCCCGTGGTCGAGCCGGCGCTCAGGCTCGGGCCGAAAGCGTCGATCGCGACGGCGGCGAGCACGCCCAGCACGACTCCCAGGAGCCCTCCCGCTACCACGCGCGCCGACGGATCAACTCGCTGCGCAGGTAGCGAAGGTAGAACACCTCACAAAGCAAACCACCCACGGGTAAGACGGCTCTAAGACTTCTGCTGCCTCTGGCGCCAGCGATGAAGCTCTTTGGACTTGAAGCGGGATTTCGATTCGGGCTGCGGCGGCTTCTGGTCGTGCTCCTCCAGCCACTTCGCCGCCTCGTCGCCCGGGTCGAGGCCGGTCTGACGCTCACGCTCGGCCCGCTTCTTCGCCCCTTCGTGGGTCGGCTTGCGCACGGGCGCCACGCTACCCTCACCGCATGACCGAGGAGATGACCCGCGCCCAGTACGACAAGCTCGCCGCCGACCTGGCCGAGCTGGAGGGCCCGAAGCGCGCCGAGGTCGTCGAGGCGATCGCCGTCGCGCGCGGCTACGGCGACCTGTCCGAGAACTTCGAGTACCACTCGGCGAAGAACGAGCAGGGGCTGCTGGAGCGGCGGATCACCATCCTGCGCGCGCGCCTCGAGAACGCCACCGTCGTCGACGGCACCGGCTCCGAGGTCGTCCACGTCGGCCACACGATCATCGTCGAGAACGAGATCGGCGACCGCATCGAGGTCGAGCTCTCGCCGCTCGGCGGCGCGGGCACCGCCTCCCCGACCTCGCCGCTCGGCGCCGCCGTCATCGGCAAGCGCGTCGGCGACACCGTCGAGGTCGCCGCGCCGCGAGGGGCGTGGAAGGCCACGATCGTCGAGCTGCACGACTGAGCCCGCCGTGAGCGACGCGCCGCCGATGGAGCTCGGCTACGCGCGCACCGACCTCCGCCGGCGGCTGGTCGATGCCGTCCTGCGCGGCTAGCCGTGGAGGTCGAGGCCACCGACTACCACACTGCCGGCGAGCCGTTCCGGATCGTCACCGCCGGCGTCCCGCCGATCGGCGGCAGCACCGTCGCGGAGCGGCGCGAGCAGGCGGCCGCGCGGCCGGACGTCGACGCGGTGCGCCGGCTGCTGTGCCACGAGCCCCGAGGCCATGCCGACATGTACGGCTGCTTCCTCGTCCCGCCCGACGACGACGGCGCCGACCTCGGCGTCCTCTTCTGGCACAAGGACGGCTACTCGACAGCGTGCGGGCACGGGACGATCGCGCTCGGCGCCTGGGCGGTCGAGTCCGGCGCCGTCGCCGCGCCGGCCGACGGCACCGTCGACATCACGATCGACGTCCCGTCCGGGCGCGTCGTCGCCGCGGTGCGCATGCGCGGCGGGGCCGTCGAGGCGGTCGCGTTCCGCAACGTGCCCGCGACGGTCGTCGCGCGCGACGTTCCCGCGGCCGGCACGACCGTCGACGTCGCCTTCGGCGGCGCGCTCTACGCGTCGCTTCCAGCTGCGCGCGTCGGGCTCACCGTCGACGCCCGACCGGCTGCCGGAGATCATCGCCGCCGGCCGCGAGATCAAGCACGCGCTGGCCGGCAGTCAGGTCGCCAGGTTCGCGCAGGACCCGCGCCTGGAGGGCATCTACGGCGTCATCTTCCACGAGGAGCTCGGCCCGCTCCACCAGCGCAACGTGACGGTGTTCGCGGACGGCGAGATCGACCGCTCGCCGTGCGGCTCGGGGACATCGGCGCGCCTCGCCCTGCTGGCAGCAGACGGCGCGCTCGGGCCGGGCGACGACCTGCGCCACGACTCGATCGTCGGCACGACGTTCCTCGGCCGCATCCTCGGTGAGACGCCGGCCGGCCTCCTCACCGAGGTCGAGGGCACCGCCTACCGCACCGGCGAGCACCGTTTCGTGCTCGACCCGCGCGACGAGCTCGGCACCGGGTTTCGTGCTGCGGTAAGTCCCGGATATCCCCCAAAAATCATCTTTGGATCCGGCCGCCGCCGTGCAACACTCGAATGGCCCAATCCTCCGACGAAAAGGCCCGCAATTGCGGGCCTTTCGTCTCTATTGGGACGCGGCCTTAGAATCGCCGCGTGGCTTCCGTCCACCCGAATCCCTTCATCCGCGGCAAGCGCGTCTACCTGCGCCCGCTCGAGCGCGAGGACCTCGAGCGGACGGTGCCGGCGATCAACGACCGGGAGATCGCGCACTTCACCGGCTTCCACCTGCCGGTCGGCAAGGTCGGCGCCGACCGCTTCTTCGAGGAGGAGATCTCCAAGAAGCACGGCGAGACCGCCTACTTCTTCGCCATCTGCCAGCTCGGCTCCGCCGAGGTGATCGGCGAGTGCGGCTTCCACGACCTCCGCGGCGGCATGCGCGCGGACGTCGGCATCTTCATGCTGCCCGGCTACGTCGGGCGCGGCTTCGGCACGGACGCCATGAACGCGCTCGTCGACTTCGGCTTCGGCGAGCTGCTGTTCGAGCGGATCGGGCTGGTCGTCGACCCCGACAACGAGCGCGCGATCGGCTCGTACGAGAAGTGCGGCTTCACACGCGAGGGCGTCATGCGCGCGTACCGCCGCCACCGCGGGCGGATCACGGACGCCCTGGTCATGTCGATCACACGACCCGAGTGGGAGGCACTCGACCGGCCACGGTCCTGGGACTACCCGCGGCCCAGGGCGAAGAAGGGATCAACGGGTAGCACGCGAGCCCGATCGCGAACGCGATGAGGTGCCCCGCGTCGGCGTAGCTGTGGTCGACGGCGAAGTAGAGGAGCAGCCCGCCGGCGACGCCGGCGACGACGGGGACGCGCCACCGCCGCGGCAGCCGGTAGACGAGCACGCCGGCGACGGCGAGGAACCCGTAGCTGGCGCCGACGTCGACCGAGTGCGTCACGGAGCGGTCGACGGCGTCGGCCCGGACGGCGAGCCAGAGGCCGGCGGCGGTGATGACGGTCGCGCCGACGTGGCCGGCGGCCAGCACGGCCACCCAGCGCAGCGTCCCGAGCCAGTGCTCGGCCGGGGCGAGCACGAGCGTGAAGAGCACGCACCAGGCGAGCGCGTTCCACGGCGCGGCCACCCAGAACGCGCTCTCGAAGAGCACTCGGACCGGATGGACGGCGAGCTCGTGGAGGTTGGTGCTGCGCTCGAGCACGAGCCGGTGCGCGCGCCTGCTGCCGGCCGAGTCGAGCACCCAGGCCGTCGCCAGCAGGACGGCGAGGTAGATGTACGTGCCGGGCGCGCTCCGGACCCATTCGCGAAGCGCGGCCATCAGGGGCGGCGCGCGCGGACGAGCAGGTCGAGCGCGACCAGGTCGCCGTCGCGGCGCTCGACGACGGCAGCCCGCTCGACCTCGAGGCCGTCGAGATCTGCGGCCACCTCCTCCGGCGTGGCGAGCACGCGGGCGTCCTGCGGGCCGCCGTGGCCGTGCTCGAGGTTGCTGCGGTCGTGCGCGACGACGAGCAGCGTCCCGCCGGGCGCGACGGCTGCCGCCGCCGCGCGCAGCACCCGGGCGCGCTCGTCCGCCGAGAGCTGGAGATACAGGATCGCGACGAGGTCGAACGCCTCGGGCGGCGGGTCGTACTCGAGCAGGTCGGCCTGGACCCACGTCGGGTCGACCCCGCGGGCGGCCGCCAGCCCGCGCGCCTTGTCGAGCCCGACGTCGGCGAAGTCCACGCCTGTGACGTCCCACCCGCGCTCCGCGAGCCAGACCGCATTGCGGCCCTCGCCGCACGCGAGGTCGAGCGCGCGGCCGGGCGGCAGCGCCTCGGTCTCGGCGACCAGGAACCGGTTCGGCTCTCCGGTCCAGAGCAGCTCGGAGCCCGGCGTAGCGGCGATTCCAGTCGTCGCGCTTCACGCGCGCAGAATGCCTGGATCAGTCGCCGGGGAGCTAGGCGACGCTTTCCCGCCTCCCGGGTAACCGCCGCGTGAACCAGAACGCGATCACGGCCAGGAACGCGACCGCGAGCATCGACGTCTTCAACGCATCGAGCTGCGCGTTGCCGTAGTCCTCCGTGACGGCGTCCGCCTCGGCGGGCTTCAGCCCGGCGTCGAGCAGCGCCTGGTGCGCCTGCTCGGTCGTGACGATCGGGATGCCCTTCTCGGTTGCGGCAGCGATCTGCGTCTTCACGTCGGCGGGCACCGCCGGGTTCTCCTGGATGCGCGAGTTGAACCCGTTCAGCAGCCCGAGCAGGAGCACGGAGCCGATCAGCGCGGTCCCGAGGGACGCGCCGAAGTTCTGCGCCGTCCCCTGGAGCCCACCGGCCTCGTTCGTCTCCTCCGGCGGGGCCGAGGACATGATCACGTTCCCGAGCTGCGACATGAGCAGTCCCGCGCCGATCCCGAAGAAGACGAGCGACACCGCGAAGGCCGTCCCGTGCAGGGTCACGTCGATCGTCCCGACGAGCACGAACGCGGCGATCGCCATCGCGCCGAGGCCGACCTGGACGACGGCCCGGGGGCCGAACCGCACCGCCACCTTCGGCCCGGTCAGCGCAGCAGCCAGCATGGAGATCGACATCGGGAAGAGGCGCTTGCCCGTCTCGAACGCGTCGAAGCCGAGCACGACCTGGAGGTACACCGGCAGGACGAAGAACGTGCCCATCACGATCATCTGCTGCGCGGCAAGCGAGGACAGCCCGGCCCGCAGCGTCTCGATCTTCAGCAGCGCGCGGTTGAGCAGCGTGCTCTGGCCGAGCCGTTGGCGACGCTCCTCCCACGCCAGGAAGCACCCGAGCACGACGAAGCCGCCGACGATCAGGAACGGCACCAGCGAGAACCCGAACGGCGTGATCTCGTGGCCGTTGATCGTCGGCGCGTCGATCGGCTTGATCCAGCCCCACGTGCTGCTCTTCAGGATCCCGAACACGATCAGCCCGAGTGCGACCGCCGAGAGCGCCGCGCCACCGTAGTCCAGCCTCGGCGGCTGCTCCGGCTTGGGCGCGCGCTTCATGCGCCGGTGCACGATGAGCACCGCGATCACCACCACGACCTCGCCGACGAAGACGTACCGCCAGCTCCAGGTCGTGGTCACGTAGCCGCCGATCAGCGGGCCGGCCGCGATCGCCGCGCCCGCGGCGCCGCCGATCATCCCGTAGGCGAACGCGCGCTCCTTGCCCTCGTAGTTGGCCGCGGTCAGTGCGGCAATCGCCGGGATCACCAGCACCGCGCCGAGCCCCTCGATCCCCGACCAGCCGATCAGCAGCACCGTGAGGTTCGGGCTGAGCGACGTGATCAGCGAGCCGAGCCCGTACACGGCCAGGCCGAGGCCGAAAGCCCGGTCGCGCCCGAGAATGTCGCCGAGCTTCGCGCCGACGAGCATGAACGCGGCCATCACGAGCGTGTACATCGTGATCGCGCTCTGCACGCCGGTGACCGTCGTGTTCAGGTCTTCGACGATCTGCGAGATCGAGACGTTCATCACGCTCGAATCCAGCACCATGATGAACTGGGCCGCAGCGAGGATTCCGAGGGGCAGCCACTTGCGCATCCGCTGACCCTAAGCGGTCGAGCGGTCGAACCAGGCGCGGTGGGGTCGTCGGGCCTGGGCGCTCAGCAAGACGTGCGCCACCGGCCGACACTACGGTGCCGCCGTGGACCGCGTCGCCGCCGAGCACTGGATCCGCGCCCACGTCGAGCCGACGGGCCCGATCGAGCTGACCCACGACCGCCCCTGGTCGCAGGTGCTGCGCGTCCCGGTCGCCGGCGGCGTCGTGTGGTTCAAGGCGTGCGGCGCCGTGCAGGCGTTCGAGCCGCGCATGACGACCGGGCTCGCCGCGCGCTGGCCGGGCCTCGTCGCCGAGGTGCTGGGCCACGACGAGGAGCGCGCCTGGCTGATCACCGCCGATGCGGGGACACCGCTCGGCGCGTACGGCAATCCGCCCGAGCCGTGGCTCGAGCTGCTCCCGCGCTACGCCGAGCTCCAGCGCGGCGAGGCCGCGCACGCGGGCGACCACCTCGCGGGCGGCGTGCCCGACCTGCGTGTCGAGACGTTCCCCGAGCGCTACGACGATCTGCTCACGCGTGAGCTTCCGCTCGACCCGGACGAGATCGAGGCGCTCCGCGCCTTCGCGCCACGCTTCGCCGGGCTGTCGGCGGAGCTCGCGGCGGCGGGGATTCCCGCGAGCGTCCAGCACGACGACCTCCACCAGGCGAATGTGTACGACCGCGACGGCGTGCTGCGCGTCCTCGACTGGGGCGACTCGTCCGTCTCGCACCCCTTCGCCTCGCTGATCGTGACCTTCCGCTTCCTCGAGGAGGCGACCGGCCTCGCGCCGGGCGACCCGTGGTTCGGACGGCTCCGAGCCGCGTACCTGGAGCCCTGGGGGCCGGGCCTCGAGCAGGCGCTCGACCTGGCGCTTCGCGTGACCGCGTTCGCGCATGCGTTCGCGTGGGCACGGCAGCGCGACCATCTGCCGGACCACGAACTGCCGCGTTTCGACCGCTGGTTCGCCGTCATCCTGCGGCGCGCGCTCCGGTCAGCCGAGTAGCCGCAGCACCTCGTTGCAGACGTCCTCGCAGTGCCGGCACTCCTCCGCGCAGAGGCGGCAGTGCTCGTGGTGCCGGGCGTGGCGCCCGCACTCCTCCCCGCAGTCCCGGCACGCCTGTGCGCAGGCCTCGAGCGCCGCACGCAGGTACGCCCCGCCCGACGACTGGCGGGCGAGGATGCGCCCGGTCGCCGCGCAGACGTCGGCGCAATCGAGGCAGGTGCGGATGCAGCCGACCAGTTCGCGAAGGTCGTCCTCTCCGAGGCTGGCGTCGGCGCAGCTGGTGCAGGTGGCCTCGCACGTAAAGCACTCCTCGATGCAACGCGCGAGCGTGTCGACGTCGACGAGCGGCGGGCTAGGGTGAGCCGCGATCATCTCCCGCATGGACATGGACGCTCCTTTCGTCGGGATGCCGATGATTTGCGCGCCGCACGAGCGTCTACACCTGCGAAGCGACGAAAGGAGACGACGTGTCAGGCATCACCAACATCGGCCGCGTGATCATCCCGGTGTCCGACCAGGACGCGGCGATTGCCTTCTACACGAACAAGCTGGGCTTCGCGGTCATCGCGGACGTGCCGTACGGCGAGGGCGACCGCTGGGTCGAGGTCTCGCCCCCGGACGGCGGCGCCGCCATCGCGCTCGCCCCCCCGATGGGCGAGTTCCAGCCGGGCCACCAGACGGGCATCTCGCTCTCGACGCGCGACGCGCGCGCGGAGCACGCCGCACTGAAGCAGAGCGGCGTCGACGTCGACGACGAGCTGATGGGCGGCGACGGCACCGTGCCGCTGCTCTTCGGCTTCCGCGACAGCGAGGGCAACAACCTCATGGTCGTAGAGCAGCAGCAGGCGTAGCCGGCCGGATGCCGGACGAGGCGGTCAGCCTCGCCCGGCATCCACGCCCTAGTCGCGGCGGAAGCCGTATTTCGCGACGACCCACGTCCCCGCGAACGCGAACGGCCCGAGGGCGATCGCGCACGGGATCGTGGTGCTGTTCCCACCCGCGCTCGTGCTGACGAAGTCAGGCCCCCAGATCGCGGCGACGGTGACCGCCAGCCACATGACTGCGATCGCGATGGACGCCCACATCTCCGAGACGAGCAGCTGCGGCATGAGACGCGGCTTGTCTCCGGCGTGGTGCGAAAGCGTCGACATAGACACCTCCTCCTTGCACGCCCAATGTCCCGCCGGGACCGATGGCCGCCATCGGTGCGAACCCGTATTGATATGAGGATGGACCGGCGTGTGATCCTGGTGGAAGGCGAGAGCGACCGCGCCGCGCTGGTGGCGCTGGCCCAGCGCCTCGGGCGCGACCTGGCCGTCGAGGGGACGGAGGTCGTCCCGATCGGCGGCGCGCAGGCGATCGGCCGTGCGCTCGCGGGGTTCGCCGGCGCCCGCCTCGCAGGCCTCTGCGACGCCGGCGAGGAGCCCGACTTCCGCCGTGCCCTCGAGCGCGCAGGGCTGGGCGAGAACATCGACCGGGCGGGCCTGGAGGCGCTCGGCTTCTTCGTCTGCGAGGCCGACCTCGAGGAGGAGCTGATCCGCGCGCTCGGCGCGGAAGCCGTGCTCGAGGTCGTCGCCGCCAACAGCGAGCTCGGCCCGTTCCGGACGCTCCAGAAGCAGCCGGAGTGGCGCGGGCGGCCGGTCGAGGAGCAGCTCCGCCGGTGGCTGGGGAGCGGTAGCAGCCGCAAGATCGTCTACGCGCGGCTGCTGGTCGAGGCGCTCGCGCCGGAGCGCGTGCCGCGGCCGCTCCGCGGCGTGCTCGACGCCGCCGCCTAACTGACGAGGCGGTCGATGTCCGCCGCTGCCGCCTCGAGCGCGCCGGCGACGTCGGCGCGGCCGGCGTGGGCGTCGAGGAGCGCCTGCACCCAGCGGCGCGCGATCTCGAGGTAGTTCGCCGCGGGCGAAGCCAGCACGAAGGCATCGCGCTCGACGAGCGTGCGCGCGACGTCGTGGAACGCGCCCCACCCGGCCGTGTGCGCGCGGAAGCGCTCGTCCTCCCAGATGCTAGTCCGGGTCGGGTTCATGTTCCCCTCGAAGGCCGAGCGCAGCAGGAAGTCGCGGCCGGTGGCCCACGCGACGAACCGCCACGCCGCCTCCTTGTCGGCGGCACGCGTGTTCATGACCACCGACCAGGTCCAGAGATTCGGGCGCCGGAGGCCCGTCGGCCCGGCCGGCGGCGGCGCGTAGCCGATCCGGCCGACGAGCTCGGACGTCGCCGGCTCCTCGAAGTAGGCGACGTAGTGGTCCGAGTCGACGAGCAGCGCGTAGCGGCCGCGCGCGAAGTCGAGCGCGAGCTCGTACCAGCGCTGGTCGAGCCAGTCGACCGGCCCCGCCTCCCGGAGCGCGTCGAGGAACTCGGTCGTCGCGAGCAGTGCGGGAGGATCCGCGATCGCGCAGCGGCCGTCCGCGAAGTCGGTGCCGCCGTACGACCAGAGCTGGGTCGCGTACCCCGTGTACATCGTGTGCCAGGCGTCGGTGCCGCGCTGGCCGAAGCCGCGCACGCCGCCGGGCCGGCGCGCGACGGTGCGGGCCACGTCGAAGTACTCGGCCCAGGTGGACGGGACGGCGACGCCGGCCTCCTCGAGGACGGCCGGCACGTACGCGAGGTTGTACGACTCGCAGTTGACTGGAATCTCGAGCAGCAGGCCCTCGCCGAGCGGGTCGCCGAAGCGCCCCGTCCAACGGTTGCAGGCGAGCAGCCGGTCGACGAAGTCGCCGGCGTCGTAGCGGTCGAGGAACGGGTCGAGCGGCTCGACGTAGCCGGCGGCGACGTGCTCCCAGACGAGCACCGGCCCCGACATGTAGACATCGGCGGCTTCCTCCCCGTCGAGCAGGTGGTGGATCCGGTTCGAGAAGTACTCGTCGCTTCCGATGATGCGGATGTCGAGCTCGAGGCCGGTCTGCTCTTCGAACTCGCCGGCGTGCCGCTCGACGCTCGCGACGTAGGCGTCGGTGTCGGGCCCGAGGAAGCGGACGGCGGTCACCGGCCGAACGTATCGCCTTCTTGAACGCCGCGGTAGGCTCGCGCGAGGTGGAGCAGGACCCATTCGAGGCGGTCGTCGACGCGACGCGGCGCACCCGGCTGGCGAGCGAGCGCACGTACCTCGCCTGGTGGCGGAGCGCGCTGGCCGCGTTCGCGGTCAGCCTCGGCGTCGGGAAGATCGTCCCGACGCTGGCCGGCGGGTCGGCGGTCGGGTACGAGCTCGTCGGCGTCGGCTACGCCATGCTCGGCGTCTCATTCATCGTGTACGGCTTCCTCCGCGAGCGGCGCCAGGAGGCGGCGCTGCGGGAGGGGCGGTTCGTGGAGTTCGGGCCGGTCGCCGCAGCCGGCTTCACGATCGCGGGGATCGTCCTCGGCGCCGCGACCGTCCTCGTCGTGATCCTCTGAATGTCGATACTCGACGCGATCGGGGACACGCCGCTCGTGCGTCTCGGCCCGTGTGCGCCGGCGAACGGCGCCGAGCTCTGGCTGAAGCTCGAGTACACGAACCCGAGCGGCTCCATGAAGGACCGCATGGCGCTCGCGATGATCGAGGGCGCCGAGCGGGACGGGCTGATCGCGCCGGGCGACACGGTCGTCGAGTACACGGGCGGCAGCACGGGGCCTGCGCTCGCCCTCGTCTGCCGGGCCAAGGGCTACCGCCCGCTGATCGTGATGGCCGACTGCTTCACCGAGGAGCGCTTCCTGCTCACGCGCGCGCTCGGCGCCGAGATCGATGAGATCCCGTCGGTCGAGGGCCGTCCGAAAGTGACCGCGCAGGACATCCAGAACATGGTCACGCGGGCCGGCGAGCTCGCCGCCCAGCCGGGTCACTACGCGACCGACCAGTTCAACAACCCGTACATCATCCCGGGCCACCGCGACCGCCTGGGCCGCGAGATCTGGGAGCAGACGGACGGGCGGGTGACGGCGTTCTGCCACGGCATGGGCACGGCCAGCTCGGTGATGGGCGTCGCCGACGCGCTGCGGCCGCGCGGCGTCTTCATCCAGGCGCACGAGCCGGCCTCGTCGGCGGCGATCGCCGGCGGCGAGCGCGGCGCCTTCCTGATCCAGGGCTGGACGGGGATGGTGATGCCGCACTGGGACCCGGATCGCGTCGACCATCTCGAGCCGATCGGCGACGACGAGTCGGTGGCGATGACGCTGCGGCTGGCGCGCGAGGAAGGCATCTTCGCCGGCATCTCCACCGGCGCGAACGTCGTCGGCGCGCACCGGCTCGCCGAGCGGCTCGGCCCCGATGCTGTGATCGTGACCCTCGCCGTCGACAGCGGCTTCAAGTACCTGAGCGTTGCGCCCTACCTTGACCTCTAAGGTCGCCGTCCTCTCGGACGTCCACGGGAACGCCGTCGCGCTCGAGGCCGTCCTCGCCGAGCTCGGAGCCGACCCGCCGGAGCTCGTCGTCCTCGGGGGAGACCTGACCTGGGGGCCGTTGCCGCACGAGACGGCCCGGCTGCTGCAGGACCTTCCGGCGCCGGCGCTGCTCGTCCGCGGCAACGCCGAGCGCGCGCTCTTCGAGCGGCGAGCCGATACGCCGCGCGAGCGCTGGCTCCTCGACGCGCACACCGACGAAGACATGGCGTTCCTGCGTCGTGCCGTCGAGGGCGTGACCGTCGACGTCGCAGGCCTGGGCCCGGTTCGCTTCTGCCACGGCTCACCCCGCAGCGACGAGGAGCTGATCACGCCCGGGACACCCGACGAGCGGCTTGCCGCCGCGGTCGCAGGGCGGCCGGAGCGAGTCGTCGTCAGCGCCCACACGCACCTGCAGTTCGACCGCCGAGCGGCCGGCATCCGCAGCGTCAACCCGGGCAGCGTCGGCATGCCCTACGCATGGGAGCCGGGCGCGTACTGGGCCGTGCTCGGGCCGGACGTGGACCTGCGCCGGACCGAGTACGACGTCGAGCGGGCGGTGACCGCCTACCGGCAGACCGACGACCCGCTGGCGGAGCAGATGGCCGAGATCCTGCTCTCGCCGCCGACGCCGGATGAGGTCGTCGCGCATGCGGAGGCGCTCGAGTCTTCGGGCTGACGAAAAGTGTCGATCGCGGCGCAGCCCACCCGTTGTCCCGGTGACACCGACGAGAGGAGCGCACCATGAAGTACCTGCTGCTGGTCTGCTGGGACACCGAGCACATGGATGCCCAGGAGGAGCCCACCGAGCCGCCGGGCGATCAGCCCTTCTGGTGGGTCGACGAGCTCCGCGAGCGCGGCAAGTGGCTGATCGGCGACCAGCTCGCACCGCCGCGCCGCGCGCAGACGATCCGGGTCCGCGGCGGCAGGACGCTCGTCACCGACGGCCCGTTCGCGGAGACGAAGGAGGCGGTCGGCGGGTTCGACCTGATCGAGGCCGACAGCCTCGAGGATGCGGTTCAGATCGCGGCCACGCACCCGAACGCGGAGTTCGGAGCGATCGAGGTCAGGCCGCTGTGGGGGAACTGACGAGCGGCGCGACCCGGGTCGCGAACAGCTCGATCGCACGCATGACGTCGGCGTGGGCGACCGCGCCGATGCTCATGTGCGCGAGGTAGCGCTGCGGGCCGAAGAGCTCCTGGATGCGGTTGATCTTCTCCGCCACCTGCTCGGGCGAGCCCAGCGCGAGCGGGCCATCCGGAGCGCGCAGGGCGTCGAACTCCGCGCGGCCTGACGGCGGCCAGCCGCGCTCGCGCCCGATGCGGTTCATCACTTCCAGGTACGGCGGCCCGAAGGCGGAGATCGCCGCGGCCTCGGTGTCCGCAACGAATGCGTGCGTGTTGATCGCAAGCGTCGGCTCCCCGTCGTGGCCGGCCTCGTCCCAGGCGCGCCGGTAGAGCTCCGCGAACGGCTGGAAGCGGGCGGTCTGCCCGCCGATGATCGCGAGCGTCATCGGCAGCCCGAGGCGTGCGGCGCGCAGCACCGACTCGGGCGTGCCGCCGACCGCGATCCAGACGGGCAGCGGCTGCTGTACCGGCGGGGGCCACACGACCGCATCGGCGAGCGCGGCGCGGTGGCGCCCCGACCAGGTGACGCGGGCCGAGTCGCGGATCGCGAGCAGCAGCTCGAGCTTCTCTGAGAAGAGCTCGTCGTAGTCGCGCAGGTCGTGGCCGAACAGCGGGAACGACTCGGTAAACGAGCCGCGACCGGCCATGATCTCGGCGCGCCCGCCGGAGACCAGGTCGACGTGCGCGAACTGCTGGAACACGCGCACCGGGTCGTCCGAGGAGAGCACCGTGACGGCGCTGGAGAGGCGGATCTGCCTGGTCTGCGCGGCGATCGCCGCGAGCACGGTGGCCGGCGAGGAGACGAGATAGTCCGGCCGGTGGTGCTCACCGACGCCGAAGACCTCGAGACCCAGCTCGTCCGCCAGGCGCGCCTCCTCGAGCAGGTTCTGCATGCGCTCGACCGGCGCCTGGCCGGGCGCGAGGTCGGCGAAGGTGACGAGGCCGAGATCCATGCGTCTGAACCGTAGACTCCGGCGGGTGGACGGCTACCGCGTCGCCAGCCTGGACGAGATCGAGGAGCTCACCGACGGCCGCTGCCCGTACCGGCCGGTGCGGCACCACTTCGGTATCACCTCGTTCGGCCTGAACGCGTGGACGGGCCACGCTGCGGGCGACAGGATCATCAACGAGCACGACGAGGACGGCCAGGACGAGGAGCTCTACTTCGTCTGGCGCGGGCGTGCCCGGTTCGAGATCGACGGCGAGGAGGTCGACGCGCCGGCCGGGACGTACGTGTTCGTCACGCCGGAGTCGAAGCGGACGGCGTTCGCTGAGGAGCCGGAGACGACGATCCTGGCGGCGGGCGCGGTCGCAGGGCAGGCCTACACACCCGGCGGGTGGGAGCTCTGGGCGCCCGTGAACCCCCTGTACATGGCCGGTAAGTACGAGGAGGCGGCCGACCGGGGCCGCGAGCTCGTCGACGCGAATCCCGGGTACGCGAACCCGCTCTACAACCTGGCGTGCTGCGAGGCGCTGGCCGGCCGGCCGACCGACGCGATAGGCCACCTGCGGCAGGCGATGGAGCTGTACCCGCCCCTGCGCGAGTATGCGCAGAGCGACTCGGACTTCGACCCGATCCGCGACGAGCCGGCATTCCAGGAGCTCGTTCGCACCTGACGGACGTGACGCGGTCGGTCGAGCAGCCGGTGCGCGCGGCGGAACTGGTGGCCGTGCTCTCGCTCGCGACCGATCTCGGCACCGGCCAGCCGCTCGAGCACGCGTTGCGCACGGCGATCTTCGCCGTCCGCCTCGGCGAGCTTGCCGGGGCCACGGATGCCGAGTGCTCCGACGCCTACTACGTCGCGCTCCTGCACGCGGCCGGCTGCACGTCGAACAGCCACGAGGCGGGGCAGCTCTTCGGTGACGACATCGGCCACCGGGCCGCGTTCTTCCTGATCGACACCACCGACCGCGACGCGGTGCTCGCGTTTTACGACGACTGGGTCGGGGCCGGCCGGCCGCCCGAGGTGCGCGAACAGATGCTGGAGGCCGTCCTGGCCAACCCGGCGAGGGCCCGGGAGTCATTCGCGACGATGTGCGAGGTCGCACAGCGGTTCGCCGGCTGGCTCGGCCTCGGGCCCGGCGTGCAGGCGGGGCTCGAGTTCGTGTTCGCCCGCTGGGACGGCCGCGGGATCCCGGACGCCGCCGGGGAGGCGCTCCCGCTGCCGGCCCGCCTCCTGCACGTGGCAAGGGACATCTCGCTCTTCCTCTCCGCGGAGGGCTCGCACGGCGCACGGGCCATCGTCGAGCAGCGGGCGGGCGCCGCCTACGACCCCCGCCTTGCCGGCCTCGCGACATCGCACTTCGACGAGCTCCGCCGCGATCTCGACGAGGAGCAGATCTGGGCGCAGGCGCTCGACGCCGAGCCGCTGCCTCGGATCTGGGTCGAAGGTGAGCACATCGACGCCGCCTTCGGGGCCATTGCCGCGCTCACCGGCCTCAAGTCGCCGTGGCTACGGGAGCACTCGACCAGCGTGGCTGAGCTCGCCGAGGCGGCGGCGTGGCGGATGGGCCTCGGGTCTGACGCCGTGACGCTCCTCCGGCGCGCCGGCCTTGCCCACGACGTCGGCCGCCTGGGCGTGGCGAACGCGATCTGGGAGAAGCCGGGTGCCCTGGGCTTCGGGGAGTGGGAGCGCGTGCGGCTCCATGCGCACTTCACCGAGCGTGCCTTCGCACAGTCGTCGACGCTCATGACGATCGGACAGCTGGCCGGGTCGCACCACGAGCGGCTCGACGGCTCCGGCTACCACCGGGGCTCGCGCGGGACGACCCTCGACCAGGGCGCGCGCATCCTCGCAGCCGCCGACTGCTACGTGGCCATGCGCGAGGCGCGCCCGTACCGGGACGCCCTCGACGCCGAGGCGACGGAGGCGGAGCTCAGGCGCGAGGCGCAGAGCGGGTGCCTGGACGGCGATGCGGTCGACGCCGTCCTCGCCGCGGCCGGGCACCGCGTTTCGAAACGGCCGCGCGAGCTGCCGGCGGGGCTCACGCGGCGCGAGCTCGAGGTGCTGCTCGCGCTCGTGCGCGGCCAGTCGAATCAGGGGATCGCCGACGAGCTCGGGATCTCCGTCAAGACCGTCGGCAGCCACATCGAGCACGTCTACCGCAAGGCCGGCGTGCGCAGCCGCGCCGCCGCCACGGTCTGGGCGTACGAGCAGGACCTCATGGGGCGTTCGCCCGATGCCGTGCGCCAGGGCGCTCCGTAGCGTCGTCGATACAGCCGCGTCGAGCCCGGCGCGGAGACGACAAGGAGGCGACGATGATCCTGGCAACGACGCAGGTCGAGGACCTGGACCGCTTCGTGGAGGTCTTCTCGACGAAGGGCGCCGAGAAGCGGGAGCTGCACGGCTCGAAGGGCGCGATCGTGTTCCGCGACCCGAACGAGGAAGACCGGGTCTGGGCGCTCTTCGACTGGGACGCCGCAGGCTGGCAGAGTTTCGTGTCCGATCCCGACGTCCCGCCGATCATGCAGGCGGCCGGGCACAAGAGCAAGCCGCAGGCGGCCGAGCTCGTCGGGCGCTACGGCGCGTAGGAACCGCGGATCCGGCTCTCGCCGCGGCGAGGGCCGGATCCCCCCGTTCGCCGTCCCTGCAAAGGTGGCAAAGTGCATCGCCGGCCGAGAGCAAGGGGGCGTTCGGATGCCGACCACAGACGGACAGACCGCAACCGACGTCGGGTACGCCGAGGCGTCGATCCAACGAGTCGCCGCCGAGAACGGGATCGAGTACGCCTATCGCGACCTCGGGCAGAGCGATGTGCCGCTCGTCCTGCTCCAGCACTTCCGCGGCAACCTCGACAACTGGGACCCCGCCCTGATCGACGCGCTCGCCGCCGATCGCCGCGTGGTCGCGTTCGACAACGCCGGCGTCGGCGGCACGACCGGCGCCACACCGAACACGGTCGAGGCGATGGCCCGCGACGCCATCGCCTTCATCGACGCGATAGGGCTCGAGCGGGTCGATCTGCTCGGCTTCTCGCTCGGCAGCTTCGTCGCGCAGGAGATCGCGCTCATCCGGCCCGACCTCATGCGCCGACTCGTGCTCGCGTCATCGGCGCCGCAGGGTGCGGTGGGGATGCACGGCTGGGCGCCGGAGGTGATCGGCGCGGTCGGCACGCCGGAAACAAGCCCGGCTGACTACCTCTCCGTCTTCTTCGCGCCGACGGACACGAGCCGGAAAGCCGGCCAGGAGGCCGCCGGACGCATCTTCGGGCGCACCGCGAACCGCGACGTGCCGACCTCGTGGCAGACCCGCCAGGCCCAGTACGACGCGGTCTGCACCTGGGGCATCCCCAACCACGCGGTGCTCGAGCGCGTCACCGCGATCCAGCTGCCGGTGTTCGTCGCCAACGGCGACAGCGACCCGATGATCCTCCCGCGCTACTCGCACCTGCTCGCCGGGCTACTGCCGGACGCGCGCATCACGATCTACGCCGACTCGGCGCACGGCTTCCTCTTCCAGCACCACGCCGAGTTCGCGGCCGACGTGCACGCCTTCCTCACGGAGGGCTAGGGGCCGGCGAGGCGGCGGATCTCGGCGGCCAGGGTCGGGTCGACCTCGGCCCGCGCCTCGAGCCAGCCGAGGATCGCGAGGGCCGCTTGGCGGTTCCGGTCGTAGCCGGGGACCATCTGCGCGAGCGGGAGGACGTCGGGCCCCCAGCGGCGTTCCACCCCGCGCTCGATGACGAACGGGTCCTGGCGTGGGCCGGGCTCGGTCAGCTCGAGGTAGGTGAGGAGGCGATCGACCGCGTGGGACTGGATGAGGCGGGTCGCGGCCAGCCGCTCGCCGCGCCCGTCGCGATGGAGCCCGACATAGAGGTTCGTGAGCGCCTCGTTGACCTGGTATTCGGCGTAGGCATACGGCGAGGGCTCGAGCGGCTTGCCCGAGTCCTCGATCCCCGCCGGCGCGTCGTTGCGTGCCCACACGAGCCGGCCGGGCGGAAATGACCCCGCGTGGAGCTCGTCCAGGGTGAACACGGCGTACTCGGCGAAGAGCCCGTCGGCGAACAGCACTTTTCGGCCGTCGACGCTGTTCGCGAAGCTGAACTGAACCGGCGCGAGTGCCTCGAGCCAGTCGATCGAGTCGAGGTAGCGCTGCTTGGCGACGTCGTCGACCACGACGAAGAAGTCCATGTCGGAGTGCTCGTCCAGTCGGTCGAGGTCGACGCCGACCGAGCCGAGGCCGATCAGAGCGATCGCGTCACCCCGGTGGGCGAGCACGGCTCCGAGCTCGTCCATGCGCTGCAGCAGGCGCTCCGGGATCGACATTGCGGCAGACGCTATCCGGCTCCTGACGGCCGCCGCCTCGCGCTCTGGCGGCTCGAAAAGGCCAACTCGGCCTGGTCGGGCTTGCTGCGGTCGGGTACGTAGCGAGCTTCGGCTTCCGCGCGCTCGACTGGCGGCGGCTCGTCCCGCCCGGCGGCGCGGTGGCGGGCATGGGCGCGACCGCAGCGATCCTCCTCGCGCTCGGCGCCTGGAAGGTGGTCGCGATCAACTTCTCGCTCGCGTCGGCGACGCTCCTCACGCCGGCTGCGCTGACGGCTGCGCTCGTCGGTCTGACGAGCTCGGTCGTGGTCGGCCTGCGAGGGCGGCAGGTTCTCCGCGCCGCGCGGAAGCGTCGACTGACGAATACGCTCCCGTTTGTGGCGTGGTTCGAGCTCGAGTCGGACCGTTTCGACCATACGTCCGAGCTGCCGCCGGACGCGAACGCGGGAAACCGCTTCTACGGGCGCGACGTGGCCGCCTTCATCGCGGACGGGCTCGCTGGACGCGGGTACGCGAGCGACTTCCTCGACGAGGACTGGGGCTGGCTCGTGCGCGCGCGGTCGGGGAGCGGTACGAAGCTCGAGATCTGCATCTACCACAACATTGACGAAGACCCCGCCGCGGCCGACCTGTGGATGCTGAATGTCGAGGAGCGGGCACGCTGGGGGCGGCGGCGCGAGCCGGGCGAGCCGTCACGGGAGGCACTCGAGACGGTATTTGGGGACGAGGGGATCGAGATCAGGCCGGTCGTCCGGTAGCTCTTCAGCTCACGGCTTTCTTCACGAGTGCTGCGATCCGTGCCTCGTCGGCGGCGGTCAGCTCCTTCAGCGCGAAGGCGACGGGCCACATGGCGCCTTCGTCGAGGTTCGCCTTGTCCTGGAAGCCCAACGTCGCGTACCTCGTCTTGAACTTCTGCGCGCTCTGGAAGAAGCAGACGACCTTGCCGTCCCGCGCATACGCGGGCATCCCGTACCAGAGCCTCGGCGAGAGGGCCGGCGCGTTGGCCTTGACGATCGCATGGATCCGCTCGGCCAGGGCGCGGTCTGGCTGCGGCATCTCGGCGAGCTTCGCGAGCACCTCGCTCTCCCCGTCCGCCTTGTCCGCACGGGAGCCACGGCGCGCTGCCGCCTTCTGCTCCTTTGCACGCTCCTTCATCGCCAGGCGTTCCTCGTCCGTGAACACCTGGGCGGTTCTTCTCTCAGCCATTGCCAAGCACCTCCGTACGTCGAACCAGCAGCCGCTTGACCTCCCGGCGCGAGCATACGTTCGCACTTCGTCATCCGTGCGAGCGGCGACCCCGGTCCACCCGCCCGGGAAGCAGATCGAGCTGCTCGTGAAGGCGTACCTGCCGTACAGGTCAACTTCGGCCTCGAGGTGCTGGAGGCCGAGCGGCCGAGTCGGATCCTCTCTCGCCTCTCGCAGGATTCGACGGCACCGGCGAGTGGATGCTCGAGCAGACGGGCGAAACCACCATGGCGACGCTCGACTGGCGTCCGTCGGTCAACCATGCGCTGGTCAAGTACCTCACCCCGTTCTCCGGCCGCTCTTCCGGTCGAACCACAACTGGGCGATGACGCACGGTCATCGGCAGATCCGCGAGTACCCGCTCGGCGCCGGCAGCGCGTGGGAAGCCGCAGCTCCGACCGCGCAGAGCTGACCGGCTCGGCAGAGAATGCTCGCGTGATCTTCGAGCGCGAGCTGGAGACGATGCCGCGCGACGAGCTCCGGTCGCTTCAGGCCGAGCGGCTGCGGGCGCTGGTCGGATACATCAAGGAGCGCGTCCCGCTCTACCGGGAGCGCCTGCGCGATCTCGAGCCGGGTGACCTCGCGTCGGTCGACGACGTGCAACAGCTCCCCTTCACCCGCAAGGACGACCTGCGCGACACCTACCCGTTCGGGATGCTCGCCGTCCCGCGCGAGCACCTCGCCCGCGTCCACGCCTCGTCAGGGACGACGGGGAAGCTGACCGTTGTCGCCTACACCGCGGCTGACCTCGAACTGTTCGCCCGTGTCAACGCGCGCGCCCTGGCGACGGCGGGAGCAGAGCCCGAGATGGTTCTGCACAACGCGTACGGCTACGGCCTGTTCACGGGCGGGCTCGGCCTTCACGCCGGAGGCGAACGGCTGGGGATGGCCGTCGTCCCGGTCTCCGGCGGCATGACCGAGCGGCAGCTGATGCTGATCGAGGACTTCCGGCCGGATGTGATCGCCTGCACGCCGAGCTACGCGCTGACGCTTGCGCAGGCGTTCGACGAGCGGGGCGTCGCGCCGGACGCGATCAGCCTCCGCTTCGCGCTCCTCGGCGCCGAGCCGTGGACGGAGGCCGTTCGAGAGAACGTCGACGCCGGCCTGGGGGTACGCAGCACCAACATCTACGGGCTCTCCGAGGTGATCGGACCCGGCGTCTCGTGCGAGTGCGTCATGGAGCGCGGCGGCTCCCACGTCAACGAGGACCACTTTCTGCCCGAGGTCGTCGACCCGGAGACGGGTGCGCCGCTCGCCGAGGGCGAGGAGGGCGTGCTGGTGCTCACAACGCTGACGAAGGAGGCCCTGCCGCTCGTCCGCTACTGGACGGGAGACATCACGAGCCTCAGCACGGCCCCGTGCGAGTGCGGGCGGACGCTCGTGCGCATGGCACGGATCACCGGGCGAGCCGATGACATGCTGATCATCCGCGGCGTCAACGTCTTTCCAACGCAGGTGGAGGCCGCGCTTCTGCGCCTGACCGAGCTGACGCCGAACTACCGCATCATCGTCACCCGCACCGGCACGCTGGACGAGGCCGAGGTCGAGATCGAGGTGAGCGAGATCTTTCTGCGCGAGGCCGGCGCCGAAAGCCTCTCGGAGGAGCACGACCATGTCCGCGAGCTGCGCGGGCGGAGCGAGCGCCTCCTCCGCGAGAGCATCGGCTGCTCACTCGGCGTGACCCTCGCCGCGCCGGGAACCATCCCCCGGTCGGAAGGCGGGAAGCTCCAGCGCGTGGTCGACCGCCGCGCGCTTTCCTGACGAGCGCTTGGTGCCCCTGGCGCGCATCTGGAATTAGGGTGGAGCGCATGCCCCGCGTCGGACGCCCGAATCTGATCGAGCGGCGCATGTCGCGCTTCCTGCGCGAGCCTCCCTCCGTCCGGACGGCCGCGGGCGTCATCGTCGCGGCGACGGCGACCGTCGTCGTCGTCGGCGGGGTCGCGATGCGGCTCCTCGACCACGATGAGTACTCGAACGTCTGGGTAGGCATGTGGTGGGCCCTGCAGACCGTGACCACGGTGGGCTACGGAGACGTGACCCCCACGCACACCTCCGGACGGATTGTCGCCGCCTTCGTGATGCTCGAGGGCATCGCCTTCCTCACGATCCTCATCGCGGCGATCACCTCGACGTTCGTGGCGCGGGCGGAAGCGGAGCGCGAGGCCGCGGAGACCGCGGATGAGGACAAGGCGGATGCGCGAATCGAAGCCGCACTCGGTGATCTGGGCGCACGTCTGGATCGCGTCGAGACGATGCTCTCTCGCCTCCCCGAACGGTGACGCACCAGTTCAGGTACTACGCGGCAGCAAGCGTCTGTGCGGCGTGCCAGTCGAGCCCGATCGCCTCGAAGCGCTCGATCGCCCGGGCGACGAGTGCGGGGTCGCCGCGCACGCGTCCCAGGGCACGCAGGGCGAACGGCTCGACGTAGGTTCCGGGCTGCAGGAGCCGCGGCGCCGACTCCTCGACCTCGTCCACGCGCTCGAGCGCGACGAGCGTGTCGAGGCGCGTCGTCACTCCGACGAGATGGCCGTGGGTCGCCCAGTGCCACAGATCCATCTTCCCGAGCAGTCCGCGCAGCGCGTCCAGGTCGCCGCGGATCAAGGCGAGACGGGCGCGTAACGGGTCGAGGAACACCTCGTATCCGTCCATGCCCAGCTCCTCCTCGGCCTGCTCGAGCCGGCTCGCCTCGTCTGCGTCGCCGAGCTCGGCGCAGGCCACGGCGCACGAGAGCAAGAGGCTTGCGTTCAGGACACATGGCGTCGCGAGGTTCGCCTGGATGCGGTCCTCGATGCGCGGCTGCAGCGCGCGGATCGAGTCCCAGCGGCCAGTCACCTCCTCGACGAAGAGGGTCGCCGCCATGCCGTGGACGACGTGGTGTGCGCTCAGCCGTTCGGCGAGCTCCACCTGCCGGCGCGCCTGTGCTCGCGCCTCGTCGAAACGAGCGACGCCGAGGTCGAAGACCGTCGACCACCACGCGTTCAAAGCGTGGTGATCCGGATCGGTGACCCTGGCGTCGAGGACGCGGTTCCGCTGATCCCAGGCGACGGCTTCGCCGTATTCGCTGGTCACGAACGCGATCCCCGCGCGCGTGCCGTAGCCGAAGGAGATCAGCTCGATATCGTCAAGCCGCTCGGCGATCGCGATCGCGCGGTCGGCCGCCTCGACGTCATCTTGTTGATTCGCGAGGGCCAGCTCGGCCTGCGCTTGCGGCCGGCTCCCGGGCTCGGCCAGCTCGAGCGCGCGGTCGGCCCAGCCGCGGACGAGCTCATGGTCGGGAAAGCGCTTCCACATGGCCCCGCGCATCGTGGTCACGAGCGCGAGCTCGCCGTAGAGCTCGGCGAGCGCCTGCCGGCCGTCGGCGACCTCGATGGCCTTCAGCATCGCCTCCCAGTAGGCCTCCCCGTCGAACTTGAGCGCGTGCGCGCGGGCCGTCGCCCACCACAGGTCGACGTCCTCCGGGGCAAGCTCAAGCGCACGGCGCAGCTGTTCGAGCGCCTCCTCGATGTCGAAACGGCCCACGGCGAGGTCGGCGGCGCGGCGGAGCCAGATGACAGCCTGCGCCCGTAGACGTGCGAGCTCCTCGCTATCCGCGGGCCAGGCCAGGTCGACGTCCTCGGGTCGTACAGCCTCGGCGTAGTGGTGCGCGAGCATCGCCGCATGCTCGTCTCGTGCCGCCCCCAGACGCTCGAGCCAGTCCGCAAAAGCTGCGTGCAGGCGGACGCGCTTCACGGTCGGGAGGCTTCCGTACGCCACCTCGCGCGTGAGGGCGTGCTTGATCACGAACTCCCGCTCACCGGCAAGCGACGAGCCGGACCGGTGGCGGATGAAGTCGCGCTCCTCGAGCAGCCGCAGGTCCGGCTCGACATCGCCCAGCAGCTCGTAGACGGGACTGGCCCAGAACGTGCGGCCGATCACCGCCGCCGCCTGAAGGCCGGCCTTGTCGGCGGGTGCGAGCAGGTCGATCCGGGCGGCCAGGACGGCCTTCACGTTGTCGGGAACAGCAGAGTCGCCGGCCAGCTCCTGCACCGTCCATTCGCCGTTGCGGCGTTCGAGCACGCCCTTGTCGATCAGGGTGCGGACGAGCTCCTCGACGAAGAAGGGGTTTCCTGCCGCTCGGTCGATCACGACGCTTCGAACGTGCTCCGGCAACTCCGTAGGGATCAGCTCGTCGACCATGCGAGCGGAGTCCGACTGGGACAGGGCCTCCAGCCAGAGGGTTTCACCGTCACGGCCACGACCTTGCCCCACGCCCCACGCCGGCCGGCTATGGACAAGCTCGAGACGCGCGGTCACGAGGAAAAGGAGCGGGCCGCGGACGTCGTCCAGTCCTGCTTCGAGGAGGTCGAGGAGCGCTTCGTCGGCCCAGTGCAGATCCTCCACGAGCACGACGGCCGGTCGCTCGGCAACGAGGTCGTCGAGGAACGCCACCCAGGCCTGCCGCAGCCGGTCGCGCGCGACGAGTGGATGAAGGTCGGCGGGGGCCTCCAGCCCTAACGTGAGACCGAGGATCTCCCGGCTCCCGAGCCGCCGCCGGACTGTGTCGGGCGCGTCGCTCTCGAGCAGACCGTAGTGCTCGCGAACGATCTCTCCGAGTGGCATGTACGCCACGCCGCTGCCGTAGGCCTGGCAGCGTCCGGTGCGCCGGCCGGTTTCCGGGGATTCCACTCCCAGCCACTCCCAGAACTGCCGGATCAGGGTCGTCTTCCCGATTCCGGCATCGCCGATGACCGTGTCGAGCCGGGGCTTGCGCTCCTCGACCGCGCGACGGTACTCGCGTTGGAGCGCCTCGAGCTCCCGCTCGCGACCGACGAAGGAATGACGGAGCCCGCCCACGCCTCGCGGCCGCATGAGCGTGAGTGCGCGGATGAGCCTGCGGCACGCGACACCGCCGTCTTTTCCCTTGGCCGCGACGGTGTTCTGCTCACCCAGCTCGAACGCGCCTCCGACCGCCGCGACCGTCCGCTCGCCGACGAGGATCTCGCCGGGCTCGGCCGCCTGCTCGAGACGCGCCGCGACGTTGACCGCGTCGCCGGTGACGAACGAGCTGCCCTCACGCGGCTGCCCCACCACGACGTCACCCGTATTCACGCCGATGCGCAGCGACAGCGCATCGCCGAACAGCTCCTCGAGCCGGCGCTGCATCGACAGCGCGGCGTGCAGGGCGCGCTCTGCGTGATCCTCCTGCGCAGCCGGGGCACCAAAAGCCGCCATGACGGCGTCGCCGACGAACTTCTCGACCGTTCCGCCGGCGCCGGCGATCTCGGCCGCCATCGCGTCGTAGAAGCGGTTCAACAGGGCGCGCGTCCGCTCCGGATCCTGCGAGCCGGCGAGCTCGGTCGAGCCCACCAGATCGGCGAAGAGCACGGTCGCGAGCTTCCGCTCCTCGCTTGACCCGTCCGGCTCGGTGACCGTGACCGGACTGGCGCAACTCGGACAGAAACGAGCCTCGGCCGGCAGAGACCGACCGCAACTCGGGCAGAACGCCACGTCACGATTGTTGCTTGTTTGCAGCGGCGAGGCAAACGGACCAGACGCGCTCTCGTCCGCCCGCGTCGCTAGCCGCGGATGCGACCGGGCCGAAGTGGGCGTGCGTGGGCGCTGACCTTTTCGAGCGCGCGGATGAGCGCCTTGATGTCGGTCCTCGGTGAGGTGCTGGGCGAAGTGTCGTTGGATTCCGTCCCGGTGGTGGCGGCGCGCGCGTTCCATCATCTCGATGCCTTTGTCGGTAAGCACGATGAGGATCGTGCGCCGGTCGTTGTCGGGGCGGGCGCGGCGGACGAGTCCTGCCTCCTCCATTCGATCGATAACGCGGGTGAAGCCGCTCTTGCTGTAGAGGATCCGTTCGGCCAGCTCGTTCATCGGGATGCCTTGCGGTGATTCCTCGAGGTGGACGAGGACGTCGTACCAGCGCTGGGAGATGCCAACGGCGTGCTCGAGTTCGGCGTCGAGCACGTCGAGCAGCGCCAGCGCGCTCTCGAAGAACAGGCGCCAGGCGCGCAGCCGTTCCGGCGAGGGACTTGACAAGCGATCGTTCCTCGTGCGATTGTTCGCTCTGCAACTGTTTGCTCATAGACTGTTGCAAACCATATCAGCAGCGTAGGAAAGGGAGCGCGACATGGCCACCATCGCACCAGAGCGAGCAGAGCTGGGATACGCGCTGGACGAGAACGAGGGTGAGGCGTTCTGGCTGCTCGGCATGCTGCAGACGATCAAGATCGGCCGTGACGACACCGGCGGGGCAGTACGGTCTGGTCGAGATCGTGGTGCCCGAGGGTCTCGGCTCACCCTGGCACGTCCATCCCGAAGAGGACGAATGGTTCTACGTCCTCGAGGGCGAGCTCACCTTCTGGGTCGCCGACACCCGCCTGTCCCTGACGGCCGGCTCGTTTGCCTTCGGCCCCAAGGGCGTGCCGCACACCTTCTACGCCGAGGCAGGCGGAGCGAAGGCGCTGGTCGGCTTCGCTCCGATGAAATTCGAGGGATTCCAGAGAGAAGTCGGTGAGCCTGCTCCCGAGCGCGTCGTGCCCCCGCCGCTGGAAGGCCACCCGGACATGGCGAGGCTCGCCCCGATCGCCAAGCGAAACGGGTTCGACATCCTCGGCCCCCCAGGCCCGCCTCCCGGCCACTGACGAGGCAACCCCCTTAGCCGGGCATGCGCGCGCCGCCCGGTTGGAGGCGGGGAAGGTGGCGTGGGCAACCACTTGCACTTGTCCGCGATGTCGCCTGACCCGTCTGGCGAGTCGGCGCCCAGGCTTACTCTGCCGCACGGCGATCCTGTCGCCGTCAAGTTGACGCTGGCGATCCACGGCGGCGATCTCGACGCTCTCCGGCACCTGGTGGACGAGCTACCGCAATTGGCGACGGTTCACATGATCGGGCGCAACGGCCGGGAAGGCGGCTGGAGGACCCCGTTGCACGTTGGGTACGGTGGCGCACATGGCCGAAGTGGTCGAGACGCACGACCTCACGGCGCCCTCACAGGACGGCTGGGCACTGGACTACCGCATCCGGCGCGAAGACGGCGAGGAGCTCCACGCCGAGGTTCGTTGCTGGAACAAGGCGCGCGCCGCCGCCGAGCGAGCAGGGAACGCCGAGGCTCTCGCGGCGATCGGGGACCGTGGCAGCGCCGCCGCTCTCGAGTACGCGGAGCTGGTGGAGTCTCCAGCGGCGCGTGGCGCAGTCCTGATCTCGATCTGGTTCGACCCAGCCGACGACGGCAATCTGCGCCGTCGGGTCAGTTACGAGCGTGCTCCCGCCTAGGCAACTCGAACCAAACCGGATTCCGGCCGGCACTCGACGATGATGCCGTGTTGACTCCGCCTGAGGTCTTGCGTCCGACAAAGTTGGTCGATCTCACCGCCGCCGCGGATTCACTCCACCATGGCTGTTGCACGTTCCGGCGATGCCGCTGAGCCTCGCGCAGGCCCACGCCTTCATCGCAGCCGCGAATGACCACGCACTCGCCAACGGCTGGAAGATCGCGGTCGCAGTTGTCGACGAGGGCGGACACCTCGTCGCGCTCGGCCGCATGGACGGCGCGTTCCCGCTCTCAGCGCAGATCGCCGAAGCGAAGGCAGCCGGAACAGCGCTGTGGCACCGTGACGGCGAGGGGCTTGCCGCCAGCCGCGAGTACCACGAGGGATTCTTCGACGCGGTCAGCAGGCTCGTGCGCCTACCACTCATTCCAGGCCCGGGCTCGGTGTTGATCCGAAGCGGCGAGGGCGTGCTGGGCGCAGCCGCAGCGAGTGGCGCCAGCGGTGACGACGACCGCGCCTGTGTCGAGGCTGGCCTGCGGGCTGTCTTTCCCGGCTGGACGAGCGAGAAGCCGGCCGCCTGAAAGCTCCATATCGACCGGCTCCGATAACGGCTTGCTCAAGCTGAAAGTGGAGGCGGCGGGAATCGAACCCGCGCAAGATTCGATTGAAGGGCCGACAAGACGCTGGGATCGGCCAGCATGCGAATGTCACCCGCGGGCCTCCAGCGGTAGGTACCCCGCGCCCACTTCGGCGTCCGTCATACGTTCCCCATCGCCTGAGTCGAGATAGGCGACGGCGTCAGGCAGGTGAATCATCAGCGCCACGTTCATGGACGCTCAAGTCGAGTGCAGCACACGGCTGATCGCCGACAACCCAGGCATCGTGTCCCGGCGGGATCGAGTAGACATCACCGGCAGCGGCTTCGACCTCGGTCCCATCGTCCATCCTGAAACGCATCCGTCCAGAGATGAGAAAACCGAGGTGCCGTTGGCAGCACAGCCGGCCTGCACCGGCTTCCTCTGCGTGCTCTGACCAGCGCCAGCCCGCCTGAAATGTGGCTCGGTCGAACGCTATGCCGCCGAGCTCGATCAGATCTACGCGACCCATAGGCAAGACGCGGCTCGTGGTCGCAGCATCGAGACTGCGGACATGCGGCAGCTCGCTCATCAAATGATGATAGGCCGCAGTACCCCGGGCGAGCCTCCATTCGCCGGGCCGCGTGTGGGAGTAGCTGAGAGAAGCATCGGCGAGAGGCACGCGGTGCGTGCCAGCGCCGGCTCGGGCACGTCACGCACCGCTCGCCTGACATTTCGCTCTCGATCGGCGTGGTTCAGGATGACATGCGGAGCTGGACGAGCTTTCTCGAGCGCGAAGGAGTCGAAACGATCACTCGGGGGGCGTTGTGCAGAAGGACTGCGAGCTGCCTCTCGACTTTTCGCCGCAGAACGGTTTCAGATCGACCTCGAAGGGTTTCAACGTCGAGGGGTATTAGGCCCGCCGGCCACCTCGTTCGTCGTTAACCGAGTAGCGCCCGTCCGCCCGCGTCTCCTCCTCCGGGCGAGGCGGCTTGGGCGCCGCGGTTGAGCACAGCGAACGCGCGGGCTGGCTCGGCCGGAAGCGGGCCGGCGCAGAGCCACTGCGGTGGTCTCCGACGAGTTCGAAGACCTGAGATGGACGTGGCGGGAATCGAACCCGCGCAAGATTTCAATCGGCCAAGCGAGAGCGCACTCGGTGGGCCAGCGCGTTCGGGAATGACCCCTGAGCGCGGCTCCTCGAGCCCCTCAAGCGACCCGAGAATCCGAAACTCCACAGGCGCGTTTTACCGCTTCCCGAGCCGGATTGAAAGCGCTCGCGGGCCGGAAGTCGGCCAATGCTTTATCCGGTTATGGCCGCGCTCTTACCACGCTCGGACATCGTCGCTGCGATGGCCCGCCCACTCGACGCATCGACAGCGGAGACGAACGCCTACCACGGTGAGGTGTGGACGGACGCGCGCGGCTACGCGACCGTCAGCCTGCCGGCCGAGGCTGGCCCGCTGGAGCCACCCGTCGAGTACGAGCTGCAAGACCTCGAGCCGCCGAGCACTGCGCGCGTGACCGGTGAGCTCAAGGACGGCCGCTTCACGATCCACACCGACGAACCGCACGTGAAGGTCGCCTGGCGGCTGACGGGACGTCGGCCTGCGGGCCATCTGCCGCACCCACACCACGAGGAGGAAACGACATGAACAAGACCGTTGTCACAACGGCCGTTGCCGCCGTGTTTGCACTCGTCGTCATGGCCACCGTGGTCGGTTCTGCCCGTGCCACCTACCGGGGCGAGACCAATGGACGGCTCGCCTTCGGCATCAACATCAACGGCAACACCGACGTCTACTCGGTCCAGCCCAACGGGCAAGACTTGCAGCGGCTGACCACCGACCCGGGCTTCGACGCCTGCGCCGCCTACTCGGCCGACGGCAAGCGGATCGCCTACTGCTCGGGCCAGGGCGGCGGCCCCGTCCAGGTCTGGACGATGAATCAGGACGGCACGGACAAACAGCAGGTCACGCACATGAGCGCCACCGCGATCTTCCCCGACTTCTCGCCCGACGGGAGCAAGATCGTCTTCTGCGCTGGCACGTCGACCTTCGCCCGCGACATCTATGTCGTCAACAGCGACGGCAGCGACCTCACCAGGCTGACGAGCGGCGTCGGCAACAACGTCTATCCCGCCTTCTCGCCGAACGGCCACAAGATCGTCTTCACCAGCAACCGCACCGGCACCTCGCAGGTCTGGCTGATGAACGCCGACGGCTCGAACCAGAGACAGCTCACCTTCGACTCGCAGCCCAAGGACCAGGTACCCGACTGGAGCCCCAACGGCAGCAAGATCGCCTACCTCGCCGACACACACGGAATCGCCGACATGGGCAACAGCTGGGGCGACATCTGGGTGATGAACGCCAACGGCTCCCACCAACACCAGATCACCCACGATGCGACCGACTACGGCACCGCCTGGTCACCCGACGGAACCCGCATCGCCACCCTCGACTTCCCCACCCGCACCATCTACACCCTCAACGCCAGAGACGGAAGCGACCGGCAGGCAGTCCACCCCGGCGGCCTCCAGTTCGTCCCCGGCTGGCAGCCCCTCGGCACCGAAGACAGCCAGGGCGAAGACCAGAACGACCAATGAGAAGAGTGCTCAGCTGACAGAAGGGCTCGACGATGAGGGGGCGGCCGCGCCGCCGCCCCCTCGCTACTACAGCCTTCTGGCGGTATCAAGCCTGCGTGGCCAGTGTTCGGGCATGACCCCCGAAGAAGCGAGGCTGGATCTGGCTGGAGCCGATGAGTCTTCGGTGGTCTGCCAGTCTCTAGCCGCAGTACGCATCCGTAAGCGGCTAGAACGTTCACCGCAGTAACGACTCCAGGAGGCAGGCATGAAGCTTCTTCTCACTTCCGCTGGCATCAAGAACGCGAGCATCCACGACGCGCTGGTCGATCTCCTGGGCAAACCGATTGCCGAGTCCAGCGCCCTCTGCATTCCGACCGCGATCTACGCCTTCCCCGGCGGTGCTGGCAGTGCATGGCGGCTGATCAGCGGACGAGCCGCCAGCCCCTTGTGCGAATTGGGTTGGAAGTCCTTGGGAGTGCTGGAGCTCACCGCGCTGCCCAGCATCGATGAAGAGCGCATTGGATCCACTGTGGTCCAGGAGACTGACGCCCTGCTGGTGGGAGGCGGCGATCCCCTGTATCTGTGCTACTGGATGCGGCAGTCGGGACTGGCAGACCTCTTGCCGTCGCTGCGCGAGACGGTCTACGTGGGAGTGAGCGCCGGGAGCCTGGTGATGGCCCCCAACGTCGGGGAGGAGTTCGTCTACGGGAATCCGCCCACCACCGGTGGCGACAGAGCGCTGGGATTGGTCGATTTCGCGATGTTTCCGCACCTGGATCACGAGGATATGCCGGACCATTCCATGGCCAACGCAGAAAGATGGGCCGCCGGGATGTCGGTGCCGGCGTACGCGATTGACGATCAGACCGCCATCAAAGTGATCGACGGCACCGTCGAAGTCGTCTCCGAGGGGCACTGGAAGCTGTTCACCCCCAGCCCGTAAGCAAGCGAATCGGGCCAGTAGACAACGCGTCGCTCGGCTGGGCCAGCGTCCGCGAACGTTCCCCTGAGAGGGACGAGCGGCCTAGGGGCGGCGGACTCCCCCAGGATGCCGTCGAACTTGTTTCGAGACCGAAGCCGACACGCCGCCCGAGGGAACGATTCCAATCGACCGGTCTTGAGAACGGCTCTGTCACCAGAGATGGAGGCGGCGGGAATCGAACCCGCGCAAGATCTCAATCGGCAGGTAAGCAGGCCGAATGGGCAGCGCATCTCCAGCTCCAGCGGTCCATCATGACCGTCACGGGCGCGCGGTTGAGTTCAAGCCGGACCCGTGGTGAAGAGCCTCCACCCGGCGGAGCGTGAGCCGGCGCAGTTAGCGTCTCCCCGTGGCGAAGGGGTCGAAGCCGAATGTTTGCTCAGGCCGTTAAAGCACGGGTGCGCGGCTCGAGCGCTGCCAGTGCGGTCCGCTCGACGAGGCGGCAACTCGCGTGGTGACCCCGGAGGAGATCGGGCGGTTCGAGGTGTTCGCGTCTCTCGAGCCGGCCGACTGCGAGCGGCTCTGTCGTGTTGCGGCCGACATCTCGCTCGGCCCCGGCGAATTCGCGGTGCACGAGGGGGACGAGCGGGCGCTCCTCGGCGTGCTCGAGGGTCGGATCGAGGTGGTGAGGCTCGGCGACGGCGAAGAGCGCATCATCGGCGAACGGCGGCCCGGCGACATCTGCGGGGAGCTGTCGATGGCGTTCGGAATGCGCCATCCGGCCGGGTTCCGGGCGGCTGAGGCGTCACGCCTCTTCCGGATCGACCCGCACGACTACGCCGATCTCGTCGATGCCGCGCCGGAGGTGGCCAGGCGGGTCGGCGTGCTGGCGAACAACCGCATCGCTGGCCCGCGCGGCCTCCAGAGCGTGGTGTCCGAGTCGACGCCCTACCGGGCGACCGTGATCGGCCACCGGTGGGACGCCTCCTGCACCGAGCTGCGGCACTTCCTCGATCGCAACCAGGTCAGGTTCAGGTGGCTCCAGCCCGACGTGCCGGAGGACGCGGAGCACTGGCCGGGGGCGTTGCCGGGCGAGGGCGACTACCCCGCGATTCGCCTCGTGAACGGCAAGACCGTCGTCCGCCCGCAGCTGCGCCGCGTAGCCGAGCTGCTCGGCATCCCGACCGAGCCCGCCACCGCCGATTACGACGTGGTGATCGTCGGCGCCGGGCCAGCCGGCCTAGCGGCGGCCGTCTACGGCGCCTCTGAAGGTCTCGCGACGATCGTCGTCGAACGCGAGGCCCCCGGGGGGCAGGCGGGCACGTCGTCACGGATCGAGAACTACCTCGGCTTCCCGTCGGGGGTCTCTGGCGACGAGCTTGCGAGCCGCGCGTTGCAGCAGGCACGGCGCCTCGGCGCGGAGATCCTGGTCACGCGCCAGATCACGCGGATCGATGCCCCCGCCCACCGGGTGCACCTCGACGGCGGCGACGTCCTGCACGCGCGGACGATCATCCTCGCCTGCGGTGTCGTCTGGCGCCACGTGTCGATCGAAGGCTTCGACCGCTTGGCCGGGAAGGGTATCTCGTACGGCGCGGCGCGCAGCGAGGCGCCGAACACGCACGGCCTGGACATCCACATCATCGGCGCCGGCAACTCGGCGGGACAGGCAGCGATGTTCTTCTCCACGCACGCGCGCAGCGTCACGATCCTGTGCCGCGGCGAGACGCTCGCTAAGGGCATGTCGAGCTACCTCGTCGACCAGCTGGCCTCCCGACCGAACATCAGGGTGCTCTACCGGACAGAGGTGACCGCCGCATACGGCGCGGACTCCCTCGAGGCGATCGACGTCCGGAACTCGGAAACCGGGGAGACGACCCGGCTCGAGTCGGGTGGGCTGTTCATCTTCATCGGCGCGGACGCCGAGACCGGGTGGCTTCCGCCTGAGATCGCCCTGGATCCGAACGGATACGTGCTCACGGGCCCGGACGTCCGCGCGGCGGCAGAATGGCCGCTCGATCGCGATCCGTATCTCCTGGAGACGAGCGTCCCGGGCATCTTCGCCTGCGGCGACGTGCGCTTCAGCCCCGTGAAGCGGGTCGCGGCAGCGGTCGGCGAGGGCAGCATGGCGATCGCCTTTGTCCACCAGTATCTGAAGGACGCCCCGGCCCGCCCCGACGGCGCGTAAGCGGCTACCCGGCAGGCGGATGCCATCGCCGTGTGAATGGCCGGCCACTGGAACTCTGCGGAGGTTTACGGTTCTCGATCCCGCCTGTTCACGCGAGATGGAGGCGGCGGGAATCCGAACCCGCGTCCGCGGACGCACCTGACTGAACATCTACAAGCTTAGCCCGCCCTTTTGCTTTCGCCCGGACGGCCGGTGAACGGCCGACCTACTGCCGGGCTAGTCACTGCACAGTTCGCGCCGTGGCCGAGTTGACTTCCGTAGTCGCCGACCGTTTCGTGGTGCAGCTTCCTGAGCACGGGCCGAGCTGGGAGCGATCGCCCTTGTCCTTGCCTGGGCAGACCACGAGTTCGTCATTGTTCGCACTTGCGTTGGTTTCCGGTTGTTTTACGAGGCCGACCGGAGACCTCGGCTTGCAGCTCAGCCGGCGAACCGACCACGTCGAGACCATGGTCGCCCCCGTATGTCCACCAAATTGTAGCCGCACTCTGTGCAGCATCCCTCGACCGAGGTAGCCTCACCGCATGGCGATCGCGACCCAGGAGCCGCCGAGCGGGGCCGCCGACCTGCTGGTCCCGTACGTACCGCGGCTGCTCATCGACTGGCTCCGCGATACGCCCGACCAGCGCTACCGCTCGGTCGACGGGACACTCGCCTTCGTCGACATTTCCGGCTTCACGAAGCTCACCGAGCGCCTCGCGCGCAAGGGCAAGGTCGGCGCGGAGGAGCTGACCGACACGCTCAACCGCTGCTTCACCGAGCTCCTCTCCGTCGCGTACGCCTACGGCGCCGGCCTCGTCAAGTGGGGCGGCGACGCCGTGCTGCTGCTCTTCACGGCGATGACCACGCCGCGCGGGCCTGCCGCGGCGCGTTCGAGATGCAGCGCGCGATCCGCACGGTCGGGCGCCTGAGGTCGACCGCAGGGGCCGTGCAGCTCCGCATGTCGGTCGGGATCCACTCCGGGCGCGTTCGACTTCTTCCTGGTCGGCGATCCTGCATCGGAGCTCATCATCACGGCCCGGCCGCAACCGAGGACGTCGACGATGGAGCAGATCGCCGAGCGGGCGAGATCGCCGTCAGCGAGCGACGGCGTCGCGCTCGATCCGGCGGTCCCCGGCGCGCTCAAGGCGCCGCGATCCTGCTCAAGCGCGTTCCCGACGTCGACATCGCGGCGGCGCCGTCGATGCGGTCGACCCGACGCGATTGAAGCGTGCCGCCGACCTGATCCGCGATCTCGTCTGCGCGAGCCACCGAAGCCGAGCACCGCTTCATTAGCGTCGCCTTCGTCCAGTTCAGCGGGTGCTAGCAGCTGCTCGCCGAAGATGTCGTGGACGCGTCACCGACGCGCTTGACGAGTCGGATGAGCGTCGCATAGCGCGAGACCGCCCGATACAGCGTCACGCTTCCTCGAGACCGACATCAACACGCGACGGCGGCAAGATCATGCTCGTCGCCGGCGCGCCGACCAGCCTTCGGGCACGACCAGGAGCGCATGCTGCTCGCGTCCGCGCGGGTCATCGGACGCGGCACGGCCTGCCGCTACGGATTGGCGTAACGCGGACGCGTCTTCTCCGGCGACTTGGGCCGCCGTTCCGTCGCACGTTCTCGGTCAAGGGTGACGCGATCAACCTTGCGGCCCGCGTGATGGGGAAGGCCCGACGGGGGAGATACTCGCGACGAAGAACGTCCTCGCCGGGTCGGCCGCGAAGTTTGCCACCGAGGATCTGGAACCGTTTGGTCAAGGGCAAGGTGCAGCCGGTGAACGCATCCCGCGTCGGCGCGGCTCGTCGAGACCGACGACGCCGCCCGCCACACCACACCGCTCGTCGGACGCGAGAGCGAGCTCGAGGTTCTACGCGAATCGCTGCAGGGCGCTCGCGACTGGGAGGGCTGGGCAGTCGACCTGGTCGGCGAGCCCGGCGTCGGAAAGTCGCGCCTCCTCGACGAGCTTCGATCCCACGCGGACGACGTCCTCGTCCTCGGTGCGGTCTGCGCGGAGTACGAGGTCGTCGACTCCGTATCTCCCGCTCAGGAATCTGCTTTGGCGGCTCCTCGCTCTCGCCCGACGGTCGGCCCGGAAGGCGCGGCCGACCGGCTGGCGGCGCAGATGTACGGCATCGCACTGCAGCGTCATGGTCTCCCGCTCATCGGCACCGTGCTGGACCTCGAGGGCCCCCGTACGCCCGAGACGGAGAGTCTCGACGAGAAATTCCGGAAGGCGCGGCTCGAAGAGGTCCTCCGTGTCGCGCCGCGGGACGATGATCTCCTTACGCCGACGCTGCCCGTTTTCTAGGACATCCGCTGTCCCGACGATCATCCCACGAACTGCTCGCCGCGCTCGTCGAGCGCATGCGCATCGCCCCTGGTTAAGCATCGCGACCGAGCGAGTGCGGCGGCCAGCTACGAGCCGTCGACCGGGCACGCGTCAGGACGATCGAGCTCGGCCCGCTCGACGAGGCGGCAGCCGCCGCGCTCCTCGAGGCGGAGACCGAGACCCTGCACCTGCCGCCGCACCAGATCGCCGTCCTCCAGGCACGCGCCGGGGGCAACCCCGAGCAGCTCGTCGCGGCCGCGCGCGAGGCGGGCAGCGTCGACGCGCTGCCCGACTCGATCAGGGCCTCGTTGGATCCCGGATTGACCGTCTCGCCCCGGCCGACAAGACTCTGTTGCGCTACGCGTTTGTTCTCCGGCTGTTACGAGGTCGACCGAGACCTCGGCTTGCCGCTCTGCCGGACGTTCCACGCGCCCCGTCGACGCGACCAGGTCGCGCTAACCCGCACGCCCTCGTCGAGCCCGACGGCCGAACAGCGCTTCGCTTCGACACGCCCTGACCGGGATCGCCGCGTATGAGGGCCTTCCGTAACGCCGCCGGCACATCCGCACCGCGCGTCGGCCCCTTCGAGCTGCCCGCCGACCGGCGTTCCCGACGACGCGGAACTTCTCTCGCTGCACTTCTTCGACGCACACGAGTTTCAGAAGGCGTGGCGCTACTCGCTCGTTGCCGGTGGCCGCGCGTCGTCGATGTACGCGCAACGCCGAGGCCGCCGCCTTCTACGAGCGCGCGATCGCGGCGGCCCGAGGAATGCCCGAGCTTCCACCCCACGAGGTCTCGCAGGCGTCGAGAGCTCAGCGACGTGCGCGTCGCTCGGGGAGGTCGTCCGCGCCGGCGCAGCGTACCGGGAGACCCGGCGCGACTAACTGTTGCAAGCGACCGACTCTGTCGAAGAGGCTCGTCTACTGCTCAAGGCAAGCGATGGTCCCGTGGCGGCTCGGGAAGTACCCGCGGAGACGGTTCGCTGGCTCCGCCGCGCTGAGCGGACGCTGGACGGCGCAAGGGAGAAAGAGGCAGGTGTGCTGCGCGCGCGGGTCTACGCCTGGCTAGGCGGACTGCGGATTCAAGAGGGGAATGCGGTCGAGGCGATTCGCTTGTCCGAGAGTGCGATCGAGGAGGCGAAGCGGGCCGGTGCTGCCGCTGACAGCCGCTCGTGTACGTGTTCTCCGTGCTCACGCCGCTACGCGCGCCCGGCCGCTTCGGCGAGGTCTGTGTACTCGCCGCGAGCGCTCGCGATCTACGAGGAGCACGGCAATCTCGGCGAGGCCGCCCTGAAGCCCAACAACCTCGGCGTGTTCGCGGCGCTCGAGGGGCGCTGGACGGAGGGCGCCGAATACTTCCGCCGCGCCGAGGAGGCGTGGAGCGGGCGGGCGACCGCTCTCAAGGACAACTCGACATCAACCGCGGCGAGATCCTCATTCGTACCAGGCCGCTCAAAGATGCCGTCCCGCTCGTCCGCAGTGCGCTGCGCATTCTCGAGCGTTGCACCGACCGACCTGATCGGCGCGATCGCGAGCGTCTATGGCCGCTTCGCCGCCCTTCAGGCCGATTCGAAGAGGCGCACGAACTGCTGGGCGAGGCGCTCGAGCGAGTGATCGGGTTGGTGCGCGTGACCAGCTCGTGACGACGAACGCACGGTTCGCTGAATGCCTCGTCCTCGAGGGCGCAGCCGAACGGGCACGGACATTGGCGGTCGAGACGCTGGCGGCAGCGCGAGCTCAGCATGCGATCGATCAGCTCGTTCCGATGCTGAAGCGCATCGAGGGCAGCGCGCTCATGCAGCTTGGCGAGTTCGACGCCGCCGAGCAAGCGCTCGAGCAGAGCGTCAGAGACGCACGCGAGGAGAACGCCGTTACGAGCTATGGCTCGCTCTGGACGCGCTCGCCCTGCTGCGCACGCTGCGAAACGAGCCGACCGAGAGCTCGTCGCCGAGCGCGACGTTATCTTGGGGCGGCTCGACGTCGTCGTCGGTGCCGGCGATTCCGCTCCCGGAGCGGGCAGCCTCGGCGTAGCCCGCTCCGGGACGCGTTCTCTCTCTCAAGTTCTTACGGGCTCCATGCCCATCCGAAAGTCGTACGGATACGGGACCACGAACTTCAAGCTCATGTTGCCGCGACTGAATCCTTCGTCCTCGACAGCGACGCAGGGATCGACGTCAGCGCGTTCTTCTTCGTGTTGGTGTCGCAGTCCCGAAGCACGCCCCAGTAGAGATAGACACCGAAGGCGGAATCCAGGCTCGGCACGGCCTTCGTCCCGTCCTTCGTCGTCCATCGCTTCGCGGCGGGCAGATTGCCGTTCGTCGGATCCGTGAGGTTGACCGCGCCCGCACATGCTTGGTAGTGCGCCGCGCCGTTGTTCGCGTTGAGGTTGACAATCGAGCTGGTCGAGCGTCCATGTCACCGTAAGGGCCGGCGTGCCGGCACCGACGACGTTGACGTCGATGTTCGCCGTCGGGGCCCCGATTGCCGGCGTGAACGGAACGCCGGCGGACGTGCAGAGGACCGGGTCGAGGGCCACGAAGTTCGCGCCCGACTGGATCAGCGCCAGACCGAGGGTCGTACCGGTGTTACCGGTCGTCGCCCCGTCGACGGAGAGGGTCGTGTTGTTGCGGAATCGAGGCCTGCTGGTTTGTGCACGAGGGGGCGCAGGGGAGACCTTCGTCCCGATGTTGAATCCGCTGCTCTTCCCGAATGCTTCCCGTTCAGGCGCCGTCGCGCGCAGTACGTAGCCCACCTGGACGAGGTTGGCGGAGAGGCTGAAGTTCGCGACGCCGGTCGGGCGCAGTGTCCGACGGAACTCGAACCCGACGTGGTCGACCGTCGTCGTCCCGATCAGGTTGGAGGTCGAGCACGAGGCCACCGGCGTCGCGCACTGCGACAGCGGGTCGACCGTGATCGTGACCTGAATGCTGTACGCGCGGTTGCCGTACTGATCTGGCACAGTGACGTCTGATGCCCGTTGGCCGGCGGACCATTAATGATTTTGTTGACCTCCGTCTCGGGAATCGGCGCCGGGGCTGAACGTCAGGGTCGCCGGAGCATCCGGGGAGACCTGGAAGCTCGCTGCTGCTGCCGCTCAGGGCGCTCTGTGTCACGGTCAGGGAGACAGCGGCCTGCGCCTTGAACAGCGTGACCGGAACCGCGCACTGACCCCGGCCGTGAACTCACGCTCGCCTATCCGGCCCCACACGGGGCGTGTCGGCCGCCCCGTAGCACGATGCGTCCCATTCGGCGAGTTCGCCGGCCCCGAGAACGTCAACGTCTGCGCCCCCGCTACCCGCCAGATCGACCGTGTTCCCCGTCGCTGCGTTCCCATACGCATCCAGCGCACTGATCGTCTCGTTGAAGCCACGTACCCGCCGTCGCGTCCCCGGCTTCGACACCGCGAAATGATCCGGATCGCCGGATCAACCGTGAAGCTCCACGACGTGCCCGTCAGCGTCGGCGACGACTCAGCTGCCGTCAACGTCGTCGACGCCGCGTTGAACAGCGTGACCGGAAAGAGCGCTGACCCCGGCCGTGAAGGTCACGCTCGCCGTATCCGGCGCCGCACACGGAGGCGAATCCCCAGCCCCGTAACACGGATGCGTCCCGTTCGGCGAGTTCGCCGGCCCCGAAAACGTCAGCGTCTTCGCTCCCGCGTACCCGCCAGGATTCCCCGCGTTCCCCGACGCCGTGTTCCCGTACGCATCCAGCGCCGTGATCGTCTCGTTGAACGACGTACCCGCCGTCCGCGTCCCCGGCGCGACACCGCGAACTGAGCCGCATCAGCCGGATCCACCGTGAAGCTCGACGACGTGCCCGTCAGCGTCGGCGACGACGCAGCCGCCGTCAACGTCGTCGACGCCGCGTTGAACAGCGTGACCGGAACCGCAGCGCTGACCCCGGCCGTGAAGGTCACGCTCGCCGTATCCGGCGCCGCACACGGAGGCGAATCCGCAGCCCCGTAACACGGATGCGTCCCGTTCGGCGAGTTCGCCGGCCCCGAAAACGTCAGCGTCTTCGCTCCCGCGTACCCACCAGGATTCGCCGCGTTCCCCGACGCCGTGTTCCCGTACGCATCCAGCGCCGTGATCGTCTCGTTGAACGACATACCCGCCGTCTGCGTCGCCGGCGTCGGCACCGCGAACTGAGCCGCATCAGCCGGATCGACCGTCAAGCTCGACGGTGTCCGTCAGCAGCGGCCGTCGCAGTCGCGGTCAACGTCGTCGACGCGGCCTCGACCAGCGTGATGTGAATCGGGTCGCTGACGCCACTCGGTGAAATTGACAGTGAACGCGTTCGTTGGAGTACACGACCCCGTTCGGCGAGTCCGCCACGTAAGCACGGATTGGTCCCGTTCGGCGCGTCGCCGCGGCCCCAGAGAACGTCAGTGCATGCTGCCCATCCGGGTAGCCGGTCCCGGCTGCGTATGCCGTATTGTCCCAGGTGTCCTGCGCCGTGATCGTTTCGGTGAACGACTGACCCGCGGTCTGCGTCCCCGGGTTCGGGACGCCGAAATGGTCGAGCGCGCCCGGGTCGACTGTGCCGTCGGCGGAGTAGGAGTCCCCGCAGTACCGTCTTGCGCCTCGAGGGAGACGGTCTCCGCCTTGTCGAGCGTCAGTGAGGCAGTGCCCACGCCGGGCGTCGCACTGAAGTCGACCGTGACGAGCAGAGTGGGCGCCGTGCCGTCGGGCGCGGTGTTAAGCCCCGAGAACGTGATCAACTGGTTGTTGCTGTTGTAGGCCGTGTCGGTGTTGTTGGACGAGTCCTGGGCCATAACCGTCACGTTGAACGGCTGACCGGCAACCGGGTTCCCGCCGGACACGGACACAACGAAATGGTCGGGCGGCGCCGCGCCGCTCGCGCGCACGCCCATCAACGCGACGAGCGCGCTCACGCAACGAGCGCAGCCAGCCCGAATACGATCCGCCGCCGGAACGAAGAACCAAACACCGCAGCCGCCATGAATGTCACCTCTCCTCAGGGCGCGCTCGGCGCGCCCGTTCTCACCCACCCGCAAAACCCGCCAGTCGCGGATGCGGCACATCCTGCCACCTTCTACTCGCCCCTACTAGAAGCCCCCGAAATCTATGCGGATCGCAACAATCCGCTGACCCGCCAGAGAGCCTACCGTTTCCGGCGGTCCCGCCCCACCCCGCGCCGCACGCGGAGGCTCGTCTCGCGCACCGAAACACCCTCGAATCGGGCGACCCTACGCCCGATCTGCAACGAGTTCATGGGCCGAACGGCCCATTTCCGGAAACGGTGCGTCCTACGCCCAAAGTCAAGTCAGCGCCTGGACTTCAGCGCGCGCTCGATCTGGCGATCGGCCTCGCGCTTCGCGATGTCGCGGCGCTTGTCGCGCACCTCCTTGCCGCGCGCGACGGCCAGCTCGGCCTTGACCCGCCCGTCCTTGAAGTAGAGGCGCGTCGGCACGAGCGTCAGGCCCTTCTCGCGCACCATCCCGTAGAGCGAGTCGATCTCGCGCCGGTGCGCGAGCAGCTTGCGCGGGCGGTCGGGATCGTGCGCACCGCTCGTGCCGCGGTCGTAGGGCGAAATGTGCAGGCCGATGAGCCAGAGCTCGCCGTCGCGCACGTCGGCATAGGCCTGGGCAAGCGTCGCCCGGCCCTCGCGGAGGGACTTCACCTCGGTGCCGGTCAGCACGATGCCGGTCTCCACGCGCTCGAGCAGGTGGTACTCGTAGCGCGCGCGCCGGTTCTCCGCGATCAGCTTCTCGCCCGTTTTCCGCGCCATTCCACCGATTCTAGGAAGGGGGCGAGCTCGACCTTGCCCGTCGTCCGGTCGACCGACGTGACCGTGACCTCGATCGCGTCGCCTTGCCGGAAGGTCCGGTTGCTCCGGCGTCCGACGAGCGCGGTGCCCAGCTCCGTCAGTTCGAAGTAATCGCCGGGCAGCCGCCGCACGGGCACGTAGCCCTCGTACACCTCGCCGAACCGAACGAAGAGGCCGGAGCCGATGACCCCGGCGATCTCACCCTCGTAGGGCACGTCCCAGCCGCGCTCGAACAGCTCCCGCTCGAGCAGCCACGCGATGCAGATCTCGTCGGCGAGGTACTCGATCCTGGACGCTGCGCGCTCGGTCGCCGACGTCTGCTCCGCGACGATCTCGAGCTCCTCGGGAGCGACCGGCTCGTCGGAGACGCCGAGCTCGCGGAGGAGCGCACGGTGGCAGACGAGGTCCGGATAGCGGCGGATCGGCGACGTGAAGTGGCAGTAGGCGCGGCTCGCCAGGCCCATGTGCCCGAGGTTGCGCGGGTCGTAGCGCGCCTGCTTGAGCGACCGCAGGACGAGCGTCGGGAACGCGACCCGCCCGCGGCCCGACTGGCCGACGTACTCGGTGACGCGCTCGCTGATCTCGTGGACGAGGGCGGCCGCTTCCGAGCCGGTCATGTGCTCGTCCTCGGGCACCGGCGGCGTGGGAACTCCGAGGTCGGCGAGCTTGGCGATGAGGAGAGCGACTGCCTGCGGGTCGGGGTTCTCGTGGACGCGGTACAGCGCCTCGCGGTTGCGCGAGGACAGCAACCCGGCCACCGCCTCGTTGGCAAGAATCATCAGCTCCTCGACGAGCGCGTGCGCCTGCGGCTCGGCTTCGAGCCACGCGCGTTCGACCTGTCCGTCGTCGAAGGCGAAGGAGAGCTCGGGCCGCGTGATGCGCAGCGCGCCGCGCGCGAAGCGACGGCGGCGCAGCTCGCGCGCGACCCGGTCTGCCAGCGCGATCGCCTCGCCGACTTCGAGCGCGTCCGCCCGCTCGCCGCCGGCGAGGATCGCCTGGGCTCGGTCGTAGGTGAGCCGCTCGTCGCTGCGGATGATGGAGCGGTAGAAGAGCGGCTCGCCGGCGTCGAGCTTCGCGTCGAACAGCACCTCGACGGTCAGGCAGAGCCGGTCGACGTGCGGACGCAGGCTGCAGCGGTCGTCCGCGAGCTGCGGGGGAAGCATTGGCGCCACCCGGCCGGGCACGTAGACGGAGTTGCCGCGGTGCGAAGCGCCGACGTCGAGGGGGCTGCCGGCCGGGACGAACGCCGATACGTCGGCGATGTGCACCCAGATCGCGGATCCCGTCTCCGTCGGCGCGGGCAGAGATGGCGTCGTCGAAGTCTTTCGCCGTGTCAGGGTCGACCGTGAAGGTGACCAGGTCGCGCAGGTCGGTGCGGCCCTCGAGCGGCGGGTCCGGCGGGTCATATGGCTCGAAGGGCGCGCGCAGGCCCTCCTGCTCGAGCAGGGCCTCGAGCACCGCGGCGAGCGACGAGGCAGGCCCGACCACCCGCTCCACCCGCGCGCGGCCGCGGCCCGGGAGCACGACGGCGAGGTCGCCCGGGTGCGCGTCCCCGAGGCGCTTCCGGTCGAGCACGAGCGGCGTCCCCGGCGCGAAGTACGGCTCGCCGACGACGAGCTTCCCCCGCTGCCCGACCTCGACGACGATCCGGTCGCTCATCCGTCACACATCCGTTCGCGTGCCTGGCACTGAAACGGAAGTGTCCCGCCTCCATGGCTGTTCGGCGCGCTTGCAACCGACAGAGGCCGGCTTGCCCGGCCGCAGTCACTCCGCGGCCCCGGCGCGTCTAACTGGGTTCTCACTCCCGCGAAAGTCGTCATGCCCAGCGCGAAGCGCGGGCGGACTTTCGCGGGCCTAGACCTTGAGGAAGCGGCGAACCGTGAGCCCCGACCCGACCGCCCCGATGAACAGGCCGAGGCCGCAGAGGATCAGCGCGTTCAGGCTGAACGCGATCGCGTGCGCGCCGTCGGCGGCGTCGAGGTTGTCGAGGATGGGCCCGGCCACCGCCGCGCGCGCGACGAGCAGGAGCACGACGGCGAGGACGGAGCCGATCAGGCCGCAGAGCAGCCCCTCGAGCATGAACGGGCCGCGGACGAACCAGTTGGATGCGCCGACGAGCTTCATCACCTCGATCTCCCGGCGCCGCGAGAAGATCGACAGGCGGATCGTGTTCGCGATCAGGATCATCGCGGCCGCGAGCAGGATCAGCACGGCGAAGACGAAGACCGTCTCGATCACGTGCGCGAGCTGGAGCACGCGGCTCGTCGTCTTCTGGCCGTACTTGACGTCCTCCACGCCCTGCGGCTTCGGGTTCAGGCTCGCGGCGATCTTCGACGTGTTCTCGCCGTGCAGCGGCGTGACCGCGAGGGAGTCCGGGAGGGGGTTCGTCGAGAGCTCGCCCATGATCTCCGGGTGCTCCTTCTTCATCTTCTTGTAGGCCGCGGCCTTGGAGATGAAGACGACCCCGCCCGGCTTGACGAGGGCGTTGTTCTGGAGCGTCGTAAAGACGGCGTTCTCCTGCTTCTTCGTGGCGTCCTTGCCGCACTCGAGCTCGGTGCAGAAGTAGACCTTCACGACCAGCTCGTCCTTCTTCTGGTCGCTCCAGCTGCGCGCCCAGGTGCCGAACGCGAGCAACACGCCGACGAGGAACATGCCGATCAGCACCGTGAGCGTCGCCGCCGCAGTCGTCGAGATGTTCGCCGTCATGGAGCGGAGCGACTCCGAGAAGAGCATCCGCAGCCTCACTCGGTCGTGTACCCCCCGCGGCGCTCGTCGCGGATCAGCGCGCCGTCCTCGAGCGCGATCACGCGGCGGCGCATCTTGTCGACCATCTCGCGGTCGTGCGTGGCCATGAGCACGGTCGTCCCGGCGCGGTTGATGCGGTAGAGCAGCTGCATGATCCCAACGGATGTGTCGGGATCGAGGTTGCCGGTCGGCTCGTCGCAGATGAGCAGCGGCGGCCGATTGACGACGGCGCGCGCGATCGAGACGCGCTGCTGCTCGCCGCCGGACAGCTCGTCGGGGAGCGAGCTCATCTTGTCGGCGAGGCCGACGAGCGAGAGCACCTCCGGCACCTTCTTGCGGACGGCGTTGCGGTTCTCGCCCTGCACCTTGAGCGCGTAGGCGACGTTGTCGTACGCCGACCGGTTCGGCAGCAGCTTGAAGTCCTGGAAGACGCAGCCGAGGTTGCGGCGGAGCATCGGCACCTTCGAGCGGCGCAGCCGGCCCAGGTCGCGGCCCGACACGATCACGCGGCCGGAGGTCGGCTCGACCTCCTTCAGCAGCATGCGGATCGCCGTCGACTTGCCCGAGCCCGAGGGGCCGACGAGGAAGACGAACTCGCCCTTGTCGATGATGAAGGAGACCTCGCGGAGCGCGGCGACGTTGGGCTCGTAGATCTTGCTGACGCCGTCGAACACGATCATCGACCGCGCCGAGACCGCGGGGCGCTCGGCCTCTGGCTCGGCCAGGGCCGTGATCGTGTCTGGATGTACGAGTTCTTGTTGCACCGGATCGGAGGTGGGCGGCCGCCATAGGGCCACACCGGTTCTCGGGAGTTCGGGAGTCTAGCGAAACCTCCTGCTAGCCGGGCTTTTCCGTCGCCTGGGCAAGCAGGTATGAGCGGATGAAATCGTCGAGATCACCGTCGAGCACGGCCTGCGTGTTGCCGGTCTCGTGCTGGGTGCGGAGATCCTTGACGAGCTGGTACGGGTGGAGCACGTAGCTGCGGATCTGGCTGCCGAAGCCGGTGTTCTGCGCCGCGCCGCGCTCGCGGGCCAGCTCCTCCTCGCGCTGCTCCTCGGCGAGCTCGGCGAGGCGTGAGCGGAGCAGCCGCATGGCCGCCTGCTTGTTGGACGACTGCGATCGCTCGTTCTGGTTCTGCACGACGATCCCGGTCGGGAGGTGCGTGATCCGCACGGCCGAGTCGGTCTTGTTGACGTGCTGTCCACCGGCACCGCTTGCACGGTAGGTGTCGATCCGGAGGTCTCCTTCGTCGATCTCCACCTCCGCCTCGTCGCCGACGAGCGGAGCGACGATGACCTGTGCGAAGGAGGTCTGCCGGCGGTGGGCGGAGTCGAACGGCGACAGGCGGACGAGCCGGTGGACGCCGCGCTCGGCCTTGAGCGTGCCGTACGCGTTCTCGCCCTGGACGGTCATCGCGATCGACTTGAGGCCCGCCTCCTCCCCCGGGCTCGCCTCGACGACCTCGGCCTTGAGCCCGCGCCGTTCGGCCCAGCGCAGGTACATGCGCGCGAGCATCTCGGCCCAGTCCTGCGCGTCCGTGCCGCCCTCGCCCGCGTGGATCGAGAGCAGCGCGTCGCCGGCGTCGTACTGGCCGTTGAAGAGCGCGTCCTCCTGGAGCCGGTTCAGCTCGCGCTCGAGCGGCGCGATGAGCGCGGTCAGCTCGCCGTCCGCGTCGCCCTCGCCGGCCAGCGCGCTGATCGCCTCGTAGTCGTCGGAGAGGCGGCGGTACGTTTCGATCTTGCGCGACGCGCGCGCGTGCTCGGCGGAGATCCGCGCCGCTTCCTGCTGGTCGTCCCAGAAGCCGGGCGCGCCCATCCGCGCCTCGAGCTCGGCCGCGCGGGCCGCTAGCGAATCCGGGTCAAAGGTAATCACGGACCCAGGCAAGCTGGGCCCCGATCCCTTCGAGCTGCTCGGCGAGCGACTGCTGCGTCTGCGTCTCGGCCATGCGGCCGATCCTACCCTCGGAAGTCCGGCTCGCTGCGCGAGTCGGACTGTCAGCCGGAACTAGGCCGAAGCGCGCGCGGACATGACCCTCGCCAATGTCGGGCCGTCCGTGATCGGCTGCGGGACGCCAGTCGCCATGAGCAGCGCGATAGTCCGGCCCTTCTGGAACACGATGGCGTCGAGGTACGCGGCACGGAGCCGCCAGGCCCGGTGAAGCGCAAGACGATCTTGTAGCGCGCCGACCGCTCGCCGAGCCGCGGCGCGGCGACCTGCTTCGCGCTGACGGCCTTGACGTGCACGCGTGGGGTCACCGGTCGGCTGCTGCTCGAACGTCTGGGCGAGGCACGAGGCGACCTGCGGCTTGGTGCCGAGCCGGTAGTCCGCGATCGCCTGGGCGTGGCTCGCGTAGACCTCGGAAGAGGAGATGACCAGTTCGACCCGACGCGTCCTTGAACTCGGCCTCGGCCTTGCCGGTGACGGTGTACCTCGAGAAGTCCGGCCGGTAGCCCGGGCAGATCGGAACGGTCTCGTCGCCCGAGCCCTTGACCCGCTGCCAGACAGGCTGCAGGTCGGCAGTCGTGAGGAGCGCCGCGCGAGCGGCGCGGTTGTCTGCGGGCGTTCAGGCGCAGCTTCTCGGCGCGCGGGTCGCGCGCCGACGCGGCGGCCACGAAGGCGAGCGCGAGCAAGGCAACGGCGGCGAGGGCGAGGCGGCGCACTACCTTCAGGTTCGGCAGCGGCACCGGCGAGTCCTACCCCCCGGCTGAGGGAGGTCGGACCAATCGGGAGACCTGACCACTCGGGACAGCCCCCTTCGGGGACAGCCCCAGCGGAGGCGGGTTCCCCGCCGCAGCTACATCGCGGCCCCGGCGCGTGTGATCAGAGATCAAGCCTGAAAGTCGTCATGGTCGCGCGCAGCGCGGCCGGACTTTCAGGCTCCGTGGCACTTCTTGTACTTCTTGCCCGAGCCGCACCAGCAGGGGTCATTGCGGCCCAGCTTCTGCTCCTCGGAAACCACGCGCTGCTGCGGGATCGTGGCGACCGAGCCGCCGCCGTTGCCGCCGAGGTTGCCGGCCAGGGTCGCGGTCGCCACTGCCTCGCCGCCGAGCCCGGCCGCGGCGATCGCGTCGGAGCCGGCGAGCGACTGGTGCTCGTACGACATCGGGCCGGCGGGGGCACCGTTCCGCGCCTCCAGGCCGAGATCGCCTTCGGTCGGCTCGATCTGCGCATGGAACAGGAGGCTCACGACCTCCTCGTGGACGGCGAAGCCGAGCTCCTGGAACATCGTGTGGCCCTCGCCCCGGTACTCGACGAGCGGGTCCTTCTGCGCCATCGCGCGGAGGTGCACGCCCTCGCGCAGGTAGTCCATGTTCTCGAGGTGCTCGCGCCAGCGCGTGTCGACGACCTGGAGGATCACGTAGCGCTCGAGCTCGCGCATGAGCGGCTGGCCCTCGGCGTCCGAGCCGAACTCCTCCTCCTTGGCGGCGTAGACGTCCTTGGCGTCCTCGGCGAACTCCTCGGTGAGCGCCTCCGGCGAGCGCAGGTCGACGCCTTCCTCACGCAGCTCGTCCAGCGTGATGTCGGAGCCGTAGAGGTCGGCCATGGCGACGACGAGCCCGTTGAGATCCCATTCGTCGAGCACCTCGGACGCGGTGTACTGGCCGACGACGCGCTCGATGACCTCGTCGATCCACCCGCGGACGTCCTCGGAGAGGTCGAGCCCTTCGAGCACCTGGCGGCGCTGCTCGTAGATCACCTGACGCTGCACGTTGAGGACGTCGTCGTACTTGAGCACGTTCTTGCGCATGACGAAGTTCTGCTCCTCGACCTTCTTCTGGGCGTTCTCGATCTGGTTCGAGAGGATCTTCGCCTCCATGGGCTGGTCGTCCGGGAGCTTGAAGCGGTTCATGATGTTGAAGATGCGGTCGCCGGCGAACAGGCGCACGACCTGGTCCTGGCCGGACAGGTAGAAGCGCGACTCGCCGGGGTCGCCCTGGCGGCCTGAGCGGCCGCGAAGCTGGTTGTCGATGCGGCGCGCCTCGTGGCGCTCGGTGCCGAGCACGTAGAGGCCACCGAGCTCGCGTACCTCGTCGTCGATCTTGATGTCGACGCCACGGCCGGCCATGTTGGTCGCGATCGTGACCGAGCCCTTCTGGCCGGCGTCCTGGATGATTTCGGCCTCGCGCGCGTGCTCCTTCGCGTTCAGCACGTTGTGCGGGACGCCACGCCGTTGGAGCAGCTGCGCCAGGTACTCGGAGGTCTCGACGTCGATCGTGCCGACCAGCACCGGCTGCCCCTTCTCGTGGCGCTCGGCGAGGTCCTCGATGACGGCGGCGAACTTGGCGTCCTTCGTCTTGAAGATCAGGTCGTTGTTGTCGTCGCGCGCGACGTGTTGATTCGTCGGGATCTCGACGACGTTCAGGCCGTAGATCTCGACGAACTCCTTCTCCTCGGTCTTGGCCGTACCGGTCATGCCGCCGAGCTTCTCGTAGAGGCGGAAGTAGTTCTGGAGCGTGATCGTCGCGAGGGTGACGTGCTCCTCCTGGATGCGCATGCCCTCCTTCGCCTCGACCGCCTGGTGCAGGCCCTCCGACCAGCGGCGCCCTTCCATGATGCGGCCGGTGAACTCGTCCACGATCTTCACCTCGCCGTCCTGGACGACGTAGTCGACGTCGCGGTGGAACAGCGCCTGCGCCTTCAGGGCCTGGTTCAAGTGGTTGACGAGCTGGACGTTGCGCGGGTCGTAGAGATTGTCGATCCCGAGCGCGCGCTCGACCTTCTCGATCGCGGGCTGCCCCGGCGAGACGGTCTTGTGCTTCTCGTCGAAGAGGTAGTCCGCGCCCGTCTCGGCGAGCTCGTCCATGCCCTTGCCGATCCCGCCCGGCGTGGCGCGGCGGCCCTCGAGCGCCTTCGTGATCCGCGCGAAGTCGTAGTAGACCTGCGCGGCCACCTCCGGTTCGCCGGAGATGATCAGCGGCGTCCGCGCCTCGTCGATGAGGATCGAGTCGACCTCGTCCACGATCGCGTAGTTGTGCCCGCGCTGGACGGTGTCCTCGAGCCGGACAGCCATGTTGTCGCGCAGGTAGTCGAACCCGAACTCCGAGTTCGTGCCATAGGTGATCTCGGCGGCGTAGGCCTCGTGCCGCGCGGCCTGGGGCATCATGTTCTCGATGTTCCCGGCGCGGATCCCGAGCGCCTGGTAGACGGGCCCGACCCATTCGGCGTCGCGCTTGGCGAGGTAGTCGTTGACCGTGACGAGGTGGACGTTGTGGCCGGCGAGCGCGTTCAGGTACAGCGGCTGGGCCGCGACGAACGTCTTCCCTTCGCCGGTCTTCATCTCGGCGATGTCGCCCTCGTGGAGCACGATCCCGCCCATCACCTGGACGTCGAAGAGGCGGACGCCGATGACGCGCTTGAACGCCTCGCGCACCGCGGCGTAGGCCTCGAAGAGCACGTCCTCGAGGTCATCCCCGTTCTCTATCCGCTGCTTGAACTCGACCGTCTTGGAAGCCAGCTCGGCGTCCGAGAGCTTCTCGAAGTCAGGCTCGAGCGTGGCGACGTAGGCCGCCTGCTGCTGCAGCTTCTTGCGCCGCCGGCCCTCGCCGACGCGCAGGACTTTCTCGAACCCGCCGAGGTTTGACATCAGGACCCAGGGTAGCCGTTAGAGGGGGCTGATCTGGACCTCCCAGAGGTCGGCGTCGATCCGGTCGGCGCGGGCGACGTAGTCGCCGGTTCGGGCGTCGCCGTACGCCTCGAGCGACGGCACCGGGGCGTCCGAGGGCTCGTCGTCGACGGTCAGCTCCCGCTCGACGCCGCGCTTGACGAGCTCGATCGTGTCGCCGGGGATCTCCTCCGCAAAGCTCGCGACCTCGATCGAGTTCGCCGTGACCGCCCAGCGCTCCCCGTCGCGGATGCCCTCGGCGCGGTAGGGCGCCGACAGCTGGCTCTCGATCGCCTCGGCGAGCGGGTCGACGCCGCCCTCCGCGACGGACTCCTCGGTGACGATGCTCCCGTCCTCAAGGGCGACGAAATGGACGGCGTCGCCGGTCAAGAGCGGCGCGTCGGCCATGCCCATCGCGTCCCACCGGCGCTGCGCGCCGCCGGTGAGCGCGTCGAGCCCGGAGGGGCCGCGCACGCCTTCGGGTTCGAATCCGCCCATTACGCCGGCTCGATCAGGCCGTAGTCGCCGGCGCGGCGCCGGTAGACGACGTTGACCTCGTCGGAGTCGATGCTGCGGAAGACGTAGAAGTCGTGGCCGAGCAGCTCGAGCTGGAGAACGGCCTCCTCGGCCGTCATCGGCTTCAGGGCGAACTGCTTCGTGCGCACGATGGTGCCGTCGACCTCGTCGAGGTCGAGCACCGGCGCGGGCTCCGGCGCCTCGCCGCGCGGACGGCGGTTGCGCACCTTCTCGCGCGCGTCCTTGATCTGGCGCTCGAGCTTGCTCACGAGCTGGTCGATCGACGCCTTCATGTCGGGCGATGCCTCACGCGCGCGCACGACGTGGCGGCGCGTCCAGACCGTCGCCTCGGCCACCTGGTTGGCGGCGATGGCGGGATTCGTCTCCTCGGCGAGCTCCAGCTCGACGCGGGCCTCGTCGTCGAGGATCCGCTCGAGCTTGCCGAGCTTGCGCTCGCCGTAGCTTCGGATCGACTCGGCGACCTCGGTGTTCTTGCCCTTGACGCGAAGCTCCATGTGGCCCTCCGATCCTTCCTCCGTGGGGCCTTCGAATCTAGCGCACGGCCCTCGCGAAGGTCACCACCTCCACCCGCGTCGCTCCGGCGCGGCGCAGGGCCGAGGCGGCGGCGGCCGCGGTCGAGCCGCTCGTGTACACGTCGTCGACGAGGACGACCCGTGCGGGCGCGGACGCAACAGCCCGGAACGCGGCGCGCACGTTGCGCCGTCGTTCGGCGAGCGCCAGACCGCGCTGCCGCTGCCCGGGGCGCCGGACGAGCACGTCGCGGACCGGGAGCTCCCAGCGCGCCCCGAGCTGGGCGGCGAGCCGCGCAGCCGGGCTATGCCCACGCCGCGCCCGCCGCTCCGCGTCGGCGGGCACCGGGACGAGCGCGTCCGCGACCGGCAGGTGCACCGTCGCGGTGACGATGTCTGCCGCCAGCGCCGCGACGTTGCGCCGTCCGTGCTCCTTCCAGCCGGCGACGAGCGCACGGACGACCGGGTCGTACGCGACCGCCGCATGCGCGGAGGCGAAGGCGAGCCGGCGGCCGGCGCACTCACCGCAGCGGCGCACGGGCCACCCCGTCGGTGCCCCGCAGCGCGCGCAGAACGGCGGCGGCAGGCGTGGAATCGCGGCGAGGCAGCGCTCGCAGAGCTCCTCCGCGACCTGTCCGCAGACGAGGCAGCGGCGCGGCAGCAAGACGTCGAGGAGCGGCACTCCATCGACGGTACGGCGGAAGATGTGACGTGTCTGTGCCGAAAGCGCTACAAGACGTACGCCGTTCGGCGCTCGAGGCCCATGCGGGCGCGCAGGCGGTTGTCCGCCTCGAGCAGCTGCTCGTGGTCGCCGATGTCGAGCCACTCGCCGGCGAAGCGGTAGCCGTAGACGGGCGCCTGCCGGTACAGCCACGCCGGGAAAAGCCCGATCGGGTCGGGCGGATTGCCCGCATCCAGGTAGTCGTCCACGAGCGCAGCGTGCTGCGCGGCGAAGACGTAGGTCGCGGTCGCAGCGAGCGTGCTCTGCGGCAGCTCGGGCTTCTCCACCAGCGACACGATCCGGTCGGCCTCGTCGAGCTCGATCACCGCGTACTGCGCGGCGAGCGCGAGGTCGCCGACGTCGTGGATCGAGATCGCGCTCGCCTCGCCCTTCGCGCGCCAAAAGGCGACCAGGTCGGTCAGGTCGTAGTCGAAGAGGTTGTCGCCGGCCACGACGAGCAGGTCGTGGCAGCGGATGCCGGCCTCGTCGAGCACGAAGCGGATGTCGCCGGTCGCGCCGAGGCGGGTCTCGTTCGTCGTCGTGCCGTCGTCGTGCACGCGGACGGACGCGCGCCCCACGCGGCCGGCCGCCCACTCCACGAAGCTCTGGGCGAAGCGGCCGTTGGTTACGACGTGTATCGCGTCGATCTCGCCGACCGCGTCGAGTGAGTCGCACAGGTAGTCGAGCATCGGGCGGCCGGCGAGCGGGAGCAGCGGCTTCGGCACCTGCTCCGTCAACGGCCGCAGCCGGGTGGCGTACCCGGCTGCGAGAACAATTGCCTTCATCGGCGCCCTTTTACCCGAGCGCCCCCATTTTCGGTCGGGGTCAGAAGATCAGGTGCCCTCGTCCCACGAGGCCAGGTACCTGGCCTGCTCCTCCGTGAGCGTGTCGATCTCGACGCCCATCGTCGCGAGCTTGAGCCGCGCGATCTCGCGGTCGATCTCCTCCGGCACGACGTAGACCTTCCGCTCGAGCTCGCCGGCGTGCTCGATCGCGAACTCGACCGACAGCGCCTGGTTCGCGAACGACATGTCCATCACCTGAGCGGGGTGGCCCTCGGCGGCGGACAGGTTGACGAGCCGCCCGTCGGCGAGCAGGTAGATCCGCCGGCCGTCGGCGAGCGTGAACTCCTCGACGAACTGCCGCGCCTCGCGCGTCTCGGTCGCGAGCTGGCGGAGCGCCGGGATGTCGATCTCGACGTTGAAGTGGCCGGTGTTGGCGACGATCGCGCCGTCCTTCATCTCCTCGAGGTGGTGACGGGCGATGACGGACTTGTCTCCGGTCGCGGTGACGAAGATGTCCCCGATCCGGGCCGCGCGCTCCATGGTCATGACCTGGAAGCCGTCCATGGTGGCCTCGAGCGCCTTGAGCGGGTCGACCTCGGTGACGACGACGTGCGCGCCGAGCCCCTTCGCCCGCGTCGCGACGCCGCGGCCGCACCAGCCGTACCCGGCGACCACGAAGGTGCTGCCCGCGAGCAGGACGTTCGTTGCGCGGATGATCCCGTCGATCGTCGACTGGCCCGTGCCGTAGCGGTTGTCGAACAGATGCTTCGTGTTGGCCTCGTTCACCGCGATGATCGGGAAGCCGAGGGCGCCGTCGCGCTCGAGGGCGCGGAGGCGGATGACGCCGGTGGTCGTCTCCTCGGTGCCGGCGATCACGTCGACGAGCTGCTCGCGCCGGTGCGCGTGGAGGACGCCGATCACGTCTGCGCCGTCGTCCATCGTGATCTGCGGCTTGTGGTCGACCGCGGCCTCGATGTGCTGGTAGTAGGTGTCGTTGTCCTCGCCCTTGATGGCGAAGACCGAGATGTCGAACTCGTCGACGAGCGCGGCGGCCACGTCGTCCTGCGTGGACAGCGGGTTCGACGCGCACAGCACGACGTCCGCGCCGCCGGCCTTCAGCGTACGGGCGAGGTTGGCGGTCTCGGTGGTGACGTGCAGGCAGGCGGCGATGCGATGGCCCGCCAGCGGCTGCTCGGTCTCGAAGCGCTCGCGGATCGCGGCGAGCACCGGCATCTGCCGGTCCGCCCACGCGATCCGCCGCACGCCTTCTGCGGCGAGTGCCAGATCCTTGACGTCGTAACGCTTCGATTGCTGCAAAGCCATGGAGCCTCTCTCTCTTCGGGTGTCAGGCGGCCAGGAGCCGTTCGTGCTTGCGCTGCTCCCACTCCACCCAGGCAGGCGATGGTCCGTCCGGCGTCGCGGGCTGTCCCGCGAACCAGGTGTCGAGGGCGGCGCGGAGCGCCTGGTCGCCGCGCAGGCGGGCGACGAAGGCGACGTCGGCGATATCGGCGCCGAAGCGCCGCTTCAGCTCGGCGAGCGAGCGCAGTTGGTTCAGCTCTCGCAGCGAGTAGAGCCGGTAGCCGGACTCGCTGCGCTCCGGGACGACCAGGCCGGCCGTCTCGATGTAGCGCAGCATCCGGGGCGACCAGCCGGTCTGCTCGGCCGCCTCGCTGACAGTTGTCCTCCGCATCGCGCACAACCCTAACATAAACGTGCGAAGGATTGTGCGCCAGTGTTACAAACTTATTGGCCTATTCCTCTGCGCGGCCGTAGCGGTCCTCGAGCCGCACGACGTCCTCAAGGTGCGGGGTCGAGACCTCCAGGATGGTCGTGTCCTCGAGCGCGCGCACGCGGTGCACCGTCCCGGGCGGGAAGTGGAAGGCGGCCCCCGGCTGGACGACCTCCTTCACGAGCACGGCCTTGCCGAGCGCCCCCACCTCGATCATCGCTCGCCCGGACTGGACGAACCACGACTCGTCCTTCACGCGGTGGAACTGGAGCGAGAGCGACTCGCCCGCGCGGACGAAGAGCGTCTTGCCGACGTACTGGTCGCCGTACGCCCACAGCAGCTCGTATCCCCAGGGCTTGTCGATCCGCCGCGGCTCGAACGCGAACGCGTCGAGCCCTTCGAGATTTGGGGAGAGCCCTTCGTCGGCTGACACTGAGGCGAGTGTATTGCGCGGGCGGAAAGAGGCGCGTGGTAAAGAGGCGCGCGTGGAAGCGATCCTGCTTGCGGGCGGCCAGGCCAAGCGTCTCGGACAGGTCGCAGGGGGTCTGCCGAAGGCGCTCGTGCCCGTCGCGGGCGCACCGCTCGTATCCCATACGTCCCGGCTGCTGGCGCGCGCGGGCGTCGAGCGGCTGATCGTGAGCTGCGCCGCAGGGCAGGGCGAGTTCTTCGAGCGCGCGCTCGGCGGCATCGGCGCGGAGATCGTGCTGGCGGAGGAGCCGGAACGGCTCGGCCGCGGCGGCGGGCTGCGCTTCGCGGCCGGCTTTCGCTCCGAGAGCGGCCCGCTGTTCGCGCTGAACGCCGACGAGCTCCTGGCGCCGGACTTCGGCGCGCTGATGGAGGATCACCGCGAGCACGGCGCCGCGGCAACGATCGTCGTGACCGCGCTGACGTCGCCGTTCGGGATCGTCGACGTCGACGACGACGGCACGGTGAGCGGCTTTCGCGAAGCACCGCGGCTACCGCACTGGGTCAACGTCGGCGTGTACGTCCTGGACCAGGAGGCGATCGCCCGGCTGCCGGAGCGCGGCGATCACGAGCGGTCGACCTTCCCGGAGCTCGCCGCCGAGGGCCGGCTACGGGCGTGGCCCTACGAGGGCGAGTGGCTCACCGTAAACACGCCCAAGGATCTCGAGCGCGCGGAGGAGCATCTGCGTTCGAACCCGGACTTCTTCGGCGGCTAGTCGCGCCCCGCAGGCCTGTGGGCAACGAGTTTCCTGGACAGCCCATGGAACAAGGTCTGTACAGGTGAGTGCGCTACGGGGAGGGCCGGGAGGGGTGGCCGACGCCCACTTCGACACAGAGCGCGTGTGACGGTTCGTTCCGCGCCGGGCGGCGTCAGGCTTCGGGCAAGCGCTCGGCGATCGCCGGCTCGTCCGTCTCCGGGAGCCCGGCCAGAGCAGACGTCGAAGCGCGGCCGATGCCTTCATAGGTGAAGCCGGCGGCCTGCGCGGCCTCCGGGTCGACGACGTTGCGGCCGTCGACGATCAGCGGCACGCGCATCGCGTCGCGGATCTCGGCCCGCGGCAGGTCCTTGAGCTCATCCCAGCCCGTGACGACGACGGCGGCGTCCGCGTTGCGCACGGCGTCGAGCACCGTGTCGCAAAAGGTCACGCCGCGCAGGATGCTGCTCGCATCCGCGACGGGGTCCCACGTGCGCACGTCGGCGCCCTCAGCGAGCAGCCGTGAGGCCAGGACGATCGACGGCGCCTCGCGCATGTCGTCGGTGTTCGCCTTGAACGCCAGCCCGAGGAGCGCGATCGTCTTGCCGCGCAGCGAGCCGAGGTGCTTCTGGAGCTTCGAGACGACACGCCGCTTCTGCAGCTCGTTCACTTCGATGACAGCGTTCAGCAGCTGGAAGTGGTAGCCGGAGTTACCTGCCAATAGTTTTAGGAATGAAATGTCTTTTGGAAAACATGAGCCCCCGAAGCCGATCCCGGCCTGCAGGTACCGCGTCCCGATCCGCGAGTCCAGCCCCATCCCCCATGCCACCTTCTCGACGTCGGCGCCGACGAGCTCGCACACGTTCGCGATCTCGTTGATGAAGGAGATGCGCGTCCCCAGGTAGGCGTTCGCCGCGAGCTTGACCATCTCGGCCGACGGGACGTCGGTGCGCACGATCGGGGCGTCGAGCCCGTCGTGAAGTCGCTCGACCGCGTCGCCGTCCGCGTCGGAGAAGGACCCGATGACGATCCGGTCGGGCTCCAGGAAGTCCTTGACCGCCGTGCCTTCCGCGAGGAACTCGGGGTTCGACACGTAGCCGACGTGCGTCAGCCCGCGCGCGTCCAGGGCGGCGCGCACCTTGTCGCCGGTGCCGACGGGAACGGTGCTCTTCATGACGACGACGGCGCCGTCCTCGAGCTTGCGCAGCTCGTCCAGCACCGTCCACACCGCCGACAGGTCTGCGTCGCCGGAGTACGTCGCCGGCGTGCCGACGCAGACGAACACGAAGCGCGCCCCCGCGACCGCCTCATGGGGGTCCAGCGTGAACTGCAGCCGGTCGCCGCAACGGGCAATGACCTCCTCCAGCCCAGGCTCGTGGAACGGCACGCGTCCCGCGCGCAGCGACTCGACCTTCTCGGGCGCGATGTCGCGGACGACGACCTCGTGCCCGAGATCGGCGAAGCCGACCCCCGTGACGAGGCCCGCGTAGCCCGCACCGAAAACGGCGATCCGCTCCGCCATGCGCGCCAGCCTAGCGGGGCTTCATCGGCTTCAGGCCGCGCGCGATCGCCAGCATGGTTTCGTTCGACAGGTCGTCGTTCAGGGTGTTCACAACCCAGTACGACTTGTCGCCGTCGCGGAGCACGACCATGTGCAGGTGCGAGCCCGAGAAGTACAGCTGGTACGGCCGGCCCTTGAGCTTCCGCGTCTCGTTGGCGGCGGCAAAGATCGGCGCCTCCGTCCAGTCGGTCTCCTCGATGCCCCAGTACTGGTAGCCGTACGTGTGGAACGTCAGCCGCACGGCCTTGTGGTTGCCGCCGATCGGATAGACGCGCACCGGCTTCTCGGAGTCGATGACCGAGTTGCGCTCGATCACCGTCGGATTCTGGAGCCGGAACGGCACGTATCGGCGCTCCGCCTGCAGGTACGGGAGCGCGGCGTCTGAGGACGTGACCACCGGTGGCGTGCGGACGGGCGTCGTGTCCTTCGGCGCCGGCGCGAGGTTGCCCTTGAACGTCTTGCCGACAACGACCACGAGCATCGCGCCGTGCGAGAGGTGCCGGATCTTCTTCGAGGCGGCCGACTGGTCGAGCGGCATCGGCTGGATGTCAGCCGAGCCGAACAGGTTCGCGACCTGCCGCGCCGCCGCCTTGGAGCGCGCCATGCTCGTGCGGTAGTAGACCTGGCTCCGGAAGTAGTCGAAGGTCGGCGCGTCGGCCTGGAGCCCGTCAGGCGGCAGCAGCGTCTTGTAGTCGTGCGACTGGAGCTGCGCGGTCGCGTTGGACGCGGCCCCCGCCACGGCGTTCCCGTTCAGGGCGACGACCGTCACCTCGGACGGCGCGAGCCCGTGCTTCAGCTTCGGCTTCTGCCCGAGCGCGGCGGCGGCCGCCTTGGTCGGCGCCTCGACGTCCGGGTTCAGGAACTGCTGCACGGCGGCGTCGATGCTCGATGTCGGCGCGATGAGCGGGTTGCCCGGTACACCAGCGCCCGTGATGTTGTCGATCTTCACGCGCACAACGTTCCCGGACGGCATTTCGTAGGCGAGCAGCGCCCAGTTGATCACCGTCTTCAGGTCGATGTCGTGGCCGCCCTGGTAGACGTCGATGTTCTTGCGCAGGGCGCCGACCACCTTCGGGATCGTCGAGGCGTGGAAGTCGTGCGTGATGCGGTCCTTGATCGCGCGCACGAACAGCTGCTGGCGCGCGTTGCGTACGAGATCGGAGTCCGTGTGCCGGTAGCGGACGAATGAGAGCGCCTGTGTGCCGTCGAGCTTCTGGTAGCCGGGCTGGAGGTCGATCGCCGCGTAGTTGTCGTAGCCCCCGTCGTTGACGTGGTAGTAGCGCCGGTCGATGTCCATCCAGACGCCGCCGATCTTGTCGACGACCTGGACGAAGCCCTTGAAGTTGACAGTGACCAGGTAGTTGACGCTGAGCCCCGTCAGATGCTTGACCGTGTCGACGGTGCACGTCGGCCCGTTGCCGAGCGCCCATGCGGCATTGATCCGATCGGGCAGATACTCGTGGCCCGGGCAGTAGAGCGGCACCTGCAGGTCGCGCGGGAAGGAGAGCAGCGTCATCGTCTTGCGCTCCGGGTCCATGCGGATGAGCATGATCGTGTCGGAGCGCGAAGGCTCTCCTGCCCCCGAGCCCTTGAAGCGCTTGTCGTAGCCGAGCACGAGCGCAATCGCCGGCTTGCCCGGCGCCGGGAGCGCCAGCGTCTTCCGCGTCTTCTCGGTCTCCTTCGTGCGCGGCGGGGTTATTTGCGCCACCGTGTCTTCGCCGTAGAGCCACGTGCCGGCGGCGGCCGCGGTGGTCACCATCACCACGAGCGCGAGCAGCACAAACAGCGTCTTCGCGAGCACCTTCACCACGCGCCGGCGCGGCCGCGGCTGCTCGTATGTGACCATCGGCGCCAGCGCAGCAGGCGGCAGAACGGCGTGGCCGTTGCCGTTCGCGGCAGCTGATCTTCCTACTCCACGTTTGAGCGTTGTGCGCATCTGCGAGGGGTGCCGCGCGAGCGACGGCGGTCGGCGGGACGAGGATATCCGAGCCGCATGCGCGCTTCGTTAAGGAATGAGTGACTCCTGCTCTAGGCGGGAGCGAGCGCGTCGGGCGTATAGGCGAGGTTGGGGCCGAGCCAGCGCTCCGCCTCCGCGACGTCCCAGCCCTTGCGCGCCGCGTAATCGGCGACCTGGTCGCGGCCGATGCGGCCGACCGAGAAGTACCGCGAGGCCGGGTGCCCGAAGTACACGCCCGCGACCGCCGCCGCCGGCAGCATCGCGCACGTCTCGGTGAGCGCGAGCCCGGTCGCCTCCGCGCCGAGGAGCTCGAAGAGCTTGCGCTTCTCCGTGTGATCGGGGCATGCCGGGTAGCCGAACGCCGGCCGGATGCCCCGGAAGCGCTCGGCGATCAGGTCCTCGCCGGACAGCTCGTCGCCCGTCTCGTACCACTCCTGCCGCGCGCGCTTGTGCAGCCACTCGGCGAACGCCTCGGCGAGCCGGTCGGCGAGCGCCTTGGCCATGATCGCCTTGTAGTCGTCATGCTCGGCCTCGAAGCGGGCGGCGAGATCGTCGGCGCCGTGGATCCCGACCGCGAAGGCGCCGAGGTGGTCGCCCTCGGGCGCGACGTAGTCGGCCAGCGAGCGGTTCGGCCGTGAGTCGCCGTACGCCGACTGCTGGCGCAGGAACGAGAAGCGCGTGCCCTCGTCGACCACGACGTCGTCACCGTCCGCGTGCGCCGGCCAGAAGCCGTACACGCCCCGCGCCGCGAGCGACTCGTCGCGCACGATCTCGTCGAGCAGGTCCTGCGCGTCGTCGTAGAGCTCGCGCGCCTCCGGGCGCTCGAGGATCGCCGGGAAGCGGCCCTTCAGCTCCCAGGCGTGGAAGAAGAACTGCCAGTCGATGTACTCGCGCAGCGTCGCGAGCTCGGGCTCGACCACCTGCGCACCAGTCACGGAGGGCGCCGGCAGGTCGTCGTAGGAGAGCCGCTCGCGGTTCGCGCGCGCGTCCTCGAGCGCGAGCAGCGGCTTGCGCTCCCGCTCGGCGAACTGCTCGCGCAGCCGCTCCTGGTCCTCGCGGTTGCGCACATCCAGCTCGCCGCGGCGCACCGGGTCGAGGAGGTCGGAGACGACGCCAACCACGCGGGAGGCGTCGAGCACGTAGACCGTCTCGCGCCCGTACTCCGGCGCGATCCGCACCGCGGTGTGCTGGCGCGACGTGGTCGCGCCGCCGATCAGCAGCGGCAGCTCGAGCCCGCGCCGCTCCATCTCGCGCGCGACGTTGACCATCTCGTCCAGCGACGGCGTGATCAGCCCCGAGAGCCCGACGATGGCCGCCCCCTGCTCCGCGGCGGTGTCGAGGATGCGGTCGGCCGGAACCATCACGCCGAGGTCGACGACCTCGTAGCTGTTCGAAGCGAGCACGACGCCGACGATGTTCTTGCCGATGTCGTGCACGTCGCCCTTCACCGTGGCGAGCACCACGAGCCCTCGCGACCGGCTGCCGGCCCCCGCGCGCTCCTCCTCCATGAACGGCTCCAGGTAGGCGACGGCGCGCTTCATCGCGCGCGCGCTCTTGACCACCTGCGGCAGGAACATGCGGCCGGAGCCGAACAGGTCGCCGACCACGGACATGCCGGCCATCAGCGGCCCCTCGATCACGTCGAGCGGACGCTCGAGCTGCTGCCGCGCCTCCTCGGCGTCCTCCTCGATGAAGTCCACGATGCCGTGCACGAGAGCGTGCTCGAGCCGCTTGGCGACCGGCGCCTCGCGCCAGGAGAGGTCGCGCTCGCGCCGCGTGCCCTCACCCCGGACGCCCTCGGCGTAGGTCACGAGCCGGTCGGTCGCGTCCGGCCGCCGGTCGAAGAGCACGTCCTCGACGCGCTCGAGGAGCTCGGGCTCGATGTCCTCGTAGACCACGAGCTGGCCGGCGTTGACGATGCCCATGTCGAGGCCCGCCGCGATCGCGTGGTACAGGAACGCCGAGTGCATCGCCTCGCGGACGACGTCGTTGCCGCGGAACGAGAACGAGAGGTTCGAGATGCCGCCGCTGATCGAGACCCCTGGGCAGCGCTCCTTGATCAGCGGGATCGCGTCGATGAACGCCTTCGCGAAGGACGCGTGCTCCTCGATCCCGGTCGCGACCGCGAGCACGTTCGGGTCGAAGATGATGTCCTCGGCCGCGAAGCCCGCCTGCTCGGTCAGCAGCCGGTAGGCCCGCTCGCAGATTGCGACCTTGCGCTCGGCCGTGTCGGCCTGGCCCTGCTCGTCGAAGGCCATGACGATGGCCGCCGCGCCGTAGCGGCGGATCGTCCTGGCCTGCTCCAGGAACTGCTCCTCGCCCTCCTTGAGGCTGATCGAGTTGGCGACGCCCTTGCCCTGGAGGCACTTCAGCCCGGCCTCCAGCACGGAGAACCGGGAGCTGTCGACCATGAACGGCAGCCGCGCCACCTCGGGCTCGGTGGCGAGCACGTTCAGGAACGTGGTCATTGCCCGCTCCGAGTCGAGCAGGTCGGCGTCGAAGTTGACGTCGAGCAGGTTCGCGCCGCCGCGCACCTGCTCGAGAGCGACCTCGGTCGCATCCGTGAAGTCGTCCGCCTCCACCAGCTTCCGGAAGCGGGCAGACCCGGTCACGTTCGTCCGCTCGCCGATCATCACGAAGCCGGTGTCCTGGCCGATCTCGAACGGCTCGAGGCCGCTGAAGCGCGGACGGCGCAGCCGCTGGGGGATCCGCCGCGGAACGCGGTCGGCGACGGCCGCGGCGATCTGGCGGACGTGCTCCGGCGTCGTGCCGCAGCACCCGCCGACGAGGTTGACGAGCCCGGCCTGGGCGAACTCGCCGAGGAAGCGGCTCGTGTCGGCCGGCTGCTCGTCGTGCGCGCCGAACGCGTTCGGCAGCCCGGCGTTCGGGTGGCACGAGACATACGTCGTGGCGACCCGCGCGAGGTCCTCGACGAACGGGCGCATCTGCGCCCCGCCGAGCGAGCAGTTGACGCCGACGATCAGCGGGTCGGCGTGCTCGACGGAGGCCCAGAACGCCTCCACCGTCTGCCCGGAGAGATTTCGGCCGCTGCGGTCGATGGCGGTGAACGAGATCCAGAGCGGAAGCTCCGGCGCCACCTCCTTCGCGGCCACGATCGCGGCCTTCGCGTTCAGCGTGTCGAAGACGGTCTCGATCATCAGCAGGTCGACGCCGCCCTCCACGAGGCCGCGCATCTGCTCCGCGTACGCCTCCCGGACGCCGTCGAAGGTGTGCGTGCGGTACGCCGGCTCGTCGACGCGCGGTGACAGCGAGAGCGTGACGTTGAGCGGCCCGACCGAGCCCGCGACGAAGCGCGGCCGCTCGGGCGTGGTCCACGCATCCGCGGCGGCGCGCGCGAGGCGGGCGCCCTCGACGTTCATCTCGTAGACGGCCGCCTCGAGGCCGTAGTCCGCCTGCCCGAGCGACGTTGCCGTGAAAGTGTTCGTGGTCGCGATGTCGGCGCCCGCCTCGAAGTAGGCGTCATGGATCTCGCGCACAACCTCGGGCCGCGTCAGGTTGAGCAGGTCGGGGTCGCCGCCGACGTCGCGCGGGTGCGCCGCGAAGCGCTCGCCACGGTACTCCTCCTCGCCGCGCAGGCGGCTCTGGATGAGGACGCCCCAGGAGCCGTCCAGCACGGCGATGCGCCGCTCGAGAATCTCGGTCAGCTGCTCAACCACGCGTCAAGAGTAGGTGCGGCCGATCGAATCACGCGAAGATGGGGCATGGACACACAGGGCCGCGAGTGGCTCCGCCGGACGGCGCGGAGCTACGGCGTGGTGATGGCGAATCCGAAGCTGCGTGCCCTCGAGCTGGCCTGGGGCGCGGCGATCACGGCCGAGTGGGCGCACTTCGTGGCACTCGGCGTCTTCGCCTACCAGGTCGACGGCACGCTCGGCGTCGGCGTCGTCGGGTTCATTCGCCTCGTCCCGGCCGCGCTGATCGCGCCCTTCGCAGCCTCGCTCGGCGACCGCTTCCCACGCGAGCGCTTCCTGGCCGGCGTCTGCCTGCTCGGCACCGTCGCGCTGTCCGCGTCCGCGGCCGCCTACTCGCTCGGCCCGTACCCGATCCTGATCTACGCCCTGGCCACGGTCGCTGCCGTCGCGTCGACCCTCTTCCGGCCCGCGAACCAGGCGCTCCTCCCCTCGCTCGCATCGACGCCGGACGAGCTCGTCGCCGCGAACGCCTTCTCCTCGACGCTCGAGAGCCTCGGGACGTTCGCCGGCCCGCTCCTCGGCGGCGTGATCGTCGCGGTCGCCGACGCCGGCTGGGTGTTCGGCGCCGCGTGCGTGATGTACGCAATCGCCACCGTGCTCGTAACGAGCATCACCGTCCCCGGCCGCCGGCTGCGCGGTGCGGAGGCGCAGGCGCGGGAGCTGCTCGGCGGCTTCCGCGTGATCGCCACCGAGCCGGCGCCGCGCGTCGTGATCGCGCTGATGGTCGCCCAGACAGTCGTCCGCGGCGCGCTCAATGTCCTGATCGTGGTGGTCGCATTCCAGGTGCTGGACGCGGGCGGCGGCTGGGTCGGCCTGCTCAATGCGGCCGTCGGCGCGGGCGGCCTGTTCGGCGCGTTCGCCGCCGTCTCGATCGCGGGGCGCCACCTGGCTCGGCCGTTCGCGCTCGCGCTCGTCGCCTGGGGGATCCCGATCGTCCTGCTCGCGGGTGCGCCGACCGGAGTCGTGGCCTTCCTGCTCGTCGCGGTCATCGGCGCGGCGAACAGCATCGAGGACGTGGCCGGCTTCACCCTGCTCCAGCGCATCGTCGACGACTCGGTGCTCACGCGCGTCCTGGGCGCCGTCTGGGGGCTCGCCGCAGCGGGGTTGGCAATAGGATCGCTGGCGACTTCCGCGCTCCTGGCGGTCGTCGGCGACACCGCAGCGCTCATCATCGTCGGCGCCTTCCTGCCGATATCGACGCTGATCGCCTGGGCGCGCCTGACCGCGCTCGACCGGACGGCGATGGCGCCCGCGGAGCTCGAGCGGATCTCGGCGGTGCCGATGTTCGAGCCGCTGCCGATCGCGACGAAGGAGCAGCTGGCGCGCCGGCTCGAGCGCCTCGAGGTGCCGGCCGGTGTGGACGTCATCGAGGCGGGCGAGCCGGGCGACCGGTTCTACATCGTGGGGGAGGGCGAGCTCGCCGTCATGCCCGTGGGCGGCGAGCCACGCGCGGCCGGCCCGGGCGACTACTTCGGCGAGATCGCGCTGCTCCGCGACGTGCCGCGCACCGCAACCGTGCGCACGGTCACGCCGGCGGTGCTGTTCGCGCTGTCGCGCGACGACTTTCTCGGCGCCGTGACGGGCCACGACGAGGGCCGCGCCGCAGCCGAGACCGTCGTCGCGGAGCGCCTCGCGCTCAGTAGCCGCTGAACTTGCCGACGACGACCTGGTCCTCGGGCACGGCTCCCTTGAGCAGGTCGCCGACGGCCTCGGCCATCCCGGGCGGCCCTGCCACAAAATAGGTGTAACGGGCGAGATCGTCGGCGAGATGGTCGCGGAGGAAGCGCTCGTCGACATGGCGCGTCTCGCCGCCCCAGTCCGGCTCGTCGGTCATCGTCAGGACCACCTTCAGGCCGGGGATCCGCCCCTCGAGCTCTTGCAGCTCGTCGAGGAAGGCGGCCGCGGCCCGGTTGCGGTTCGAGTAGATCAGCGTGACCCGGTACGGCAGCTCCATGTCGGCGATGTAGCGGAGCATCGAGCGGAAGACGGTGATGCCGATGCCGCCGGCGATGAAGACGTAGTCGCGGCCCGTGTCCTCAGGGAGCAGGAAGGTGCCCTTGGGCTCCTCGACCTGCACCTCGTCGCCGACCTGAAGCTCGGCGAGCGTCCGCTTGAACGCGCTGTCGCGCAGGCGCGTGGCGAGCCCGAGCACGCCCGGCTCGGTCGGCGACGTGACGATCGAGATGTGACGGCGGAGGCCCTTCTCGTCGGAGTGCCCGCGGTCGGGCAGCTCGACCCAGAAGTACTGGCCGGGCCGGAAGTCGGGCCGCTCGGCGCCGACGTCGAAGACGACGAGCAGCGTCTGCTCGGCGACCTCGCGCCTCTCCTTGATCGTCGCGCGCATCGAGACGTAAGTGTCACCCACGGGCGGCTTGTTACGCGCCGAGAACCGCCGCCCGCATTTGTAGGTACAACCTACGGGATGCGGTGGGGGGCAATCGTCCTGCTCGTCGTCGCAGCGCTGGCCGTCCCGGCGGTCGCCGGCAGCCGCGCTGCGCCGACGCATGTCGGCGTGTCCTTCACCGGCAAGGGCGGCGGCCGCTACCTCGACGTCACACGCTGGCTCCAGGACGCCGGCCGCGAGTGCTACGCACGCAAGACGGCCGACGAAACGCTCTCGGTGTCGTGGCAGGTCGACTGGAACGCGGTCGTCACCGACGGCGGGGCCCTGCAGGTCACGGGGCCGCTCCGGCGCGCGGTCCAGGGAAGCGTCGTCGGCACGGCTGTCCGAGATTTCTGCGACGAGCCCGTGGAAGGGCTCGCCGAGGTGGGCGCGGACTGGCCGGGGGCGACGGAATGCACCGGCCCGATGGCCGTCCAGGCCCAGCCGTACGCCCGCGCGGCCGCGCGAGGGAGCCGAACCACGCTCACGCTTCAGGGGCCGACGTACGGCAGCCCGCCCAAGCCGTGCGAGCTCTTCGTCCGCAACGACCAGCTCTCGGCGGTCGTGTCGCTCACGCCGCAGACGATCGCGCGCCTCCAGGCGGGGCACACTGTCTCGATGCCGATCGGGACACGGCACCCGACCGCTGGGAAGTCGTACGAGGCGACCCGCACGTGCTCGCAGTTCCCGCACGTCTACGACGGCATCGTCTACCTGTACGACTGCGAGGACACGCTCGCCTGGAACGGCACGCTCACACTTACGCCGTCCCGGTAGCCCTCACGCTCGCGGTGCTCGCGCTTGCCGGATGCGGCGGCGGCCCGGGCGGCGGCGGCTCCGCTCTTGCCTCCGTTTGCGAGCAGCAGCGGGCTGCGCTCGCTTCGGCGCCGCAGCCGGTCGGGCTGCGCGACGCCGCGGCGGTGCTGCGGCGCGTCGTCACGATGGACAGAGACCTGCTTGCCACGGTGGACGACGCCGCGCTCGTCGTCCGCATCCAGCGACTCGACCAGAACGCGCGCCGCGGCCTGGCCGCCATCCAGAACACCGACCCGGACCGGTCGATGTTCCCGCTGCGCACGGGCGCGGCGAGCGGACGCCGCGTGCTCCTGGCGGCGCGGAGCCTGCTGAACGACGCCTGCGGCTAGCGGCCGAGCACGGACAGCTGGTTCTCGGCGTGGCGGATCCGCTGCTCGACCTGCCAGCGGTCGGCCTCGGACTGGCCCGCCTCGATCTGCTGCAGCTCGGCCTGCGCCTCCTCGAGCTGCCGGCGTGCGCGATCCGGGTCGATATGCGCGGCGTCGACCGCGTCGTCGACGAGCGCGAGCGCGCGGTCCTGCTCCACCTTGAAGAAGCCGGGCCCGGTCGCGAACTCGCGCACCTCGCCGCCGCGGCGGACGTGGACGCGCGTCGAGCCCGCCTTCAGCATCGCCACGAGCGGGGCATGCCGGGCGAGCACGCCGATCTCACCGGCTGCGCCCGGCACCACCACCATCTCCGCCTCGCCCTCGAAAGCGGCGCCCTCGGGCGTCACAAGCGAGATCGAGAGGGTCCGCCCCTCGTCGGCCACTAGGCGGCGACCGGCTCGGGCGCAGGCTCCGGCTCGGCTGCGGGCGGTGGCTCGCTGCCGCTGTCCTCGCCGCGCAGGCTGCGGCCCTTTTCGACCGCGTCGGAGATCGTGCCGACCATGTAGAAGGCCTGCTCGGGCAGGTCGTCGTGCTTGCCCTGGAGGATCTCCTGGAAGCCCTTGATCGTGTCCTCGAGGCGCACGTACTTGCCGGGCGTGCCCGTGAACTGCTCGGCGACGAAGTTCGGCTGCGAGAGGAACCGCTGGATCTTGCGGGCCCGCTCCACGATCACCTTGTCCTCGTCCGACAGCTCGTCGATCCCGAGAATGGCGATGATGTCCTGCAGGTCGCGGTAGCGCTGCAGCACCTCCTGCACATCGGTGGCCGTGCGGTAGTGGTCGTCGGAGACGATGCCCGGCTGGAGCGCGCGGGACGTCGACTGCAGCGGGTGGACGGCCGGGTAGATGCCCTGCTCCACGATGCCGCGGTCGAGCACCGTCGTGGCGTCGAGGTGCGCGAACGTGTTCGCCGGCGCCGGGTCGGTGAGGTCGTCGGCCGGCACGTAGATGGCCTGTACCGACGTGACCGAGCCCGTCCGCGTCGAGGTGATGCGCTCCTGCAGCTGCCCCATCTCGGTGGCGAGTGTCGGCTGGTAGCCGACGGCGCTCGGCATGCGACCGAGCAGCGCCGACACCTCGGAGCCCGCCTGGACGAAGCGGAAGATGTTGTCGATGAAGAGCAGCACGTCCTGGCCCTGATCGCGGAAGTACTCCGCCATCGTCAGGCCGGACAGGCCGACGCGCAGGCGCGCGCCCGGCGGCTCGTTCATCTGGCCGAAGACGAGCGCAACCTTGTCGAGCACGCCGGACTCCTCCATCTCGAGCCAGAGGTCGTTGCCCTCGCGCGTGCGCTCACCCACGCCCGCGAAGACCGACACGCCGCCGTGCTCGCGCGCGACGTTGTGGATCAGCTCCTGGATGAGCACCGTCTTGCCGACGCCGGCGCCGCCGAAGAGGCCGATCTTGCCGCCCTTGACGTACGGCGCGATCAGGTCGATGACCTTGATGCCGGTCTCGAAGATCTCGATCTCCGGGGAGAGGTCGCGGAAGGCCGGCGGCTTGCGGTGGATCGGCCAGCGCTCGACGTCCGTGGGCGCCTCCTCGTTGTCGATCGCCTCGCCGAGCACGTTCCACAGCCGGCCGAGCGTGACGTCGCCGACGGGAACGGAGATCGGCGCCCCGGTGTCGACGACGTCGACGCCGCGCGCGAGGCCGTCGGTCGAGTCCATGGCGACGGCACGGACGCGGTCGTCGCCCAGCAGCTGCTGCACCTCGGCGACGAGCTCGATCGGCTGGTTGCCGTTTGAGCCCGGCACGCTGATGCGCAGCGCGTTGTAGATCTCGGGCAGGCGGTCGGGGAACACCGCGTCGATCACGACGCCCTTGATCTCGATGACTTTTCCGACGTTCTGGCCGTTCTGCTCGCTAGGCATTCGTCTCCTCGAGGTGCGGAAGGTTGGATCGGGATCGCCGTCGTCGCGCAAAGAGGCGAGCGGCTGCGCCGCGCACTTTACCCGAGGGTCTCGCCGCCTCGCCGCCTGCGCCGTCGAGCGCGGGCAGGGCGCGCCGGTCCTGTTCGATCACCGCCACACGGGCGGCGTGATCGATGCTTCAGCAGTATGAGGAGAGGAGTGACGGGATCATCAGCGAACAGGCTACTTGCCTGTTGCTGAGTCTCCGCGCGACGCCGAAGCGTTACGGACGACGGGCCCGCCGCCGGGCCGGGTCGGAGAGCCGACCGGGTGCACGACCTTGATCGTGTTGACCGGGAACACCTTCGTCGCCTGGTTGCGCTTGATCATGCTGGCAAGGCGGAGATCCTGGTTGCCGGTGCCCTGCGCCGGGGACACGGGCTTCGGACCGGACGAGCCGAGCATCGCGAAGGCGCCGGCGAGCGTGACGATGACGGCGGCGGCAGACGCCGCGGCGGTCGTCGGCAGGCGGTAGGAGCGCCGGCGGCGGACGGCGATGTCGATCGGCCGCGAGAGCTGCACGAGCGGCGCCTCGCGGAGCGCGCTCGTGATCGAGCCGACGTCCTCGGCGAACGTCGCGCACGCCGGACAGCGCGCCAGGTGCGCGTCGAGCAGCGCGCACTCGAACTCGGAAAGCTCACCGTCTGATCGGCGGGAGGTCCAAGCGCGCGCGCGGTCGCAAGTGGCGGATCGTTGCTGGAACATCGTCATCCTCTTCTTCAGACGGTACTCCACGCTGCTTGTTAGGCAGCGAAAACCGATCAAAACAATCGGTGACGGTCATCGACCGCGGCGCCGATGAGGATGAGGGCGAATCCGATGCTGACGAAGATCGCCGAGTCGTTCAGCGCCTCCTCGCGCTCGCTCGGCGAGGCCCAGCGCACGAACCGCTCCCCGAAGAGCGTCGTGCCCTCGCCCTTCAGCCGCGCCGGCCCTCGATTGCCGATGAAGAAGCCGGCGATCAGCAGGAAGCAGCCGACGCAGTAGAAGGCGAGCGAGACCGCCCGGTCCAGGCTCGTCCGGAAGAGCACGCCCCCGAGCAGGCCGACCACGAGGCAGACCCCGGCGATCGGCGCCGAGCAGCACGGCGAAGCGGCGGGCGGCGCCGCCGGCGAAGCGGAGTGCGTGCCCTAGACCGCTGCGCCGGCTGTCCGGCGCATCTCCTCTTCCGTCAGCGGCCATCGCTCGAGCGGATAGTGGCACGACGCGACGTGGTCATCGCCGAACGGATACAGCGGCGGCGTCTCGACGTCGCAGTGGCCCGGGTGGAAGCGCGGGCAGCGCGGGTGGAAGGGGCACGCGGGGGGCGGGTTGAGCGGGCTCGGGACGTCGCCCTCGAGGATGATCTGCTTGCGCGCGCGCCCGAGCTCCGGATTCGGGATCGGGACCGCCGACAGCAGCGCGCCCGTGTACGGGTGCTTCGGCTCGGCGTAGAGCTGATCCCGCGTCGCCACCTCGCAGACGGTGCCCAGGTACATGACCATGACGCGGTCTGAGATGTGGCGGACGACGTTCAGGTCGTGCGCGATGAAGATGTAGGTGAGGCCGAAGTCGCGCTGAAGGTCCTTGAGCAGGTTGAGGATCTGCGCCTGCACGGACACGTCGAGCGCCGACACGGGCTCGTCGCAGACGATCAGCTTCGGGTTCACGGCGAGCGCGCGCGCCACGCCGATGCGCTGGCGCTGCCCGCCCGAGAACTCGTGCGGGAACCGGTTGTAGTGCTCCGGGTTCAGGCCGACGACCTCGAGCAGCTCCTGTACGCGGCGCTTGATCTCCGCGTCGGTGCCGAGCTTGTGCACCTCGAGGGCCTCGGCGACGATGAAGCCGACGCGCTTGCGCGGGTTCAGCGAGGCGTAGGGGTCCTGGAAGACCATCATCATCTCGCGGCGGTACGGGCGCATCTCCGCGCGCGAGAGCTTCGTGATGTCGCGGCCGTCGAAGATGACCTTGCCGGCGGTCGGCTCGAGCAGCCGCATGACGCAGCGGGCCATCGTCGACTTGCCGCAGCCCGACTCGCCCACGACGCCGAGCGTCTCGCCCTCGCGGACGGTGAACGAGACCCCGTCCACCGCGCGAACGGCGCCGATCTGCTTCTGGAAGATGATCCCGCGCGTGACCGGGAAGTGCTTCTTCAGGTCCTCGACGACAAGCAGGTCGTTCGCCATCTAGCCGGCCTCCGTCAGGATCTCGGCGAGCAGCTTGGCCGACTCGCGGTCCTTCGTCTCCTGGTCGAGGTGGCAGGCGTTCCGGTGGTTCGGCTGCCCGGCGGTCGACCGGAGCTCCGGGTCCTTCGTCTTGCAGATGTCCATCACGTAGGGACAGCGCGGGTGGAAACGACAGCCGCGCGGCGGGTTCAGCAGGGACGGCGGCTGGCCGGAGATCTGCACGAGCCGCTCGACGTCGGCGTCGAGGCGCGGCAGCGAGCCGATCAGCCCCCACGTGTACGGGTGCTGCGGCCGCGTGAAGATGTCGTCGACGGGTGCCTGCTCCACGATCTGGGCGGCGTACATGACGACGACGTCGTCCGCCGTCTCGGCGACGACGCCGAGGTCGTGCGTGATCATGATGATGGCGCTCCCGAAGTCCTCCTGAAGCCGGTTCATGAGCTGCACGATCTGCGCCTGGGTGGTCACGTCGAGCGCGGTGGTCGGCTCGTCGGCGATCAGCAGGTCGGGGTTGTTGACGAGCGCCATGGCGATCATCACGCGCTGGCGCATCCCGCCCGAGAACTGGTGCGGATAGTCGTCGATCCGGCGCTCCGCGCGCGGGATCCCGACCGCCTTCAAGAGCTCGAGCGAGCGCAGGCGAGCCTGCTTCTTCGTCACATCCTGATGCAGCAGCACGGCCTCGTTCAGCTGCCGGCCGATCGTGTGCACCGGGTTCAGCGACGTCATCGGGTCCTGGAAGATCATCGCGATGTCGTTGCCGCGGATCTCGCGGAGCCGCCTCGGATTCGCGGTCAGGAGATCCTCGTCGCGGAACTTGGCCGTGCCGCTCGTGATGGTCGAGCGGCGGTTGTTCAGGCCCATGATTGTCAGGCACGTGACGCTCTTCCCCGAGCCGGACTCGCCGACGATGCCCAGGGTCTTGCCCTTCTCGACCGAGAAGCTGACGCCGTCGACGGCCTTGACGATGCCGTCGTCGGTGCGGAAGTAGGTCTTGAGGTCGTTGACCTCGAGCAGCGCCATCAGCGAATCACCTATGTCAGCCTGATGCGTGGGTCGATGAAGGCATAGAGCAGGTCGACGATGAGGTTGAAGATGATGATCGCCATCGTGGCGAAGACGATGATCCCCTGCACCGTGGGCGTGTCGTAGTTGAACAACGCTCGCACCGCCGTATTGCCCAATCCCGGCAGGCTGTACACCGTCTCCGTGAACACCGCACCGCCCAAGCGCCAGGCCGATGTCCATGCCCAGCATGGTCACGATCGGCAGCAGCGCGTTACGCAGGATGTGGGAGCGCAGCACGACCTGCTCCGGCGCGCCCTTGGCGCGCGCGGTCCTCACGTAGTCCTCGTTCATCGTGTCCAGCACGTTCGCTCGGATCATCCGCACGTACAACGCCGCGAACAGGATCGCGAAGGTCATCCAGGGCAAGATCATGTGGTAGGCCCATTGCACGGGCCCTCCTGGCTGCCCCGGTGGCGGGTTGATGAAGTCCGCGTAGCCCGTGATCGGGGTGATGCCCCACTTGTAGCCGAAGAAGTAGGCGAAGATCAGGCCGATCCAGATCGGGTGCGCCGAGATCCCGATCAGCACGAACGTCATCGACGCGCGGTCCATGATCGAGCGCGGCCGCAGCGCCGAGAGCACGCCGATCGGCAGCGCGATCAGCATCCACACGATCGCCCCGCCGAACACCAGCGAGGCCGTCACGGGCGCCGCGTCGCCGACGATCTGGTTCACGCTCTCGCGGTTGAAGTACGACCGGCCGAGGCTGAAGTGGAAGACCAGCTGGTCGAAGAAGTGCCAGTACTGGTACCAGATCGGCCGATCGAGCCCGAGGTTGTGGGCCACGCGCGCCACCTGATCCGCGTTGCACGCCTGCCCGCAGGCCTGCTTCGCCGGGTTCGCGGGGATGATGTAGAAGAGGACGTAGCTGACGATCGTGACCGCGATGAACAGCACGCACGCCCACAGCAGGCGTCGGATCATGTAGCGGATCATGCGGGGCCTCGTCTCATGCTGGACTCATTCTCTGCGGGGAAGAGATCCTAACGCTTGGCGGTAAGAGCGACGGGGCGCCGGATCGAATCCGGCGCCCCCGTCGATGCTTCCGAGTGCCGCTCCTCTTACTTGAGGAAGAACGTGTTCAGGTCGGCGCTCGCATTGGCGGGCTGGAACAGGTACCCACCGGTGCGGGAGGAGACGAACTCACGCATGTTGCGGTTGTCGTAGGCGGCCCACGGCGCGTAGTTCTTCGTGATGTCCACGTCGAGCTTGCCGTAGGTGTTGTAGCGCTGCGTCGCCGGAGAGCTTGTTGGCGGCAGCGAGCCGCGAGTTGATGCTCGCGACGTTGAAGTACGCCAGGTTGTTGTTGTTCGAGTCGTGGATGGCGTTCCCGTTCAGGAGCACATCCAGGAAGTCGTACGGATCCGGGTAGTCCTGGTTCCATCCGACGATCGCGGCGTCGAACGCCGCACCCTTCTGGCCGGCAGCGGTGTAGATCTGGAAGCCCTGGAAGAGCTTGACCTGCACGTCACAGCCGATCTGGCTCAGGTTGTACTTGAAGACCTGGCCGAGGTTCACGCCGGTCGGCGTGGTGGTCGTCCACAGGTTCACCGACTTGCAGTTGGAGCCGGCGAGCTGCTTGGCCTTCGCGTAGTTCGGGCCCGCGAGCGGGTAGGCCTTCGTGCGCTGGAAGCCGCCCATGCCCGGAGGCAGGATCTGGACGGTGCGCTTGCCGGCGTACGCGCCGCGGACGCGGAGCATGCCGGGGCGGTCGATGGCGTTGTTCGCCGCCTGCCGCATCGCGACCGAGCCGAACGCGCTGCCCGCGGTGTTCAGGGCGACGTAGTCGGTCTCGACGAGCGGATGGACGAAGTAGCGGCCCTTGTTGATCCCGAACTGCTGACCGAGGTCGGCGTGGGCCGTGGCCGGGAGGCCACCCATGTCGTAGTCAGCCTGACCCGCCTTCACCTGAAGGAGGCTCTGGTCGAGGTTGGTGTTGACGTTGATCGCGAACGTCTGGACGTTCGCCGGGCGCGAGCCCTTGTAGTACTTGTTCTTCGTGACCGTGATGTGGCGGCCGATGGTCCGCTCCGTGATGGTGTACGGGCCGGCGGACGGGTAGACGCTGACGCCCTGCTTGTCGAGCGCCAGGTTCGTCTTCAGAGCCTGGAAGAACGGCATGCCGAGCTTGGCCAGGATGCCGCCGTCAGGCTGCGTCAGCTTGATGACGATCTTGTTGCCCTTGACCGTGATGCCGGAGGCGGTCTTGGCCTTGCCGTCGATGACGGCCTGCGCGCCTGCGATCGTGGTCATGAACGTGGCAGCCGGCGACTGCATCGTCGGGCTGAGTGCGCGGTTCATCGCGAAGACGTAGTTCTTCGCGGTGACGGCGGAGCCGTCGCTGAACTTGTACCCGCTCCTGACCGTGATGGTGTAGGTCTTCCCGTCCTTGGAGACGATCGGGAAGCCGGACGCACCCTCGGGCTGGAGGCGACCGCCGGCGGGCGGAGCCTTGTCCGGGTAGTTGTACAGCTTCAGCGCGGTGGCAAACTCGATCTGCCAGGAAATCGTGCCGTATGCCAGCGACGGGTCGGTGAAGTCGACGTCCGTCCCGGACATGTTCATGTTCATGGTGCCGCCCTTGGTGGCGGCGACCTTGCCGGTCGCCGCACCGGCGAAGCCGGCGGCGACGAGCAGGCCTGCACCCAGCACGAAGGCTGCAATCGAGAGCCAAAGGCTTCTCTTCATGGGACTCCCTCTGTTCGAACTTGAGCCGGCGACCGGCCGACCCAGGCCGCTGGTTTGCGACCCACCCTTAAGACGCTGGTGAGAAACCGATAGTTAGCGGCTTACGAACGCCGGATCACGAAGTTCTGCCGCGCGGGTCGAACGCGTCGCGGAGCCCGTCGCCGAGGAGGTTGAACGCGAGGGTCGCGAGCAGCACGGCGAGGCCGGGCCAGACCATCAGCCACGGCTGCGTCAGGTAGTAGTCCGGCCCGACCGAAAGCAGCTTGCCCCAGCTGGGCGTCGGGTCCTGGATGCCGATGCCGAGGAACGAGAGGCCGGCCTCGGCCAGGATGAACTGCGCCACCGTGATCGTCGACAGCACGATGATCGGCGCCACCAGGTGCGGCAGCAGGTGCGAGCGAATGATCCGCCAGTCGTTCGCGCCGACCATGCGGGCCGCCTCGATGAACTCCTTCTCGCGCAGCGAGAGCACCTGGGCGCGCACGATGCGCGCCGGGTAGTACCAGCCGAAGAAGCCGAGCACCAGAACGAGCGTCACCACCCCGGGCCCGAAGAGGCCGCCGAGCGTGATCTTGTTCAGCCGGTCGCCGGCGGTGCTGGCCAGGGCGATGATGAAGAGCAGGATCGGGAACGCCATCACGATCTCGGTCAGCCGCGAGACGATCGTGTCGGTGACGCCGCCGTAGTAGCCGGCCATCGCCCCCATGATCACGCCGACCGTGATGCTCAGCACGGTGGCGCCGATGGCCACCTCGAGCGAGGTCTGCGCGCCGTAGAGCATGCGCAGGAACTCGTCGCGGCCCAGCTGGCCGTCACCGCCGAGCACGAACAGCGTGTCCGGATAGTGGCCCACCGCGCCCACGTACGGGATGGTCGAGACGTGCGTCCACGGGCCGACCGGCAGCAACGTCTTCGGATCGAGCGCACCGGCGAACTGGTCGTCGGGACCGTGGCCGAGGATGTGCGCCGCGATCGGCGCACCGATATAGGCGGCGATGAAGAGGAAGATGATGAAGACCCCGCCGGCCAGGGCGACCTTGTCGCGCTTGAGTCGCCGCCAGACCTGCTCCCAGTAGCCACGGGCAACTACGGCGTCGGCGGTGTCGAGTGCGCCTTCGGCGGGCAGCACGGCGGCGAGGCCGGCGCCCGATGAGATGACGTCTTTGGTCTCGTCAGCCATGGAAAAGGGTCCAGAGCATACCGCGCTCGCGCGCGTGTCTCTGTTCTCAGACGCTACGCGCCCAAGACTTGTTAGCGATCTCCGTTCAGCGGAGGCCGGCTTGCCCGGCCACAGCTACGACGCGCGAAGGCGCGTGTGACTCAGAACATCTTGAAAGTCGTCATGCCCAGGGCGAAGCCCTGGCGGACTTTCAAGATAAGGCGTCTGCCCCTGCCACGACTTCCAAAATTTCCTGGGTGATCTCGGCCTGGCGGGCGCGGTTCATCGCGAGCGTGAGCGAGTCGATCAGCTCACCCGCGTTCTGCGACGCGTTGTGCATGGCGGTCATCTGCGCGCCCTGGTACGACGCGGCCGACTCGAGCAGCGCTCGGTAGATCTGCGTCTCGACGTAGGCGGGCAGCAGCCGCTCGAGGATCTGCTCGGGCTCCGGCTCGTAGATGAAGTCGCCGCGGATCGCGTCCTCCTTCACGTCCTCGCCCTGTAGCGCCTCCTCGGGGACCGGCAGCAGCTCCTGCTCGACGACCCGCTGAAGGAGCGCCGACTCGAACTGGTTGTAGACGATCACGACGCGGTCGACCTCGTCGTCGATGTAGAGCTGCGCGACGCGGTGGGCGATCGCCTGCGCGTCGGCGTACCCCGGCTGGTCGGCGAACCCCGTCCACGAGCCGTCGACCTGGTAGCGGCGGAAGCGCAGGGTCGAGAGCCCCTTCTTGCCCGCTACGAGCCAGCGCACCTCCACGCCCTGCCGGCGGTACTCGCGCTCGGACGCGAAGGCGCGGCGGAGGATCTGGGCGTTGAACGGGCCGGCGAGGCCGCGGTCGCCGGTCAGCGGCACGATCGCCACGCGGCGCACCTCGCGCCGCTGCAGCAGCGGCAGCCCGCGCAGCGACGTGCTCGCGCGGGCCGTGCCGATCATCAGCTCCTGCATGCGGTCGGCGTACGGCCGTACCGCCTCGATCCGCGCCTGCGCGCGGCGGAGCTTCGCGCCGGCGACGAGCTCGAGCGCGCGCGTGATCTTGCGCGTGTTGGAGACGGAGCGGACGCGCCGCTGGATGTCCTGGACGGAGCTCACGCCGCCGCCGTGGTCTCCCGGCTCGTCTGGAAGGCCTCCTTGGCCCGCTCGATCTCGGCGTTCAGCTTCTCGATCGTCTCGTCGGTGAGGTCGGTCGTCTCGCGGATCGACTGGTAGACCGTCCCGTCGGTCCGCAGCCGCTCGCGCAGCTCGTCCTGGAAGCGCGAGACGTCCTCGACCGGGATCTCGTCGAGGTAGCCGTGGATCCCCGTGTAGATCGCGACGACCTGCTCCTCCATCGGCCACGGCTGGTACTGCGGCTGGTTCAGCGTCGCGACCATGCGCTCGCCGCGCGACAGCGTCTGCTGGGTGGCGGCGTCGAGCTCCGAGCCGAACTGGGCGAACGCCTCCAGCTCGCGGTACTGCGCCAGGTCGAGGCGCAGGCGGCCGGCGACCTTCTTCATCGCCTTCGTCTGCGCGCTCGAGCCGACGCGCGAGACCGAGGTGCCGACGTTGACCGCCGGCCGGACGCCCGAGAAGAAGAGGTCCGACTGCAGGAAGATCTGCCCGTCCGTGATCGAGATGACGTTGGTCGGGATGTAGGCCGAGATGTCGCCCGCCTGCGTCTCGATCACCGGCAGCGCGGTGAGCGAGCCGCCGCCAAGCTCGTCGTTCAGCTTCACGGCGCGCTCGAGCAGGCGGGAGTGCAGGTAGAAGACGTCGCCCGGGAAGGCCTCGCGGCCCGGCGGGCGGCGGAGCAGCAGCGACATCTGGCGGTACGCATCCGCGTGCTTCGACAGGTCGTCGTACATGCAGAGCGCATGCCGGCCGTTGTAGAGGAAGTACTCGCCCATCGCGCAGCCGGCGAACGGCGCCATCCACTTGATCGGCGCGGCCTCCGAGGCCGGAGCCGTGACGATGATCGTGTACTCCATCGCGCCGGCGTCGCGCAGCCGCTCGTACACCTGCGCGACCGTCGAGGCCTTCTGGCCGATGGCGACGTAGATGCAGATCATGTCCTGGCCGCGCTGGTTGAGGATCGTGTCGACGAGGATCGCCGTCTTGCCGGTCGAGCGGTCGCCGATGATCAGCTCGCGCTGGCCGCGGCCGACGTTCGTCATCGCGTCGATCGCCTTGATGCCGGTCTGCAGCGGCTCCTTCACCGGCTGGCGCGCGACGACGCCCGGCGCCTTGAACTCCATCGGACGGGTCTCGGTCGTCTCGATCGGGCCCTGGCCGTCGATCGGGTTGCCGAGCGGGTCGACGATTCGGCCGATCAGCGCGTCCCCGACGGGGACGCTTGCGACGCGGCCGGTGCGGCGCACGGGCTCGCCCTCCTTGACGTGCTCCCACTCGCCGAAGAGCGCGGCGCCGACGTTGTCCTCCTCGAGGTTGAACGCAAGCCCGGTGACGCCGTGCTCGAATTCGAGCATCTCGCTGGAGGCGGCGTTCTCGAGCCCGTACACGCGGGCGATGCCGTCGCCGAGCTGAAGCACGGTGCCGACCTCGGCGAGCTCGGTCTCGACGTCGTACTGCTCGATCCGGCTGCGCAGGATCGCGGCGATCTCGTCTGGGCGTAGCTGCACGTTCTTCCTCTCTCTAGTCGCGAAGTGCGTTGGTCGTGAGTTCGTGGCGCAGGCGCTCGAGGCGGCCGCGGACGCTGGCGTCGACGCGCATCGCCCCGGCCTGCAGCACGAGCCCGCCGATGAGGTCGGGGTCGACGGAGCTGGTCGCCTCGACCTTGCGCCCCGACGCCTCTCCAATGAGCAGGATGATCGACTGCTGCTCGTCCGGCGAGAGCTCGACGGCGGTCGTCAGCTCGACGTTGAGGATGCCCTGGTCGCGGCGCCACATGCCCTCGAACTCGCGCTGCATGACCGCGATCTCGTCCTCGCGCCCCTTCTCGGTCACGAGCAGCAGGAAGTTGCGCAGGAGCTCGTTGGCGCCCTGCAGCACGTCGCCGAGCACCGCGGCCTTCGCGCGCGGGTCGAGCTGGGGGTTGCGCAGGACGGCGTCGAGCTCGGGCACGTCCTCGAGCGTCTGGACGAAGCCGGCGAGCTCGTCGCGGACCTCCTGCAGCTGCCCGCCCTGCTTGGCGGCGTCGAACAGGGCCGACGCGTAGATGCGCTGTGCGACGGCCACTAGCAGTCACCGTCCGGCGAGATCGTGGCCGTCGCCCGCGAAAAGCAAGCGCCGCTCGGACGCAGGGAGCGTTCGTACCCGCAGGGTACGGGCGCGACCGAGGACGACGCGGCGCGCCGCGTTGCAGCGCCGCGACGGTCGCGAGATCGGTGGAGGGGGAGTGCCATCAGTTGCGGTCAGCCTCCAGCTGCGAGAAGTCGAGGTCTCTCACGGCGCTCTCGATCAGCCGGCGGTGGTCCTCGCTGTCTAGCACCTTGCCGGTCACGCGGCTCGTGGCCACGAGCGTCAGCGCGGCGACCTCCGAGCGGATCTGCTCGAGCGCGCGCCTGGTCTCCGCCTGGATCTGGCGGTTGGTCTCCTCGAGCCGGCGCTGCCTGTCCTCCTCGATCTCGTTCCGGACGCGCTCGCGCTGCGAATCGGCGACCTCGCGGGCGTCAGCGAGGATGCGCTCCGCCTCGCCGCGCGCCTGGCCGATCAGGGCGCGGTGCTCCTCGAGCAGCTTGCGCGCCTCGTCGCGGGCGTGGTCGGCCTCGTTCAGGGCCTCGAGGATCCGATCGCGGCGCGTGTCGATCGCCTTCTGCACGGGCGGGAAGATCCACTTCGACAGTACGAAGAGCGTGATCCCGAAGGCGATGAGGGTCCAGACCATCAGGCCCGGGATGACCTTGATCAGGCCGGATGAGGCGACGACGTTCATCGGCTAGACGAGGACGTAGGCGAGCAGTGAGCCGAGCAGGCCGTAGAAGACGACGGCCTCGGTGAGCGCGAACCCGAGCCACTGGATGCCCTGCAGCTCGCCGCGCAGCTCGGGCTGGCGGGCCACGGCCGAGATCATCGAGCCGAAGATGTTGCCGATGCCGACGCCGGCGCCGAGGGCGCCGAGGCCGACGCCCAGCGCCAGCGCGATCGCCTTGCCGGCGTTGGCGCCGTTGTCGGCCTGCGCAAGCAGGGGCGTGATGAGACCGAGCATGCAGTTCCTCCTTAGTGCTGTGGCTCGATGGCCGAGCCGATGTAGATGGCGGACAGGGCGGCGAAGATGAACGCCTGGATCGAAACGACGATGAGGACCTCGAAGAGGTAGAAGATGGCCGCGATCGGCACGAGCGCGATTGCGGTGAACGCCTGCTCGGCCACGAAGATCAGCCCGATGAAGGTCAGGATCAGGATGTGGCCGGCGAGCATGTTCGCGAAGAGGCGGACGCTCAGCGAGAGCAACCGCATGAACTGCCCGATGATCTCGAGCAGATAGAGCAAGCTCAGCGGAATCGCCCATTTCACCGAGAACTTGGGCATCCCGCTCGGCATCCAGCTCGCGAAGTAGCGGCGCCCGCCGTTGTACCGGATGCCCTCCACGTGCGTGAAGGTGAACGTCAGGAGCGCGAGGGCCAGCGTCACGGACAGCTGTGACGTCGCCGCGTAGATGCCCCAGACGGGGATGCCGTGCCACGTCTCGCCGGTGAGCGGGAGTGGGATGAAGCCGAGGATGTTGACCGTCCAGATGAACAACAGCAGCGTGAAGACGTACGGGAACCAGAGCCGCATGCCCTTGGTCGGCAGGCCCTGCTCGGCGACCTGCACCTGCGCGATGTCGTAGACCCACTCGCCGACCGTCTGGCGCTTGCCGGGCTCGCTGCTGAGCCGGAAGCGGAGCAGGAACCAGGCAAGGAGGATCGTCACGAGCGCACCGAGCAGCAGGTAGACGACGGCCTTGTTGATCGACATGTCGAGCGGGCCGATGTGGATCGACACCCACGGGTGCAGCTCGAACTCGTTCTCTGGGTGGAACTGGCCCTTCGCCATCGCGGGCGACGGCAGGGCGAGCATGAGCAGCGAGAGCGCGGCGACGAGGCGCTTCATTCCGGGCTGCCGAAGTAGGTGACGAGCGAGAGCATCAGCTCGAGCGTGTAGGCGAGCGCGTAGACGATCGCCGCGGAGACCCCGACGCTCGTGTTCGAGGCGACGACGGCGAGGAGCACGACCATGACCGCGATCCCGCGGAACATCATCCCGACCCCCTGCACACCGGCGCCGGCGTTGCCGGGCGAGCTTGCGCGGACCCGCGTGAGGATCAGCCCGAGCAGCTCGCCGCCCACCCAGAGCACCGCGCCGAGCGCCCAGCCCGCGAGCGGCCACCCGGCGATCAGGAACACCGGCAGGGCGAGCGCGATCACGGCGCCGGCTGCGCTCAGGGGGAGCAGGCGCCCGGGCACCGGGCGCGGGGTCGAAACGGTACGGTCGATCACGTGCTCAAGTCCCCGTTGTAGCGGCGGTAGACGGCGTAGGTGCCGACAGGGATGCCGACCGCGGCGCCTGCGAGCGCGCCGATCCCGGCGGATCCGGCCGCCGCGCCCACGGCTGCGCCCACGCCGGTGCACACGGCAGTGGCCGCAAGCAGCAAACCGCCCGCGGCTGCGGGCTGGAAGGACGAGCGGGGGGCGGGCTCCATCCGGCCGCGAGCATACCAAAGCGAGAGTGGAGCTTGTAACAGGCCAAACCCGCTTATCTGAGCCGAAAACGCTCGCCCTTGTACGCTCCCCGCGATGGGGTTCAACGTGCGCCGAACCGGCTCCGGACCGCCGGTCGTGCTCGTCCACGGGAGTATCCAGAACAGCTCCACCTGGACGCGCCAGCTGAGGCTCGCCGATGCGTTCACGCTCATCCTTCCCGACCGGCCCGGCTATCCACCGAACCCGCCGATCGCCGTGAACGACTTAGACCACTCGATCGACCTCGACGTGCAGGCGGGCGAGATGGCCGACCTGCTCGGCAGCGGCGCGCACCTGGCCGGGTTCTCGTACGGCGGTGTGATCGCGCTGCTCGCGGCGGCTCGCAGGCCGGAAGCGGTGCGGTCGCTGACCGTCATCGAGCCGCCGTGCCTGGGCATCGCCCGCGGCGATCCGGCCGTCGACGAGACCGTCGCGGCCTACGAGGCCCTGTACGGCCTCGCGGACGTGGACGATTTCGTCGCGGGCTTCGCCGCCGTCTTCGGCCCCGAGGGCCGGGTCCCGGCGGTCGTCGCGCCGGGGGAGGAGCAAGGCGCGCGGGCCCTGATGGCCGAGCAGAAGCCGTGGGAGGCCGAGATCCGACTCGACGCGCTGGCGCAGGCGGGCTTCCCGGTGCTCGTGTGCTCGAGCGGCGGCCACCCGGCCTACGAAGCCGTGTGCGACGTGCTGGAGCGCGAGCTCGGCGCCGAGCGGGCCGTCCTCCCGGGCGCCGGGCACGGCGTGCAGTGGGCGCCGGGGTTCAACGACGTCTTCGCCGCCTTCCTGCGGAGCGACCGGCGGTGAGGCTCCCGATCCAGACCGAGCGGCTGACGATCCGGGCGCTGCGCGAGGAGGACGCCGAGGCGCTGCACCAGGCGTGGGGCGACCCGGAGGTGTTCCGCTTCCTCCCGGCGGAGCCCTCGTCCTCGGTCGACGAGACGCGGACACGGATGGCTCGCCACCTGCGCAAGGAGCTCGCCCTCTGGGCGGTGGAGGAACGCGCCTCGGGCGAGGTCGTCGGCGTCTGCGGGCTGATCCCCGTCCAGGGAACAGGCCCGGACATCGAGGTCGCGTACCACCTCGCGCGCCGCTGGTGGGGGCAGGGCATCGCGACCGAGGCGGCGAGCGCGTGCGTCGCGGCCGGGCTCGCGGACGGCCTGCCGCGCGTGGTCGCCTACGCGTTCGCGGACAACGCCGCGTCGATCCGGGTGCTCGAGAAGGCGGGCCTGCGCAGAGCGGGCACGCGCCAGGCTTACGGCGCCGAGCTCGCGTTCTTCTCGACGTAGCCCAGCGACACGGTCGTCGCGTTGCCGGTCGAGTCGGCGGCGAGCAGGGTGGCGCCCCAGCGGCCGTCCGGGACGGCGAGCTTCGCCGAGCCGTTCAGGCGGCGCGTGCCCAGGTCGACCGTCTTGCTCCCGGCGCCGTTCGAGAAGCGGACGCGGAGGCGAACCCACGGCGTCTCTTCGTCGGCCGCCGTCCAGGAGACGCGGCCCGCGGCGAGCGTCGCGGAGACGTCCGGCGGGGTCGTGTCACGGCGTACCTCGAACGGGCCGACCGGGATCTCGGTCGTGTTCCCGGCGATGTCCGTGGCGACGAGCTTGGCGGCGTAGGCCTGCGCCGGCCGCGTGCCCGGGTCCCAGGTGAGCGTGTGCCGCCCCGGCCGGAGGGTGTAGGGCCGGCGCTCGCCGGCGACGGCGAGCCGCACCGTGGCGGTCTTCGAGAGCTGGAAGGTGACGGAGGCCTGGTCGCGGAAGCCGTCGCGCGGGAGCGGATAGACGACCTTGACGGCGGAGACCGGCGTGACGTCGGGCGGCGTCGTCAGGTCGTCGCCGAACAGGGTCGCGTACTCCGGCCACTCCGGGCGGTCGTCGAGCTGGGACAGGCGGTTGAGCAGGTCGACGACGTACCTGTGGTAGTGGAGCGACGCCTCGGTGCCGCCGAGCGAGTAGAGCGACCAGGAGCCGGTGTCGAACTGCGGCAGCATCGCCGCCGCCGACGACATGAGCTTGTCGGCGAAGAGCGCGGCACTCGGGTCGCCGGAGGTGCGCGCGTACTCCGCGATCGAGAGCGCGGTCTGGAGCTGCGCGTTCAGGACCGTCAGCGAGGAGAAGCTGTAGAGCCGCACCCACGGTCCGACCGGCAGCTCGCGCGCGAGCGCCTTCGCCGCGGTGAACGCGCGGGCGGCGGTGTCCAGGTAGGTCGGATCGTCGAAGCTCGTCGCGACGCGCGAGTACGCCTGCGCGGCCGCGGCCTGCGCCATCCCCGACGTCCAGGGCGGGCGGCCGCCGCCGAAGGGGAACAGGTATTCCCACGCGAGGCCGCCGTTCGCGGTCGGCTCGGCGCGGTCGAGCAGCGCCACGGCGAGGCTGGCGGCGGGCGCCGAGTCGAACGCCGGCGCGAGGTTGCTGAGCTTCGAGGCATTCGCCAGCGGGTGGAACTGGAAGCCGTGGCCGGGGAACCAGCGGTAGACGACGCCGTCGGCGTCGGAGATGTCCAGCGTCGAGCGCGGCGCCGCCTTCGCCCCGAGGTAGTCGGTGTTGACGTCGAGGGTGCCGAAGAGGGTGAGGGCACGCGGCCCGTCGTAGCGGTTCGCGAGTGCAGCGGCGTCGTGGAGCGCGCCGGCCAGGTTCTTCGCCCGGTCGCCGGGCAGGCGGTTCCACGTCGCCAGGGCGCGGTTGACCGAGGCGCGGTACTGCCCCGCCGCCTCGGCGTCGAGCCGACCCGCGATGAGCGCCTGGTTGATCCCGCGCGTGGCCGCGGCGGCATCCTTCTGCGCCTGGGTGGCCGCGACCGCAGGCGACGCGAGCGCAGCAGCGAGAACGGCGAGGACGGCGACTCGACCGAGCACGACCTGGCCGAACGTACAGCCCCGGCGGGGCCGCGACCAGGGAACCGAACAGAGTTCTTACAAGCCGGGCGTGCGCGGACACCCTGTGGACGGACGGCGACGCGCCCGTTTCATGGATGTCCATGGCCCCTGACGCCTACGATCGCCGCCGTGCGGGTCTGGGTCGACTTCACGAACACGGCGCACGTGCAGGTGCTGCGCCCGCTCGTCGAGCTGCTCGAGGAGCAGGGCCACGAGGTCGAGCTGACCGCCCGGCCGCTCTCGCAGACGGTGGCGATGCTCGACCGCTGGGGGCGCCACGCCGAGGTGATCGGGCACCACGGCGGCGCGGGCCGGCTGGGCAAGGCGGAGGCCGCCGCCTCGCGCGTTCCGGCGCTCCTGCGCTGGGCGCGCGGTCGCGGCATCGACCGCGGGCTCGCGCACGGCTCGACCGACCTGCCGCCGGTCTGCCGGCTGCTCCGCGTCCCGAACACGACGATGTTCGACTACGAGTGGGCGTCGCTCCAGCACCACGTCAACTGCCGGCTGGCGACGCGCGTGCTCGTCCCCGACGCGATCCCCGCCGCGCGGCTCGCGCGCTACGGCGCCCGGCCGCCGAAGCTCGTCCGCTACCCGGGGCTGAAGGAGGAGTACTTCCTCGCCGACTTCGAGCCGGACATCGCCGTGCTCGAGCAGGTCGGCGCCGACCCGTCGCAGGTCGTCTGCGTGATCCGCACCGCCCCGTCGTACGCGCTCTACCTCGGCGGCTCCGAGAACCCGCTCCTCCCCCGTCTCCTGCAGCGCATCTCGGACGCCGGCGACGCGCAGGCGGTCGTCGTCAGCCGCACCCCCGAGCAGGCGGAGGCGATCGCTGCGCTCGCGCTGCCCCGCGTGCTCGTCCCCCGGGAGACCGTCGACGGCCGCAGCCTGGTCGCGCTCGCCGATCTGCTCGTCTCCGCCGGCGGGACGATGAACCGCGAGGCGGCGGTGCTCGGCACGCCGGTCTGGTCGATCTTCGAGGGGCGCCCCGGCGCCGTCGACGAGCAGCTGATCGCCGACGGCCGTCTGCGGATGCTGACGGACCCGGCCGCACCTCGAGATCCGCAAGAAGCCCGACCCGGAGGCGTGGCGCAACCGCGTGCGCCGCGACCCGGCCGAGCTCCTGCGCTGGGCCGTTACCGACGCCCGGCCGTGAGCGTCCGCTCGGCGACTTCCTCGCGATCTTCTTCCGGCACGGGCCGCTTGAGGCGCAGCGCCTCGAGGTGGCGCTGCTTGAGGATCTCGAGCGTGTAGACCATCCAGATCGAGGTCGCGACCACGATCAGACCGCCGGCGAGGGCGAGAATCGTGTTGCGGAGGTCCCAGACGCCGTGTGGCCGCGGCGGCGCGAAGCGCAGCAGGATCGCGTACGCGGAGAGCAACGCCGCCCAGAGATGCAGGTAGGCGGCGGTCCGCCGCTGCGACAGGCCGATGCGCATGAACCGGTGGTAGAAGTGGTTCTGGTCGGCGCTCCACGGCGGCCGGTGGTACTTGAGCCGCTTCAGCACGACGAACGACGTGTCGAAGATCGGCACCGCGAGCACGAGCAGCGGGCCGACGAGCGCGACGGTCGCCGCCGTCTTCATGACGCCCTGCACCGCGATCGCCGCCAGCAGGAAGCCGAGCGAGAGCGCCCCCGTGTCGCCCATGAAGATTCGCGCCGGGTGGTAGTTGAAGACGAGGAACGCGAGCGTCGCGCCACACACGATCGCGGACAGCACCGCCGCGTTCTCACGTCCGAACGAAGCGCCGAGGATGGCGTAGGAGCAGGCCGCGATGCCGACGATGCCGGCGGCGAGCCCGTCCATTCCGTCGATCAGGTTCACGAGGTTCGAGACGGCCGCGATAAAGAGGATCGTGATCGGGTAGGCAACCCAGCCCAGATCGTGGTCGCCGACGAGCGGCAGCGTCACGTGGTTGAACGTCACGTCGTAGCCGATGACCGGGATGCACGCGACCGCGACGATCGCGCCCATCTTGACGCTCGGCGGGATGCCGCGGACGTCGTCCACGAAGCCGATCGCCGCAGCGAGCAGGAAGCCGGCCATGATCCCCCGCCACGGCCCGGTCATGTCGACCCAGATGAACGCGCAGATCGCGACGGCGGTGACGATGGCGACGCCGCCGATCCGCGGCACCGGCCGCTTGTGTACGCGCGGCCGGTCGGCCCGGTCGTCGATGCCGCCGACGAAGGGAGCGATGCGGCCCACCAGCGGGGTCAGCGCAACGACGATGACAGCCGCGACGGCAAAGCCGATGGCCGCGGGACTGTCCACCACCAGGGCGCGAACCGACTCCTGGAAGGACATCCGCCGTGTATAGCAGAGTGCCCCGAGGGCCGACACCCGGCGCCCGGGCTGTTTCATAGTGTGACTACCATCCGCCGCTCATGACAGAAGCGCTCGCCACATCCGCATTCGACGACCGCATCGCCACGCGCGAGGCCAGGATCGGCATCGTCGGGCTCGGCTACGCCGGTCTGCCGCTCGCCATGGCATTCGGCGAGGCGGGTTTCCAGGTCACCGGCGTGGATTTGAACGAGCAGCGCGTCCAGGCCGTCCGCGACAAGCGCTCGTACCTGGTCGACGTGCCGGCCGAGCGCTACGGCCCGCTCGACGGCCGGCTGCACGCGACGACCGACTACGCGGCAGTCTCGGAGCTCGACGCGCTGACGATCTGCGTGCCCACGCCTCTGTCGAAGACGCGCTCGCCCGACCTGTCCTACATCGTCTCGGCGGCAGAGTCGGTGGCCGCGAACCTGCGCCCCGGCCAGCTCGTCGTGCTCCAGTCGACGACGTATCCCGGCACGACCGAGGAGATCGTCCTGCCGATCCTCGAGCGCGCCGCCGGCGAGGTCGGCTCGGACTTCTTCCTGGGCTACGCACCCGAGCGCGTCGACCCGGGCAACAAGAACTGGAACATCCACAACACGCCGAAGCTCGTCGCCGGCGTCACGCCGGAGTGCCGGCGCCGCACGGAGCTCCTCTACCGGCAGATCGTCGACACGATCGTCCCGTGCTCGAGCCCGATGGTGGCCGAGACGGCGAAGATCCACGAGAACACGTTCCGCGCCGTCAACATTGCGCTCGCGAACGAGCTGGCGCTGATGTGCGACCGGCTCGGCATCTCTGCCTGGGAGGTCATCGAGGCGGCGGCGACGAAGCCGTTCGCGTTCATGCCGCACTACCCCGGCCCGGGGCTCGGCGGCGACTGCATCCCGATCGTCCCCCAGTACCTCGCCTGGCGTCTGCGCGAGTACGGCTACTCGGCGCAGCTGATCGAGGCAGCGCACGAGGTCAATGCGCGGATGCCGATCTACGTCGTGTCCAAGATCTCCGACGCGCTCAACGACGCCGGCCTGCCGATCAAGGCCTCGCGCATCCTCCTGCTCGGGATGGCGTACAAGCCGGACGTGCACGACACGCGCGAGTCGCCGAGCCTCGAGATCATGCGGCAGCTGCTCCAGCGCGGCGGCGAGGTCGTCTTCTGCGACGACTGGGTGCCGACGGTCGAGCTCGACGGCGCGACACACGAGACGCTGCCGTGGACGGCGGAGACCGTGCGCGAGGCGGATTGCGTCGTCGTCCTGACGCCGCACAGCGAGTTCCTCGAGCAGCCGCTCTGGGACGACGCCAAGCTGATCGTGGACACGCGCAACGTCGTGCCGCTGGCGACGACGAGCGCCGTCACCAGGATCTAGTGAAGCTGCTCGTCCTCGGGGCGGGCTACCTGGGCGCGAGAGCCGCCGAGCTGGCGCTCGACCGCGGCGACGAGGTCGTGCTCGCCGACAACTGGTGGGCGACCGACCGCGGACAGCTGGCGCCGCTCGAGCTGCGCGGCGCCCGCGTCGTCACCGTGGACATCCGTGAACGCCGCGCGCTCGACGGGGTGATGGCGGAGCGGCCGGACCGCGTGCTCGTCCTTGCCGCCCAGGCCTCCCGGCCGCTGGCCGAGGTCCAGCCGGACTACACCGAGGAGACGAACCTCAGCGGGGTCCGGCGCGTGGCCGAGGCGGTCGCGAACGCGGGCGGCCTGCCGGTCGCCTACGCCAGCTCGCTGCACGTCTACGGCCCGGACTTGACGGGCGACGTCGATACCGGTCACGCGTACGGCGCGCAGGGCGACCTCGCCCACCTCTCGAAGATCTACGCCGAGCTCTGCCTGGACATGTTCGCGCGGCGGCACGGCTTCCCGCTTGGGCTCTTCCGGCTCGGGATCCTCTACGGGCCGAGCGCCGTCGAGCACGCCCGCGCCGAGTCGCAGACCGTGGTGGACAAGTTCCGCCGGCTCGCGGCCGCCGGCGAGCCGCTGGAGGTCGATCCGGGCGCCGGGACGATCGGAGTGGCGCACGTCGCCGACGCGGCGCAGATCATGCTCGACGCCCCGCTCGAGGGGCCGGCCAACGTCGCCGCCGAGGCTGTCACGGTCGCCGACCTCGCCGCGTTCGCGCACGGGCGGCCCGGCGCCGGGGGCGCCTCCTGCCGCTTCATCACGCCCTTCGAGTACCGGTACAGCGTCGCGGAGTACCTCCGCGAGTGCGTCGCCGCGTGAAGCTCCTCGTCACCGGCGCGTCCGGGTTCCTCGGCTCACGCACCACGGAGCTGCTGCGCGAGCGGGGGCACGAGGTCGTGCCGCTCGTCCGGCCCGGCGGGCGCGAGCGGAGCAGCGTCCCCGAGGGCGCCGTCGCGATGGACGCCGGCGACCTCGCTGCGCGGGACCTGATCGAGGGCTGCGACGCGGTTCTGCACTTCGCCGGCGTCCCGGACCCCGCGTCGTCCGCGCGCGACCCGGCGCGCGCCGTGCGCGAGAACGCCGGCACGACCCTGAACCTGCTCGAGGGCGCCGAGCACCACGGCGCCGGCTTCGTCTACCCGTCGACGATCCGCGCCGCGCTCGAGCCGCCGCCCGACGAGTACGCCTTCTCCAAGCGTCTCGGCGAGCTCGTCTGCAGGCTGCACTGGTGGCCGTCGGCGGTCGTCCGGCTGCCCTCGGTGTTCGGGCCGGGGCAGGTCGCGTCGGAGGGAGCCACGGGGGCGATCGCCGCGTTCGCCGCCCGCGCGCTGGCGGACGAGCCGATCACCATCCCGGGCGACCCGCTGCGCACGCGGGACTTCGTCTACGTCGACGACGTCGTCGACGGCCTCGAGCGCATCGTCGCCGGCGCCGCCTGGGAGCCGGCCACGTTCTCGAGCGGAATCGGCACGCCACTGATCCGCGCCGCGGAGCTCGTCATCGAGGCCGCCGCCTCCTCCTCCCAGGTCGACACGCCGGGAGGGAACCTTCCGGAAGGCGAGAACGAGAGCTACCGGGGCGACGGCCCGTCGATACGGTTCACGCCTCGTCCGCTGGAGAGAGCAATCTCGGACTATGTCGACTGGCTCCACGCCCATACCGCTGCTCAAGGCCGCACCCGAGGCTGACCAGCTCGCCGAGCGCCTCGATGGCGGACCGTGGCGTGGCCTGGAGGTCGCGCTCTTCGCGCGGCACATCGCCGACGACGATGCGCTCGCGTGTGCGGTCGAGACCGTCCGCGAGGCGGCCGCGCCGGCGGGCTTCACCTGGACGGCCGAGGCACCTGTCTCCTGGCCGAGCGGCGCCTTCGTGCGCGTCGACCGGCTCGACGACGAGGCGCGCGCCGGCATCGAGCGCTCCGCCGAGTTCGCGCGGGCGATCGGCTCGCCCGTCCTCACCATCCACCTCTTCGCGCCGATGAGCCCGGAGGAGTACGCGGCGGGGGGCGATCTGGACGACCAGACGGTGGAGGCGTTCCTGCGCTTCTACGCCGACACGTGCCTGGCACGCGGCGTGACGCCGTGCATCGAGAACGTCCCGCCCGTCCTGCGCATGCGCACCGGCGGCGTGTTCCTGTCGCCCGTCGGCGGCCACTGGCGCGACCTGCTGGCCTGGCGCGAGCGGGTTCCGGAGCTCCGCTTCACGTTCGACACGTCGCACGCCGCGCTGTTCCGCAACTTCGCCGCCGCCTATGGCTCGCTGTTCGGGCTCGCTTCGGCGGACGATCTCGGCCTGGCCCGCTACGTGGAGGAGCTCGGGCCGGCGGCCGAGGTCGCGCACATCTCGGATGCCCACGGCCTGCTCGGCGAGGGCCTGCCGTACGGCTCGGGCGAGCTCGAGCTCGACCCGGTCGTCGCGCGCATCGCCGCGACCGTGCCGTACCTCGTCGCCGAGATCAACGAGCCGGATCCCGCCCGCTCGCCGGACATGAAGGCCGCCTACCGCGCCATCGAGCGCGCCGTTTCTTTACAGGGACAGTCCCTGTTAAGAGCGCCGCGCCGCCTGCCGCGCGACGACTTCGACTGGCAGACCGTCCTGCAGCGGCGCGACCCCGTGCCGGCGCTGCTCGAGCTCCAGGAGCTCTTCGGCGGCCGCCGCGTGCTCGTCACCGGCGGCGCCGGTTCGATCGGCACCGCGCTCACCACGTTCCTCCTCGGCTTCCGTCCGGACCGCATCTCGGTGCTCGACACCAACGAGGCCGCACTCACCGCCGACCGCCGCTCGCGCGACCCCGCCGCGGTCGCCGCGATGCAGCACGTGCTCTGCGACATCCGCGACCCCGGCCGCGTCGAACGCGAGATCGCCGCCGCGCGCCCGGACATCGTCTTCCACCTCGCCGCGTACAAGCACGTCGACTGGGCGGAGAGCTACCCGGACGAGTTCGTCGAGACCAACCTGGTCGGCAGCTGGAACGTCCTGCGTGCCGCCGACGAGGCCGGCGTCGACACGGTCGTCGTGGCGTCGACCGACAAGGCGGCGCTCGCCGCCAGCTTCTACGGCCGGACCAAGCGCTTCATGGAGCAGCTCACCGCGTACGCCGCGCGCCGCGGCGGCTCGCGCCGCGCGGCCGTCCGCTTCGTGAACGTGCTCGGCTCCGCCGGCAGCGCGTCCGAGCTCTTCCTCAGACAGACGCGCGCGGGCGTGCCGCTCACGGTCACCGATACCGGGATGCTCCGCTACTGGATCACGATGGCGCACGCCGCCACGCTCGCCGCACAGGGCGCGCTGCTCGCCCGCGACGGGCGTCCAGCTCGCCGCCCCATCCGACGCCGTCGTCCTCACGGTCGGCGAGCTCGCACAGCGCATCTGGCGCGAGGGCGGCGGCGAAGGCGAGGCTGACATCGAGCTGCTCGGCATCCGGCCCGGCGAGACGCTCAGCGAGGTGCTCATCGGCCCGCATGAAGACCTGGCCGAGCCGCGCTTCCAGGGCATCGCGCCGATCACGGGCGAGATTCCCGCCGCCGCGCCCGCCTGGGTCGTCGAGCGGCTCCCCGCGCTCGGGACGCGCGAGGAGACCCGGGCGGTGTGGCTCGAGGCCATGCGCCGCCCGGGCCTGCTCGCACCCGCTACGGCCGCGCCTCGCTAGGCGGGCGCGCCGGCCATCCCCAGCTGCTCGGGCGGGATCGGACTTCGCCCGGGCGATGATCGCGAACCGCATGTTCCGACCTCCCTGTCGTGGACTCCGGCGACGCCACTCGGCCGAAGCGGGCGGATCAACGGGTGCCGTAGAGGCGGTCGCCGGCGTCGCCGAGCCCGGGCACGATGTAGCCCTTCTCGTTGAGCCCGCGGTCGACGGCGGCGGTAACGATCCGCACGTCGGGGTGCTCGGCGTGGACGTGCTCGATGCCCTCGGGCGCGGAGACGAGGCAGACGAGCGTCACGGAGCGCGCGCCGGCGCGCTTGACCTGCTGGATCGCGGCCGAGCTCGAGTTGCCGGTGGCGAGCATCGGGTCGAGCACGATCGCGTCGCGCTCGTCGAGGTCGGCCGGCAGCTTGACGTAGTACTCGACCGGCTCGAGCGTCTCCTCGTCGCGGTAGAGGCCGATGAAGCCGACGCGCGCGCTCGAGACGAGCGACAGCACGCCCTCGAGCATGCCGACGCCGGCGCGCAGCACCGGGCACACGGCGACCTTCTTGCCGGAGATGCGCTGCGTCGTCATGCGCTCGAGTGGCGTCTCGATCTCGACGTCCTCGGTCGGGAAGTCCTTCGTCGCCTCGTAGGTGAGGAGAAGCGTCACCTCGTTGGCGAGCTTGCGGAAGTGGACGGTGGGCGTGTCCTTGTCCCGCAGGTACGAGAGCTTGTGCTGCACCAGCGGGTGCGCCACCACGGTGAGCATCTCGGTCTCCGTCATCGCGCTCACGAGACGTACGTCGCGTAGCCGCGGAAGCCCGGATAGAGCGGGTGCCGGTCGCAGAGGGCCGTCGCCGCGGAGGCCAGCGCCGGGATCTCGACACCGGACCCGGAGAGCGCGTCGACGATGATCCGCCCCACCTCGCGGAAATCGTCCTCGCCGAAGCCGCGCATCGTCGCCGCCGGGGTGCCGATGCGGACGCCCGAGGCGACCGTCGGCGGCCGCTCGTCGAAGGGCACGGTGTTGCGGTTCACGGTCAGGTTGACCTCGGCGAGGCGCTCCTCCGCGTCCTTGCCGGACCACTCGGTGCGGCGCAGGTCGAGCTGGAGCAGATGCGTGTCCGTCCCGCCCGTGAGCACGTCGAGGCCGCCCTCCTGGAGCCGCTCCGAGAGCGCGTCGGCGTTCGCGCGGATCTGACGCTGGTAGTCACGGAACGGCTCGGTCATCGCGATCTTGAAGCAGGCCGCCTTGGCGGCGATGGCGTGCATGAGCGGCCCGCCCTGCAGCCCCGGGAACATCGCGCGGTCGACGGCGGTCGCGTGCTCCTCCTTGCAGAGGATGAAACCGGAGCGCGGCCCGGACAGCGTCTTGTGCGTCGTCGAGGTGACGAAATCGCAGTGCGGGACGGGGTTCGGGTGCAGGCCCGCAGCGACCAGGCCGGAGAAGTGCGCCATGTCGCAGAGCAGCAGCGCTCCCACCTCGTCGGCGATCTCGCGGAAGCGGTTGGCCTCGACCGTGCGCGGGTACGCGGAGCCGCCGCAGACGATCAGCTTCGGCTGCGCGTCCTTCGCGATCCGCAGGACGTCGTCGTAGTCGACCATGTCCGTCTCCCGCGAGACGCCGTAGTGGACGATGGTGTAGAGCCGCCCCGAGAAGTTGACCTTGAGCCCATGCGTGAGGTGCCCGCCGTGTGAGAGCTCGAGCGAGAGGATCGTGTCGCCCGGCTGGAGCACTGCGAGGTAGACGGCCATGTTGGTGACGGCGCCGGCGTTCGGCTGGACGTTGGCGTGGTCGGCGCCGAAGAGCTCCTTGGCCCGGTCGATCGCGAGCTGCTCGATCTCGTCGACGACCTCGCAGCCGCCGTAGTAGCGCTTGCCCGGGTAGCCCTCGGCGTACTTGTTCGTGGGCACGCTCCCGATCGCCTCGAACATGCTCGGCCACGTGAAGTTCTCGGAGGCGATGAGCTCGATCTGGTTCCGCTGGCGCTCGAGCTCGCGCCCGAGCAGATCGGCGATCTCGGGATCGATGTCAGCGAGCCCCGCGGTGCGCAGCTGCTCGAGCGTCAGGTTCGCGACGGCCATGCGCGGCTGAGGATACTCGCGCCGCCGGTTATCGACCCGAGGAATGCGGCTCGCTGCGCTCGCCATCACGACTTCGCGGGTCGAGGGACGACAGCCACGCTGCGCGACATGACGCCGGTCAAGCCCGACTCCGGCGACGACTAGGCGACGGCTGCGCGAATGCCGCCATCGCCTCCTGCGCCGGCACGGCGCCTTCGCGCAGGATGCGCGGCTGGTCGCCGGTGACGTCGACGACGGTGGACGGCACGCCGGGCAGGTCGCCGCCGTCGAGGAGCGGGCAATCGCGGAGCGGCACGTCCTGCGGGCGGCTCGGGTCGCGCCCGCCGGGAAGGTTCGCGCTCGTCGCCGCGACCGCCGCACGTGCTCGAGCACGCGCATCAGGGCCTCCGGCCCGTCCGGCACGCGCAGGCCGATCGCGTCCGGGCTGCCCCGCGGCAGCCACGGCAGCCGCCGCGCCGGGTTCGGCAGCGACGATCGTGAACGGCCCCGGCAGCACGGCGCGCAGGAGCGCTTCCGTGCGGCCGCCGAGCTCCGGAACCAGCGCGAGCAGCGCGTCCACGTCCCGGCCGAGCAGCGCGGTCGGCTGCTCGGGCTGCCGCCCCTTGACCTCGTAGAGCCGGGCGACCGCCTCCTCCGAGGGCTCGGTGCACAGGCCGTAGACCGTGTCGGTCGGAAGCACAACGGGCCGCCCTGCGCGGAGCGCGGCGACGACCTCCTCAACGGACGCGCCAAGCCGGCGGCCCTCGACGACGCGCGGCCGGCCGGCGAGATCCTCGGTGACGACCACGTCCTGGTAGCCGAACGCCTCCAGCAGCTCCCGCGCTTCGTCCGCCCGCGCGTCCGCAACCTCGAGCACGAGATGCCCGCCCGGCAGCAGGCCGCGCAGCGCCGCGCGGGCGATCACCTCGGTCGTTCCCGGCCCGACCAGCGCCTCGCGCGGCTCCCACTCGCGCACCTCCGGCTCGAGCGCCGACACCTCGCCCGGGTCGACGTACGGCGGATTGGCGACGACGATGTCCCACTCGCGCTCGCCGATCCAGGCGGCGTCGCGCTCGAGCAGCTCGACCTGCAGGCCGAGCGCGGCCGCGTTCTCACGCGCGACCTCGAGCGCCCCGGCGGAGCGGTCGATGCCGGTCACACGCGCGCCCGGGTGCTCGAGGGCGATCGCCAGCGCGATCGCGCCCGACCCGACGCCGACGTCGACGACGGCCGCCGGCCCTTCGAGCAGCGCCAGGCAGCGCTCGACGACGATCTCCGTCTCGGGCCGCGGCACGAGCACGCGCCGGTCGACCTTCAGCGTCAGCCCGCGGAAGCCCCACTCGCCCAGGACGTACGCGAGCGGCTCACGCGCCTCGCGGCGGGCGATGAGCGCCCAATACTGCTCCACGGAACCGACCTCGTCGACGAACGCCAGCCCGGAACGCGTCGTCCCGAGCACGTGCGCGAGCAGGAACTCCGCGTCGACGCGCGGCGAGGGGACGCCGGCCGCCTCGAGCCGCGCCGCGCCCTCGCGGAGCGCGTCGCGGGCGGTCACACCCCGGCGGTTTCCAGCGCGCGCCGCCGGTCCTCGGCCGCGAGCGCCTCGGTGAACTCGTCGAGCTCGCCGCCGAGCACCTTCTCGAGCGCGTGCACGGTCACGTGCACGCGGTGGTCGGTGACCCGGTTCTCCGGGAAGTTGTACGTGCGGATCTTCTCGGCCCGCTCGCCGCTGCCGACCTGCGAGCGACGCTGGGCGTCCAGCTCCGCGCGCTGCTTCGCCAGCTCGGCCTCGAGCAGCCGCGCCCGGAGGACGCGCATCGCCTTCTGGCGGTTCTGCAGCTGCGATTTCTCGTCCTGCATCGAGACGACGGTGCCCGTCGGCAGGTGCGTGATCCGCACCGCCGAGTCGGTCGTGTTCACGCTCTGGCCGCCGGGGCCGGTCGACCGGTAGACGTCGATCTTGAGGTCGTTCTCGTCGATCTGGACGTCGACGTCCTCGGCCTCCGGCATGACCGCGACGGTCCCGGTCGACGTGTGGATCCGCCCCTGCGACTCCGTCTCCGGGACGCGCTGCACCCGGTGCGTGCCGCCCTCCCACTTGAAGATCGAGAAGGCGCCGTCGCCCTTGATCGCGAAGGTCGCCTCCTTGACGCCGCCCGAGTCGTTCTCGCTCATGCCGAGATCCTCGACCTTGAAGCCGCGCCGCTCGGCGTAGCGCGTGAGCATCCGGTAGAGCTCGCGCGCCCAGAGCGCCGCCTCGTCGCCGCCCGCGCCCTGCCTGACCTCGACGATCACGTCCTTGCGGTCGGCCGGGTCGCTCTCGACGAGCGCCAGCTTGAGCTCGTCCTCGAGCTGCTGCAGCTGCTCCTCCAGCCCCGGGACGAGCTCCCGCAGGTCGCTGTCGGCCCGCGCGGCATCGAGGTCGTCGCGCACCGTGAGCCACTCCTGGGCCAGCTTCTGCGGGCCTTCGAGCTCCTTGAGCCGGCGGCCGACCTCGGCCGCCTCGCGGTGGTCGTTGTAGACGGCAGGGTCGGACATCCGCTCCTGCGCCTCACGGAACGAGCGGTCGAGCTCCTCGACGAGTGCGTCCATCCCGGACATGCGGGAAGCGTAGCCGCGTCAGAGGTTGACACTCTATAACGCGATTGCTATGTATAGCGAGATCGATATCGCAGAGGAGGAGTCATGAGCACACCAGCAGTGCACGCCCGACTCGACGATTTCGCCCGCCGGCTTCAGGCGATGGAGCGGGAGCTCGGTGAGCTCCGGACGGCGGCCCGGCCCGCTCCCGAGCCCGAGCCCGCACCGGCGCGTGCATCCGCGCCTGCACCTGCGCCCGTGCCGGCCGCCATGCCGGTTCGCTGGGCGCCCCCGAAGCACACCGCCCGTCCCCGCCGGCAACTGCCGCGCATCGACGCCGACATGCTGTTCGGCGCCCGCGGCCTCGCCTGGTCGGGCGGCATCGTGACGATCCTCGGCGTCCTGTTCTTCTTCGTCCTCGCGGTCGACCGCGGCTGGATCGGGCCGATCGCCCGCGTTTCGCTCGGCGCCATCGCGTCCGCGCTGGTCTTCGGCGGCGGCCTCTGGCTGCACCGCCGCTACGGCGACACGTACGCCGCCTCGTCGGCCGTCGCGGCCGGCATCGCGGGCGGCTTCGCGACGCTGCTCTTCGCGTCCGCGCGCTACGACCTCCTGCCCGACCTCGCCGCCCTTGCCGGCGCGGCCGCCCTTGCGGCGATCGCGACCGCCACGGCCCTCGCCTGGGACAGGCAGACGATCGCCGGCCTGGGGCTCATCGGCGCGATGCTCGTGCCGATCGCCGCCGCGATCGACGAGCCGCATCACCTGACGATCGTGGGCACGTGGTTCGCGGTGCTGGCGCTCGCGGCCACGGCCGTCGTCGCGCTGCGTCGCGGATGGCTCCCGCTGCTCGCGATCGCCGCCGCCGCGCTCGTCCCACAGGTACTCGTGCTCGCGCGCCAGAACGACGGCGCCGCCCCGGTCGCCGCCGCTGCATGGCTGCTGATGCTCGCCATCGCGGTCGTCGCCCAGCGGGCGAACCGCTCCACGCTCGATCGCCTGCCGGCCGGCTTCGTCACCGCCGGGACGGCGATGGCGGGGCTCGCCGCCGCGCAGATCTTCGACGGGCGCCGGGAAGGGCTCGCGCTGCTGGCGATCGCAGTCGTGGAGCTCGCCGCCGCTGCCGCGCTGTACCGCGTTCTGCCCGAGCTTGCCGCGCTCCTCGGCGTCGCCGGGCTGACCGTGGGCGCGGTCGCCGCCGCCGACCTGATGTCGGGCGCCACCCTCGCGACCGCGTGGGCCGCCGAGGCGGCCGTGCTCGCGTGGCTCTCGCCGCGCCTGCGCGACGCGCGCCTCACGCTCGCGTCGATCGCCTTCCTGACGGCCGCGGCAACGCACGCGCTGGTCGTCGACGCCCCGTTCCGCCACCTGCTCGTTCCCACCGCGCACCCGGCGGTTGGCGCGCTCGCGATCGTCGCTGTCGCGGCGGCCGCAGTCGTGACGGCGGCATGCGCCCGGCGCTGGCTCGGCGACCCCGAGCCCGAGTACCCGGGCGTGCTCGGCTTCCTCGAGGAGTGGGCAGCTCTTGCAGCCTCGTCGTGGCGCGAGCGGCGCGTCATCGCGCTGTGGGCGGCCGGCGCGCTCGCGCTCTACGCGGCGTCGCTCGGGCTGCTCGGCCTCTTCGGCTTCGGCTGGGGCCAGGTCGCCGTCCGCGTCCTGCTCGCTGCGACCGCCGCGGCCCTCGTGACGGCCTCGCGCAGCGGCTGGCGACGCCACCTCGGCTGGGCCGGGCACGCGGCCGTCGCCGTGTCCGTGCTCCTGCTCCCTGAGACCGGCTCGATGACGAGCACCCAGCTCGGCTGGAGTGCGGTCGCCATCGCGGCCGGCGCGCTCGCGGTCATGCTCCTCGACGAGCTCCGGCGGGACGCCGAGCGCATCTTCCCGGCGGTCCTCGGGGCGTTGAGCTTCGGGTACGCCGCGGCCGGCGTCGTCCTGCTCGTCCACGGCGACGAGCCCCGGAACATCGGCCTCATCGCGGTGGCGGGGCTCTATTGCGCGCTTGCGACGATCGTGCCTCGCCGCACCGGCACGGCCATGTGGGCGCCCGCCCTGGTCGTCGCGTTCTACGCCACCTCGGAGCTGCTCTCCGGCACGGCGCTGATGATCGTCATCGCCGCAAGCGCCGCGATCGCGGTCACCGTGGCCGAGGTCGTCGGCGAGCGCCGGCTGCAGCTGGCGTCCGCCCTGCTGCTCCTCGCCGGGCTCGTGCACGTCCTCGTCGTCGACGGTCCCCCGCGCGAGTTCTTCAGCGCGAACGCGTCACCCGCCGGCGGCGTGATCGCGATCGCGTCCCTCGCAGCAGCGGCAGTTGTCTTCGCAGCCACCCGCTTCGCACCGCCGGAGGGCGAGCGGCCGGCGCTCCCGTGGGACGAGCTGGCCTGGGAGCTCGACCGCCGTCAGGAGCTTTGGCGCCGCATCGCCGCGATCGGCGCAGGACTACTCGGCCTCTACGGGCTCGCGCTGGCGATCCTCGGGGCATTCGAGTGGATCGGCCACGCGAGCGTCGCGACGAGCTTCCAGCGCGGCCACACCGCGGTCAGCGCCGTGTGGGGCCTGCTCGGCCTGCTGCTCCTCGTCGCGGGCCTGCAGCGCCGCTCGTCGGGGCTGCGCGCGGCCGGCTTCGCACTCCTCGGCGTCAGCCTGGCGAAGCTCTTCCTCTACGACCTGAGCGCGCTCAGCTCGGTCACGAGGGCGCTGTCGTTCCTCGCCGTCGGCGCGGTGCTCCTGCTCGGCGGCTTCCTCTACCAGCGGCTCGCCCGGGATGACGATGGCGGGCCGCTACCCGCCCACTGAGGTGGCCTGCGTGAGCCGCGCGTTGACGCGCAGCTCGACGTTGTTCTTCAGCGCCTGGGAGACGGGGCAGTTGGCCTTCGCCTCCTCGGCCGCCTCGCGGAAGCCGCTCTCGTCGAGTCCGGGCACACTGCCCTCGACCTCGAGCACGGACGTGGTGATCCCGGTGCCGGGCACGAAGGTCACCGTGGCAGAGGTCTTCAGCTGCTCGGGCGGTGTGCCGGCCTTGGCGAGGACGTTCGAGAAGGCCATCGAGAAGCACGATGCGTGCGCCGCCGCGATCAGCTCCTCGGGGCTCGTGCGCCCGTTCGGGTCCTCGGCCCGCGAGGCCCACGTCACGTCGAGGGGGCCGAACGCCCCGCTGCCGACGCGGTCGATCGTGCCGCTGCCGTTGAAGAGGTCGCCGTTCCAGGTCACTTCCGCTCGCCGTTCCGTCGCCATGCGATTCCTTTCGTCGGATTGAGAGTCCCTTCTTCTTACCTGCGCGGCCGCGTTCCTAGTCGAGGCCAGGGTGTATGCCCAGGACTGATCACTGGCGCGACGCGCCCGCGGCACGCGCGACCCTGAGCGGGCACCCCACAGCATCCCGCCGAAGGAGGGCACGACATGACCAGCATCGACACGCACCAGACCGTCGACGGAGCCGCCACCTACCTGGGGAGCGGCGATCCCACTCGCAGGCGCAGCGACTACTACCCGGCGTGGCTCGACTCCGCTTCTCCCGTCTCATGGCCGACAAGCTCGCCGGCACCCCCTGTGCCAGGCACTTCCTCGCCGACGAGTCGTGAGTCCGCGCGGCCTGAAGCTCAGGCCATGATCTCGACGCGCCGCTCTTCGGGCGTGATCCGCCCCTCGACGCGAAGCACCTCGCGGAGCGCCCGGATCGACACCTCGATCTGGTCGAGCGTCGGCTCCCGCGTCGTCAGACGCTGAAGCCACAGGCCCGGCGCGAGCACCGTCATCAGGACCCGGCTGTCCGTGTGCTTGCCGGCGAAGCGGATGAGCTCATACGCAATCCCGGCGATCAGGGGCAGCAGCAGGATCCGGCTCGCGATCAGCCAGGGCAGAGGCGGCCGGCCCAGGAACGCGAACACGAAGATCGCAATCACCATCACCCAGAGCAGGAACGCCGTCCCGCAGCGGGGATGGATGAGGCTGAAGCGCTGCACGCGCTCGGGCTCGAGATCCTCCCCGGCCTCGTAGGCGTTGATCGCCTTGTGCTCCGCGGCGTGGTACTGGAACACGCGCTTGAGGTCGGGCAGCAGCGAGATCAGGAAGAGGTAGGCCACGAAGATCGCCACGCGGATGACGCCCTCGATGACCACGAACCCGGTCGTCCCGTGGATGGGCAGCCAGTTCGCGATCAGGAGCGGCGTGACCTTGAAGAGCATCAGTGCGAAGCCGATCGCGATCGCGAAGGCGAAGATCATCTGGCCGCGACTCAGCTCGCCGGCCTCCTCGGGATCCTGCCCCTCCTCGCGTGCGGCGACATTCGCGGAGATGGCGAGCGCGCGGAACCCGATCGAGAGCGATTCGCCGAGCGCGATCACACCCCGCAGGATCGGCAGCCGGAAGAGCCGGTGCCGCTGCATGAGCGACTCGACGGGACGCGACACGTGCTCGATGTCACCGTCGGGCGAGCGCACGGCCACGGCCCAGTTCGAGGGACCGCGCATCATTACGCCCTCCAGGACGGCCTGGCCTCCGATCGGCGCGCTCATGCCTTTGTGAGCCTCAGCCGCGGCGTGCGCCGCCGGCCTTCTCGAGGCGGCGCTGGAACCGCTCCACGCGCCCACCCGCGTCGAGCAGCTTCTGCTTGCCCGTGTAGAACGGGTGGCAGGCCGAGCAGATCTCGACGTGGAGATCGGGCTTCGTCGACCGCGTCTCGAACGTGTTCCCGCAGGAACAGGTCACGGTCGCGTGCACGTACTCCGGATGAATACCTGCCTTCATCGCCCGCCCAGGATATCAGAGGCAATCCGGGCTTCCACGTTGCCTCCCGAGACAATTGCGACCACCCGCTCGCCAGGCTCGAACGGCACCTTCCCAGCCAGAAGCGCGGCGGTGGCCGCGGCGCCGGCAGGCTCGCAGGCGAGCTTGGCGCGCTGGTAGAGGAAGCGGAACGCATCCTTGATCTCGTTCTCGCTCACGAGCACGACCTGCTCCACGTGCTCGCGGACGGCGGCGAGGCACGAGGTGCCGGCGAACGGGGCGTTCAGGCCGTCGGCGACCGAGCGCGGCTCGACGGGGACTGGCTCGCCCGCCGCGACCGCCGCGTGCATCGCGGTGGAGATCTCCGGCTCGACGCCGATCACGCGCGCGTCCGGCCGCAGGGCGCGGACGGCAGTCGACACGCCGCCGATCAGCCCGCCGCCGCCGATCGGGACGACGACGACGGCAACGTCGGGCACGTCCTCGACGATCTCAAGCCCGACCGTTCCCTGCCCGGCCATCGTGCGCGGGCCGTCGAACGGGTGGACGAGCGTCCGCCCGGTCTCGGCCATCACCTCGTGCAGGCGGTCGAACGCCTGGGCGGGCCCGGCCGCGGCCAGGTCGACCTCCGCGCCGTAGCCGCGTGTGGCGGCGATCTTCGCCTCGCTGGCGCCCTCCCACATGACGACGAGGCAGTCGATGCCGGCCTGCGCGGCGCCGTAGGCGAGCGCCGCCGCGTGGTTACCGGCCGAGATGCCGACGACGCCGCCGCGGCGCTCGTCGTCCGAGAGCGCGGCCAGGTTCGTGAGCACACCCCGCGGCTTGAACGAGCCGGTGCGCTGGAAGAGCTCGGCCTTGAGCGCGACCTCGCCGCCCGCGCGCTCGGAGAGCGTCGCCGAGGTGAACACGGGCGTCCGGTGCAGCCGCCCGCCGATCGCCTCCCGCGCGCGCAGGACGTCGTCGAGTGTGAGGGCGGTGGTCAGCATCCACCGATGGTAGAGAGGCTCGCCGACCCAGCGCATAACGTCCGGGTGTGCACCCCGTGCGGCTCGAGCTCACGGACGACCTGCGCCGCTCGCGGCTGACCGTCTTCTTCCGGTTCCTGCTCGCGATCCCGCACCTGCTGTGGCTGCTCCTCTGGTCGATCGCGGCACAGTTTGCCGCGTTCGCCAACTGGATCGCCGTCCTGGTCCAGGGCCAGAGCCCGCCGGTGTTCCACGACTTCCTGGCCAAGTACGTCCGCTACCTGACCCACGTGGCCGCGTACGTCCTGCTCGACGGGAACCCGTTTCCGGGCTTCCGCGGGGCGCCCGGGTACCCGGTCGACATCGAGATCGCGCCGCCGGTGCGGCAGAGCCGGTGGACGGCAGGCATCCGGCTGCTGCTCGTCCTGCCCGCCTTCGTGCTTGCGGAGCTGGTCGGCTTCGGGCTCGGCACGTTCACGAACTCGAGCTCGAGCTCGAGCTCGTCGGCGAACTTCCGCTTCGAGCCGCCGGGGGTGGCCGTCGTCGCCGCGATCGGCATCTGGTTCGCAGCGATGGCGCTCGGGCGTTCGCCGCGGGGGCTGCGCGACCTGTCGGCCTACGCCGTGGGGTACACGGCACAGATGGTCTCCTACCTCTTCCTGCTTACGGGCCGCTATCCGGACAGCCACCCGGAACGCCTGCTCGGCGAGGCGGCGGTGCCGCATCATCCGGTGCGGCTGCGGCTCGAGGACGACCTCCGGCGCTCGCGGCTGACCGTCTTCTTCCGGTTGCTGCTCGCGGTCCCGCACATCGTCTGGCTGGTGGGCTGGTCGGTGCTGGCGTACCTGGCGTCGATCGTGAACTGGTTCGCGGCGCTCGCCATCGGCCGCTCGCCCCGGCCGCTCCATCGCTTCCTCGCCGCCTACATCCGCTACGCGAGCCATGTCTACGCCTTCCTCTACGTGATCGCGAACCCGTTCCCGGGCTTCGTCGGTCGTGAGACCGGATCACCGGTCGGCGTCATCCTCGACGGCCCGGCCCGGCAGCGCCGGCTCGTGACGCTGTTCCGGCTGCCGCTCCTGCTTCCCGCGGCGCTGCTCTGGGGCGCGCTCGGATCGGTGCTCCTGGCGATCGCCGTCGGCGGCTGGTTCGCGTCGCTCGCAACCGGACGGATGCCCTCCGGCCTGCGCTCCCTTGGCGCCGTCCTGATCCGCTACGGGGCCCAGCTGTCGGCCTACGCGCTCGTCGTGACCGACCGCTATCCCAACTCGAGCCCCGCCCTCCGGTCGGAGCCCGCCGTCCCGGAGCCGTGAGCCGCGCCGTCAAGGCGGCCGCCGTCGCGCTGCTCGCGGCCGCGTGGCTCACATGCGCGATCGCCCTCTGGCGCTCCTCGATCGTCCCGGGGAACCTGCGCCTGCCGCCCCTCGAGGTGCGCTCGCTCTTCACGCCCGCGGAACTGGCGCGCGCCGCCCGCTTCGAGCGCTTCCTGCGCATCGAGTTCATCGTCTCGCAGCTCGTCCTGATCGTCGCTCTCGCCTTCTGGGCGTGGCGCGGCCCCGGCTACATGCGCGAGTCGGCGGCCGGTCGGATCGGCACCGGGATGCTCCTCGGCATGCTCGGCCTCGCCGTGGGGTGGTTGTCGCAGCTGCCCTTCAGCGTCGCCGAGGTCTGGTGGGAGCGCCGCTACGGGCTGCTGCGAACGAGCTACCTCGACGCTCTCTTCGGCGATTGGTTCGGCCTCGGCGCCGAGTTCGTCGGCATCAGCCTGACCCTGCTCATCGTGATGGGGCTCGCCGGCTGGTTCCCGCGCAACTGGTGGCTGGCCGCCGCGCCGGTGTTCATCGGGATGGCAGCGCTCTTTGTGTTCGCGTTCCCGTACCTGTCAAATACGCACGAGCTCCGGAACCCGAGGGTGGCGGCCGATGCGCGAGTGCTCGCACGCGAGGAGGGGCTCGGCAAGGTGCGCGTCGAGGTCCAGGACGTCAGCGCCGACACGTCGGCGCCGAACGCCGAGGCCGTCGGCCTCGGGCCCAGCCGGCGGGTGATCCTCTGGAACACGCTGCTCGACTTCCCGCGCGACGAGATCCGGGTCGTGCTCGCGCACGAGCTCGGGCACCTGAAACGCGACCACCTGCTGAAAGCGCTCGCCTGGTACACGCTCTTCGCGTTTCCCGGCGCCTACCTGATCGCCCTGCTCACCAGGCGGCGCGGCGGGATGCGCGCGCCGGAGGCAGTGCCCCTGTCGCTGCTGGTCGTCACGGTGCTCGGCCTGCTCGCGCTGCCCCTTCAGGCGGCCGTCTCCCGGCACACCGAGGCCGAGGCCGACTGGGTCGCGCTCAACACGACGAAGAACCCCGCCGCCGCGCAGCGGCTCTTCCGGCGCTTCACGCGCGTCGCACTGGAGCAGCCGAACCCGCCGGGCTGGTGGGCGTTCCTGACGGCCGACCACCCCACGGTCGAGGACCGGATCCGCATGGCCCGCGCGTGGCAGCTGCTCCACCCGCGGTGAGGTGGCGTTGTAGGGTCGCCCGCGTGCGCTCGTGGGGCACCGAGTTCAGGGAGTTCCTGCTCCGCAGCAACCTCGTCGACCTCGCGGTCGCGGTCGTCATCGGCGTGGCGTTCACGGCCGTCGTGACGGCGTTCGTGGCCGACGTCATCACGCCGCTGATCGCCGCCATCTTCGGGAAGCCGGACTTCTCGAGCCTCGACTTCACGATCAACGGGAGCCGCTTCGCCTACGGCGACTCCTTCAACGCGCCGCTCAGCTTCGTGATCATCGCCGCCGTCCTGTTCTTCCTCGTGGTCAAGCCGGTGAACGCGCTCATGGCGCGCTCGAAGACCGTGGACCCGGTCGCGGACGAGACGCGCGACTGCCCCGAGTGCCTCAGCTCCATCCCCGCGGCAGCACGCCGGTGCGCGTTCTGCACGGCCGAGGTCGGGCCGGCATCGACGATCTGACGCTGCTCGCAGCTGCGGCGCGCAACAACGCCGACTGGTGCGACGCGTACTGCCAGAGCCAGGGCGTGTCCGGCCGGTTCACGGCCGACTGCTGGAGCAGCCCGCGCCGGACGCCTCCGCTCTATCCGGACGCAGTCACGCTCGCTCCCGGCGTCACCGTTGAGGTCGTGCTCAGCCGGATCGACACCGGTGCCGGCTGCTCCGTGAAGGACAGCTTCGACGACCTCGATCTCGACTCGGCCGGGTTCCGGCCACTCTTCCACGCGGCATGGATCGCTCGCACCGACGCTCCCGAGCCGCGCAGCGGCTGGTCGGCCTCACCGCTGGCCGGGATGGAGAAGCGGGCGGCGGCGCTGGACGGTCCGGCGGGCAGCGCGGTGGCAACACTGAGCGCCGACGTTGTTGGCCTCAGCAACGTCGCGGGCGACCTGGAGGCCGCGTTTGCGGGAGCGGCCGCTGCAGCCCGGGCGCACTGGGGGCCGTTGCCCGTCGTCGGCTACGAGACCGGCGGCGCCCTCGAGGCCGCCCATGAGGCCGGCTTCAGGAGCATCGGCGAGCTGACCGTGTGGATCAGGTGAGCGTGTACTCGGGGCCGGAACCGCCCTCGGGCGGCGTGAGGCGCCCGCCCTTGGCGGTGATCGCGCCGCACTGGACGCAGTTCGACGGGGTGACCTGCACCTCGACCGTGCCGTCGCCGTCCGGCTCGCCCACCTCGTAGACCTGCGCCGGGCACATGCGCGTCCACAGCTCGGCCATCTCGACGGGCACCTCGCGCTCGATCCGGATGTGGTTCGGCTGGTCGTCCCGCGTCCGGTTGCCGGACGCGTAGACCGACGAGAGCTTGTCGAAGATGACCGTCCCGTCCGGCGCCGGGTAGCGCGCGGCGCGGTTGGTGCGGATGAGCGGCACCTCGGCGTCGCGCTCCAGCCGGGCGTCGCCGCGCGGGACGTTGCCCTTCGTCACCGTCTGCACCCCGGCCTTCATGCTGCCGCGCCAGAACCCCTTGGCGAACGCCGGCCGCATGTTGCGGACGGCGCGCATGTCCTTCCAGACGAAGCTCGACTGGAGCGATTCGTCGTAGCGCTCGAGCGCGCCCGGCCGCCACGCCGTCTCGCCGCCCTGGAGCGTCGCGAACACGGCCTCGGCGGCGAGCCGCCCGGACTCGACGGCGTAGTGGATGCCCTTGAGCGCCGGCACGTTGACGAGCCCGGCCGCGTCACCGCAGAACACGACGCCCGGCCCGTGCAGGCGGCTCGGCAGCGCCAGGAGCCCGCCCTCGGGGATCGTCTTGGCGCCCCAGGCGAGCCGCTCGCCGCCGCTGATGATCTTGCGGATCAGCTTGTGGGTCTTCAGCTCCTGGAGCAGGTCGTGCACGGAGAGCTCGACGTCGCGGTAGTCCATGCCGACCACCATCCCGAGCGTGACCATGTCATCGCCCATCGGGTAGACGAACGAGCCGCCGAACTCGCGGTAGCGCTTCCCGTTTCGCAGCGGCCAGCCCAGCGTGTGGATGACCCGCCGCAGCGGCGTCGGCACCCGCCAGACCTCCTTGACGCCGAGCGCCCAGACCTGCGGGCTCTCGCCCTGAAGGCCGAAGCGATCGAGGGCGACTCCGGTGAGGTGCCCCTGCGTCCCCTCCGCCAGCACGGTCGCGCGCGCGGCGATGTCGGAGCCCGGCTCGTAGTTGCCGAGCACCTCGCCGTCTCGGCCGCGGCCCTTGTCGCCGGTACGGACGCCGACGACGCGACCGCCGGTGACAAGCAGCTTCTCGCCGACCGTCTCCGGCAGGATCAGGGCGCCGCCCTCCTCCGCGTGCACGGCCAGGAAGCGGCCGAGCTCGGAGACCGACACGACGAAGTTGCCGTGGTTGCGCATCGTCGGCGGGGCCGGGATGCGGAGCGCCCGGCGGCGGGTCAGGTAGTAGACGCCCTCGCCGTGCACGCGGGTGAGGAACGGCATGTCCGCCGTGCCCAGCCGGCCGCGGAAGAGCGTGCGCAGTGCGGTCGGGTTCACCACGGCACCGGACAGCAGGTGCGAGCCGGGCTGCTTGCCCTTCTCGAGCACCGCGACCGGCACGTCGCCGAGGCGCTCGGCGACCTCCGGCGCTCCCTCGAGCAGCTGGCCCAGCCTGATCGCGCAGGCGAGGCCGGCCGGGCCTGCGCCGACGATCAGGACGCCGACGTCGATGCGCTCGTCGGCCGGGTCGCTCGGCTCGGCCACGAACTCGCTCGCCTCATACGGCGGCGGGAAGTCCGCTGGCCGGACGCTCATGCGCCCTTGCGCGCGCGGACGAGCTCGGTGAGCTTCGGGACGACCTCGTTGACGTCGCCGACGACCGCCAGGTCGGCGAACTCGAAGATGGGCGCGTTCGGGTCCTTGTTGATCGCGACGATCACGTTTGACGACTGCATGCCGACCTTGTGCTGGATCGCGCCGGAGATGCCGCAGCCGATGTAGAGCTTCGGCGAGACCGACTTGCCTGTCTGCCCGATCTGCGTCGAGTACGGGTACCAGCCGGCGTCGACGACGGCGCGCGTGGCCGCGACGGCGCCGCCGAGCGCCTTCGCCAGCTCCTCGAGCGGCCCGAAGCCCTCCGGCCCGCCGAGACCGCGGCCGCCGGCGACGATGATGTCGGCGTCCTCGATCGACGGCCCGGTCGCCTCTTCGTGCGCCTGCTCGAGCATCTCGGCGGCGAGCGAGAAGTCCTGGAGCTCGGGCTGCACCTTCTCGACCGTCGCCTGGCCGCCCGACTCGGCCGCGTCCAGCGCGCCCGCGCGGAAGAGCGCGATGCGGGGCGTGGACGTCCAGCCGACCTCGCAGATCACGCTGTCGGCCAGGACAGGTTGGGTTCCGACAAGCCCGTGGTCGTCTGCCCGTACGTCGGTCAGCTGCCAGTTGACGCCCGCATCGAGGCGCGCGGCGAGGCCGGCGGCGACGTCGGCGCCGAGGATCGACTGGGCGAGGAAGACGTTGTCGAGGCCGCCCGCCTGGACGACCTGTGCGAGCACGTCGACGCGCGGCTGCGGTAGCGGCGCCTCGAGGCGCGCGTCGTCGGCCACGTAGACCGTGCCGGCGCCGTAGGCGCCCGCCTGGGCGGCAAGCCCCTCCACCCCGCTCCCCGCGATCACGCCGGCGACGTCGCCGCCAAGCGAGGCCGCCTTCGACAGCACGGCCAGCGAGGGCCTGAGCAGCTCGCCCTCGTGGTGCTCCAGGAAGACGAGCGTCTTCACAGCAGCCGCTTCTCCGCGAGGTACTCCACGATCTGTTCGGCCGCGCCGTCGCCCTCGATGCGGAGCGACTCTCCCCGCGGCGGCGGGTCCTTCAGCGCAAGGACGGACGTGCCCGAGCCACTTTCCCCGACCTGGCGGCCGTCGACGCCGAGGTCGCCGAGCGAGAGCACCTCCTGCGGCTTCTTCTTCGCACCCATGATTCCCTTGAGCGACGGGTAGCGGGGCTCGTTGATCGCGTCGGAGACGCCGATCACGGCCGGGAGCGGCGCGCGGATCACGTCGTAGCCGAACTCGGTCTGACGGCGGCCGCGCACTGCGCCGTCGGACACCGTCAACTCGGCGACCTGCGACACCATCGGCCGGCGCAGCCGTTCGGCCACCGCCGCCCACAGCACCGCGCCCTCGGAGTCGCCCGCATACTGGCCGAAGAGGACGAGGTCGGGCGCCTCACGCTCGAGCACGGCGGCGAGCACTCGGCTCGTCGCGAGCGCGTCGGAGCCGGCGGCGGCGTCGTCGCTGACGAGGACCGCCCGGTCGGCGCCCATCGCGAGCGCCTTGCGCATGGCGTCGCCGGCGGACGGCGGCCCCATTGTCACGAGCACCACCTCGCTGTCGCCCCCGGCCTCCTTGAGGCGCAGCGCCTCCTCGACGGCGTTCGCGTCGAAGGGGTTGAGCGCGCCCTCGCCGGAGCGGTCGAGCCGCTTCGTCGACGGGTCGATCCGCTTCGACGGGGTGTCCGGGACCTGCTTCACACAGACGGCGATCTTCATGCCGGCCCGGACTCTAGAGATTCCTAAGCGTGCACCCCCATGGCTATCGACCCCGTGTAGCCGGCGCCGTTGCGCTTGAGCGCGAGCATGCCCTTCGCCCCGCCGTTGCGGTAGATCGCGTCCTGGCCGTTGGTCGTATCGGGGCTCGTGCCATGCGTGCTGTACGGCGCCTTCGCGTAGACGGCCTGCGTGATCGCGGCGGGGAAGAAGAGCTGCCCGGTGTGCACGACGCTGCCACGGACGTGCACCTTCACGTGGATGTGGACGGCCCGGCCCTGGTACCAGCCGGGGTAGATCGTCTTGATCTGGGCGACGCCGTCGGCGTTCGTCTTCTGGCCGCCGCGCAGGAAGTTCGTGCCCGGGTTGTTGGCCACGGCGCCGGAGTAGACGCCGCCGGCGTCGCAGTGCCAGATCTCGACCGTCGCGTTCTTGATCACCTTGCAGGTGCGCGCGTTCAGCACCTCGAGGTTGACCAGGAGCGGCGTCCCGGCCTTGCCCTCGGTGATGTCGCGGCGGAGCTTCTCGCCGCTGATGTAGTAGGGGCCTTCCGTCAGCTCGGGGGTGAGGACGCACTTCACGACCCCCTGCGAGACGGCGTCGGTGCCGGAGCCGGCAGCCTCGGCCGTCGCGAGGCGCCACGCGCCGCCGGTGCCGACGATCGCGGCCGCGCCGGCGAAGCGCAGGAGCGACTCCTTGCGCGTCAAACCTGTCTCGTGCTCCGTCATGCCGGCAGCGTAGGCGCCGCCCCTGGGAACCGCCTGTGCGTTAGGGTGCCGCCCTTCGGAGCGCCCGGCTCAGGAAATCTCATGAAGAGCCACCGGACGACAGCCCGAGGCCTCGTCCTCACCCTCGCCCTCGGCCTTGCCGCGGCGGCGTCGGCTGCTCCGGCGGGGAAGGTGCCAAAGCAGATCGTATTCCCGCTCGTCGGCCCGGCGCAGTACTTCGCGAACGACTTCGGGTCGCCGCGGCCGCAGGGCCCGCACCAGGGGGACGACATCATGTCGGTCCGCCACGCGCCGGCGGTTGCCGCCGAGGCGGGCCGCGTGGAGTTCGAGACCGGCAGCTCGCGCGCGGGCTGCATGCTGCGGCTCTATGGCCGGAGCGGCACCGAGTACGTCTACATCCACCTGAACAACGACCTCACGGCCGGGAACGACAACGGCGGCTCGTGCGTGCAGGGCGTCGCGTTCGCGACGGGCCTGCACAGCGGCGACAAGGTGACCGCCGGTCAGCTCGTCGGCTACGTCGGCGACTCCGGGGACGCGAACGGGCTGCAGCCCCACCTGCACTTCGAGGTCCATCCGAACGGCAAGGCCGCGGTCGACCCGTATCCGACGCTGCAGACGGCGCACCGTCTGCTCTTTTCCGTCGCGGACGGGACGACGTTCACGCTCCAGCTCACCGGCACGATGACGGGCGGCGACCCGACCGCGAAGAGCGTGAAGGTGAAGGTCGACTCGGCACGCTGGTGGCCGAACGGCCTGAAGGTCGACGGCATCGACCGAACGATCAAGATCGACACGTCGATCGCGTCGGTGGACAGCGCGGCCGACTCGACCGCCCGGGTGGCGAAGGTCGGTCAGCGGCGTGTGACGATCATGACCGCGCCGATGCCCGCGACGCGCGACGCGCAGTTCGGCAAGCCGGACGCGCTCGTTGCGCAGCGCGTCCTGCTAGGCCAGTAGCGCCTGGAACGCGGGCTCGTCCCGCACCGGGTCGAAGTCGGAGTCGTGCCGCGCCATCTCGCGGCCGCCGTCCCACATCTCGATCGCACGGCGCAGGTGCTCGATCGCCGCGGCGGTCTCGCCCGCGAGGCTCTCGCAGCAGGCGGTGTTGTAGAAGAGGTAGGCCTGGTCGGGGCGCCGCTCGATCAGGTCGCGGCCCATCGCCGCCGCTTCGGCGTAGCGTCCGGCCTCGTAGACGGGCCGGACGGGGTCCCAGAGCTCGGGCGCGTACCTCGAGACCGAGTCCGGCAGCCGGACCCAGGGATGGCGGCTGGAGTCGTACCCGGACTGGGTCGGCCACGGGAAGGTCGGGTCGGCGAAGGAGCCGACCGAGACGACGAGCAGCTCGGGCTCGTCCGGCTCGGTGTAGAAGACCTGCGAGCCGCAGTCGGGGCAGAAGTGGAAGACGTGCTCCTTGCGGTCGGCCTCGTCGGAGATGCCGCGAGTAGTCGTTGAAGCGGCCGGAGACCTCGACCTGCTCCCGCTTGAACCCGGCCTGCATGCCGAACGCGCTGCCGGTGCGGCGCTGGCAGGACAAGCAGTTGCAGATGGAGACGGAGAATGGCTCGCCCGACACCGCGAGGCGGAGCTGGCCGCAGTGGCAGGCGGCCTCGCGCATCAGCGTCCGACGAACTTCGGCTCGCGCTTCTCGACGAACGCGGTCAGGCCCTCCCTGGCGTCGTCGCTGGCAAAGAGACCGCCGAAGTCGGAGCCCTCGCGGCTGAGGTTCTCGTCGTGGTCGCCCTGGAGCGCCGCGTTGACCGCCGCCTTTGCGGCCGCCAGCGCCACGGGGCTCTTCGACGCGAGCAGCCGAGCCGTCTCGAGCGCGTGCTCCATCAGCTCGCCAGGCTCGTAGACCGCGTTGACGATCCCGAGCCGGAGGGCCTCCTCGGCGCCGACGGTGCGGCCGGTCATGATCAGGTCCTTGGCGACCGCGAGCCCGGCGACGCGCGCGAGCCGCTGGGTGCCCCCCCAGCCGGGGATGATCCCGAGGTTGATCTCGGGCTGACCGAGCTTCGCGGTGCGCGCGGCGAAGCGCAGGTCGCAGGCGAGCGCGAGCTCGCATCCGCCGCCGAGCGCGAACCCGTTGATGGCCGCGATCGTCGGCTTCGGCATCGTCTCGAGCAGCCGGCCGGCCTCGTGCCCCAACGCCCCCCAGCCGCGCGCCTGCTCGGGCTCCAGGCCGCTCATGTACTTGATGTCCGCACCCGCGATGAAGGCTCGGTCGCCGGCTCCTGTCAGGACGACGACGCGCGCCGCATCGTGCTTCGCGAATTTGGCCAGCTCGTCGCGCAGCGCGGTCAGTGTCTCGACATCGAGGGCGTTCAGCGCCTCGGGGCGCGCGACCGTGACGGTCGCGACGCCGTCGGAGAGCGCGGCCTGGATCACGCGGCGACGCGCGCTTTCAGGAAGTCGACGATCTCGGTCGTCGGGGCGCCCGGCGTGAAGATCTCGGCGACGCCGAGCGCCTTCAGCTCCTCGGCGTCCTCGCGGGGAATCGTCCCGCCGACGACGACAAGCACGTCCTCGGCGCCGTTCTCCTTCAGCCCCTCGAGGATGCGCGGTACGAGCGTCATGTGCGCCCCCGACAGGATCGAGATGCCAACCGCGTCCGCGTCCTCCTGGATGGCGGTCTCGACGATCTGCTCGGGCGTCTGGTGCAGGCCCGTGTAGATGACCTCCATGCCGGCGTCGCGCAGGGCGCGCGCGATGATCTTGGCCCCACGGTCATGCCCGTCGAGGCCGGGCTTCGCGATGACAACCCTGATCTTCCCCGCCATTTCCGCGAGTATAGGAGGGTGCAAGTCCAGGTCGTCGGCTGTTCCCCGGCGTGGCCCAACCCGGGAGGTGCGCAGTCGGGCTACCTCGTCGACGGCCGGGTGCTGCTCGATTGCGGGCCTGGCGTGCTCGGCCGACTGCGCACCCAGAACGGCAGCTGGCCCGACGTCGACGCGATCGTCATCACGCACTTTCACCTCGATCACTGGGGCGACGTCGTCCCGTGGGTCTGGGGCCGGATGTTCGGCCTGGGCAAGGCGCTGCACACGCCGGAGCTGTGGGTGCCGCCGAACGGCAAGGAGGAACTGGAGCTCTTCGGCGGGACGTTCGGGACACCGTGGATGTTCGAGCGTACGTTCGAGATCCGCGAGTACCCCGAGGAGGAGCCGTTCACCGTCTCGGGGCTCGAGATCCGCGCCACGCGCGTCCCGCACTACACGCTCCGCACCTACGCGCTCCGCGTGACGGACGGCCAGCGGACGCTCGCCTACTCCGGCGACTCGGGACCGACCGACCGCCTCGCCGACGTCGCCCGCGACGCCGACCTCTTCATCTGCGAGGCGACCCTCGAACGGGGCGAGCTGGACGGCGAGCTGCGCGGGCACCTGTCGGCCGACGAGGCGCTCGAGGCGTACCGCGCATCGGGCGCGCACCGCCTGCTGCTGACGCACCGGCCGCAGGAGCTGGAGCTCGACGGCGGCCTCGAGCTCGCCTACGACGGGCTCGAGCTGGAGGTCTGAGCCGGGCCGTGCGCGTCGCGGTAGGCGCGCTCGGCGCGCCGGTGCCGCAGCATGCCGCGGACGAGCAACGCGAGCGGGAGCACGACGATCAGGCCGAAGATGCCGACGATCGGGAGCAGCAGCCAGCCGCTGCCGATCGGCTGCGGCGCCGAGTCGGCGACCTCCTTCGCCTGCTTCGCGCGCTCCGTCGGGCTCAGGGTGCCCGGCGAGATCGGCGCCCAGTAGTCGACCATCCAGTGCGGGCTCGTGGGCGGCCCGCGCTTCACGAGCTCCATTGAGAAGAGGACGGCCAGAGCCGTGGAGTTCCCGTGCGGAAGCATCGAGACCTGGTAGCCGATGTGATCCTTGATCGTGTAGTCCGTGTGGTAGCGGACGCTGTCGAGCTGGTCGGCCGGGAACGGCACGACCGGGATGTTTCCGCTCTCCCACGCCTTGCGGGTGAAGCCCACGCGCAGCTCCGGCGCGGTGAGAGCCCACGATTGATCGACGTTGCGGCGGAGCACCGCCGTGTTGATGAACTTCGCCGCTGCGAGCTTCGCCGCGGCCTGATCGGCCGCGCCCATCCGCACATGCTTGGGCGCAGGCGCGACGATGGTCGGCTTGCCCGCCCGCGTAGCAGGCAGCTTCATGCCGTTGTTGTCGGGCATCAGCACCACGGCCAGGCCGACGACGCCGGCGGCTGCCAGCAGCCCCGCACCCCACTTGAGCCGGCGCCTACGGCGCGGCGACTCGAACATTCGGGTGCTCCCCCGCCCCCCGGAGGATGCCGTCATCGGCGGGCTCCTAGTTGTTCGGGTTTGCGGGGATCGGGATCGCGACGTCCTGCTGGACCTCGTTCACGACCCAGTGCGCGGCCTTGCCCGAGCCGACCTTGTCGACCTTGATGTAGAAGGTGCCCGGCTTGAAGTTCTTGCCTGTCTTGGCGGGCTCGAGCAGCACCTCGAGCAGCGCGCTCGTCTTCGTCGCGTAGTCGACCTTCATCGGCGCTTGCTTGATGCCGCCGAAGAAGACGGGCACGGCGATGTTGCCGGTCATCCACTCCTTGCGGCTCATCCCCGCGCGGACGTCAGGCCCGGCGAGCGCCCATGCCTGGTCGAGATGCTGGCGCTGGACGGCAGTGAGGATGAACCGGCCGGCCACGACACGGGCACCCTGCGGAACCTTCTTGATCAGCTTGTCCTGCGGAACCGTCTGCGGCTTGAAGTTCGGCGCCGGTGCAGCCTGTTTCGCGGTCGTCCCGCCCGTGTTCGGCAGGATGTAGACGAGCGCCGCGACGACGCCGGCGAGGAGCACGACGCCCGCGACCCACGGGAACCATTTCTGGAATCGGCGCGAGTTGATGGCTGCGTCCACGGTCGACACGTTCTTCAGTGTAGACGGGGTTTAGGTGGGTTAGTTAGAGCGGCGAACTGTTAAACGAAGATGAAGCTGGGCCCCTAGAAAACGGGTGTTTCTCTCCAGATCCCCCAGACGTCCCGAAGGGCGTCGCACATCTCCCCCATCGTCACGTACGCGCGCGAGGCGTCCACGATCAGCGGCATGAGATTGGCGTCTCCGGCGGCGCCCTCGCGCAGCTTTGTGAGCGCCGCCCCGACCGCTGCCGAGTCGCGCCGCGCCCGTAGCCCCTGCACCCGCTCGACCTGCTGGCGCTCGAGCGCGGGGTCGATGCGCAGGATCTCGAGCGGGGCCTCATCGGCGGCCTCGTAGCGGTTCACTCCGACGATCACGCGCTGCTTCGCCTCGACCTCGGACTGGTAGCGGAAGGACGCCTCGGCGATCTCGCGCTGGAAGAAGTTCTCCTTGATCGCGGCAACCACGCCGCCGAGCTCGCGGATGCGGGCGAAGTACTCGTACGCCCCCGCCTCGAGGCGGTTCGTCAGCTCCTCGACGTGGTACGAGCCGCCCAGCGGGTCGATGGTGTTGACGACGCCGGTCTCGTGCGCGATCACCTGCTGCGTCCGCAACGCGATACGGACGGCGTCCTCGGTCGGCAGCGCGAGCGCCTCGTCGAACGAGTTCGTGTGCAGCGACTGGGTCCCGCCGAGCACCGCGGCGAGCGCCTCGAGCGCGGTCCGGACGATGTTGACCTCGGGCTGCTGCGCGGTCAGCGACACGCCGGCGGTCTGCGTGTGGAAGCGCATCAGCCACGAGCGCGGGTTCTTCGCGCCGTACGTCTCTCGGAGCTCGCGCGCCCAGATGCGGCGCGCGGCGCGGTACTTGGCGATCTCCTCGAAGAAATCGAGGTGCGCGTTGAAGAAGAACGAGAGCCGCGGCGCGAAGTCGTCGACGTCGAGGCCGCGGTCGATGCACGCCTCGACGTACGCGAACCCGTCGGCGAGCGTGAACGCGAGCTCCTGGACGGCGTTCGACCCGGCCTCGCGGATGTGGTAGCCGGAGATCGAGACGGGGTGCCATTTCGGCATCTCGCGTGAGCAGAACTCGACCATGTCCACCACCAGCCGCATGGACGGCTCCGGCGGGAAGATCCACTCCTTCTGCGCGATGTACTCCTTGAGGATGTCCGTCTGGATCGTCCCGCGCAGCTCCGAGCGCGGGACGCCCTGCTCCTCGCCGACGCAGAGGTAGAAGGCCAGCAGCATCGCCGCCGGCGCGTTGATCGTCATCGACGTCGAGACGTCGCCGAGCGGGATGCCGCTGAACAGCGTCTCCATGTCGGCCAGCGAGTCGATCGCGACGCCCTCGCGGCCGACCTCGCCGAGCGACCTGGGGTGGTCCGAGTCGTAGCCCATCAGCGTGGGCATGTCGAAGGCCGTCGACAGCCCGGTCTGGCCGTGCTCGAGCAGGTAGCGGAAGCGCTCGTTCGTCTCCGCGGCGGTGCCGAAGCCGGCGAACTGGCGCATCGTCCAGAGCTTCCCGCGGTACATCGACGGGTAGACGCCGCGCGTGAACGGGTAGACGCCCGGATAGCCGAGGTCGCGCTCGTAGTCGACGTCGACGGTGTCGGGCGTCGCGAGCGGCTCGTTCTCGAGCCCCGAGATGGTGGTGAAGAGCTCGCCGGTGCGCTCGGGCACCGCGTCGTAGAGCTCGCCGCGCCACTCGTCGGTGGGCGTCGTCGAGCGCGGGTCCTCGGTCGTCGCCATCGCCGGATTGTAAGAGTGTCCGGGGCTCAGCCGCCGGGCCGCCACGGCGGCTCGTCCTCGCCGGCGTCGGCGTTCGCTGCGCGCGCGAGGATGAAAAGCAGGTCGGAGAGCCGGTTCAGGTACGGGAGCACCAGCGGGTTGACCTCGACCTCCTCCGCGGCGGCGATCACCTCGCGCTCGGCGCGGCGGCAGACCGTGCGCGCGACGTGGAGGCGGGCGGCCGTCTCGGTGCCGCCGGGGAGGATGAAGCTGCGCAGCTCGGGCAGCTCCGCGTTGAAGCGGTCGCAGTCCGCCTCGAGCGCGTCGACTAGCTCCTGCGTGACCCGCAGGCGGTCGGCGATGCGCCACGGGACGCTGAGGTCGGCGCCGACGTCGAAGAGCTCGTTCTGCACGCGGGCGAGCACCGGCCGGAACACGTCCGGGAGGTCGCCGGCGAGCGCGACGCCGATATGGGAGTTCAGCTCGTCGACGGTGCCGAACGAGGCGATGCGGCAGTCGAGCTTCGAGACGCGGGACCCGTCTCCGAGAGTCGTCTCGCCGGCGTCGCCCGCGCGCGTGTAGATGCGCGTGAGGCGGACGGGCTCGTCGCGGTTGCGCGGCACCGTCCTAGGGTACGCAGGTGATCCGACGCGCGACGCCCGCCGACGCCGACGCCGTCGGCCGGGTCTTCGTGGCCGCGCGGGACGAGATGTCGTACCTGCCGCGCATCGACGACGACGCCCGCTCGTGGCTCGGCTCGCTCCTCGTCGAGCGCGACCGGCTCTGGGTGTGGGACTCGGACGGCGAGATCGCGGGCTTCGTGGGCGTGGACGACACCGAGGTGAGCCACCTGTACGTCGCGCCGCCGGCGCAGGGGCGGGGCGTCGGGAAGGCGCTGCTCGACCACGCCAAGACCGTCTCGCCGGAGCGCCTCGAGCTGTGGGTGTTCCAGAGGAACGAGGGAGCCAGGCGGTTCTACGAGCGGAACGGGTTTCGGCTTGTGCGCCTCACCGACGGCGCGGACAACATGGAGCGGGAGCCGGACGCGCTCTACGCGTGGGCCGGCTCGGGCTGACGTCAGCGAACGAGGGAGCGTTCCGCGAGCCCAAGGATCGAGCGCGCGATCACGAGCCGCTGGATCTCGCTCGTGCCCTCGTAGATCTCGGTGATCTTGGCGTCGCGGTAGTAGCGCTCGACCGGGAACTCCTTCGTGTAGCCGTAGCCGCCGAAGACCTGGATCGCCTCCGATGTCTGGCGGCGCGCCATCTCGGACGCAAACAGCTTCGCCTTCGCCCCTTCCTCGGTATGCGGCCGGCCCTGCTCCTTCAGCCAGGCCGCCCGGTAGACGAGCAGCCGCGCCGCGTCGATCTCCGTCGACATGTTCGCGAGCTTGTGCTGAATGGCCTGGAACTCGCCGATGCGGTGCCCGAACTGACGGCGCTCGAGCGCGTACTCGCAGGCGGCGTCATACGCCGCCTGGGCAATGCCGAGCGCCTGGGCGGCGATGCCGATGCGGCCGCCGTCGAGCGTGGCCATCGCGACACGGAAGCCGCGGCCCTCCTCGTGCAGGAGGCGGTCCGGCCCCACGTGCACGCCTTCGACCACGATGTCATTCGTGACCGAGGAGTTCAGGCCGAGCTTCTCCTCGGTGCGCGTCACGCGGATCTGATCGCCGTCGAGCACGAAGGCCGAGACCCCGCGCGCCGTCGCAGTCTCCGGGTCGGTGCGCGCGAACAGGAGCACCGCTCCGGCGTAGGCCGCGTTCGTGATCCACTGCTTGGAGGCGGTGATCGTCCAGCCATCGCTGTCGGCCTCGGCGTGCGAACGGAGCGAGCCGGCGTCCGAGCCGGCGTCGGGCTCGGTGAGTGCGAAGGCGCCCAGATGCTCGCCCCGGGCGAGCGGCGGCACCCAGCGCGACCGTTGCTCGTCGGTCCCGAACGTGAGGATCGGAAGCGCGACGGCGCTCGTGTGCACGGCGACCGTCACTCCCACGCCTGCGTCCGCGCGCGAGAGCTCCTCCAGCACGAGGATGTAGGACAGAAAGTCGGCGCCCGCGCCGCCGTACTCCTCTGGGATGCAGGCCCCCATCAGCCCGAGCTCGGCCAGCTTCGTGAACACATCGCGCGGGAAGCGGTGCTCGCGGTCCCACTCGGCGGCGTGCGGCCCGATCTCGGCGTCCGCGAAGTCGCGCGTCAGCTGCTGGATCTCGCGCTGCTCGGGCGTTAGCTCGAAGTCCACGCAGGTCTTATACCGGGGCACGAGGGACAGCCCACTTCGGGGACAGCCCCTAGACGTGTGCGAAGCGTCTGTGAATCGCCCGCAAGCGCGGCTCGGCGTTGCGGAACGCCTGCACCACGTACGGGTCGAACTGCCTCTTCGACTGGGCGATGATCTCGGCGCCCGCTGCGTACCAGTCGAGCGCCCGGCGGTACGGCCGGTCACTCGTCATCGCGTCGAGCGCGTCGGCGACCGCGAAGATCCGCGCTCCGACCGGGACGTCCGTCCCGCAGAGCCCGTCGGGATAGCCGCCGCCGTCCCAGCGCTCGTGATGGTGGCGCACGACCTTCAGCCCCTCGCCCTGGAGGACGGCGACGCCGCCGAGCATCTGCTCGCCGAGCACCGCGTGCGTCTCCATCAGGCTGCGCTCGCTGTCGGTGAGCGGCCCGGGCTTCTGGAGGATCCCGTCGGGCACGCCGATCTTCCCGACGTCGTGGAGCAGGAAGCCGTACTCGGTGCCGGCGTCGTCGATGAGTTCGGGCCGCACCTCGCGCGCCAGCTCCATCGCGTAGCGCTGGACGCGCTGCGAGTGCTCACGCGTGCCCGTGTCCTTGGACTCCAGCGCGCTCGCAAGGGCGCCCACCGTCTCCTGGTACGCGCTCTCGAGCAGGATGCGCTGTCCGCGCTCGATCTCGAGCAGCCGGCGCAGGTCCTTCGCGTAGAGCGTGAGCTGCTCCTCGGCCTCGCGCGGGCGCGTGACCTGGAGCGTCCCGTCGGCCCGGCCGTTTGAGAGACGCTCGACCACGCCCAGAAGTTCGAGCGGGCTGAACGGCTTGCGCAGGAACGCGTCGGCGCCCGCCGCGCTCGCCTCGTCGGCGCCGCCCTGGTCCGAGCCGGTCAGCAGCACGACGCCAATGCCCCGCCACTCCGGGTTGTCCTTGACCGCGCGGCAGAGCGACAGCCCGTCCTCGCCGGGCATGCGGACGTCGAGCACGATGACGTCCGGCTTTGCGCGCATCAGGTAGCGCCGCGCGGTGGCGGCATCTTCGGCCTCGGCGACCTCGACCGCGACGACCTCGAAGGTCGTCCGGAGGAGCTCCCGGAGGGCTGGATCATCGTCGACGAGCAGGATGCGCATGGCGGTTTTCCCCTGGCGTTCGCGGAATCCTCAGTTCTCGCCGGGGGCCGCAAAGTCCTCTCCCCAGGACAGCCCCGCCGTGACCCGTCCGAAAGGATAGCTACGTCTAGGTGTAGCTGTAGAAACCGCGCCCGGACTTGCGCCCGAGCCGTCCGGCCTGCACGTACTGGCGCAGCAGCGGGCACGGCGCGTAGCGGTCGCTGCCGAGGCCCGCGTGCAGGACCTCCATGATCGCCACGCACGTGTCCAGGCCGATCAGGTCGGCCAGCGCCAGCGGGCCCATCGGGTGCGCGAAGCCGAGCGTCGCGATCGTGTCGATCGCCTCCGGCTCGGCGACGCCCTCCATCAGCGCCCAGGCGGCCTCGTTGATGAACGGCATCAGGATCCGGTTGGAGACGAACCCGGGGAAGTCGCGCGCCTCGGCGGCGGTTTTCCCGAGCTCCTCGGCGAGGGCTACGATCGCCGCCGCCGTCTCGTCGGAGGTCTCGAGCCCGCGGATGACCTCGACGAGCTTCAGCACCGGCACCGGATTGAAGAAGTGCATCCCGACCACGCGATCGGGCCGGCTCGTCGCCGCGGCCAGCGAGGTGATCGGGATCGACGAGGTGTTCGAGGCCAGGACGGCCTCGGATGGCAGCGTCTCGTCGGCGCGTCGGAAGATGTCCTCCTTGACGGCGGCGTCCTCGACGACCGCCTCGATCATCAGGTCGGCGGCGACCAACTCGTCCACCGGCTCGACGCGGCCGAGCACCTCGTCCGGGTCGGCCCCGCCCTTCTCCGCCAGGCGGGTCAGGCTCTTGCGCATGGCCTCGAGACCGCGGTCGGTCGCGCCCGGGATGGGGTCGTAGAGCGAGACGCGGCGGCCCGAGGCCGCGACCACCTGGGCGATCCCGCCGCCCATCTGGCCGGCGCCTACGACGAGGACATGCTCGAAGCGCATGGCGGCGGAGGCTATCGTCGCGCCCGTGCCCTACGCACACGTGAACGGCGCCCGGCTCTGGTACGACGAGCGCGGCGGCGGCGACCCCGTCGTCTTCCTGCACGCCGGCCTGCTGGACTCGCGCCAGTGGGCGCGCCAGCTCGAGACGTTCTCGCCGCGCTACCGCGCGATCGCGCTCGACGCGCGCGGCTTCGGGCGATCCGAGCAGCCGACGGACCCCTACCGTCGCCACGAGGACGTGCTCGGCCTGCTCGACGCGCTCGGCATCGACCGGGCCGTGCTCGTCGGGAACTCGGTCGGCGGCAAGGCGGCGATCGACGCCGCGCTCGCACGGCCCGACCGCGTGCAGGCGCTCGTCGCGGTCGGCGCCGCGATCAGCGGATTCTCGTTCCGCGCCTATTCCGACGAGCAGGGCGAGCGCGCCGAGGCGGCCTGGAACGCCGGCGACTTCCGCGGCGCCGCCGACGTCTGGCTCGAGGTCTGGGCGCCGGTGTCGACCGACGACGACGTGCGTCAGATCGCCTATGCCAACGCCGAGGTCGACAACGACGAGTTCGAGCTCGACGGCGCGCCGCCCGCGGTCGACCGGCTCGGCGAGCTGCGCCTGCCGACGCTCGTGCTCGTGGGCGACCGCGAAGTGCAGGGCATCGTCGACACGTGCGTGAAGATCGCAGCCGACGTCGACGGCGCGCGGCTCGAGGTGATGACCGGGGCCGACCACCTGCCCAACCGCGCCCAGCCCGACGAGTTCGACCGGCTGGTGCTCGAGTTCCTGGCGCAGACATGAGCCTCCCCACAGGCACGGTCACCCTGCTCTTCACCGACATCGAAGGCTCGACCCGCCTCGTGCGGGAACGGGGGTCGGCGTGGCCCGCGCTGCTCGCGGAGCACCATCGCCTGCTGCGCGAGGCGTTCGGTCGCTACGGAGGCGCCGAGGTCGGCGTCGAGGGCGACGGGTTCTTCGTCGCGTTCGACAACCCCACCGGCGCGGTCGCCGGCGCGGTCGCCGCCCAGCACTCGCTGGCGGCGCTCGAGGGCGTCCGCGTCCGCATCGGGATGCACACCGGCGAGCCGCGGCTCACCGAGATCGGCTACGTGGGCGTCGACGTCCACCGCGCCGCCCGGATCGCCGACGCCGGCCACGGCGGCCAGGTCCTGCTCTCGGAGGCGACGCACGACCTCGTCCCCGACGCGCCGGTGCGCGACCTCGGCGAGCACCGGCTCAAGGACCTGACGCAGCCGCAGCGGCTGTACCAGCTCGAGGCAGAAGGGCTCGACCAGTCGTTCCCCCCGCTGCGCACGCTCGAGAACCGGCCGACCAACCTGCCGGTGCAGGCGACGCCGCTGATCGGGCGGGAGCGAGAGCTGGCCGCGGTGGTGGAGCTGGTCAAGCGGCCGGAGGTGCGGCTCGTGACGTTGCACGGGCCCGGCGGCTGCGGCAAGACGCGGCTGGCGCTGCAGGCTGCCGCCGAGCTCGTCGACCACTTCCCGGACGGCGTCTACCTCGTCGCGCTCGAGTCGGTCGAGGACGCGGCGCTCGTCGTGCCGACCGTCGCGCAAACGCTCGGCGTCAACGAGACGGGCGCCCACGGCGTCGACGACGCGCTCCGGCGCGCGCTCGGCGACCGCACGGTGCTTCTCGTGCTCGACAACTTCGAGCACCTCCTCCCCGCCGCCCCGAGGCTGAGCGAGCTGCTCGCGACGACCGACCTGCACCTCGTCGTCACGAGCCGTGCGGCGCTGCGCCTCTCCGGAGAGTACGAGTGGCCCGTGCCGCCGCTGTCGCACGACGACGCCGTGGCGCTCTTCGCCGGCCGTGCGCAGATCGAGATCACGGACGAGAACGCCCGCGCCGTCGGCGAGATCTGCCGGCGCCTCGACGGGCTCCCGCTCGCGATCGAGCTCGCCGCCGCCCGCGGCCGCACGCTCTCGCCCGACGAGATCCTCGAGCGGCTCGAGGAGCGGCTCCTGTTACCGACCATGGGGGCGAGCGAGCTGCCGTCGCGCCGACAGACGCTGCGCGGCGCGATCGACTGGAGCTACGACCTGCTCGCCCCGGACGAGCGCATCCTGTTCGCCCGCCTGGCCGTGTTCCCCGGCGGGTGCTCGATCGAGGCCGCCGAGGAGGTCTGCGACGCCGGCCTCGACGGGCTCGAGTCGCTGCTCGAGAACAACCTCCTGCGACGGGAGGACCGGCCCTACGGCGACCGGCGGTTCCGCATGCTGGAGACGATCCGTGAGTACGCCGGCGAGCGGCTGGAGGAGCTGGGCGAGCGGGCCGCGCTGCGGCGGCGTCACGCCGAGTGGTTCGTAGCGTGGTCGTCGGAGCGCCGGCGGCTGCGCCGCGAGGCGGTGATCCTCGGCGAGTGGGAGCGCGAGAGCGACGAGTACGAGAACCTCCGGTCGGCGCTCGCCTGGCTGCGCTCCTCGGGTGAGATCGAGCTCGAGCTGCAGCTCGCAACAGCGCTCGGCGGCTACTGGGGGATCAGCGGCTACCTGAGCGAGGGCCGCGCCTGGCTCGAGGACGCGCTGACCCGCGCCGACGATGCGCCGCCGCTCATGCGCGCGTCGGCGATGCACGTCTGCGCCGGGCTGCCGTGGCGCCAGGACGACGCCGCGGCGAGCGACCGCTGGGCGACCGCGGCCTACGAGATCTTCGTCGCCGAGGGCGAGGAGCGCGGTGCGGCGGAGGCGCTCATGACACGGGCTATCGCCGCCGAGCAGTGCGGCGACGCCGAGGCGGAGTCGCGCTTTCACGATGAGGCCGAGGCGATCTTCCGGCGGCTCGGGCTCGAGCGGCCGCTCGCGTCGATCCTCAACAACCGCGCGTACGCGGCGCTCGTCCTGCACCAATGGGAGCGGGCGGAGCGGCTCTTCGCCGAGAGCGTGGAGATCTTCCGCCGCCTCGGCGGCGCGTGGTGGTTCCCGCTGCTCAACCTCGGGCTCGTCGCCTGCGTGACGGGGCGGCCGGAGGACGCCGAGCGGGCGTTCCGCGAGGCCGCCCGGGCGGGAGTCGAGATGTCCGAGGTCGAGACCATCTACTACGCGCTCGAGGGGCTCGGGAGCACCGCGGCCTCCCGTGGCGACGATCTCGAGGGGGCGCGCTTCTGGGGGGCGTCCGAGGCGCTACGCGACCCGGCGGGCGCGAAGCTGCAGGCGGCGGAGCGCGAGCTGCACGACCGGCTCGAGGCCGAAGCGCGCGGCCGGGTGGGCGACGACGCGTTCGAGCGCTCGTGGTCGATCGGGCGCTCGCTCTCCTCCGAGGAGGCCGTGGCGCTGGCGGTCGGATGAGCGCGCTCCCGACCGGCACGCTGACGCTGTTCTTCACTGACGTCGAGGGCTCGACGCGGCTCCAGCACGAGCTGGGCGAACGGTACGACGCAGCACTCGCCGAGCACCACCGCATCATCCGCGCGGCGCTCGCTGGGCACGACGGGCACGAGGTGGACAGCCAGGGGGAGGCGTTCTTCGCGACGTTCGCGCGTGCGACCGACGCGGCCGCTGACGACTGTTGGCCTGGACCTCGACATCACACCTTCACGACGCGCAGACAACGTCGAACGAGTCGCCGCCGCCCTCGACGCGCTCGAAGCGAGGCTCCGCGGCTCGCGCGAGGAAGCCGTCCCGATCAAGCCTCAGTTCTTGCGGGACGTCGAGTCGTGGGCGCTCGAGACACGGTACGGCGATCTCAACCTTGTGTTCGCGCCCGCCGGGACGGCCGGCTTCGACGTGAGGCGGGATGCCGTCGACGTCGACCTCGGCGATGGGCTCGTCGTCCCGATGGCATCGCTGCGCGACGTCATCCGGATGAAAGAAGCCGCCGGCCGAGAGCAGGATCAAGCACAGTTGCCTGCGCCGCGACGCACGCTGGAACTCGTGCGGCAGCGCGGCGACTGAGCGTCAGACCTCGATCAACAGCGCGTCGCCCTGGCCGCCGCCGGAGCAGATCGCGGCGAGTCCCAGGCCGCCGCCGTTGCGACGGAGGTCGTGCACCATCGTCGTCACGATCCGGGAGCCAGACGCGCCGATCGGGTGGCCGAGCGCGACGGCGCCGCCGTTCACGTTGACGGTCTCCGGGTCGGCGCCGAGCATCTCGGCCGAGTTCAAAACGACCGATGAGAACGCCTCGTTCAGCTCCACGCGCTTCACGTCCCCGATCGTCTTGCCGGCCTTGCCGAGCGCCTGGGCGCCCGCCCTGGCCGGTGTCCGCGCGAGGTACGCGAACTCGTCGGCGACGTACCCCTGCGACACGATCGTCGCCAGGATCTCGAGGCCGCGCTGCCGCGCGAACTCCTCGCTCGTGACGATCACGCAGCCGGCGCCGTCGTTGACGCCGGGTGCGTTGCCGGCGGTCGTCGTCCCCTCGGGGTCGAACACCGGCTTGAGCGACGCGAGCTTCTCGTAGGACGTGTCGCGCCGCGGCCCCTCGTCGGCGGCGACCCCGTTGACGGAGACGATCTCGTCGGCGAAGAGCCCCTCGTCCTGAGCGCGGACCGCGCGCTCGTGGGAGCGCAGCGCCCAGCGGTCCTGGGCCTCGCGACTGATGTTCAGCTCGCGGGAGACGAAGGAGGCCTGCTCGACCATGTGCCGCCGGTCGAACGACGAGGTCAGCCCGTCATACGTCATCGAGTCGATGAGCACGCCGTCGCCGAGCCGGTACCCCTGGCGTGCCTTCTTCAGCAGGTAGGGCGCATTGGTCATCGACTCCATCCCGCCGGTGACGACGACCTGGTGGTCGCCGGCCCGGATCATGAGGTCGGCGATCTCGATCGCCCGGATCGAGGACGCGCACACCTTGTTGATCGTGTCCGCCGGAACCTCGACCGGGATGCCCGCGCCGACGGCCGCCTGGCGAGCCGGCGCCTGGCCGACGCCGGCCTGGAGCACCTCGCCCATGATCACGTACTCGACCTCCTCGGGCGTGATGTCCACGCGCTCGAGTGCGGCCTTGATCGCGATCCCGCCCAGCTGCGGCGCATCGTAGTCTGAGAGGCCGCCGCCCAGCTTCCCGAAGGGGGTGCGGACGGCCGAGACGATGACGGAGCGGGTCACGGATCCAGCCTAGCCATGCGGTAGGGGCTCATGTCCGCGCGGGCTGCTTGCTCTTTCGGCCATTGTTCTGAGGTGCGCATCGCCGTTCTCCGCGCCCTCGTGCTGGGCGACCTGCTCTGTGCCGTCCCGGCGCTGCGCTCCTTCCGCCGCGCTTTCCCGAGCGCGGAGATCACGCTCGTCGGGCTTCCGTGGGCAACGGCGTTCGTCGAGCGCTTCGGCGCGCACCTCGACGGCTTCCTGGAGCTGCCGGGGTACCCTGGACTACCCGAGCGCGAGCCCGAGATCCGCGCGGTGCCGGGCTTCCTCCAGGAGGCGCAGGCGCGCGAGTTCGACCTCGTCGTCCAGCTACACGGAAACGGCGAGCTGACCAATCCGCTGGCGCTCCTCCTCGGCGGCGGGCGCACCGCGGGCTTCTACCCCGACCGCGGCTGGTGCCCGGACGCGGAGGCGTTCACGGTCTACCCCGACCGCGGCCCGGAGCCGATGCGACTGCTGCGGCTGCCCGAGTTCCTGGGCCTTCCGGTCGACGGCCCGCAGCTCGAGTTCCCCGTGAGCGACGAGGATCGCGCCGAGCTCGGGGAGGCTGCGGGAGAGCTCGGCGAGTACGCGGTCGTCCATGCGGGTGCGCGGCTGCCGGCGCGGCGCTGGTCGGCGGCCGGGTTCGCCGCCGTCGGGGATGCACTCGCCGAGCGCGGCCTGCGCGTCGTGCTGAGCGGCACCGAGGCGGAGGCCCCGATCACCGAGGAGGTGGCGGGCGCGATGCACTCGCCGGCGCTTGACCTCGCGGGCCGGACATCGCTCGGCGCGCTCGGCGCCCTGGTCGAGAAGGCGCGCCTACTGGTCACGAACGACACCGGCGTGTCGCACATCGCCGCCGCGCTCCAGGTGCCGAGCGTGGTCGTCTTCACCGCCTCCGACCCGCGCCGCTGGGCGCCGCTCGACGGCGCCCTGCACCGGTCGGTCACGGCGCCCGTCATCCGGCCGGAGCTCGTCCTGGCCGAGGTGGAGCGGCTGCTCGGCGAATGACGCTCGACGTCGACGACGCGCTGGCCGGCACCGCCATCGAGGCGGCGCGATCCTCAGGGGTGCCCGGGTTCGCACTCGGCCTGCTTTCGGAGGACGAGGCACATCTGGTGGCCTTCGGAGTCACCAGCGTCGAGAACCCGCTGCCGGTTACGGAGGACACGCTGTTCCAGATCGGCTCGATCACAAAGACGTTCACGGGCACGCTCGCGTTGCTGTTCGTGGCCGACGGCCGCCTCGACCTGGACGCCCCGGTGCGTCGCTACCTGCCGGACTTCCGGCTTGCCGACGAGGAGGCCGCCGCCGGAGCGACGATGCGGCACCTGCTCACGCACACCGGTGGCTGGGAAGGCGACTACTTCGATGATCCCAGCCGGGGCAGCGACGCGCTGGAGCTCATGCTCGCGCGCATCGCAGAGCTGGCACAGGTCACTCCACTCGGCCGCATCTTCTCGTACAACAACGCCGGCTTCTCGATCGCCGGGCGTGTCCTCGAGGTAGTCGGGGGCGCGCCCTTCGAGCAGCTGGTCGAGGAGCGGATCCTGCGCCCACTCGGACTCCGACGCACCCTCTTTTTCGCGGAGGACGTGATCACGGAGCGGTTCGCCGTCGGCCATCACCCTGGCGAAGACGGCGCGGTCGTGGCCCGCCCCTGGCAGATCCCGCGGGCGTCGGCGCCGGCCGGCGGCCTCAACACAACGGTCGGCGACCTGCTGCAGTGGGCGCGTTTCCACCTCGGCGGCGAGCCCTCCTGGCTCCCGGCCATGCGCGAGCCGCAAGCGGAGATCCGGCCCCGCGAGTGGATCGGGCTCACGTGGCACCTGTACGAGAGCGGTGGCGCCAGGCTGTTCGGCCACGACGGCGGCACGAACGGGCAGATCTCGCGGCTGCTCGTGGCGCCGGCACAAAACGAGGCCTTCGCGATCACGACGAACTCGGAACGCGGCGGCGAGGTGACCGCGGCGGTCACGCGCGCGTTCCTCGACCGCCACGGCCTGCAGGCTCCCGAGCCCGTCGCCGTCGACCTTCCGGAGGACGCCCTCGAGCCGTACGCCGGACGCTACGTGAGCCGCCTCTTCGAGATCGAGATCGCCCGGGACCGAGGCCGCCTGCTGTTGAGCTACATCTCGAAGGGAGGCTTCCCGCTTCCCGACTCGCCGCCGCTCCCCGTACCGCCGCCGGTACCGGTCGCGCTGGCGGGGGAAGACCAGGGGTGGTTCGTGCCGGAGGGCCCGTTTCGCGGCGAGCGCGTCGAGTTCCTCCGCGACGGAGGAGCGATCGTTTGGCTCCGGGCAGGCAGCCGGCTCTACCGGCGCGAAGGCCCGTGACTCGGCCCGTCGCCCTCGTGGACGCGCGCAACGTCCTGCGCTCGCGCTGGCCGAACATCCGCGAGGACGCGCTCGTGCACCGCGTCGAGCAGTGGGCCGGCGACGAGGGCGTCGACCCGGTGATCGTCTTCGACGGCCGCGCCCCGGACGTCGAGACCGGCGCGCGCCTCCTCGGTACCGGCGGCCAGATCGCAGACGACTGGATCGCAGCCGAGGCCGCCCGGCTTGCGGCCGAGGGCACGCCCTACTGGCTCGTCACCTCCGACCGCGAGCTCCGGAAGCGTGCCGGCGGCGCGGCGGAGCGCGTCATCGGCGGCGGCACGCTGGCCGCCCGGCTGCCCTAGGAGCCCGGGGACGCGGAGCGCCGCGCGGGCGGCGGCGCTGCCGCCGCGGCAGCCTTCTTGTCCCGCTCCTTCTTCTTGCGCTGGCGGTCCGCCTTCCAGCGCCGGATCGGCCTGTCCCCGCGGCCCACTACGAGACCGCCGGATCGTCGGACATCGCGGCGAGTCGCCGCGCCAGCGTCCGCAGCACCTTGTTCTCGACGTCGGGCTGCTGCTCGACGAAGCTGCGGAAGCTCTGCGCCGTCAGCACGAAGAGACGCACGGGCGTCTTCGCCGTTACGGTGGCCGTGCGGGGCATGTCCTCGAGGATAGAGATCTCGCCGATGAAATCGCCGGGGCCGCTCGTGTTGAGGACCTCGCCGTCGCGCACGACCTCGACCTGGCCGTCCATGAGCACGAAGAACTCGCGGCCCGTGTCCCCCTGTCGCGTCAGGACCTTGCCGGCCGGCACCTCGAGGTCGTCGGCGAGGCGTGCGAGGTCCTCGAGCTCCTTGCGGGAGAGGCCCTCGAAGAGAGGCGCCTTCTTGAGCGCGTCGACCTTGGCGTCGGATCCGAAGAGCCGCACGCGCCAAGCCTAAAGGCTATGAGGACACGAGGGGCGCGCCGCTGACCCACGCGGCAATTGACCGCCGAGATCTCGTCGGCGGGCACCGGGCGGGAGATGTGGTAGCCCTGCACGAAATCGCAGCCGATGCGGCGCAGCGTCTCGTAGGTCGCCTCGTCCTCGACACCCTCGGCGACGACGCCGAGGCCCAGGCTGTGAGCCAGCTCGACCGCCGAGTGCACCAGAGCGCGGTCGCTGTCCTCGACGGGCATGGCGCTCACGAAGGAGCGGTCGATCTCGAGCACGTCGACCGGCAGGGGGTGAGTCACGTCCCCGGAAGGGTGAGCGCGCACCATCCACCGCCGGCGCTTCGTAGACTTCACCGTGGCGGCAATGCCCACGTCGACGCCCCAGACCCGGATACGCCGCCCGCTCGCACTGACGCAGCGAGCACGTCTCGGCGCGCGCCGGCCTCGCCGCGAGCTTCGCTACCGCGTGCACCCGCATGGTCACGGAAACACCGGCCGCGCCGGCGAGGAGGCACGTCCGCGGCGGCGCATCCTCGTCGTCGACGACGAGCCCGCAATCCGCACGCTCTGCCGGGTCAATCTCGGTCTCTCCGGGATGGACGTGCTCGAGGCGGCCGACGGACAGACGGCGATCGAGGTCGCACGCGCGGAACTGCCGGATCTGATCCTGCTCGACGTCATGCTCCCGGGCGAAACCGGCTGGGACGTCGCCGCGGCGCTCGGGGACGACGCGCGCACGCGAGAGATCCCGGTCGTCTTCCTGACCGCGATGGCCGACGAGAGCGATCTCGTCCGCGGCAGGGACCACGGCGCGGTGGGGTACATCACCAAGCCGTTCGATCCGGTCGGCCTCGGCGACACCGTCGAGGTGACGCTCGAGCGCCTCGCTCGCGGTGAGCGCGAGCAACTGCAGTCCGAGATCCCCGGGTGAGCCAGGCGCTCAGCAAAGCCGAGCCGCTGCGCCTCGGTCCAGAGGCGATGGGCTGGCCACGCCCGATCGCCGCGCTCATCCTTGTCGTCTCAGGGCCGCTGGCGGCGATCGCCATCAACGCACTCGTCGGGAAGGCCGTCTTCCGGTCGCTTGTCTGCCTGCTGGCGATCGCGGGGGCGACCGCAATCGGCGGGCTCGGCTACGGCCTGTCGGCCGCCCTCGTCTCGTCGGTCACGATCCTTCTGATCCAGCCGGGCGACCTCACCAACGCCGAGCGGGCCGTCCTCCACCGCCAGGGGCGTCAGGCGCGCGTGTTCGACAAGTTCTTCCGGCTCGACCCGGCGCTGACCCGCGGCGTGGGCGGCAGCGGCCTCGGCCTCTACATCTAGCGCGAGCTGGTGGAGCGGATGCGCGGGCGGCTGACGCTCGTCTCCGAGCGCGGGCAGGGCTCGACGTTCACGGTCGAGCTCCCTCTTTAGCCGAAGAGCACGAGGTCCGGCTCGCGCTCGCCGCGCAGCACGTCGAGGTCGACCTCGACGCAGGCCAGGCCGCGCGCCTCCGCGAGCGTGCGCGCCTGCGGCCGGATCTTCTGGGCCGCGAGGATCCCGCGGCAGCCCGCAAGAGCCGGATCGAGGCAGATGCGCTCGAGGTAGCGGGACAGCTGCTCGACCGCCTCGATGCCGGCGACGCGCTTGATCTCGACCGCGACCCAGCCGTCCTCGGCGTCGCGGCAGACCAGGTCGACCGGCCCGATGTCCGTGGGCCACTCACGCCGGACGAGCCGCAGCCCTGGCTCCAGCACCTCCGGCTGGGCCGCCAGCTCCTCCTGGAGCTCGCGCTCGACGCCGTCCTTCTCGAGCCCGGCCGGCTCGCCCATGTCGTGCGTGACGTCGCTCAGCACCTCGAGCAGCCGGATCTCGAGCCGGTCCTCGCTCTTGCCGGCCCGTTTGCGGACGACCAGCGCACTCTCGTCCTCCTCGACCACCGTCGGGGGCGTCATCCAGTTGAGGGGCTTCACCTTCGGCCCCCCTCCATCTGCCCAGAGCATGAACGTGCCGTCGTCCTTGATCATCAGCAGCCGAAGGCCCTCGGGAAGCTCGGTGGTGAGCCGGCCCGTGTACCGGGCGCAGCAGCGGGCAACGATCAGGCGCACGGCGCGTGAGGCTACTGTCCTTTTCGGACAGTGGTGACGACTCGAGCACCGGGCCGCTTTAGCATCCCGCTGTGCGCGAGCTTCAAGCCGGGCTGTGGCACTGGCAGGCGCCGCATCCCGAGTGGACACCGGATCAATGGTGGCCGCAGCTGGTTTCGTCGTACGCACTCGACGACGGGGCGCGGCTCATCCTGTTCGACCCGCTGGCCGTGCCGGAGGAGATCCTCGACGTGGCGGCCGACCGCGAGCCGGTGGTGGTGCTCACCGCACCGTGGCACGAGCGCGATGCGCGGAGCCTGGTCGAGCGCTTCGGCGCGCCGGTGTTCACGCCGCCGCCCGATACCGCAGATGACCTCGTGCGGAAGTACGGCATCGCTCCGGAGCAGATCCCGGAGGGCTGGCACAGCCCCGACGTCGCGTGGCTGCTGGTGGAGGGCGTCGGGGAGGCCCACGTGTACGGAGCGGGTGACCGGCTTCCGATCGGCCTCGACGCGTTCCCCGGACGGTCACACAACGATCTCGTGCTGTGGGTCGAGCATGTGGGTGCGGTCGTCGCCGGCGACGCGCTGGTCGACTTCGGTCGCGGCTTCGAGGTCCCTCGAGAGGTGCTGCAGCATGGTGTCACGCGCGAGCAGGTGGTCGAAGACCTGCGGCCGCTGCTCCGGCTTCCGGTCGAAGTCGTGCTGCCCGCGCATGGAGCACCGACAGACCGTGCGGCGCTCGAGCGCGCGCTTTCCTGACGCTGACGGTCCTAATCGCAGCGAAACGGCACCGCGCAAGACCGCCACCAGGAGCACACGTCCCGCCCATACCGTCCTCGCCCGGGTATAGGGCCTCGCCTGAGCGAGAGTCGTGTCGCTCGAAGGCTCTCCAATCGCTTCGGCTATCTGTTCCGGTTCAACGGCGGGTACCCACCGGCGTCGCCGTGGACGAGCACCGAGCTGTCGTCCTTGAGCTGAAGCAGCCGCGTGGCCTAGGCGAGATAGGACTGCTCCTTGGTTCCCCCGGGGAACGTGTGCACGATGCCGTAGGCCACAGCGCTGCTCCTTTCTACAATGCAGGTCGCCGCGATCGTACGCTTATCGACGTCGAGCGTCGATGAAGGCAAGCGTGCGCCGCCAGGCGTCCTCGGACGCCTCGGCGAAGTCCTCCTGCTTGCGGTCGAAGAAGCTGTGCGGGGCGCCCTCGTAGGTGACGAGCTCGTGCTCGACGTCCGCCGCATCGAGCGCGCGCTCGAACGCGGCGACGTCGTCGGCGCTGATCGCCTGGTCGGCCCCGCCCATGAGCCCGAGGATCGGCGCGGCCAGCTCGGACGCACGTTGCGTCGGGCCTGGCTGGCCGTCGGCCGTCAGACCCGGGCGCCCGTAGAACCCGACCGCGCCGGCCAGCCCGTGGCCGGCCGCCGTGGCCAGCCACGAGTGCCGCCCGCCGAAGCAGAAGCCGACGGTGAAGAGGCTCTCCGCGCCCCGGCGCCGCAGTTCGGCCACAGCGGCCGCAACGTCGGCCTGGATCTGTTTGCCGGTCAGGGAGCTGACGTGCTCCGGGTAGTCGAAGTCGTCGCCGCGCTTCTCGATCCCGGCCGTGCGGCCGAAGAAGTCGAACGCGAGCGCCGTGTAGCCGAGTTCGGCGAAGCGCAGCGCGAGCTCCTCGTAGAAGCGGTAGAGGCCGCGGACGTCCGGGAGGATGACGACCCCTGCGCCGTTCGGCTCGTCCGGCACCGCGACGAAGGCCGCGAAGCGGTTGCCGTCGAGGGCCTCGAGGACGAGCTCCTCGTGCGAGACGGCTGCGCCGCGGATGACCGGAATGGGCGGCAGCGAGTCGTGGTCGAAGCACACGCCTCGACCCTACCCTCAGCAGTTCCCCGGATGACCAGGACTGGACAGCGCGGGCACAATCGCAGCACGTCCCCACCGAAAGGAGCGCCCGTGAACGCCTCCACCAACGAGCTTGCCACCAGTGCCCTTGCCCTCCGCCGGTATCTCGACCGGCCCGAAGAGCGCGCAACCATCGTCATCGACCGACTCGTGGACCTGGCCGCCGATCGTCTTGGCGCCCTCGACCGCGACCGCCGCCGGCACGCCCGCCGCGGGCATCCCGCCGTCCTCTTCGCGGCCGGGTTCGCCGCGGGCGTCGGCGCCGTCGCGATCGTCGCCTTCCGCTCCCACCTCGGCCGGCGGATCGCCCAGCACCTGCGCGAGGACAAGGCCGTGCACACCGAACGCGTCGCCGGTTACGACGACACCGAGCTCGCGCACAAGGTCGAGAGCGTCGTCTTCCGCGACGAGAACCTGCCGAAGGGCGAGGTCAGCATCAACGCCGAGAACGGCACCGTCTTCCTGCGCGGTCAGGTCGACTCGCCCGACACCATCGTCCGCTTCGAGCGGGCGGTGCGGGATGTCGAGGGCGTGGACGGCGTCGAGAACCTGCTCCACGTCCCGGGCACGCCGGCGCCGCACGCCAGGGGCGGTGCGCTGCTCAAGGACTGACCCGCGCGAGGTTGCCTCCCGGCCCGACGCGGCGAGGGCCGGGAGGAGACCGCTGCCACGTAGGCTCGGGGCCTGCAGCTCTTCGTCCTCACGCGCCACGCGCACTCGACGCTGAACCTGGCGAACCGGGTCAACGGCGACCCGACAGTCGACGTCCCGCTCACGGACACCGGGCGCGAGGAGGCGCGTCACCTGGGTGCGCAGATCGCCCACCTGCCGATCGAGCTGGTGGTGCACACGCGCTTCGGGCGCACGCGCGAGACCGCCGAGATCGCGGTGGGCGGCCGGCGCATCGCGTTCCACGAGGAGCCGCTGCTCGACGACGTCGCCGTCGGCGACCTCGAGGGGCTGCCCATCGACGACTACCGGGCGTGGAAGCGCGCGCACACGCGCGCCGACCCCTTTCCCGGCGGCGAGAGCCTCGACGAGGCTGCGCTGCGCTACGCGCGGGCGTTCCGGGGGCTGGCCGGCCGAGCGGAGCAGGCCGTGCTGGTCGTCTGCCATGAGATCCCCGTGCGCTACGCGCTCAACGGGGCGGGCGGCTCGAACGACCTCGACGCGCCCATGCACGACATCTCGAACTCGACGCCGTACCTCTTCGACGGGCCTGCCCTGGAGCGTGCGGCCGCGCGCATCGAGGAGCTCACGGTTCGCGCGATACTCCCAGCATCGACCACGGAGGCACGAGATGACGACCCAGACCGAACGCCCGCAGGGTGACGTCGCGCCGATGCAGGCAGCACCGGACCCGATCGACCCGAACCTGACGATCGGGCACGTCCACCTGCGCACCGCCGACATCGACCGCGTGCGGGACTTCTACGTCGGCGTGCTCGGCTTCGACGTGATCTTCGAGGCGCGCGACGTGCCCGGCTGGGGCACGACCGGCGACATCCTGTTCCTCTCGGCCGGCGGCTACCACCACCACCTCGGCTTCAACACGTGGAAGTCGAAGGCCGGGCCGCCGCAGCCCGACGGCGTGACCGGGCTGCACCACGTCGCGCTGCGGTACTCCTCGCGCGCGCACCTCGCAGACGCGCTCCGCCGGCTGCAGCGCGCCGACTGGCCGGTTCGCGCCTTCATCGACCACGGGACGCACGAGGCGATCTACCTGGACGACCCGGACGGGAACGACGTCGAGCTCTGCTGGGACCGGCCGCCGAGCGAGTGGCCGCGGGGCGAGCACGGCCCGTTCGGCGGCGAGCGCGACTTCGACGTCGAGGGCCTGCTGGCCGAGCCGCCGGTCTAGGGGGAGCCCTGGCTGGCTCCGCCGTGCGGCCGAGGCGACGCCGCCGCCCACGACCGCTGCCGCGGCGCAGGTGAGGAAGAGCGCCGCCGGCCCGCCGTAGCCGTAGACGAGCCCGCCGGCAAGCGAGCCGAGGATTCGGCGATCGAGCCCGCCAGCGAGAGCGTCGCCCACCGCGCGCCCATGACGAGCATCGCGGTCAGCGTCAGCGCCCAGAAGCTCTGCGCGAATGCGAGCGGGACGGCGGCGATTGCGGCGAGGATCGAGGCTGCGGCGAGCGGGCGCTCGGCGCCGAAGCCCCTTGTCGGCCGCGTACCCCTAGCGCGGCGTCGTCACGAGCGCCGCCGCAGCGGCGAGCGCGAGCGCTGCGCCGACCTCCGCCGCGGACAGTCCCCGCTCGTGCAGCACGATCGGCAGGAATGGGAGGACGGCGGCCTCGGCCACGCCGGCCAGCGCGAACAGGATCTGGACGCGGCGATGCACCGCGGCGTCTTAGCAGAAAAAAGCCCCGGGTTCACCGGGGCCTTTTCACTCAGGAAGCGCTTTTCGGGCGCCGTCCGCGGCGCGCCTGCTTCGTGCCTTTCCGGCCGAGCTCTTCCGCCTCTTCTTCCGTCACGTCGAGCACGTACGTTCCCTTGCGAGCGTCCTGGAACGAAATCGAGATTCGTGCGGCCTTGCCTTCCTGAATCTCGTTGCCCGAAAGGTCACTCACGAAAACGGTCTTTCTCGCCATTCCATCCTCCGTAACGATATTGCTTAGGCGGGCGAGTATAAGCACGAAAATCGCTTCGCTGCAACATGTCCAAAAAAGCGCCGCGAGTTACGATCGCTAGGATCGCGCGCGGTGACGCTCGCCGACGCTCATAGGCCGGCCGGCACCGGGCTCGGCGTCGTCCTGCGCGAATGGGGCCGCATCGGCTGCATCGGCTTCGGCGGGCCACCCACGCACATCGCCCTCCTGCGCGACCTCTGCGTGACGCGGAGGCGCTGGCTAGAGGACGACGATTTCGAGGACGCGATCGCGGTCTGCAACCTCCTCCCCGGCCCGGCCTCGACACAGCTCGCCATCTACTGCGCCTGGCGGCTGCGCGGCCGCGCCGGCGCGCTGGTCGGCGGCCTAGCGTTCATCGGGCCGGGCCTCGTGCTCATCCTGGCGCTGTCGGCGCTCTTCCTCGCGGCGTCGCCGCCGGACTGGGCGCTCGGCGCCGGAGCGGGCGCGGGGGCAGCGGTCGCCGCGGTCGCCGTGCAGGCCGGTTGGGGCCTGCTCGGCCCGAGCTGGGCGAAGGCCCGCGTCCGCGCGCGCTGGGTCGTGTATGCACTGCTCGGCGGGCTTGCCGCCGCGACCGTCGGGCCCTGGCTCGTCCTCGTGCTGCTCGGCTGCGGGCTGATCGAGCTGCTCGTGCAGCGCCGCGGCATCGCGGCGTCCCTCTGGCCGCTCGCGGCGGCGCCCGCAAGCGGCCTCGCCGCCGTCTGCTGGGTCGCCTTCAAGGTTGGTGCGCTCTCGTACGGTGGCGGGTTCGTGATCGTCCCGCTCATGCAGGCGGACGCCGTCGACCGCTACGGCTGGCTCACGCCGACCCAGTTCGTCAACGCCGTCGCGCTCGGGCAGATCACGCCGGGGCCGGTCGTGCACACCGTCGCCGCGGTCGGCTACGGCGCAGACGGCGTAGCCGGCGGCCTGCTCGCCGCGCTCGTCGCGTTCACGCCCTCGTTCGCGTTCATCCTCGCCGGCGGCAGCCGCTTCGACGCCATCCGTGCCGACCTTCGCGCCCGTGCGTTCCTCGACGGCGCCGGGCCGGCCGCGATCGGGGCGATCCTCGGTTCCGCGGTCCCGCTGGCGCGAGCCCTGGACGAGACGTGGCAGCTGGCGGTGCTAAGCGGCGCGGCGGTACTGCTGCTGGCGCTTCGGCGGGGTGTCGTCCTCACGCTCCTGCTCGCCGGCGCCGTCGGCGCGGTCGTCGCCCTGGCGGGAGGACCGCTGCCGTAGGGGATCGCACGAGTCGGGGGCGAGCGCGGGCATACCGACGTCTACTCGGTGGGCAGCGAGATGGTTTTCAGCGCTCGGTGGGCGGAATGCCGCGGAGCGGCTCGACGAACGCCGCGAGCTCGTCTCGAGAGTACGGCGTGTGGCGCCGCCGCGTTCCTGGCGGGTCGTGCTCCAGCCCCGTGCCGTCCCGCCAGGCGCGCCGTGGGCGCACTGGTCGCGGCTGGAAGGCGCCGCCGCAGTTCGGGCAGACCCCGTGGAGCACCGTGTCGACGCAGGCCGCGCAGAACGTGCACTCGTAGGAGCAGATGCGCGCGTCAACTGAGTCCGGCGGCAGGTCGACGTCGCAGAGCTCGCAGTTGGGGCGCAGCTCGAGCACGACGGAGTCCTCTACTCCGGCCGAGCCCGAAACACCGCGCGCAGGCGCTCGAGCTTGTCCGCCGGCCAGAGGGTCTTCGAGTCGTAGTAGACGTCGAACGCCGGCACGGAGGGCGGCAGCGTCACCCAGGGCACCTTCGAGCGGGTGTAGATGTGGACGTCCGGAGCGACCGCCGACGGGTCGTCCAGCGTGCCGGCGCGCACGAAGCACACCTCCGGGCGTCCGTACTCGCTGAACACGGCGATCTCGCAGTCGGGGCAGCGGAAGATGCGCTGCGCGCCCCCGGCGTCGCGGCCGACCTCGACGGGCCTGGGCTCGCCGGCGACCAGCTCCACGCGGTCGTGCTCGATCAGCACGTTGATCACGAAGGCGCTGCCGGTCTGCCGCTGGCAGTTCAGGCAGTGGCAGCAGTGCACGAAGAGCGGCTCGGTCGTGAGCCGGTAGCGCACGGCGCCGCAGGAGCAGCCTCCCTCCACCGGGCGAACCTACCGCGTGGCGAGCGCACCCGAGTAGGGGTTCCGTAACCGAGCCAACATGCCCTAAAGTGCTGGTATCTGCGGTTGGCCGCTCCCTGCGCGATGACGAGCAAACCGCACATCCAGCTCGAGGCACTCCACGCACTGGCGCGTGCGCTCGCCGCCGGCGAGTTCCGCGCGCGGACAGTGCTCGAGCGCGCGTGCGCGGTCGTCGCCGAGGGCTTTGGCTTCGAGCGCGTCGGCATCGTCCGCTACATCCCCGCGACCGGGGTGCTGATCCCGTTCGCGGCGCACGGGCTCACGCCCGGCGAGCTCGAGACGCTTCCGGCCGCACTCCCGATCGGACGCTCGCGGGCCTTCCAGCAGGCCCTCGCGAGCGGCACCGCCCTGTTCGTCCCGGAGCCGGGCGAGGAGGACGTCCTCCCCACGCCGGTCGCCCGCGAGTTCAGCATCGGCTCGTTCGTGCTCGTCCCGCTGATGAGCGAGGGGCGCTGCCTGGGCTTCATGACCTGCGACGAGCGCGGCGAGGCGTTCTGGCTCGAGCCGGCCGAAATCGAGCTGCTCGGGACGTTCGGCGCGCTGATCGCGGCGTTCCTCGAGCGTGCGATCCAGCACGCGGAGCTCCGCCGGCTCAACGAGCTGAAGAGCCAGTTCGCGGCGCTCGCGTCGCACGAGCTGCGCACGCCGGTCGCCGCGATCTACGGCGCGGTGGAGACGCTCGACGCGCGCGAGGACGAGCTGTCGCCCGAGGATCGCGCCGAGGTGCGCCGGACGCTCGCTCAGCAGTCGAAGCGGCTCGTCGAGCTCGTCGACAACCTGCTCGACCTGTCCCGGCTGGAGGCGGACTCGATCGCCATCGATCCGGTGGAGCTCGACGTGCGCAAGCGGGTCGAGGAAATCGCCGGCTCCGATGACGGCGTCGCGATCGACGTGCCCGAGGGCCTGCATGCCGTCGTCGACCCGCGCGCCTTCGACCGCATCGTCTCCAACCTGCTGATGAATGCCAGGAGCCACGGCGAGCCGCCGATCACCGTGTCGGCGCGCCGCTCGGAAAGTGAGCTGTTGCTGACGGTCGAGGATCGCGGCCCCGGCATCGCGGCGGAGGACCTCGGCAGCATGTTCGACCGGTTCACGCGCGGCGGGACGGCCTCCGGAGAGGGCGCCGGGCTCGGGCTCTCGATCGCGCAGTCGTACGCGCGCGCCCACGGTGGCAGCCTCGCCTACGAGCCCGCGCAGCCCCACGGCGCGCGCTTCCGCGTGACGCTCCCGGGCTGATCAGCAGCCGACGACGCCGTGCGATGCGCGACGTCGGCCTTCCGCGAGGCCGGGACGCGAGGCTGTCAACGCGGCCCTCCCGCGTACTCCTCGTCCGACACGTGCTCGCCCCAGGTCGCAGGGATGCCGTCGTCGCCGACCTGGGCGATTGCGATGTGCACCATGAGGCGCGTCGCCGATGCGCCGTGCCAGTGCTCCTCGCCGGGCTCGAAGAAGACGCGATCGCCCGGCCGGATGACCTCGACCGCGCCGTCGCGGCGCTGGCAGAGGCCGACGCCCTCGGTCACCCAGATGGTCTGGCCGTGCGGATGCGTGTGCCAGGCCGTGCGCGCGCCGGGCGTGAAGTGGACGTTGCTCGCATGGACCCGGTAGCCGGCCTCCGGCGCGGCGACGGCGTCGATGAAGACGGCGCCAGTGAACCAGTCAGCCGGGCCGCGGGCCGTGTCGTTGGCGTTCCTGGTGATCTCCATGGCGACGAGGCTACCGGCGCGTTTCGAGGCGACCTGCTTCGCGTATACCTTCGGCCATGAGAGCAACCGTGATGCACGGGGCCGGCGACGTCCGCATCGAGACCGTCCCGGATGCCCACCTCGTCGAGCCCACCGACGCACTCGTGCGCGTCACCCGCGCCGCGACCAGGGCGAGGCCGTCCGCGTCCCCAAGGCGGACGGCACGCTCGTAGCGTTGCCGGTCGGCGAGGACGAGGCGCTGATGCCGTCCCTCCTGACGCTGAGCGACGTGATGTCGACCGGGCACCACGCCGCGCGCTCGGCACGCGTTGGCCCGGGTAAGACCGTCGGCCGTCGTGGGCGACGGCGCGGTCGGGCTGTGCGGCGTCATCGCCGCGCGCCGGCTCGGCGCCGACCAGGTGATCCTCCTGGGCCGGCACGAGGGCCGGACCGCGCTCGGGCGCGAGTTCGGTGCGACCGACATCGTCGCCGCACGTGGCGACGATGCCGTCGAACGGGTGCGGGAGCTCACCGGCGGCCTGGGAGCGCACAGCGTGCTGGAGTGCGTCGGCCACGGTGAATCCACGGTCACGGCACTTCGCATCGCGCGGCCAGGCGGAGCGGTCGGCCGCGTGGGCCTCCCACAGGACGAGACGGTGCCGCTGGCCGTCGAGACGTTCTTCAAGAATGTGACCATCAGCGGCGGGCCGGCGCCGGCCCGCGCGTACATCGAGGAGCTGCTCCCCGACGTCCTTGAAGGGCGCATCGAGCCCGGCCGCGTCTTCGACCGGCTGGCAAGCCTCGACGAGGTTCCCGACGGCTACCGCGCCATGAACGACCGCGAGTCGATCAAGGTCATGGTCGTCCCGTAGCGGCGCTGAGGCAAGGAGACGAGGAGACACGATGGAGAAGCGCACGCTCGGAAGCACCCTCGAAGTCTCGGCGCTGGGTCTTGGCTGCATGGGCCTGAGCCAGTCTTATCCACCATTCCCGGACAGGGCCGACGGGATCGCCCTGATCCGCGGGGCGGTCGACCGCGGCGTCACGTTCTTCGACACCGCGCAGGTCTACGGGCCGTTCACGAACGAGGAGCTCGTCGGCGAGGCGCTCGAGCCGGTGCGCGACCAGGTCGTGATCGCGACCAAGTTCGGCTGGGAGCTCTCGACCGGCCAGGCCGAGCGGCGTCGACAGTCGCCCGGAGACGATCAAGCGGACGGTCGACGATTCGCTGCGGCGACTCCGCACCGACCGGATCGATCTGTTCTACCAGCACCGCGTCGACCCGAACGTGCCGATCGAAGACGTCGCCGGCACCGTCAAGGAGCTGATCGAGCAGGGGAAGGTGAAGCACTTCGGCCTCTCCGAGGCGGGCGTGCAGACGATCCGCCGCGCCCACGCCGTGCAGCCGGTCACCGCGCTGCAGAGCGAGTACTCGCTCTGGTGGCGCGAGCCGGAGGAGGCGATCCTGCCGACGCTCTCGGAGCTCGGCATCGGCTTCGTCCCCTTCAGCCCGCTCGGCAAGGGCTTCCTCACCGGCAAGATCGCCGAGACCACCGAGTTCATGAGCGGTGACTTCCGCAACACCGTCCCGCGCTTCACGGATCCCGAGGCTCGCGCGGCGAACCTCGTCTTCGTCGACCTCCTCACACGTGTCGCGGAGCGGAAGAACGCGACGCCCGCGCAGGTCGCGCTCGCGTGGGTGCTCGCGCAGAAGCCCTGGATGGTGCCGATCCCCGGCACGACGAAGCTGCACCGGCTGGACGAGAACATCGGAGCCGCCGACCTGGAGCTCACGTCCGACGACCTGCGCGAGCTCGAGGATGCGCAGATCGAGGCGCAGGGCGCCCGCTACTCCGAAGCCAACCAGCGGATGATCGACCGCTGACCAACGACCGCATCCGAGCTACTGAAAAGGCCCTGTCTCCAGGGCCTTTTCAGTAGCGGGGCTGGGTGGGTGGCCGTGGTTGGGTGGTCACGCAGCTTCCCGGTCGACGCGGCTCAGGTGACGGCTGATCAGGGCACGGGAGAGCTGCTGGTGCCGGCGCACGAGCTGGAGCCGGTTCGATTCCAGCTCCAGGCGCCCCGCGTCGCGCTCGTGCAACGCCTGTCGCTCTGCGACGAGCGCGCGGACCGCCTCCTCGATGCATTCGACGCTACCCATCGACGATCGCCGCCTCGTCGTCGGTCGCACGCCGTACGAGCCCTCGAGCCTCGCGGCATACGCGTAGGGGTGGTAGTAGGCCTCGAGGGCATCGGCCGGCGGGACGTCGATCTGAAACTCCGCGCCGGTTCTCGAGTCGCGGACAGAAACCTCCACCCGGTCGACCTCCGGGTGCCAGAGGAGGAGGACTTCGATTCCCGCGCTCTGCCGCTGAGCCAGTTCTCGCGTCGGCGCGCTCACGCGCTCACTCGGTGCGGACGGCCGTGGGTCGGCCCTGGTGACGGTTATGAGGTTCTCCATGACTTCCTTTCGCAGTTGGTGGTTTCACGTCTCGTGAGCTAAGACACCGCGAGCCGGTGTCTATTCCCACGCCACGCGCGCCTGCCGCCTGCTGGACGCGGGGCGTGGCATGGAGTCCTCGCTCGGCTTTCCGATGACCTGCGTGACGGGCTGATCGAAGCGCCGGCGGGCCCGTCCGACCAGGTCGTGCGTGAGCCAGTGCGAGCGCCCCTCCGGATGCATCACGATCACGATCTCGTTCGCGTCGAACGCGTGCAGCGCGTCGGTGATCGCCTGCAGTGGGTCGGCGTCGCCGACGACGCCGTCCGCGCTGATCCCGAGGGCACTGAGCTGCTCGAGGCTGGCGGCAAGGCGCAGGCCGGCGCTGCGCCGCGCCTCATCCTCGTCGGAGAGCCAGTGGCGAAGGCGCGAATTCAGCGCCGGGGCGATCACGAGCGCCTGTTCGGGCAGCGCCGCATCGGCCCGGCGCCCGATCACGTCACCGAGTGCCGCGGGTTCGAAGGGCTCGTTCGCGACCAGGAGGAGTCGCCTCCTGGGCGTGGATCCGGTTGTGGGGGTCGCCTGGTTCTTCATGGCTTTCCTTTCGTCGAGTTGCCTCTCATCAGCGAGAGACACCGGCGACCCGGCGTCTATTCCCGACCGGTGTCTCCTCGGGCGTGGTCGGTCGGTGTGGTCGTGATGGCGACGGCCCCTGCCCGGCCGTATGCTCGCCCGGGAGACAACGGCCGTCACAGGCCTTCACTGATGGAGCGCACGCTCGACCCCGCCCGGCTGGGAGATCACCTCGACCGGCTCTACCGGGCCGCCTGGGCGCTCTGCGGCTCGCGCGAGCAGGCAGAGGATCTCGTCCAGGAGACCTACGCTCGCGTCCTCGGCCGCCCGCGGCTGCTGCGTAACGAGGACGACCTCGGGTACCTCCTGCGCGCGCTCCGCAACACGTTCCTGAACCAGAAACGCACCGAGCGCCGCCGGCTCCGTCCCGACCCGCTGCCCGAGCAGCTTGACCTCATCACCGACCCTCATGCACGCGATCCGCAGGCCGCGCTCGAGGCCGGCGAGCTCTACGCCGCAGTAGCCGCGCTCCCCGACGATTTCCGTGACGTTCTCGTCGCCGTCGACATCACCGGCCTCTCCTACGAGGAGGCCGCCCGTGCCCTCCGGATCCGGAAGGGAACCGTGATGAGCCGCCTGTACCGCGCGCGGCAACAGGTCGTGCGCCGGATCGAAGGCGGGTGATCGTCGAAGCGAGGCGGCCCGCTTCGGCCAAGCCGAACGTCAGCCGCCGGTCTGAACCGTTCCGACGAGCACCTTCTCGCCCGACGAGGCCTGATTGCCGTCGGCCTGCTCGCGCGTCACCGTAAGCGTCGTGAAGTCTGTCGGCCGCACGCCTGCCCACAGCGTGACCTTTCGGCCGTCGTTGAACGTTCCGACCGGCACGAGCACGCCGGCGCGGTTCCGCAGCCACGCCTCGTAGAAGCGCCCACCATCCCGGCGGGGAAGCCCGGTGGCGTCGAGCTCGATCCGCCAGCCCGAAGACATCTTCGTGAGGGTCGCCTCGCCCCTGGCGCCCGGCGCCAGGTCGGTCGCTGCGAGGGCGGCCTGGAAGCTCTGGCCGGATGTGCTCGAACCGAAGACCCCGATCCCGATGGCAATCGCCGCGAGGCCGGCGGCCGCACCCGCGCCAACCAGAGCGAGGCGGCGTGGCGCGCGCACGCGGCGCGGGCGCCGTTGTGCGTCGATGCGCGCTCGCAATGCCTCGGGCGCCTCGACCTGGGCCGCCACGCTCCGCATGAGCGAAACGGCACGCTCTTGCTCGGCGAGCCGGTCGGCGAGCTCTCCAGACGCGGCGACCTGCGCCTCGAGCTCAGCGCGACGCTCGGGGGCGAGCGACCCGTCCGCAAGCGCGGCCAGCTCGGCGATCTCCTGACCGCCGGCCTGTTCGTCTCGACGGCGTCTCACCGGCATGGCAGCACCAACGGTAACTCCGAGCGGGTGCCGACGACCGACTGCGCCGCTTCAACTCGCGCGCAGAGTGCCTCGGCGGGACGGGAGGGACGGATCCACGGGACTGAGCAGAGAGCTCTCACACCCTTGGAAGACACCTTTCCGCCGAGGTTATTCCCGGCTTTGCGCGCAACCCGAATCGGCCCGCAGCCGCGGGAATAACTGCCGGCTCGCGGGGTCTCCCCAGGAGACGAAAGCAACCCACTCCGAAAGGGAGACCATGAACATGCTCGAGAGATTCAAGGAGTCACGCGCCACCGTCACGCGTCTGCTCACGGTTGCCGCGCTCGTCCTCTTCGCCGCGGTGTTCGCGCCCGGCGCGACTGCTGCGAGCGGCAAGCCGAAGGTGAGCTACCACCCCTACCGCAGCATGCACGCGCGCTTCGAGCACCCGAAGCTCAAGCGCCGAACGCTGACGATCGAGGGCACGCAGGCGGGCGACGCGATCGCCCTGCGCCTCAAGGCCCACGACGCCGGCACCCTTCAGGTCGACGTCGGCGACAACGGCTCGGCCGACTTCAGCTTCAAGCGGAAGGAGATCGCGAGGATCGCGGTCGATGCGCGGGCGGGTAACGACCTCGTGCGGATCGACGAGCGCAACGGGATCTTCGCCAACACGATCCCGACGACGCTCGACGGCGGCGACGGCAATGACACCCTGCTCGGAGGCTCCGGAGCGGAGCGGCTGCTGGGCGGTGCCGGTAACGACCTGGTCGACGGCAACGGCGGCAACGACATGGCCCTGCTGGGCTCCGGCGACGACACCTTCGTCTGGGATCCCGGCGACGGCAGCGACACGATCGAAGGCCAGGACGGCGCCGACACGATGCGCTTCAACGGCGCCAACGGCGCCGAGCACTTCGACCTGTCCGCAAACGGAAACCGGCTCCGCTTCTTCCGCGACATCGGCACCATCACCATGGACACCGCCGGCGTCGAGCACGTCGACGTCAACGCCCTCGGCGGCGCCGACACCATCACCGTCAACGACCTCGCCGGCACCGACGTCACCAGCGTCACCGCCGACCTCGCCGCCACCCTCGGCGGCACCAGCGGCGACGCCGCAGCAGACAGCGTCATCGTCAACGCCACCAACGGCAACGACGCCATCAACGTCAACGGCGACAGCTCCGCGATCGCCGTGTCCGGACTGGCAGCGCTGGTGTCGATTCAGCACCACGAGCCGACCGACGCGCTCGCCGTCCACGGCCTCGCAGGCGACGACAGGATCGACGCCTCCAACCTGGCCGCGGCAGCGATCTCGCTGACGCTCGACGGCGGCGACGGCAACGACACGCTCGCCGGCGGCAAGGGCATCGAGACGCTGCTGGGCGGTGCCGGTAACGACCTGGTCGACGGCAACGGCGGCAACGACATGGCCCTGCTGGGCTCCGGCGACGACACCTTCGTCTGGGATCCCGGCGACGGCAGCGACACGATCGAAGGCCAGGCCGGCGCCGACACGATGCGCTTCAACGGCGCCAACGGCGCCGAGCACTTCGACCTGTCCGCAAACGGAAACCGGCTCCGCTTCTTCCGCGACATCGGCACCATCACCATGGACACCGCCGGCGTCGAGCACGTCGACGTCAACGCCCTCGGCGGCGCCGACACCATCACCGTCAACGACCTCGCCGGCACCGACGTCACCAGCGTCACCGCCGACCTCGCCGCCACCCTCGGCGGCACCAGCGGCGACGCCGCAGCAGACAGCGTCATCGTCAACGCCACCAACGGCAACGACGCCATCAACGTCAACGGCGACAGCTCCGCGATCGCCGTGTCCGGACTGGCAGCGCTGGTGTCGATTCAGCACCACGAGCCGACCGACGCGCTCGCCGTCCACGGCCTCGCAGGCGACGACAGGATCGACGCCTCCAACCTGGCCGCGGCAGCGATCTCGCTGACGCTCGACGGCGGCGACGGCAACGACACGCTCGCAGGCGGCAAGGGCATCGAGACGCTGCTGGGCGGTGCCGGTAACGACCTGGTCGACGGCAACGGCGGCAACGACATGGCCCTGCTGGGCTCCGGCGACGACACCTTCGTCTGGGATCCCGGCGACGGCAGCGACACGATCGAAGGCCAGGCCGGCGCCGACACGATGCGCTTCAACGGCGCCAACGGCGCCGAGCACTTCGACCTGTCCGCAAACGGAAACCGGCTCCGCTTCTTCCGCGACATCGGCACCATCACCATGGACACCGCCGGCGTCGAGCACGTCGACGTCAACGCCCTCGGCGGCGCCGACACCATCACCGTCAACGACCTCGCCGGCACCGACGTCACCAGCGTCACCGCCGACCTCGCCGCCACCCTCGGCGGCACCAGCGGCGACGCCGCAGCAGACAGCGTCATCGTCAACGCCACCAACGGCAACGACGCCATCAACGTCAACGGCGACGCAGGCGGCGTGAAGGAGAGCGGTCTTGCCGTAGGGGTCAAGATCGTCAACCAGGACCCGGCCATCGACCGGCTCGCGGTCAACACCCTCGCAGGCAGGGACAGCGTGGACTCCGCCGGCCTGGCAGCCGGCGCGATCCAGCTCTTCGTGAACGGGCTGCTCGTCCCGTAGCGGAACCCAGCCGACAAGGATGCACGGGAGCCCTTCGGGGGAGGGGGCTCCCGTGCAGACCCGCACGTGAAAGCCGTGCCCAGGCGCAAAAAGGGCCCCGCCAGCGGGGCCTTTTCAGTAGCGGCATGCCCAGCTGCCTCTTCGATCAGGGCCTGTCAGTTCTCGCACCATTGCGCAGGCTCAGCGTCTCATCGGCGCGCCAATCGAGGCCGATCGCCCGGAAGCGCGCCGTCGCTTCCCCGAGGAGGCGATCGTCAGCGCGAGCCACTCCGAGTGCCCGAAGCGCGAACGGCTCCACGTATGTCCGCGAGCTCATCCAATGGGGTGCTTCCGACTCGATCCGGGCGCGTGCGCCGAGGGCGACGAGCGCGTCCAGAAATGCTGCAGCGCCATCGGCCTGACGGACACGGTTGATTCCCGCCGGCACGCGGATGCCGGCATGCGACTGGAGATCGACGGAGTCGACGATCCGCTCGACCGCCGGTAGGTCGTCGCGAGCGAGGGCGAGGCGGAGCTTTGGGCCCAGATAGAACGAGCGATAGGGATCCAGGATCTGCATCTCGGCTTCGGCCTCGAGGCGCGTGGCTTCGATCTCGTCTCCGCAGTTGAGGTTCGCCAGAGCGCAGTAGAGGAGGCACGACGCATTTGAGGGGCACGGCGCCGTCGAGTTCGCTTGGACCGCGTCCTCCGCCTGCGGCGTCACGGCCTGGAGATCGTCCCAACGACCGCCGATCATCTCGGTCAGGAGCCGCGTATGCATCCCATGCAGACGATGGTGGGGTGTCAAACCCTGCGCCATCTCGACCAGGAGGTCGCTTGCCCGATTCGCCTCCGAGAGCCTCCCGGCCATCAGATCGAGCGACACGGCTGTCATGAGGGCGAAATGTCGGTCGTCGGGATCGACGAGCTGCGGCAGCAGCTCGAGGCGTTCCCGCATCCAGGTGGACGCCTGCTCGAGATCGCCGGCACTCCATGCGACGTCGGTGAGCGCCGCGAGCGAGTTTGAGCGAAGTCCGACGTCGCCGAGCCGTTGGGCGATCGCGTGCAGACTTCTCGCAGCCGCCTCGTCCTTCCGCCAGAGCGCAAGCGCGGCGAGCGCCCTGGCCTGGGTCGGCGAGTCTTCTTCGGCAAGCTCGAGTGCACGGTCGATCCATTCGTCGACCACCTCCGGATCCGGTGGTTGCTTCCACATGCCGGACCTGCGTGCTGTCTGGAGCGCAAGTTCCGTGTAGAGGTCCGCGGAGGGGCCGGTGAGCGCGATTGCCTGCTCGATCGCCGCACGGAACGCCTCACCGTCGAACCTGAGCGCGTTGGCGCGACCGATCTCGAGCCACAGCTCGCCCTGTCTGCGGGCGTCGGGCTCGAATACGAGCGCTCGGTTCAGGAGCGCGATCCCGTCTTCGACCTCATAGCGTCCGATCGAGAGCGTCGCTGCGCGTTTCGACCAGTCGACCGCCTTCGCGCGTAGCTCTGCCGCCTCCTGCTCGTTTCCGCTCCACGCGAGGTCGAGGTCTTCAGGCCGCACCGCCTCGGCGTAGTGGTGCGAGAGCAGCGCCGCATGCTCGTCCCTTCTCTGGCTGCTGCGTTCGAGCCAGCGGGCAAACGTCGCGTGGAGCTGCGCCCGCTTCGCCTTCGGCAGGCCGCTGTAGGCGACCTCGCGCGTGAGCGCATGCTTGATGGCGTATTCACGCTCGTCCGGCAGCGACGACCCGGCGCGCCTGCGGACGAAGTCGCGCTCGGTGAGCAGCTCGAAGTCGGGCATACCGCCGACGAGCTCATACACCGGACCGGTCCAGAAGACGCGCCCGATTACCGCCGCCGCCTGCAGCGCCGCCTTCTCTGCGGGCGGCAGCAGGTCGATACGGGCGGCGAGCACCGCCTGCACCGTGTCCGGAACCTCGAAGCCGGGCGGCAGCTCTGCGCAAGACCAGGCGCCATGTCGGCGCACGAGCACGCCGCGGTCGATCAACGTCGACAGCAACTCCTCGACGAAGAACGGGTTTCCCTCCGCCCGCTCGACGACGATGTCCCGGACTGACGGCGGCAGCTCGACACCGAGCAGCTTGTCGAGCAGCTCGGCCGCCACCGCAGGCGGCAGCGCATCGAGGACGACTGCGTGCCTGGACCAGGCCGGCCGGCGCTCGAGCAGTTCCGGCCGCCCCGCCGCGAGCAGCAGCAGCGGCCCGTGCACCTGCGCCACGAGCGAGTCGAGCAGCTCGAGCAGCTCGTCGTCGGCCCAGTGCACGTCCTCGACGAGCACGACCGCGGGGCGTTCGCGAACGAGCTCGCCGAGGAATTCCGCCCAGGCATCGTGGAGACGCTCGCGCGCCCTGAGCGGGTGCAGCTTCTCGCCCGGGTCGAGGCCGAGCGTCAAGCCGAGGTAGCGACTGCCGCCGAGCCTCCCGGCGACGACGGTCGGCGGATCACTCTCGAGGATGCCGAAGTGCTCGCGCAGGATCTCGGCCAGCGGCCAGTAGGCGGTGCCCTGCCCGTACGAGAGGCAGCGGCCCGTGCGCTGCACGGGCTGCCACTCCTGCGCGGCGAGCCAGGACCACAGCTCTCGGACGAGCCGCGACTTGCCGACGCCGGCGTCGCCCATGATCGCCGCCAGGCGTGGCTCCTCGTGGCTCACAACCCACTCGTAGGCGGTGCGAAGCTCATCGAGCTCGTTGTCGCGTCCAACGAACGCCTGGCGCAGGCCGCCCACACCGCGAGGACGTATCAGCGACAGCGCGCGGACGAGCCGCCGCGAGACGATGCCGCCCGGCTTGCCCTTCGCCTCGATCGTGACCGGCTCCTCCAGCTCGAACGCGCCCCGCACGGCGGCGGCGGTTCGCTCGCCGACGAGGATCTCGCCCCCTGCCGCGGCCTGCTCGAGCCGTGCAGTGACGTTCACGGTGTCGCCCGTGACGAAGGAACTGCCTTCGCGCGGCTTGCCGACGACCACCTCGCCCGTGTTCACACCGATCCGCAGCGCGAGCTGGTCGCCGAAGAGCTCGGCGAGGCGCCGCTGCATCCCGAGCGCGGCGTGCAGCGCCCGTTCGGGGTGATCCTCGAGCGCCGTCGGAGCCCCGAACGCAGCCATCACCGCATCGCCGACGAACTTCTCCACCGTCCCACCCGCCCACTCGATCTCCGCTGCCATCGCGTCGTAGAAGCGGGCGAGCAGCACGCGCGTGCGCTCAGGGTCCTGCGAGCCGCCGAGCTCGGTCGAGCCGACGAGATCGGCGAACAGAACGGTGGCGAGCTTTCGCTCCTCCAATGGCTCGGGCTCTCGATCGACCGGCGCGGCACAGCTCGGACAGAAGCGCGCGTCGGCCGGGAGCGGCGCTCCGCAATGGGCGCAGGCAGTCACGTCGCCGATTGTCGCGCCGATTGGGCCCGGACGACGGCACAGGTTCGCAACCCGCTCTGGCGGGGTACCGGCGTAAGGGTCAGCCAGCATGCGCCGGCGACGAGCCGGCGCCCGACACGAAAGGGGAGGCGATGAAGGGCAAGCTGATGCTCGCCGCTGCCGTGGCGGCGCTCGTCGTTGCAGCGCCGGCGGCCGCGACGGGACCGAAGACGGACCTGCAGTTCCTGGGCCAGGCAATCGTCCCCACGGGCGCGCAGTTCGGGGGCACGACGATCGGCGGCCTCTCGTCGATTACGTACGACGCGCAGCGGGACGTCTACTACTCAATCTCGGACGACCCCAGCCAGTTCCAGCCCGCGCGCTTCTACACGCTGCGGCTCGCCGTCGCCGACGGCGCGCTTACCAACGGGGACGTCACATTCACCGGCGTGACGACGCTGCTGGCGCCAAACGGCCTGCCGTACCCGCCGTTCAGCCTCGACCCAGAGGGCTTGGCGCTGACGAAGGACCGGACGCTGATCGCCACCTCGGAGGGCTTCACGAACCAGCTCATCCCGCCCTTCGTGCGCCGCTACGCGCTCGACGGAAGCTTCCTCGGGGACCTGCCGGTGTCGCAGCCGTTCCTGCCGACCGCCGACCACTCGAGCGGCATCCGGCCGAACCTCGCCTTCGAGAGCGCCGGCGTACCAGAGAACGGGAGGTTCGTCTTCACGGGAACCGAGAACGCGCTCTACCAGGACGGCCCGGCCGCGACCCCCGCGAATGGAAGCCCGTCCCGGATCCTGCGCTACGACCTGCAAACAGGGAACCTCGATCGGCAGTGGGTGTACTGGGACGACCCGGTGCTCGAGCCGTCGAACATCTTCTCCGTCAACGGCCTCGTTGAGCTACTGCCACTCAACAACGAGTTCCTGATCGCGATGGAGCGGTCGTTCTCCGTCGGCGGTACCGCAACCGGCACCGGCAACTCGATCAAGCTCTACAAGGTCGCGCTGCCCGGCGCGACAAACGTGAACGGCGTCGAAAGCCTCGCAGGGACGCTCGACTCGATCCGCCCGGCCGCGAAGACGCTGCTGTTCGACCTCGACACGCTTGGGATCCCGCTCGACAACGTCGAGGGTCTGACCCTGGGGCCCAGGCTGCCGGACGGCCGGCAATCGCTGGTGCTCGTGAGCGACAACAACTTCGCCGCGAGCCAGTTCACGCAGTTCCTGCTCTTCGCACTCCGCTAGCGCGACCGTGCACCGACCGAGAAAGGGTCCGCCACCCGTTGCGGGCCCTTTCTACCTGGCCTCCCAGGGCCGGCGCGAGCGCCGGGCGGCCACTGGCTCGACGCCTCCACCAAGACAAGCCCGCGGTCCACGGATGCGGAAGATCGAGAAGCGGGCTCGTGCGCGACCACCTCGGCCGTATCCGTCGTCAGACCGTGTCGGGCGAGACGTCGAATTCGGAGGGGCATCACGGGAAAGGCCCTGTCTCCAGGGCCTTTCCGAGTAGCGGGGGCAGGATTTGAACCTGCGACCTCGGGGTCATGAGCCGCCATCGCGAGCCGCTGCCATCGGGATCTCACGGATTTTCTCACCGATCATTCCCGAGGTCGCGGGGTGTGGTGGGTGTGATCCTGAGCGAAAGGAGTCGCGCTGCGGGCAGCCCCCAAGGAGCACCTGTGAGCAGTGAATTCAGTCACGAGATTGCACAGATCGAGCACATCGCGCTGGCGACGAAGCAGCTCGAGTCCCTGTGTGACTTTTACCGCCTGCTCGGAGGAGCGCCCTCGCCGCTTTCGACGGACTCCGAGAACGGCCCTCGTAGCTGCGTCCTTGATTTTTGCGGCGTCCGCCTGGAGGTGTCCGAGCAGCCGCACAGCCGCCACGCTGCGAGCGCAGATGCGCGGTCGGAGCGGCTGCTTCATCTCGGCTTCGCGCTCGGATCCGCCGACGCGGTGGACGACCTCACTCGGGTTCTTGCGGCGGCCGGCTACCAGGTGCTCCAGCCGCCGCACCGCACCGGCGAGCGTGGGTGCTACGAGAGCGTCGTTCTCGACCCCGACGGCAACCGGGTCAAGCTAAGTGTCTGAGCGGCGTGGCGATGCCGGAGCGTGGCTAGCACCGCCCTAGAATGTGTTGTGGCTGTTCAGCTGGCTCCGCTCGTCGAGCGCGAGTTCGAGCTCGAAACGATCGAGCGAGTGCTCGGCGGCGCCCGTGTCGGTTCAGGCGGCGGATTGGTCTTCGAAGGGCCGGCGGGGATCGGCAAATCGAGTCTGCTCGCCGCCACTCGGGCGGCGGCAGGGTCAGAACTGCGCGTTCTGTCGGCACGGGGTGGCGAGCTGGAGCGTGATTTGCCATTCGGAATCGTCCGGCAGTTGCTGGAACCGGTGGTGGTCGCGTCCGACGTCGAGGAGCGTGAAGCCCTGCTCGCCGGGGCGGCGGCGCTGGCCAACCCAGTCCTCTTCGCCGCCGATCCGGAATCCGGTGCAGAGCCGTCGTTTTCCTCTTTGCACGGTCTGTACTGGCTCACCAGCAATCTGGCCGACGCGCAACCGCTGCTGTTGACGGTCGACGACGCGCACCTGGCAGATCTCGCCTCATTGCGCTGGCTCATCTACCTCGCGCGCCGACTGACGGGCATGCCACTGGCGCTCGTGCTGGCGGCGAGGACGGGCGAGCCCGGCCCAGCGCAGGAACTGCTCGATGAGCTGCTCGTCATTCCTGAGGTCGCGGTGCTTCAGCCGGCCGGGCTCAGCGCGGACGCGATCGAGCTACTGGCAGCGCAGCAGCTCGCGTCGGAGCCCGATCCGAGCTTTGCCGACGCTTGCCGTCAGGCGACCGGCGGCAACCCGTTCCTTCTCCTCGAGCTCCTCGCCGAGCTCAAACGGCGAGGAATCGCGCCAATTCGCGACAACGCAGGCCTGACGGGGCAACTGAGCTCGCAGGGCGTGGGCCGAGCAGTGCGTGCTCGCCTGAGACGCCTGCCCGAGGAGTGCACCTCCCTTGCACGCGCCGTCGCCGTGCTCGGCGACCCGGTTGAGCCGGCCCTCGCAGCCCAGCTGGCCGGGCTCGGCAGCGAGGAGGCGTCCGGAGCCGCCGAGGCCCTGGCCGACGCGGTGATCTTCGGGCACGGCCGGCGGCTTGCGTTCGTCCACCCACTCGTGCGCTCGAGCATCTACTTCGAGTTGAGCGCGCAGGAGCGTGCTCGACACCACGAGCGTGCCGCCCGGCTCCTTGCCAATGCAGATGCGACAACCGATCGGATTGCAGCTCACCTGATGGCGACCCATCCCGGCGGAGACGCGGAGACGGTGGACATCTTGCGAGAGGCGGCTCATGGCGCACGGAGTCGCGGCGCCCCCGATGTCGCCGTTACGTACCTGCAGAGAGCGCTCGCCGAGCCACCTTCGGTGGAGCTGGAACCGGTGCTCGTCCACGAGTTGGGCACGGCCGCGCTCAGTGCCGGCCAGCTCGAGCTGGCAATCGAAAAGCTCCGGCGGGCAACCCACGATCTTGCCGACGAGCGGCTGCGCGCGGAAGCGGCGAGCGCTTTGGGGTCGGCACTGTTCCTCGCGGACCGGCCGGAGGAGGCGATGGCCGACCTCACCGCCCTCATCAGCGCGTTATCAGAGAGCGAGCGCGAACAGGGATTGCGGTTGCAGGCGACGCGTTGGGCCGCTGTAAGGGGCGGGAGCGTCTCGGTCTGGCGTCGTCTCCAAGAAACGGGGGAGCGCTTCGTCGTCACCTCGCGCACACCGCGAACGATCGGGGAGCGCCTGCACGTCGCTGCCGCGGCGTACGAGGCCGCGCGAATGGGCACCGCCGACGAGGCACGCGAGCTGGCTTTGCAGGCGCTCGCAGACGGGCAGCTGCTCGACGATCCCGGCCCCGAGTCGGGCGCGTTCTGGATTGCGCCGTCCGTGCTTCTTTTCGCCTACGCCGACGACGATGCCGCACGCGTCAGCGTCGACGTGATCGAGTGGGCGAAGCAGCACGGGTCGCTGCCGGCGTTCTCGATGGCGACTCAGCTCCGCGCGTACGCCTCTGTGCGTCGCGGCCTCCTGGCCGAGGCCGAGGCCGATGCGGCGAGCGCGCTCGACCAAGCCGAACACCAGACCCTCTACGCCCACGTGGCGCTCGTCAATGTCCTGCTCGCGCGCGGCAACGCGACCGAAGCTGCTGACGTCTTTGCCCAGGTTCGGCCCGAGCCGGCCGCAACCGGTCAGATCCGCTACCTGCAGACGCGTGCGCGCATCCGAGCCGCCTCCCAGCGCCCAGAGGACGCGCTGGAAGATCTGTTCGCGTGTGAGCGGCTCGAGCAGGAGTGGGACATCCGCACGCCGGCGTTCAGCACGTGGCGTACCGACGCCGCGCCGCTCCTGGCATCGCTCAACCGCCTTGACGAGGCTCATGCGCTCGCTCGCGCGGAGCTCGAGCGTTGCCGCGCCTTCGGCGCACAAGCTCCGCTGGGCGGATCGCTGCGAACGCTTGGCGTCCTCGAGCGAGGCGATGCGGGTATCGAGTTGCTGGAGGAAGCGGTCGCCCATCTGGACCGGTCACCGGCGCGGCTCGAGCAGGCGGTCACGCTGGTCGAGCTGGGCGCCGCGATCCGCCGCGCCGGGCGGCGCGCCGACGCCCGCGAGCCACTCCGCAAAGCGCTCGAACTGGCCCGTGCCTGCGGTGCGGACGCGGTCGCCGCGCGCGCACACGATGAGCTCGTCACCGCTGGTGCCCGCCCTCGCCGAGACCCCATCGAGAGCCGGACCAACCTCACCGCGTCGGAACTGCGGGTAGCTCGTTTGGCCTCCGAAGGGATGACCAACCGCGAGGTCGCGCAGGCGCTCTTCGTGACCGAGAACACGATCGAGACTCACCTCCGCAGCGTCTTCCGGAAGCTCGAGATCCGTTCGCGCTCGCAGCTCGCTCGCGCCCTGTAAGGCTGCGGTCGGCCTGCTCTTCACGGAATACCTCACCGGCCCTCCGTGAGGCGGCCGCCGGGCGGCGTCTCGATCGTGGTGACGACATGGCAGACGTCACCGACCAAAGGACGAGTAACGCGTCGCTGATCGCCGCCGCAAAAGACAGCGGGCTCTTACTCGAAGGAGGCAATACATGACGAGCATCCGCTCCTGGCTCCTCATCGCAGTCGCCGCCACAGCTTCAGCGCTCGCGGCGACGGGCGGCGGGGCAGCCGCCCCGGCCAAGACCGTCAACGGCAAGGTCGGGCCCGGTTTCACGATCGGGCTGACAATGCAGGGCAAGGAAGTCACGCGACTGAAGGCCGGGATTGCGTACCGGTTCGTCATCGCCGACCTGGCGAGCATTCATGACTTCCATCTGAGCGGCCCCGGCTACAGCCGCGTCCTCACGGGCGTCGGCTTCACCGGGACGAAGAGCTTCGTTCTGCAGCTCAAGAAGGGCACCTACCAGTTCGTCTGCGACCCCCACGCCGGGGTCATGCACGGCGCCTTCACGGTCTCGTGACCAGCCTCGCCAACCAGCAAATCCCAGGGCCGCGAGCGGCTTGATCGAAAGGAGAAACTCCGATGAAGAACACTGCAGGACGCAAGAGCTCACGCGGCATCCGGCCAATGTGGTCGGCTGCTTCGGCGGTGGCCGTTGCGGTCGCTGCCGCCGCCGGCTTCGCAGCCACTGACGGAACCGCCGCACCCAAGACCACACAGGCCACCCTCCGGGGCGGCACGCTGACGGTCGAGGGCACGAACGGGGCCGACAGGATCGCCGTTGGCCTGGAGGCCGGCCAGCCCGGCATCATCCAGGTCGACGTCGGCGACGACGGCTCGGCCGACTTCAGCTTCAACCGGGCCGACGTCTCGGCGATCGTCGTAGCCGGCGGGAACGGAGACGACTCCGAGCGCATCGACGAACGGAACGGCGTCTTCGCCGACACGATCCCGACGACGCTCGACGGGGGAAACGGGAACGACCGGCTGGCCGCGGGATCCGGAGTGGAGACGGTACTCGGCGGCAACGGCAACGACAGCCTCTTCGGAGGCGCCGGGTCTTCGACGCTCGACGGCGGCAACGGCAACGACACCGTGGCCGGCGGCAACGGGGCCGAGAGGCTCTTCGGCGGGAACGGCAACGACTCAATCGACGGGAACAGAGGCAACGACACGGCGTTCATGGGCAACGGCGACGACACGTTCATCTGGGATCCGGGCGAGGGCAGCGACACCATCGAAGGCCAGAACGGCACCGACACGATGCTCTTCAACGGCGCCGGCGTGGCCGAGAAAGTCGACCTGACGGCGAACGGCAACCGACTGAGGTTCTTCCGCGACGTGGCCAGCATCACGATGGACACCCACGGCGTCGAGCGAGTGGACTTCAACGCTCTCGGCGGCGCGGACATCGTCACCGTCAACGACCTGACCGGAACGGACGTCAACGAGGTCAACGTCGACCTCGCCGGCACCCTGGGCGGCGCCACGGGCGACGGCGCGGCCGACCGGGTCGTCGTCAACGGCACTGACGGCAACGACAAGATCGAGGTCAACGGAGACGCCGGTGGCGTCAAGGTGAGCGGTCTTGTCCCGACGGTCAACGTCTTCCATTCGGAAGCCGCGAACGACCGTCTCGAGATCAACGACGGGGCCGGCACGGACAGCGTCAACTCGGCCGGTCTGGCCGCCGGCGTGATCCGGCTCGTCGTGGACGGCGTGCCCGTCCCGTAGCGGAACCTCCCAGCAGGGATAGGCGGGGCCCCGTCCTCGGGGCCCCGCCAACGTGGACAGGAAGTCATGAAACGCAATCTCAAACGCTTCACCGCCGCCGCCTCACCGGCAGTCGTGCCGACCGCCGCCGGTCGCGGCAGCTCTGCGAAGAGCGCACCGGTTCGAGAGCTGGCCCAGCGGATGAGCGGGACGGCCGAAATTCTCCTCGTCTGGCACCCCGGGGTCGACAGAGTGGAGCTTGCCGTCAGCGACACGACAACGGGCGAGCAGATCCAGATCGAGGTCGCACCGGAGAAGGCAATGGACGCCTTCACGCACCCGTACGCTTACGTGATCGCCTGGAAAAGCGTTTCCCACCGAATCCGAGCCAAGACAGTGCTTGCGGAGGGCTGACGTCGAGCCAACAGCACCGCTGATGGCCAGAGACTCCCTTGGGCCGTCGGGGTTCCGGAAACGAAAAACCCGCGCATGCGGGCTTTTCGAATAGCGGGGCAGGATTTGAACCTGCGACCTCCGGGTTATGAGCCGCCTCGATTCGGTACACGCGTTCCGCCGTATTCCGCATAAATGCAGATTCCAAGCCAGATTGGCCAAAGGCCGTTGCATTTAGGCGGAACACGGTTACATCGCTGAGGAAGCCTGATGCTTGCAGAACGCTTGCAGCGGACCGGCCAACGCTGAGCGGCACGAACGCGCCGCTGCGGTGCACGGATCGAGCCGGGCGAGCTCACACTCGGCTCGGACAACGGCTCCGCCCGCTTAGTGCGGTTTTGTACTGATCGAAACTGCGGGATTGCTCAGATGCTCGGACCGTGCGGCCCGCGTACGCGTAGATCGATTTAAGACAGAGCCCTCCCAATAGACCGTCCCAAGATGACGGCGAGAGGAGCCTACTCATGACCGTCTCAGCAGACGAACAGCAGATGACCGTTTCAGGAAACGGACAGAAGACGATGAAGCGCGTCGTCGTCGATCATTACGGGGGGCCCGAGGTCTTGAGGGTGGTGGAGGCCGACGTTCCCCAGCCGGGGCCGGGAGAGGTTCGCGTCAGGGTTCTGGCCGCGGGCGTGTCCTTCACTGATGCCCAGATGCGCGCCGGCACGTACATCGCGGGCGCCCCGAAGCCACCGTTCACGCCCGGCTACGAGCTCGTCGGCGTCGTCGAAGAGCTCGGACCGGACTGCACGAGGCTGCGGGTGGGCGACCGCATCGGGGCGCTGACGGTATGGGGCGCTGACGCGGAACGCGTCTGCGTGCCGGAGGCGGGCGCGGTCGAGGTACCCGACGACCTCGATCCGGGGGAGGTCCTGAGCCTCCTGTTCCCGTACATGACGTCCTACCAGGTGCTCCACCGGACGGCGGAGGTCAAGCGCGGGGAGACGGTGCTCGTGCACGGCGCGGCCGGCAGGGTCGGCGTCGCGGCGCTCGAGCTCGCGGCGGTGGCCGGGCTTCGGGTCTTCGGGACCGCGTCGGCTCGCGATCGCGAGAAGGTCGAGGCGCTTGGCGCGGTGGCGATCGACTACCGCAACGAGGACTTCCTGGCGCGGGTGCGCGAGGAGGCAGGCGGTGTGGACGTCGTGGTCGACAGCCTCGGTGGCCCGATCTCGCTGCGCTCGTTCCGCGCGCTGCGGGCGGGCGGAAGGCTCGTCGTGTTCGGCCGCTACGACACCCTCAAGGATGGGCACAAGGACTGGCCGGCGGTGATCAAGTGGTGGGCGGCGATCGTGGCCGTCTGGACCCGGGACAAGCTGTCGCCCCGCCGGCGGGTGTTTGCCTACCACGTCCAGAAATACCGCGACAAGGCTACGAGGCGAGCCGGAGCAGTGGGCGGAGAGCCTATGGAGCCGGACTGGTTCCGCGAGGACTTCGGCGTGCTGATCGAGCTGCTCCGCGAGGGCAAGATCCACCCCACTGTCGCCGAGCGCCTGCCCCTCTCGGAGGCGCGCCACGCGCATGAGCTGCTGGAGAGCTCGGCGTCGAAGGGCAAGCTCGTGCTCGTGCCATAGGCCGACTAGTGACCTGAGTCGTTGATCCGCTGGCAGTAGGCGGCGAGGCTTTCGAGGATCTCGTCTGCGCTCTTGTGCCAGACGAAGGGTTGGGGTTCGTCGTTCCAGTTCGTGATCCAGGTGCGGATGGAGGCGACGAGGTCGCGGACGGAGCGGTGGGCGCTGCGCTTGATCCATTTCGTGGTCAGCTCGGCGAACCAGCGCTCGACGAGGTTGAGCCAGGAGCTGTAGGTCGGGGTGAAATGGAGCGTGAAGCGCGGGTGGCGGACCAGCCAGCGTTGGATCGACGGCGTCTTGTGGGTCGAGGAGTTGTCGAGCACGACGTGCACGTCGAGGTGCGCCGGCACGGAGGCGTCGATCAGGGTGAGGAAGCGGCGGAACTCCTCGGCGCGATGCCGCGGCGACATGTCCGCGATCACCTGGCCAGAGGCGACGTCGAGCGCCGCGTACAGGTTGGTGGTGCCGTTACGGACGTAGTCGTGGGTCTGGCGCGCCGGCACGCCCGGCATCAGCGGCAGCACCGGCGCCGAACGGTCGAGCGCTTGGATCTGCGACTTCTCATCGACGCAGGGAGCGTCCGGGGTTCTGTGTATGCATGATCCGTAAAGGAGGGTCATGCCCCCGAAGGAGATCCCGGACGAGCTGATCGATCAGTTGCTTGCCGGGCATGAGGGCCCTGAGGCGATCACAGGGCCGGATGGGTTGTTGAAGCATCTGACCAAGCGCGTGGTCGAGCGTGCGGTATCGGCGGAGTTGAGCGGTCACCTCGGCTACGAGCTCGGCGAGCCGCCGCCTGAGGGCGAGCCGAATCGCCGCAATGGCTGGACGTCGAAGACGTTGATCACTGATCACGGGCCCGTGCCGGTCGAGCTGCCGCGCGACCGTGAGGGCAGCTTCGAGCCGCACATCGTGCCCAAGCACCAGCGCCGCTTCGCGGGCTTCGACGACAAGATCGTCTCGATGTACGCGCGTGGGATGTCGACGCGAGAGATCTCGAAGCACCTGGAAGAGATCTACGGCGTCGAGGTCGGCCGCGACACCGTCAGCCGCGTCACCGACGCAGTGCTCGACGACGTCAAGGAGTGGCAGGCCAGGCCGCTGGAGAAGCTCTACCTGGTCGTCTGGCTGGACGCGATCGTGCTCAAGATCCGCGATCAGGGCTCGGTGCGCAACAAGCACGCCTACCTCGCGATCGGGGTCGGGATCGACGGGATCAAGGAGACGCTCGGGATCTGGCTCGAGCCCAGCGAGGGGGCCAAGTTCTGGTTGCGCGTGATCAGCGAGCTCAAGTCGCGCGGCGTCGAGGACATCCTCGTCTTCTCCGTCGACGGGTTGAAGGGCTTCCCGCAGGCGATCGAGGCCGTCTACCCGCAGGCGATCGTGCAGACCTGCATCGTGCACATGATCCGCAACTCGCTGCGCTTCACCAGCTACAAGGATCGCAAGCAGCTCGTCAAGGACCTGCGCATGATCTACACCGCGGCGACCGAGGAAGCCGCCCAGACCGGCCTGGAGACCTTCGCCGGCATCTGGGACAGCCGCTACCCGCAGATCAGCCAGTCATGGCGCGACGCCTGGGAGCAGGTGATCCCGTACTTCGCCTTCCCGCCGGCGCTACGCCGCGCCGTCTACACGACCAATCAGATCGAAAGCCTCAACGCGGTCGTGCGCAAAGCCGTCCGCGTCCGCGGTCACTTCCCCGACGACGAATCCGCCCGCAAGCTCGTCTACCTCGCGATCAGAAACCACGAGCGCAACTGGAAACGCCCCATGGCCGGCTGGTACGAATGCCTCGCCGCCTTCCACGCCCACTTCCAAGACCGACTAACACGGCAAAGCTAACCGCGTACACAGAGTTTCGGACGCTCCCATGTCGCGCACCTTGTCGATGAACTGCGGATCCGGCGAGAGCTTGAACGTCTCGACCTGATGAGGCTTGAGCGCAAACGCCCGCCAGATGCGGCTGACCGCGCTCTGGCTCATCCCGGTCGCGGCCGCCATCGACCGCGTCGACCAATGCGTCGCGTCTGCCGGCTGCTCCTCAAGCGTCTTCACGATCACGCGCTCCACGTCCTCGTCGCTGATCGAGCGCGGCTTGCCCGGCCGCGGCTCGTCATGCAGCCCGTCAAAGCCGCGCCGAGCGAAACGGCCGCGCCACCGGCCGACCGTGTTGGCGTTACAGCCCAAATCGGCCGCGATCTCCTTGCTCGACCGCCCCTCCGCCGCGGCCAACACAACCCGGCAACGAAACGCCAACGCCTGCGAACTCTTCGGACGCCGAGCCCACCGCTCCAGCGTTTCCCGCTCCTCGCCGCTCAGCACAACCTCTGCACGCTCCGCCATGACCGCCCCCAATCGTCGTCGATAGGGACGACGTTCGAGAAAGGACACCGGGTCCCTGCCGACTAACGACTCAGGTCACTAGGGACGCTCGCTGATGGCTCTGGACGTCCGTGCTGATCCGGTAGGGCGGGTCGTGTCCGGTGGAGCGTGGCGCGCACCGCGGGCGCGCTACCTGCCGATCGCCGAGCACGCCCTGATCGGCGACTGCACACTGTCGCGCTCGTCGGCACCGACGGGACGATCGACTGGTACTGCTGCCCGCGCTTCGACTCGCCGAGCGTCTTCGCGGCTATCCTCGACGCGACCGTGGGGCCTGTTGTTCGCGCCGGATGTCAGGATCGGCGCTCACGCGGGAAGCGCGTTCAAGACGGGCGCGAGCTTCACCGACTACGGCGGACAGAGCGTGCGTCGCCGCCCGAATCGGTGCAGCCGCAACTGCGGGCGAGGTTTTTGTCAGCCGGGAGACGCCGACGGATCGACGTGACGTTCCGCTTGTCCGAGGCTTCGAAGAGCCGATGGAGGCCGTCTCGGTCGACTGGCGCTAGGCCCCGGGCCCGCTGCGAGCGCATTGACCGGGCGACGACGAAGGTGACAAGGTGCTCGCGCCGGCCACGAAGGAGGGCTCCATGTCCACCACCACATCCAGCGAGCGGGCGAAGCTCGGGTACGGGTTGCGCGAGGAGGAAGGCGAGGACTTCTGGCTGTTCGGCGCCCTAGTGACGATCAAGACCAGCGCCGAGGACACGGGTGGGCAGTACTGCCTGCTCGATGTCGAGGCGCCGCCGGGCGTGGGCTCGCCCTGGCACAGCCACCGCGACGAGGACGAGTGGTTCTACGTTCGCGAGGGCGAGTTTGAGCTCTACGTCGGCGACGCGCACCTGACCCTGGGAGCCGGTGGGTTTGCTTTCGGCCCTATGGGCGTGCCCCACACCTTCTTCGGGGGCCCCAACGGGGGCAAGATGTTCGTAGGGTGCGGCGCGAAGTTCGAGGGACTCCTCAGAGACATTGCCGAGCCGGCACCCGAGCACGTTCTCCCGCCGCCGCCCGAGGGTCCGCCGGACATGGGCGTCCTGATGCCCCTCGCGGACAAGTGGGCGTACGACATCCTCGGGCCGCCCGGTCCACCGCCCGAGCGCTGAGGCAGTCAAGCGGACCAGCGCAAGCAAAGCGAAAGGCGCCGTTTCCGGCGCCTTTCGCAGTAGCGGGGGCAGGATTTGAACCTGCGACCTCCGGGTGATGAGCCACCGCGAATAGGTACACGCGTTCCGCCGTATTCCGCCTAAACGCCGGCTGCGAGCCAGTTTTCGGCCGCAGCCGTGCATCTAGGCGGAACACGGTGACATCGCTGCGGAAGGCCGATGCTTGCAGAACGCCTGCAGTCGCAGGTCGATTCGAACGCTCGCTGCATGACCACTTCCAGGGGTCGACGGTTCGAGTCCGTCAGAGGGCTCTGCTGCGAGGAGTTCGCGGTGAAAGAAGGGCCTGACCGGACACCGGTCAGGCCCTCAATAAAGCTCAGGCTCGCGCACTCGCCATCGTCTGCGCCACCGCTACGTCGTACTGCGCGACGTTCGCGATCCTCTTCTGGTCGGTCATGTCCGCCGTCCGCTGTCGCAACCGATCGGCCACCTGCGCGCTCGCGCGCATGGAGTCCCCGCTGTCCCAGAGGGTGATCACCGACACGCGGCCGTTGTCGCGGTCGGTGAGGCCGATCGCGCCGACGTTCCCGCTGATCGCCCGAACCTTCGGCAGCGTGTCGCTGCGCGTCTTCTCGACGCCCGCGTCAATCGATTCAGGCGATCCCTCGAGTGCCCGCGAGTGGGCGCAGCCCGCCGACAATCGTGCTAGCAGTCCGAGCTTGAAGCGCAGCCCGCGTCATCCCGCGCCGCCGATCTCGAGCGTCGTCACTAGTGTGTGCGTGCTTCGGCCTCCGATCAGGAACGTCGTCGCGCCGAGTTCCGCGCTCGCGGCGTCCGCGCGTGGAGCAATCACGCGGGTGAGCGGCGCAACCGCGTGCGTAGCGAGGTCGACGGCACTGATCGCGCCCATGACTGTGCCCGCGGCGTCGGTGCCCCCAAGGACGTAGAGGGTGTTCCGGCGGGCGACGGCGACGGCGTGCGCGAGCGGCGCGCCCAGCCGGGCGAGCAACGCCACGTGCCCAGATACTGGGTCGAACGCGTAGACGGCGGCGGAAAGGCCGGTCGCGGTCTGGCCCCCGGCGATCAGGACTCTGCCGCCGGCGGTCGTGACGGCCGGGTACCGGAGCCCGATGGGGAGCCTGCCGGCGAGCGTGAAGTGGCGGCCGTCCCGGGTGGCCAGGATCTCCGGCCGAGGCGTGTGCCCGTCGAAGCCGCCGACGAGGTACGTGACACCATTGAGTTGCGCAGCAGCGAGGTCGGAAAGCGCTCGCGGCAGGCGGCCGGCGATCGTGCTGTGCCGGGTGCTCACGTCGAAGGCCTGGACAGCGTCGCTGCTGGTGGCGGCGCCGCCGCCGAAGACGTAGAGACGGTGGCCGATCAGGGCGCCGGCCGCGTCATGGACCGGTTGTGGCACCGCGCCGAGGCTGTGCAACGTGCCGGTTACCGGGTCGAGTGCGAACACCCCGGCGGCTGATTGGCCGCCCGAGTCGAGGCCGCCGGCGATCAGGATCCTGCTTAGCCAGGCGACGGCGACCGTCCGCTCGACGGGCGCGGGAAGCCGGAAGCGAGCATGTGGATCGGGAGGGGTGCGGCCGCCGTCGTGCGCGCCGGCTGCGGGTGCGTCGCGGCTTGTCGCAGGAGGGCGCGCAGCGCCGGACGGGCGAGCGCCGAACGGGTCGGCAGGATCGGCCGCGTGTTCCGTCCGGGGTGTTGAAGGTAACCCGCCCTGCTGCCCTTGGTGTCGGTGTGTCCGTACTGCCAGACGATCCGGCGTCTGTGGATGTCGATCAAGACGACGCGGTCGCGGTAGTCGTCGTTGACCGCAATCAGGCCGGGGCGGATTCGCATCGCGAGCGAGGGGTGGTCGAGATGCGCCAGGCGCGGGGCCGAGTGCGAGTGCCAGGCACTCGCCGCGTGCTCGGCAAGGCGCCGGGACGGGGTAGTCGGCCAGCAGGATGCGGCCGCGGCCCAGCCACTGGGGGTCGGAGGGGTAGACGACCGGCGCCTGGAAGTCCCAGAGCAGGCGTCCACTGGGGGAGAAGGCGTCGATCCAGGAGCCGGTGATCTCGCTTACGAGTGTGCCCCCTCCGGGCAGCGGGGTGGCGCCGTTGACCGAGCCAAGCGTCCGCGGCGGGTCGTGGGCGCAGACGCCGGTCTGGCCGAGCTCGCGCACGACCCGATGCGCGTGGTTGATGAACAGGACGCGGCAGTTGTAGGCATCGGCGACCGAGACGAGCCCGCTCGGTAGTTCGTAGGAATCGTCGGGGGTGTTGAGGTAGCCGGGCGTGCTGCCGCGCACGTTTGCGTGCCCGTAGCGCCAGCGCAGCCGCCCGCTCGGGAAGCTGAGGGTCTGGATCGTGTGCTGATCCTCCTGATTGCTGATGATCGTTTTGAAGCCTGGCCCGAAGAAGGCGTCGTCGTCGAACGCAAACGGATACGCGGGGCCGGCCGGCCCCGGGTAGTGCCAGAGGATCCGCTTGCGGTTGTCGACGAGCAGAATGCGGTCGTTGCCGCGGTCGGCGATCAGCAAGTAGCCGGGGATCGGGCCGGCGGAAACGCCGAGGGCCGGGGGAGCGACGGCACCCGATGTCTTTGAGCGTGACGAGGGGGGCGGCTGCGTGTGGCCGCGCCGGGCGAGCGCGCCGAAGGCGAATACCGCGATCAGCAGCAGGAGGAACGCGAACCGTAGGGGGAAGCGCCGCCGAGTCCTCCGCAGCCGCCGCCGCCGCCGGCGCGCGGCCGCTGAGGCGGGCACGCTCAATCCGCCCCGCCCTCGCACAGAAGCAAAGCGGCGATAATTTGGCGCGCGGTGCAGGTCGCAGCGGAGAGGTGCGGACGCTGGCTCGCGGTCGCCGCGGTTGCCGTGCTGGCCGCGCTTGCAGGGGCGGCTCCGACCTCACGATTCTCAGCCACGTCGGCTACCCGCCATCTGCGTATCCACGGCTATCCGTATGCCGGGCGCTGTCCGGCCGCCGGTGTGGCCGAGCGAGTCGATCGCTGGCGGATGAACATGTGCAACTGCACCTCGTACGTCGCCTGGGCGCTGCAGGCAAACGGGCAGCGGATCGACTGGTTCATTGCCGGTGCGATGGACGCCCGGGACTGGCCGCACGTCGCCCGGTTGGCGAGGCTGCGCGTCAGCCGCTTGCCGCGGGTCGGGGCGGTCGCAGTCTGGGCGAAGCTGTCTCCTCCGTTCGGTCACGTCGGCTATGTGACCGCAGTCGATCCGGACGGAGGTTTCGACGTCAGCGAGTACAACTTCGCACCGGCGTCCCGCTTCGAGCCGTTCCTGTTCGACCAGCGGCACGATGTGCCGATACGGCGGGGCGTCGTCTTCATCGACGTTCCCCACGCCCGCTCCCGATCGGGTTAGCCGCTCGGTGTGAGAGCAGATCGGCCAGCTTCTCCTCGTCCTCGACCACGAACACCTGCACGCAGCCATTGTGCTCGCGGCGGATGAACGCTCGATGACGGAGCGGACGCAGCCCGCCGTACGCAGGACCGCGTCTCTCGACGGGCTCGGCTCATGTTGCCTTCGAAAAGGGGCATCACAATGAGGGAACTCTTAGACAACAATCGCAGCGGCAGCTTCCACGAGAAAAGGCCCTGTTTCCAGGGCCTTTCCGAGTAGCGGGGGCAGGATTTGAACCTGCGACCTCCGGGTTATGAGCCGCCTCGATCGTGTACACGCGTTCCGCCGTATGCCGCCTAAACGCCGACGCCGAGCCGGTTTCGCGCAGGGGCCTGCATTTAGGCGGAACACGGTGACATCGCTGCGGATGCCCGATGCTTGCAAAACGCTTGCAGCCGCAGGTCGATGTCGAACGCTCGCGGTGAGACCACCTCCACGGGTAAGGAGGCGTCTCTGGTTCGAGTCCGGAAGAGGGCTCTGCAAAGCCCTGCCAGCGGGCTTTAGATCGAGTTTCAGATCCTCCAGTGTGCTGTAGGGCTAGAGCATTGCCGGTCTAGTCATGCGTTGCCAGGGCCAAGGTGGCGAGCGAACCAATCGACGATCTCCCACGCGGTTCGCTCGATGACCGAGGGGTCGTCGTAGTACTGGAGGTGCCGGGTGTCCCTGTCCCAGAGCAAGCGTTTGTACGGTGTGGGCGCGACCGCGAAGTGCCGACGCGCGGCTCCGGTATTGCGCACTGATCGCTGTGCACCATCAGCAGCGGTGTCGTCAGGCGCGCAGCCGCACTGAGTGAGTCAAAGGAGAAGAGTGCGTCGTCGCTCATCACTGCGTAGCGGTTCTCCCAGAGCCCCCTGTCTGCCCAGAGCGCGTACCAGCTCCACACCAGCTCGCCGGGCATGCCCACGTCGCCGCGGCCGAAGTCGACGGCCGGGACATACTCGGTCTCGCCAGTGCTCTCGTACTTCGCGAGCGCTGCGTGACCGCGAGCGAGCCGTGGCCGGCGACGGTCGCCACCGCCTTGACGAGCGAATCGGTCGCGGCCACCGGGAGGACGTGGGACGCGCCCATGCAGATGCCGAGCACCGCAAGTCGGTCCGAATCGACGCCAGGCTCGCCCGCGAGGTAGTGAAGCGCTGCGCCGAGATCTTCCCCGCCGGCGCCGCGCCCGTTCCGAAAGCCGCCGGGAAGAGGCGCCCCACGATCGTCTCCCCCTGGGACTCGAAAGTTACAACGGCCGCCGTCAGCGGCCACCACCGTCGTGCCTCGACGCGCTGAGCGCGGGCGTCGGGTGATCGAGGTCGAAGTTGCCACGCGTATTCCCCCTTTTTGGTTCTGCCTGAGTGTCGTTGCCGCCCGAAGCGTCCCTTTCGCCCGAGCCGCTGCGCAATCGATTCGCCCTGCCACGAAGGGTGACTCTGCGAGGACGTCAGCCCAACGAAACATCGGTGCGCTCGAGGGTCAGGAAATGAACAGACCGCAGCGCAAGTATTCGGTGGGTATGAAGCCGCTTATGGCGCTTTCAGGTTCATCACGCACGCGAGCCGGAGCTGGCGGCGATCCGCCGCGCTGGCCCAGTCATCGCACTGAACACAGGCGTCGAGACCGGAGACGACGCGTTCGAGGTTGCAGAAGACGAGACGGCCGCTCGTCGAGCGGCCGTCTCGAAAAGGGTGGGAGGTGGGTGTCCTGTTCGAGCGGATGCCGGAGGCTCCCCCCTTGATGCGAATGATCTACGGCGCCGTCGTGAACGCCCGGATGTCAGAGTTGCCGAACGTCGCCGGGCACTGCTGTTGGATCGCGGGCGCGGTCGCGGACTGACCGTTCTCGAGCGCCTGGCGGTAGGCGTCCACCGCAGGGCAATCGGCCGCATTCCGCGTGTCGTTCCATACGGCCGCCCCATACGTCCTCGTCGCCGCCGCGTAGACGTAGTCGCCGAGGAACTCGCCCACGAGGTTGTTCTGCGACGAGCCGCGCGGATCGCCTGGCACGCCGCGGTGGATCTGCGTGAACGCACCGGTCGGGCCGGTCGACCCTGCCATCGCGTGGAGGACGACGCCGACGAGCGACCTCGGCGTCGCCGTCGTCGGCTGGAACGGCGTCGTGAACGCGTTGTAGACAACGTAGACATCGGCCCCGTTCGGGGCGACCGCCGGGGCGGTGTAGATGCCGCGATCGGTCGTCCCCTCAATCGCCCGCGGCACCGACCAGAACCCGCCGCCGTTCGTCGACTCGGTGAAGTAGACGTGCGGCTGGGCGAGCGCGCCGCTGACGTACGTCATCACGATCCGGTTCGTGGCGTCCGCACCCGTCGGCGCGCCGTTTGCGATGTCAACGCTCGGGGCCGGGGCGAGGTCGCTCCGCGCGCCGGCGACGCCGTCGATCACCGGCCGGCCGAGCACGGGGTCGAACGTTCCCGGCTGCATCACCGGGCCGGCGACCGGGGTGCCTTTCGACCAGCTCTTGCCGCCGTCGGTCGACGTTGACATCAGCTCGAAGGCATCATGGCCCAGCGACGAGACCGTGCCCACGCCGAACACGAACGCGGTCCCGTGGCTGTCGGTCCGGACGGTGCACCCGTCGGTCGGGTTCCGCTGACCGTTGTTCGCTGCCGGCGTGACCTGCTGCTGGGTCCAGGTCTCCCCGCCGTCGTGTGAGACGCCGACAAAAAGCGGCGCCGGCGCCGCGTTCGGGCTCTTCTCCTGGCCAACGAAGGACGCCCAGCAGACATAGACGGTGCCGAAGAACGGACTCGACGCTGCGTTGTCGGCCCAGATCTGCTCCTTGTCGGAGAAGATCGTCTGCGATACCTGCTTCGACACGATCACCGGCGGCATCCAGGCGTTCTTGCCGTTCGCGGCCGCGACCTGGACGTTGTCCGTCCGCGACACGGCGATCGCCTCGAAGCCCTTGAAGACGGCCTCGTCACGGGTGGCGCCGAAGTTCGACGTCAGGTTCGCGTAGTACAGCCGCGAGCCGTTCGACCATGAGAAGTGGCCGCTCGCGTCCGGCCTCGGCCCGAACGCCACCGCCGGGTCGCCGTCGGAGACGAGGCCGTTCTCGAAGTACCACGGGATCGTCCCGATCGGCCCGCCGGAGATCGGCGAGCAGCCGAGGTCCAATCCGATGACGCCATGGCAGTTCCGCGCGCTCCAGCCGGTGTAGGTCGGCTGCGTCCAGTGGTTGCCAGAGTCGAACGAGAAGTAGACGCCCGAGCCGCCCACGCCCGGTGTGAACGGGCAGGTGTTGTCGGCGCCAGCATTGCAGTCTTCCAGGTCGATGTTGTCGTTCGCGCCCGCGACCACGACGTTCGGGTGGTTCGCATCGATCGCGATCGCCGGCTCGTTCTGCTTGTTCTGCGAGAACGGACTCGGCGTGCTGCCGACCGTCACGAGCGAGTCAGAGCCGGGTGCGGCTCCTGCGATCACGGCGACGCTCAACGCGAGTGCGGCCGCAATCAGAAGCGCTAGCAGCTTCCTCATGAATTCCCCCTTTTTGACCGAGAAACGCGATGCGGAGTCTACGGGGACTCGTTGCGTCGCGCGTCGTTCGCGACGGTTGCGATCTCGTCTTCGGCGGCGTCGAGGTCGTGGCGGAGCTGGACGGCGCGTCGGCTCGCCGGCGAATTCCGCATCGACGTTGCGCCGGCCGGGCGAATATCAGCGATCCTTGCACGTTGAGTTGCGGTCGCCGTCCCCGGCCCGAAAGGAAAGCCCTCTTCCGGAGGGCATTTCTGAGTAGCGGGGGCAGGATGTGAACCTGCGGCCTCCGGGCTATGAGCCGCCTCGATCGGGTACACGCCTGCCGCAGTGTTCCAGACAAACCCACGCTGCAAGCCGGGGTCGAGGCTTCACTTGTTGCGTTTGATGCGGAACCAAGTGACGTCGCCGTGGAACCCCCTTGCTCGCAGAACGCTTGCAGTCGAAGCGTTCTCCTGCGCCTGATTCGAGCTGACGCTCGTCGAAGAAACCAGCGATCGCGCCAGCGATCGCGCGCGGGCCGTCACGTCAATGGCACGGTCTCTCTGCCGAAGCGGTGCCAGCCTAATCGTTACAGGCGATGTTGACGTAGCCGGAGCGGAACGGGATTGGCTCGCCGGACGCGGGGTCGTACGCGTGCCGCCAGACGCAACCGGTGTCGTTCGTCAGCAGGTGGACCGAGACCGACGTCTCGGCAGACGTCGTCCGCACCCGGTGGATGTCGTCGCGCGGAGGGATCAGGACGTAGAAATCGCCCGCGCCGAGCGAACGCCGTTCGACGAGTTCGAGTGCGCCTTTGCGGTGCGTGTAGATCTCCTCATCCTGCGTGCCGCAGTAGAGGCCGACGAGGCCCCAGGCGAGGTGGTCGTGGATCGGCGTTTCCGAACCAGGCGGCACGACGAGCGAGAAGAGCGTCAGTGATCCGTCCTCGGCGCGGTAGAGGAGCCACTGACCGATACCGCCGCCCATTCCGCTTTCCTCGGCAGCGGCTTGATACTCGGCCGGGAGCCAGTCCGGGTCGCCGAGCAGCTCGGCGAAGCGGGGCGTGATCGCTTCGCAGGCTTCCTCCGGCGAGGAGGCGCCGACCATCGTCGGCTGGACGCCGGCCACGAACGCACGCACGACCGGCGTGTCGAGAACGAACTCGGCGCTCATCGTCTGCCCCTCGCTTCCTTTGCACCTGGGTCAGTGACAGCGCCACCGTACGGCGGTTGCGAGATTCCGTCCACTGAGATCACCGAAGATCGGCTCAGGTAGACAACAGTTCGGGCGAAACTCGGCCAGGCCGGGCCAGTCGCCGCCACCGGGCCATTCTGCCGCGTACGACCTGATCCGTCGGCGCCTCTTGAAGGGGCGGTCTTCACTGGGTCCGGGATGCCCTCGACCGGACGTCGGGCCTGCTCACACCCCCAGCGCGCGTGCGGCCTTCTCGAACTGCTCCTCGCGCACGTACACCAGGTAGCCGAATGAGCCGCGACCGTCGGTTACGCCCGTGGATGCGTAGATGTCCACGCCTCCCTCGACGAGCCGCTCATGAACGCCCGCGAACGCACCGAGCTCGTCGTCGCCCTGAACAAGGAGCGCGTGGTGTGGGCCGTCGAGCGGAAGGCCGACGGCGCGCCCTTCGGCGACCAGCCTATTCGGGTCCTCCGGGACGAGCGTGAACTGGGCCAGGCTCGGTCCGCTCGGCACCGCCGTGAAGGCGAGCAGGTTGACACCGCGCTCGGCGAGCAGCGACAGGACGCGATACGCCGCCCCCAACTCGTCACGGACGTTCGCGTAGTAGTACTCGACGCTGCTGATTGTGAAAGGCATCGCGCTCTTGGGTGCGTCTCACTCTAGGGCCAACGGCAAGCCGGGCGCGGCCCCAGCTGCCCGCCAGCTGTGATCGCGAGCATCGGATGCCGTCGCATAGACCGCGGTCGACCTCTGCTTGCCCATTAATGGCTCCTCAGAGCGCAACTAGCCGGGCGGCGAAAGCCGCTCGGCCAGCTATTTCAGTCCGATCGGGTGACGGCACTCGATCCCGCCGTGCGTGGCGTCGAACAGCTGATGAGCCGCCTCGATTGTGTACACGCGTTTCGCCGTATTCCGCCTGAACGTCCGGCTCCGAGCCAGTTTTCGGCCGCGAGCCGGCAGCCCGCGGTCGGGGCATTGCCGAACGCTGCCGCACGCCAGGTCGCTACTCCCTGAGTAGGGAGGGTCAAGTGTCCGTAACGTGCCCCTTAGATCCAGCGTCGGTTGCGGGCGACTGAGAGTACGAGCACGGCGATGCCGAACATCGCAGCGATCACCGCCCAGAACATCCACGCCATGTCGAAGAGGCCGACCTTGAAGTTCATGCCCATGATCCCCGCGAGCACGGTCGCGGGCAAGAGGATGACCGTGACCAGTGTGAGCACCTTCATGATGTCGTTCGTCCGTTGGCCGATTCGGGCGACGAGGAGGTCGAAGGAGCCGAAGGTCGATTCCTTCGCTTCGCGGGCGGCGTCCAGTGCTTGGGTCAGGCGACTCTCGAGGACGGCGAACTTCTCCGCCGAGTCCTCTGTCGAGAGCGCATCGAGCTCGGGATGTGCGAGAGCTACGACGACCTCGCGGTGTGGGGAGAGCGCCCGTCGCAGTGTCCCGATCGAGCGGCGGAGCTCGACCAGCCGGTTCAGGTCGTCGGAGACCTCCGTCGGTGTGCTGGACATGACCTTCGCGTCCAACTCCTCCAGCTCGCTCTCGATAGCCTCGAAGGCGCGGAAGTAGCCGGTGACGATCCACTCGAAAATCGCTGCGACGAACGAGGGTGCGTCGAGCGCACCGATCTGGCCTCCGCCCTCGGCGCGCTCACGAAACTCCTCGAGCACCTCGATTTTTTGAGGATGAGCGGTGATGATCCAGTTTCGGCCGAGCGCGCATTCGATGGGAGCAAGGACAGGTCCACCTTCATCGATGTCGGCCGCGTACAGCGTCACGTGCATACGCTCGCCTGTGTCAGCCATAGACGCGCGGCTGGGCTGCTCGCGCAGCCTCCGCGCGTTCTCGTCGCCGAGTTCAAGCGCCTCCTGCAGAGCCGCAATCTCCTCCTCGGTCGGGTCGCGCAGGGCGAGCCAGAGCAACTCGTCGTCGGCGAGCCGTTCGAGTGCGGCCCGCCAGTCCTCGACTTGCTCGGATTCCCGCTCGTCGAACAGGAAAACCGTGAGCACCTCCCGTTGTTTCCAGAGACCGCTGCGTTTCCCTGTCCATGGACCAAGGCTTCCCGTGTTCCTGGCCGCATCTGGATAGGCTTTTTTGGGCACGAGTAGATCCTCGCGGCGGCCTGGTGCTTGATTGAGATCCGAGGTGTGACTCGCCCCTTTGTGAGTACGGGCAGGAGTTGAACCTGCGACCCTGAGCCTCGCCAGAGCTGTAGCCGGGTTCAGCAGAAAGCAGGCTGCACGCCAGATTGGCCCACCGCCGTTGCGTATAGGCGGAACACCCAGCCCCAGCGGAGGCCGCTGCCTGGCGCGCCTACAGCTTCGGTCTCAGCAGCCGTCCGTCACGCTGACGTGACCGCGGCGCTCAGCCGCCTGCACTGGGAACGCACACGGTTACCGCTCCGGGCTCGACCTCGACGACGAACGATTTCACCTTGGCACGGCTGCCGCCGTCGAGCTCGTAGTCGATCTTCCGGTTGAGTTTCACCTTCGCCGACCGGGTCTTCGTCATCTGGACGAACGGTGACCCGGTCGCGTCGCCGACGGCGGTCCGGGCGAGTGTGCGGGCCCACTGGACGAGCCCGTCCGCCTTCACCACGCCGAGCTCGAGCAGGCCGTCGTCCGGACGGGCGTCCTCGAACGCCTCGATTCCTCCCATGAGCTCGGGGACGTTGCCGATGAGGATGCAGCTCGCCTTGTCGTCGTACCAGGTGGCGCCGTCGACCTTGATCTGGGCGCGGAACGGCTTGGCGGTGAGGTTCTTCGACCCGGTCCAGACGTAGGCAACCCGGCCGAACCTGTCCTTGAGGCCCCCGTCCGCCTCGCGGATCATGCGCGCGTCGAACCCCGCGCCCGCGGCGACGGCGAAGCGCTCCCCGTTCAGCCGCCCCACGTCGATCGTGCGCCGAGGCCCGTGGAGGCCGATCCGGACAGCCTCCTCGATGTCGAGCGGAATCCCCAGGTTGTGGGCGAGGAGGTTCGCCGTCCCGGCGGGAACGACGGCGAGCGCCGCGGCCGGGTCGGAACCGGCGAGGACGTCGATGCACTGCTGCACGAGCCCATCCCCGCCCCAGGCGAAGATCAGGTCGGCGCCCTCTTCCAGCGCGCGGTGCACCTGCTTGGGCGCCTTGCGGCTCTTGGCGACCTCGTACCAGAGCGGGTCGGCAACGCCTTCGCGCTCGAGGACGCGCCGAAGCTCGGCCAGTCCGCCGCCAAGGCTCTTGCCCGCATGGGCGACGACTGCGACCCGCGTCATGACGCTCGTCGTCGGCGGCGTTCGACTGCGGCGCCCGAGGCGCGTGCCGCGAAGAGGGCGATCATCACGGCAGTCGCCCCCATCAGCGCTCCGGCTGCCTCGTCGAGCGGATGGTGCATGCCGCGGTACATCCGCGAGAACGCGACGAACACGGGAAGCGCGGCCGCCATCCCCCAGCAGGCGGCGCGGAGCGCGGCGTTCCTCACCCGGGAGGTGATGAGCAGCGCCAGGCCGCCGTAGACCGCGACGGAAGCCGCCACGTGCCCGGAGGGGTAGCTCGCGTTCGCCGCGAGATGGTCGAGGCGCGTCACCTCGGGCCTATGCCGATGGACGACCAACACCGTCGCGCCGTAGGTCGCGGACTCGGCGATGAGCGCGAGGGCAACGAAGGCCGCGATCCGCCAGTGACGCAGAACGGCCAGCGCCACGGACACGACGACCACGATCGCGACCAGCACCCAGTCCCCGATCATCGAGCCGACGAGCGAGGCGTCAGTCAGGAACGGCGTTCGTCGATCGGCGAGCCAGGCCACCGGGCGCTCGTCGGCGTTGCCGATGCCGTGGAACGGCAGCACGACGTGGGTCAGCAGCAGGCCGAGGCCGATCGTCGCGACAACGAGCGCGACGTACCCGAGGATCTCCCCCGTCGCGAAGACGACAGCTGGGTGCCGGCCGTCGAGGGCCGCGGCGAAGCGTGTCGCAGGGCCCCCGCGGCGGGGGTCCGTCACGGTCACCCGGCGAGCGGGCGGCCGTCCGTTCGAGAGGGCAGCTCGTCGGCTCCGCTCGGGAGCGGAGACCCCCACAGAAACATCGGCGGAGTCGAATGCCATGGGCGGGGTTTCCCCTAGCGGGACGGGGGCAAACGGTTTTCGGTGCGGAGATTCGGATCCGTTGAAATCGACGGGAGCCTTCGATGCCCCTGATACTTCTGCTGGTCATTGCCCTGACTGCGGGTGCAGCGGTGGGCATGCTCGCGCTGCGCTACCCCGAGAGCGCAGCGTCCCGCCCGAGTCTCGCCGCCGCTCAGGCCGCCGGGGAGACGATCCGCGAGCACCCAAGCCTGCGCAGGAAGCTCGACGGGCGGCTGGACCCGGCGACGGCGACGGGGCTTGCGCTGACGATCGCGCTCGTCCTCGTGGTCGTCGGCGGACTCGCGCTGGGCGTTCTGGCCTTGCTCGTGCGCTCGAACCCGGAGCTGCGCCGGATCGATCACAGCGTGGCTCAGTGGGGCAACGATCATGCCGGGCGCCTTTCGACCCGTGGGCTCGAGCTCGTGACGAACTTGGGCGAGGCGAGGACCGTCATCGCACTCGGCCTCGTGGTTGCGATCGTGGAGATGCGTCGCGTACCGAGCCGCTGGATCTTTCCGTTCCTCGTCGTCGTGCTCGCCGGCGACGGGATCCTGACGTTGGCGGTGAAGGACTTGTTGCATCGGGCGCGGCCGACCCTGAACCCGATCGCCGCGACCCTCGGGCCGTCGTTTCCGAGCGGTCACACGTCGACCGCGGCGGCGTTCTACGCGGCCGCGGCGCTCTTGATCGGACGGCGGCGCGCTCCCCGCGCGCGGGCGCTGCTGGCAGGAGCGGCAGTTGCAATCGCGGTCGGTGTGGCCTGTAGTCGTGTCCTCCTCGACGTTCACTGGGTGACGGACGTCGTCGCGGGCCTCGCGCTCGGCTGGGCGTGGTTCGCGATCTGCAGCATCGCCTTCGGTGGACGCCTCCTGCGATTCGGGGTCGCAGTCGAGCAGGCTGCGGGGGCAGCAGACGTCAGTCTTTCCGCTGACGCCGGCGCGAACGGCGGTCCGCCGCACGCGATCGAGCGGGAGCACGTCGCGGGCTCCGGGCGCGCGCGCGCTCGGTAGCCGGCCGCCCCCGCTCAGATCCTGCGGTAGCGAGCGTCACTGAAGGAGTAGATCGCGAACGCGATCAGGCCGGTTGCCACGACACCGAGCAGGAACATTCCGTACGACTGGTGTGCGAGCTTCGCCAGCGCCCCGTCGAGGCCGACGGCAGCCCTCGGGTTGTATTCGATCGCCGCCTTGATCAGGAAGGCGCCCACCAGGCAGAAGACGACCATCCGGGCGAGATGCCCGAACACGCCGACCCAGACGATCGACTTCCGCACCAACGGCCCCATCTCTTCGGTCTTCGAATCGTTCAGGAAGTCTCTGCTGAGCCCGCGCCAGCCCTGGTAGAGGCCGACGCCGATGAGGACGGCGCCGACCGCGCCGACGAGCCACGGCCCGCCGGGCCAGCCGAGGACCCCGGCCGTGGCCCTGTGCGGCTTGGTCGAGCTGCTGGGCTGCGACCCGAGCAAGAGCTTGACGGCGATGAGGCAGATGGCGGCGTACACGAGCCCGCTCGCGAGTGCGGAAAGGCGGTCCAGGGCGGTGTCGCTGGCCTCCGGCCCGTGGCCGAGCGCAGCCCTGAAGATCCGCCAGCCGGCGTAGCCGGCGAGTGCGACCGCGACCAGGATCAGCAGCAACGTGCCGAACGGCTGATGCGCGATCGTCTCGAGCGCCGCCTGCTGGTTGGCCGTCTTTCCGCCGGCTCCGAGCGCGACCTTCACCGCGAGCACTCCGATGATCGCGTAGATCAGTCCTCGCGCAATGAATCCCGCGCGTGCGAGCCATTCGAACGGTTGGCTCTGAACGACCGTCTCGCCTGCGTCACGCGCCGCGCGCACGGGCGCCGTTTCCGTTGTGGCTTCCGTCATCATGCTCCTCGTCCTTGTGCGCGCCCGGTAGGCGCGCTTGATCGTGGGCTACCCGCTCGTAACGACGCGGAAACGAGCCTCGCGGGGCGCGGCCGGATAGCATCGTGCATCGGGGCGAGAGACGACGACACCGCTGCCGTGGCCGGCCGCGAGCCCCGCTCGGCGAATCCCGAGCTGGTGCTCGGCCCTCTGCTGCGCTACGCCGGGACGAAGAGCGCCAGCTTCTGGGTCGAGACGAGCGAGGCGTGCGAGGTCGAGGTACTCGGCCACCGCTCGCGAACCTTCGCGGTCGAGGGGCATCACTACGCGCTCGTGCTCGTGGACGACCTGGCTCCCTCGTCGGTGATCAGCTATGACGTTCGCCTGGACGGACGTCCGGTCTGGCCGCCGGATGACGGTCGTCCTGCGCCGGCGGTGCACACGCGCGCGGACGAGCCGCGAGTGCGGCTCGCCTTCGGGTCCTGCAGGATCGGTGACCCGCAGCCCATCTCGACGGAACCGCCCTGGCCCGACGAGCTCGCGCGCACGCACATCGACGCGCTGTGGGCGTACTCGCGGCAGCTGCAGCGCGGCGAGATCGAGTGGCCCGACGCACTGATGATGCTCGGCGACCAGGTCTACGCCGACGAGGTATCCCCGGCCACCGCGGAGTTCATTCGGGCACGGCGCGACACGCGCGAGCCGCCGGGCGAGGAGGCTGCGGATTTCGAGGAGTTCACCTGGCTTTATCGCGAATCGTGGTCGGACCCGGACATCCGCTGGCTCCTCTCGACGGTGCCCAGCGTGATGATCTTCGACGACCACGACGTCAACGACGACTGGAACATCTCCTGGAGCTGGGTCGAGGAGATGCGTGCACGCCCGTGGTGGGGCGACCGGATCACCGGCGCGTTCATGTCCTACTGGATCTACCAGCACATCGGCAACCTCTCCCCGCCCGAGCTCGCCGAGGAGGAGCTGCTCCGCCTCGTCCAGGCTGACGACGACGCCGGCCCACGGCTGCGCCGCGCCGCCGGCAGGTGGGATCGCGAGTCGGCCGCGTCGCGGTGGGCCTACTACCGCGATTTCGGCAAGTCGAGGCTGCTCGTGCTCGACTCGCGCGCGGCCCGCGTGCTCACCGACGGCCGCCGCGAGATGATCGACGAGGAAGAGTGGGACTGGATCGTCGAGCACTCGCTCGGCGACTTCGACCACCTAGTGATCGCGAGCACGCTGCCGGTCTTCGCGCCGAAAGGCATTCATCACCTCGAGGCCTGGAACGAAGCGGTGTGCGCCGGAAAGTGGGGCGCCGTGGCAGCGCGACTGGGTGAGCGTCTGCGGCGCGCGGTCGACCTCGAGCACTGGAGTGCGTTCAATCGCTCATTCGAGCGTCTTTGCGACTGGCTTGGTCAGATCGCGAACGGAACCCACGCGCGGCGGCCATCCGCCACGATCGTGCTACTCGGCGGCGACGTCCACCACGCGTACGTGAGCGAGGTCATGCTCGCGACGGCCGGCGAAGCGAGCCGGGTCTTCCAGGTCACGTGTTCACCGTTCCGACACCCGCTCTCGGCGACCCAGCGGCGCGTCGTCCGCCTCACGGGCTCGAAAGGAGCCGGGGCCGTCTGCTCGCTTCTCGCGCGGCTGGCGGGCGTTCCGTCGCCGGCGGCCGACTGGAGCTTCGTGCGCCGCCCCACGTTCGACAACTCGATCGGCGAGCTCGAGCTCGACGGCCGCGCTGCCCGCGTCACCGTCCGCCGAAGCGCCAACGAGGGTGAGAATGCAGAGCGGCTCCGCCCGCTCCACGTGACCGTCCTGCATGACGCCTAGTGCCGGCCCGCCGTCGAATCCAGGACCTCGCGAAAGCGGTGCTCGGAGAGGCTTCCGAAGAGCGGCTCGGGCTGCCGCGTCATCGCACAACAAGGGCTACAACCTCGGCGCCCTGTCGGGCACAACCGCACCTCCTCCACCAGCCAACGGCCACGCAAGGAAGCAAGACGTGGATAAGACGACTGACGGTTCCCGGTCGTTGGGCGGACTCAGCCCAAGAGACGCGGCGCGGGCCCTGCCGGAGTACATCCGCACCGGCGCAAGTTCGTGTACCGACAGCGAAAAGGCCCTGTCTCCAGAGCCTTTCGGAGTAGCGGGGGCAGGATTTGAACCTGCGACCTCCGGGTCATGAGCCGCCTCGACTGTGTACACGTGTTCCGCCGTATTCCACCGCAAATGCAGGCTCCGAGCCAGATTTGGGCCACGGCTGTGCATTTAGGCGGAACACGGTGACATCGTTGCGGAAGCGCGATGCTTGCAGAATGCTTGCAGCCTCCAGTCGAGCCGACTGACGCAGGATGCCGGTCGCCCCCGCCGGGGTCGCCCGGCCCGCGCATCCAGGAGTTGGGCGCGCGCTCGGCTTCCGTGTCGTCGGCGGCGGTGAGAACATCAGCATCAATCGCGATCCTCGGCGCGCCTTCTCAAGCTCCGACAATTGCTAGCGGAGCCGGGGCGCGGCCGCGTGACCGCGCCCCGGGGGGCTTGCAGCGAGTCGCTCGGTCAGGGCTGAGGAGCGATCGTCGCCAGGTAGGTGTTGTCCGGGTCGGCCGCCGTCGGCGCTGAGAACAACGGCTCGAAGTTCGTGCCAATCGACGTCATACCTTCGTAGTCGCCGAGGAAGTAGCCCCCGGCGGTCGCTGCGTTCTCGAGGTTGAACGGGCCGAACACGTGGCTCTCGACCCAGTTCGCCGGGTTGGTGCAGTCGGTGGTCGGGTGACAGTGGACGAACCACTGGTCGGTCGGCAGGCCGGGCGCCGGCGTATTGTCGCGGAAGTCGTAGTACGTCACGCCGACCGTGCCGTTGCTCGCCACCGCGAGGGACGGCACGAACGCCGGCGCATCGCCCGACTTGTCGATCCGCGCGAGCGGCGACCAGGTCAGGCCGCCGTCCGTCGACTGCGTGAAGACCATCGTGCTGTGGACCTTCCCGTTCGTCTTCTCGCTGCCGAAGCTGTCGCACCAGACGACGTAGAGGTTTCCGTAGCCCGGGCTGCTCGGGTTGAGGTCGGCCGCGATCAGCGGCAGGAAGCAGCCGGTGCGAATGCGCGCGCCCGTGTCCGGGTCGCTCGTGCCGACGGACCGGTCCGGCGCCACCTCGATCCGGTCCGACCAGGTTGCACCATGGTCGGTCGAGCGCATTACCTGAGTGTCGTAGCCAGGCTCGTTGTGCCCCGATCCCTGCAGGAAGTCGAAGACGTCGACGAGCGTTCCGTCCGGCAGCACAGCGATCTCGTTGCCGATCGTGCCCGTGAGCTTCGACTGCGCGTAGATCGTCCGCGCGGGCTCCCACGTCTTCCCGCCGTCCGTCGTGCGAGAGAACAGAGTGTCTCCGCGGAAGGCGAACGAGTTTTCCGCGCTTGGGGTCTCGGACCCGCCAGGCTTGCGGCCCCGGTCCCAGACCGCGTAGACGTAGTTCGAGTCGAAGGGATCGGCGGTGATCGACTCCTTGTCGTTGAAGAAGTACGGCGCCACATCTGCGTCGCCGATGTTTCGGACGAGCGTCACCGGTTCGCTCCAGTGGTCGCCACCGTCGGTCGACTTGCTCACCAGCACCGCGCTGCCGGTCTGCGCGGCGTCCCCGGCGAAGCTCAGCGACAGGCTGATGAAATACGCGTCGCCGTTGGGTGCGAACGTGACCCATGGATCCGACGCGCGCTGGTAGTCGCCGCCGTTCGCCGACGTTCCGCCCGCGCAGGACGTGAAGTGCGGGTGCGTCGCACTCCAGGTCTGGCCGCCGTCGTGGCTGACCGCGGCCCCGAGCCCGCGGGCGCCGCCGAAGGTGTACCTGTCCTGCTGGTAGACGCCGACGATGTTGGTGGGATCGGTGGGATTCACCGCGACCCACGGCTCCAGCTCGCTGTTCAGCCAGTTGATCTCTCCCGGGAAAAGGAACCCGGAGATGTCGCAGGACGCGAAGGGGCTGTTCCCGTTTGCCGGTGGGCTGGGCGTGCCCGATGCCTGGTGTACCGCCGTCGTGGTGTCCGGCCCGGCCGAGGCCAGAGCCACCGGCAGGAGGATCAACAGCGCCGCAACCGCCGCCGCACGGGGGATGACCTTCCTCATGGCTTACCTCCCTCGGATAGGTCCGGAAGTCTCGCGATCCTCCGCCCATCGGTCTGCGGTGTCAAGAAACGACGGCCTGCCGATCGGCGGGCCCACAGTGAAGAGAAGCCACTGTGCGCGGCCGCGGATTCGTTCGAGATCCGCCAAATGGCGATCTACGTGGCGTCGACCCTCGTCGATCGTCGGTCGGAGAGGTTCAAGTGGACGAGAGACTTGTAGTCGCGCGGCGGAAGTGTGAGCGTTTCCGAACCGGCGCCGGTAGAGAGCCTGTCCCGTCCATCCGCTCGCGGTAACAGCAAGGCCCGCACAGCGGGCCTTGCTGCAGTAGCGGGGGCAGGATTTGAACCTGCGACCTCCGGGTTATGAGCCGCCTCGATTATGTACCCGCGTTCCGCCGTATTCCGCCTAAACGCCGGCTGCGAGCCAGTTTTCGGCGGCGGCCGTGCTTTTAGGCGGAACGCGGTGACATCGCAGCGGAAGCCCGATGCTTGCAAAACGCTTGCAGCCGCAGGTCGATGTCGAACGCTCGCGGTGAGCCCACCTCCATGGTAAGGAGGGGGTCGAGGTTCGAGTCCGTCGGGCTGAAAAGCCCAATAGCGTGCGCCGGGATCTTCAATCGAAAGGTGCAGCCGCTGGCCGTGTCGGTGCATCGTGTCGCTCGGGCCGTGGTTTCGTGGAGGCTCGCTCGATCGGTGATGTCGAGCGAGAGGTGCGGAGGTGCGGAGCGCGTTGGAGTGGGCGCAGGTGCGGGCGTTGGCGGCGGATGGGGTTTCGCAGCGCGAGATCGCGCAGCGGCTGGGGATCAATCGGCGGACGGTCGCGCGGCTCGCGGCGGCGGATGAGCCGCCGCGCTATCGGCGGGCGCCGCGGGGGTCGAAGCTCGACCCGCTGGAGCCGGTGCTGCGGCGGCTTTTGGCGGAGTGGCCGCAGATCAAGGCGCCGCGGGCTGACCGAGATCCTGCGCGTCGAGTACGGCTTCGCGGGCTCGTTGCGGCTGGTGCAGGAGCGGCTTCGGGAGTTGCGGCCGCGGCCGGTGCGGCCGGCGCAGCGGACCGGGTATCGGCCGGGGCAGGTGCTGCAGCTCGACTGGGCGGAGATGCCGACCCGGCCGCGGATCGCGGGCCGGGAGCGGCGTGTCTATGCGCTGGTCGCGTCGCTGCCGTACTCGGGCGCGCAGACCGCCTTCTTCTCGCTCGACATGACGCTGGAGTCGTTTCTAGAGGGGCACGTGCGCGCGCTCGAGTGGCTGGGTGGCGTGCCGCGCGAGTGTGTGTACGACAATCTCCGCTCGGTCGTTGCTCGCCGCGAGCTCGACACCGTTGTCTGGAATCCGCCGCTTCCTGCATCTGCGCGGCCACTACGGTTTCCATGCCAGCGCCTGCACGCCGGCGACGCCGCGCGAGAAGGGCTCGGTCGAGGCTGCGGTGCGGTATCTCAAGACCGGTTTCTGGCCGGCGCGGCGCTTCGGCTCGCTCGCCGAGCTCGACGAGCAGTACGCCCACTGGCGCGACCGCGTCTGCAACCGCCGCCTGCACGCGACGCGGCGGCTGCATGTCGACGAGCGCTTGGCCGAGGAGCGGCGGGCGCTGCGGCCGCTGCCCCCAGGCCGCTTCGACTGGTCCGGGCAGCGCACCACGCGCGTCCCTATCGACGGCTATCTGCGTCATGGCGGCTGCTTCTACCGTGCGCCGGAGCGGCTCGTGCACGAGCGGGTCGAGCTGCGCTTCGACCGCGACCAGGTCTGGATCACCCACCGCGGCGGCGAGGTCGCCCGCTACCAGCGCCGCTACGAGAATGGCGTCTGGCTGCCGCCACCAATCATGCGGCCCGAGCCGCCGCCCGAGATGGCGCTGCCGATCAGCCTGCCGCCGATCACGGTACCGCCGCCGGAGCTGGCCGACTACGCGGAGCTGTGCGCATGAGCCCGGCCAAGGCGAAGGCCGGGGAGCGGCTGCCCTACCTGCTCGGCAAGCTGAAGGCGCCACGGGTGCTGGAGCGGCTCGAGCAGACCGCCACCCTCGCGCGTGAGCAGGAGTGGCCCTACGAGCGCTTCCTCGAGACGCTGCTCGAGGCCGAGGTCTTCGCCCGCGACGCCTCCGGCGCCAGGACGCGGATCCGCCACGCCGCCTTCCCGGCGTTGAAGACGCTGGAGGACTTCGACTGGACGGCGCAGCCGAGCGCGGAGAAGCCGCTCGTGCTCCACCTGGCCCAACTCAGCTGGATCGAGGAGCGCGCCAACGTCTGCTTCTTCGGCCCGCCCGGCACCGGCAAGACCCACCTCGCGATCGCGCTCGGCCTCAAAGCCTGCGAGCGCGGCTACCGCGTCGCCTTCGCGACCGCACAGGAATGGGTCTCGAGGCTGGAGACCGCCCAAGACCGCAACCAGCTCGAGCAGGAGCTGCGCCGGCTCGAGCGCTACCAGCTCCTCATCGTCGACGAAGTCGGCTACCTCCCCCTCGAACGCCAAGCCGCCAACCTGCTCTTCGCCTTGGTCTCGCGCCGCTACGAACGCGGCTCGATCATCGTCACCTCCAACCGCGGCTTCGAGCAATGGGGCGAGATCCTCGGCGACGCCATGGTCGCCGCCGCCCTCATCGACCGACTCGTCCACCACGCCACCATGATCACGCTCAAAGGCAAGAGCTACCGGCTACGCGAACGCGGCCTCGACGTCGTGCCCGCCGCTCAGCCTCCGTCGCTCCGCGACTCCGCCTGAACGGCGCAGACCGGATCAACCCGCCGCTGGTGCACTTTTCGACTGCGCAAACTGGCGCACTTTTCAGTTGCGCTTGACATCTGTCACGCCCGGAGGTCGCGGGTTCGAGTCCCGCCACCCCTGGGAGACTCCTGCGGAGTCGCAGATTCCGTTGCAATATCGATACGGCTCGATCGGCTTTGGGCAGCAAACGATGAGTGGCGTGGGCTTAGCTCGAGCTCTGACCCAGCTGCGCACTTTGCCTGTGAACCCGGCTAGGGGGGCTGGGCACGCGTGTGCCGGTCGGCTCAGAGCACGAGCACGTTCGCGAAGACCTGCCATGCGAGCAGGCTCTTCGCGACGAGGCTCAGCCAGAGATACGAGCGCTCGCCGTAGCGGTAATCGCGCCAGCGCCCGACCCGCTTGTACTGCAGGGCCTGGTTCACCGCGAAGCTGTTGAACAGAACGAAGAGCGAAACGAAGATCGCATAGACGAACGTCGGCGGTGCGTGTCCACGCTCCGCCGAGACGCCGATCTGCACCGCGATGGCGATCCACGCTACGACGCCGACGATGCAGCCGAGCACGAACGGAAGCCAGCGCGTCCGCGCGCGGTCCGGCGGGTTGAGCAGCTCCATCAGCCAGCCGAAGAAGATCATTGCCGCGTTCACCGCGAAGAGGGCGAGCAACGCGACGAAGTCGGCGATGCCGCTCAGCATCGCTATCAGGACGACCATCAGCGACGCGGACAGGGAGTACTCGAGCCAACGGAACGGATTGATGCCCGCTGCGAGACCTCGCTCGTAGCGTGCGCGGCACGGCGGGAGCGCGACGAGAGCGTGGTCGAGCGCTGCGAGCAACAGGAACGCGCCGACGAGCGGGCCGATGCGGAGGTCGAAGAGCAAGACCTGATTCGGCAGTCCGCTTCCCGGCTGGCCTTCCATGAAGGCTCCTGTGACGGGAAGCGAGAAGTCGGTCGAGAGCGCGAGGATCACCACCGCCTGCGCCGCGTGTACCAGCGCAAGGAACGCATTGCCGCGCCGAAGCGCTCGGTTGTCCATGCCTTGAGCCTCCTGCCGTGTTTGGACGCGCACTTGGGGAGAGCGGCATCGGGTCTCGCGCCACACCCCGGTTTGGGTGTGGACGCTGGACCCGATGCCGTCTTGGGCGGGAGCTGTGTCCCCGGCCGACGAGCTAGGCCGACAGGCTGGGCGGGACGATCACGGTGTCGATTACGTGGATCACGCCGTTCGTCGCCAGGATGTCGGCGGTGACGACGGTGGCGCTGCCGTTGAGGGTCAGCTTTCCGTCCTTCAGCGAGAGCGAGATGTGCTCGCCCTCGAGGGGTTTGACGGTGCCGTTCTGCTGTGCGACTGAGATCGCCTGAGCGCTGTTGATGTCGCCGGCGACGACGTGGTAGGTGAGCACCTTCGCGAGCAGTGCGGGGTCGGCGAGGACGGCCGCGTAGGTCGCAGGTGCCGCCTTCGCGAGCTTCGCGAAGGCCTCGTTGGTCGGCGCGAAGACGGTGTACGGGCCGGGGGCTGAGATCGCCTCGACGAGGCCGGCCTTTTGGACGAGCGCGGCGAGCGTCGAGAAGTCCGGGTTGCCGGCCGCGATCTGGACGATCGACTGCGTCGGCGCCGGCGGCTGCGACAGCGACGGCGGCACGAGGACCGTGTCGATGGCGTGGATGACTCCGTTCGAGGCCTTCACGTCGGGGATCACGACTCGTGCTGTGCTGTTGAGGACGATCTTGCCGCCCTTGAAGGAGAGCGCGATTGACTCACCCTGGACGGTCTTGACACTTAGCCCCTTCTTGGCCGCAGCAATCGCGGCGGCGGCCGGGATCCGCTTGCCGACGACGTGATAGGTGAGCACGGACTTGAGGAGCTTCTTGTCTGTGGCGACCTTGTTGTAGAGGGCGGGGTCGCTCTTCTTCAGGTTCGCGAAGGCGCGGTCGGTCGGTGCGAAGACGGTCAGTTTGCCGGGGGCCGAGAGCGTGCCGGCGAGTCCGGCCTTCTTCACGAGGGCGACGAGCGTCTTGAACTTGCCCGTGGCGACGGCGGTCTGGACGATGTTCTTCTGGCCCTTGGTGGCCGTCGTCTTCGCGGGTGAGGCCGCCGAGATCGAGGTGGCGGCTACGAGCGCCGCAACACCGATCACGATTGCTGTTCCTAGCTTCTTCATGTCAGGTTCCTTTCGGTCTGTGGCCGCCTACGCGGCGGGGATCAGGACTCGATTGATGACGTGGATGACGCCGTTTTCGGCTTCGACGTCCGCCTGGATCACGGTGGCGTCGTTGACGGTCACGCCGCCGTTGACGGCGAGCTTGAGCACGCCGCCCTCGACCGTCTTCTGCTCGCTGTCGTGCGTGATCTGGGCCGACGTGATCCGGCCCGGGACGACGTGATAGGTCAGAACCCGGACGAGTGCGGGCGGGTCTGCCAGGAGACCTTGCACCGTCTCCTGCGGAAGTGCGACGAACGCGTCGTCGGTCGGGGCGAAGACGGTGAACGGTCCTCCGTCGGCGAGGGTGTCGCCGAGACCGGCGGCATCGACGGCGGTCAGCAGGGTCTCGAACGTCCCTGCCTCCCTTGCGGTTTCCACGATGTTGTGCGGCATGTCTGCTCCGTTCCTTTCTGGTTGACGTTCAGGCTGCCGGCCGGTGGCCGGCGACGATGTGGGGCGGCTGCTGAGGCGCCTCGTCGGCGCTGTGCTCGGCCGCGTAGCGGCCGTCGAGGATCGCGCCGTAGACGAGGAGTCCGAGAGCGGCACAGACGATGAGCGTCACGACCACGCCCGTCGCGAAGAGGCCGACGGCGCTCATGGCCGCTCGCGCCTCAGCACGATCCCGCCGAGCGAGAGGATCGACGGCACCCAGAGCCCGACGAAGATGCCCTGGAGCTCGTGGCCCCCGAACCAGAGCGTGACCGAGAGCACGAACGAGATGCCCGCGGCGAGCAGGATCAGGTACCGCGCCCCCGCCTCGCGAGACGCGGCACGGGTCTCGGTGATACGGCTCTGAGCTGTCTGCATTCACCTACTCCTTGTCTAGAGTCTGTTTAATGTCTGTGCAACAGTAGCGACCAAGGGCATCTACGTCAAGTGTTTGTTTAATGTCTGTATAGTCAGCTCAATGGCGATGGACTCTGGGCAGCTGCGGATCGGCGAGTTCGCGCGCCGGGTGGGCGTCACGCCCGAGCTGTTACGCGCGTGGGAGTCGCGCTACGGGCTCACGCGGCCGGTTCGCTCGCCGGGCGGCTTCCGGCTCTACACGGCGGCCGACGCCGCTCGTGTGGAGCGGATGCGGCGCGGGCTCGACCAGGGTCTCTCGGCCGCGGAGGCTGCGCGTGCCGCACTCGAGGACGAGCGGCCGTCCGAGGGAATGCTCGAGAACCTTGCCGCTCGCCTATCCACTGCGATCAGCCGCTACGACGAGGCCGCCACTCACTCGGTGCTCGACGAGAGCCTTGCTGCGTTCGGCCTGGACGAGACGCTTCGGCACGTGGTGTTGCCCACGTTGAAGGAGGTCGGCGACGGCTGGAAGCGGGGCGAGATCGAGATCAGCCAGGAGCACTTCGCGAGCAACCTCATCCGAGGCAGGCTGCTTGCGCTTGCGCGGTTCTGGGGCCGCGGAACAGGCCCTCTTGCTCTTCTCGCCTGTGCACCCGGTGAGATGCACGACATCACCCTGCTCGCGTTCGCGCTCGTCCTGCGCTCTCACTCCTGGCGGATCCTCTTTCTCGGCGCGGACACGCCGATCGCAACGCTCGCCCGCGCAGCCGAGACGACAAGCCCGGCGCTCGTCGTCGTCTCGAGCTTCAACCCCGCCCTGCTCGAGGCGCAGGCCAGCAGCCTCCGCCGGCTGGCCCGGACGGTGCCGCTCGCGCTCGCAGGCCCCGGCGCAACGCACGAGTTCTCCGTCCGTCTGGGCGCCCGCCGCCTGGACGGGGATCTCGTAGCGGCAGCCGACGAAGTTGCGCGGACGTGACCGTGTCCGTGTCCGGCCCGCAGCGTCCGCTGATCCTGCTCACCGGCGCCAGCGGCTACATCGGAGGCCGTCTTCTGCACGCGCTCGGGGGTCACGCGGGCTGGTACCTCGGCGACCAGCTCTGGGAGTTGCGCGGCGCACTCGACGTGCTCGTCGGCGGCCCTGGGCTTGCGGCGCGGCCGCCGTGACCCGTCGGCATACAGGTGGGCGACACGATCGACTTCTGGCGGGTCGAGCGCTTCGAACAGGATCGACTACTCGCGCTCTTCGGCTTTGGCCGCTCCACAGCTACGTCTTCGGCGGAATGCTGCAACGGATCGCGGTTACCGCGGTCGAGTCAGGCGGCTGAGGTATCGGCCGTGAACCGGGCGGTGCGCTCCGTGCAGACCCGCCAGAGTCGCTCCGCCTCGCGGGCCGCGTCGGGACGGCGCGTGCGGCGCAGGCGATGCTTCGCGCGCGCTCGCCGGTCGAGGAAGAACAGGCCGCTGAGGTCGGCGGCATCCGGGGCGGCGGCCAGCCAGACGATCGTGTCGGCTCCCTGCTCCGGCGTCCGGAGGAGCGGCCCAACGATGCGGCTGAAGCCGGGAAGCGCGGTTCGGAGCCCCGGGGTGTTGGCCCAGCCGGGATGCATGGCATTGACGGTGATGCCGGTGTCGAGCAGGTGTTGCGTCCATTCCTCGGCCAGCGCGACCTGTGCCCGCTTGCAACGCGCGTATGTCTTTGTACCGTCGTAGGCGGCGGGTTCCGGGTCGAGGGCGTCGACGTCGAGCGGCTCGGTGTACATGCCGCCGGATGCCACCACGATCACGCGCGAGGGTGCCGACGCCTCGAGCAGAGGGCGAAGGGCGCGAGTGAGCAGGAACGGCGACAGGACGTGCGTCGCGAATGTCAGCTCGTTGCCCTCGCCCGTCACCGTGTATTCGTGAGTGAGCGCGCCGGCGTTCAGGACGAGCACGTCGAGGCGGTCGTGATCCTCGGCGAAGCGCGCCGCGAAGGCCGCGGTCTCTGCGAGGGACGAGAGATCTGCGAGGTCGGCCTCGACCGCGGAGCCTGCCGCGGCGGAGATTTCGCTACGGACGCGCTCCGTGCGCGCCGGGTCGCGCCCGACGATGCAGACGTGCCCGCCCAGGGCCGCGATCGACTGGGCCGCCGCTCGTCCCAGGCCCGAAGTCGCCCCGGTCACGATTGCCACCTTGCCGTTGAGACGAAGCGACTGCAGCGGCACCCAGTCGAAGAGGCGCCGCCGTGTGTGGTAGCCGATCCGGGTGAAGCTGCCGACGACGCTCGCCTCCAGCGTCCAGTCGACGAGGTTCGCCGCGGACGAGGGCGTCACGGGTTCAGCGCCGTCTGCATCCCGAGCGTCGCGCGAGCCCCGACCCGATTGAAGATGCGTTGCATGATCGGGTCGAGCAGCCGACCGAGCCCACCGAACGCGAGCGTCGCGTCGTAGTGGACGACCGACCCGTTCTCGGCGGGCTCGACCGTGATCGTGTCCCTCGAGACGAATCCCGGACGCTGCGCCTCGAGTACGACGCGTCGCGGTGCGTCGTAGTCGACGATCTCGTAGCGGAGCGGAACGTCACGCCCTCCGAAGCGGGCGACGAGGTCGAACGCGGAGCCGATCCCGATCGGCGCCTCGCCGACCCGGCGGGCCTCGCTCACGCTCGGGTCCCAGAGGCGAGCGTTGGCGAAGTCGGCCATGTAGGCGAACGCCTCGGCTTGCGGAAGCGCCGACTCGATCCTCGTGAGGTAGCGGGCCATGTGAGCGAAGCATAGCAAAGGTCTGTTGATGTATTGTCTAAGGTGTGAAGATGAAGATCGCAGTGATCGGCACGGGAGTCTCCGGCCTCGGAGCTGCCTACGCGCTCTCGAAGCGCCACGAGGTCGAGCTGTTCGAGCGTGACGACCGAGCCGGCGGCCACTCGAACACGGTCGAGCACATGGTCGCCGGAAGGACGCTGGCGCTCGACACCGGCTTCATCGTCCACAACGAGGACACCTACCCGAACCTCGTCCGCCTCTTCCGCGAGCTCGGCGTGCGCACGCAGCCCTCGGAGATGAGCTTCTCGGTCGCCTGCGACCGGCACGACCTCGAGTACTCGGGCAGCCGCCCGCCGCTCACGCGGCTGACGCTCGAGATCGCCCGCTTCCTGCGCCTCGGGAGCCGCGCTCTCGACGACCCCCGCTGCGCGGAGTGGAGCCTCTCCCGCTACGTCGCCGAGGAGGGCTACTCGCCGCGGTTCCGCGACCACTTCCTCGTCCCGCTCTGCGCCGCGCTCTGGTCGACCGCTCCCAGCCAGACGCTCGACTTCCCGCTCGTCTACGCCGTCCGCTTCTTCGCCAACCACGGGATCCTCGGCTTCCGGCGCCTGCGCTGGAAGACGGTCACCGGCGGCAGCCAGAGCTACGTGAGCGCCCTCTCCGAGCGGCTGCGCATCAACCTCTCGACCGAGGTCCGCTCGATCCGCCGCCTCGACGGCGGCGTCGAGCTGCGGCTCGCGGGCGACGAACTGCGGCGCTTCGACGGCGTCGTCGTCGCGACCCACGCAGACCAGGCGCTGCGCCTGCTCGAGGATCCGAGCGAGGACGAGCGCCGCCTGCTCGGCGTCTTCGGGACGACCGAGAACGACACCGTCCTGCACACCGACGAGCGCTTCCTGCCCCGCCGCGTCTCCACCCGAGGCTCCTGGAACTACCAGCTCCGCGACTGCGGCTGCGACGACGGCCGCCCGACGATGACCTACTACCTGAACAAGCTCCAGCGCCTCGACGAGGACGCGCACTACTGCGTCACGCTCAACCGCACGGCCGAGATCGACCCGGCGCGGATCATCCGCCGCTTCTCCTACCGCCACCCGCTCGTGACCCACGAGTCGGTGCGCGCCCAGCCCGAGCTGCCGCGCCTGAACGGCCCGCGGCGCACCGCCTTCGCGGGCGCCTGGCAGGGGTACTGCTTCCACGAGGATGGGCTTCGCTCCGGCCTCGCCGCTGCAGCGGCCTTCGGAGCGGGCTGGTGAGGTCTGCGCTCTACACCGGCACCGTGATGCACGCGCGCAGGACGCCGAAGGAGAACGTCTTCCGCTACCGCGTCTGCTTCTACCTGCTCGACCTCGACGAGCTGCCCGAGCTCGACCGGCGCGTTCGGCTCTTCGGCTGGAACCGGCGCGGCCTGGTCAGCCTCCACGACCGCGACCACCTCGACATCCGCGCCTACCTGGCCGAGCACGGGATCGAGGCCGACCGGATCCTGCTCCTGACGAACCTTCGCGTGCTCGGCTACGTGTTCAACCCGGTCAGCTTCTTCTACTGCTACCAGGGCGGCGAGCTCGCCTGCATCGTCGCCGAGGTCAGCAACACCTTCGGCGAGCGGCTCCCCTACCTCCTCTCGCCCGAGAACCAGGACACGCGGCGAGCGCCGGCTCTCCTACCGTCACGACAAGAAGCTGCACGTCTCGCCGTTCTTCGGCCTCGACCAGAGCTACCAGTGGTGGTTCTCCGAGCCCGGCGAGCAGCTCGACGTGCGGATCGACCTCACCGAGGGCAGGGCGCGGCCGTTCTTCGCCACGCTCAACGGGCGGCGGCGCCCGCTGACCGACGCGACCCTCGCCCGCGCGCTGCTCCGCTATCCGCTGATGCCGCTGCAGGTCACGGCCCTGATCCACCTCCAGGCCGCGCGGCTCTGGCTGAAGCGCGTGCCGTTCTTCCACAAGCCGCCGTTCGTACCCGGCGAGGGATCGGTGAGACGGTGACCGAGGTGCTGCGCGAGCTTCCCGCCGGCCGCCGGATCGGCGCCGGCCTCGCCGAGCGCGCCGCGATCCGGGCGCTCGACCGCGTCGAGCACGGCGCGCTCGAGCTGCGGCTCCCGGGCGGGCGCGTGTACCGGGCCGGGACGGGCGACCCGATCGTCGTCACCGTCACCTCGAACGACGTCTTCCGCCGGCTCGCGCGCTCGCCCGGCCTCGGCTTCGGCGAGTCCTACGCCGCCGGCGACTGGCACACCGACGACCTGCCCGGCCTGATCGCGCTCGTCGTGCGCAACCTCGAGACCTGGCGCGCCGGCTCGCGCCTCGCGCGGCTCGACCGCCACCGCCCCCACCTCTCCCCGCGGCAGGGCCTGCGCAAGGCCCGGGCGAACATCCAGTACCACTACGACCTCGGCAACGACCTCTACCGGCTCTTCCTCGACGAGTCGATGACCTACTCCTGCGCGCTATGGCAGGAGGGCGACACGCTCGAGCAGGCGCAGGAGCGGAAGCTGCGCGCGATCTGCGAGAAGCTCCGCCTGGGCCCCGGCGACCACGTGCTCGAGATCGGCTGCGGCTGGGGCAGCTTCGCGCTGATGGCGGCCGGCGAGTACGGGGCGCGGGTCACCGGCGTCACGCTCTCCCAGCAGCAGCTCGAGCTCGCCCGCGAGCGCGTCGCCGCGGCCGGCCTCGCCGACCGCGTCGAGATCCGCCTCCAGGACTACCGCACGCTCGAGGGACAGTTCTCGAAGATCGCCTCGATCGAGATGCTCGAGGCGATCGGCTACGCGCAGTACCCAACCTTCTTCGCCGCCTGCGACCGGCTGCTCGCCCCCGGCGGCCTGGCTGCGATCCAGGTGATCGGGATGCCCGACCAGCGCTTCGAGCGCTACCGGCGCAAGGAGGACTGGATCCAGCGCTACATCTTCCCCGGCTCGCTGCTGCCGTCGCTCGAGGCGCTGCAGACGGCGATGAGCCGCGCCTCGGGCCTGATGGTGGTCGGGCTCGAGGAGATCGGGCCGCACTACGCGGACACGCTGAAGGCGTGGCGCGAGCGGTTCTTCGCGAGCCTCCCCGAGGTGCGCGCGCTCGGCTTCGACGACCGCTTCATCCGGACCTGGGACTTCTACCTCGCCTCCTGCGAGGCGCTGTTCAGGACGCGCGCGATCCGCGACATGCAGCTCGTCCTCGGCCGGCCGTTCGAGGAGCCCGCATGACGAGGATCAAGACCGTCCGCGAGCGGACGAGCGTCCCGAGCCAGCTCGCCGGGATCGTGGCCGTCGTCGTGCCGCCGCTCGGGCTCGTCGCCGCCGTCTGGCTGCTCTGGAACCGCGGCGTGCGCCCGGTCGACCTCGTGCTGCTCGCGGGGTTCTACGTCGCCTGCGGGCTGGGGATCACCGTCGGCTTCCACCGGCTCTTCACGCACAAGAGCTTCGAGACGAGCGCGCCGCTCCGTGCCTCGTGGGCGATCCTCGGGAGCATGGCGATGCAGGGGCCGCTCACCCAGTGGGTCACCGACCACCGCAAGCACCACGCGCTCTCCGACCGGCCCGGCGACCCGCACTCACCGCACGCCGGGCACGGCGACTCGCTGGCCGAGCACGTGCTCGGGCTCTGGCACTCGCACATCGGCTGGCTCTTCTCGACGAAGGGCCTCGAGCGCGGGGTCGAGTACGGGCGCGACCTGTACGAGGACCGGCTCGTGCGGGGGATCGACCGCCTCTACCTGCTCTGGGTCGCGCTGACGCTCGGGCTTCCGTTCCTCGCCGGCTACCTCGTCGGCGGAAGCTGGCAGCGGGGCCTCGAGGCGATGGTCTGGGCCGGCCTCGTCCGGATCTTCCTGTTCCAGCACGTGACGTTCTCGATCAACTCGATCTGCCACTTCTTCGGCGAGCAGCCGTTCCGCACCCGCGACGAGAGCCGCAACGTCCGGCTGCTGGCGATCCCGTCGTTCGGCGAGTCGTGGCACAACGGGCACCACGCCTTCCCGGCCTCGGCAGTCCACGGCCTCGAGCCCGGCCAGCTCGACATCTCCGCGCTCGTGATCCGCGGCATGGAGAAGCTCCGCCTCGCGACCGAGGTCAAGCGCCCCGACTCACAGCAGATAGAGCGACGACGAGTCGTGGCCGAATGACCCCGCCGCAAGGACATTGCGCGCCGGCGGCGAGCGGATAGCACAGGACGAGCGCCTGACCCCGGCAACGAACGACCGCAACCGCTGGCTCGGTCTCGTCGCGCTGACGATCGGCGTGGCGATGATCATCGTCGACGCGACGATCGTCAA
>CAVWIN010000003.1:0-339497 GCA_963755085.1 uncultured Thermoleophilia bacterium | reverse complement strand
GGTTCCTCGCACGGCACCTTGCGCGGCCCCGCGCCTGGCCCGCCGGCGACCTGGCGCTGCGCAAGGCGGTCTCCGCTTCTATCGTGGCCCTGGACCCGAAGGACCCGAGGACCTTTCGATCGAGGAGACACGTGCCATGGGAGACCGTTTCGACCCGTTCCAGAACCTGACCGCGCACTACCTGCTGACCGGCGCGCGCACGGCTGCGGCATGACGATCCGTCCCGTCACCGAGGCGGACGCCGAGGCGATCCGCGGGCTGTGGGAAGCGTTCGATGCCGAGATCCCCGAGCCGCCGGGCTACCAGCCCGAGACCTGGGACGAGGCCTGGGCCGACCTCCGCCGCCACGCGGCGGACGGCGTCGCCCTGATCGCCGAGGACGACGCGGGGCCCGCCGGCTTCGCGTTCGCGACGGCGCTCCGCGGCGAGCGCTCCACGTCACCGACGTGTACGTCCGCCCCGACGCGCGCGGAAGCGGGCTCGGCACGCGCCTGATGGGCGAGGTCGCCACCCGGGCGCGTGCGCTCGGTGCACGCTGGATCAGCCTCAATGTGGCGACCTCGAACCGGCCCGCGCGGGTGTTCTACGAGCGCCTCGGCTTCGAGGACGTCCAGGTGGTGGCTGCCGTGCCCGTCGACGCGCTCGCCGAGCGCGCGGGCGGCCAGGCGCCGTCCGGGGCGACGGTCGGTGCCGTGCTGGCGCAGACCGACGACCAGGCGGCGATCGCGGCGGCCGTCGGGCGCTTCGTCCCGCGGCTGTTTCGCTCCCAGGCAACCGTCGTCTCGGCGCCCCGGAACGGCTGGGTGTCCGTCACCGACGAGGTCTGGGAGCACGATCCAGAGCTGGTCGGGCAGCTGGCCCAGGAGCTCTCGCACGTCACCGGCTCGGTCGTGATCGCGCTCGCCGTCGAACGCGGCCGTTTCGTGCGGCTCGCCGCCTACGAGCGCGGCTCGCTGATGGACGAGTACCTGTCGGTGCCGGGCGCCTACGGGCCGATCGCGCCGGGCGACGTTGTCGCGTTGCGTGCGAACCCGACCGTGCTCGGCCGGCTCACTGGGGCCGACCCCGGGCAGATCCGTGCGGTCGCCCGCGTCGCCGAATCGGACGCCGACCTGCCGCCGGCGTCCGAGCTCGCCGAGCAGCTCGCCGGGGTCCTGGGGCTCGCGCCGCCGGTGTCCTTCGCCGAGGCGAAGGCCGACCAGGAGGCGGTCATCGTCGCGCACTGAGGTGACGGTCGTGCTCCTGCACGCGTTCCCGCTCGACGAGCGGATGTGGGACTCGCAGATCGCCGCGCTCGAGGGGCGCCACGTCGTCGCTCCGCGGCTCTACGGCCGCGGGCCGTCGCTCGAACGCTGGGCGGCCGAGATCCTGGACGACGTCGACGGGCCGCTGATCTTGGTCGGCGCCTCGATGGGCGGCTACACCGGGTTGGCCATGGTGGCCCGCGCGCCGGAGCGCGTTCGCGGGCTGCTGCTCGCAGGCGCACGGGCGGCCGCCGACTCGCCCGAGCGGCGGCGCGACCGTGATGCGCTGATCGACTTGCTGGGCGACGGTGCCGTTCCGCCGGGAATGGACACGACCGCCACGGCCGCGGAGCTCGCCGCCGCCACGGCGGCGATGCGCGACCGCCCCGACCGGACGGGCGTCGTGCGCTCGTTCGCGGGCCGGCTGGTCGTTGCGGTCGGCGGGGCCGACGACGTGCTCTCGGTCGACGAGGCGCGCGAGCTGGCCGCGCTGGCGCCGCTGGGCCGCGTCGAGGTCTTTCCGGGCGCGGGCCACCTCGTCTCAGTCGAGCAGCCGGAGGAGTTCAACGGCGTGCTGCTCGACTTCGTCGGGTCGGTCTAACCCACCGGCTGCTCCGCGAGCAGCCGCTTCAGCATGTCCGCGTTCCAGGCCGCCTGCGCGACGGGCGCGCCGCCTGGACCGGGGCTGCGGTTGTTGTTGTTGAAGAGGGCAAACGCCTGCTCGGCCTGGCCGGCCAGCTCGCGGAGCTGCTCGGCCCACTCGCGCAGCTCGTCTTCCGAGTACAGGTAGTCGAAGCGCTCGGAGGCGCTCGTGCCACGGACGTTCCAGGTCCCTGCGTTGCGCCCGTGGAAGCGGGTGTACGTGACCGGCGCCGTCACCGCGAGCACCGTCGGCGGCACGTTCTTCGCCTCGACCTGGGGCGCGTCCACGACGACATGCGCGGCTCCGAGCCGCTCGAGCAGCGACAGCGTCTCGGGCAGCTGGTCGCCCTCGTACCAGGCGCGGTGGCGGAACTCGACCAGCGGGGCGTCGCCGCCGAGCTGGCCCACGGCCCACTCGAGGTAGTCGTAGGACGACTCGCCGCGGCACGACGTAGGGCGGGAACTGGAGCAGGATCCCGCCGAGCTTGCCCGAGCCGCGCAGCGGCTCGAGCGCCTCGTGGAAGCGGCGGAAGATCTCGCCGCGGAACTCGCGCGAGGGCCGCTCGACGCGGCCGCGGTCGTCGACCGGCGCCTCGTCGCGCAGGTCGGGCGGCAGCTGGTCGGCCTTGACCGGGTGGCGAGTCATCACGCCGAACGCCTTCACGTGCATGACGAAGTCGTCGGGCGTCCGCTCGGCCCACCGGCGGACCATGTCCTCGACCGGCAGGCGGTAGTAGGTCGAGTCGACCTCGACCGTGTCGAAATGCTCGGCGTACCAGCCGAGCCGCTCCCCGGCCGGCAGGCCCGGCGGATAGAAGGCCTTGGCCAGCGCCTCGTCTGCCCACGAGCACGTGCCCACGCGGATCTCGGCGGTCACCTCGGGAGCATACGAACCGGCAGCTGCGAGCCGACCCAGTCGCAGGGAGCCACTAACTCCCCGACGCCCGCTTACAATCGCGCCCGTGGATACACGCCCCGTCGGCGTCTTCGACTCCGGGATGGGCGGCCTCACGGTGCTGCACGAATGCCTCGTGACGATGCCGCACGAGGACTTCGTCTACCTGGGCGACCTCGCGCGCCTGCCCTACGGGCCTCGGCCCCTGCCGGAGATCGCGCGCTTCGCGCACGAGATCGGCGGCTACCTCGAGGGCGAGGGCGTGAAGCTGATCCTCGTCGCCTGCAACGCGGCCACCTCGGCGGCGCTGCCCGCCCTCCAGGAGGCGCTGTCCGTGCCCGTCGTCGGCGTGATCACTCCCGAGGCGCACGCCGCCGTGCAGACGACCCGCAACCGGGACATCGGCCTGCTCGCCACCGAGGCGACCGTGGAGGCAGGCCGGTACGCGGCGCTCGTGCACGCGCTCGACGCCGGCGTCCGCCTGCATGCCGTCGCCTGCCCGAAGCTCGTCCCGCTGATCGAGAGCGACGACCCGTTCGGCGAGGCGACGATCGAGGCGGTGCGCGAGTACGCCGAGCCGATCAAGGAAGCCGGCTGCGACACGGTCATCCTCGGGTGCACGCACTACCCGCACATCCGGCCGATCTTCCAGCGTGTCTTCGGCCGCGGCGTCACGCTCGTGTTCTCGGCCGAGGAGACCGCACGGGAGGTGGCCGAGACGCTCGCACGCAAGCGCATCGAGAACGACGAGACCCGCGAGGGGTCCACTCGCTTCCTCACCACCGGCGACCCCGAGACCTTCGAGCGGCTCGGTCAGCGTTTTCTCCAGCTGCCGCTCGGCGACGTAGAGCGCGTGACCATCGCGCAGCTCGAGGCTGCGGCAGCATGAGCCGCCACGACGGGCGCCGGCCCGACGAGCTGCGCCCGTACCGGATCGAGCCCGACTACCTCGAGCAGGCGCACGGCTCCGCGCTCGTCACCTGCGGCAAGACGATCGTCCTCTGCACGGCGTCCATCGAGAACAGCGTCCCGCGCTGGATGTCCGGCCGCGGCAAGGGCTGGATGACGGCCGAGTATGGGATGCTCCCTGCGTCGACCGGCGACCGCACGCCGCGCGAGGCCGCCGGCAAGCAGAAGGGGCGCACCGTCGAGATCCAGCGCCTGATCGGCCGCGCGCTCCGCGCCGTGACCGACTTCCAGGCGCTCGGCGAGCGCACCGTCTGGCTCGACTGCGACGTCCTCCAGGCCGACGGCGGCACGCGCACGGCGGCCATCTCCGGCGCCTGGGTCGCCGCCGCCCGCGCGCTCGACCGCTTCGGGCTCTCGCGCGCGCTCACCGACTCGATCGCCGCGGTCTCGCTCGGGATCGTCGACGACGAGCTGCTGCTCGACCTGGACTACGTCGAGGACTCCGCCGCCGAGGTGGACGCGAACGTCGCGATGGTCGGCGACGGCCGCCTCGTCGAGGTGCAGGCGACCGCCGAGCGCGTGGCGTTCAGCCGCGAGCGCATGAACGACCTGCTCGATCTCGCCGCTGCCGGGCTGGAGCAGATCGCGGAGCTCCAGCGCGAAGCCGCCGGCGCCGTCCGTGCCTGATCTCAGCTGGTTCGATGTCTTCCTCCGGCTGGCGCTCGCGGCCGCACTCGGCGGCGCGATCGGCTTCGAGCGCGAGCTGCGCGACCACGAGGCGGGCTTTCGCACGCACCTCCTCGTCTCGCTCGGCTCGGCCGCCTTCACGCTTGTGTCGGCGTACGGCTTCCGCGACTTCGAGTACGGGCGCGCGACCGGGTTCACCCTCGACCCGACCCGCATCGCCGCCCAGATCGTCACCGGCATCGGCTTCCTCGGCGCGGGCGCGATCATCCGCCAGGGCAGCTCGATCCGCGGACTGACGACCGCGGCCACGCTCTGGATCGTCGCGGCGATCGGCCTGGCGTCTGGCGCGGGCTTCTACTCCGTCGCCGTCCTGAGCACCGCCCTGGTCCTCTTCGCGCTCTACCCGCTGCGCGTCGCCGCGCACCGCATGCTCACCACCCTCCGCCCCGACGAGGGCCGCCTCACCGTCGAGCTGGGCCAGGGCGGGAGCGCCGCCGCGGTGCTCGCCGCGCTGGAGCACCACCGCGTGCGCATCCGCGGGCTCCAGATCGAGGACGCCGAGGGCGCCCGCGTCGTCGAGGTCAACGCGCAGCTGCCGGCCGTCGCCGCAACAGGGGGCGTCCTGGACGAGGTAAAGGGGCTCGAGGACGTCCGCCGCGTCGAGTGGCATACGTGAAGGGCGTCCTCGCGTCGGGGAACGCACACAAGCTGGACGAGCTCGCCGCGGCGATGCCACACTGGCAGCTGGAGCTGCTCGGCCCGCGGGACTTCCCGCCGGAGGACGGCGACACCTACGCCGACAACGCCCGCGGCAAAGCGGCCTTCGGCCGACGGTTCGCGCCCGACGACGCGTGGGCGATCGGCGAGGACTCGGGCATCGAGGTCGACGGGCTGGACGGCCGCCCCGGCGTGCACTCCGCCCGCTTCGCCGCGGGCCGGCCGGTCGAGCAGCTGCTCGAGGCCCTCGACGGCATCGATGGCGAGAGACGCCGGGCGCGGTACGTCTGCGAGCTCGTCGCACTGGACGCGGCCGGCCGCGAGCTGCGCGGCACCGGGACGCTCGAGGGCCGCATCGCCGACGCGCCGAGTGGCGACGAGGGCTTCGGCTACGACCCGATCTTCGTACCGGACGGAGAGGAGCGAACGGTCGCCGAGCTCGGGAACGTCTGGAAGACCCGCAACTCGCACCGGGCGCGTGCCGCCGCGGCGCTCGACGCCGCGAGCAGCTAGGCCAGCCCGGGAGCTTCCTCCACCTGCACGGGCCGGCGCCCGAACTGCAGCCACCAGTTGACCTCGGCGCCGAGGATGATCGAGTTCGCCATCAGGTAGAGCCAGATCAGGAGCAGCGGCAGGCCGCCGAAGGCCTGCAGCGTGATCGCGTCCCGGGTCAGTCGCAGGTAGATCGGCAGCGCCTGGAAGGTCAGCTCGAGCAGCCCGGTCGCGAGCAGGGCGCCTGGCAGCACGTCCTCGAGCCGCAGCTGGACGTTGGTCAGCTGCGAGTAGGCGGCGAGCAGGAAGACCAGCACCGCCGCCGCCGAGACAAGCACGGTGAGCACGTACGCCACCACCTCGTTGGCGAGGATCCCGCCGGCGTAGCGGGTGAGCAGGTGGTAGCCGAACGTCCCGATCACGAGCCCGACGAACAGCGCGACGAGCGAGCCGCCGAGGAGCACGAACGCCCGGGCCTTGCCGCGCACGAACGACCGGTTCGGCCGGCCATAGACGATGTTGAACACCGATTCGAGCACCGAGAACAGCGACAGCGACGACCAGGCGAGCAGCAGCCCCCCGACGATGCCGAGCGTGGTCGCGTTCTCGTGGATCGCGTCGACCGCCGCGATCAGCTGGTTGAACGACCGCGACGGGAAGATGTTCTGCAGCTCGCGCACCAGGTAGCTCGACTCGTCGGCCCGGCCTCCGACGCTGAAGAACGCGAGCGCCAGGAAGACGAGCGGCACGAGCGACAGCAGGGCGAAGTAGGCGATCATCGCCGCGAGGTGCGGCCCCCGGTCGCGGAAGAACTTGTCGAGCGGCTCCGGCATAACGCGTTGTTCGCCGCGGCGCCGCGCATCCCGGCTGCGCGAACTATGGTTGAGCGATGACCGAGGCCGACGCCCTCGCCGAGCTGCAGACGCTCGCGCCGGAGCTGCACACGGTCGCGCTGCTCGGACCTGACGGCGACGTGCGCGCCTCGACGCTCGACGACCCGTCGGCGTTCGCGGCGGCGGCCGCCGAGCTGCTCGACGCGGCCGGGTCGCTCCGTCCCGGCGGCGAGCGGACGGTCGAGCGGCTCCATGTCGAGGCTGGCGGCGGCGCGGTGTTCGCCGTCGCCGACGGGGGGCTCACCCTCGTGGCGGCGGCCGGCCCGGCGGCGGCGCCGGCGCTCGCGCTGCACGACCTCCGCGCGTGCCTGACGAAGATCGGCCGCGATGCGTAGGCTCGCCCTCCTCGCGCTGCTCGCGCTCGCGGCGTTCGTCGTCATCCGCCGCCGGCGTGTCGCCGAGGACGCCGCCGACGTGTGGTTCGACGACGGCTCGATCGTGTCCCTGTCGCGTTCGTCGCCGGCGGGCAGCCGGCTGGCCGAGCTCGCCGAGGACGTGCTCTCGGCCGCGCGATGACGGCCCCGGACCGGGCCGAGCTCGCGGTCGCGCTCGCCGAGCACGCCTACCTCGAAGGCGACTTCGTCCTGCGCTCGGGGCGCCGCTCGCGCTACTACCTCGACAAGTACCGCTTCGAGACGCGGCCCGACCTGCTCGGCCCGCTCGGCCGAATGCTCGCCGAGGCGGCGGCCGAGGACGAGCCCGACCGTCTGGCCGGCCCCGAGCTGGGCGCGGTCGCGCTCGCCGCGGCGGCGTCCCTGGTGTCGGGCCTGCCGTTCCTACTCGTGCGCAAGGAGGCGAAGGAGTACGGCACCGCGAACCGCCTCGAGGGCGTCTGGGAGGAGGGCGAGCGGGTGTCCCTGCTGGAGGACGTGGTCACCTCCGGCGGGGCAGCGCTGGACGCCGTCAAGGCGCTCCGCGAAGCCGGTCTGGTGTGCGAAACGGCGGTCTGCGTGGTCGATCGGGAGGAGGGCGGGACCGAGGAACTGGCCGCTCACGGCGTTCGTTTGCGCTCTCTCTACGTCGCGAGCGAACTGCTCGAGACACGAAAAACACCCGCAAACCCGCATGGTTAGGTGGAAATCCGATGGCTTCGTTAGGGTCTTCCCAGTGAATTCATCCCAGATAGGGAGGAGAGCCTGTGACGAAACAGGAGTTCGTTGATCAGGTTGCCAGCAAGGCCGGCCTCAGCCGTCGCGATGCTGCCAAGGCCGTGGACGCGTTCCTCGAGAGCGTCACGGACACGTTGAAGCGCCGGGACTCGGTGTCCTTCACCGGGTTCGGGAAGTTCTCCACCGCCGAGCGTGCGGCACGCGAAGGCGTCAATCCCCGCAATCCAAGCCAGAAGGTCCACATTCCCGCCGCGACCGTCCCGCGCTTCTCGGCGGGCAGCAGCCTCAAGCAGGCGCTGAAGTCCTAGGTCGTCCCCGCTGGCGCTTTCAGGGGTATCGAGCGGGGGGCGATCCGGTCCCCCGCCGGCCCCTCCCTCGCACTACGGTTCCATGATGGCGCAGGACGCGCTGGCAGGGCCTGCCGTCTCGGTCGTCCCGTTCGGCGACCGCGTCGCCGATGCCGTCGACCGCAAGCAGTCGCAGCTCCTGGTCGGGCTCGACCCGCGCGTGGAGCTGCTGCCGGTCGAGCTCGGCGGCGGAACGAACTCCGCGGTCGCGGTCGAGCGGTTCTGCTGCGCGATCGTCGACGCGGTCGCGCCGTACGTCGTCGGCGTGAAGGTGCAGATCGCCTTCTTCGAGGCGCTCGGCGCGCCGGGCATCGAGGTCTTCGAGCGTGTCTGCGCGTACGCGCGCACGGCCGGCCTGCTCGTCGTCGCGGATGCCAAGCGCGGAGACATCGGGTCGACGGCGCGTGCGTACGCGGCCGCCTTCCTCGAGCCGCGCGAGGACGGCGTCCCGCTCTCCGATGCGCTGACCGTCAACCCGTACCTCGGCCGCGACTCCGTCGAGCCGTTCCTCGCGGCCTGCCGGCGCGACGGCGGAGGCATCTTCTGCCTCGTCAAGACCTCGAATGCCGGCTCGGCCGACGTGCAGGACGCGCAGCTCTCGGACGGCCGCCCGCTCTGGCACCACGTTGCGACCCATGTGAACGAGTGGGGCGAGGACATCGTCGGTGAGCGCGGGCTCTCGAGCATTGGCGCGGTGGTCGGCGCGACGCATCCGCGGGCGATCGGCGAGGCGCGCCGGCTGATGCCGCGCGCGATCATGCTGCTCCCGGGCGTCGGCGCCCAGGGCGCGACCGCCGCCGACGTCGCGCGCGCGTTCACGAGCGGGCCGGCGAGCGCGCTCGTCGCCGCCTCGCGCTCGATCATCTACGCAGCCCGGCAGGGCGACGCCGATTGGCGGGCCGCCGCGGCCGCCGAGGCCGCCCGGCTCCGCGCCGAGATTCAGGCTGCCTCCGGCTGGTAGCCCCGCAGGTAGCCTCTCCGGCGCAGCACCCGGAGAGTCCCTTGCGAATCCGCGTCCTCGTCCCGGCCCTCGTCGCCGCGCTCGCGCTCGCCGCCCCGGCGGTTGCGGCGCCACCGTCCGTGCATGCGCGCGCGTACTTCATCGAGAACGCATCGACCGGCGAGACGATCGCGGCCTACCACGCCCGCGAGCGCCTGCCGATGGCGAGCATCACCAAGCTCATGACGGTGCTCCTGACGCTCGAGCACGCGAAGCTGGGCGCCACCGTCACCGTCGGCCCGGGCGTTTCGCCAGGCGGCTCGAGCATCTACCTGCACCAGGGAGACCGGCTGACCGTCCGCGACCTCGTCGAGGGCGCGCTGATCCAGAGCGCGAACGACGCCGCGGTCGCGCTTGCCGACTACGTCGGCCACGGCGACCGCGCGCGCTTCGTCGCGATGATGAACCGCCGTGCGCGCCAGCTCGGCCTGCGCGATACGCACTTCGTGCGCCCGGACGGCCTCGACGCGCCAGGTCACTACTCGAGCGCGCGCGACCTGACACTGCTCGGCCGCGTGCTGATGAACAAGCTGTTCGTCCGCCAGACGGTGCGGATGCGCTCGGCGACGATCGCCGGCGGGCGGCACCTCTCCACCTGGAACGACCTGCTGGGCACGTTCCCCGGCGTGATCGGCGTCAAGACCGGCCACACGGGAAACGCGGGCTGGTGCCAGGTCGCGGCCGTGCGCGGGCAGGGCCTGACGGTCTACGCCACGATCCTCGGCGAGCCGACGCGCGCTGAGCGCAACGCCGACCTGGCGAAGCTGTTGCGCTGGGGCCTCGCCCGCTACCGCGTGACGACGCTGATCGGGCCGCACCGCGTCTACGCGAGCGCGGCCGCCTCGTTCGGGCGCGGCCCCGTCAAGCTGGTCGCCGAGCACGGCGTTCGCAGTGCTGTGCGGGTCGGGCGCCGCCTGCGCGAGGAGGTGGTGGCGCCCACCGCGGTGGCGCTGCCGGTCACGCGCGGGGAGCGGTTTGGCGTCGTGCGCGTGTACGACCATCGCCGGCTTGTCGCCACCGCGCCGCTCGTGGCCGCGAAGTCGGTGTCCTACCCAGGCGTCGGCGGGCGTGCCCGCTGGTACGCGAAACGCGTCGGCAAGACGATCGTGGGGTGGCTGCCGTGATCGTCACCGTCACGCTGAACGCGGCGCTCGACCGCACGCTCACCGTCCCGAACCTCCAGCTCGGCCAGCGTCACCGCGCCAGCGCGAGCCTGTCGCTCGCGGGCGGCAAGGGCGTGAACATCGCCCGCGCGCTGAAGCGGCTCGACGTGCCCGTCGTGGCGACCGGGCTCGCCGGCGGTGGCACGGGCCAGCGCATCCTCCAGGAGCTCGTCAGCGAGTCGATCCTGCACGACTTCGTCCAGATCACGGACAACTCGCGCACGTCGACGGCGGTCGTCGACCCGATGGCGAACTCGTTCACGGAGATCTATGAGTGGGGGCCGCAGGTCGAGCAGCACGAGCTCGATGTGCTGCGCGACAAGCTGCGCTACCTGTCCAGCTCGGCCGAGTACGTCGTCTTCGCCGGCTCGCTGCCGCGCGGCGTCGACATCGGCTTCTACGCGGAGGCGATCCGCGACCTCTCGCGCCGGGGCGTGCAGACCGTGCTCGACTGCGAGGGCGAGCCCCTACGGCTCGGCGTCGAGGCCGAGCCGACGATCGTCTCGCCGAACCAGCGCGAGGCGGAGGCGCTCGTCGGGCAGGAGTTCTCGGACGACGAGGACTTCCTCACCGCGCTCGGCCTGATCGGCGAGATGGGGGCCCGGAACGTGCTGATCACCGAGACGACCGGCTGCTACGCGCTGCTGCGCGAGGAGCGCTCGCGGCGGCTGCTGCAGGCGTCGGCGCCGCAGGTCGAGGTCGTGTCGGCGGTCGGCTCGGGCGACGTCCTCCTCGCGGGGTTCCTGGCCGCGCGCGTCGCCGGGCGCACCGCCGACGAGGCCCTGCGCGCGGGGGTCGCCGCGGGCACCGCGTCGACGCTCGAGGTCGGCGCGGGCCGTTTCGACCCGCGGGAGGCGACGCGGCTCGCGGGCGCGGTCGAGGTCTCCGAGCGCGAGCCGGTGCCGTCGTAGGAGGGTGGTAGGATCGCTCGACCGTTGAACGTCCGTACTGCAAGTGACATCCAGAGCCCAGGCAGCCCCGCGGCGCCTGGGTTTTCGCGTCTCAGGGGGGTCTCAGAAGACCGTGGACATTGACCTCCGGCCCGAGGACGTCGAGCGGCTGGTCGCCGCCGGCCGCAAGTTCGTCCGCGAGGGCCTCACCTTCGACGACGTGCTGCTGGAGCCGGCCGCCTCGGACGTGCTGCCTGCGGACGTCTCGACCGCGACGCGTCTGACGCCGCGCATCACGCTTGCCATCCCGATCGTCTCGGCCGCGATGGACACCGTCACCGAGTCGCGCCTGGCCATCGCACTGGCGCGCGAGGGCGGGATCGGCGTCCTGCACCGCAACCTGCCGATCGAGGCCCAGGTGGCCGAGGTCGACCGGGTGAAGCGTTCGGAGTCCGGGATGATCGGCGAGCCGGTCACGCTCGGCCCGGACGCGCGCGTGACGGATGCGCTCGAGCTGATGGAGCGCTACCGCATCTCCGGCGTCCCGATCGTGGACGTAGAAGGGCGGCTGGTCGGGATCCTCACGAACCGCGACCTCCGTTTCCGCGACGAGGCCGACGTGCCGGTGAGCGCGTTGATGACGGCTGCGAACCTGATCACCGCGCCGGTCGGGACGACGCTCGAGCAGGCGCAGGCGATCCTCGGCGAGCACCGCATCGAGAAGCTCCCGGTCGTCGACGCGGACGGGCGGCTGAAGGGGCTGATCACCGTCAAGGACATCCAGAAGAGCATCGACTACCCGCACGCGACGAAGGACGAGCAGGGGCGGCTCCGCGTCGCCGCCGCCGTAGGCGTCGGGCCGGATGCGCTCGAGCGCGCTGCAGCACTCGCCGACGCCGGCGCGGATGCGCTGATCGTCGACACCGCCCACGGCCATTCGAGTGGCGTCGTCGAGATGGCGCGGCGGCTGAAGGACGCGCTCGACGTCGACATCGTCGCCGGCAATGTCGCCACGGCCGAGGGCGCGGAAGCCCTCGCCGATGCCGGCGTCGACGGCGTGAAGTGCGGGGTCGGGCCCGGGGCTGTGTGCACGACGAGGATCGTCGCGGGCGTCGGCGTCCCGCAGATCACTGCCATCTACGAGGTAGCGGACGTGACCTCGCGTGCCGGCATCACGTGCATCGCGGACGGCGGGATCACGAGCTCGGGCGACATCGCAAAGGCGGTCGCGGCCGGCGCCGACAGTGTGATGCTCGGCGCCCTCCTCGCCGGGACCGACGAGGCTCCGGGCGAAGTGGTCCTCGCCGGCGGCGAGCGCTTCAAGGAGTTCCGCGGCATGGGCTCGCTCGGCGCGATGAAGGCGCGCGGCTACTCGAAGGACCGCTACTTCCAGGGCGACGTGGAGGACAGCACCGACCTGATAGCGGAAGGCGTCGAGGGGCGCGTGCCCTACAAGGGCCCGGTGCGCACGGTGCTGCGCCAGCTCGTGGGCGGCCTTCGCCAGGCGATGGGCTACACCGGTGCGGCGACGATCGACGATCTCAAGGAGGCACGTTTCGTCCGGATCACGGGAGCCGGCCTCCGTGAGAGCCATCCCCACGACATGACGATCACCAAGGAGGCTCCGAATTACCGTCGCTGAGGCGGCACCGCTCGAGGAGGCGCGCGACGGCGTCGAGGAACGCCCGGTTCTCGTCATCGACCTCGGCGGCCAGTACTCCCAGCTGATCGCGCGCCGCATCCGAGAGTGCCGCGTCTACTCGGAGCTCGTCCCGCACGGGACGCCCGTCGAGGCGGTGCGCGCGCGCCGGCCGCGCGCGATCGTGCTCAGCGGCGGCCCCGCCTCGGTCTACGCGGACGGCGCGCCGCGGATCGACCCGGCGCTCTACGACCTGGGCGTGCCGACGCTCGGCATCTGCTACGGCATGCAGCTCATGGCGCTTGACCTCGGCGGTGCCGTCGAGCGCACCGGCGCATCGGAGTTCGGGCGCACCGAGCTGCGCGCCACCGGCGGCGCCCTCTTCGCCGGGCTGCCGCCCGAGGAAACGGTCTGGATGAGCCACCGCGACTCGGTCACCGCGCCGCCGGAGGGCGCGACGGTGACGGCCGGCTCACCGTCGACGCCGATCGCGGCATTCGAGGCGGCGGAGCGCGGCCTCTACGGCGTTCAGTTCCATCCCGAGGTGCTGCACACCGAGCACGGCACCGAGCTCCTGAAGAACTTCCTCTACGAGGTCGCCAGGGCCGACGCGACCTGGACGCCCGCCGCGGTGATCGAGGAGCAGGTCGAGCGCATCCGCGCGCAGGTCGGCTCGGCGAAGGTCATCTGCGGGCTCTCGGGCGGCGTGGACTCGGCCGTCGCGGCGCTGCTCGTGCACAAGGCGATCGGCGACCAGCTCACGTGCGTGTTCGTCGACCACGGGCTGCTGCGCAAGGACGAGGCGCCGCAGGTGGTCGAGACCTTCGGCGGCCACTTCCACGTCCCGCTCGTCCACGTGGACGCGAAGGAGCGCTTCCTGGCCAGGCTCGAGGGCGTGACCGACCCGGAGGACAAGCGCCGCGCGATCGGCGAGGAGTTCATCCGGGTGTTCGAGGCCGAGGCGAAGCGCCTCGGCGACGTGCGTTTCCTGGTGCAGGGGACGCTCTATTCGGATGTGATCGAGTCGGGCGGCCTCGGCGGCGTCCAGGCCGGCACGGCGGCGACGATCAAGTCGCACCACAACGTCGGCGGGCTGCCGGAGGAGATGGACCTCGACCTGGTCGAGCCGCTGCGCCTCCTGTTCAAGGACGAGGTGCGCCGCGTCGGCGAGGAACTCGGCCTGCCGGAGCGCATGGTCTGGCGGCAGCCGTTCCCGGGGCCAGGGCTCGCGATCCGGATCATCGGCGACGTCACCGAGGAGCGGCTCGAGACGTTGCGTGAGGCGGACGCGATCCTGCAGGAGGAGATTCGCCGCGCCGGGCTCTACGGCGACCTGTGGCAGAGCTTCGCGGTGCTGCCCGCGATCCGCTCGGTGGGCGTGCAGGGAGACGAGCGCACGTACGCGTACCCGATCGTCATCCGCGCCGTCACGTCGGAGGACGCGATGACCGCCGACTGGGCGCGCCTGCCCTACGACCTGCTCGAGACGATCTCGAGCCGGATCATCAACGAGGTTCCAACGGTGAACAGAGTTTGCCTGGACCTTTCGTCGAAGCCGCCGGCGACGATCGAGTGGGAGTAGGCGGCTAGTCGGGGATTTCTCGGCCGCGGCTCTCTGAGCCGCCGTGCGTGTACATCGCGGCCTCGAGGGGGCTCCGAGTGCCCGCACGCAGCGTCTCGACGTCCTCGCGGATCTGGCGGCCGTCCTTCTGGGCCTCCATGTCCTCCTGGTTTGTCGGTGCGGGGCGAAGCCAATTTCGAAGGCGATCGAACATGTTGCAGACGATACGACCAGCCTCGGCCGCTGGTCAACGCGCTACTCGGCCTCCTGCTCCGCCTCCGCCTTCTCCGCCGCCGCGACGATGTCGCCCTTTTTGAAGAGGACGTCCTTGAGCGCGATCCGCCAGGCGTCCTTCCGCCGCGCCAGGAACTCGAGATCCATCGAGAAGTGCAGGAACTCCTCCTGCTGCGCGTGCTCCATGATCGCGCGCGCATCGGGATCCTTCTCGACGGCGAGGCGCTGCTCGTACCAGCCGATCGCCTCGGCTTCCTCGATCAGCGACGTGCAGATGCGGGCGAACGTCCGCACCTCCTGCGGCAGCTCCTCCGGCGGCTCGTGGTACTGGTCGAACGGCATGCGGCTCCTTTCGGATCAGGGATCGCGGTCGCGCAGCGCCTCGATGTCCTCCATGTCCTGGCGGCCGATGAGCCGCCCGAGGCCCTTGCGGACGCGTGCGCGCGCCTGCGGGCTGTGCCAGAGGCGGTAGAGGCCGTACCCGGCCACGGCGACGACGACGAGGACACCGAACACCGTGTTCCCCTGCTGCACGTAGTGCAACGCGCGGTGGAAGCTCCGATAGAAGACATAGCCGAGCGCGACGAACACGGCGCTCCAGAGGCCGGCGCCGGCCAGCGACGCGGCGAGGAAGCGGCCGTACGGGACGCGCGCGCTGCCGGCGACGAACGGGCCGAGCGAGCGGAAGAAGCCGATGAAGCGGCCGATCAGGATCGTCTTGCCGCCGTGGCGCAGGAAGAAGCGCTCGACCGCGTCGAAGCGGCCCGCCGTCACGCCGACGCGCTCGCCGTACTTCAGCGCCCAGCTCCGGCCGAGCTTGCGACCGAGCACGTAGCCGGTCGAGTCGCCCGCCGCCGCGCAGAACCAGACGATGAGCCAGAGCACGACCGGGTTGATCGCGCCCTGCCCGGCGACGAAGCCGCCGAACACGACGGCCACCTCGCCCGGCGCGATCAGCCCGACGAACGCCGACGTCTCGAGGAAGGCGAGCACGCCGACGAGGAGGTACGTCCAGTTGCCGAGCCGCGAGCCGAGGTCGGTCAGGATCGTCTCGACGCTCGGCAGCTCGACGCTGGCGAAGACGGCGAGCCCGGCCGCCGCGACCACCGCGACCGCGGCCAGCACCCAGCGCCGCCTCCAGGCGAGCACGCCGGCCGCGACGAGCGCTGCGCCCGCGAGGAGCGTCGGAACGAGCTTCACGCGCGGAGCGTACGGGTAGGGTCGAAACCGTGGAGTTCCGCGAGCTCCTGCGCCGCCGCCGCATGGTGCGCTCGTACTCGGACGAGCCCGTCCCGCGCGAGACGGTCGAGCGGATCGTCGGCACCGTCCGGCGCGCGCCGAGCGCAGGGTTCAGCCAGGGGCATCGTCTCTACGTCATCACCGCGCCGGCGACACGGCAGGCGATCGGTCAGCTCGCCGGCGAGGACGAGTACGCGGCGGCCGGGCTCGAGCGCTGGATCTCCGCGGCGCCCGTCCACGTGGTCGTCGGCGTCCGCGAGGAGAGCTACCACGAGCGCTACCGGCAGCCGGACAAGCTGGCCGACGGCGAGGAGATCGGCTGGCCCGCGCCCTACTGGTACGTGGACGCCGGCGCGCTCTTCATGCTCGTCCAGCTCGCCGCGCTCGATGAGGGCCTCGTCACCGGCGTCTTCGGCGTCCTGCCCGAGGACGTCCCGGCGCTACGCGAGCTCGTCGGCATGCCCAACGACGTGCACTTCGTCTGCGTTCTGACCATCGGGCACCCCTCCGCCCAGGGCGACGACGCCGTTCACAGCAGCCGGCTCACGCGCCGCCGGGTCCCCCTCGACGACCTGGTTTCCTGGGACGGCTGAGGAACTGCAGCGTCATCGCCGGGTAGCTCGCCCGCACCTGGTCGGCGAAGGCGGCCATCCGCTCGGCGAGCCCGGCGTCCTCGATCTCGAGCACGTTCTCGGCGTTCATCTCGCCCGAGCGCGAGAGGTTGTAGCTCCCGAGAAACACGGTGTCGTCGGCGACGAGCACCTTTGCGTGCATGAAGTCGTGCGGGCTGCCGGATCGGTTCCACGGCGTCGATGCCTTGCCCGAGAACCGGCCCGGGACGACCGCGAGCAGGAGCGGCAGCTTCCACGTCACCGACCCGGTTGCCCCCCATTGCTTGAGCACGTCCTGCATCTGCGTGGCGTCGAGGCACCCGGCCAGGTCGACGCGGTTCTCGGACGCGGCCTCGGCCAGCGTTCCCAGCACGGGCCCGCTCGTTAGCACCGGTGAGAGCAGCCGGACGCGGCGTTTCGCCTTCCCGACCGCCCGCGCGATCCGGTGCGCGACCTCCTCGCCGAACCCGGGCGTGAACCACGGCCGCACCTCGGCGGCGCCGACCTCGACCTTTCGCGGTTCGATCCTGCCCGTCTTCGCCACGGCGTCCTTCGTCCAGAGCTCCTCGAAGTTGAGCGTGTAGGCGCGGGCGAGCAGCTCCGACTGCACGATCGCGACGATGTTCTCCTGGCGTGAGAAGGAGTCGTCCGTCCAGTTCAGCGAGCCCGTCCAGACGGTCGCGCCGTCGCGGACGACGTACTTGTGGTGCATCAGGTCGGGGATGCCGGCGATCGCGCGGGACTCGACGCCGAGCGACGCGATGAAGCGCGTGTCCGGCTCGGGCGGCGGCGGGACCGGCACCGGGATGGCGCTGTCGACGTCGTAGACGATGCGGATGGCGACACCGCGCCCGACGGCGTCTGCGAACGCGGCCGCGACGATGGGCGCCGTCGCCGCGCCGAGGTGGAAGTCGTACTGCGCGAGGTCGAGCGTCCGCTGCGCGCCGCGGATGAACTCCGCAATCCAGCCCGCGACGGCCTCGGCCGTCTGGCCGCCGTCCGTCAGAGTACGAACATCGATGTCGGACATGGTCACAAGACTCGCGGCGACACGGATCGGCGAGACCTTCAACTTCTACCGCGACGGGACGGGCGCCGACGCCCGGTGCCGCCGCTTGCGACGGTACCTCGCGGCCCGCGCCGGCGCCCGCGTGCTGCTCGTCGGTGAGGCCGCCGGCTACCGCGGCGCGCGCGTCTCGGGCCTGCCGTTCACGTCCGAGCGCCAGCTGACGGGCCGTGGGCCGGCCGAGGCGACCGCGACCATCGTCCACCGTGTGCTCGCAGAGCTCGGCGCCGAGGAGGACGTGCTGCTCTGGAACGCCGTCCCGACGCACCCGCACCGTGTGGGCGAGCCGGCGTCGAACCGGCCGCCGACGCGCGGCGAGGTGGAAGCGGGCGCCCGGTTCGTCACCGAGCTGGCCCGTGGGCGCCGCATCGTGCCCGTCGGTCGCGTCGCTGAGCACGCGCTCGGGCTGCCCGGCATCCGCCATCCCTCCCACGGCGGCGCTCAGGCGTTCCGGGAGGGGCTGGTAGAAGTGCTCCGGTGACCGAGTACCCGGTTCGCCGCAACACAGTGCTGCTCGCATCCGGGCTCGTCTGCCTGTCGGGGATGTTCCAGCTGTCCGTCGCCGTGGCGACCGTCACGCTCGTCCTCGTCACCGGGGTGAAGGGAATCCTCGGGCTCGGCCCGGCGATCTTCCTCGTCTCGGGCGCGCTGGCGGCAGGCCCGGCCGGACGGGCGATGGACCGGTACGGCCGGATGCCGATCATCCGCATCGGCTTCCTCGCCGGCGTAGCGGGCTGCACGATCACCGCGGCGGGGTGCGCACTCGACACGTGGACGCTCGTCCTGCCGGGCCTGGCGCTTGCGGGCGGCTGCGGCGGCGTCGTCCAGCTGTCGCGGGCGGCCGCGGCCGAGATGTACCCGCCCGACCGCCGGGCGCGCGGGATGTCCTACGTCCTGTTCGGCTCGGTCATCGGCGCCGTGCTGGGGCCCTTCGTCTTCGGCCCGATGTTCGCGGGCAAGCACCTGACCGCCGACGACCTCGTCGTCCCGTGGCTCGCGGCCGGCGCGTTCCTCGTCGCCGGGCTCGTGATCGCGTTCTTCGTGCGGCCGGATCCCTCGACGATCGCCAGGCAGCATGGCGACCCGGTGGTCGCCGCCTCGCCGCTCAAGGAGATCCTCCGCCGGCCGGGCGTCCCGCTCGCCCTGCTGGCCGCCGTGACGAGCTTCGCGGTGATGGCCTCGGTGATGAACCTCTCCGGCTACGTCGCAATCGACCACGGGCACGCGCAGGGCGAGGTCTTCCGGATCATCAGCGCGCATATCGTCGGCATGTTCGGGCTCGTCATCGTGGTCGGCGACCTCATCGACCGCATGGGCCGGCAGCGCGCGATCACCGCCGGGCTCACCCTCATGGCCGCCTCCACGCTCGCGCTCGTGTGGCTCGACTCCATCGTCGGCATGTCGGTGGCGCTGTTCGGCCTCGGGCTGGGCTGGAGCTTCTCGTACGTCGCGGCCACGGCCGAGCTGGTCACCCTCGCGGGCGTGACCGAGCGCGGGCGGCTGATCGGCTTCTCCGACCTCGTGGCGTCGATGACGGCGGCGGTGCTCGTGCTCGTCGGCGGGGCCGCGTTCACCGGCCTCGGCACGGTCGGCCTGGCGGTCGGCGGGACGCTCATGGCGGTCGTCCCGGCGGTGGTGCTGCTGGTCTTCCGGCGCGAGCCCGCGCCGGCCCTGGAACCCGCGTAGCGCTGCTACAATCGGCCGCCGGCGGACGCGTGGTCCGCTCTTTTCTGTGCAATGAAGACTTGGAATGCAAAGCCGGGCGCCGTCGAGCGCCACTGGTACGTCGTCGATGCCGAGGGGCAGACCCTCGGGCGTCTCGCGACGCAGATCGCGGACACCCTGCGCGGCAAGCGCAAGCCCGAGTACACGCCGCACGTCGACACCGGCGACTTCGTGGTCGTCGTGAACGCCGAGAAGATCTCGGTCACGGGCCAGAAGCTCGACCAGAAGATGTACCACCGCCACTCCGGCTACCCCGGCGGGCTCCGGTCGCGGACGCTGCGCGAACAGCTCGAGCGCCGCCCGACCGAGGTCATCCGCAAGGCGGTCAAGGGCATGCTCCCGCGCAACCGCCTCAGCCGTGCGCAGCTCGGCAAGCTGAAGGTCTACGCCGGGCCGGAGCATCCGCACGAGGCGCAGTCGCCACAACCTCTGGAGGTCAGGAACTAGATGTCCCAGCCCGCGCAGTACCTCGGCACCGGCAAGCGCAAGACCTCGGTCGCGCGCGTGATCCTGCGGCCCGGCGACGGCGCCACCTGGGTGAACGGCCGCACCGTCGAGGAGTACTTCCCGCGCGTGACGCACCGGACCACGGTCATGGCCCCGTTCAAGGTAGCCGGGCTGGAGGGAACCTACGACCTGCGCGTGCGCGTCCACGGCGGCGGGCCGAGCGGGCAGGCGGGTGCCGTCCGCCACGGCATCGCCCGTGCGCTCGTCGAGTCCGACCCGGAGCTGCGCGTCATGCTCAAGCGCGAGGGCTTCCTGGCCCGCGACGCCCGCATGGTCGAGCGCAAGAAGGCCGGGCTGCACAAGGCCCGCAAGGCGCCGCAGTTCAGCAAGCGCTAACCATCTCGCTGCGCGAGATGGTTAGTAGGCTCCGCCTCCCTTGAGGCGGTATTTCGGTACCGACGGCGTGCGCGGCATCGTCGGCGAGACGCTGACGTGCGAGCTAGTCGAGCAGCTCGGCAGCGCCGTGACCCGCTGGTCCGGCGGCGGCCGCGTGTTCGTCGGGCGCGACACCCGGGGGTCCGGGCCGGAGCTCGAGGAGGCGTTCGCGCGGGGCGTGGTGGCGGCGGGCGGCAACGCGGTGCTGGCGGGCGTGCTGCCGACGCCGGCGGTCGCGCTGCTCGCGCTCGACGTCGGCGTCGTGATCTCGGCCTCGCACAACCCGCCCGAGTACAACGGCGTGAAGCTCTTCACCGGGCAGGGCCAGAAGCTCACGGACGCGCAGGAGGAGGAGATCGAGGGCCTGCTCGACGCGCCGCCGGCGACGGAGCGGGGCAGCATCGACCGCGTCGACGTCGCACTCGACAGCTACCTCGACCACGTCGTGGAGCGCTTCGGCACCGACCTCGCCGGGCTGCGCATCGGCGTCGACTGCGCGAACGGCGCCTACTCCGCCATCGGCGCGGAGGCGTTCCGACGGCTCGGCGCCGACGTGGTGGCCGTGGCGGACGCGCCCGACGGCACCAACATCAACGTGGAGTGCGGCGCGACCGACCTGCGCCTGCTCTCGCGCACCGTCTCCGAGCACGGCCTCGACCTCGGCTTCGCCTTCGACGGCGACGGCGACCGCGTGCTTGCCGTCGACGCCGCCGGCACGCCGCTCGACGGCGACCAGCTGCTGGCGGTGCTCGCGCTGGCGCTCGGCGTCGACCTCGTCGCGGTCACGGTGATGACCAACCTCGGCTTCCACCGGCTGATGGCCGACCGCGGCATCCGCGTCGTCACCACCGACGTCGGCGACCGCTACGTCCTCGACGCGCTGGACCGCGAGGGCGGCCAGCTCGGCGGCGAGCAGTCGGGCCACCTGATCTACCTCCGCGACCACGTGACCGGCGACGGCCTGGCCGCGGCCCTGCTCGTCTGCGGCGCGCTCGGCGGCCGCACGCTGGCCGAGGCTGCGGCCGTGATGCCGCGCTATCCGCAGGTGAAGGAGAACATCCGCGTGGCCCGCCGTGAGCTCACGCCGGCCATCCGGGAGGAGGTCGACGCACTCAACGCGAAACTCGACGGAGACGGCCGAATTCTCGTCCGTCCGTCGGGCACGGAGCCCGTCGTCAGGGTGCTCGCCGAGGCCTCTGACGAGGGGGCCGCGCGCGATCTCTGTGGTACCATCACCGCTCTCGTTCGACGAGAGCTCGGTTGAGATCCCCCCGACGCTGGGGGTTCGCGGAACCGGGCTTTCGCGCTTTTGGGAGGCTTCAACCCTCGGCTTCGCGGACAGGAGGATTCTGAATGTGCGGGATCATCGGGTACGTCGGCAGCCGTGAGTGCCAGGCCATCCTGCTCTACGGCCTGGAGCGCCTCGAGTACCGCGGCTACGACTCCGCCGGGATCGCGCTCCTCGAGGACGAGGGCCTCCACTACGTGCGCGCTGTCGGCAACCTCTCCTTTCTGAAGGAGGCGGCGGCCGCCCAGAACGGCTCCCGCGCGAGCACGGGGCTCGGCCACACGCGCTGGGCCACCCACGGCGGCGTCACCGAGCGCAACGCGCACCCGCTCACGGGCTGCGACCCGGGCAAGATCGCGATCGTCTTGAACGGCATCGTCGAGAACTACCGCGAGCTCCGTGAGCGGCTCAGCGCCGAGGGGCACACGTTCACCTCGGAGACCGATGCCGAGACCGTCGTCCACCTGATCGAGCAGCACTACGACGGCGACCTGCTCGAGGCGGTTCGCCTCGCGGCCGCCGAGCTCGAGGGCCACTTCACGTTCGTCGTCATCCACCGCGACCACCCGGGCGAGCTCGTGGCCACCCGCCTGCAGACGCCGCTCGTGGTCGGGATCGGCGAGGGCGAGATGTTCCTGGCGTCGAACGCCGCCGCCTTCCTGCGCGAGACGCGCAACGTCCTGTTCCCCGACGACCGCGACGTCGTCCGCATCACGCCGGAGGGCGCCCAGTTCGTCGACCGCGACGGCCGGCCGGTCGAGCACGACGTCATCGCGCTCGACTGGGACGACGAGGGCGCCGAGAAGGGCGGCTACGAGACCTTCATGCTCAAGGAGATCTACGAGCAGCCGGAGGCCGTCGCGGAGACGATCGGCGACCGCGTCCGCCACGGCAGGCTCGAGCTGGAGGGGCTCGGCCTGTCAGACGATGAGCTGGCGAACATCCGCCGCATCGTCATCCTCGCGTGCGGCACCGCCTACCACGCGGCCGTCGTCGGGCGGTACGTGCTGGAGGAGTGGGGCCGGGTGCCGGTGGAGCCGGACATCGCCTCCGAGTGGATCTACCGCAACCCGGTGATCGGCCCGGACACGCTCGTCATCGGCATCTCCCAGTCCGGCGAGACGCGCGACACGATCGGCGCCATGAAGCTGGCCAAGGAGCGCGGAGCGCACACGGTGGCGATCACGAACATGATGGGCTCGCACATCACGCGCGAGGTCGACTCGTCGCTCTATACGCGCTGCGGCCTGGAGGTCGGCGTCGCGGCCTCGAAGACGTTCACGTCGCAGGTCGCCCTGCTGTACCTGATCGCGCTGAAGCTGGCGATGGTGCGCGAGACGCTGCCGCCGGACACGATCCGCTTCATCCTCGACCAGGTCTACGAGCTGCCGGACAAGATCGCCCAGTTCCTCGACGCCGACCACCCGATCGAGGAGATCGCCGAGCGCTACCACGACAAGCCGTTCTTCCTCTACCTCGGCCGGCACATCGGGCTGCCGGTCGCGCTCGAGGGCGCGCTGAAGCTGAAGGAGATCTCGTACATCCCGACCGAGGCCTACTCGGCCGGCGAGATGAAGCACGGCCCGATCGCGCTGCTCGACGAGGACACACCTGTCGTCGTCGTGGCGACGAACATCCACGTGTACGACAAGATCGTCTCGAACATGCAGGAGGTGCGGGCGCGCGGCGCACACGTGATCGCGATCGCCACCGACGGCAACGAGGACGTCCAGCACCACGCCGACGACGTCATCTACGTGCCGACGTCGCCCGCGTTCCTGCAGGCGGTGCTGGCCGTGGTGCCGCTGCAGCTGCTCGCCTACCGGATCGCGCGCCTGCGCGGGCTGAACGTCGACCAGCCGCGCAACCTGGCGAAGACCGTCACCGTCGAGTAGCCGCTCGCTAGTCGCGGTCAAGCGCGATGAGAATCGCGACCGCCGCCCCGAGCTGGAGCCACGCCGGCAGCCCGCCGCGCTGGTGGAACCGCGTGTAGCGGTGCGATGGGAACAGCTGCCTGCGCCCCGGCCGGGCCGGCCGCAGCAGGTGCTCGAAGTCCGGCATCGTCGCGAAGACCGCGCCGATGGCGGCCGGCGAGAACAGGCCGCGCCGATGGACGACCCAGAGCCCGGCGAGGATGCCGCTGACCGTCTCGAACGTGTCAGACGGGATGTCGTCGTGCGGCGTCAGATCGCCGAGGAAATGCGAGACCGGACCGAGGACGGCTGCCCAGAGGCGCGAGCCGGTGGCCTCGCCGATCGCCGCTCCGGTCGCGACATGGAGTGACTCGATCACCGCGACACCGTATCCTCGGGGCATGGCGCGCACGGAGGCGCAGCGGCGGCGGCTGACGCTGATCGCGACGATCCTCGGGTCGTCGCTCGCCTTCCTCGACGTGACGGTGGTGATCGTCGCGCTGCCGACCATCGAGAAGGACCTGAACCTGGGTCTTGCCGGCGAGCAGTGGATCTACCTGTCGTACTCGCTCGCGCTCGCGTCGCTCTACCTCGTCGCCGGCGCCGTCGGCGACCGGCGCGGCCGGCGCGAGGTCTTCACGGCGGGCGTCGCGGTGTTCGCGCTCGCGTCGCTGCTCGCGGCGGTCTCCCCGAACGGTGGCGTTTTGATCGCCGCGCGCACGCTGCAGGGCATCGGCGGCGCCTTCGTCACGACCAACAGCCTGGCGCTCCTCCGCCAGGCGTACGGCAAGGACGCGGGCCGCGCCGTCGGCCTCTGGACGTCGTTCACGGCCGTCGTCACGATCGGCGGCCCGCCCATCGGCGGTGCGCTCGTGGAGTGGGCCTCCTGGCGCTGGATCTTTCTCATCAACCTGCCCGTCGCCGTGGCGACAGTCTGGTTCGCGCGCGCCGGCCAGTGCCGCCGCGAGGAGGCGACCGGAACCCAGCGCCTCGACGTTCCGGGCGCCGCGCTCATCGCCGTCGGCGTCGGGACGCTGACCTACGCGCTCGTCGAAGGAGCCCGCCACGGCTTCGCCGGCTACTGGTGGCTGCTGGGCATCGCGGGCGCCTCGCTCATCGCCTTCCTTGTCGTGGAGCACCGCAAGGAGAGCCCGATGCTGCCGCTCGAGCTCTTCCGCATCCGCAACTTCGCCGCCTCCAACGCCGCCACGTTCCTCGTCTACGCGGCCCTCGGCGCCTTCCTCGTCTACGTGACGCTCTACATCCAGTTCCTCGGCTACTCGCCGTTCGTCACGAGCGTGATCCTCGCGCCGACGACGGTGCTGATGATCCTGTTTGCCCCGAAGTTCGGGGCCCTCGCCGACCGCAACGGCCCGCGCCTCTACCTGACGATCGGGCCGGGGCTGCTCGGCTGCTCGGCGCTGCTCCTGATGGCCGTCGACACGAAGGCCAAGGTCTGGTACCTCCTCCTTCCGGCGCTGGCGCTCTTCTCCCTGGGTCTGGCCATCCTCGTCGCCCCGATCACCGCCACCGCCCTCAAGTCGGTCCCCGAGAAGTACGCCGGCATCGCGTCCGGCATCAACACCACGTTCTCGCGGATCGGCAACCTGCTCGCGGTCGCGCTCGTCGGCCTCGTCGTCACGGTCGTGTTCCAGTCGAACGGCGGCACCTCGAGCGGGACGCCGCTGGCGAAGGACCAGACCACCGCGGCGTTCCACGCCGCCTCGATCGACGCCTGGCGCGCCGCCATGGCGGTCGTTGCCGCGCTCGCGTTTGCCGGCGCCGCCGTCGGCGCGATCTTCATCTCGAACCGCGAGGCGCGCGGCGAGCAGGAGGTCGAGGAGGAGGCGCCTACGCCCGGGATGGCTGCAGCCGAAACCTGAGCGCCGCCGCGCGCGCCCGCGCGCCTCCGACCGCGTCTTCGCGCGTCTCGCCTGCCTCGTACACGATCGCGAGCCGGAAGCTGCCCGGGTCATTCGCGTACGCGTCGGAGAGGTTCTCGCCGGCGTGCACGAGGATCTCGACGCCGTCCTCGGGGTCCGGCACCTCCTCGACCCACGCGTCCTCGAAGCGGCGCAGCACGTACGAGACCGCGACGCCGTCCGGCGGGCCCGGATCCCAGCGTGGATCCTCGCCGCACGCGAGCGCGAGCAGCGCGTCGTAGCTCGAGCGGCCGTGAACCGCTCGCACGAGCGGTGCGAACTGGGAAGCGATGCGGCCGTTGAGCTCGATCAGCCCCGGCGTGCCCGTAGAGGGGACGAGGAGCTCGACATTGAAGAACCCGCCGTCGAAGCCGAACGCGCGCGGGAGCGCCGCCGCGACTGCGGCCGCGGCGTCGACCCGCTCCACGGGCAGCCTGCTCGGGTACTCGAAGCGCTCGAAGCTGAGCGTTCCCTCGTACATCACCGAGTCGGTCACGCCGAGGATCGTGACCGCTCCGCGATGGACGTATCCCTCGACGGTCACCGGGTCGCCCGTGAGCAGCTGCTCGGCGATCCAGCCGTGGCCGTCGAGGTCGACGCCCCCGAGCCGGGCGAGCGCCTCCCACCCGGCCGCGTACGCGTCGTCCCCATCGACCAGCGGGAAGTCGCGCTGGTCATCGACGCGGCGCGCGCCCATCGAGAGGCGACCCACGGCCGGCTTCACGAACCATGGCGGCGGGAACAGCGGCGGGCCGCCGGACGCGTCCCAGCCGGGGACCGCGTCCGGCACGGCCCGCTGCTGGAGCCGGCGCGCAGTCGGCTTGTGCTGGCACGACGCGACCGCGGCCGGCGTCGGCCCGGGCAGGCTGCGCCGCGACGTCAGTGCGGCGGCGAAGAGCGCCCCGCGGTCCTTCGAGGACACGATCCCATCCGCCTCGAGCCCGTCGAGCGCCGCGGCGAGCGCCGGCGCGTCGATGTGCTCGAGTGCATCGAGGTCGGGCCCTGCGAACGTGACCTCGTAACGGTTGTCGAGCCCGGAGGACCGGATCTCCATGACGTCGCGCTCAGTCGGTGACACGAGGAGAACTCGCTGCACGTTGCCTGATTCTCCCCGTTCCTCTACGCTCCCGGCGCCCCAGTGAGTCAGGCCTCCTTCAACGGCCTGGCCGTCGCGCGACGGCCGGCCCCCAGCAAGGCCGACGTCGTCCACGAGCTCGGGGCGGCGCGCGGTCGCATGCTCGACCTCCTGGCGCCGCTCTCCGACGAGGAGCTCTGTGCGCAGTACTCCGCGCTGATGTCGCCGCTCGTCTGGGACCTGGCCCACTGCGCGCACTTCGAGGAGCTGTGGCTGATCCGGGCGCTCGGCGGGTCGCCGTCCGCCGACAGCCGGCTCGACGATCTCTACAACGCCTTCGCGCACGAGCGTTCCGAACGCGCGGCGCTGGAGCTCTTGACACCGGCGGAGGCCCGTCGCTTCGGCGAGGATGTCCGCGCCCGCTCGCTCGAGCTGCTCGACCAGGTGGATCTCGACGGCGGCGAGCGGCTGCTCCAGGGCGCGTTCGTCTACGGGATGCTCGTCCAGCACGAGCACCAGCACGTCGAGACGATGCTCCAGACGCTCCAGCTGCGCGACGAGCCCTACCCGCTCGACGAGCCCGCGCCGCGCGCCGGCCGGGCGGCCGGCGGCGAGGTGGCGATCGACGGCGGCACGTTCGTAATGGGCACGGACGACGAGCCGTGGGCCTACGACAACGAGCGGCCGGCGCACGGGGTCGAGCTTGCGCCGTTCCTGATCGATCGCCTGCCGGTCACGAACGCCGAGTTCGCCGACTTTGTGGCCGCCGGCGGCTATGACGACCCGCAGTTCTGGCACCCGGCCGGCTGGGCGTTCACACGCGAGCAGGCGCTCGACCACCCCGCGTTCTGGCGGCGCGAGGGCGCGGGCTGGTCGCGGCGGCGCTTCGGACACTGGGAGCCGCTTCCCGCGGAGGAGCCGGTGCAGCACGTCTGCTGGTACGAGGCCGACGCCTACGCCCGCTGGGCGGGCAAGCGCCTGCCGACCGAGGCCGAATGGGAGCGCGCCGCCTCGACCGCGGCCGGCGAGGCCAACCTGGCGAGCGCGCGGTTCGCGCCGGAGGCGGTGGGCTCGTTCCCCGCCGAGGGCCCGGAGCAGCTCTTCGGCGACGTTTGGGAATGGACGGCGTCCGACTTCACGGCCTACCCCGGTTTCGAGGCGTTCCCGTACGCGGAATACTCGGAGGTGTTCTTCGGTTCTGAGTACAAGGTGCTGCGCGGCGGTTCCTGGGCGACGCACCCGGCCGCGATGCGTATGACCTTTCGCAACTGGGACTATCCGATCCGGCGCCAGCTGTTCGCCGGCTTCCGGTGCGCGCGCGATGCCTGACGGCGCCTGGCCCGTCGCGCCGCCGACGCCGCGCGTCGACGTGCTCTACACGCCGGCCGAGCGGGAGCAGGCGCTGCACGACGACGTGGTCAGCGGCCTGACGGCCACGCCGAAGCACCTGTCGCCGCAGTGGTTCTACGACGAGCGCGGCTCGGAGCTCTTCGACCAGATCACTCGGCTGCCCGAGTACTACCCGACCGAGCGCGAGCGCGACCTGCTGCGCGACCATGCGCTCGACGTCGTCGAGCTGACGGATGCGAACACCCTCATCGAGCTTGGCTCCGGCACCTCCGACAAGACCCGCGTCCTGCTCGACGCGCTTGCCGAGCACGGGTCGCTCCGCCGCTTCGTGCCCTTCGACGTCAGCGAGGAGACGCTGCGCCAGAGCGCAGCGGCCATCGAGGAGGAGTACCCGGGCATCGAGGTGCACGGCGTCGTCGGCGACTTCCTGCGCCACATCGGCGCCCTGCCCGCCGGGCACCGGCGGATGATGGCCTTCCTCGGCAGCACGATCGGCAACCTCGAGCCGGGGCAGCGGGCGCGCTTCCTGCGCGAGGTCGCGCAGGCGCTCGAGCCCGGCGAGGCGCTGCTGCTCGGCGCCGACCTCGTCAAGGACGTCGGCCGTCTGGAGGCCGCCTACAACGACAGCGCCGGCGTCACGGCCGAGTTCAACCGCAACATACTTCGCGTCCTGAACCGCGAGCTGGACGCCGACTTCCGCCCGGAGCGCTTCGCGCACATCGCGCGCTGGAATCCCGAGCACGAGTGGATCGAGATGCTGCTCCGTTCCGACGGCGACCAGGGAGTGCGCATCGGCGCGCTCGATCTGGACGTCGACTTCGCGGACGGGGAAGACCTGCGCACCGAGATCAGCGCCAAGTTCCGCCGGCCGGGGCTCGAGCGCGAGTTGGAGGAAGCCGGATTCGACACCGCGGCCTGGTGGGAGCACCCCACCGGCGACTTCGCGCTCATCGTCGCCCGCGTAAATCCGGCTCGCTCCGCTCGCCATGACGATTTACGCGGGTCGCTAAGAAGTTAGACGCGCCGGGGCCGCGTTGTGACTGCGGCCGGGCAAGCCGGCCTCCGTCGATGGACGACGAATGTCCTACTCGAGCGGCGGCTGCCGCAGCCGCTTCGTCGTCCCGCGCCGCTTCTTTTCGTCGAGGCGACGCTCTCGCGACGCGGCCGTCGGTTTCGTCTCTCGGCGCGGCCGGCGCACCTTCAGCGCCTCGCGCAACTGCGCGGCGAGCCGCTCCAGCGCCAGCTCGCGGTTCCGCGTCTGGCTGCGCTCGTCCTGTGCGATCGCGCGCACGACCGGGCCGACCCGCTCGAGCACGCGCGTCTTCTGCGCGGGTGTCAGCGTCGCGGAGGCCTCGACGTCGAACACGGCCTCGACGCGGGTCTCGCTGGTCTGCGCGTGCTGGCCGCCCGGCCCGCTCGAGCGCGAGAAGCGCAGCTCGATCTCCGCCATGGGCAGGGCGACCGACCCCGTGACGCGAATAGCATCGCCGTCCATGGCCGCCATTGAAGCGCCCGCGCCGTGACCACCGTCGGCGTCGACCTCATCGAGATCGACCGCGTGCGCCGCGCGCTCGAGCGTCCGCGCTTCCGCGAGCGCTGCTTCACGGCGGCCGAGCGAGCCTACTGCGACTCGCGCCCGAACCCGGCGCAGCACTACGCCGCGCGCTTCGCCGGCAAGGAGGCGGTCGGCAAGGCGCTCGGGTTCGGCGTCGCGCGCCTCTGGGCCTGGCAGGACATCGAGATCGCCGGCCGCCCGAAGCCCGGCGTCGCCCTGTCCGGCCGCGTCGGCGCCTGGGCCGAGAAGATGGGCGCCGGCGCGATCGACCTGTCGATGACCCACTCCCGCGAGCTCGCGACCGCCGTGTGCGTCGTCGATGGCTGACTACCTCGACCCGCTCTTCACCGCCGCGGAGATGCGCGCGGCCGAGGAGGAGTACCCGAACTACCCCGAGAGCATCCCGGAGTTGATGGACCGTGCCGGCTCGGCCGTCGCGAACGCCGTCGAAGCCCGCTTCCCGGCTGCGCGGCGGATCACGATCGTGGCCGGGTCGGGCTCGAACGGCGGTGACGGCCGCGTGGCGGCGCGACTGCTCGCCGCCGACCGCGAGGTGCACGTCGTGGACGTGAAGCCGGAGGACGAGGCGAAGGATCTCGGCGACCCGGACGTCGTCGTCGACGCGATCTTCGGCACCGGCTTCACCGGCGAGCCCCGCCCGGATGCCGCGCGCCTGATCAAGCAGATCAACCGGCTCGGCCGGCCCGTCGTCGCGGTCGACGTGCCCTCCGGCGTCGATGCGTCGACGGGCGAGATCACGGGCGCAGCAATCGATGCCGACGTGACGGTCACCTTCCACGGCCCCAAGGTCGGGCTGCACGTCGCGCCAGGGCGGTTCCGTGCCGGCGACGTCGTCGTCGCCGGCATCGGCCTCGCGGGCGGCGAGACCGCGACGCGGCTCGTGCGCGAGGAGATCCTGAAGCTCGTCCCGCCGAAGCGCGAGGGCGACAACAAGTACACCGCGGGCGCCGTCCTGGTCGTCGGCGGCTCGCGCGGGCTCACGGGCGCCGCCTGCCTCGCCGCGCGGGCGGCGTTCCGGGCCGACGCCGGCTACGTCGCCGTCGCGGCGCCGGTGTCCTCCCTGACCGTCCTGGAGCAGCAGCTCGTCGAGGTCGTGAAGCTGCCCGTCGCCGAGGACTGGCAGGGGCGGATGACCGAGGAGGCGGCCGGCAGCGTCGTCGAGGCGGCCGAGCGCATGCGCGCGGTCGCGCTCGGCCCCGGCCTCGGCCGCAGCGACAGCACGGTGGAGCTCGTGCGCCGGGTGCTCACGGCGCTCGACCTGCCGCTCGTGGTCGACGCGGACGCACTCTGGAAGCTGGAGCCGTTCGCGCGGAACGCGCCGACGATCCTCACGCCGCACGAGGGCGAGCTCGGCCGCCTGCTCGGCGAGCCGTCCGGGTGGGTCGCCGCGCACCGCCTCGACGCGCTGCGCCGCGCGGTCGAGCGCTTCGGCTGCATCGTGCTGCTGAAGGGCGCCGACACACTGGTCGGCGCGCCAGGCGAACAGCCGCTCGTCATCTCCGGCAACGCGCCGGCGCTCGCCGCCGCCGGGACCGGCGACGTGCTGACGGGGATCATCGCCGCCTTCCTGGCCAAGGGCGTCGAGCCGCGCCTGGCCGCCGCCGCCGGCGCGGTCGCCCACCGGCGCGCGGCTCGCTTCAGCGGCCGGCGCCGCGGGCTCGTCGCCGGCGACGTCGTCGAGGCCCTTCCCGAGGCGCTCGATGCACCGCTCTGAGATCACCGTCGACCTCGGCGCCGTGCGCCGGAACATCGCGACCCTTCAGCGCGCCCTGGGGACGAGCGAGGTATGGGCGGTGGTCAAGGCAGACGGCTACGGCCACGGTGCCGTGGACGTCGCCGGCGCGGTGCTCGAGGCGGGGGCGTCGATGCTGTGCGTGGCAACCGTCGCCGAGGGCCTCGAGCTACGCGCCGCCTACCGCGGCGCGCGCATCCTCGTCATGGGGCCGTGGCTCAGCCGCGACCTGACGGCGGCGCGCGGGGCAGGGCTGGAGCTCGTCAGCGTCGACGGCGAGGCGCCGGAGGGCGTCCGGACACATCTCAAGCTCGACAGCGGCATGGGCCGCTGGGGCATCTCCGAGCTGGTCGCGCCCGGGAACGGCGTCGTCGGCCTGATGACGCACCTCGCGACCGCCGACTGCGACGAGGCGTTCGCCCGGCAGCAGATCGCCCGCTTTCGCGTCGCAACGGAGCCGTACGCGCACCTGACCCGGCACGCGGCCAACAGCGCCGCCGCGCTGCGCATCCCCGAGGCCCGCCTCGACGCCGCCCGCTGCGGAGTCGCCATCTACGGCCTGTCGCCCTTCAATACCGACCCGGGCGACGACGGTCTCGAGCCGGCGCTGCGCTGGGAGAGCTACCTCGCCCAGATCAAGCTGCTGCGTCCGGGCGAGACCACGGGCTACGGCCGCCGCTTCATCGCCGAGCAGGACACGTGGATCGGGATCGTCCCGGTCGGCTACGCCGACGGCTTCCGCCGCGACCTCACCGGCACCGAGATCCGCGTCGCCGGCGAGCGGCGCCGCGTGGTCGGCACGATCTCCATGGACGCCTTCGCGGTCGAGCTCGACCGCGGGCTCCCGGTCGGGACGCCGGTGACGATCCTGGGCCACGGCGTGCTCGCCGAGGAGCACGCGCGCGTCGCCGGGACGATCAACTACGAGCTGCTGAGCCGCATCGCGAGCGGGCCTGCACGGGCCCGGCGCACGGTCGTGTAAGAACGCGCCCGCTTCCCCGTCTCAGCCTTCGTGATCAATACAACCCGCGAACGCTCGCTCCCTCGCTCCCGAGGAATACCGCGTCAACGAATTGCGGATCGCCGAGCTCATCCGCCACGGCTACGGCAGCTGGTGGTTCCACCTGCGCACGCACGACCACGGCAAGTGGACGGACACCGTGCACGTCGGCCCCTTCATCGTCACCGGCTCGACCGCCGTCGCGCCGCCCATCCCGGCCAGCGCCTTCTCGCCGGCGAAGATCGCCGCGCCGCCGAACAACGGGCCGACCCCACCCGGGACCGAGCCCGGCACGACCACGCCCAACACCACGACGACCGGCGGCAGCTCGACCGCCACCACGTCGCAGACGACGACCACGCCGGTCAACCGGCCGCGCCGCCCGACCCCTCATCCCGCCCGACGAGAGCGGGGGTCCAGGAAATTTCACAACCCCGGTCCCGAAGTGATGTGAGGACCTGGCGGCTCGCGCGTCTCAGGATGCGTGAGCACCCTTCAGGCGTATCCGGCCATCCGGCCCTGGGGGGGTTGGGGAGGCCAGCGTGGCCCGGCCCGCACGGGCTGCCTGGTGCTCACCGTGGGCGGCGGACCCATTCCGCCGGCCGACACGATGACGCGGCGCGGGGCCTGCGGCTGGCCGGGGGACAGCCGTGCCTCCGCTGCGGTGTACGGCGCGGAGGGGTCTCGCGCCGTCGTGTCCACGGCCGGTGCGTCCGCCGCCCGCACTGCTCACGCCCCCAGCACCCTCCCACGCACTACGCTCGCTTCATGGATCCCTCCCACGGGTCGCATGACGAGGCCGTCCGATCGCGGTTCAGCCAGACGGCTGCCGCGGTCGGACGGCTCTCGGATGAGCGCGCCGAGCGCCTAGCCGCTCGCGTTCGCCACCTCCTCACGATGTTGGGCACCGAGCGCGCTCTGGATGCCGGTACCGGCACGGGCGCGCTCGCGTTTGCGCTCGCACCGCTCGTCCGGGAGGTGGTCGCGGTCGACATGGTCCCGGAGCTGCTCGACGAGGGCCGCGCACGGGGCGCAGCGGCGCCGAACGTGACGTTCGTCGAGGGCGACCTCACGAGGCTGGCGTTTCCGGATGACAGCTTCGACCTGACCGGCTCGTTGATGGTGCTGCACCACACCGCGCGCCCGGAGCTCGCGATGGCCGAGATGACGCGCGTGACGCGCCTCGGCGGCACGCTCTTGATCGTCGACCAGGTGGCCCCGCTCGATCCGCTCGCCGCGCTCGAGCTGAACCGCTTCGAGGCAGCCCGCGACCCGTCGCACGTGCGCGCGCTGACCGACCAGGACCTGCGCGGCCTCTTCGAGGCCAACAACCTCGTCGTCGTCCGCGACGAGTTGCTCGAGGAGCACCGCGGGCTCGGCTCGTACCTCGACCTCGCGGGCTGCACCGGCCCGGAGCGCGAGCGGGCCCAGCAGCTCGCCCCGGGCCACGACTCGTACCAGACCACGGTCGGCTGGTACGTGCTGGAGAAGCGCCCATACGGTGCATGACTAGGATCCACCTCGTGCGCGTGGAGATCCACTACTGCCCTGTCTGAGACGGCTACGACGAACGGGCCGCGAGTCTCGCGGCCGAGCTCAACGCCAGGGGCTTCGACGCGGTGGCCCTCGAGGGCCGCAAGAGCCAGTACGACGTGATCGCGGACGGCCGCGTCGTCTTTTCGAAACAGGCCGTGGGCCGCTGGCCCGAAGACGGCGAGGTGCTCGCCGCGCTCAGCACGACTTAAGTGGCTGTCAGCCACTAACTAGGTGTCCTACCCACGGACGTTGTGAACGCGGCTGATCGGGGGTCGGTCTCCGATCGAGCTGTGTGGTCGGCGTGTGTTGTAGTGGTCGAGCCAGTGTGGCAGGGCGGCGTTGCGGTGGTTGTGTGAGCGGTAGGCGAGCCCGTATGCCCATTCGCGGGCCATCGTTTGGTGGAAGCGCTCGACCTTCCCGTTGGTACGCGGCCGGTACGGCTTGGTCGTCAGATGGCGGATGCCGCGGCTCGTGAGCAGCTCGCGCAGCGTGCGGTTCTTGACGTAGCTGTAGCCGTTGTCGGTCATCAGCCGCCTAGCGACGATTCCGTGCTGGGCGAAGAAGGCGAGCGCGTGTTCGACGAAAGCCGTGACCGTCGTGGCCTTCTCGTCGGCGTGGAGCTCCACGTAGGCGAGCCGGGAGTGGTCGTCGACGACCGCGTGGGCGAAGTCGTAGCCGACCCTCGTCTCGGGCCGCATCCAGCCGCCGCTGGTATGCGAACGGTCGCCAGTCACCCGGTGGCCGGGCTGACGGAAACGCGCGTAGCGGCTCGTGTCCATGTGCAATAGATCGCCCGGACATGGCCACTCGTAGCCGTTGGCCGCCTCCTTGACCGCGGCTGCGCGCCGCGAAAGGCCGTTGCGGCGCAGCACCTTCCAGACCGTCGAGTGCGCGAAGCCGGTCGCGCCGGCGACCAAACGCGGCCCCCAGCCAGTCTGGCGGCGACAGTCGCAGATCCGCTCCTGCTGCTCGACCGCGAGCAGCCGAGGCGAGCAGCGCGGACGGCTCGAGCGATCCAGCAAGGCGCCCGCCTGACGTCCGCCGTCGAGCCAGCGGTGCCACCACCGATGCGCCGTCGCCGGCGACACGCTGAAGGCGGCCGCGGCCGCCTTCAGCGAGAGACCAGTCTCGACCGCGCGGACCAGCGCGAACCGGCCAGCCAATCCGAGCTTCGCATTAGCGTGCAGATACATCCGAGCCCTCCTTCGGGAGTGAGTCCTGGCAGACCCGCAGCCTCGAAGGAGGGCCGGATAGATCCCTCAGCCGTTCACAACCTGTGTAGGCAGGACAACTAGGGCTTGGATCTGGAGCCGCCGGAGCCCGAGAAGCGCGCCATCAGGCCGGGGACGAGCGCCTGCGCGATCGCCGCGACGCGGTACCAGCGCGGCACGAAGATCTCCCGGCGGTTGCGGTCGACCGCGCGCATGACCGCCGCGGCGACGTCCGGCGGGTCGATGACCGCCCGCTCGAGCAGCGGGTTCCTGAGGACGCCGCGCTGCGGGAAGGTCTCGGACTCGACGAAGCCCGGGTTGACGGTGTGCACGCTGATGCCGCGCGGTGCCAGCGATCCCGTGAGGCCGCGCGAGAACGCGAGCTGCGCATGCTTGGACGCCGCGTAGGGGCCGGCCGGGCCCCAGGCGACGGTGCCGGCCACGGACACGATGTTGACGATGTGCGACGGCCGCCCGGCCTCGAGCGCGGACAGGAACGCACGCGTGCACCACACCGTGCCGAGGTAGTTCACGTCGGTGACGCGCTCGATCCGCTCGGGGTCCAGCTTCGTGAAGTCGCCGCGGCCGGGCATGCCTGCGTTGTTGACGAGCATCCCGATCGCGGGGTGGCGCTCGGTGACGGCGGCGGCCATGCGATCGACCGCCTCGCGGTCGCCGACGTCGCACAGCTCGTATTCCCCGTCGAGCTCCTCGGCGAGCGGGCGCAGCAGCTCCTCGCGGCGCGCGACGAGTACCGTCAGCCAGCCGCGCCCGGCGAGCCGGCGCGCGATCGCCTCACCGATGCCGGTCGATCCCCCGGTGATGACGGCTACGCGGCGAATGTCCTGAGGGTCTAGTTCTTCCGCGAGCAGACGCGCGCGACGCGCTTGATCGTCGCCCGCTGGCCGCCGCTGCCGACCACCGTCGCGGTGAGCGTGTGCCGCCCGAGCGGCGACCGGCTGGTCAGCCACGTCGCGGCGTAGAGGCCGGCGTTCGCCTGAGTTGCGGTGACGATCGGGTGGCCGTCGTACGCGAAGCTCACGCCGGTGATCTTGCCGACCGAGCTGGCGGCGACGACGAGCTTCGCCTCCGGCCCCAGGCAGGCGTTCTTGCGCGGGTAGATCCACGTGGCGGCCGGGCCGGCGGTGCCGCGAATCGTGACCCGGCGGAAGGTCGTGTTCGGCAGGATCGAGCCGCCCGGCGTGAGGATGTTCTTCGACTCCTGGAAGTCGGAGGCGACGATGGTGGCCGGGATCGCCTTGGCCGGGATCGGCGGCGCCTGCGCCGGCATGCCGAATACGGCGAGGCCGCTCGTCGAGTCGTACGCCGAGGCTGCGAGCAGCACGTTCCGGTAGGAGAGCACGATCGACGTGGGGTCGACGCCGGACTCGCTGCCCGGCTTCGGCTGCGGGTCGTGGATGCGGACGACCAGCGTCGGGCGCCCCGCGGCGACCTTCCGGGTCACGAGCGAGGCGACCGGCGGCGTGACGTCGTTCACCCACGAGCGGAGCAGGTACTGGCCGCCGACGGTCTGGTTGACGGCCGGTAGCGTCGGCGAGTCGATCGAGAAGTAGTACGTCTTCGGCCGCGCATAGACCGCGCCGGCGGCGCCCACGTCGACCTGGTAGTTGAACGTGAACGAGTTCACGTTCACCGGCGTGCCGTCGTAGCCCTGGACGTCGTTCTCGTCCACCGAGCCGAGCAGCCAGGGGTCGACGAGCGAGCCGGGGCTCGAGGCGACGACCGCGGCGCCGAAGTTCAAGACAGGCTCCTCAACGTGCATCGAGTAGAGGCGCTCGGCGCCGCCCTCGTCCACCTGCTGGCCGGTGTACGTCGCAGGTGGGCCGAAGGGCGATCCGGGCCAGCGGTAGACGTCGACGCGATCGGCGCCGACCCCGGTCGTGCCGACCTGGAGCTTCGCGATCGGCTTCGGCGGGCTGTCCAGCGCGAGTTGCGGGGTGGTGACGAAGAACCCGTAGGGGATGCGGCGCGTGATCGCGCCCTGCTTGAGGAGCAGGAAGCCGTAGTCGTCACCCGTCGGCGAGCCCTGGGCGGCTCGCGCGGTCACGGCCAGCGTCGTCGTCCCGCCCGGCGGGACGGTCACGACCGGCGGCGCGTCGACTGCCGTCCCGTCGCTCGCGGACTGGGGCTGCACGGTCACGCTCCACGTCCCGGCGCCGCCGCCGGCGTCCTGGACGGCGAGGAGCAGCGTGCTGCTCGCCGCGCGCGATGCGGGGTGGACATAGCCGTAGGAGAGCGAGCCCGGGTCGGTGAAGATGCGCGGGGTGTCGGCCGCCTGGACGTTGACGAGACCGGCGCCCTCGAGCAGGACGGATGCCTCCTGCGCCCGGGCGGAGTCGCCCCAGGCCGGGCCCGCCGTGGACATGAGCGCCGACTTGATCTCGTGCGGCGTCCAGTCGGGGTGCCGCTGCAGAAGAAGCGCGGCCGCGCCCGACACGTGCGGCGCCGACATGCTCGTCCCGTCGAAGACGGCGAACGGCCCGCCGGCGTTCGGCAGGGTCGACGAGAGGATCGCGCCGCCCGGCGCGGCCAGGTCCGGCTTCATCGCGTGCTCGTACGCGGTCGGCCCGGCCGACGAGAAGCTGGTGATCACGCCGCTCCGCCCCGTCGGGATGTCCTCGAACGAGCGGGAGATGCGGATGGTCGTGCGGCCGCCTGTCGCGGCCAGGTAGCCGCGCAGCGTGGCGGCGTCCGCCTGGCCGATCATCCCGGCCGGCACCTGGAGCTGGATCGGGATCGGGTTCGGCTCGCCGGCGCGGTTGTCGACGACCACGACGCCGATCGCGCCGGCGGCGACGGCCCGCCCCGCCTTGGACACGAAGCTGCACGTGCCGCGGTTGACGAGCGCGATCGCGCCCTTGAGCGGCGTGCCGCGCAGCGGCGTGGTCAGCCCGCTCGGATCCGTCGGGTCGGTGCCGCAGAGCTTGGGGTCGATCGGCCGGCCCTGGCTGTCGGTCAGGGAGCCGACGTCGACCAGCGTCTCGTTCGCCGTCTGCCAGGACGCGGGCGTCAGCACGCCGCCGGCCGGCTGGAAGCCGACGTGCGCGAGCGACGCGGGCGCGTTCGGCGCGGTCACGCTCAGCGCGGGCGAGAAGACCTGGTTGTTGGAGACCGCCGCGACGGAGATGGCGTCCGGCGCGGTGCTCGGCGACCCGGCGGTGCCGAGGCCGAAGTCCTCGCGGTCGTTGCCGGCCGAGATGACGGGCACGACGCCGGCGTTCACGACGTTCGTGACCGCCTCGTACATCGCGTCGTTGATCGGGTCTGTCTGCGGGCCGCCGCCGGAGAAGTTGATGACGTTCATGCCGTCGGAGACGGCATCCTCGAACGCCTTCACGATCTCGGGCGTGTTGGCGACGTTGCCGATCGGAGTCGGCGCGTTGAAGACGCGGTAGTTGCCGAGCCAGGCGCGCGGCGCGACGCCGGAGAGGCCGGTCGTCAGCGGGTGGTCGCGGCCGGCCGGGGCGGTCGTGTTGGCGTTGCCGGCGATGATCCCCGAGACGTGCGTCGCGTGGAATGACGCCTTCGGGTCGACGGGGAGGCGCCCGGCACGGCCGGAGCCCGGCCCCGGGTAGGCGCGGGCGACGATCACCTTCGGCGTCGTCCACTTGAGCCCGCCCTTCGGGAAGCCCGCCGGGTACTGGTAGCCGGCCGGGTTGAAGAACGGGTTCGTCTCGTCGATGCCGTCGTCGACGACGCCGACCTTGACGCCCGCGCCCGTCGCGCCCGTCGCCGCCGTGAACTGCGTGGCGCCGATGATCGCGGGGCTCTTGTTCAGGTTCTCCGTGTACTGGAGGCTCGGGTAGAGCTTGTGCACCACCCCGAGCTTCCGCAGCGTCGGCAGCTTCGAGACCGGCAGGTTCACGGTGAAGCCGTCGAGCAGGATCCGGTAGTGCTCCTGGATGCGCGCAGCCGGGATCGCGGCCTTGACCTGCGCGACCGCCACGGCCTGGGCTTTCGCGAGCGTCGCCATGTACGCCTTCGAGCTTGCCGCCTGGACGTCGAGCCGCCGGAACGGCCCGGCGAACGCGAACGAGTTGCCGCGCGCCGCCGCGAGCGGCGGCAGCCGGAGCGTGGCGATCACGCGGATCCGGTGCGAGGACTGCTGCGGCGGGATCCAGAGGTGGCCGGCCCGGACGCGCGGGACCGCGACCTCCCCGACCCCCCGGGGCTGGATGCGGATAAGCGCAGCCGACGCGCCGGTCGTGGCCACGAGCGCTACGAATGCTGCGATACAGATGACCCGACCCCGCAAGTGCCAAGACATTAGCGGAGAAACCGGCAGGAAAAACCCGGATGTTTAGACTCGCCGCCGTGGCCGGACGCTTCGAAGGCAAGACCGGGCTCGTCCTCGGTGTCGCGAACAAGCGGTCGATCGCGTGGGCGATCGCGCGGCGCCTGGCGGAGGAGGGGGCGCAGCTCGCATTCACCTTCCAGGGCGAGCGCATCGAGAAGAGCGTCCGCGATCTCGCCGAGACCGTTTCGTCGCCGCTCGTCGCCGAGTGCGACGTGCGCTCCGATGCCGACGTCGAGCGGGTCGTCGCCGATTCGGCCGAGGCGCTCGGCGGGCTCGACCTGCTCGTGCACTCGGTCGCCTTCGCCGCGGCGGAGGATCTCGAGGGCCGGTTCATCGACACGCCGCGCGACCGCTTCTGGCTCGCCCACGACGTCAGCGCGTACTCGCTGGTCGCGTGCGCGCACGCGGCGGAGCCGCTGATGCGCGAGCGCGGCGGCGGCTCGATCGTGACGATGACCTACCTCGGCGGCGAGCGCATCGTGCCGCACTACAACGTGATGGGTGTCGCCAAGGCGTCGCTCGACGCGTCCGTCCGCTACCTGGCCTGGGATCTCGGCGAGAGCGGGACGCGCGTGAACGCCGTCTCGGCCGGCCCGGTGCGCACGCTCGCGGCGCGCTCGATCGCGGGCTTCCCGACGATGGAGGCGATCGTCGAGGAGCGCGCGCCGCTCCACCGCCACATCGACGCGGACGACGTGGCCGCCGGCGCGGCCTACCTGCTCTCGGACGACGCGCGCAACGTGACCGGGACGACGCTGTACGTCGACTCCGGCTACCACTCGATGGGCATGTAGCGGCCTGTGGCTCGGCCCTTCCTGCTCGCCCAGCTGAGCGACCCGCACATCGGCGCCACCTGGACGGACGCCGATCCGGCCGATCGGCTCGAGGCCGTCGTCGAGGCCGTGCGGCCGCACGCGCCCGACGCCGCGGTGGTCACGGGCGACATCGCCGACCACGCCTACGCACGCGAATACGGGCTGGCGCGCGAGCTGCTGGCGCAGATCGGTGCGCCGGTCTACGCCCTGCCGGGCAACCACGACGACCGCGCGGAGCTGCGCGCAGCCTTCGACATCCCGGGCGACGGGCCCGTCCAGTACGCGGTCGACCTCGGCCCGCTTCGCCTCGTCGTGCTCGACACGACGATTCCTGGGGAGGACGGGGGCGAGCTGGACGCGGCGCGGCTCGAGTGGCTCGAGGGTGCCCTCGACGGGCGTCCCGCCGTCGTCGCGCTGCATCACCTGCCGTTGGCGCTCGGCATCCCGCCGTGGGACGCGATCGGCATCCCGGCCGCGGACCGGGCGGCGCTCGCGGCCGTCCTCGAGCGGCACCCGCGCGTCGAAGCCGTCGTCGGCGGGCACATCCACCGCCCGATCACGGGGGAGCTCGGCGGCTGCGTGGTCATCTCGGTCCCGAGCACGTACGTCCAGGGGCGGCTCGACTTCGACGCCTCCGCGATCGTCGTCGATTCGGACGAGCCGCCAGCGTTCGCACTGCACGCCCTGGTCGACGGGCGGCTGGTCTCGCACGTCCACCAGGTATGAGCGAGCTGCGGCTGATCCTCACGGTCGCCGACATCGACGCGGCGCTCGCGGTCTTCCGCGACGCGCTCGGGCTCGAGCAGCTCGAGGCCTGGGAGACGGACGCGAGCCGCGGCTACCTGCTCGCCGCCGGCCGCGCGACGCTCGAGCTGGCCGACGAGGGGCATGCCGCGGAGATCGACCGGCTCGAGGTCGGCCATCGCGTCGCCGGGCCGGTGCGGGTCGCCTTCGCGGTCGACGACAGCGCGGCCGTCGCCGAGCGGCTGGTGGAGGCCGGCGTCGTGCGCGTGGCCGGCCCGGTGGAGACGCCCTGGGGCGACGTGAACGTCCGCCTGCAGGTCCCGGGCGGCGTCCAGCTGACGCTGTTCAGCGGCCCACCAGCGTGACCGGGCCGTCGTGCGCGATCCGCCGGAAGCCGTGGCGAGTCAGGTTCTCGAGGGCGTGGCCGAAGCAGTTCGGCACCGCCGGGTCGCGGTACAGGCCCCGGTGCAGCATCAGGTAGCGAACGCCGAGCCTGCGCAAGTCGCGGCGGAGCTCGGGGCTCCAGGCGCCGCAGTTCAAGGGGACGAGCTTGCGGGCGATCCGCTCGGCGCTCCGCGGCGCCGTGCTCGAGTACCCGCCCGGCCGCTCGCGCGGCGCCTGCTGGCTGTACGCCAGGTAGACGGAGCCGTACTGGCGCTCGGGAATGAAGACCGGAAGCTCGAGCAGGCGACCCGGGCCCTGTGAGCGCAGCGCCGTGTACGCGGCGTTCACCGTGTCCGCCCTTGCCGGCCGGTAGAGGGACACGCCGGCGCGGAGGTCGACCGTGACCGCCACGAGCGCCAGTGCGGCGAGCAGGGGTGCGCGCAGCTGGTCGACGGCGATCGCGGCCAGCGCGGCGAGCGCGAGGCAGGCGATCGGCAGGAGCCGCTCCGGGACGCGCGGGTAGCGGAGCGGCGGGAAGTGGTGCCACACGAACTCGTACAGCGGGAGGTTGGTGCCGAGCGCGAGCAGGGCCGGCACGATCACGCCGATCCCGAGCAGCGCGGCAAGCCTGGGCGAGCGCTGCCCTATCAGCACCGCGAAGCCCGCCACGGCCAGGAGCGGCGTCAGCCAGCCGAGCAGCGTGAACTCCTCGAGCGGGCCGGCGTGGCGCGACACGAAGCCGCTCCAGTCGGCCGAGTAGGCCGCCACCTCGCCCAGCGAGCGGCCGCCCGACGCGACCGAGCCGCTGATCACCGCGTGCTGGACGACGAGGCCGCCCACCGCCGCGAGGGCGGCGCCCGTCACTGCGCCGGCGCGCGCGGGTCGCTCCCGGGCGCGCAGCAGCGCATAGGCGAGCACGAAGGGAATCGCGCCGAGCGCGAGGTGAAGCTGTCCCGTGAGCGGGACGGCGACGAGCGCCGCAGCGCCGAGCGTGAGCCAGCGGACCTCGCCGTCGCGGCCGCGCTCGAAGCCGAGCAGCGCGAGCGGGAGCAGGAAGGCCATCATCCCGAGCAGGTGCCCCGTCGACTGCATGACGCGGTAGGGCGCGAGCGCGAAGGCCAGGCCGCCGAGCAGCGCGGCACCGCGCTGGAGGCCGAGCGAGCGCAGCCACCAGCAGGTCGCCCCGCCGGCGAGGACGTACGAGAGCAGCACGACCGAATTCCAGGCGACGACCACTCCGAAGAGGCGCTCTACCGGCCAGTAAGGCAGCCCGTAGAGCCAGCCCTGGAGGTTGAGCACGGGGTGGCTCTCCGGCTGGAACGAGTACGGGTCGCGCCACGGCGCAGCCAGCCGGGCGAGTTGATGGCCGACCAGCCACATCGCGTAGCCGAGCTGGAGGTGGTCGCCTGAGGCGGGCTCGCCGTAGCTCGGATCGGCGCGCGCCAGGTAGGCGCTGTGCGCGTGGCGGAGCGCCGGCCAGGTCGCCAGCGCGCCCGCGCCCAGGTAGAGCGCCGCCGCTAGTCCGGCAAAGCCCGCGCCGCCGAGAGGAGCACGTCCACGTCGGGCACCTCGCTCGACTCGTAGCGCCATGCGCCGCGGACCGTACCGCCCTGGTCGATCAGGAATGCGGTGCGCTCGGACACGTCGCGCAGGCCGCGGTAGTCGAAGGCGACACCGAACCCGTGCGTCGCGTCGCCGTTGAAGTCCGAGAGCAGCGGGAAGTCGACGTCGAGCACCTGCTGCCAGGCGATGTGCGTCCACGGGGAATCGCGCGAGATCCCGAACCGCCGCACGCCCGCCTCGGTGAAGTCCGCGCTCCTGTCACGCAGGAGCTCCAGCTCGTGCGTTCAGGTCGACGACCAGTCGAAGAGGTAGAAGAAGAGGAGCAGCGGGCCATCTTCGGCGAGCTTCCGGAGCGTCACCTGCTCGCGCGTGCCCGCCCAGACGGTGACGTGCGGGATGTGGTCGCCGGCCTGGAGCACGCGCGGAAGCTACTACGGGGACGACGAGCCGGTGACGTCACGCCCTGCCGAGGCTGGGACCGCGGCTGAAGGCGGCGACCGTCTCCCGCGCCTCGCCGAGGCTCCCATCGAGCAGCTCGATCTGCTCGAGCAGCTCCTTCACGTCTTCGGCCAGTTCGGGAGGAACGGAGTGATCCACGCGCGCCTGGAAGGCCCGATCGGAGAGGGCGGCAAGGCGAGGCTCCAGTTTCCGGCTCGCGCGATCGAACTCGCGCAGGCGCTCGGCGAGCACGTCGACGGCCTCGATCTGACGCGTCAACAGCCCAGCCGCCTTCACAGCGCGCTCCGAGACCGGCGCGTCGTACGAGTCCGCAAGCCCGCGTGACAGCGCCTTGCGGTCGCAGTCGGCCAGGAGCTTGTCGCACTCACTTACGATCCGGGCCAGCTTGGCGACCGCCCCGCCGAGCTTCCCCATCTGCGTCCGCAGCTCGTCGCTCGGCGCGATGCGCGAGGATGCGTACAAGCGCATGCCGGCCGCCTCCATTGCCGAGCGCTGGCCGCGGCGGCTCCGGCTCGAGCGGGTCTCCCGCCAGCCCATCAGCCGGTCGACCAGCTGGTGCCCTCCCGGCGCGGCCGGTGCCGGCACGGGCGGAGCGTCGGTCGCGATCGCGGCCTGAGACGCCACGGCGAGCTCCTCCTCCTGGCCGGCGAACGGCGTCTCCTCCGGCTGTGCGTCCACCGTTCGGATCGGCTGGAGCACCGCCTGGAGCGATCCGATCACGACCTGGGTGAGCCGCTCCGGCCGGTCGAAGTCCTTGAGCATGTGATCGCCGAGGTCCAGGAGGACGACATCTTCGGGGAGACCGTCCTCGGCCAGCTCCCGCGTCGTGCTCGACATGAGCACCTGGCCGCCATGGCCGGCCGCGCAGATCCGGGCCGCCTTGTGCACGGAGAGACCGACGAAGCCGTCGCCGGTGACCAATGGCTCGCCCGAGTGGAGCCCCATGCGCAGGCGCAGCTCGACCCCTGCGGGCCAGGCGTGGGCGGCGATGGCGCGCTGGGCGGCGACGGCGGCGGCGATGGCGTCCTGCGCCCGCTCGAACACCGCGAAGATGGCGTCGCCGGCGCGGTCAACGATGTGCCCGCCGACGCCCTCGACGGTTTCGGCCAGGAGGCGCCGCTCGTCGTCGAGGACCGTCTCGTAGGCGCGTCCGAGATCCGTCAGCAACCGCGTAGATCCTTCGATGTCGCTGAAGAGAAAGGTCACCGTGCCACGGGGAAGGGTCGCCATGGTGCCGATCTACTCCGCTCGAAGCGGCCCGTCAAGTACGCACGCTGAGGCCTCTCTCGGCTACTAGGGCGACGACCAGCCGGCGACTGCGGGGAACGGCCCGCCGGCGTGTCCGTTGAGCTGCTCCGTGATCGACGAGCGCGCGACCACCTTGGTCGCGCCGTCGCCGCTGCGGATGAAGACCCACTCGTCAGCGCTGTCCCACGACGCGAGCACCCAGCGCCCGTCTGGCGACCACGTGACGCTGCTGATACGCCCGGCGCCGCCGAACAGTTCCTTCGGCCGGCCCTCGCCGCCGCGGTCGGCCGCCCAGACCGTGCTCCGGTTCGTGGCCGGGTCGAACGTGACGTAGCCGAGCCTGCCCGGGGTCGGCGACCAGGCCGCGTCCACGAACTGCCCACCGGTGATGTGTTGGGTATGGAAGCCGATCTCGTTGTAGACGTCGAGCGCGCCGGGGCTCCGCGCGAGCAGCAGCTTTCCGTCGGACGAGAAGGCCAGCTGCTTCGGCGAAGCCTTCCAGCCGCCGCTGACGTGGCCGGAGTCCGTGTCGATGATCCGGACATGCCCGTCCGGAGTCGCGTAGACGAGCACGTGCTCGTCGCCGGGCTTCCAGGCCGGCGCCACGGCGGCGGCGTGCGGGACGAGGATGCGGTCGCCCTTGCCGTCGCCGCCGATGACGTGCAGCGCGCCGCCGCTCAGGTACGCGATCCGTGTGTCCGTTCGGCTCCCGCCCCAGCGGGCGCCCGTGATGCCGGGCTTCGCGATCGACCAGTGCAGCCGCCCGCCCGGCTCGAGCGTGTCGAGCTCGTTCGCCTTCGTCGCGACGATGTACGTGCCGAACGGCGACCAGGACGCGCTGCGGTAGGAGCCGAGCAGGCGCTTCGAGCCGTCGGGGTCGACGACCCACGGGCCGCGCGTCGAGACGGCCAGCACGCGGCCCTTCGCCGGCAGGGAGAAGAGCGACGGCTGCGCGTTCTTGACGCCGACCACCTTCTCGCGGCCGATCGCGTCACGCACGCTCCCGAGCACGGCGCGGCCGGGCGGCGTGATCGCGGCGGCGAGCACGACGGCGGCGGCCGCCGCCACCGCGATCGGCCAGCGCCGCGAGATCGGCTGCGCGATGGGCTCCTGGTCCTCGAAGACCTCACGCACGACCGTCCAGCCGCGCCGGCGCGCCTCGAGCTCGCCCGGCACGACGACCGAGATGAGCGAGCGGCGGACGGTGGAGTCATCCACCGAGCTGCCCTCCCAGCTGGTCGAGAGCGCGACGGAGCCGCGAGTTGACGGTGCCGCGCGGAAGCTCGAGCAGCTCCGCGATCTCACCGGGCCTGTAGTCGAGCAGGTAGCGGAGCACGATCACGGCGCGGTGCTCCGGCGAGAGCTCGAGCAGCCCGGCCGCGACGGGCATGGCATCGCCGGGCTCGGGGTTCCCGTCGACGGCCGCGGCGGGCGGTTCGCCGAGCTCGACCTCGGCACGGGCCGTCCGCGCGCGCGCCCAGTCGATCGCGCGGTTGGCGACGATGCGGTGCAGCCAGGGGCCGAACGGCCGGCGCCGGTCGAAGCGGTCGATCGCGCGCACGGCCGCGATGAACGACTCCTGCGCGATGTCCTCGGCCGCGGCGGCGTCGTGGACGATGAGGTACGCGGCGCGGTAGGCGCGCGGCCAGTGCGCACGGAAGAGCTGCTCGAGATCCGGCACCGAGCCGGCCTGTGCGCCCCGGATCCAGGCGCGCTCGTTCCCCCGCACGCGCCGACTATAGGACGGCCCCTCACGGACCGAGGTACGTCCACCGGTGCCCGCGAGGTCCATCCGGACCTCTACGGATCCAGAGGTCGGAGAGGTCCCGGACCTCGAATGCCTCCGCCGGGGTATCTCGTACGTCATCCGCGGAGAGGAGCGTCCATGAAGCGTCTGCTGTTACTGGCCCTGCCGACCCTCCTGCTGGCGCCCGCGCACGCGGCCGGCGACGGCTGTCCGCCCGAGACGTGCGGCGTCCAGAGCACGGCGCTGCCGGGCTCGCCCGTCGTCGCGCTCCGGCCTCAGGGCGCGTTCCAGGTGTACGACGTACGCACCGGGAAGCTTCGCTACTCGCTTCCGGCCGCGACCCAGTCCGCCGACGGCCGCGTCGCCTGGGCGGCGGACAATGCGAGCCGGGCCACGCTCCTGAAGCGCTACGACGCCGCAACGGGCCGGCTCGTGGGCACCTGGCGCCTTGGCCCGGATCTCTGGATCCCGGCCGTGTCCGCCGACGGCCGCCGCGTGGTGCTCGTCGACGGAAGCTCTGACCAGCGGACGACGCGGATCGTCGTGTTCGACTCGCGCACGGGCCATGGCCGGAAGCTGGCACTGCACGGCAGCTTCGCGCCCGAGGCCGTCTCGCGGGACGGACGCCGGCTGTTCCTGATCGAGTACCTGAAGTCGGGCTACCGCGTACGCGTGTACGACCTGGCCCGCGGCGCGCTCCGCGCCGGGCAGCTGAAGCCGCGGAACGAGGACGAGCCGATGGTCGGCTACCCCTCGTACGCGATCGGCGCGCCCGACGGGCGCTGGCTGCTGACGCTGTACATCAAGCCGCTGCAGCACGAGGCGTTCGTGCACGCGCTCGACCTCCGCCACGCCGTCGCGTACTGCCTCGACCTGCCCGGCCACGGCGGGGTGTCCCTGCAGGACTGGGCGCTCGCGCTCGGCCGCGACGGGAGGACGCTCTACGCCGCCAACGGCGCGCTCGGCCTCGCGACCGGGATCGACCTCACGACGCTCGAGTCGTCGGCGCCGCCGCTGCACTTCGCCGCGAGCCGCATCGTCGACCAGCAGCCGAACAGCGCCGTGTCGCCGCGCGGCGACCTCGTCTACTTCGGCAGCCTGCACGGGCTCTGGGCCTGGGACCTGCGCGCCAACCGCGTGCGCGGCCCCTACCGGCCGAACCACATCGGCGGCATCGCGTTCAGCCCCGACGGGCGCCGCCTGACCGTGATCACGCCCGGCGGGCGCGCGCTGTGGCTCGACGCAGCGACGGGGAGGAGGATCTAGGCGGCGGCGGGAACGGCCGCGGCCTCGGTCGTGTCCGCGATCTCGCGGACGACCTCGACCACGTCGCGGTTCGCGTTGAAGACGCGCAGCTGCCGGTCGGCGCCGTTGCCGCGCGAGAGGATGTCGCTGATCCCCTCCAGCGCGGCCTCCGAGCCGAGCTCGCGCGCGTGCGGCTCGATCCGCCGTAGCGTCCGCCGGATCAGCTGCGCGACGGGGATGCGGTTCCGCTTGCCGGTTTCGAGATCCATGATCGGCGCCTGGAGGCCGTAGCGGCCCGCGAGCCACTTGTTCTCGGTGGTGAGGATGCGGTGGTACGTCTGGATCTCCTCGCCGCGGTCGATCGCCTCGCAGAGGTGCTTGACGAGCGCCTGGCAATACGCGGCGATCGCGACGGCATGCTCCACGCGCGTGACGCCGTCGCAGATGCGCACCTCGATCGTCCCGAGCCGCGGGTGCGGGCGGATGTCCCACCAGATCTGCGTGTAGTCGGCGATGCAGCCGGTCCGCTCCAGCTGGTGGATCACGCTCGCGTAGTCGGCGTAGTCCTTGAAGCGCGGCGGCGGCCCCGAGCGGGGGAACGCGGCAAAGACCATCTGGCGGCTCGAGTGGAGCCCGGTCGGCTCGCCGCGCCAGAACGGCGAGGAGGAAGACAGCGCGAGGAGCGGCGCGAGCTGCGGGATCAATCCGTTCAGAACGCCGATCGCCTTCTCCGGCGAGTCCACCGCCACGTGCACGTGCATGCCGAAGATCAGCTCCCGCCGCGCGACGTACTGCATCTGGTCGACGAGTTGGCGGTACCGGTCCTTGGCCGTGATCCGCTGGCGCTCGAAGAGGCTGAACGGATGCGTGCCCGCCGAGCCGACGCGCAGGCCGCGCTCGTGCGCGATGCCGGTCACGTACGTGCGGAGCTGGCGCAGCGCGCCGTCGACGTCCGCGGCCGTGCGGCAGACGGGCGTCGTGATCTCGAGCACCGACTGCATCAGCTCGGCGTTGATGCGCGGCTCGAGCTCGTGCCCGGCGACGGCGGCGAGCACGGTGTCGATGTGCTGGACGAGGTCGAGCGTCTCGCCGTCGAGCAGCATGTACTCCTCCTCGACGCCGAGCGTGTACGGGTCGCCCTTGCCGAACGTGTGGTCGAGCACGCTGCCGCCCGGCTCCAGCGTCTTGGCCATGATCGACGGAGGAAATGCCTGCTCCGACACGGGTGCGCAGCCTATTCGCTGAGCAGCGCCTCGGCCTCGATCTCGACCAGCCAGCGCGGGTCGAGCAGCCCGACGACGACGCCGGTCGTCGCGGGCCGGACGTTGCCGAAGATCTCGGCGTGTGCGCGGCCGGCCTCGCCGATCAGCGCCGCGTCCGTGACGTAGATCCGCGTGCGCACGACGTCGCGCGCGGTCGCCCCTGCCTCGGCGAGCGCAGCGAGGATGATCTCGAGGCAGCGCCGCGCCTGGCCGTAAGCGTCCGCTGGCGGGTCGGCGCCGTCCGGCATCACGGGCGCGGTGCCGGAGACGTACACGTGCCGGCCTGCGACCACGGCGCGTGAGTAGCCGACCTGGCCCTCCATCGCCATCGCTGAGGAGATCCGCCGACGCTCCATCGCGGTAGCTTGCACGCCCCGTGGAGGCGCTTGCCGCAATCGACAGCTGGCCGGCCGAGCACGCCGCGGCGGGCGTCGTGCGCGCGGACGGCGTCGTCGCGACGCACGGCGACACGGAGCGCCTCTACCGCTGGGCGTCGATTACGAAGCTGGTCACCGCGCTCGCGGTGCTCGTCGCGGCGGAGGAGGGCGTCGTCGACCTCGACGAGCCGGCCGGGCCCGACGGCTCGACCGTGCGGCACCTGCTCGCCCACGCTTCCGGGCTGCCGTTCGACCGCCACGGCAGCACGCTCGCGCGCCCGGGCACGCGACGTATCTACTCGAACGTCGGCTTCGAGCAGGTCGCGGAGCATGTCGCGCACGCCGCGGAGATCCCCTTCGCCGAGTACCTGCGCGAGGCCGTGCTCGAGCCGCTCGGGATGACGCGGAGCGAGCTGCGGGGCTCGCCGGCGGCCGACCTGTGGGGGCCGCTGGACGACCTGCTCCGGCTCGGCCGCGACCTGCTGGCGCCGACGATCGTCGCACCGGAGACGCTCGCCGAGGCGACCGGGGTCGCCTTCCCGGGGCTCGACGGCGTGCTGCCGGACTTCGGCCGGATGAGCCCGAACGACTGGGGGCTCGGGTTCGAGATCCGCGACGCCAAGCCCGGGCACTGGATGGGGACGGCGGTCTCGCCGCGCGCGTTCGGCCACTTCGGAGGCTCGGGCACGTTCCTCTGGGTCGATCCCGAGCTCGAGTCGGCGCTCGGCGTGCTCACCGACCTGGAGTTCGGCGAGTGGGCCAAGGAGGCCTGGCCGCCCTACTCGGACGCTGTGGCCGCGGAGCTACGCGGGGTCGCGTGACGCGCCCTGGCGGAGCGTCGGGTGGCGGAGCTCCATCGCCTGGTGGCCCTGCTCCCACTCCTCGCCTTTCCCGTAGTTCTCGGCGAGGAAGGCCATGATCTCGACGTCGCCCTCGATCACGCGCCCGTCCTCGGTCTTGAGCGCTGGGATCGAACGGGTGCCGATCTCTTGCTCCATGTCGTCGCGCAGCGAGCGGCGTGGCTGCACCTGGCGCGCGATGAAGTCGATGCCGAGCTCCGTCATCCGCTCGCGCACACGGTGCGAGTACGGGCACCACTCGGCCTGGAAGAACTCGAGCATCAGCCGGTGAAGAGCGGCTTGACGAACTCGTCGAAGGTGGCGCGGTCGCAGCTGGCAACCGTGGCGGGCGTGACCGCGCGGACGCTCGCCGTGCGGCGGATGCCCATCGCCGGGGCGACCTCGCCGAAGTAGTCGCCGGGCCGCAACAGCGCACGCTCCCCTCGCGCGTCCTGCGTGACCGAGAGCAGGCCTGCGAGCACGACGTAGAAGCGCGAGCCAAACTCACCCTCGCGCACGATCTCCGTTCCGGCGGGCACATACTCGCGCTGCATGGCAGCGGCGAGCTCGCCGAGCTTCTCGCCGGGGAGCTCGGCGAGCAGGCCGACTCGGGACAGCTCGGCGATGGTGGCGGGTGCCATGCGCGGGCTCATGCGGCCCTATTGTTGCCGAGGTGGCCGAGCTTGCCGCCTGGAGGCACTGTCCGCGCTGCGCGGCGGAGCTTGGCGGCGACGACGCGCGGAAGGAATGCCCGCGCTGCGGCTTCGTCGCATACGCGAGCTCGAAGCCCACGGCGTCGGCGGTCATCGTGGACGACGGCCGCGTCCTGCTCGCGCGCCGCAAGCACGAGCCCTTCGCCGGCTTCTGGGATCTGCCGGGCGGCTTCCTGGAGGAGGGCGAGCATCCGCTCGACGCGCTGCGGCGTGAGCTCCGCGAGGAGGCCGGCGTCGAGATCGAGCCCGGCGAGCTCCTCGGCGTGTGGATGGACCGCTACGGCGACGCGGAGGATGCGCTGGCCACGATCAACCTCTACTGGACGGCGCGGATCACGGCCGGCGAGCCGCGGCCCGACGACGACGTCGAGGAGCTGCGCTGGTTCGGCCGCGACGAGCTGCCCGGCAACCTCGCGTTCCACATTGCCGAGGTCCTACGCGTGTGGAACCAGCAGGCGTAGGGCTCCCGGTTCGACCCTGAACTCGAGCGGCGTGTCGAAGAGCGCCGGCTCCCCGTCGACGGCTGCCCGCACACGGTGGCCCGGGACGTCGATCGTCGCCTGCGTGCACGAGCGCTCCTCCCAGGTGCGCGGCCGCCAGCCGTGCGCGACGTACATGCAGAGGCGGCCCTCGTCGAGGCGCTGGCGCTCGCCGACGTCGAACACGTCCAGCTCGTAGGCGTTGTTCGCTACGAGCACCACGTGGGCCTCGATGGCCCGCCCGTCGACGACGAAGCCGGCCGTGCGGCCGCGGTCGCGCGCGAGCATGACGAGGGCGCGCAGCCGGGCGAGGGCGTAGCGCCGGCCCCGGTGCTGCTCGCGCCGGTGGACGAGCTCGGCGTAGAGCCCGAGCGACACGTTGTTCAGAAAGGCACGCTTGCCGGCGCGGCCGATGTCCACGCGCCGCTCCGGCCCCGCGAAGGCCGCCAGCGCCTCGATCGGGTCGTCAGGCAGGCCCACGTCGCGGGCAAAGTGGTTGCGCGTCCCGAACGGGATGCAGGCGAACGGCAGGTCGCGCTCGACGGCGACGCCGGCGACGGCCCCCATGGAGCCGTCGCCGCCCGCCATGCCGAGCGCGTCGGCGTCGCCCGCCGCGCGCGCGAGCTCCGCCGGGTCGTCGTCGGGGGAGAGGACGCGCGTGCTCACGCCCCGCGCCCGCGCCGCCTCGACGAGCTCGTCCGTTCGGTCGCCCCCGCCGGCGCGGGGGTTGATGAAGAGCGCGGCTGCTACGCCGTCAGGCCGAGCGAGCGCTCGAGCGCGCCCTTCGGCTGCGCGCCGACCGCGAACGCCGCGGCCTCGCCGCCCTTGAAGAGGATCATGGTCGGGATCGACGCGACGCCGTAGCGCTGGGCGAGCGCCGGCTCCTCGTCGATGTTGACCTTGACGAGCTTCAGCTCGTCGCCGCGCTCGTCCACGATGCGCTCGAGCACGGGCGAGACCGCGTGGCAGGGGCCACACCACTCGGCCCAGAAGTCGACGATGACCGACTTGTCGCTCTGGATGACCTCCTGGTCGAAGGTGGTCTCGGTTGCTGCCGTTGTCATCTATTTGCTTCCTTTCTTCTGAGTATTGAGTGAGGGAGCGTTCCCGCTCCCACACAAGGTGTAACGCCAACGTCGGCCGTCGTAATCCCGGGAGATTCCTAGACTGGCGGGGTGAAACACGTATTCGAGCCGCTGCCCGACAAGCCCGATCATCCCGCGCTCGAGCTCGAGATCCTCGATTTCTGGGAGCGGGAGGGCACGTTCGAGCAGCTGCGCGAGCTGAACCGCGGCAAGGAGAAGTGGAGCTTCTTCGACGGCCCCGTGACCGCGAACAAGACGCTCGCGGTGCACACGGCGTGGGGGCGGACGCTGAAGGACGTCTTCCAGCGCTACAAGGCGCTGCGCGGCTTCGACCAGCGCTACCAGAACGGCTTCGACTGCCAGGGGCTCTGGATCGAGGTCGGCGTCGAGCGCCAGCTCGGCCTCAACTCGAAGCGCGAGATCGAGGAATACGGCCTCGAGGAGTTCGCCGCGCGCTGCCGCGAGGTCGTCGTCTGGTCGGCCGACCAGCTGACCAAGGGCTCCATCCGGCTCGGCATGTGGATGGACTGGGGCAACGACTACTTCACCTTCAGCGACACCAACATCGAGTACGTCTGGCGGATGCTGAAGACGGTGCACGAGCGCGACTGGCTCTACCTCGGCCACCGAGCGACCGAGTGGTGCCCGCGCTGCGGCACGTCGATCTCCGCACACGAGCTCGCCGGCAACTACGTCGACCGCGCCGACCCGTCGCTCTACGTGCGCCTGCCGCTCCTCGACCGTCCGGGCGAGTCGCTGATCGTCTGGACGACGACGCCGTGGACGCTGCCCGCGAACGTCGCCGCGGCGGTCAAGCCGGACGCCGACTACGGCCGCCGGCTCAATGGCGAGTGGGTCGCGGCGCCGCGGTATCCCGACGAGTCCTTCGACGACGTTCTAAAAGGCTCCGAGCTGGTCGGCTGGCGCTATGAGGGCCCGTTCGACGACTTGCCGCCCGGTGCGGCCGTCGAGCACCGCGTGATCGGATGGGACGAGGTGACGATGGACGAGGGCACCGGCATCGTCCACATCGCGCCGGGGGCCGGCGCCGAGGACTTCGAGCTCAGCCGCGTCTACGACCTGCCCGTGCTCACGCCCGTCGACGAGTCGGGCCGCTTCTACGACGACTACGGCTGGCTGCACGGCCTGTCCACGGTCGAGGCGGCCGAGCAGATCATCGGCAACCTCGAGGAGAAGGGGCGGCTCGTCGAGTCGGGCCTGTACGAGCACCGCTACCCCGAGTGCTGGCGCTGCCACACGCCGCTGATCTTCCGCATCGCCGACGACTGGTTCATCTCGGTGCGCGACCTCCGGCAGCAGATGCTCGACGCCAACTCGACCGTCCAGTGGGTGCCCGAGTACATGGGCAAGCGCATGGACGACTGGCTGCACAACATGGGCGACTGGAACATCTCGCGCCGCCGCTACTACGGCCTGCCGCTGCCCTTCTACCCGTGCGCGTGCGGGCACCTGAACGTGATCGGGTCGAAGCGGGAGCTCGAGGAGCGGGCGGTCGAGGGGCTCGACCAGCTCGAGGAGCTGCGCCGCCCGTGGATCGACCGCGTGCCCATCCGCTGCGAGCAGTGCGGCGACGCGGTCGAGCGGATCGTCGAGGTCGGCGACGTCTGGCTGGATGCAGGCATCGTCCCCTTCTCGACGCTCGGCTGGCACAACGACGAGTGGGTCCCGGGCGGCTACGGCACCGGCGCGGCGCGCGGCCTCACCGGCGCGGACCTGCCCGACCACGCCTACTGGGAGCAGTGGTTCCCCGCGGACTGGGTCTCGGAGATGCGCGAGCAGATCCGCCTCTGGTTCTACTCGCAGCTCTTCATGTCGGTCGTGCTGACCGGCGGCGCGCCGTTCAAGCGCGTCCTCGGCTACGAGAAGATGCTGGACGAGAACGGCCGGGAGATGCACGGCTCGTGGGGGAACATGATCGACGCCGACGACGCGTTCGCCCGCATGGGCGCCGACGTCATGCGCTGGCAGTACTGCGCGCAGCCGCCGACCCAGAACCTGCTCTTCGGATTCGGGCCGGCGGAGGAGATCAAGGGCAAGCTCCTGCGGCTGTGGAACTCGGTGCGCGTGCTCGTCCTCTACGGCAACGCAGCGGACTGGCGTCCGTTGTGGGATGACCTGGGCGGGCCGGCCGAAGTGCCGAACGTTCTCGACCGCTGGCTGGTCGAGCGGACGCGGGCGTTCGTCTGCGAGGCCACCCAGGCGTACGAGGACACGCTGTCGTTCAATGTCGTGCGCGCTTTCGAGGCGTTTCTGGACGATCTCTCGAACTGGTACATCCGCCGCTCACGGCGCCGGTTCTGGGACGGCGATGAGACCGCGCTGCGGACCCTCTGGTTCGCGCTGGTCACCGCCGTGCGGGTGGTCGGGCCGGTGATGCCCTTCCTGGCCGAGGATCTCTGGCAGCGGGCCGTGCGTGCGCCGGTCGCCGAGGCGGCGTCGTCCGTCTTCCTCAGCGGCTGGCCCGAGCCGGGCGAGCCCGATCAGGCGCTGCTCGACGAGATCGCGGCCGTGCGCCAGGTCGTCGAGCTCGGCCGCCAGGCGCGCTCGATGACCGGGCTGAAGCAGCGCCAGCCGCTTCGCCGGCTCGTCGTCCAGGGCCCGTCGCTGCCCGCGCACGAGGACGAGTTGCGCGACGAGCTGCGCGTCAAGCAGGTCGAGTTCGGGCCGGTTGAGGCCACCGAGCTGAAGGTCAGGCCGAACTTGCCGGTGCTGGGCCCGAAGCTCGGCGCTGCGCTCGGGGACATCCGCCGCGCGCTGGCGGCCGGTGAGTTCGAGCAGCTACCCGGCGGGGGTGTGCGCGTCTCGGGGCACGACCTCGGCCCCGACGAGGTGCTGGTCGAGACTGTCGGCCGTGACGGCTGGGCCGTCGCCTCCGAGGACGGCGTCACGGTCGCGGTCGAGACCGCGGTCGACCCCGAGCTGGAGCTCGAGGGCCGCGCGTACGACCTGATCCACGAGCTGAATACGCTCCGCCGCGACCGGGGCTTCGAGATCAGCGACCGCGTGAAGGTCGTCGTTCCGAAGCGCTGGCGCGACGTCGTCGAGCAGCACGGCGACTGGGTCGCCGGCGAGGTGCTCGCCACCGAACTAACCGCCGGCGACGTGGACGAGCCGCAGATCGAACGGACGTAGCGACGGTCGAGCGCTAGGCCCGCTGAATTTCGGCCAGCTTCAGCTCGCGCCGCAGCTCGACCGGCAGGCGGAAGGTCACGTCCTCGTCCACCATCGCGAACGGCTCGACTGCTGCGCCGCGCGCACGGAACCAGCCGGTCACGCGTTCCACGAGGCTTTCCGGCGCCGACGCCCCCGAGCTGAGGCCGACCGTCCGCACGCCGTCCAGCCACGCCTCGTCGATGTCGGTCTCGTCGTCGATCAGGTAGGCGGCGACACCACCGGCGCGCGCCACCTCGACGAGCCGGTTCGAGTTCGACGAGTTGCGCGACCCGATCACGAGCAGCAGGTCGATCGACGGCAGCATCTCCTTGACCGCCCACTGCCGGTTGGAGGTCGCGTAGCAGATGTCCTCTTTCTTGGGCGCGTGGATGTCGGGGAAGCGCCGCCGCAGCGTCGTGATGATCGCGGAGGTCTCGTCGACCGACAGGGTCGTCTGCGTCAGGTAGGCGAGCCTCGTGCCCGGCGGCGGGTCGAGCGCCTCGGCGTCCTCGACCGACTGCACGAGGACCGTCGCCTCGGGCGCCTCGCCCATCGTCCCGACGACCTCCTCGTGGCCCGCGTGGCCGATCAGGACGATCGTGTAGCCCTGCGCCGCGTAGCGGCGGGCCTCGACGTGCACCTTGGTCACCAGCGGGCACGTCGCGTCGATCGTCTTCAGCCCGAGCGACTCGGCGTTCCGGTAGACGGTCGGCGCCACCCCGTGGGCCGACAGGACGACCGTCTCGCCCGCGGGCACCTCGGTTTCCTCGTCGACGAACACGGCGCCGCGCTGCTCGAGCTCGCGCACCACGTGCGCGTTGTGGACGATCTGCTTGCGGACGTAGACGGGCGGGCCATACAGCTCGAGCGCCCGCTCGACCGTCTCCACCGCGCGCTCGACGCCCGCGCAGTAGCCGCGCGGGGAGGCCAGGAGCACGCGTTCCACCATCCAGCGAGTGTAGCCCGGTGCTCCTCCGCTCTTATCATTTCGGGTGGTGCACGTCATCGCCGCGACGACCTCGACCGAGCGCGTCCTGATGGCCGTCGCGGGCGTGCTCGCGATCGCCCTGCTTGTGCTCTGGCTCCGCGAGCGCCGGGTCGGCCGCGCGCAGGCCGCGCGCCGGCGCACCGAGGTCGACCGCGAGCTCGGCGCCGTCTCGCAGCTCTCGGAGGGGCTCGGGGCCGCCGCGGACGCGCAGGAGACCGCGCGGCGGCTGGTGGACGCGGTGTTCGACACCGTCAGCGCCGACTTCGCCGCGGTCGCCCTCGTCGACGATGCCGCCCGCCGGGCGCGCGGTCTGATCGCACGTGGGCGGCCCGAGATCGAGGACTGGTGGCCGTCGATGCGGGTCCACCTCGACAGTGAGCCGTCCGGGATCGCCACGGCTGCGCGCGAGGGCCGCGCGATCGCCGTCGACGACGTCGCCTCGTCGTCGCTCGTCAGCCCACGCCTCGCCGAGCAGGTGAAGGCGAAGACGGCGGTCTTCGTCCCTGTCGCGGCCGAGGGCGCGATCCGGGCCGTGCTCGTCGTCGCCAGCGAGCAGCAGCGGCCGTTCACAGCGGAGGAGCTCGCGCTCCTCCAGGCGCTTGCAGCCGAGGCGGCGCTCGCGCTCGCCCGGGTTCGCTCGGCCACTGCGCTCGAGGAGGCGCTCGCGCGTGAGCAGCTGGTTGCGCGTATCGGCCGCCGCGTCCGCTCCGAGCTGGATCTCGACGCCGTCCTGCGCATCGCTGCCGAGGAGCTCGGGCGCGCGGTCGGCGTCAGCCGCGCATTCGTCCGGCTCGGCGGTTTCGGGGAGGCGCGCGACGTCGCGGAGTGGGAGGCGCCGGGTGTCGATCCAGTCGGCCCGGGCGCGGCGCGCCTGCCGGCGCTCAACCTGGCCGTCCGCGAGCGGCGGACGGTGCGCGTCTCGGACGTGGAGGCCGCCGTCGAACTGCACGACCCCGCACTGGGCGACGTCGACCTTCTGCGCGCGCTCGGCGTGCGGGCCGTGCTGGCCACGCCGATCGTTGTCTTCGACGACGTCATCGGTGTGTTCGGCCTGCACCGCGCCACCGTGAGCGAGTGGGCCGACGAGGAGGTCGCGCTGGCCGAGGCCGTCGCGCGCGAGGCCGGGCTGGCGATCCACACGACGCGTCTGCTGGACGAGGACCGGCGGCGCGTCGAACAGCAGGGCGGCCTGCTGGAGGCGGCCGCGGCGGTCACCGGCGAGCTGCGGCTGGATGCCGTCCTCGAACGCCTGGTCGGCGAGCTGGTGAAGCTGCTCGAGGCCGACGGCGCCGACCTCTTCATCGAGGACGAGGCGGGCGGCGCGCTGCGCTGCGTCGCGGAGTACGGGCTCGGCCCCGAGGTGATCGGCTGGGAGCTCGACCGGCGGGCGGGGCTCTCGGGCAAGGCGCTCGAGCTGGGCCGCACGGTGCGCTCGGCCGAGTACGAGCGCGTCTCCATGCCGGTCGGGCACCCCGCGTATCGAGGCTTCAACGCCGGCATGGCCGCGCCGCTCGTCTGGGCCGGCGCGACGCGCGGGGTAATCGGAATCGGGTCGCGCTCGGAGACGCGCGAGTTCACCGAGGCGGATGCGCAGGTGCTGGAGACGTTCGCCGGGCTTGCCTCGCTGGGCCTCGCGAACGCCGAGCGCTTCGAGCGCAGCGAGCGCCAGGCGCGGATCGAGCGCGGCTTCTACCGCATCGCGGCGCTGCTCGGCGAGCCCGTCTCGTCGGCGGCGGCGTACGAGGCGCTCGCCCACGCGGCGTGCGAGGCGTTCGCGGCCTCCTTCGGCGCCGTGCTCATGCCCGCGGACGACCGGCTCGAGCTGGCCGGCGCGCACGAGCTCCAGCCGGGCGAGGCGGCCGCGATGGCGGCGCAACTGACCGGCGTCCGGGCACTCGCGGACGCCGTCCGCGGCGGTCGCGTCCTGGCGGCCTCCGAGATCGCCGGCGACGAGCGGCTCCCGGAGGCGTTCCGGGCCTTCGCGAGCGAGGCCGGTTACCACGCCCTGCTCGTCACACCCTTCGGCCTCCCACGGCGCCGCGAGCACGGCGGCGTGCTGGTCATGTTCCGGGAGGTCAGGCAGCTGACCGACGACGACCTCGCCCTCGCGCGGCACCTCGCCGGCGCGGCCCGCGGCGCGCTCGAGCGCAGTGAGCTCTTCGAGCGCGAGCGCACCTCGCGCGCGCTCGCGCAGCAGCTCGCGCGCACCGGCGGCCTCTTGGCGACGGAGCTCGACCCGGCGGCCGTGCTCGAGGAGCTCGTGGGCCAGGCGCCGGCGCTGCTCGGCGTGGACGCCGCAGCCATCTACGTGCTGGACGGCGACGAGCTCGTAACGGCCGCCGTCGCCGGAAACGGCACCGAGGCGGCGCGCGGCGTGCGCAGCCCGCTGGCCGGGACGCCTGCCGGCGACGTCGTGCAGGCGCGGACACCGTTGACGCTCGTGGACGCCGAGCGGGCCGGCGTCGCCTCGGACGACGACGCGATCCTCGCCTCAGGCCGGCGCGCGTTCCTCGGCGTGCCGCTCTACGCGACCGAGGGCGACCTGCGCGGGACGCTCGCCGTCTACGCGCGCGAGCCGCGCGAGTGGCGTGACGAGGAGACCGAGGCACTGGTCGCGCTCGCCGGCAACGCGGCCGCCGTCCTCGCGAACGCCGAGCTCTACCAGCAGGTCGCGATCGAGAAGGAGCGCCTCGATGCAGTTCTCGGCAACGTCGCCGACGGCATCGTCGCCGTCGACCCGGCCGGGCTGATCGTGCTGTGGAACCGCGCCGCCGAGCGGGTGACGGGCGTCCCCGAGAGCGAGGCGCTGGGGCGGCCGCTCGTGCGCGTCCTCGGCCGTGACCTCGCCGCCGGCGAGGGCGGCGGCGACCGGCTCGTGCCGCTGCCGCGCGCGGGCGAGCAGGTCTGGCTGTCCGTGAGCGAGGCGGCGATGCACGACCCGACGGGCGCGTCCGCGGGCCGGATCTTCGCCTTCCGCGACGTGTCCGCGGACCGCATCGTCGAGCAGATGAAGACGACGTTCGTCTCGACGGTCTCGCAGGAGCTGCGCCGCCCGCTGACGTCGATCTACGGCTTCTCGGAGACGCTCCTGCGCCGCGACGTGCTGTTCTCGGAGGAGGAGCGGCGCACCTTCCTCGGCTACATCGCCGCCGAGGCTGCGCGCCTGACGACGATCGTCGACCAGCTGCTCAGCGTGGCCCGGCTCGACGCCGGCGACCTCGAGGTCGAGCTGACGCCAACCGATGTCCGTTCGGTGATGACCGAGGCGGTCGAGACGTTCGAGGGCAGCGCGCTGAACGGCCACCGCTTCGTGCTGGAGGTGCCGGAGGAGCCGCTGGACGCCTCGGTCGACCGGGACAAGCTGCGCCAGATCCTCGACGCACTGGTCGACAACGCCGTCAAGTACTCGCCCGCCGGCGGGACCGTGACGCTGGCCGCGCGGCGGCGGCCGGACGCCGTCGAGCTCCGCGTGACCGACGAGGGCATCGGGATCCCGCCCGACGAGCACGAGCGGATCTTCCGGAAGTTCTACCGCTCCGCCGACGCGACGAGCGGCTCCGGGCTCGGCCTCTTCATCGTCCAGGGCCTCGTGCGCGCGATGGGCGGGCGGATCTGGGTCGACTCGGATTCCGGCCAGGGCGCGAGCTTCGTGTTCGAGCTGCCGGTCGCGCGCGGGCGCTCCCGCGAGGGCGTCACGGTTGGACGACAGGACCCACGGGTATAAGGGACGTTCGTGACGCGGGTGCTCGTAATCGATGACGAGGCCGCGATCCGGCTGCTCTGCCGCGTCAACCTCGAGGCGGAGCGGATGCAGGTCGACGAGGCGGCCGACGGGCGCACAGGCCTCGAGCAGGCGCGGAGCGTCCGGCCGGACGTGATCCTGCTCGACGTGATGATGCCCGGGCTCGACGGCTGGCAGGTCGCCGAGGAACTCGTCGCCGACGAGCGGACGAAGGACATCCCGATCGTCTTCCTGACCGCGCGCGCCGATTTCCGCGACCGCGAGCGCGGCCTCGAGGCGGGCGGCATCGCCTATCTGACGAAGCCGTTTAACCCGGTGGAGCTCGCGGCGCTGATCGAGGACCTGCTTGCGCGCATCTCGCGCGGCGAGGGACCGGCGATCCGGCACGAGCGCATCGCGGAGCTGCGGCAGCTGATCACCGGCGACGGGATCGGGACGCGCGGCGCCACCTAGACTGGGAGGCGCCAACGGGGCGTAGCTCAGTCTGGTCAGAGTGCTGCGTTTGGGACGCAGAAGTCGCCGGTTCGAATCCGGCCGCCCCGATCGTGCGACAGGCGTAGCCGGGGCGCGCAGTGCGCGCCCCGGCGAGAGACACGCCGCCTACGTGGCCGGGACGCGGCGGCGGTTCGAGGTCACGAACGCTGCACCCGCGATGAGCAGTACCGCCCCGAGGCCCGCTGCGCCGACAATCGGCGCGACGTCGCCGATAACCGACGAGTCACCGGAAGCCGAGACTCCGGACGAGCCGGTCTCGGACGTGAGGTTGTACTGCCACGGGTCCATGCCCGCCTTCGGATTGGCCGCGGCAGGGGACGAGTCCGCCGAGGTGCCGAGGTTGTACTGCCAGGGGTCCTGCGCCGCCTTCGGGTTCGCGGCGGCCGGCGTGCGCGCGGCATCCGCCTGGTTGCCGAGGTTGTACTGCCAGGGATCCTGGCCCGCCTTCGGGTTCGCGGCGGCGGCCGCCGCGCCCGACGACTCTGCGACGTTGAACTGCCACGGGTCGACGCCGCCCGAGGTCGGGTCGGCGACGCGCGCGGCCGAGACCGCTGCGGAGCCGCCGCCTTCGCCCATCGGCATCGCCGACGCGCTGCCTGCCAGCCCCGCTGCGGCCGATACGGCCACCGCGATGACCGCGGCCTTGCCGCGCAGCCCGTGGGCCTCGACGTCGTCGAACGCCTGCTCGATCACGCCGCGGTCGAACGTGAGCGTGACCTGATCCGAGGTCGCCTCCGCGAGGAGCCGCTCGAGGTCCTCCCGAGTCCACGTGACTGCAACCGTCTGCGCGTCCGGCCCGCGCCGCACGTCGAGCTCGAGCTGCGGCGGCGCCTCGTCGCCCAAGGCGCCCTCGATCTCACTCCGCGCGATCGTCGTGGTGAGGCCTCCCTCGATGCCGGCCGGGTCGACGAGCGTGGCCTGTGCGTTGAGCTCCTGCACAACGCCTCCTTTCGTTGCGATCGGCAAGGGGCGCCGATCTACACCCCTGGACGGAGTGCAAGGTCCCGATCTTCCCGCATGCCGCCTGCGCGGGCAACGTCCGATCACGCCGTGACACTCCCGGCATCCCGGACGTTCTGCCCCTTTCTCCGTCCGGGTGTCCTGGGCGTGGGGGCGCCGCAGCCCCGCGCCCAGCTCCCAGCGCCCCGGCGTCATCAGAACCCCCCTCGCCGGGGCGCGCCCTTTTCGCAGCGCCAGGCGGCTGCCGTTGGGCCGCCCGGTGGGAGGGAGGGCAGAGACCGGGCGGCATCGATCTCCCCCGAAACGCGCCGCCCGGTCCATGGATAGATGCCGCTGCGCCGCCGGACTTGCGGTCAGCCCTCGAATTCGTCGCGGTGCTCTTCCTCGGCCAGGAAGCGGAAGAAGAGGAAGGCGAACACCGCGAAGAAGACGACCGACTGCTCGGCGACCATCGTGCCGCCCGCGATCTGCTGGTCGCCGATCTGCGACAGCCCCCAGACGCGGCCGTGCTCGTAGAAGTCGTATGCGGGGCTCGGGAGCAGGGTCAGGAGGAGCCCGAGCGGGCTGCCGAGCACGAACGCGGCGAAGACGTAGACGGCCCGGCCGCCGGTGGAGAGGTCGTGTGGCGCGCTCTGGATCACCGGCCACCAGAGCAGGCAGCCGGCCAGCACGTAACAGAGGTGTTCGAGGTGGAGCAGCGAGTCGGGGTGGCGGAGCGCGGTGTCGTAGACCGGGGGGATGTGCCAGGTGAAGTAGACGACGAGCCACGTCCCGAGCGCGACCGGCGGGTAGGTCAGCGCGCGCACGACGGCGTTGCCGCCCATCGCGGCCGCCATCGCCGGCGGGATGCCGAGCACGAGCAGCGCGGGCGCCCACTCGGCCAGCACGACGTTCTGGAGGAGGTGCATCGAGAGCAGGTGGAACGAGAGCGAGTGGAGCGGGCTCGCGACCGCGACGGCGATCATCGCCAGGCCGCTCGCGAAGGCCGCGGTTCGCGCGCGCGACGGGTGGAAGCGCGGGCGAGCGGCCGCGTACGCGAAGGCGATCAGGACGACGCCGGCGAGGACTTCAGGATGCGGCGCCCACGCGTAGGGATCGGGGCGCACCGGGCTAGGCTACGTCCAGCGCGGGCGTAGCTCAGTGGCAGAGCCCTTGACTTCCAATCAAGCTACGCGGGTTCGATTCCCGCCGCCCGCTTCCGTCGTCCGGCGACCTCGATATGTTTTCAAAAATGAAAACAGTCGAACGTGAGCTGGCCGTCCGTCTCCGTCGTGAACAGGGTCTCTCTGTGCGGCAAGTGGCGGTGGCGGTCGGAGTGTCTCGTGGAACGGCGAGCGTCTGGCTTCGCGAAGTCCCGCTGACCGCCGCTCAGAGCGCCGCGCTCGATGCGCGAAACCCCTCCCTGAACGGTCAGATGAACGGTGCGAGGGCTAACGCCGAGCGGAGTCGCGAGCGTCGCCGCGAGTACCAGGCGCTGGGCCGGCAGCGGGTAGCAGCCGGCGACGCGGCGTTCGCTGTGGCATGCGCGCTCTACTGGGGCGAAGGCGACAAGGGCCGAGACGCCGTCCGTTTCACGAACGCCGATCCTGGGATGATTCGCTACTTCCTCGATTTGATGCGCGCGTCGTTCGCACTTGACGACGACATGGTCAGCGTGCGGCTGCATCTGTTCGCCGACCACGAGCGTCGCGTCCGCGAGATCGAGGACTTTTGGCTGCAGACGTTAAGTCTGCCTCGACGGTGCCTCAACGCCCATGTGATCAACCGCTACTCGCGTGCGTCAAAACGGAAATGGCGCGGGCGACTGCCCTACGGCACGTGCCGCGTCGCGGTCTGCCGAACTGCGATCGTCCAGGAGCTCTTCGGCGGCATCCAGGAGCTCGCGGGCGTTGATCACCCTGAGTGGCTCGGATGACCGTTCAGGTTGCCGTCACCAGGCCGTCAGCACGGTGAGAGCCATGGCGTCCGCCGCCAAGCGCCTCCGCACCGCCGTGCGGATCGAGCGCCACCGCTACGGGCCGCGCGTGTACCTGCTCGGCCATCGCGTGCACGAGTGTGCCGTCGGTCTTGCGCTGCTCGTGGCCGCGCTCAGCGTCGCCCTGGCCGGGGTCGTCTCGCCCGCGCACAGCGCCGAGGCGGCCGTGGTGGCCGCGTGGCTCGTGATCAAGGACTGGCGCGACCTGTTCGAGTCGAAGCGCGACACGGCCACGTGGCGCCTGGGCATCCACCGGCGCTTCGCTGCGCTGCGCCCGGCACGGCGCAGCCCGCATCTCCCGCCCCTCGCCGGCCTCGCCGTGCTCGCGACGGCGGCCGTCAACATCGCCTCGGTGCTGACACCGACGATCGCGTGGCGCGCACAGCTGCTCCGCTTCGAGCCGGCCGAGGCGATCCCGGTGTTTCATGCGCTCGCGCTGCCCGCGGGCGCCGGGCTCGCGGTCGTCGCCTTCTACCTCTGGCGGCGCCGGCGCCGCGCCGTCCACGCCGCCGTCGTGCTGCTCGTCCTCCTCGGCGCGCTCAACCTGCTGAAGGGCCTCGACTTCGAGGAGGCGACGCTCTGCTGGGCGCTGGCCGCCGGCCTCTGGTGGGCGCGCCACGCCTTCAACGTGCACCACGAGCCGCTGACGCGGCGGTCCGCGCTCTGGCGGGGGCTGCTGCTCGTCAGCGCGACGTGGTCGATCGCCCTGGCCGCGGTCGCGGTCGCCGCACCGACGAGCGCCGGCACGGTCGGCGTCCTGCGAGAGACGGTCGCGCTGCTCACCTGGAACGACACCGGCCTGCCGCTCGGCGACCTCGACTGGCTGCGGCTCGGCGTTCCGCTGCTCGGCCTCTGGACGCTGGTCGCGGCCGCCTACCTGCTCTTCCGCCCGCTCGCCGCCCCGCACCAGCTCCCGGGCCGCGACGCCCGGCGCGCCGCGCTGTACCTCGTGCGTGCGCACGGGCGGGACACGCTCTCGTTCTTCAAGCTCCGCCGGGATACCCACCATTTCTTCGCTTCCGACCGCCGCGCGTTCCTCGCGTACCGCATCGAGAGCGGCGTGCTGCTCGTCTCCGGCGACCCGGTCGGCCCGGGCGGCGCGATCCCCGGCCTGCTCCGCGAGCTGTGCGCCTTCGCCGAGGTCCGCGGCCTGAAGATCGCAGTGCTCGGTGCCGGCGCCGAGCTGCTGCCGCTCTACGAGCAGGCCGGGCTGCGGCCGTTCTACATCGGCGACGAGGCGATCGTCGACACGGCCGCGTTCTCGCTCGAGGGCCGGGCGATCCGCAAGGTCCGCCAGTCGGTCACCCGCCTCGACGCGGCCGGATACACGGCCGCCGTATGCGGCGCCGGCGCGGTCGCCGCCTGCGATCGAGACCAGCTCGAGCGCGTCTCCGAGCTGTGGCGCGCCGGCGCGTCGGAGCGCGGCTTCTCGATGGCGATGGACCAGATCGACGCCCCGGACGGCCTCGTCGTGACTGCGCGTGACGCCGAGGGGCAGATTCGCGGCTTCCTGCACCTGGTGCCCTCGTACGGCCGCGCGGCGATGTCGCTGTCGCACATGCGCCGGGACCCCGACACGCCGAACGGTCTCATGGAGTTCCTCACCGTGCGCGCGATCGAGCTGCTCCGCGAGCGCGGCGTGGACGAGCTCTCGCTCAACTTCGCCGCCTTCGCACGCATCCTCCATAGCCCGCACTCACGGCGTGACCGCGCGCTTGCCCGGCTCGTGACGCTCGCGAACCCGTTCTTCCAGATCGAGAGCCTCTACCGCTTCAACGCCAAGTTCTTCCCGCGCTGGGTGCCGCGCTACCTGCTCTACGAGGGCGCGCTCGGCCTCCCGCGCGCCGGCCTCGCGGCCATGCGCATCGAGGGCCAGGTGCCCAGCTTCCGGCGGGGCTAGCCGGGGATCGTCAGCGCGATGTGCTCGACCGATCCGGCGGTCGGCTGGAGCTCGCCGGCTGAAAGCTTCGCCGCGACCTCGCGGGCGAGCGCCCGCGCCTCGCTGTCGTGCTGCGGCTCGAGCACCGTCTCGACGGTAGCCTCCACCTCGTCGCCGATGACGAGGTCGAGCGTGATCGTGTCGTTCTCGCGCCGCTTGATGTAGGGGTCGTCGAGCAACCCGATGCGGACGACCACCTCGCGGCCGTCGGGCAGCGTCGCCGTTTCCTCGACCGGATGCGCGCGGAGGCTCACGCAGGGAGCGTAACCGTCCGGCCGCGACGCCATGCTGGCAGCCGTGATCCCCGAGCGCCTCGTGCGTATCCGCGTGCGCACAGTCCTGGCGATCCTCGGAATCGTGATCAGCACGTTCGTCGTGCTCGACCTGCTGTGGATCGCGCGCGGCGTGCTGACGTGGATCATCATCGCCGCCTTCCTCGCGCTGGCCCTGAACCCCGCCGTCGAGGCGCTCGTGCGCCGCGGGCTCGGGCGCCGCACCGCAGTGACCATCGTCTTCCTGGGGACGATCGCCGCCATCATCGGGATCGCGGCGCTCTTCGTCCCGACGCTCGTCAACGAGATCAACGGCTTCCGGAAAGCGGTCCCCGGCTACGTCAACGACGTCACGCACGGCCGCGGGGTGATCGGCCGGCTCGCCGACAAGTACGACCTCGTCCAGCGGGTCAAGAAAGCCGTCGAGGGCGGCGGGTTCGACAAGGTGCTCGGCGTCTCGGGCGTCGCCGTCTCGGTCGCGAAGGGCATCATCAGCACCATCGTCGCGACGGTGACGATCGCCTTCCTGACGCTGTTCATGCTGCTCGAGGGGCCGGCATGGATCGAGCGCTTCTACTCGGTCGTCCCCGAGGAGCACCTGCCGCGCGTCCAGCGGGTCTCCCAGGCGATCTACCGCACGATCGGCGGCTACGTCAGCGGCAACCTGCTGATCAGCCTGATTGCCGGCGTCTCGACGACTGTCGTGCTGTACGCGCTCGGGGTGCCGTTCGCGGTCGCGCTCGGTCTCGTGGTCGCGATCCTCGACCTCGTGCCACTCGCCGGCGCCACGCTGGCGGCGATCCTCGTCTCGGGCGTCGCGTTCGTGACCGTCTCGGTGCCGGCCGCGATCGCGGTGGTGGTCTTCTTCATCGTCTACCAGCAGATCGAGAACCACGTGCTGCAGCCGCTTGTCTACAGCCGGACGGTGCAGCTCTCGCCGCTGGCGATCCTGATCGCCGTCCTCGTCGGCGCCGAGCTGGCGGGGATCCTGGGCGCGCTGGCTGCGATCCCGGTCGCGGGCACGATCCAGATCCTGGTCATGGAGTGGCTCCAGATCCGGCGTGAGCGCCAGGTCAACGCCGAACCGGAGCCAGAGCCGCTGTAATGGTCGATATCCCCCATTAGGGTGATGCCCCACCTCGCGCTGCCGCCGATCGGATCGGTGTGCGTCGAGCCTCCGCAATCGCTCTCATCCTCGGCCTGCTGCTCGCCGCGGCCGTGCCGTCGGCGACCATCGCATCCCGCTCGGGCCGCCAGGCCGCGGTCGCCCCGGAGTGGCTGCCGCCGGCGCATCTCGAGGAGCTGCAGGGCCACCTGAAGCGCTCCGAGACGGTCGTCGTCCCGGGCGACCCGCCCGAGAACGGCTTCCGCGCCCCGGCGTCGGCCGCGGAGCTCACCGACAAGACGAACACCTGGCGGACGGCGGCCGCGCTCCCCGCGCCGCAGCCGCAGCAGCCGTCCGACCCGCAGCCGGCTCCGGCGGCGTCCGACCCGGGCTCCGACTACGACGGCGCCGTCGTCGCGCAGACCAACGCGATCCGCAAGGCGCACGGGCTCGCCGCGCTGCAGGTCTCGGCCAAGCTGACCGCCGCTGCCGACCAGCACTCGGCCTCCATGGGCAAGTCGGGCTATTTCGCGCACGAGTCGGCGGACGGCTCGGCCTTCTGGAAGCGCGTCGAGCAGTACTACCCGCAGGGCAACGCGAGCTACTGGGCAGTCGGCGAGAACATCATCTACGGCTCGCCCGACCTCACCGTCCCCGACGCCATGACCGCCTGGATCGAGAGCCCGGGCCACCGCGAGAACATCCTCTCCAGCGACTGGCGCGAGATCGGCTGCGCCTCCGTCCACCTGGACTCCGCCCCGGGCGTCTACGCCGGACGCAGGACGGTCATCATCACCTGCGACTTCGGCGTCCGGCGCTAGCCGGTACGACGCGCCAGGCGTAGGCCAGACCCCGGGGTACCCTCCGGGGAAGCGCCCGTAGCTCAGTGGAAGAGCGGCGGCCTTCTAAGCCGTTGGTCGCAGGTTCGAATCCTGCCGGGCGCATAGAAGGACCTGGTCCCCGGCCGGCGCGGGGGCCGACCTATTTCCGGTTTCGGCGCCTCGTCCGAGGCCGTTCCGCCGTGAGTGGCGACCCCCCGTTCGAGGGACCAGTCCGGCGAGCACGAGCCGATGGCCAGTACAGGGCCTGAACGGCAGCCCTGGACGCGCCCCAGCCGAGACGAGTCGCTTGGCCGCAGAGGCGATTCGTTCGAGGCCGGGGCGCGTCGAGGGCGGAAGCGGTCGCCATACAGGCCCCGGGCGTTCGCGCTGACGGCCGGGCGGCAAGCCACCGAAGTGGCGATCTGCACGCATGCTGCTCAAACGGGCGTATGCACCGCGGCGGCTCGGCTCAGTGAACGCGCTGCCAGACGCGGTAGCCGTGCCGGAAGCGGCCGACGAACAGGACGGCCTGCGACGGGCTCCGGCTTGCCTGCAGACGAACGTAGACGACGACCGTGCGGCGCCAGACGCGTGGGCCGCACTCGAACTTCGCGGTCGCCCCCCGCTGGATGTCACTGACGGCCAGCGAGGCGCCCAGAGGGAGCGGCTTCGTCTTCGGGTCGACGAACCTCATCGCCGCCGCGATCGCCGGCTCCAGCGGTGCCCTCCCGAGCGGCAGCAGCCCGCGCGGGTCGCTCTACCGTCCTCAATCCTCGGGTGCAGATGGGGGACCGTGCCGTCGGCGCCGGCGCGGCGAGCAGGGCGGCCGCGGCCGCGGCCGCGGCGAGCGTCGTGCTCAGCCACAGGGCTCGCACGACGGGCCACGATACGCGGCCGTCTACGATCGCGCCATGGAGCGCCGCGAGATCAACCCGTGGGAGTGGTCGGTGCCGTTCGGCTTCCACCAGGCGGTGGAGGTGGCCGGTGCGGAGCGTGTCCTCTACTGCGCCGGCCAGACCGCCATCGACCGTGAGGGCAACGTCGTCGCCGGCGACATGGCCGAGCAGGTCAAGCTCTCGCTCGACAACCTCGAGGGCGTGCTCGCCGAGGCCGGGATGACCTTCGCGAACGTCGTGCGCGTGACCTGGTACGTGACTTCGATCGACGAGTTCCGGGCGACGGCCGAGGTCCGAGCGCCCAGGCTGCGCGCGGCCGGCATGCGCGCCGCCAGCACGCTTGTCCAGGTCGCCGGGCTGGCCTACCCCGAGCTCCGCGTCGAGATCACCGCCACCGCCGTCGCCTGAGGGTTTGGCCGCCCGGCCGGCGGGTACGCGGCCAGGGATTGTCCAACCGCGAAAGGAGCGCGATGGCCGCCGTCGAGAAGAGCATCGAAGTCAACGTCCCTGTCACGACCGCCTACAACCAGTGGACGCAGTTCGAGGACTTCCCGAAGTTCATGGAGAACGTCGAGTCCGTCCGGCAGCTCGACGACACCCACCTGCGCTGGGTCGCCGAGTACGGCGGCGAGCGCCAGGAATGGGACGCCGAGATCACCGAACAGGCGCCCGACCAGCGAATTGCGTGGCGCGGCGAGGAGGGCGTCCAGCAGTCGGGCGAGGTCACGTTCGAGCCGATCGACGACGCGCGCACGAAGGTCACCGTCCGCATGGAGTGGGAGCCCGAGGGCATGAAGGAGAAGGTCGGCGCCGCCGTCGGCGCGGACAGCCGCAGCGTCGGCGAGGACCTCGACCGGTTCAAGGAGCTGATCGAGGAGCGCGGCGTCGAGACCGGCGCCTGGCGCGGCACCGTTTGAGCTCCGTAGAGACCACTAACCGAACGGAGGCCGTGCGCGGCCCTCTCGACCTCTAAGGTTCGAGTCCCACGCGCACGGAGGAGGACGCCGCATGACCGAGCAGCTGACCGAGCTCAAGAACCGTCTCGCCGAGATCACCGACCTCGGGAAGGTCGCCGCGCTGGTCGGGTGGGACCAGCGCGTCTTCATGCCGCCTGCGGGCGGCGCCGTGCGCGCCGAGCAGAACGCGACGCTCAGCCGGATCATCCACGAGAAGTTCACGGACCCCGAGATCGGGCGCCTGCTCGAAGCCCTCTCCTCCTACGAGGAGTCGCAGCCCTACGAGTCCGACGACGCCAGCCTGATCCGCACGGCGCGTGCCGACTACGAGAAGGCCGTGCGCGTGCCCGGAGACCTGCGCGTCGAGCTCTCCCGCGCCGCCTCGCTGGGCTACGAGGCCTGGCACGAGGCGCGCGCGACGAACAACTACGAGCTCCTCCGCCCGCACCTCGAGCGCAACATCGAGCTCCGCCACCGCTACGTCGAATGCTTCGCGCCCTACGACGACCCGTACGACCCGCTGCTGGACGACTACGAGCGCGGGATGAAGACGACGGAGGTGGCCGCCGTCTTCGACGAGCTCAAGCCGGCCCTGAAGCAGATCGTCGCGGAGGTCGCAGAGCGCGACCCCGTGGACACCTCGTTCCTGAACGGCTCGTTCCCGGCCGACGAGCAGAAGGACTTCGCCCTGCGCGTGCTCGACTCGTTCGGCTTCGACCGCACCGCGTGGCGCTTCGACGAGACGGTGCACCCGTTCGCGTCGAGCATGGGCATCGACGACATCCGCCTCACCGGCCGCTACGACGAGGCCCACTTCGGCGACGGGCTCTTCGCCGCCATGCACGAGTTCGGCCACGGCGCCTACGAGCACGGCGTCGACAAGGCGCTCGAGCGGACACCGCTCGCTCGCGGCGTGTCGATGGCGCTCCACGAGTCGCAGAGCCGGCTCTGGGAGAACCTCGTCGGCCGCAGCGCGCCCTTCTGGCACCACTTCTTCCCGCAGCTCCAGGAGGCGTTCCCGGCGTTCCGGAACGTGGACACGCTGGCCTTCTACCGGGCGGTGAACGCAGTCACCCCGTCGCTGATCCGCGTCGAGGCCGACCAGGTCACGTACAGCCTCCACATAATCCTGCGCTTCGAGCTGGAGCGGGAGATGATCGGCGGCCTCGATCTGCGCGAGCTGCCGCGGGTCTGGAACGAGCGCATGTCCGACTACCTCGGCATCGACGTGCCGGACGATGCGCACGGCGTGCTCCAGGACGTGCACTGGGGCAGCGGCGGGCTCGGCTACTTCCCGACCTACGCGCTCGGCAACGTCGTCTCACTGCAGATCTGGGAGCGGCTCGCGGTGGACATGCCGGACATCGAGCAGCAGCTCGCCCGCGGCGAGTTCGCCAACCTGATGAGCTGGCTGCGCGAGCACGTCTACCGCTACGGGCGCAAGTTCACGCCGAAGGAGACGCTCGAGAAGGTGACCGGCGGCGGCCTCGACGCGGGGCCGTACCTGCGCTACCTGCGACGGCTCGCCGCCGAGATCTACGGCGTGGAGCCTGCCGCAGCGCGTTAAGACGCCGCTCAGGACAGACCGAAAGCCTCTGCCGGACTGAGGCGGGACGCCTATGTCTCCGACCTCTCCACGCGTCACGGTCGTCATCCCGACGTTCAATCGCGCGCGCTTCCTGCCGGTCGCGGTCGACAGCGTGCTCGCGCAGACGTACGGGGACTTCCGGCTGCTGATCGCCGACAATGCGTCGACCGACGAGACGGCGGACATCGTCGCCCGCTACGACGACCCGCGCATCGACTACGTGCGCCGGCCGGAGAACCTCGGCATCACCGCGAATCACAACCTCGCCCGGTTAGGGTCGTGACCGGACCCGCGGCCGGCCCGAGGCCATACGACCTGCGGGCCATGTCCCGGCCTCGGGACTGGCGGGATCCGGCTACGCTTGGGAGGTCGCGGTGGCGGTAGCTCAGTTGGTAGAGCCCCGGGTTGTGGTCCCGGTGGTCGTGGGTTCGAGTCCCATCCGCCACCTCCAATACTCGTGAAGGTCCTGGCATCCCGGCCCCTGCCGGGCCCTGCCTGGGCCGAGTTGGACGACGTCGAGTACCTCGCAGGGCGGCTGCCGGAGGCGCTCGGCTCTGAAGCGCGCACCGACGTCGAGGCGCTCGCCGTCGTCGGAGACCGCGTCGACGCCCGCGCGCTCGACCTCCTGCCCGCGGTTCGCGTGGTCGCGAACTACGGCGTCGGCTACGACTCGATCGACGCGGACGAGTGCCGCCGGCGCGGCGTCGCCGTGACGAACACTCCGGGCGTTCTGGATGCAGCGGTCGCCGACCTGACGCTCGCGCTGATCCTTGCGGTGCGGCGCCGCGTGGTCGAGGCTGACCGCTACGTCCGCGAGGGGCGCTGGGAGCGCGGCTGGGCCGAGACCTCGCTGCTCGGCGATGACCTGGAAGGCGCACTGCTCGGGATCGTCGGCCTCGGGCGGATCGGCCAGGCGGTCGCTCGCCGCGCGCTCGCGTTCGGCATGCGGATCGCCTACGCGCAACGCCAACGCCTGGACGAGGCTGAGGAGCTCGGCGCCGAGTTCGTGCCCCTCGACGACCTACTCGCGCGCGCCGACGTCGTCACGCTGCACGTGCCGCTCACGGCGGAGACCCGGGACCTGATCGACGGCCGCCGGCTCGCGCTGCTGCGCGACGGCGCCGCCCTCGTCAACACGGCGCGCGGCGACGTCGTGGAGCAAGATGCGCTGGTGCGCGAGCTCGTCAGCGGCCGGATCCGCGCGGCGCTCGACGTCTTCACGGGTGAGCCCGGCGCGCCCGCCGAGCTGCTCAACCTTCCGAACGTCGTGCTGACTCCGCACGTCGGCAGCGCCACTGTCGCCACACGCGAGGCCATGACGCGGCTCGTCGTCGACAACCTCCTCGCGGCGGCGGCCGGCCGGCCGCTCGTGACCCCGGTCTGATGCGCGAGTCGCCCGCGCTCGCCGAGATCCGCCGGCTCGACCCGGTTCGCGACCACCTGCGGATCGTGTACCTCGACGCGTGCTTCGAGTTCCCGTTCGACGTCACGCGCTCGCTCGAGTTCGCCTTCTTCCGCACGTTCGCCGTGCCGAGCATCGCGCGGCTGCTCGCCTCGACCGGCGAGTTCACGGACCGGCCGCTCAAGCGCTACGACGACACGGACCTGCTGATCAGCTCGTTCGTCGAGGAGGGCTACGACAGCCCGGCCGGCCGCGCCGCGATCCGGCGCATGAACCAGCTGCACGGGCGTTTCGAGATCGCGAACGAGGACTTCCTCTACGTGCTGTCGACGCTCGCGCTGGAGCCGTTCCGTTGGAACGAGCGCTTCGGCTGGCGGCGGGCGACGGAGGCCGAGCGGACGGCGACGTTCGAGTTCTGGCGGAACGTCGCCCGGCTGATGAACATCCGCGACGTCCCGCCGAGCTACGAGGAGTTCGAGTCCTTCAACGTCGCGTTCGAGCGCGAGCGGTTTGCGTTCACCGAGGCCGGGCACCGCGTCGCCTCGGCGATGGTCGACATGTTCGTCCGCAAGCTTCCGGGGACGCCGCTCGCGCTGGGCCGCCGTGCCGTCTATGCACTGCTCGACGATCCGCTCCTCGACGCGCTTGGACTTCCGCACCCGACGCCGGCGGAGCGGCGCGCCGGCGAAGCCGCGCTCAAGCTGCGCGCGCGCGCCGTGGCGCTGCTACCGCCGCGGCGGCGCCCGCGCATGCGCACGAAGGTACGGCGCCGGAAGACCTACCCGCAGGGGTGGGAGGTCGGCTCGCTCGGGCCGGCGACCGGCGAGCGGCTACCGTCCTCCACGCCGGCCCCGTAGCTCAGTGGATAGAGCGGCAGACTTCGAATCTGCGTGCGGAGGTTCGACTCCTCCCGGGGCCACTCACGAAAGAGCCTGGCGGTCAGACTGGCGGGGAGCCTGGACGCCTCGTTCGGTACCGGCGGCGGGACGAAGATGACGATCGGCACGGCCGCGCCGTCTTCGGCGGCGTCGTCGGGCCTGAGGACACGATCACCGCGGCCGGCTGGTCGGGCGACGACCTGACCGTGGCTCGCTACCTGAGCCACTAGCCCAACCGAGCATGCCGAAGCGCTTACCGGACCGAGCGGCCGCCTCGTCCGATGCGGCGGGTTACCGCCGGAGACCCTGCGCCCCGGACCGGAGCGCGATCAACCGTTCAGCCGACGGCAAAAACGCAGAGCGTCGACAGAAGTGCCAACAAGCCGCGGCTACGCCCGAGACGACGACGGCCCGATGGCACCCCAACCGACATGTGCGGATCGTAGGCACGTTCGTATGAACGGTTTCTTACGCATGGCGATCCGGCGAAAGGCGCGCCCTGCGGGCGTAGGCGCTACGGGCGCCGCAGCGCGTCGATCTTCGCCGTAGGCACAACGGCTGCCGCCCGGCGGGCGAGCGCCTCGTCGAGCGTGACGAACGCGTCGGCCTGCAGCTTCGTCAGGGCCAGGTACTCCGCGTCGTAGGTCTTCGCCCAGCCGAGCTCGTCGGCGAACCGCCACGCGTTTCGGCGCAGGACGGCGTCGCCGAGCAGCCTGATCTTGATCGCCGAGACGCGCTCGAGCCGCGCCACCGCCGCCTCGGTGGTCAGCTCGCCGGCGTGCACGGCCTCGTGCAGCGCCGAGAGCGTCTGGGAGCGCAATAGCGTCGGCGCGAGCAGCTCGTGCTCTGCGGGCACCTCGTACCCCTCCTCGGCCAGGCGGAGGACGACGCCGCAGTCGACGACGAACCGAGTCAGCTGAGCAGCTGGATCAGGCCCGCGACGACGAGGACGCCGACGAGCAGCCAGACGAGGAAGAACGCCGTCGCGGCGAAGACCAACCGGCGCGGCAGGAGCGCCCAGGCGAATGCGAGCACGCCGCTCCGGACGATGAGCCACGGCGGCGTGTCGCCCGCCAGAAGCCGGCGCACGAACCCGATGACGCCCGTGCCGTACCGCCGGCGCTCGGCCTCGGCGACACGCTGCCGGCAGCGGCGGATCATCTCGTCGGCCTCGCGTCGCGCGGAACGCTTGTAGAGCGCAAGGCGCGCCCGGCGCCGCATCCAGTAGTCGAGGGACGCGCGAGCCTGCTCGAGCGGCGGCGGCTCGCGCATTTCTGCGATGAGCAGCTCGTCGCGCTCGGGCGTTGCAACCGCCATGCACCGAGTCTAGCCCGGTCGAGGGATTGGGCGACTCGGGGCCTGCCCCGATGAATGGGTCGGAAGCTCGGCCCGCAACTCTCCCCCCGAAGGGCCGGGTTCCCCTCACCCCCAGGGAACGACCCGTGTGCCGCAGACGGGTCGTTCCACCTTGGACCGGTAGAGCTTCGAGCTAGTCCTCGCGGGGCTCGAGCGGCTGCCCGATGCGCTCGGCCATCTGCTCGGATTCCTCGGCGGTCTCCTCGGCCAGGAGCTCGTACTTCGTCACCGGCTGCTCGCGGCTCTCCTGCTCGCGCTCGGCGCGCTGCTCGTCCGGAGTGAGGCCCCGTGCGTGCTGGCTCTCGGGGCTGGTGCTGATCTCGTCAGTGTCCATGCCGGCGTCGTCCCCGCACGCTCCCGGAGCCAAACGCGCCGTATCCTGAGGGTGCGCGGGTGTGGTGAAACTGGAAAACACGCCGGTTTTAGGGGCCGGTGCTCGAAAGAGCTTGAGGGTTCGAATCCCTCCGCCCGCATCAGTCCGACCCATTCGGTAGGCGGCTCACTGTCTGGTTCAATGGTCGAGTGAACACGGAAGTCGAGCAGCTCGACGGTAACCGCGTCCGCCTGAGCGTCGAGGTTCCGGGCCACGACGTGCGGCACGCCGTCGACCACGCAGCGGAGGATCTCGCGGGATCGGTGAAGGTCCCGGGCTTCCGGAAGGGCCACGTTCCCATGCCGGTGCTCGTGAACCGGATCGGTCGCGACCGGCTCTACGCCGAGGCGGTCGAGAGCCACATCGGCGGCTGGTTCCGCAACGCCGCGGCCGGCGCGCGCATCCGGCCCGTCGAGCCGCCCGAGTACGGCTACGACCTGCCTGCCTCTGCGGACGGCGACTGGATGTTCACGGCCACCGTGGAAGTGCAGCCGGCGCCCCAGGTCGCGGACTGGACGCAGCTCGAGGTGCCGGGCGCCGACCCGGAGGTGCCGGAGGAGCTGATCGAGCGCGAGCTCGAGTCCCTGCAGCGCTCGGTTGCCGAGCTGGTGCCCGTCGAGGGCCGGCCTGCACGCGCGGGCGACACGGTCGTGATCGACGTCGTCGCTCCTTCGGGCGAGGCCCAGCGCGACGTCGTCGTCGAGCTCGGCGCGAACAAGCTCGTCGAGGAGATCGAGGCAGTGCTCGGCGGCATGAGCGCGGGCGAGACGAAGTCGGTCAGCTATGAGCTCGCCGACGAGACGACCCGCGACGTCGAGGTGGTGCTGAAGGACGTGAAGGAGCCGGTGCTGCCGTCCATCGACGACGAGCTGGCGCGCGCGGCGAGCGAGTTCGACACGCTCGAGGAGTTGCGCGCCGACATCGAGGGCCGCCTGCGCGAGCAGCTGCAGGACGAGCTCGACGTCCGCTTCCGCGAGGCGGCCGTCGACGCGCTCGTCGAGGCATCGAATGTCGAGGTCGCGCAGCGCCTCGTCGACGCGCGCGCCTCCGAGCTCTGGCACGGCCTGGCGCATTCGCTCGAGCGGCGCGGCATCAACCCCGAGGTCTACTTCCAGATCACCGGCCAGACGCCGGAGCAGCTCACCGAGCAGCTTCGCGCCGAGGCCCGACAGGCGCTCGCGCGCGAGCTCGTGCTCGACGCGGCCGCCGAGAAGATGGGCCTCGAGGTCTCGGACGGCGAGATCGAGAGCATCGTCCGCGAGCAGGCCGCGGAGGAGAGTGAGGACGTCGACGAGGTCATCCGCCAGCTCCATGAGACCGGCCGCTGGGAGAGCCTGCGCAGCGATCTGCGCCTCCGGAACGCGCTCGACAGGATTGTTACCGAGGTAACGCGAATCCCTGTCGAGCTGGCGGCGGCCCGCGACAAGCTTTGGACACCCGAGAAGGAAACTCCCGAGACCCCTACGAAATTGTGGACCCCCGGCAGCAAGGAGCCAGCATGAGCCCAATGATCCCCATGGTCATCGAGCAGACCTCCCGCGGCGAGCGGGCCTTCGACATCTATTCCCGGCTGCTGAACGAGCGCATCATCATGCTCGGCACGCCGATCGACGACCAGATCGCCAACCTGATCGTCGCCCAGCTCCTCCACCTCGAGTCGGAGGACCCGGACAAGGACATCTTCCTCTACATCAACTCGCCGGGTGGGGACGTGTACTCCGGGCTCGCGATCTACGACACGATCCAGTTCATCAAGCCGGACGTGCAGACGACCTGCGTCGGCATCGCCATGTCGATGGGCGCGGTGCTGCTGGCCGCCGGGGCGAACGGCAAGCGCATGGCGCTGCCGAACGCGAAGATCCTCATCCACCAGGTCTGGTCGCCGGGCGGCATGGGCGGGCAGGCGACGGACATCGAGATCCGCGCCCGCGAGACGCTCAGCCTGAAACGCCGGCTGGAGGAGATCCTCGCCGACCACACGGGCCAGGATCTGGAGAAGGTCGGGCGCGACACCGACCGCGACTACTTCATGACCGCGCAGGAGGCCAAGGATTACGGCATCATCGACGTGGTCGTCACTCACCGCGACGGGCGACCCGCCTAGCCGCACACGGTCAATCGAGGTAGAAGGAGAGTCGATGGCACGCGCGAGCGACGGGAACGAGCAGCTTCTCTGCAGCTTCTGCGGCAAGAGTCAACGGCAGGTGAAGAAGCTGATCGCCGGCCCGGGCGTCTACATCTGCGACGAGTGCATCGATCTCTGCAACGAGATCATCGACGAGGAGCTGACCGCTCCCGCCGAGCTCGACCTCGACAACCTTCCTCGCCCGAAGGACATCTGGGACGTCCTGAACGACTACGTCGTCTCCCAGGAGGAGGCCAAACGGACGCTCTCCGTGGCGGTCTACAACCACTACAAGCGCGTCCGCATGGGGCAGGAGGACGGCGACGTCGAGCTACAGAAGTCGAACATCCTGCTGCTCGGGCCGACCGGCTGCGGCAAGACGCTGCTCGCGCAGACGCTCGCGCGGATCCTCAACGTCCCGTTCGCGATCGCGGACGCCACGGCGCTGACCGAGGCCGGCTACGTCGGCGAGGACGTCGAGAACATCCTGCTGAAGCTGATCCAGGCGGCCGACTTCGACATCAAGAAGGCCGAGACCGGGATCATCTACATCGACGAGGTCGACAAGATCGCGCGCAAGGCGGACAACCCGTCGATCACGCGCGACGTGTCGGGCGAGGGCGTCCAGCAGGCGCTGCTGAAGATCCTCGAGGGAACGGTCGCGTCGGTGCCGCCGCAGGGCGGGCGCAAGCACCCGCACCAGGAGTTCCTCTCGATCGACACCACGAACATCCTCTTCATCTGCGGCGGCGCGTTCGCCGGCGTGGAGAAGATCATCGGCAAGCGCATCGGCAAGAACTCGGTCGGCTTCGGCGCGCACATCCGCTCCAAGCACGGAGACGACTCGGAGCTGCTCGGCCAGGTCATGCCGGAGGACCTGCTCGCGTACGGGCTGATCCCCGAGTTCATCGGCCGCCTGCCCGTCGTCTGCTCGGTGCAGCAGCTGCAGCGCGAGGATCTCGTCGAGATCCTCAAGGAGCCGAAGAACGCGCTCGTCCGGCAGTACCAGCGTTTCTTCTCGTACGACGACATCGAGCTCGTCTTCACCGAGGACGCGCTGTGGGAGATCGCCGACAAGGCGCTCGAGCGCGAGACCGGCGCCCGCGGCCTGCGGTCGATCATCGAGAAGGCGCTCCTCGACGTCATGTTCGAGCTGCCGTCGCGCCGCGACGTCTCCAAGTGCGTGATCACCAAGGAGACGATCCAGAAGGATCTGAAGCCGACGCTCGTGACCAGCGCGGGCGCCGACCTCGACGAGACGCAGACGGCCGCCTCGAGCGCCTGAGGCTCCGCCGCGGCCGTGTGGTGGCACTTCGGGCCGCCTCGCCGCACAAGGCGGCCCGCACCACGCTACGGCATTCCGGCGCCCGGCGCTCCGCGTGACGTGTCGCAGGGATCAGGCCCAAGCAGGGCATCCGCCTCGGCGCGTGTCGGCGAGCCGAGGTCGACGAGTTGTGAGCCGGCCGCCGCGCCACCAGGCGGCACGTAGTCCGGCTGGTAGGGCTGGGCGAGGATCGTGTCGACCGTGGCGGCGAAGCGCTGGGCCGGGGTCGTGCCCGCGTGCGCGGCCGTGGTCGCCGCACCGGCCAGGACGAGCAGCAGAAGCGCGAGCCGCTTCATCGGCACCAGTATAACCACTATCTGTGGTGGCAAACCACCACGACGGAGCCGGAGTCTAGGATCCGTCAACCATGGACACGCTCTACACGCCCGACGGCGTCGAGCAGCGCTGGCAGGAGACCTGGGAATCCGAAGGCCTGTACGCCGCCGACGTCGACCCGACGCGCACGCCGTACGTCGACGCGCACCCGCCGCCCAACGTGACCGGCGAGCTGCACATCGGCCACGCGCTGCAGCTCGCCATGGGCGACGTCATGTGCCGGACGAGGCGGATGCAGGGCTACAACGTGCTCTTCCAGCCGGGCTACGACCACGCCGGCATCTCGACGCAGGCGGCGGTCGAAAAGTTCCTCGCGCGCGAGGGCCGGCCGACACGGCAGGAGATGGGGCGCGAGGCGTTCGTGGCGCTCGTCTGGGAGTGGCTCCACGAGTACGGCGGCAAGATCATGACCCAGTTCCGGCGCATCGGCGCCTCGCTCGACTACCGGCGAGAGCGCTTCACGATGGACCCGGAGTACTCGCGCGCGGTCATCCGCTTCTTCGTGCACCTGTACGAGAAGGGCTGGATCTACCGGGACAACCGGATCATCAACTGGTGCCCGTTCCACCACACGTCGCTGTCCGACCTCGAGCTGATCCACGCCGACGTCGACGACACGCTGACGACGATCAGGTACCCGCTCGCGGACGGGAGCGGCTCCATCGCGATCGCGACGGTGCGCCCCGCGACGATCCTCGGCGACGTCGCCGTCGCGGTGCACCCCGACGACGAGCGCTACAAGGATCTCGTCGGCAAGGAGGCGATCGTCCCGTTCGTCGAGCGGCGCGTGCCGATCATCGCCGACGAGCGCGTCGAGCCCGAGTTCGGCACCGGCGCGCTGAAGATCACGCCCGGCCACGACCCGACCGACTTCGCGATCGGCCGCGACCACGGGCTGCCCGAGCCGTCCGTGATCGGCCCCGACGGGCGCATGAACGCGCACGCCGGCGAGCTCGACGGGCTGACGCAGGAGGAGGCCGGGCAGCGGATCCTCGACTGGGCCCGCGAGCGCGACCTGCTCGTCTCCCGCGAGCACTACCGCCACGCGGTGGCCCTCTGCGAGCGCTGCGAGTCGCGGATCGAGCCGCTGATCTCGCTCCAGTGGTGGTGCTCGATGGAGGAGCTGAAGAAGCCGGCGATCCAGGTGCTCCGCGACGGCAAGGTCGCCTACCACCCGAAGTCGCAGCACGACTTCGCAGTCGACTCGCTCGAGACCGCGCCCGACTGGAACATCTCGCGACAGATCTGGTGGGGGCACCAGATCCCCATCTGGTACTGCCCCGACGGGCACATCACCTGCGCCGAGACGACGCCGGAGGCCTGCGCCGAGTGCGGCAGTGGACGAGCTGATCCAGGAGACGGACGTGCTCGACACCTGGTTCTCGTCGGCGCTGTGGCCGTTCGCGACGCTCGGCTGGCCCGAGCAGACGCCCGACCTCGAGCACTTCTACCCGGGCGACCTCCAGACGACCGCGCGCGAGATCATCCGCCTCTGGGAGAACCGGATGATCTTCAGCGGCCTCGAGCTGATGGGCGACATCCCGTTCACGGACGTGGTCATCCACTCGACGGTGCTCGCCACCGACGGGCGGCGGATGTCGAAGAGCCTCGGCACCGGCATCGACCCGCTCGACGTGATCGCCCAGCACGGCGCGGACGCCGTCCGCTACGGACTGCTGAAGATCTCGTCGACCCAGGACGTGCGCTTCTCGTACGGCGCCGTCGAGGAGGGGCGCAAGCTCGCCAACAAGCTCTGGAACGTCGCGCGCCTCATCGTCATGAACGCGGGCGACACGGCGCCTGCGCTCAGGCCGAGCTCGCTCGAGGAGCGCTGGATCCTCGGCCGGCTCGACGCGGCCCAGGCGGCGCTGGAGGACGCGCTCTCCCGCTTTGACTTCGCCGAGGTCGTCGACGGGCTCTACCACGTGACCTTCGACGAGTTCTGCGACTGGTACGCGGAGGCGATCAAGCCCCGCCTCGGCGAGGACGATGTGCGGGCGACGGCGTACGCGGCGCTCGAGCGGCTGCTGAAGCTGCTCCACCCGGTGATGCCGCACGTGACCGAGGAGATCTGGACGCAGCTGCCTGCGCGCGAGTCGCGGCTCATCGTCGCGCCGTGGCCGGAGCGCGACGCCGCCTACGCGGCCGACGCCGGTGCACTCGACCGCGTGCAGGAGGCGGCGGCGATGTTCCGGCGGAGCGGCGTGCTCGTCGAGCTCTCCGACGACGAGCGCCGGATCTTCGACGCGGTCGTGCGCCCGGAGCGCCAGCGCGCCAACGGCAACGCCGCCGCGGAGATCGAGCGGCTGAGGGGCGAGATCGAGCGCGCCGAGAAGATGCTCGCCAACCAGCGCTTCGTCGAGCGGGCGCCCGCCGAGGTCGTGGACGCCGAGCGCGAGAAGCTCGAGCGCTACCGGCGCGAGCTCGCCATGCTCGAAAACGAGCATGGCCAGTAGAAGTTCTTCCTAGCCGTCCATGGCCAGTTCAGGAGTCGCCTGGCTCGAATCGCTGTCGCCATGGCCGGCCGAGTTCGGGCTGGGACGCATGCAAGCGCTGCTCGACGAGCTCGGCCACCCGGAGCGCGCCTACCCCGCGATCCACGTCGTCGGGACGAACGGCAAGTCGACCACGACGAGGGCGACCGCGGCGCTGCTGCGCGGCGAGGGGCTGCGCTCCGGCGCGTACACCTCGCCGCACGTCCGCGGCTGGAGCGAGCGGATCCAGTTGGACGGGGCCGACGCCGACTTCGAGGCGGCCGTCGGGCGCGTGCGCGCCGCCGCCGAGCGGACCGGTGCCACCCAGTTCGAGACGCTGACCGCGGCGGCGCTCGCGGCGTTTGCGGACGCAGGCGTCGACGTCGCCGTCGTCGAGGCGGGCCTCGGCGGCCGGCTCGACGCCACCAACGTGCTCGACGCGCCGGTCGTCGTCCTGACCAACGTCTCGCTCGACCACACCGACGTGCTCGGCGACACCCGCGAGGCGATCGCGGCCGAGAAGCTCGCGGTCGTCCGCGAGGGCGCGACGGTCGTGCTCGGCGAGCCGGAGTGGGAAGGCGCGGCGCGCGCCGCCGGCGCCGCGCACGTCGTCGCGGTCCAGGCCGCCGGCGAGCGCCTGGCACCGAACCGCGCCGTGGCCGCCGTGGCCGCGGCCGCGTTTCTCGGCCGCGCGGTGGGGAACGACGCCCTCCAGGATGAGGAGGTGCTGCCAGGCCGCTACGAGCTGCGCTCGCGACACGAGCTGCGCGACGGCGCGCACAACCCCGCCGGCGCCGCGCACCTCGCCCGCTCGCTCGGCCGGCACGACGCCGTTCTCGTCGTCTCGCTGGTCGCGGAGAAGGACGTCGACGGTGTCCTGCGCGAGCTCGCCCCGCTCGGCCGCACGCTCGTCGCGACGGCCTCCACGAGCGACCGCGCCCTCGCCGCACCGATCCTCGCCGCCCACGCCGATGCACACTTCGCGCGGGTGGAATCCGTTCCCGACCCTCGCGCTGCACTCGCCCGGGCGCGGGAGCTGGCAGGGGTCGACGGGATGGTTCTCGTCACCGGCTCGCTGTACCTTCTCGCCGATCTCGATGCCGTTGCATAGACCGCGTAGCATGAGGCCGCTCGCAGAGAGGCTGAGCGTCTTCGTGTTCGCTGTGGTCGCGGTGCTCGCGATCGTCGGGCTCGCGTTTGCCGCCGGGTACCTCGTCGGGCAGTTGCTGCTCTAATCCCGGGAGGTTCGTTGCTCGCCCTCGTCGCAGCCCAGAACGACAGCGTCTTCTCCGGGGTCCGGGACTTCTTCAACTCGGGCACGTGGCTGCTCGTTCGCAATCTCTCGCTGTTCTTCGTCGTCGTCTTCTGGCTGGCGGTCGCCTACTGGGTGTTCAAGGACGCCCGCCGCCGCATCGAGGACCCGTGGCTCGTCGCCATGGCGACCGTGCTCGGGCTGGCGCTGCCCTTCATCGGCGCGTTCGTCTACATGCTCTTCCGGCCGCCCGAGTACCTCGAGGAGGTGCGCGAGCGCGAGCTGGAGATGAAGGCGATGGAGGAGCGGCTCGCCGAGTACGACTTGCACTGCCCGGTCTGCCGCGCCGCCGTCAAGGAGAGCTTCCTCGTCTGCCCCGTCTGCACGACCAAGCTCAAGCAGGCGTGCGTGAGCTGCAAGCAGCCGCTCGAGCCGCTCTGGCAGATTTGCCCGCTCTGCGAAACCCCTGTCGCGACGCCGGCGCCGATCGAGTTCGCGCCGACGACGACCACCGCGCGGCGGCGGCGGCGCGCATCCGAATCGCCTCAGCGCGCGTCTGAATCGCCACAGTAGAGTCTCGCCCTCATGGCTGCGGAACGCACCCTCGTCCTGATCAAGCCGGACGCGATGCAGCGTCGCCTCGCTGGCGAGATCCTCGCACGCTTCGAGGCGCGCGGGCTCACGATCCGCGCCGCCAGGCTCGTCCAGGTCGACGACGCGCTCGCGCGCGAGCACTACGCCGAGCACGCCGAGAAGCCGTTCTTCGGCGAGCTCGTCGCGTTCATCACCTCGTCGCCGACGCTCGCCCTCGTGCTCGAGGGCGAGGGCGCGATCGCCGTGGTGCGCACGACGATGGGCGGCACCAACCCGGCCGGCGCCGCGCCGGGCACGATCCGCGGCGACCTCGCGCTCTCGATGCCGGACAACCTCGTGCACGGCTCGGACTCGCCGGAGTCCGCGCAGCGCGAGATCGCTCTCTGGTTCGGCAATGACGTCACCTGACGCGCAGACGAACCGCGCGCGCTGGGATGCGCTTTCCGACGAGTACCAGGACCGGCATCGCGAGATGCTCGGCCGTCCCGAGCCGCGCTGGGGCATGTGGCAGATCCCGGAGCGCGAGCTGCTCATCCTGGGCGACGTCTCCGGCCTGGACGTGCTCGAGTACGGCTGCGGCGCGGCCCAGTGGTCGATTCTCCTTGCGCAGCAGGGCGCGCGGCCGGTCGGCATGGACAACTCGGCGCGCCAGCTCGAGCATGCGCGCCGGCTGCTCGGCGAGGCGGGCGTCGACTTCCCGCTCGTGCACGCGAGCGCCGGCGAGGCGCCGTTCGCGGAGGCGAGCTTCGACGTCGTCTTCTGCGACCACGGCGCCATGACGTTCCAGGACCCCGACATCACCGTCCCCGAGGTCGCGCGGCTGCTCCGACCCGGCGGCCTGCTCGCCTTCTCGCACACGACGCCGCTCTCGCAGCTCTGCTGGCGGCCCGGGTCCGGAGACGTGGTCGACCCCGAGCTGCACCGGCCCTACTTCGGGCTCGGGCGGATCGAATGGGAGGACGAGCCGGATGAGCCGGTCGCCTTCACGCGCACACAGGGCGGCTGGATCCGGCTCTTCCGCGCGCATGGGCTCACGGTCGAGCGGCTCCACGAGGTGCAGCCGCCCGAGGGGGCCGTCTCGACGTATCGCGACGAGGCGCAGACGGCGTGGTCGCAGCAGTGGCCGATGGAGCAGATCTGGGCGGTGCGGAAGTGGAGCTGAGCGAGCACGCCGCCCGTAACCGCGCCGAGTGGAACGTCTGGGCCGCGGAATTCGTCGAGCCCGGGCGGCGGCACTGGGCGGACGACACAGATGACGTGGGGGATCACGAGCGTTCCGGAGACCGAGGCACGCGTGCTGCCCGAGCTCGAGGGCCGCGACGTCCTCGAATCCGGCTGCGGCACCGCCTACGTGTCCGCACGGCTCGCACGCCGCGGCGCCCGCGTGACCGGCATCGACGTCTCCGAGGAGCAGCTCGCGACCGCGCGCCGCTTCCAGCAGGAGTTCGGGCTCGAGTTCCCGCTCGTGCACGGCAGCGCCGAGGCGCTCCCGTTCGCCGATGAATCGTTCGACCTCGTCGTCTCCGAGTACGGCGCGAGCATCTGGGCCGACCCGTACGTCTGGATCCCCGAGGCTGCGCGCGTCCTGCGCCCGGGCGGCCACATCGTCCTCCTCGTGAACGGGACGCTGCTCGTGCTCTGCATGCCCGAGCTCGAGGCCGACCTGCCCGCCGGAACCCGCTTCCAGCGGCCGTACTTCGGCATGCACCGCTTCGAGTGGGCGGACGACGACTCGGTCGACTTCCACCTCGGCTACGGCGACTGGATCGCGCTCTTCCATGCGAGTGGCTTCGAGGTCGAGGACCTGGTGGAGCTGCGGGGCGACCCGGGGGCGCAGCCGAGCCGGCACAACCTGTTCACGCCGGCATGGGCGGCGCAGTGGCCGGCCGAGGAGATCTGGCGCGCGCGCAAGCGCTGAGGGCCTGACCGGCGAGGGCCGGTTCAGCGCCGATTCGTCCATGGCGACGGCTCACGGGTACCGTCGAGAGCCATGAGCGCGACTGAGACCCGCCCGCAGGACGTCCTCGCCGACCCGTTCGGGTTCCCGTCGTTCCGGCCCGGGCAGGAGGACGTGATCGATGCGCTGCTGGCCGGGCGATCGGCGCTCGCGGTGTTCCCGACCGGGGGCGGGAAGAGCCTCTGCTACCAGCTGCCGGCGCTGCTCCTCGACGGCGTCACCGTCGTCGTCTCGCCGCTGATCGCGCTGATGAAGGATCAGATCGACTTCCTCTCTGCGCGGGGCGTGGCGGCGGCGCGGCTCGATTCCAGCCTCGGGCCGGACGAGTTGCGCGACGTGACGGCGCGGCTGCGAGCGGGGACGCTGAAGCTGCTCTACGTCGCCCCGGAGCGGTTCAACAACGAGCGCTTCCTCGCACAGCTCGCCGGCGCCCGGATCTCGCTTTTCGCCGTGGACGAGGCGCACTGCATCTCGGAGTGGGGCCACAACTTCCGGCCCGACTACCTGAAGCTCGCCGTGCGGGCGCGCTGAGCTCGGCGCGGAGCGCGTGCTCGCCTTGACCGCGACGGCGACGCCGGCCGTCGCGGCCGACATCCGCCGCGGGTTCGGCATCGACGAGCGGGACTCGATCGTCACCGGCTTCTACCGCCCGAACCTGACGCTGCTGACCACGCCGGTCGCGGCGGCGGAGCGCGACGGGCTGCTGCTGGCGCGCATGCGGGAGCGGCCGGCCGGGTCGGCGATCGTCTACGTCACGCTGCAGCGGACGGCGGCGGAGGTCGCGGCGCTGCTGGCGGAGGGCGGCCTCCCGGCACGCGCCTACCACGCGGGCATGAGCCCCGATGACCGGGTCGCGGTCCAGAACTGGTGGTCGGGGTCGGACCGGAACGTTGTCGTGGCCACGATCGCGTTCGGCATGGGCATCGACAAGGCGGACGTGCGCGCCGTCTACCACTACAACCTGCCGAAGAGCCTCGAGTCGTACTCGCAGGAGACCGGGCGCGCCGGCCGGGACGGGGAGCCGAGCGTGTGCGAGCTGCTCGCCTGCCCCGACGACGTGCCGACGCTGGAGAACTTCGCGTACGGCGACACGCCGACGCGAGCCGCGCTGGCCTCCGTCCTCGGCGAGATATTCGCGCACGCGGTCGGCGAGGAGCTCGCGGTGTCCGAGTTCGACCTGTCCGCGCGCCACGACATCCGCCAGCTCGTCTTGCGGACGGTGCTGACGTATCTCGAGCTGGACGGCCTGCTGCGGCAGGGGACGCCGTTCTACGCCGGCTACAAGGTTTGCCCGCTGGACGGCTCGCTCGACGATCTCGTCGCGGGGTTCGACGCATCGCGGGCGGACTTCCTCCGCGGCGTCTTCGCCAGCGGCACGACGGGGCGGACCTGGACGACCATCGATCCGGACGCGAGCGCGGCGGCGCTGGGTGCGGCGCGGTCGAGAATCGTGGCGGCGCTCGACTACCTCGACCAGCAGGGGCTCGCCGAGGTGCGGGCCGCCGACGTGCGCCAGCGCTACACGCTCCTGCAGCAGCCGCCCGCGCTGGACGAGCTCGTCGACCAGGTCGCCGACCGTCTGACCCGACGCGAGCAGGCGGAGACGTCACGGGTGGGCCAGGTGCTCGCGCTCGTCGAGCACGACGGCTGCCAGGTGCGCGAGCTCGCGGCCTACTTCGGCGAGGAGCGCACCGAGGCGTGCGGCCACTGCAGCCACTGCCTGGGCGGCGCGCAATCGCTGGGCAAGCCTGCGCCGCGGCCCGACATCGACACGGTCGCGCAGCGCGCGGCCGTCGAGGCGGTTTCGGCGGCGCACCCCGACGCGCTCGGCGCGCCGCGCCAGCTCGCCCGCTTCCTGTGCGGGATCACGAGCCCCGCGACGACGCGCGCGAAGCTGACCCGGGAGCCGCTGTTCGGAAGCCTCTCGGACTACGGCTTCCGCGACGTGCTCGCCTGGGCCACGCCGTAGCGTCCGCAAGAGACGCCGCGCGCGCGGGCGTAGTACGTGTGCGGCGCGGACTTCCACACGATCAGCCGGCGCACCTCGCACGTCGTCGGCCCCGTGACGTGGAAGCGGCAGATCGCCCGGTTCGCCGCGGTCTTGTCGCAGCCGCGGACGAGCGCACTGCCGTCGAGCAGGTCGGCCCAGTCCTGGGCGAAACGCCAGGCGATCTCGCGCGCCTCGCCGCCGCTCATCTTGACCGCCCCGGCGCGGGGGACAGCCCCCGCTGATACTGGCACGGCCCGCCGGACGCGGGCTGCCATCCTGGCACCTCACCCATGAGCGTCCCGCCGGCACCGCCGCTGCTGCTCGCCTCCACGTCGCCGCAGCGCCGCGCGATCCTCGAGCAGCTCGGCATCCCGTTCGACGTCGTCGCGCCGCGTACGAGGAGGACGACCCGCCCGACGCCGACCCGCACGAGCTCGTGCGCGCGCACGCGCGCGAGAAGGCGCGCTCGGTCGCGCGCTGGGCGGATGGGCGGCCCGTGCTCGGCGTCGACACCACCGTCTGGCTCGACGGCCGGGTCTACGGCAAGCCCGCCGACGCCGAGGACGCGGTCGAGATGCTCGACGCGCTCGGCGGCCACACGCACCACGTGGTCTCGGGCCTCTGCCTGATCACGCCGGGCTGGGAGGTGGTCGAGGCCGAGAAGACGGCGGTCACGTTCCGGCCGCTGACGCCGGCCGACCTCGCGGCCTACGTTGCCGACGGGCGAGTGGGAGGGACGTGCGGGCGGCTACGCGATCCAGGGGCGCGGCGCCGCGCTCGTCGAACGGGTCGAGGGCGACTACCTGAACGTGGTCGGTCTGCCGGCGGCGCTCCTGGTGCGATTGCTCGCCGAGCGTTTCCCCGGCGTCTACGGCTTCGGCTGACTGTCCGCGTCCGGCCTCCGTGCGATCTACGGTCTGCCGACATCCGGGTAGCGGGCCAGGCAGCCCGCGGCTACGGTGGGGCGCTGCGCGCACTAGGCGCCAGGCGGCGCCGCTGTAAACTCGCCTGCTCCTATGGGGTTTCTTGACTGCCTCAGTGGCTTCGGCGGCCGTGACATGGCCGTCGATCTCGGCACCGCAAATACGCTCGTGTACGTGCGCGGCCGCGGCATCGTGCTGTCGGAGCCCTCGGTCGTCGCGATCGACCAGCGCACCGGCGACGTCCACGCGGTGGGAGTCGAGGCCAAGCGCATGCTCGGCCGCACCCCGGGCTCGATCACCGCGATCCGGCCGCTGAAGGACGGCGTCATCGCCGACTTCGACGTGACGGAGCAGATGCTCCGCCACTTCATCCAGAAGGTGCACCAGAACCGCTTTGCGCACCCGCGCGTGGTGGTCTGCGTGCCGTCGGGCGTGACCGGCGTGGAGAAGCGGGCGGTCGAGGAGGCGACCCTCTCGGCGGGCGCGCGCGAGGCGCACCTGATCGAGGAGCCGATGGCCGCCGCGATCGGCGCCGGCCTGCCGGTCTCCGAGCCGACGGGGAACATGATCGTCGACGTCGGCGGCGGCACCACCGAGGTGGCCGTCATCTCGCTCGGCGGCATCGTCGTCTCGCAGAGCCTCCGCGTCGGCGGCGACGAGATGGACGAGGCGATCGTCAGCCACGTCAAGAAGGAGTACAAGCTCCTGATCGGCCAGCAGACGGCCGAGGAGATCAAGCTCGAGGTCGGCTCCGCCTTCCGCATGCGCGAGGAGGTGCAGGCCGAGGTGCGCGGGCGCGACATGCTCACCGGCCTGCCGAAGACGGTGATCCTCAACTCCGAGGAGATTCGCGAGGCGCTCGAGGAGCCGGTCAGCCAGATCATCGACGCGATCCGCTCGACGCTCGACAAGACGCCGCCCGAGCTCGCCGCCGACATCATGGACCGCGGCATCGTGCTCGCCGGCGGCGGCGCCCTGCTCCACGGGCTCGACGAGCGGCTCCGCCACGAGACGCACATGCCGACGCAGCTCGCCGACTCGCCGCTCACGTGCGTGGCGGTCGGCTCCGGCCGCAGCCTCGAGGTGCTCGAGGAGCTGAAGAAGACGGCCAAGGCCCGCAACAAGCACCGCAACGGCTACCGCAACGGCTACCGCGGCTAGTTCCTTAAGCCGCAGTTAGCCGACCCAACCCCGCCAGCGACCTGTTGTAACCTCGAAAACCGTGCCCCGACATCGAAGCGTCCGGCTCGCCACGACCGGCGCCACGGCTCAGCGCACCGCCTCCTCGACGTTCGGCTCCCGCTCCGGCGGGTCGCTCGGAAGGCGTGCCGTCGTCGTCGCGCTCGTCCTCGTCTCGCTCGTGCTCGCCACGGCGTACTTCCGCGAGGCCGACTCCGGGCCGCTGCACTCGGCGCAGGGCACGGCCGCGAGCGTGCTCGAGCCGTTCCAGATCGGCGCCGAGCGCGTCGTGCGCCCGTTCCGCGACGCGTGGGGCTGGTTCGACGACCTGCGCACCGCGCGCTCGGAGAACACGCGGCTGAAGCAGAAGATCGCGGCGCTCCAGAAGCGCGCGGCCGCCCCGCCCGCCACCGGCCCCGCCGCGCTGGGCGGGGTGACGCGCAACGCGCCCGCGCCGTCGTACGTCAAGGGCGACTACACGCTGCTGCGGGCGGACGTGATCGCCGACCTGCCCAGCTACCAGCAGCAGATCGTCGTCTCGGCGGGCCGCGGCGACCACGTCAGGCGCTACGACCCGGTCGTGAGCGCGACCGTGCCCGGCCAGCTGCTCGGCCACATCTCCAAGGTCGGGCGGAGCACCGCGGTCGTCACGCTGATCAGCGACCGCTCGAGCGCGGTTGCGATCGTCGATGCGGCCAACGGCACCAAGGGCATCCTGCGCGGTGGCGGCCCCGACGCCGGCTCGCTCTCGATTGATCAGGTGTCCAAGCAGGACGTGATTCAGGCGGGCGACGTGATCTCGACCGCGGGGCGCATCTCGGGCGGCTCGTTCTATCCGAGCTGGATTCCCGTCGGGCAGGTCGACAGCGTCAGCCAGAGCGACACCGACCCCTTCAAGCTCGTCCGCATCACCCCGTTCGCCGACCTCGGCAGCATCGACCACGTCGTGATCCTGCTCCGCAAGGGGCCCGTCCCGAGCCTGCCGTGACCGTCGCGGTGCTCAAGGCGCTCGGCGCCGTCTTCGTCGCCGTCCTCCTCGAGCTCGCGGTGTTCGCCCCGCTCCACATCGGCAGCGGCTCGGCCGACATCGTCCTCGTCACGGTCGCCGTCGTCGCCCTGCTGACCGGCTCGATCGTCGGCGCGGTGGCCGGCTTCTGGGCCGGGCTCCTGCTCGACACCGTCTCGCTCGGCACGCTCGGGCTGACCTCGCTGCTCCTGACGCTCGTCGGCTACTGGTGCGGCCGCTACGGCGAGACGACCGCCCGCGACCGTGCGCACGCCCCGTTCCTCGCCGTCGCCGTCGTCACAGTGCTGGCGGCGGCCGGCAACCTGCTGCTCCAGTTCACGATCGGCGAGCCCACGTCGGCGCGCTGGATGCTGTTCGACTCGCTCTGGCCGCAGCTGATCATGAACGTCCTGCTGACGCTGCCGCTGTTCGCGCTCTTCCGCTGGATGTTCCCGCGCCGCACGCTCATCGCATCGGTCACGCGCGAGGTCGAGCTCGTTGGCTAGCACCAGCTACCGGTCGAAGCCGCGCACCTTCCTGCCCGGCGACCCGCGCGTCGAGGAGCCGTACCGGCTCACGCCGCAGCTCGCGTTCCGGATCGGGATCCTGGGCGCGTTCGCGCTCGCCGCGTTCGCACTGCTCTTCCTGCGCCTCTGGGCGCTGCAGGTGCTCTCCGGCGAGGACTACCTGCGCGCGGCGCGCGACAACCAGCTCCGCCAGGTGCGCGTCGAGGCCGCGCGCGGCCAGATCGTCGACCGCAAGGGGCGCCTGCTCGTCGACAACCGCACGGTCACGTCGATCCGCATCTGGCCGTCGAACCTGCCCGACAAGGGCCGCTACGCCGAGATGACGCGCCTGGCCCACGTGCTCGGCGTCCCGCTCAAGGATGTGCTGTCGAAGCTCCAGCAGCAGAAGCTCGACCCGCTGACGCCGATCACGATCAAGAACAACGTCCCCGAGGACGTGATCACCTTCCTCTCGGAGCGCCAGACGGACTTCCCGGGCGTGAAGATCGAGGAGACGCAGGTGCGCCGCTATCCCTGGGGCGATCTCGCGCCCCAGACCCTCGGCAACGTCGGCGAGATCACCAAGGATCAGCTGAAGACGCTCAAGGGCTACCACCTCGGCGACCAGATCGGGCAGCGCGGGGTGGAGTCGGCGTTCGACCACTACCTGCGCGGCACCGACGGGCTCGCGCAGGCGCGCTTCGACTCGGCCGGGCACCCGCGCAGCGACCTGCAGATCACGCAGGCGCCGACGCCCGGCGACACCGTGCGCCTGACGCTCGACGCCAAGCTCCAGAAGGCGGCCCAGAACGCGATCATCTACGGCGAGGGCCTCGCCCTCAAGAACCACAACTACTGGTCGCGCGGCGGCGCCGCGGTCGCGATCGACCCGCGGAACGGCGACATCCTCGCGCTCGCCTCGGAGCCCGGGTTCCAGCCGGGCGCGTTCGTGAACCCGAACATGCACAAGCAGCTGAACCGGCTGCTGTCGCCCAACCCGAACGTCGCGCAGGCGGACAACTACCCGATGGTCAACCGCGCGATCGCCGGCGAGTACCCGCCGGGGTCGACGTTCAAGCCCGTCACGGCGCTCGCGGCGATGGAGGAAGGGATCCTCAACCCGTACTCGCCGCTCGACTGCACGGCCTCGTGGACCGTCCCGCTGAAGGACCCGGTCACCGGCAAGCCGGTCCTGGGCGCCACCTTCAACAACTGGAACCACACCGCATCGGGGCCGCTGACGCTGCCGCAGGCACTCGAGCAGTCCTGCGACACGTACTTCTACCAACTGGGCTGGCAGTTCTACCTGGCTCAGGGAAGCCCGCTCCAGAAGTGGGCGGGCCGCTGGGGCTTCGGCCGCCCGACCGGCGTCGACATCGGCGGCGAGGCGAACGGCCTGCTCGCGACACCGAAGACGTTCAAGCAGACCTACACCGCGAAGACCGACCCGACGAACTGGCGAATCGACAGTCTCTGGAAGCCGGGTGACTCGGTGCAGCTCGCGATCGGCCAGAAGGACCTGACGGTCTCGCCGCTCCAGATGGCGCGCTTCTACGCGATGATCGCAAACGGCGGGAAGCTGATCCGCCCGCACCTGCTCGACCAGGTCGAGGAGCCGGGGACCTCACGCACCGGCCCGCTCGTCCTCCGCCGCTACTCGTCCCCGCCGCCGGTCGATGCACACGTCGACCCCTCGATGCTCGACGCCGTCCAGTCCGGCCTCTACGGGGCCACGCACGGCGGCACCGGGACGGCGAGCGCGGTGTTCTCGACCTTCCCGACGGCGATCAGCGGGAAGACCGGCACGGCCCAGAAGTACGTCCAGGGGCTCGGCCTGCTCGACCAGTCCTGGTTCTGCGGCTACGGGCCGTCGACCAAGGGGCAGGTGCCGACGATCGCGCTCTGCGTCGTGATCGAGAACGGCGGCTTCGGCGCCGAGGCCGCAGCGCCGGCGGCGCTCAAGATCTTCCGCGAGTACTTCCACGAGCAGGGTGGCGACGCCACGGCCACCCAGAGGAACGACTGATGCTCGACTCCCGCGTCGGCCGCCCGTCCGCAGGCATCCGCACCGTGCCGGTGCTCGACATCGGCCACCTGCTGCGCCGGCTCGACTGGCTCATGCTCGGCGCCGTCGCCGCGCTGCTCGCATACGGCCTCTGGCTGCTGAACGGGATCACGCGCGACGACATTCCCGGCGACCCGGGGTACTACATCCGCCACCAGATGGTCTACGCCGTGGTCGGCGTCGTCGGCCTCGTCCTGGCGGTGTTCGTGAACCCGGACGTGTACCGGCGGCGGCGCATGGTCATCTACGTCACGCTGATCGGCTCGCTGCTGCTCGTGCTCGCGGGCGGCGTGAGCGCGCGCGGGTCGCAGCGCTGGATCTCGCTCGGCAGCTTCCGGTTCCAGCCCTCCGAGTTCGGCAAGCTCCTGCTCGTCCTCTGCCTCGCCGCGTTCCTCGCCGACCGCGGCAGGCGCGTGGGTGAGGTGCGGACGACGGTCACCGCCATCGGCATCGCCGCCGTCCCGACCGCGCTCGTCTTCCTGCAGCCTGACGTCGGCAGCGCGCTCGTCTACGTCGCCGTGCTCGGCTCGGTCTTGTTCGTGGCCGGGACGCGCTGGCTCCACCTCGGCGTCCTGCTCGCGGTCGCGGCGATCATCGGCACCGGCGTCCTCTGGGCGGCGCCCGCGGCCGGCGTGGACATCCTCAAGCCGTACCAGGTGCAGCGCCTGACGTCGTTCACCAACCCGTCGCAGGATCCGAGCGGCGCGACCTACAACGTGACGCAGTCGCAGATCGCCGTCGGCTCCGGCGGAGCCACCGGCCGCGGCGTCTCCGGCTCGACGCAGACGAACTTCGACTACCTCCCCGAGCACGCGACCGACTTCGTCTTCGCGTCGCTCGCCGAGCAGCGCGGCTTCGTCGGCGCGACCATCCTGCTGCTGCTCTACCTGCTCGTCGTCTGGCGGGCGCTGAACACGATCGCGGTCGCGCGCGACATGTTCTCGGCGATCGTCGCGGGGGGCATCGCCATCGGCCTGCTCTTCCAGATCGTCGTCAACGTCGGCATGACGATCGGGATGGCCCCGGTCACCGGAATCCCCTTGCCGTTCGTGAGCGCCGGCGGGTCGTCGCTGATCATGAACCTGATCGCGATCGGCATCCTCCAGGCCATCCACGCGCGCGGTCGCGGGCCCCTCAGAAGCCCCGCACGCCTCTGGTAGACGGGTCCGTCCGACCCTGGACCTACTCTGCGCCGCATCGACGGAGGAGGCCCGCCGGGGATGACCAAGCGAGAGGTCTACGAGCTGCTGATGATCGAGGAAGCGGACGCCTGGTTCGAGTACCTCGAGGCGACCCGCGAGAAGATGCCGAACCGCTACGACGAGCTCGAGCCGTGGGCGTGGGCGCGCCTCAACCAGCGGCTCCGCCTCGTCCGCAGGCGGCGGGCCAAGCTGCCGCCGGCCCAGGCGGCGTACTTGCGACGACGTCTGAGTCGCCGGGCCGCGCTGACGTCCCGAGGCGTCGTCCTCGGTCGCGCCCGTAGGACTTTTCAATAAGAACACTCTTGAATGGGAACACGAACGCTCCCTGCGTCCTAGCCTCGGAACGACCATCGCACCCCTGCGACGAGCGACGTTCCGTCAAGCCCCCTTGGGCCGAAAGACCCGCTTGCTACCCTCGGGGTAGGCAATGCCGAAGGTTTGTGACGCATTGATGTCTTGCAGCGCGCGCGGCGCCCGCAGCGGCGTGGCTGTCCGCGCGCGCGCACACGAGAAGGAGATTCCGTTTGCCACTCAACTGGTTCCGACGACGCAAGAAGCAGGAAGAGGAACAGCAGCAAGCACTGACGCAGCCGGCCCCACCGGCTGACGCACCACCCGAGCCCGAGCCCCAGGCGGCCGAAGAGGCCGCGACCGACGGACCGGCGCAGCGGACGCGCCGCCGCGGCACGCGCGGGGGCCGCAACCGTAAGCGCAAGCCGGCCACGGCGACCGCCGAGGCGGAGAGCGCCGAGTCGCCTACCGGCGAGGCGCCAGGAAGCCCGAGAAGAAGCCAGCGCGCGAGAAGCCCGCGCGCGAGCGGCGCGAGAAGCAGGACCGCACCACCCGGTCGCGCAGCCGGCGCCGCCAGCAGACCAAGCGGGCGCCGCTCCCGGCCGCGAAGCGCGAGCTGCTCGTCTCGGCCGGCGTCACCGAGCGCCGCGTCGCCGTCCTCGAGGACGACAAGGTCGCCGAGGTCTACCTCGAGCGCCCGGACCGGCGCTCGATCGCCGGGAACATCTACCTGGGCACCGTCGACAACGTGCTGCCCGGGATGGAGGCCGCGTTCGTCGACATCGGCCTCGAGAAGAACGGCTTCCTCTACGTCGACGAGATCGTCATCCCCGAGCTCGAGGGCAAACGGCACCACGGCAAGCGCATCCAGGACCTGCTGAGCCGCGGCCAGACGATCCTCGTCCAGGCGGTCAAGGACCCGATGAAGACGAAGGGCGCACGGCTGACGACCGAGGTGTCGCTCGCCGGCCGCTTCGTCGTCTACGTGCCGAGCGGCGAGGGCTTCGGCGTCTCGCGCCGGCTGGAGGACGACGAGCGCACGAGGCTGCGCGACATCCTCAAGTCGCTCGACGTGAAGAAGGGGGGCGTCATCGTCCGCACGGCCGCCGAGGGCGCGTCCGCCGAGGACATCGAGCGCGATTTCGAGTTCCTCACGCGGCTCTGGAGGACGATCGAGACGCAGGCCAACTCGGCGCAGGCGCCGGCGCTCGTCTACCAGGAGGCCGAGCTGCCGCTACGCGTCACGCGCGACCTGTTCACGGAAGACTTCGAGCGGGCGCTGATCGACGACGACCGGACGTACCGGCGGATCGTCGGCTACCTGAAGAAGACGTCGCCGCACATGGCCGAGCGCGTCGTGCGCCACCGCTCCAAGACCCCGCTGATGGAGGAGTTCGGCGTCGACAGGGAGATCAAGTCCACGCTCTCGCGCCGGGTCGACCTGCCCTCGGGCGGCTACCTGGTCTTCGACTACGCGGAGGCGTTCACGGTCATCGACGTGAACACCGGCCGCTTCGTCGGGTCGCGCTCGAAGTCGTCGACCCAGACGCTCGAGGACACGATCACGAAGAACAACATCGAGGCCGTCAAGGAGGTCGTGCGCCAGCTGCGGCTGCGCGACATCGGCGGGATCATCGTCATCGACTTCATCGACATGGCGAACCCGAAGAACCGGGCGACCGTCGAGGAGGCGCTGCGCCAGGAGCTCGAGCGCGACCGGACGAAGACCTACGTGGTCGAGATCTCCCCGCTCGGGCTGGTCGAGATGACGCGCCAGAACGTCACCGACGGGCCGCGCGAGATCCTCGCCAAGAAGTGCCCGGTCTGCGCCGGCGACGGGATCGTCGTCTCGGAGCAGACGGCGGCGGTGGAGCTGGAGCAGCGGCTGCGCACGCTGGTCAAGGGCTCGCGCAGCAAGGTGTACCGCGTCGAGGTGAACGCGCACGTCGCGAGCGTCCTGATCGGCCCCGGCGCCACAGCGCCTGGCCGCGCTCGAGGAGGTCACGAAGCGCCGCTTCGTGGTCGAGGGCCGCGACGATGTGCCGCACGATCACCTCGAGGTGCTCGCGCACGGCGCCACGGCCGAGCCGGAGCCCGGCCCGGTTGCCGAGGGCGCCGACGTCAGTCTGAAGCTCGTCGAGATCGGCCGCTACGACGCCCACGCCGGCGTCGGCAAGGTGGACGGCCTCGCGGTCGTCGTCGCTGGCGGCTCGAACCTGATCGGCAAGAAGGTGACGGCGCGGCTCGAGCGGGTCATGAACGGCGTCGCCTGGGCAACGCTGCTCTCGCCCGCGCCGCGCATCGACGATCCGATCACCGCGGAGAGCGAGGCCGAGCGGCCGACGCGCTCGCGGCGCCGGACGCCGGCGAAGGCCTCGGTGGCGTCGCCTGTCGTCGAGGATGCGGTGGCCGCCGAGCAAGAGGAGGTTGTCGCCGAGGACGTTGTCGACGAGGAGCCGGCCGACGAGGAGGCTGTCGCCGCCGAGACGATCGTCGACGGTGAGCAGCCTGCGGCCGAGGGGACGACGCCCAAGAAGAAGACGCGGCGCGGCACACGCGGCGGTCGCAACCGGCGCAAGAAGCCGGCGGCCAGCGTGAACGGCGGCGCGCCGGAGGCCGAGGCGGCCGAAGCGCCCGCTGACGCCGCGGAGGAGCCGGCGGCGCCTGCGAAGGAGCCAGAGGCGCCTGCGGAGGAGCCGGCGGCGCTTGCGCCGGCGCGCATCCATCTGCCGCCCGACGATCTCGGTGAGGCCGGGTCCGCGAACGGCGCCGTCACGGCCGAAGAGGCCGTCGAGGCGGTGGCCGCGGTCGACGGCGAGGAGCAGCCGAAGCCCAAGAAGCGCACCCGCCGGGGAACGCGCGGCGGGCGCAACCGCAAGCGCAAGCCGGCCGGCGCAGCCGCCCCGGTTGAGCCGGTCGCCGAGCAGCCCGCGCCGGAGTAGCCCTGCTACACTCCGCCTCTCGCGGGCGCCTGCCCGCGTTCTTTGCGTGAGGTTCCCGTGACGTACGCGATCATCCGACTCGGTGGCAAGCAGTACCGCGTCTCAGAAGGCGAGCGCGTCCTTGTGGACCGCCTGCGCTTCGACGAGAGCGCGACCTTCAACCCGGACGTCCTCTTCGTCGGCGGCGGCGGCAGCGACGGCGCCGCCGTGACGGCCCGCGTCGTCGGCCACACGCTCGGCCCGAAGATCCGGATCGGCAAGTACAAGAAGCGCACGGGCTACAAGCGCCACACGGGCTACCGAAGCCGCCTGTCCGAGATCGAGATCCAGTCGATCGGGACACCGGACCAGGGCAGCCGCAAGGCCGCAGCGAAGCCGAAGGACGAGCCGCAGGACGTGCCGAAGGCAATCGAGGCGAAGGCGCCTGCCGGCCTCCCGGACGGCTACGCGGACATGACGGTTGCGCAGATCCACGACGACGTGAAGAGCTGGTCGCCCGAGCAGATCCAGGCGGCGCTCGAGTACGAGCAGGGGCACGCCGCACGCAAGGGCGCGCTCAGCGCGCTGGAGTCGGCGGCCGCGAAGGAAGAGGAGAGCTAGATGGCACACAAGAAGGGCCTCGGCTCGTCGAAGAACGGTCGCGACTCGAACGCGCAGCGCCTCGGCGTCAAGGTCTTCGGCGGCGAGCCGGTGAAGGCCGGCGCGATCATCGTGCGCCAGCGCGGCACGCGGTTCCGCCCGGGCCCCGGCACGGGCATCGGCAAGGACGACACGATCTTCGCCAAGCGCGAGGGCACGGTGTCGTTCACGACGCGCGGTGAGCGCCGCTACGTCGTGATCGCCGAGCAGACGGACTAGGGAGGCTTTGGCAGAAATCAGTCTGTGCCCGTCGGCAGGCGCTGCTCGCCCCGATGCGTCGTCCTCGGTCGCCTAGATAGCGGTGCTATCTAGGCTCCCTGCGTCCTAGCCTCGGAACGAGCATCGCGTGCCGCCGGACGAGCGGATTTCCGCCAAAGCCTCCTAGACCCCGTGCTGGCAGACCGCGCCCGCATCGAGGTCGAGGCGGGCCGCGGCGGCGACGGCGCGGTCAGCTTCCGCCGGGAGAAGTTCGTGCCGCGTGGCGGCCCGGACGGCGGCGACGGCGGCCGCGGCGGCGACGTGGTCCTGGTCGCCGACCCGGACCGGCGCGACCTGTCGTGGTTCCGCTCGAAGGCGCGCTTCCGCGCGCGCAGCGGCGAGGCGGGACGCGGCGCGGGCAAGCACGGCGCCGACGGCGCCGACGTCGAGCTCAACGTCCCGGTCGGCACGCAGGTGTTCGACGCCGACGGGCACCTGATCGCCGACCTCGCGCACGCGCCCGCCCGCGTCACCGTGGCCGAAGGCGGCACGGGCGGGCGCGGCAACCGCCACTTCGCGACCGCCGTGCGGCAGACGCCGCGCTTCGCCGAGACCGGCCTGCCGGGCGGGGAGCAGGAGCTCGAGCTGCGCCTGAAGCTGCTCGCCGACGCCGCGCTCGTCGGGCTCCCGAACGCGGGCAAGTCGTCGCTGCTCTCGCGGATCTCGAACGCACGGCCGAAGGTCGCGGACTACCCGTTCACGACGTTGCAGCCCGTGCTCGGGACGGTCGATTCTTCGGATGGGCGGCAGTTGGTGGTCGCCGACGTGCCGGGGCTGATCGAGGGGGCGAGCGAGGGGATCGGGCTCGGGCACGAGTTCCTCGCCCACCTGGAGCGGGCGCGCGCCCTGGTGCACGTGATCGATTCGTCGGAAGATGTCGACGCGGCGTGGCGAACGATCGACGCGGAGTTGCACGAGTACGGCGCGGGCCTGGACGAGCGGCCGCAGATCGTCGTGCTGAACAAGATCGACCTCTTCCCGGAGCCGCCCGCGTTCGGGGTGGAGGACGACCGGATCCAGCGCGTGTTCGCCCTCTCGTGCGCGACGGGCGCGGGTATCGAGGAGTTCCGGCGCGCGCTGTTCGAGCTGGTGCCGCCCGCCGAGCCGCCGGCGCCGGCCGCCGAGGGCATGGCCGACTACCTCGTGTACCGGCCGCAGCCGAAGCGCCGCTCGTACCGCGTGCTCCGCACCGACCGCGGCTACCGCGTCGCGGGGCGGCCGCCCGCCGACGAGGAGGAGCTGGAACGCGCGCTACGCGCGGCCGGGGCGAAGTCGGGTGACGAGGTCGTGGTCGGCGACGAGACCCTGGAGCTCTCGTGACGATCGGCCTGCTCGGCGGGACGTTCGACCCGCCGCACGTGGGGCACGTCGCCCTCGGACGCGCCGCGCTGCGGCACTTCGAGCTCGAGCGGCTGCTCGTCGCGCCGACAGGGCAAACGCCCGGCAAGGAGATCGCGTCCGATCCGGAGGTGCGCGTCCGTCTCGCCGAGGCGGCGTTCGCCGACGTGCCCGGGGCCGAAGTGTCGCGGATCGACGTCGACCGGCCACAGCCCGCGTACTCCTTCGAGACGGTGCGCTGGGTGCACGACCAGTGGGGCGAGCCTCTGTTCATCGTCGGCGCCGACCGCTTCGCCGATTTCCTAACCTGGCGCGAGCCGAACGCGGTGCTGCGGTCCGCGCGCCTGGGCGTTGCGACGCGCCCGGGCTTCGACGTGCGCTCGCTCGATCAGGTGCTCGCCGCGGTGGAGCAGCCCGAGCGCGTCGAGTTCTTCGAGATCCCGCCGATCCCCGTGTCCTCCACCGAGGTGCGCGAGCGCGTCGCAGCCGGCCTGCCGATCGACTGGCTCGTCCCGCGCGGAGTCGAGCAGCTCATCGTCGCGCTCGGGCTTTACCGGGAGCCGGGGGTACACTGAATGGGTCACCCAGAAAGCCACCCACAGCCTCTGACCCCGCTCGAGCTCGCACAGCGCATCGCCGGCCTGGCCCGCGAGAAGCTCGCCGAGGACGTCGTGATCCTCGACATGCGGCCGGTCGCGATCTACACCGACTTCTTCGTCGTCTGCAGCGGGCGCAACGCGCGCCAGACCACCGCGATCTACAACGAGGTGCGCGAGCGGCTGAAGGGCGACGACGGGCTGCTCGCGCGCTCCGTCGACGGGCAGAGCCAGGGTACCTGGGTCATCGCCGACTACCTCGACGTCGTGCTGCACGTCTTCACGCCGGAGACCCGCGCCTACTACCGGCTCGAGGATCTCTGGGGCGACGTGCCGTCGGTGGAAGTCGCGGCGGCGGCCGGTTAGCGTTGTCCTAGCGGACAACTAGAATGGTCGGTGTGCTGACCACCGACCAGAGGGGTGCGATCGCGGAGACGGCGATTGCCCACCAAGCGGCCCGTCAAGGCGTTGCCGTACTGCGGCCGCTCCGTGAAGGCGCACGTTATGACCTGGTCTTCGAGTTCTGTGGTCGCTTTGTCCGCGTGCAGTGCAAGTGCGCGCCGATCCGCGGCGACGTGGTCGTCGTCGCGTGTCGCACGTCGCGCCGCGCGAACGGCGGCTACAAGCGCACGTCGTATACGGCGTCGGAGATCGACCTCGTTGCCGCGTATTCCGAAGCGTTGGACAGATGCTTTCTCGTCCTGCCGGCCGAATTCGAAGAACACCCCGTGCTCTCGCTGCGCCTCACGGCCGCCCGGAACAACCAGCGGCGCGGAGTGCGATGGGCCGACGATTACGACTTCGGCGCTAGACTTCAGCGGTACATCGCTGGGGCCATAGCTCAGTTGGGAGAGCGCTTGCATGGCATGCAAGAGGTCGCCGGTTCGAGCCCGGCTGGCTCCACTCTAGAGGCCGCCTCGCGCGGCCTCTCGCTCTTCGAGTGACCGACCTGACCACCCGCCGCGCCCGCCGGCGCTGCGCTACGCGATCCAGCTCTAGAAGACCCGCCAGCTCTGGCGCGAGAGGAAGAACCCGTGCCGGTCGCGGTTCCTGCACGTCAGCCCTGTTGCCCGGGACGTGCAGCTGACGCCGCCGTACGACCACGTCCGTCCGTAGGCCAGCACAGGTGCGTGCGGGTCGTACACGGTGTCGCCGGCGCAGGTTGGCCCGGCCTTGCCGCGCGGGCCCATCGACGCGCCGGTCCAGTCGACGTCGCAATGCCGAGTTGGCCTGGGCTTCAGCCCGCTCAGGAGGTCGCACCGGAATACCGCCCTGCCGGTGATCGAGGCCGGGTAGAAGGCGCAGGCGATGTTCTTCGACGGGGTGCGGAAGGTCTTCGTGCTCAGCGCAGGCGCGGGCGCCGCGAAGACCAGCGCCGCCATCCCGACCAAGACCAACCCGCGCACCCGCCCAGCCTAAGCGCCCCGAACGCGCCTCGCTAGGCTGGAAACGGATGCCGGGGGGAGCAGCAATCGAGGTCGAGCAGCTGGAGCGCACGTTCAAGGACGTGCACGCAGTCAGGGGCATCGACCTGCAGGTCGATGCCGGCGAGATCTACGGGTTCCTCGGCCCGAACGGCGCCGGCAAGTCGACGACGGTGCACATGCTGACGACGCTGCTGCCGCCCTCGGCCGGGACGGCGCGCGTCGGCGGGTTCGACGTCCGCCACGAAGGGCCGAAGGTGCGGAGGGTGATCGGCGCCGCGCTCCAGGAGGCCGCGCTCGACCCCCTGCTCACCGGCCGCGAGCACCTGCGCCTCCAGATGGCGCTGCACAACATCCGCGGGCCCGAGCGCCAGACGCGCAGCGCCGAGCTGCTCGACCGCGTCGGCCTCACCGAGGCCGCCGATCGCAAAGTGCGCACCTACTCGGGCGGCATGAAGCGGCGCCTCGACCTGGCGCTCGCGCTCGTGCACCGGCCGCGGATCCTGTTTCTCGACGAGCCGACCACGGGGCTCGACGTGCAGAGCCGGAGCGCGCTATGGGAGGAGGTCGCCAGGCTCGCTCGCAACGACGGCGTGACCGTCTTCCTCACCACCCAGTACCTCGAAGAGGCGGACGTCCTCGCGAATCGGGTCGGGATCATCGACAAGGGCACGATCGTCGCCGAGGGCACGCCGGCCGAGCTGAAGGCCACCATCGGCAGGCCGAGCGTCGAGGCGGTTCCGCACGAGCGGCACCACGAACAGCAGGTGCTCGACGTCCTGCGTCGCTTCGGCGAGCCGATCGCGTCCGCTCGCGGCGTCGCCGTCCGCCTCCAGGACGGGCTCGGGCTCACCGACGTGGTACGCGGCCTGGACTCGGCCGGCGTCGAGGTGGAGGAGCTCATGCTCCACGCCCCGACGCTCGACGACGTGTTCCTCGCGAAGACGGGGCGGCTACTCGAGGGCGCCGGCAACGGCGACCACCCCTCGTGATCACGAGCCCAACCGTCAACCAGGCCAGGAGCCTCGCCTGGCGCTCGATCGTGCGGCAGGCGCGCCAGCCGGCGCACGTCATCCCGCCGCTGCTCTTCCCGCTGGCGCTCCTCGCCGTCAACTCCGGCGGTCTGCACGCGGCGACGCGCCTGCCCGGGTTTCCGACGAAGTCGTTCGTCGCCTTCGCGCTCGCCGTCCCGTTCATCCAGGGCGCGCTGTTCGCGACGCTGAACGGCGGCGCCGACCTCGCCCGCGACATCCAGACCGGCTTCCTGAACCGCCTTGCGCTGACGCCGATGCGCGGCTCGGCCGTCATCGCCGGGCACCTCGCCGGCGTCGTCGCGCAGGGGATCTTCCAGACGGCCTTCTACCTCGTGGTCGGCCTCGGGATCGGCGTCGGGATCCACGCCGGCATCGGCGGCGGGCTCGTGATCCTCCTCCTCGCCGCGCTCGTCTGTCTCGGCTTCGGCGCCTTCGGGTCGTTCGTCGCGCTGCAGACCGGTTCCGGCGAGGCGACGCAGGCGACGTTCCCGATCTTCTTCGTCTTTCTGTTCATCTCGTCGATGAACATGCCGCGCAACCTGCTCGGCCACACCTGGTTCCGGATCGCGGCGACGATCAACCCGGTCTCGTACCTGATCGAGGGCTTCCGCAGCCTGGTCATCCAGGGCTGGAACTTCGAGGCGCTCGGGCTCGCGTTCGGCGTCGCGACCGCGTTTGCGATCATCGCGATCACGCTGTCGTCGCTCTCGCTGAAGCGGAGGATGACCCGCACGTGAGCCAGTACCTCTCCGGAGCGTTCGGCCTCGCCTGGCGCGTGATCTGGAAGATCCTGCGCAACCCGGCCCTGCTCCTGCCCTCGCTGATCTTCCCGCTCTTCTTCTTCACGGCGTTCGCCGGCGGCCTCTCTCGCGTCCACACCGTCCCCGGATTCAACTTCGCGCCCGGGTACACGGCGTTCCAGTTCGTGTTCGTTCTCCTCCAGTCGGCGGCTTTCGGCGGCGTCTTCACCGGATTCGGGATCGCCTCGGACTTCGAGTACGGGTTCACGCGCCGGCTCTTCATCGCCGTCCCGCACCGCAGCGCCATCGTCGTCGGGTACGGCCTCGCCGCCGTCGGGCGGTGGGCGATGACCGCGACCCTGCTCACGGTTGTCGCTCTGGTCGCGCGCATGAACATCATCGGCGGCCCGGTCGACGTGATCCGGCTCTACACCCTCGCGCTTCTGGTCAACATCACCGCACTGTTCTGGGCGTGCGGCATCGCGATGCGCTTCCGCTCGCTGCAGGCAGGGCCGGTCATGCAGCTGCCGGTCTTCCTGATCCTCTTCCTCGCGCCGGTGTACGTCCCGCTCTCGCTCCTCCACGGCTGGCTGCACACCGTCGCGAGGGTGAACCCGGTCACGCAGCTGCTGGAGACCGGGAGGGACCTCATCGCCGGCCAGCCGGCGCCCGCCGGCACGACGTTCGGGTTGGCCCTTCTGCTCGGAGCAGCGTTCTGCGCCTGGGCGTTCCGCGGGCTGCGGAACGCCGAGGCCGCCGGCTAGCGGATCTTCGCCGAGAAGCCGCGCGCGACCTGCAGGCCCTTCGCCGTCACGCGCACGGTGCCGGCGATGCGCCGCCCGCTCGTCCAGCGTGGCAGCGTCCAGGTGCAGGTGGCGGAGCCCTTCGCGAAGGACTGCCCGCGCACGTGCAGCAGCGAGCGGCCGACCCTCGCGCCGCACCGCACCGTGGCGCCGGTGACGGCACGGCCGTCGGTGCGGGCGACCGCGATGCGTGCGGTGAAGATCCCGCCGCCCACCGGCCGGCGCGACAGTGCGGGCGAGCCGGCCCGCAGGGCGAGCTTCTGCGCGAGCGTGGCGGCGGCGACCGGGTGGGTCGGCACCGAGCTCGCCGTTGTCGAGCCGCCGGGGCCGGACGCCGTGACGACGGCGCGGAACGTCGCGCCGACGTCGTAACTGCCGAGTGTGAGGGTCGCGCCGGTCGCGCTCGCGACGAACGCGCAGGTCGTGCCGACACAGCGCCACCAGCGAAACGCGTAGGACGAGGCGCCCGACCAGTTGCCGGTGGACGACGTGAGCGTCGAGCCGGCCTTTGCGTTTCCCGTGAGCTCCGGCGGGGCCTGATTCGACGGCGCCGCCGGCGGCACGACGCTGGAGGGGGCGGTCGCGGCCGTCGTCGAACCCTCCGCGTTCGACGCGGTCACGAATGCGCGGATGCGCGACCCGGTGTCCGCGCGGGCGACCGCGTAGGTCGTCCCGCTCGCGCCCGTCGACACACACGCGTTCCCGGACGCGTCGCAGCGGCGCCAGTCGACCGCGTAGGTGAGGCTCGTGCCGGTCCAGCTGCCGAGCGACGTGGTCAGCGAGAACCCGGGCGCAGCGTTGCCGCTGAGCACGGGCGGCGTCGTGTTGACCGGGCCAGTCGGCAGTACGGCGCTCGTCGGCGCCGACGTCTGCGACACCGGTCCGCCGCTGGTGTAGGCGGTGACGACGACCTGGAGCGTCGCGCCGACGTCGGCGGCGACCGGCGTGTACGTCGCGGAGAGCGCGCCGGCGATGTCGGCGCAGGCGGGCGTGCAGCGCTGCCACTGATAGCCGTAGAAGACGGGCGGGCCGGTCCAGGAGCCGGTCGACGCCGTGAGCTCGAGCCCCTGCTGCGCCTTCCCCGACACGACCGGCGGCCCGAGCGGCGCCGGCGGCGCATCCGGCACGGGCGGCGTGGCGCCGAGCTGCAGGATGCCGCTGCCGAAGAACGGGTCCTTGCCCGTCGTCCCGACGTCGATGGCGGCGTTCTCGAGCGCGAGCTGGAGCTCGCTCGGCCCGAACGACGGGTTCGCCTGCCTCACGAGCGCCGCGGCGCCCGCCACCTCCGGGGCGGCGGCAGACGTTCCGAAGAAGCCGGCGCCGAGGTTGGCGCAGCCGGCCGACGGCCCGTAGGTGGCCGTCGACACGCCGTCCGGCGCAGTCAAGTCGGGCTTGATCCGGCCGTCGAGCGTGGGCCCCTGCGCCGAAAACGGCTCCAGCATCGAGTTGACCCAGCACGCGGCACCGACGGTCAGGACGTGCGTCGACGCAGCGGGCTCGAGGAGGCTCCCGGGCTCGACGGTGTACTGGAGCGACGGCGCCGGGCCCGGCGAGAAGGTGACGAAGAGGTCGAGCCGCGGCGACGCGTTCACGCTCTCCGCGCGGATCGCGAAGTCGTACCCGATGAGCGCGTTCGAGGTGTCGTTCGAGTAGCAGATCGACTCCGTCGGCGGCTGTGTGCCGGATTGCAGGTTCGTCGACTGGGCGATCAGCGTCGGCTTCTCGGCCGGCTGGCCGGCCGGCGCCGGAGGTGACTCGCGATACAGGTAGAGGTCGTAGTCCTGCGCCGAGGTCGGCCAGTCGTTCCACTTCAGGTAGCCGCAGACCTCCTGGCCCGTGTACAGCGGGAAGCTGTTGCCCTCGTCAAGCGGCTCGGGCGGGCTCTCGGGCGCGAAGTCGTTCCAGCCGTTCCCGTCGGAGTCGGTGAAGGTGCCGGCCCAGTGATCCTGCGCCTCGTTGCCGGCGGCGTTGACCCACAGCACGCCGTGGGCACGCGCGTCGGCGGCGATGCCGTCCGGCGTGTTCGCCGGTCCGCTGCCGTCGCCGCGCCACGTGTTGAACCAGCCGACCGAGTGGTTGACGACCGCGATGCCTTTCCCGACGACCCAGTCTTTCGCCTGCCCGAGCCCCGCGAGGCTGTCCACGCAGACGAGCGCCAGGCGCGCGCCGGGCGCCATGTCGTGGACGATCTCGGCGACGGCCGTCCCGTGCGGGTTGCCGTCGAACTCGCCGGGCGTGCAGAAGTCGGCAGTGACGAGGTCCGCGGGCAGCTCGCCGGCGGCCTGCATGGCCTGCCAGTCGCCGAAGCCGAGGTCGATGATCGCGACGGTGACGCCCATGCCCGCCGTGCCGTTCGCGATCCAGCTCGCGGCGCCGCTGAGCTTCACGGCCTCGTCCGTGACGGTGTCGGCATGCGGGCGGACGGGCTGCTGAACGAGGCGGACTGCGCGGGATTTTGCAAGACGCGAGACCGCCTTCGCCGGCACGCGTGCCTCGATGAGATTGCGGTAGCGGTTGAGGACGGTGCCGCCGGCAGCACGCACGGCCTTGACGGCCGCGGCCGAATCACGTGCCTCGAGCTGAACCTGGACGGAGGTCGAGGTCGCGCGCAGCCCGAGCCGCCGCGCCTGGCGGACTGCCGCGCGCGCGCCGTCGGTCCGCGCCGAACGCGCGACGCGGGCGAGCGCAGAGTCCAGCTTGGCTGCCTTCACGGGGCGCGGAACGGGCCCCGGCCCGCGCTGCGAGTGCGCTTCGGCCGAGGCCGACGTCAGCGCGATCGCGCCGAGCGCGAGCAGCATGACGACGAGGCGGCGCCCCGGAATGGGTAGTCCTCGATCCCCGTGCTGCGTCAATCCTCCTGAGCCCCTCGGTCGAGTGAAGTGTGCCTTTTGCAGCGTCGGTTTTCCATTCCACCCACTGCGGTGGAGGGCCGGACCGCCGTCGCCGTCTTAGACTCAGAGGGTGATCCGGCAAGGGGAGGCGGTGGTCACGCGCGTGGGCGCGGGGCTGTCTCGGGCGACCGAGGCGATAGCGGCGGGCCGTGAGGCCGGGCGCGCGGCGGCGGCTGCCGTCGGCGGCGCCGGTGTCGATCTCGCCTTCCTGTTCCTGTCTGCACACCACCTGGACGACGCTGAGGTCGCGGTCGCCTGCGTCCTTGACGAGCTGCGCCCGCGCCACCTGGTGGGCTGCGTCGCCGACGGCGTCGTCGCCGGCGAGCGAGAGCTCGAGGGCGGGCCAGGCGCCGCAGTGTGGGCCGGCGCGCTGCCGGCCGGTGCAGATATCTCGGTCTTTCATGCGCTCGCGATCCCGGACGGCGCAGGCACCGCCGTGACCGGCGTGCCGCCACTCGAGGAGCCGGACGTCGTCGTCCTGCTCGCCGAGCCGTACTCGTTCCCGGCCGCGTCATTCCTCGCGAAGCTGAACAGCGAGCAGCCGGGCCTCCCGGTCGTCGGCGGCCTGGCCGCGGGCGCCGGCCGCCCGGGCGAGGGCGCGCTCATCGTCGAGGACCGGGTCGTCACCGAGGGCGCCGTCGGCGTGGCGGTCACCGGCGCGCCGGTGATCACCGTCGTCTCGCAGGGCTGCGCGCCGATCGGCCGCGACTCGGTGATCACGAGCGCCGAGGGGAACGTCGTCCACGAGCTCGCCGGCCGCCCGGCGCTCCTGCGCCTCCAGACGGAGATCGCGTCGCTCACGCCCCACGAGCGCGCGCTTGCCTCCCGCGGCGTGCTGGCGGGCCTGGTGATCGACGAGAACCGGCGCGAGTACGCGACCGGCAACTACCTGATGCGCGCCCTGCTCGGCGGGGATGAGGACTCCGGTTCCCTCGCCGTCGGTGAGACGGTTCGGGTCGGCCAGACGCTGCGCTTCCACGTCCGCGACGCGGCTACCGCGGACGCCGACCTCAACGATGCACTCGCGCACGCGCTGGGGCGGCACCGGCCCGCGGGCGCGCTCCTCTTCACCTGCAACGGCCGCGGCACGCAGCTCTTCCCGGAACCGGACCACGACGCCGCCGCGGTGTCCCGCGCGCTGGGCTCCGACTCCATCGCCGGGTTCTTCGCCGCGGGTGAGATCGGGCCGGTGGGCGGCCGCGCGTTCGTCCACGGCTACACGGCGACGCTCGCGGTGTTCCTCGAGTCGCAGTGACGCGCGCGCGGGCCGTCGGCATCAACCACGTCGCCCTCGAGGTCGGGTCGGTCGACGAGGCCCTCGAGTTCTACGGCCGGGTCTTCGACGTCACGCTGCGCGGCCGCGTGCCGGGCATGGCGTTCGTCGATCTCGGCGACCAGTTCATCGCGCTCGCCGAGCACCGTGACCGTCAACCCGACGCCGAACGGCACTTCGGGCTCGTCGTCGACGACAAGGAAGCGGCCCGCCGCGCGCTACAGGAGGCGGGCGTCGCCGTGCAGCCTACGGGCAAGCTCCGCTTCCGCGACCCATGGGGGAACACGGTCGAGGTCGTGGACTACCGGGACGTCCAGTTCACGAAGGCGCCCGAGGTGCTGCGCGGCATGGGCCTCGAGCTCTCCAAGCACGAGGGTGCCCTCGCCGAGCTGCGCGACAAGGGCCTCGCCTAGAAGGCGACGCGGCGCCGCTCGCGGATCGTGAGCGCGAGCATAACGACGAGCACCCAGGCAAGCCCGAGCAGGACGCCGCCGACGACGTCCGAGACATAGTGCGCCCCCAGGTAAACACGGCTGAGGGCGATCAGGATGATCATGGCGGCCGACCCGGCGATCACGAACGGCGCATAGCGGGTCCGGCGCGCGACGATGATCGCCAGCGCCGCGTAGACCGCGGTCGTGCCCATCGTGTGCCCGCTTGGGAACGAGTAGGTGGTTGGCACGATCGACGGGTCGTGGAAGCGCGGCCGCGGCCGGGCGATCGCCTGCTTGGCGAGCAGGTTCAGGAGGGCGGCGCCCGCGAGTGACGCCACCAGGAGCGAGATGTCCGTCCAGGCGCGCCGGCGCGCCAGCAGCAGGCATGCGACGCCACAGACTGCGAGCAGGCCCCAGAAGCTGCCCAGGTGCGTGAAGAGCTCGACCGCGCGCGAGTGGGTGTCCTGGAGCCGCTCGTTGAGATGGCGGTCCCAGGCGGTGACGAAGCCGTCGCGGGTCACGGCCGCCGCGAGCGCCCCGAAGGCGGCCAGGCATGCGGCGAGCAGCAGGATCTCGACGGCGACCGCCCAGCCGTAGCGGGCGTTCAGACGCCGATCGAAGAAGGGTGCACGCCGTCGCGGCGCCCGCTCGGCCAGCGTCGTCTCCACAGCCTCAGGCTAACGATCTGTCGTTAGAAGTCTGTTAGATCGTTAACCAGGCGAACGAATATTCGCTAACCTGGTTAACGAAATGTCCAATCTCGCCGTCGCCGCCGATCCCGTTGCGCTGGCCAACCGGCTGCGTCCGACGCTGCTGCGCCTCAACCGTGAGCTGCGCCGTGAGGGCGCCTCGCTTGGCATCAGCGGCGGGCAGGCGACACTGCTCCACCTGATCAGCCGCTCGCCGGGCGCGGGCGTGCGCGAGCTCGCCTCCCGCGAGGGCATGTCGGCGGCCGGCATGTCCGGTCACGTCGACCGGCTCGAGGCGGCCGGGCTCGTGCGCCGTGTGCGCTCGACCGACGACCGCCGCCGGGTGGGGCTCGAGGTCACGGACGACGGGAACCGCATGCTGCGCGCCGTGCGCCGCCGGCGCACCGCGTGGCTCGCCCAGCGTCTGGGCCAGCTCTCGGCCGCCGAGCTGGACGCGCTCGACGAGGCGCTCGCGCCGCTCGAGCGATTGCTCGAGGTGGACGCGTGAGGTCGCTCCGAACGGCGGGCGCCCGCACCTTCAGCAGTCTCAGGATCCACCGGAACTACCGGCTCTTCTTCACCGGCCAGATCATCTCGGTCGTCGGGACGTGGATGCAGAACACGGCTCTGGCGTGGTTCGTCGTCGACCTGACGCACTCGCCGGTCGCGGTCGGGTTCCTCGCGTTCTGCCGCTTCGTGCCGTTCTCCGTGTTCGGCCTGGTCTCGGGCGTCGTCGCCGACCGCTTCAACGTCCGCCGTCTCGTCATGACTCACGCAGGTCTTCCAGATGTCCGTCTCGGTCGCCCTGGCCGCCCTTGCATTCTCTGGCCATGCGACCCTCTGGGAGGTATACGCACTCGCGGTCCTCGGCGGCATCGGGCTCGTGTTCGACGCGCCGGGCCGCAACTCGCTGACGTACCAGATGGTCGGCCGCGACGAGCTGCCGAACGCCATCGCGCTCAACGCCAGCCTCTTCAACGCCTCACGCGTGATCGGGCCTGCCGTCGCGGGCCTCGTAATCGCAGCGACCGGCATCGGGGTCTGCTTCGCCCTCAACGCGGTCAGCTTTCTCGCGGTGCTCACCGCCCTCTGGCTGATGCGCACTGGGGAGCTCTATCCGGTCGAGGGCAAGGAACGGCCGACGGTGATCGAGGGGACGCGCGAGGGGCTCCGCTACGTGCGCGGGAAGCCGCGGATTCGCGCGGTGCTGCTCATGACGCTCGTCGTCAGCACCGTCGGCTTCAACTTCCACGTCCTCGTGCCGGTGCTCGCCGCCGACACGCTCCATGTCGGCGCGACGATGTTCGGCGTCCTCTCCGCCGTGTTCGGAGCCGGCGCGCTCGTCGGCGCGCTGATCGCCGCCGTGCGGTCACGGGCGAGCTTCAAGGCGCTCGTCCTGGGCACGGGCACGTTCAGCCTCACGATGCTCGCTCTCGCGCCGCAGCACACCGTGCTCGCCTGCGCCCTCCTGCTCTTCATCACCGGGATCTCGTTCACGACCTGGACGGCGAATAGCCAGTCGATCCTGCAGCTCTCCGCCCCGGATCACCTGCGCGGGCGCGTGCTCAGCCTCTACCTGCTCGCCTTTGCGGGGGCGGCGCCGCTCGGGGGCCTGCTCTCCGGCTGGCTCGCGCACGTGGGCGGCACGGAGCTCGCCTTCGGCGTGGCCGGGATCACGGGGCTCGCGATGACGTTCTACGGGCTGCACACGTTGCGTGAGGGCCGCTTCGCACCGACGCCGGTGCTCGTGCCGGGGACGCGCCGCTAGCGCACCTGCGGGCCTGCCTCCGTGTCAGGCACGGACGCGAGCACCGCGTCCCACGCGACCTCGGAGGCGACGACGGCGAGCGTCACGGGGTCGAGCCCCTCCTCGATCTCGGCCGTCGAGACCGCATAGAGGATGTCGCCGTCGGCGATTGTCTGGAACGGCTGGATGGCACGGCTCATCGACGCGTGCACCTGGCGGCCGAGCTGCCGGAGGGCCCGTCGCTCGAGCGCCTGGTTCGTCACCACGACGGTCAGCGTCGTGTTCCCCGGCGCGATCTCGATCAGACGCTTCTCGACGCCGGCGAGGAGCGGCGTCCTCTCGCCGCCAGGCGCCAGGTGCCCGCGCACCACTCGCCCATCGCGGTCGACGATCGCTCCGACGGCGTTCACGACCGTGAAGACGGCGATCTTCGTCGCGCCGACCTGGCGGAAGGCGGCGCCCTGGCCGCCCGGCTCCCCGCGCTCGAGCCCGAACGTCTTGCCGACGCTCACCGACCGCCCGGCGCCGCGCGGGCCAAGCGGGAAGACGCCCTCGCGTGCCGAGGCGAGCGCCGCGCGGCCGAGGGCCTTGTCCGGGTAGACGGTGGTCTCGCGGCGGCCGAAGTCGTAGACGATCGCGCCCGAGACGTTGGGGATGTTCGTCCAGCCGACCTCGTAGTCGCGCTGCGCCAGCATCTCGGCCGCGACGCCGGTCGCCGCCTCGAGCCCGTACAGCGAGCCGCCGGCCAGGCAGATCGCGTGCACCCACTCGAACCCGCCGAGCCGGCCGGGCGACCCCCCGCGCACGTCGGTCGCGCACGCCGCGCCCGCGGGCAGGAACTGGAACACGGTGCAGCCGGTCGGGCCTTCGTCGTACTCGGCGGCGCCGATGCGAACGCCCGGCAGGTCGAACCGCAGCTCCGGACCCTCGAACGCCGTTCGCGGGACGAGCTCTGCATGGTCGTTGGAGAGCGTCACGGGGCTTGAACCGTAGTGCCCGTCCGCACGAAGATGCACCGGACCCCGAAGAGACGAGGGACGCATGGCTTCCGTCATGCAGATGCGCCGGAACGGCGTCACGAAGGAGCAGTACGACGAGCTCCGCCCGATCGTGCTGTGGGACCGAACACCCGGACGGTGCCTACTTCCACGTCGCCTACTTCGACGACGGCGGCATCAACGTGATCGACGTGTGGGAATCGCCGGCCCACTTCGACCGCTTCTTCGACGAACGGCTTGGCGCGTCCAGCAGGTCGGCATCCCCGGCCAGCCGGACATCACCTGGCACGACGCGCATGCGATCTACAACCCGCAGGCGCTCAAGGCCGGCGCGCCCGCCTAGGCGTTTAAGAAGTCGAGCACCCAGACGGCGTCCTCGCCGCAGCGGACGAGTAGCGCCTCTCCGTCGCGGCGCAGGACGTCGCCCGGGCGCCCCTCGGTGACGCCGCGCTCGACGCGCGTCTTCAGCAGCTGCCGCTCACGGCCGTCCAGATCGGCCCGCGCTCCGGCGCCCCAGGCGAACATGAAGCTCCAGGCACGGACGCGACGATGGATCTCGTCGGCGGGCCAGCTCCAGTCGAGCTCGCCGTAGTCGTCGTCGAAGAAGCCGGCGTAGGAGGCGCCGGCCTCGTCCTGAGCGTCGCCGGGATCGCCGCGCGCCACGCGCTCGAAGACGACGGGGAGGAGCCGGGCGTTGAGCTCGGCGAAGCGCGGGATCAGGTCGGGCAGCCAGTCGTCGTCGCCGAGCGGGAACGACCCCTGCGCGAGGATCCCGCCCGTATCGAAGTCGTCGTCCATGCGGTGGTACGTGATCCCGAGTTCCCGCTCGCCGTCTCGCACCTGCCAGGCGATCGGCGACGGGCCGCGGTAGCGCGGGAGCGGCGACGGGTGCGAGTTCACGCAGCCGAGCCGCGGCACGGCGAGCGCCTCCGGCGTCAGTCGCCACGGGAACCCGAGGCAGAGCACGAAGTCCGGCTCGAACGCCGCCAGCAGCGGCGCCACGCGCGTGCGGTCGTGCGCGATCGCGATGTCAAGGTCCGGCGGCGATTCCCAGACGAGCCGGTCGAAGAAGTCCCGCCTCGCGGGGTTGACGTCGCGCCGGCCCTGCGGCCCCTGCGACGTCACGACGGCGACTGGATCGTGCCCGGCCGCACGCGCGAACTCGGTGAAGCCGGCGACGGCCGGCTGCACCGTCGACACGAAAACGATCTTCCAGGGCGCATCCACGCCGCGGATCATGGCTGCCCGGGTACGCTCCTTGCATGTCGGTGGAGCGGCTCCGCGGCCTCCTCGTGGACGCCTTCCCTGAGGCGGAGGACGTCGACGTGCTCGATCGCACCGGCACCGGCGACCACTTCCTCGTGACGGTGCAGAGCGCCCGCTTCAACGGGCTCGGCCTCGTCGACCAGCACCGGCTCGTCTACGACGCGCTGGCGGCGCCGCTCGCGGACGGCACCATCCACGAGCTACGGATCAAGACGAAAGGGGACTAGATGGAGCTTCACGACCAGATCCAGCAGGTGATCGACAACGAGCCGGTCGCCCTCTTCATGAAGGGCACGCCACAGCTCGTCATGTGCGGCAACTCGCATCGCGCGCTCGAGGCGCTGCGGTCCGCCGGCGCGCCGGTCACGGCCGTCGACGTCCTGCCCGACCCCCGCTACCGGCAGGAGCTCTCGGCGATCTCCGGCTGGCCGACGATCCCGCAGGTCTTCGTGCGCGGGGAGCTGATCGGCGGCGCCGACATCGTCGAAGAGCTTGCGGCGTCCGGCGAGCTCGAGGGGAAGCTGGCCGGTGCACTTGGCGACGACTACCGCGCAGGCAGGGATGAGCGGGTGGTCGCGCTGGCCGCTGTTTGAGATAGTTCCGCTGCCGAACGACTGAGAGGAGGGCGACCGCATGGCCGTCGTGCAGCTCGAGCAGGTGGGCAAGGTCTATCCCGACGGCACGCGCGCCGTCAACGACCTCAACCTCGACATCGCCGACGGCGAGTTCGTCGTGCTGGTCGGCCCATCCGGCTGCGGCAAGACGACCGCCCTGCGCATGGTCGCCGGGCTCGAGGAGATCTCCGAAGGCGTGCTGAAGATCGGTGACCAGGTCGTCAACGACATGACGCCGCGGGAGCGCGACATCGCCATGGTCTTCCAGAGCTACGCGCTCTACCCGCACCTCTCGGTGTACGACAACATCGCGTTCAGCCTCAAGCTGCACAAGATCCCGAAGGACGAGATCGACCGGCGCGTCAAGGACGCGGCCCGGATCCTCGACCTCGAGCCGTACTTGAAGCGCAAGCCGCGCGCGCTGTCCGGCGGCCAGCGGCAGCGTGTCGCGATGGGCCGCGCGATCGTGCGCAACCCGTCCGCATTCCTGATGGACGAGCCGCTGTCGAACCTGGACGCGAAGCTGCGCGTGCAGATGCGCGCGGAGATCAGCGAGCTTCAGCGCCAGCTCGGGGTCACGACGCTCTACGTCACGCACGACCAGATCGAGGCCATGACGATGGGCGACCGCGTTGCCGTCATGCGCAAAGGCGAGCTCCAGCAGGTCGCCGACCCGCAGACGCTCTATGACGACCCGGTGAACCTCTTCGTGGCCGGCTTCATCGGGAGCCCGGCCATGAACATGCTCGAGGCGACCGTCGGCCGCGACAACGGCTCCCTCTACGTGCAGGCGGGCTCCGAGCGGATCACGCTCGACAACGACACGCTCGCCCAGCATCCGGCCATCCAGGCGTACGTCGGCAGAGACGTCGTCCTCGGCGTTCGTCCGGAGGACCTCGAGGATCGCGACCTCGCCGGGCAGACCGAGCAGGGCGCGATGCTGCACGGAACGGTGACCCTCCGCGAGGCGCTCGGCTCCGAGGTCATGGTGCATTTCTCCGTCGACGCTCGTCCGGCGGTCACGCAGGACGTGATGGAGCTCGTCGAGGACGTGGGCGACGACCGCGCGCCCGACGAGAAGGCCGATCACGGCAAGACCGTGATCGTCGGCCGCTTCGGCGCCCGCTCACGCGTGCGCTCGGGCGACGAGATCCAGGTGGCCGTGGACACGCGGCAAATGCATTTCTTCGACCCGGAGACGGGCCTCGGCATCTACCACGACGTGCCCGAGCCGGCGGCCGCGCCGGCCTAGCCGCCTAGCCCTTGACCGCGCCGGCGGTCAGGCCGGCCAGGATGCGCTTCTGCAGGATCAGCACGGCCGCGATCAGCGGCAGCGTGACGATGATCGTCGCCGCCATGATCTCGCCCCACGGCTGCTGGAACGCGCTGCCCGACTTCCCGGGGAAGGTCGTGAGCGCCACCGGGACGGTGTAGTTGCTGGGTGTCTGGATGAACGACAGCGCGAACAGGTACTCGTTCCAGGCGGCGATGAAGGCGAGCAGGCCCGTGGTCACGAGTCCCGGCGCGATCAGCGGCAGGAGCACCTTGTAGAAGACCTGGATCGGCGTCGCCCCGTCGACGTACGCCGCCTCCTCGAGGTCGCGGGGAAGCGCCTTCATGAAGCTCGTGAGCACCCAGATCGTGAACGGCAGCGTGAAGATGAGGTACGTGAAGATCAGCGCCCAGCGCGTGTCGTACAGCTGCGGGAAGTTGATGAACCAGATGATGTGGAAGCCGCTGATCATCGTGTAGAGGGCGCCGAGGATCGCGATCTGCGGGAAGATCGTCATCGAGAGCATCAGGTACATCACGAAGCCGCGGCCGCGGAACCGGAATCGTCCCAGCGCGTAGGCGGCCAGCGAGCCGATCGCCAGCGAGAGCAGCGTCACCGTGCCGGCGATGATCGTCGAGTTGATCAGGGCGTCGCGGAAGAACGATTGCCGGAGCGCCCCCGTGAAGTTGTCGAGCGTCGGGTGCTTCGGGATGTACTGGAGCGGCGTGGAGAAGAGCGCGTTGTCGGGGGTGAGCGCGGATCGCAGCGCCCAGATGAACGGGAACAGCGCGTAGACGAAGATGAGCGCGACGAGGAAGTAGAACGCGATCTTCGTGATGCCGCGCCCGACCCAGCTCCGCTTGAAGGAACGGCGCCGGGTGGCCGGGCGTGCAACCGGCTGAGTGGTCTCGGAGACGGCGCTCATCTCAGTCCTCCGTCACCCGCATGAAGGTCACGTAGATGATCACGAACAGGGCGATGATCAGGAAGATGGCCACGCTGATCGCGGCGCCGTACCCGACGTAGCCGCTGCCGACGATCGTGTCCTGGTTGTAGATGGCCATCGTCTGCGTGTCCGCCCGGTTGCCGAAGAAGACGTAGAAGACGTCGAAAACGCGGAGCGCGTCGAGCGTCCTGAAGATGAGCGTGACCAGGATCGCGGGCGCGAGGAGCGGCAGCGTGATCTTCCAGAACTGCTGCAGCTGGCTGGCGCCGTCGACCTCCGCGGCCTCGTAGAGGTCGCCCGGGATCACCTGGAGGCCTGCGAGCAGGAGCAGGGCGACGAACGGCGTCGTCTTCCAGATGTCGACCGCGCAGACCGAGGCCAGCGCCGTGCTCGGCTGGGAGATCCACGCCTGCGAGTGCGACAGGATGTGCAGCCGCGTGCCTGCGTCGTTGACGACTCCGAACGTGTCGTCGAGCATCCATTTCCACATCTGCGCGGCGACAACCGTCGGGATCGCCCACGGCACGAGCATCACGGCACGCATGACGCCGCGCCCCTTGAAGCTCGAGTTGACGACGAGGGCGATCGCGAGGCCGAGAAAGAACTCGAACCCGACGGTGATCAGCGTGAACTCGATGGTCTTCCAGACGGCTGACCTGAACACCGTGTCGTGCCAGAGGTTGCGGTAGTTCTGGAGGCCCACCCAGTGCACCGGCCCGAGCTGCAGGAACTCCTGGTCGGTGAAGCTCTGGTAGACGGTCTTGCCGAGCGGGTAGATCGCGACGAACGCGACCACCGCGAGCGAGGGAACCAGGAGAAGCCAGGCGAGGCGCGTCTGCCGGCGCTGGAGCTTCGTCGAGCGGCGACGGCGGCGGGTGGGGGCAGGAGTGGCGACGGAAGTCATGGGTCAGGAACGGGGGAAGATGGCAGCTTAGAACGCCATCCTCCCCCGGTGCGGTTGTGTCTCGTCTACTTGACGAGCTTCTGGAGCTTGGCCTGGATCGAGGGCAGGACGCTCTGCGCAGGCGTGCCGTTCAGGATCTGGCTGATGCCCTGGTAGATGTCCTTCGAGCCCTCGTTGTAGTGCGTGCCGAGGTAGCTCGCCGGGCGCGTGACGCGCTTCACGGTCGCGATCTCGGGCTTGAGGTACGGGTTGACCTTCACGACTGCCGGGTCCTTCGCGACCGCCGCGATGGTCGGTACGTTGGTGTTGGTGATCGCGTCGAACTTCTCGACGGCCGGGCTCGTCATGTAGCGGACGAACTCGATCGAGGCGTCCGGGTTCTTCGAGTACTTGTTCACGGCCAGCTGCCAACCGCCGACGGTGCCGACGGACGTGCCGCCCGCGCCGTGCGGGAGCACGGTCACGCTGAACTTGCCGACGACCTTGGACTGCTTCGGGTCGGCCGCGATCGAGTACGCGTACGGCCAGTTGCGCATGAAGGCCGCATTGCCGGTGACGAACGCCGTGTGCGCCTCGCCCTCCTGGAAGGAGGTGACGCCGCGCGGCGTCGTCTTGCCGATGTTCGTGCGGATCAGGTTGAGGATGTTGGCGGCGCGCGGGTTGTTGATCGTCACCTTGCCGCCGTCGATGATGTTGCCGCCGTTCGAGGATGCGATCCACTCGAGCGCGTCACACGTCAGGCCCTCGTAGCTGTTCCCCTGGAAGACGAAGCCGGAGAACTGCGGGTTCGACGCTTGCTCGCCGTCCTGGATCTTCTTCGCCATCTGGAAGAGCTGGGTCCAGGAGGCTGGCGGCCGCTTGTACCCGTACTTCTTCAGCAGGTCGGTGCGGTAGTAGAGGATCCCGAAGTCGCCGAACCACGGCATCGCGACGAGATGGCCGGCGACGGTGTCGTTGGCAACGATCCCCGGCACGTGCAGCTTCGACTGCGCGCCGAGCTTCGGCTTCAGGTCGAGGAGGTACGGGGCGAAGGCGCCCGGCCAGACGACGTCGATCATCGCGACGTCGAACGAGGATCCGTGTGACGTGAACACCCGCGCGAGCTGCGAGTACGAAGCGTCAGAGGCCGTCGGATGGGGCACGACCTTGACTTTGATGCCCGTGTCCTTGGTGAACCGGGTCGCCAGTGCCATGTCGCGCGTGTGGCCGCCGCCGACGGAGTCGCCGATGAAGGTGATCGACTGGCCGCCGTACTTGGCCTTGATCGCGGCGGCATTCGGCACCTTCGGTGCCGGGTAGGCCGCAGCGGAGCTCTTGGCAGCGGCGCGGTTGGTGCTCGCGGTCGCGACGCTGATGGATGCAACGGCGGCGACAGCGACCAGCGCTGCCGTGCCGAGCAGAATGAGTCGACGTTTCACTCGTCCCGTCCTTTCTTGGGGCGCATCTGCGCCCAGCCTCGGAGATGTTCCGGACGTGGGACGCGAGCGTCTACGCGGATTCCGCACTCCCGCAGACGAGTCGCTCGTAGACCCCATCCCACGGCGCGAAACCCAATCAGTTGCGTAGCGCCAGCGCAAGGGCGATCTGTGGACGAGCGGGCACAATTGCCCTGTGGACACGACGGCGCTCGCGGAGCGATGGCGTACGGAGTGGGCTGCAGCCTGGCCTCGACGGGATGCCGGTTCGATCGCGGCGCTCTATGCGCGAGACGCGGTCTACCGCTCACATCCGTTCCGCGACCCCGAGCCGGGCGCCCGCGCATACGTCGAGCGCGTGTTCGCGGAGGAGGAGGCGATCGAGTGTTGGTTCGGGGAGCCGCTCGTCGCCGGCGATCGCGCCGCCGTCGAGTGGTGGGCGTCGTACCGCGAGGCCGGCGAGGACGTCGCGCTCGCCGGGACGACCGTGCTCCGCTTCGACGGCGACGGCCTCGTCTCGGAGCACGTCGACTACTGGGTCGAAGGCTCCGGCCGGACCGCGCCGTTCCCGGGCTGGGGCGGCCTCGCCATTTAGAGGGATGCCGCGCCGCGCGCCGCGCGCCGATAGGGGGAGCACCGGCGCCCTTACGCGTGCGCCCGACCCGGAGGTCCCTGATGCTTCATATGCTCGAAGCGCTTCGCCGCCGCCTCACCGATCAGGATGGCCAGACGATGGCCGAGTACGGCGTCGTTCTGACCGTCATCACGATCGGCTGCGTGGGCGCGATGATGCTGCTCGGCGGCAACGCCGCGAACGCGTTCGACCGCGTCGCGGCGATTCTCGGTCTCGCTACGTAGCGCTACTCGACGACCCAGGTATCGCCTGCGTGCAGGAGGGCTTCCAGGTTGCCCTCGCCCTTCTCTTCGCGTGCGCGCTCCAGTTGCTCGCGCATCAGGTCGTCGTAGACCGGGCGCTGCACGTCTCGGAAGACCCCAATCGGAGTAGGCCCTGTCGGCGTGTGCGCCAGCCGTGACAGGGAGAAGGCCAGGCTCGGGTGCTCGAGCGTCTCGTCGTGGACGAGCAGGGCGTCCTCGCCCACGTCCGCGACGTCGATGATCTCGAGCGTGCCGTCCGGGCGCTGGACGACGCCGCGCTCGCCCTCGGCGCCGAAGCGCACCGGCTGCCCGTGCTCCAGCGGGATGCGGTTCGTATTCGTCTTGTCGTCGCGCAGCACGTCGAAGGCGCCGTCGTTGTAGACGTTGCAGTTCTGGTAGATCTCGACGAACGCGGCGCCCTTGTGGTTCGCCGCGCGGCGGAGCACCTCGGTCAGGTGCTTGCGGTCGGTGTCGATCGAGCGGGCCACGAACGTCGCCTCCGCGCCGAGCGCGAGCGACAACGGGTTGAACGGCCAGTCGAGCGACCCCATCGGCGTCGTCCGGTTGATCGTCCCGAGCGGAGAGGTGGGGGAGTACTGGCCCTTCGTCAGCCCGTAGATCTGGTTGTTGAAGAGCAGGATCTTGAGGTTGACGTTGCGGCGCAGCGCGTGGATCAGGTGGTTGCCGCCGATCGAGAGCGCGTCGCCGTCGCCCGTGACGACCCAGACGGCGAGATCCGGGCGCGAGACCGAAAGCCCGGTGGCGATCGCCGGCGCGCGGCCATGGATCGAGTGCATCCCGTAGGTCTCCATGTAGTACGGGAAGCGCGATGCGCAGCCGATCCCGGAGACGAAGACGATCCGCTCGCGCGGGATGCCGAGCTCGGGCATGAAGCTCTGGACGGCGGCGAGCACGGCGTAGTCGCCGCAGCCCGGGCACCAACGGACCTCCTGGTCCGACTTGAAGTCCTTCATCGTCAGCAGCGCGTGGCCGTTGCCGTTCCCGTTGCCGCTCACAGCATCGCCCTCATCGCGTCGGCGAGCTCGCTCGAGCGGAACGGGACGCCTCGCACCTGGTTGTAGCCGACCGCGTCGACCAGGAACCGGGCGCGCACTAGCTGCAGGAGCTGGCCCAGGTTCATCTCGGGGACGAGCACCTTCGGGTAGGCGCGGAGCACCTCCTCGAGGTTCGGCGGGAACGGGTTCAGGTGCGTCAGGTGCGCATGTGCGACCTTGCCGCCGCTCTCGCGGACGCGCCGGACGGCGGCGCCGATCGGCCCGTACGTCCCGCCCCAGCCGAGCACGAGCAGCTCCTCGCCGCCCTCGGCGTCGACGTGCACGGGCGGCACGTCCACGCGCGCGACCTTGGCGGCGCGCAGCCGCACCATGCGGTCGTGGTTGTCGGCGTCGTAGGAGATGCTGCCGGTGCCGTCCTGCTTCTCGAGGCCGCCGATGCGGTGTTCGAGACCCGGCGTCCCCGGGATCGCCCACTCGCGCGCGAGCGTGTCCGGGTCGCGCAGGTACGGCCAGAAATCACCGTCGTGGTTCGGCTCGGTCGCGAACGTCGTCGAGATGTCCGGCAGCGACCCGACGTCCGGCAGACACCAGGGCTCCGAGCCGTTCGCCAGGTACGCGTCGGAGAGCAGGAAGACCGGCGTCCGGTACTTGAGCGCGATCCGGGCTGCCTCGATGGCGGCGTCGAAGCAGCCGCTCGGCGTGGAGGCGGCGACGACAGGGACCGGGGACTCCGAGTTGCGCCCGTAGAGCGCGAGCAGCAGGTCACCCTGTTCCGGCTTCGTCGGCATCCCCGTCGACGGGCCGGCGCGCTGGACGTCGACGATCACGAGCGGGAGCTCGAGCGCGATCGCCAGCCCGATCGTCTCCATCTTGAGCACGATCCCCGGGCCACTCGACGTGGTCACGGCGAGCGCGCCGCCGAAGCTCGCGCCCAGCGACGCGCCGACGGCGGCGATCTCATCCTCGGCCTGGAACGTGCGGATGCCGAAGCTCTTGTGCCGCGACAGGTCCTCGAGAAGCGCCGACGCGGGCGTGATCGGATAGGCGCCGAGGAAGAGCGGCAGCTTGCTCTGGACGCTGGCAGCGACGAGGCCGAGTGCGAGAGCCTGGTTGCCGGTGATGTTCCGGTACGTGCCGGGGCGCAGCTTCGCGGGCGCGACCTCGTACGTGACCGCGAAGTCCTCGCTCGTCTCGCCGTAGGCCCAGCCGGCCTTGAACGCGAGTTCGTTTCCCTCGGCGATCGCGCCCGTGAACTTCCGGCGGATGACGTCGACGGTGCCGTCGGTCGGGCGGTGGTAGAGCCAGGACATCAGCCCTAGCGCGAACATGTTCTTCGCGCGCTCCGCCTCGCGCTTGGTCACGTCGACGTCCTTCAGCGCCTCGATCGTCAGCGAGGTCAGCGGCACTCGGTGGACGCGGTACTCGTCCAGCGAGGCGTCCTCGAGCGGGTTCTCGGCGTAGCCGGCCTTTTCGAGGTTCCGGTCGGTGAACGCGTCGGCGTTCACGATCAGCGTGCCGCCGTTCGGGAGGTCCTTGAGGTTCGTCTTCAGCGCGGCGGGGTTCATCGCGACGAGCACGTTCGGGGCGTCGCCCGGCGTGAGGATGTCGCGGTCGGCGAAATGGATCTGGAATCCCGAGACGCCCGGGAGCGAGCCGGCCGGCGCGCGGATCTCGGCCGGGAAGTCAGGCAGGGTCGACAGGTCGTTGCCGAACAGCGCCGTCTCGCTGGTGAACCACGAGCCCGTTAGCTGCATGCCGTCGCCCGAGTCGCCGGCGAAGCGGATCACGACGCGGTCGATGCGCTCGACGGGCTTCGTCGCCATTTCGGCCAGCGTAGCGCAGCGATCTGCGCGCACATCAGTGATTTGCCGAGATACGGCGAGGTCCCCGTTGCCGGGGGCCTCGCCTGAGTGGTTCTTGCGCCGTCCCGAAGGGTCAGGACGATTTCACTGCGTCGTGGGGGTTAGGGATCACCCGCCGAGTGGGTGAACGTCACGGCGTTCACGCTCGCGCCGAGCAGAACTTCTGGCCGATCAGGTCGGACGAGCCCGGCCCAAGCGTCTTGCAGATCTTGAGCTGAGCGCGCTGCGTCTGGTTGAAGAAGTGCACCTGCGTCTCGTCGTGGGACGAGTCGGAGGCGGGCAGCTCGACATCAGCAGTGCGGTTGATCAGGTTCATGGTCAGCAGCCGATCCTGCGGGATCGTCTGGACGTCGACCAGGTCGTAGCCCGGCGACGGGCCCCCGACGACCTCCGCGATACCAGCGGCGACCTGGAACGGCTCAGAGCAGCGCTCCCTCGGCGCGGGTGGGTGCGCCCGGGCGGGCTATGCTCGACGGGATGACGCAGCTCAGCGATCTGATGCAGCGAGATGTGCTCGGCGTTGCCCCGGAGGACACGCTCGGCTTCGCCGCCGAGCAGATGGCCGAACGTGGGGTCGGCGCGGCCGTCGTCGTCGACTACGGCCGCCTGATCGGCATCCTCAGCGAGCGCGACGTCCTGCGCGCCGTGGCCGGGCGCGTGCACTCGTCCGAGGCGCGCGTGCGCGACTGGATGACGTCCGACCCCGTGACCGCGTCGCCGGACACGTCGCCGGCCGAGGCGGCCCGCATCATGATCGAGAACGGCTTCCGGCACCTGCCGGTGGTCGAGAACGACCAGGCCGTTGGGATCGTCTCGATCCGCGACGTCATGCGCTGGACCGTGGCGGCCGAGGCCGCCTCCCCGGGTTAACCCTCTAGTCTGAGGGTGAAGTCGCCGCCGCGCATGACGGGCACGGCGGTGCCGTCGCGCAAGACGCCGTCGACGTCCACCTCGGGGCTCCCGATCATGAAGTCGACGTGGACGCCCGAGTGGTTGACGCCGCGCTCCTCGCGCTCCTCCCACGTGAGGTCTCGGCCGCCCGGGATCGAGTCGGGCAGCCCTTCGCCGTAGGCGATGTGCGAGGCCGCGTTCTCGTCGAAGAGCGTGTCGAAAAACGTGATGCCGGTGCGGCCGACACGCGAGTCGTTGTCGACGAGCGCGACCTCCCCGAGCCGCCCGGCGTTCTCGTCGGTGGACATGCTCTCGCGCAGCACGTCCTCGCCCTCGGCGGCGCGCACCTCGACGGCGCGCCCGCCCTCGAAGCGCATCTCGATGTCGCGGACGAGGCGGCCGAGCAGCACGAGTGGCTTCGTCGAGCGCACGACGCCGTCCACGCGAGCCGCGTGCGGCGTGGTGAAGATCTCCTCGGTCGGCATGTTCGGGACGTACGTGAGGCCCCACGCCGTCTCCGCGTTGGCGCTGTCCCAGATCGCGCCCTCGGGCAGCCCGATCCGCAGGTCGGTGCCCGGGCCGCGCAGGTGCATGGCGTCGAAGCGGTACGCGGTGAGCGCGTCGGCGCGCTTCTGCAGGCGGGCGACGTGGTCACGCCAGGCGGCCGGCGGATCGGGCTCGTCGAGCCGGACCGCGTCCGCGATCGCGCGCCAGAGCCGGTCGACGTCCGGCTCCCCGAAGACGCGCTCGGCCCACGCGCGGGTCGGCCCGGCGACGATCACCCAGTTGAACAGCCCCTCGCTGAGCTGCTCGAGGTAGGTGCGCCTCCATTCGACCTCGGCGTTCCGCGCGAGCCGTTCGCCGTCCACGCCCTCGAAGACCGCCGGGTCCGGTGGACCGCTGATCTGGACGACCGCGGCGTGCTGCCGGCTGAGCTCGCGGATCTGTTCGACGCGGTGCGGGGGAGACCAGCCGAGGCTCTCGTCGGGCGCGAGGTCGGCGCGGATGCGGGTGAGGCGCGCGTCCTTGTAGTCGACTTCGACGTAGCGGGCGCCCGTTTCGTACGCCTGGCGCGTCACCGCGCGGGTCAGCTCGGCGTGCTCGACGTCGGCGATGATCAGCACGTCCTGGCCAGGCTGGAGGTTGAGGCCCACCTGCACGGCGAGCTGGGCGTAGGCCTCGAGGGTGGGGACGCCGACGGCGGTCATGGCTTGGGCACGCTAACGGGCGGGCGCCGGGGACGCCGAGACGGACGCCTCCGGGCGTCCGGGATCACGCCAGAAGAACCCGAGGCTAGTCGCCCCAGTCGAAGTCCCGGGAGCGGCTCCAGAGGCTCTCATCGCCGTCGACGGCCGGCTCGATGCCGTACGCGTGCGCGTGTACTGCGACGATGTCCTCCTCGGAGTGGTCGGCGATGGACACGGTTCCATCCAGCGTGTCCTCGATGCGTGCCTGCTCCTCGGTCTTGAACAAGGGGTGGTTCTCGAAGGGGTCAGCGCCCTTGTAGCGCTCGATCGGCATGTACCGCTCGAGCTCGGCGTTCTGCTCCTTCAGCCTCAGGTGGTCCTGAATGATGTCGGTGAAGAGATTGGTCATGGCGATGTTCGAAAACGGCTCTCCCTCTCCCGCGAGAGAGCACGGCGGCGGATTGTAAACAGGATGGAGGCTGTTGTGCGACCATGTGCGCGCCATGCCGCGTGGAATCGGAGCCGCCCGCCGTGTCCCGAGCCTCTGGCTCGCGCTCACGGTCTGGCAGATGTGGCGGCGCGTTCCCGCGCCCGTTCGCGCGCGGGTCTACCGCGAGGCGCGCGTCCAGGGGCCGAAAGTCATGCGCGCCGCGCAGCGCGCTGTGCAAGACCAGCTGGCGAAGCGCAAGTAGGGGCTGTCCCCGCGCAGCGGGGGCTGTCCGACGTGCCCCGTACGCCAGCATCCTGGCTGAACGGGTTCCGCCGCCCGAGCTCTGATCAAATCACTGAGGACAGCCCCTTCGGGGACAGCCCCACTACGCCGGTACAGCCCCAAGCGCTTCTCTGACGATGCGGTCCTGCTCGCGCAGATGCGCGGTGGGATAGCCCTCGCTCGGGCTGGCGCGCCACGGGCGGCCGACGTAGCGGAGCGTGACGCCTTCCGGCAGGGCTTCCTCGATGCGGTGGCGGATCGTCCGCCAGGCGCCCATGTTCTGCGGCTCCTCCTGGGCCCAGAGGACCTCGTCGAGGCCCGCGTACCCGGTGAGCAGGTGCCGCGCCTGCTGGGCCGGGAAGGGGTAGAGCTGCTCGAGCCGGGCAACCGCGACGTGCTCTGCGCCGCCGTAGAGCTCGTGCCCGGCGATGTCGTAGTAGAGCTTCCCGGAGCAGAGGACGAGGCGGCGGGCGGTCGCGTGGCGTCCGCGCGGGTCGTCGATCAGGTGCTGGAACGCCCCGTCGCTGAGCTCCTCGAGCCGCGCGGCCGCACCGCGCAGGCGCAGCAGCGCCTTGGGCGTCATGACGATCAGCGGTCGCCCCGTGCGTGCGAGCGCCTGGCGCCGGAGCAGGTGGAAGTACTGCGCAGCGGTCGTCGGGTTGACGACGGTGATGTTCTCCTGCGCGGCCAGCTGGAGGAAGCGCTCGAGGCGGGCGCTGGAGTGCTCGGGGCCTGAGCCTTCGTAGCCGTGCGGAAGCAGGAGGGTCAGTCCCGACGTCTGCCGCCACTTGGACAGGCCGGCGACGATGAACTGGTCGATGATCACCTGCGCCGCATTGACGAAGTCGCCGTACTGCGCCTCCCAGAGCACGAGCGTCTCGGCCGCGCTGGTCGTGTAGCCGTACTCGAAGCCGAGCGCCGCCGCTTCCGACAGCGGCGAGTTCCGCACCTCGAACGACGCGCCGGCGCCAGGCAGGTGCTGCATCGGCGCGTACGTCTCGCCGGTGCGCGCGTCGTGGAGCATGAGATGCCGCTGCGCGAAGGTTCCGCGCTCGCTGTCCTGGCCGGTCAGCCGGATCGGCACCGCCTCGGTGACCAGGCTCGCAAACGCCAGCGCCTCGGCGTGGCCCCAGTCGATCCCGCCTTCGTCGATCGCTGCGATGCGCCGCTCGAGCTGCTTGAGCAGCTTCGGATGCACGGTGAACCCATCCGGGGCCTGGATCAGCTGCGCGTTGAGCTCGCGCAGCCGCTCGGCGGGCACGTCGGTGTCGATCTCGTCCTGCCGCTCGGCCGGCGGGATGACCTCGTCGCGAGACTTGGCCGGAATCGACTGCCCGAACGTCTCCTTCAGCTGCTCGTGGGCCGCCTTCAGGCGGGCCCTCACGCCCTGCGCAAGCTCTTCGACCTGCGCCTCGGTGACGACGCCCTCGGCGACGAGCTGCTGTGCGTACTGCGCGAAGACGGAGGGATGGCCGGCGATCCGCGCCGCCATCAGCGGCTGCGTGTACGCGGGCTCGTCCTGCTCGTTGTGGCCGAAGCGCCGGTAGCCGAAGAGATCGACGATCACGTCGCGGCCGAAGCGGCGGCGGTAGGCGAGCGCGAGCCGGACGGCGCTCAGAGCGGCGGCCGGGTCGTCGGCGTTCACGTGGACGATCGGCATGTCGTAGCCCTTCGCGATGTCGCTCGAGTAGAACGTCGAGCGGCCCTCGGACGGGTCGGTCGTGTAGCCGACCTGGTTGTTCGTGATCAGGTGCAGCGTCCCGCCGATCGTGTAGCCCGGCAGGTCAGAGAGGTTCAGCGTTTCGGCGACGATGCCCTCGCCGGGGAAGGCGGCGTCGCCGTGGATGAGGATGCAGAGCGCCTTCGACGGGTCGTGCAGCGCGATCGGCTGCGTGCGGTCGGTCTGCTCCGCCCGCGTGCGGCCCTCGGCGACCGGGTCGACGAACTCGAGGTGGCTCGGGTTCGCCATCAGCGTCACGCCGACCTCGCCGCTCGGCGTCTGGCGGGACGAGCGCATGCCGAGGTGGTACTTGACGTCTCCGGTCCCGCCCTCTGGGTAGGCGGTGACGGCCTCGATCGTCCGCTCGCCCTCGAACTCGCGCAGGATCTGGTCGTACGGGCGTCCGACCACGTGGGTCAGCACGTTGAGGCGGCCGCGGTGGGCCATGCCGATGACGATCTGGCCGACGCCGTCGGCGGCGGCGAGGTCGATCGACTCGTCGAGCATGGGCACCAGCAGGTCGAGGCCCTCGAGCGAGAACTGCTTCTGGCCGAGGAACGTGCGCCGCAGGAACGCCTCGAAGCCCTCGACCTCGGCCAGGCGCGCCAGCAGGCGCCGCTGCTCGTCGCCGGAGAGCGGCCGGCGGTAGCGGCCGGTCTCGATCGCCTCGCGCAGCCACATGCGCTGGTCGTGGTCGTCGATGTGCTCGATCTCGTAGGCGATCGTGCCGCTGTAGGTCTCGCGCAACCGCGCGAGGACATCCGCCAATGTGTCGCCCTCGACGTACGTCCGCAGGATCGACGCGGGAACGCGCTGCTGGAGCTCGGGCGTGAGGCCCAACCGCTCGGGGTCGAGTGAGGGGTCGCCGTGCGGCTCCGTCCCGAGCGGGTCGAGCCGGGCGGCGCGATGGCCGTGCGTCCGCGTGGCGCGCACGAGCGATGCGGCCGCGGCGACCGCGTTCAGGAGCGCCCCGTCCGCCTGCGCGGGTGCCGCCGTTTCGGCCACGTGGCCGTTGCCGCCATTCCCCCGCCGTTCGAGAAGTCTTCCGAGACCTGGAAGGGCGGCAGAGATCTCCGCATCTTCTCCTCGCTCGAACAGGGCACGCCACTCGGGCGGCACCGAGCTCGGGTTCTCGAGGTACTGCTCCAGGAGCTGGCCGGCGTAGCCGGCGTTCAGCGCGTCGACGTCGCGCATGGCACTTCCCTTTCTAGCAGTGCGGTGAAAGCCCTTGGTGCCGCGCTACCAGAGGGGGTTGCCCTCGATGACCGCGTAGATCATCCCGAGCACCCAGCCGATCGTGATCACGGCCACCGCGACGCTCGCGAGGCGGTGGAACCGGCCGCCGATCGCGACGGCGATGAGGGCGACGATCAGCGCCGGGACGGCCAGCTTGACCGGCTCGTAGTAGATGGCGATCACGCCCACCGCGAGCGCCGCCGCGGCGATGAAGCCGGCGACGGTCTCGGCGGGGCGCGTCCCGCCCTGCTCGGCGGCGGTCTCGCTCATCGGGTGCGCTCCGCGCGGGCGGCGGCCGTGCGCGGCCCGGTCGGGCGACGGGGCGGCCGGCTGTGCGGACGCCCGCGCTCACGGCGCACACGCGCTGCGCTGCTCTCGGGCGTGTGCGGGCCGGGCCGGTTCTCCTCCCGCACGATCGCGGGCTCCTCCGGGCGCGGTTCCGCCTTGATCGCGTACCAGACCACGCCGACCAGGTACAGGATCGGAATCTTGAGGATCAACATCAAGAGGACGATCTCTACCACAGAGACGTGGAAGTGTACGGCAGGTCGCGCGCCTCCGCAGTTCACGCGGATGGGGGATCAAGCCGGGCGGTCCCGCTGCCGAGACGAGTAGCGGCCCCGCCCTCTGTGCTGCGCGTGGGGGGCCGCAGCCACACGCGCTCCGGACAGTGACGGGGTCCAAGACGAGGCGGTCTCCGGGCCGCCTTGTTGCATGTGTCCTCCAAATAGGGTCTCTCGCGTGGAAGGGCTGGTCATCCGCGGCGACCGCGTCTCGCTCCGCCCGTACCGGGAAGACGAGGCGGAGCAGCTGCTCGAGCACTGGCTCTCGTCGACGTGGCGCGTCGGCGGCACGTCCGACCGCGCCGCCGGGCGGCGGCGCCTCCGGCAGCGCATCGCCCGGTCCGGACGGCTCGCCGGCGGCCGCCTCGAGCTGGCCATCGACGTCGACGGGCGCGTGGTCGGTGACGTCGAGGCGCGCCATCCGCCGGGCGCGCTGCCCCCGGGCGTCTTCGAGATCGGCATCGAGATCCACGACGAGGCGCAGCGCGGCCTGGGCTACGGGAGCGAGGCGATCACCCTCGTCACCAAGCATCTGTTCGACGAGCACGACGCCGCGCGCGTGCAGGCTTCGACGGCAGTCTGGAACGAGCCGATGCGGGCCGTGTTCCGGCGGCTCGGTTTCGTCGAGGAGGGCGTCCTGCACGCGTTCATGCCGACGGCGAGCGGCCGGGACGACTTCGTGCTCTACGCGGTGACGGCCGAGGCCTGGTCTCAGAAGACGTAGGGCGCAAGCCCGAGCGCGCCGGCCGCGTACCAGAGGCCGAACATGAGGCTGAGCACGCCGAGCGCGGGCGCCAGGCGGTTCCAGGCGCGCCGCGCGGGCGTCGTCGAAAGGGCGACGCCGAAGCCGGCGGTCAGCAGCATCATCGAGACGGCCGTGCCGCCGGCGAGGATGCCGAGCGCGACGACGGCGAGCGTCTTCGACTTGACCGCCGCGATGATCAGCACGCCGACGCCGGCGCTCCCGCCGATGCCGTGGAGCAGCCCGATCCCGTACGCCTGCCATGGCGAGCGCGCCTTCGGGTGCGGGTGGCCGGCGTGCCCGGTCACGCGCGCGTGCGGGTGGACGTGCACGTGGCGGACATCGTCGTGGTCGTGCGGGTGCACGTGGAACGCGCCGCGGCGCCAGCGGACGAGCAGCCAGGCGGCGAGCGTGACGATCAGCACCCCGATCGCCGCCTCGGCGCCCTCCTGGATGCCGGCCGGCAGGTAGCGCTCATAGAGCACGACCGGAAGGCCGAAGAGGAAGAGCGTCGTCGCGTGGCCGAGGCCCCAGGCGAGGCCGAGCCTGCGCGCACGGCTTGCGCTCCGCTCCTTGCCGCCGGCGATGAGCGTCGTCACGGCGGCGACGTGGTCCGGGTCGGTCGCATGGCGAAGCCCGAGCAGCAGGGCGACCGCGAGGACGAGCAGCAGCGTCGTCCCGTCGGACATGTGGGCGATCGTGTGGTCGAGCCCGAACATCTGCAGCCTCCCTCGAGTCTCTCAGCCCCTGGACGGCACTGATTCGTGGCGTTCTCGGATCCGGTTCATCCGACGACCCCCGGCAGTGCACGAAGCGTCATCGCGAGCCCGACGAGCACGATCACGACCGCGCTCACCGCGGGCAGCGCGCGGACGACCGGGCCTTCCAGGCTCATGCGTCCGAACGTGCGCTTCGCGGTCACGGCGACGAGCGCTATGCCGCTGACGACCACGGCGAGGCCGAGGCTGAAGGCCACGATCAGCGCCAGGCCGTAGCCGATGCGGTGCAGCGAGATCGCCGCCAGCAGGACGACGAGCGCCGTCGGGCACGGGAGGATCCCGCCCGACACGCCCACCGCGATCAGGCTGCGGAGCCCGCCGCCCTCGGGCGGCGCGTGGTGATGGTCGTGCCCGTGATGGTCGTGGTGATGGTGCTCGTGGCCGTGCTCGTGCGCGCGCGCGTGGGCCCGCGCACGTATGCGCGCGCGAAAGACCGCAGCGCCGACGGCAACGACGAGCAGTGCCGAGGCGAGGTTCAGCCACGGGTAGAGCTGCTCCGGGACGATGAAGGACGACAACGCCAGGGTCACGAGCCCGAGTGCGAACACTCCGATCGTGTGCGTGAACGTGACGGTGAGCCCGAGGAGCATCGCGTGCCACACCGTGCCGCGCGAGCCGACCATGTAGGCGGCCACGATCGTCTTGCCGTGCCCGGGCGTCAGCGCGTGCGCGGCGCCCCAGAAGAGCGCGATCAGCAGCGAGAGCAGCACGATGCCCGGCCCCAGATGCTGGCGTGCGATCAGCGACGCGAACCCGGTCTCGCTCGCGCCGGCCACATGCACGGCGCCGGTGAGCGTGTCGTCGGAAAGCGGCGTCGGGTCGCCCGTGCTCGTCCCCGGGTCGACGGCGAGCGAGGCGGTCGTGACGTGCAGCGGGTCGCTGAGCAGGTCCTTCGGGTACGCGCGCAGCTCGTCGCTCTCGCTCGTGGACGGCGCCGTTGTCTGCGTCAGCGTCGCACCGTCGCGGGCCTTGACGACGATCTCCTGCCAGCCGAGCCGGCCGGAGAAGGTGCCGTCGCTGTACGCGATTCGAGCCGGCCGGTGTGCGAGCCGCGGGGCCGCGTAGAGCACTTCGAGCCTCGTGGTGTGCAGGCCGGCCGCGCCCGGCGGGAAGCCGATCACGTCGTCGAGCCGGTGCAACGGCAGCCGGCGCCTGTCGACCGTCAGCCGCAGCTCCTTGCGGACCTGGTCGGAGACGGAGCGGGCGTAGCCGGCCTCACCGAGCCGATGCACATTGTCCTGCTCCTGGAAGGTCGGGATCTCGGCGAGGTCGAGCACATAGGTCAGGTAGACGCGGTCGCCGGCCACCTCGATGCGGGTGAAGTGGTTGGTGGTGAAGTTCCCGAGCGGGTGCGCCGCGGCCGCGGCGGGGACGATGAGCGCGGCGAGCGCGATCGCCGCGGCGAGCAGCTTCTTCACGAGGTCCTTGTGATTCGTGGGCGTCATGAATACCTCTTCGCTACAGGAGTCCAGATGGGTGAGAAGTGCGGGTTGAGCGCCAGGGCACGGTGAAACCACGCATGCGCGGCCTGCAGGTGGCCGGCGCAGCGCTCGGCCATGGCGCGGTGGAAGAACATGGTCGCGTCGCGGGTGCCGAGCCGGAGCGAGTGCTTCGCCCAGCGCAGGCCCTCCGAGCAGCGGCCGTTGCGGGTGAAGGCCCAGCCGAGGACGTCGTCGCCCAGGATGCTCGGCCGCTCGGCGCGGGCGCGGCGGGCGAGCGTGAGGGAGTGCGACAGGTGCAGTCCGTGGTCGACGTAGAACTGGGCGATCTCGAGGTCGGAGCGGACGCCGTTCGCCGCGAGGAGCCGCTCGACGACGCCGATGAGCGCGTACTGCCGGCGGGCCGCGGCGATGCGGCCGTTCGCCTGCAGCAGGTCGGCGAGCGTCGTCACGAACTGCGGCAGCGGGACCAGCTCGACGGCGCGCGTCGCGAGGCGGATTGCGCGCTGCTGGTGGCCGAGCGCGGCCTCGCCGCGGGCCAGGGAGTCGAGCGCCTGCGGGTAGTCGGGGAGCTCGATCAGGGCGCCGCGGTACTGCCGGACGGCGGCGCGCGTGTGGCCGGAGCCGAAGAGGAGCTTGCCGAGCTCGACGCGCGCCCAGGCGGTCGGCTCGGCCTGCCCCTGGGAGGACTCGACCGCCAGGCGCATCGCCGCCTCCGCCCCCGTCCGGTTGCCGATCAACTCCCGTGCGTACGAGATGCGCGCGTACGCCGAGGAGCCCGGCTCCGCGTGGACCATCTCCGTGAACGACCGGAAGGCGGCGCGGTAGCGGCCGAGCTCGAGCAGGCCGTCGCCTGCGATGCCGTAGGGGAGGCCGGCGCCCGGCGCGAGCCGCTGCGCGCGGCGGCCGAGCACGACGGCGCGGCCGAACTGGTGGCGGGAGAGAGCGAGCGAGCCGAGCCCGACGACGGCGTCGGCGCTGCTCGGCTGTAGCTTCAGCGCTTGATGCAGCACGCCGTCGGCCTTGGTCAGATACGTGGGGTCGGCGGTCTCGCGCATGCGCTGCTCGTAGGCGAACCCGAGCGCGGTGAGGGCGCGGACGTCGGTGGGGTCGGCGCGTACGGCGGCCTGCTGCCTGCGCACGTCCGACTCGGTTCCGTGGACGGGCAGCTAGAGCCGGGCGCACCGCGGGTGCTGCCCCGGCGGCGCCCTGCGAAGTGCGCAGGGCGCCGCCGAGCAGCAGGACGGCGGCGGCACCGACCGCCGCCGTCACTGCGATGAGGATCCGCGCCTTCATCCCTACGGATTCACGTGGGGGAAGGAGCGGTTGCGCCCGTCGGACGGGAGCGAGAGGAACGGGAACTGCGTCATGAGCGGCGCGTCGTCCACGTTCACCCCGTCGCCCGCCTTGAGGGCGATGTACGTCGGTCCGCCGACGAGCCGGACGGCGATGTCCGTCACGTCGTCACGCGGACGGCGGCCGTTCGGCCAGCCCGCGTTGTCGCCGGCGAGCACGGTCAACCGTTTCTGGGACGCCAGCGGTTTCGGCGCCACCGTCGTGTCCAGCCGCAGCAGGTCCGAGTAGCCCGGATCGCCGGGGCCGTACTTGAGCAGCGCGTTGACCAGGTCTGTGCGGTTGTTCAGCGCGGCGGGCGCCCCGAACTGGAGCTGCAGTGCGAGCGCGAGCCGCGGGTTCAGGTAGTAGTCGAGGAAGTTGCCCTCGTCCCACGGCGGCAGGGAGTTCCAGTAGTCCTTGTCCTTCGTCCCGATGATCACCTCGTTGATGAGGGGATTCGCGAGCCGCTGGACCTGGACCCACCTGGAGCCGTCGTGATTGATCGACCGGATGGTCACGTTCGGCCGGCTGGTGTAGGCGTAGCCGCCGAGGGTCTGGAACGCGCCCGTCAGCATCGAGATCGGCATTTCGATCGCGATCGTCTGGACGTTGAAGCCGGACAGCATGTCGACGCCGAACGGGTTCACGTTGTCGTTCGCGTCCTCCATGTTGGTCAGCAGCGGCGGGAACCGCCGGAAGTTCAGCGTGTCGAACACGCTGCCGAGGTCGATGTAGAACGGATCCTCGCGCTGGCCCGCGAAGACGCGGACGCCGTTGCCGAGGTCGTACACGCCCTGCTTTGCGAGCGACGAGTAGTTCGGCATCGTCTGCGGGCCGACGTCCGACGGGACGGCGATGAGGTTGCGCCCGAGCGTCTTGGAATCGCCGAGCGTGTCGCCGCCGGTCATCGTCACGTCGTAGTGCTGCCGCAGGCCGAAGCCCTCGGAGCCCTTCCCGTCGAGCCGCGTGATCGGCGGGATGACGTTGCCGCTCGACGGCGGCACGCCGCCGGCGTACGCAAACGGCAGTCCGAGCGAGTCGACGGGGCCACGGATCTCGTTCCGGAACTGGAAGCTGAGCGAGATGTCCGACTTGCCGTCGCCGTTGTTGTCGATCCCGAACGCGTACTTCACCGACGGATCGAAGTTGAAGTAGTTCGGGCCCGAGCTCGGCTCCTCGCCGGGCTGGGTGTTCATGATCAGGACGACCTTGTTCTCCTGGCCCGGCTCGTAGCTCCGGAACATGAAGAAGTCGGTGATGTCCGCGGCCGGGTCGAGCGAGATCAGTGGTGCCTCCCTGTGGCTCGCTGCGTTCGCGACATCCGGCCCGGGGCCGCGAACGAGGGTCGCCACGAGACCGAGCGCGGCAGCGGTCAGTGCAAGGCCGCCGAGCAAGAGTCTCCTCCTCATCGTCTCTCCTCTCGATTGGGGGTCAGACGCGCTCTATTCGCCCCGCCCCCCGAACCGGTTCGATAGGTCCTCCGGCCCATCCGACCGAGCCCGAAGTCGGGTGACGGTTCACCCGTTGCGGGCCGATCGGGATGCGTTAGGGTCCGCCCACCGTCGTCGCAGTACCACCACTGGTTGTCGTTGGCAGTCCCCACCTGGCGCAGCCGTCGGCTGGCGCGGTTGGGCATCGCCGTCTGGCTCTGCCTTGCCGCCGCCATCCTTGCGGTGGCCGCTCACGCGGCTCCCGTTAACCCTGCGCCGGATCAGAACCCGGCCCACGACGTATCCGCCCAGGGCCTCAAGCCGGACGACACGCGCGGGCTCGCCTCCGTGCAGCTCACTGGCGACCTGAACCGTGAGCTGCTCCGCCAGCTGAACGCCGTGCGGCTGCGGGCTGACCTGCCGCCGCTCCGCCGCTCGCGTGACTTGACCGAGGCGGCGGTGGCCCACTCTCGGTCGATGGCGAAGTACGGCTACTTCAGCCACACCTCGTACGACGGCTCCCAGTTCTGGCAGCGCGTGGAGCGCTACTACCCGGCGCCGCCCGCCTTCCGCGTCTACCGCGTCGGCGAGAACCTGATGAGCGGCCCGGCGAGCGTGTCGGCGGCGAAGGTGATCCAGAGCTGGATGCAGAGTCCGCCGCACCGCGAGAACCTGCTCTCGCGCTGGGCCGAGGTCGGGCTCGGTTGCGTGCGCGCGCCTGATGCGCCGGGCGTCTTCGACGGGCAGACGGTCACGATCGTCACCGCCGACTTCGGCACGCGTGGCTGACGGCTCTCGCCGCCGACGTCTCCAGCGATGAATCGCCGGGTCGCGGCGAGTCTCCATCCGCGACATCCCCACGGAAGGAGCGAACGATGGCGAAGGTTCTGGCAGCGATCACCACGTCGGTCGACGGGTACATCACCGGACCGGACGACGGGCCCGCCAAGGGCCTGGGCGAGGGCGGCGAGCGGCTGCACTACTGGGTCTTCGGCGGCCCGTGGTCGTACGACGCCGAGCCGCGCGGCGCGCCGGCCGGCGAGGACGCGGCCTGGCTCGAGCAGGCGATGCAGCGGATCGGCGCGGTCGTCGGCGGCCGCTGGACATACGAGGCCGCGCGACACTGGGGCGACGAGAACCCGTGGGGCGTGCCGTTCTTCATCGTCACCCACCGGCCCGAGGAGCAGCCGGAGGGCGACGCGTTCACGTTCCTGTCCGGCGTGGACGAGGCGATCGGGCAGGCCCTCGAGGCGGCAGGCGGGAAGGACGTCAGCGTCATGGGCGGCGCCGACGTCATCCGCCAGGCCCTCGACGCCGGGATCGTCGACGAGCTCACGATCGTGGTAGCGCCGGTGATCCTGGGAGGCGGCAAGCGGCTGTTCGAGGGGTTCACGCGGTCGTTCGAGCTCGAGCATCTCGGCGTGCGGCAGTCGCGCTACGCGACGTTCATCGACTATCGCGTCAAGGGCTGAGCGGTGACTCCGCGGCCGTGAGTGACAGCTACTGGCCGCGATGACACCGAGCGACGGCGCCCGGGGCGCATTAGCGGTTCTCGCGGTTCTCGCTGCCGCGGCGCTCGTCGTCGGAGCAGCCGGGGGCGCGAAACGCGTTCCCGCGAGGACGCTCGCCGCGGGCATGGGCCACAGCTGCGCGCTCACGAAGGGCGGCGGCGTGCGCTGCTACGACGTGCTCATCCGCGCCGGGCGGCTGTCCGCGGAGGCGCGGGCGAGCTACGCGCAGACGCCGGGTGTGACCGTCGCGACCACTCGCACCATCGTCCTCGTCGCGCCCTCCGGCCGCGGCGGCCACTGAATCCGCCCGAAGAGCTAGCGCACGGTGCGCGCCTGCAGGAACACCCAGATCGCGACGGCCGCGGCAGCTCCGAAGACGATTCCGAGTATCCAGTGGTCGCTGATGAAGAGCAGCAGGGCCAGGAGCGCGAGAACGCCCGCGACGAGGCCCGCGCGCCGCAGCATGCGCTGACGCGTGTCCGCTCTGCCGCCGTTGGTCACGGCGTCATCTCAGCACATCTGCGCCACGGTGCGCATAGGCGTTCCGGTCAGGCGCGCTTGGATCGAAACGCTCGGACGTGGTGGAGTGCCGGGTCGGCGGCGAGACGCCGGTACTCCGCCGACTCGACCGGCACGAGCGCGACGCATCCGTGCGAGTCGATGTGGATTCCCCATCCGTAGCGCTTGGGCAGTGGACTGACGCGAAGACGGGGCTTCTCGTGCGACAGATAGCGCTCCCGCTCGGCCGGCCAGTCCGCCGCCGGGATGTCGCGCATCACCATGTGCGTTCGAAATGCCAGTTCGCCCTCGGTCAGCCCGTACGGCTCGCCGGCGATCAGCTCGTACTCGATCGTTGCCTTCGTCGCTCGGCCGCCCCGCGCCGGGGGCACCTCGGCACGGACCGCCGGGCAGTCGTCGGCGACCTCGATGAACGTGTCGGCGCTCACCGGCGACCTACGCCTGACGCGCCAGCCGCGGTGAGACAGCGTCTGCCCATCGACCGCTCCGGAGGGTAGCCGCCCGTGGTCGGCGGGTCCGTCATCATGAATCGCGCGTGACCAGGCCGCGCATCTTCCTCGGGTCGTCGGGCAAGCAGGCCAAGCTGCTCCAGGCGATCGCGCGTGGGCTCGCAGACGTTGCCGACGTCGAGCCGTGGACGACCACGTTCAACCCGGGGCGGGGCACGCTCGAGCGGCTCGTCGAGCTCTCCCAGGAGGTTGATTTCGCTGCGTTCGTGTTCGCCCAGGACGACTGGACGGCGACGGACGCATCCCCGTCCGGCGAGGCGTCGCCGCGCGACAACGTGGTGTTCGAGGCGGGGCTCTTCGGCGGCGCACTCGGCATCCGGCGGACGTTCATCCTCCACGCGCACGGTTCGAAGCTGCCGACCGATCTGCTCGGGCTGACGTCCGTTCGCTACGACCCGGCCGCCGGCCCGGCGGACGTGCGCGCGATCAACCAGAAGCTCCGCACGGCGATAGAGGCCGAGGGTCGCCGCGGCCCCGTCGAGGGGCTCTGGTGGCAGCTCTCGCTCACAGCGCGGAGCGAGGACGAACCGTCGGCGGTGAGCCTCCTGCGCATCTCGCGGGACCGTGACGGTGGCCTGAACGTGAACGGCCGATCCTGGCAGGAGGACGGCACGCTGTCGGCCCGCTACTGGAGCGAGGCGGCGAAGGAGCGCAAGGATCCGGCCGGCATCCTCTACTTCTGGAAGGGCGAGCGGCCTCGGGACCCGAATGCACCGCAGCTCGAGGGCACCGGCGAGATCCGGCTGGAGACCACCGATCGCGCCACCGGCTACTGGACGACGCGGTCGGATCGCGACCCCGCGCTGAATGCGCGAACCGCCGGCGTCTACCTTCGAGCCGACCCCTCGGACCTCGAGCTGCTCGATAGCGGGAGCGCGGAGGAGCGGGCCGAGCTCATCGCGCAGCGGCTCGAGGAGTGGAGGTCGGCCGCGAACGCCTTCTGATTGGCAGGCGCCGCCCGGTAGCTGCCGCGGATGTTCGGGCGCGCTGCCCGCGCGCCGATCTTTCCATGCGTCGAATCGGATCCGTGTTCGACAGCTTCTGCGCGACACCCGATCGGCTACAGCCTCACCCCGGCGGACTGCAGCAGCGCGCGCACGATCGGGATGAGCTTCAGTTGGAACTCGCCGTCGATGTGTGTGTCGTCGCTGAAGACCGGCGCGCCGCCGATCACCGGCGGACACACGGACGCTGCGCCGGCCCGGGTGCAGACCCACGCGGACGTGTCGACGAACGTCGTGCCCGCCCGGCTCGCGAGCTCCCGCTCGACCCTCGTGTCGCTCCGGAACGTTGCGTCGAGTGACGCGAAGCACTGGCTGATGTCGTAGCCCACGAGACACGTGCGCCACGGTCGCGGCAGCGGCGTGTGGCCGAGGACGATTGTCTGTGGGGCTGCACGCGTCAGCGCTCCAAGGCTGGCTGCGATGTCGGCCCGCGAGCGAAGCGGCGTCACGACCCGGTGTTCGCTCAGCACGAGTACGTCGGGGTGCAGCGTGCGGATCCTCCGGAGGGCCTCGTCCTGGTGCCGCCTGCACTCCGCGGCCGATCCCCCGTTCGACTCCGACGTGCCTGCCCAGCCGCAGCCGAACCATGCAAAGACGTGGAAGCTCCACCGCTTCGGGTCGAACGAGCGCCAGACGGCGTTCCGCAGCATCGTCGCGTGCGAGTCTCCGTCCAGCACCGCCACGTGGCCGGCGGCCGGGTTCCCGACGACGCACTCGTCCGGCAATGCGCCGCGGGCTCCTTGGAGGCACCGTGGGAAGTACTCCCTCCAGAGGTGGTGCGACAGCGGCCGGAGCGACGTCGGAAGCTCTCGCAGGGTCAGGCCCTTGCGGATGACGCGCTGCCAGGCCTGCACCGTTGTCGCGTAGGCCCCGTTTCGCGGCGGCTTGCCGGCGATCGTCATCCCGACCGGCGCCGGCCGCTCGGCGGCGGGCGATATCGCTGCCGCTGCGGCCGGCGAGACCGTCAGGCGCTCGCGGTCGACCGTCGACAGGAGGCCGACGAACGCGGCCGCGAGTAGGCATGCTCCGCACATCGCCGTGGCGAGATTCCGCCCGCGCCACCGACCGCGTGACGGCGCGCGTGCTTTCACGCCGACCCGCCTCCCCGGCTGCTCGACGAGGAAGAAGCTGACCGTGGCGACGGCGATCGTGACGGCGAAGATGAGGAGTCGCATCTGGGCAGTGGCGCTCATTGTGGGGTACAAGGCGGCTGTGAAGACGACCAGCGGCCAGTGCACAGTACACATACAGATCGCCGAAACGCAGGGTGCGAGGCACAGCGCCCGGTTCGGGAGCGGGCGCGGTCGGAGAGGCCGCCCACGATGAGGAGCGCGGTGCCGAAGGTCGGAAGCAAGGCGGCCGCGCCCGGGAAGGGCGTCGAGGCGCCGATCACGGCGCAGGCGGCCACGAACAGCACGACGCCGGCGGCGGACGCCGCCCGGGCGACCGAGCGCGGGAGCCGCGTCGCGGCTGTCGTCGCGATCCCGAGCAGAGCGCCGAGCGCGAGCTCCCACGCGCGCGTGAACGTTGAGAAGTAGGCGGCGGCCGGCTCGCGCCCCGTTGCGACGATCGACCAGACGAGCGATGCGGCGCCGATGGCGCAGACGGCCGTGGCAACCCTCGCCCGCCAGCGTGCAGCCGCACCGAAAACGGTCAAGCGCGCGACGATGAGGAACAGCGCCGGCCACACGACGTAGAACTGCTCCTCAACCGCGAGCGACCAGTAGTGCTGGAACGGCGAGCTGTCGACGGAGCCTTGCGCGAAATAGTCGGTCGCCTGCCTGATGAAGTTCACGTTCGACCCGAAGAAGGTCGCCCAGAGGGCGTCGTGCCGGAGCTGCGCGACGCGCAGCTCGTGAGCAGGACATCGCCGGCAACGACGACGGCGAGGATCACTGTCAGGGCGGCGGGCAGGATCCTGCGGGCCCGTCGCGCGTAGAAGCCGGGAATCGAGATCGATCCACGGCCGCCGTGCGCCTCGGCCCTCTTCGCGTACTCGGCCGCCAGCAGGCTCGTGATCAGGTAGCCGGAGATGACGAAGAACACGTCGACCCCAAAAACCCGCCCTGAACCCCGGCGACTTGAGGTGGTCCAGCACGACGAGCAGCACCGCTACGCCCCGCAGGCCTTCCACGTCGGCACGGAACCTCATCCGCGCTCCTGTACTCGTCTCCCTCGTCGATGCTCGCGCGCTCGTATCGCCCGGCACACGGGGACAAGCCGCAAGGCTCGTGCGGGAAAGAGCCGGGTTAGCGAGTAGGCGCGGCCTTACGCCGCGCAGGCAGGCCTCCCGAAGCGCACCGGGCTCGAACCGGTGACCTTCGGCGTGCAGACGCGGCGGGGGCGTCCGCCGATATCGCCGCCTCTGACGGGCTGTCTAGCCGCGCCGAATCACACAGCTCCGCCCGTCTCGGATCTCGCCGCCAGTCGTCATCTGTGGTTTCCAGTCGGTTTCCACGTCCGTTTCAGCCACGCGGCGGCACAAGTCCGAGCGTGAATAGATATCGAGCTTCCGGTAGACCCGAGTCAGGTGGAACTCGACCGTCTTCGGGCTCAGGAAGAGGCGGCGCCGACGTCGCGGTTGGTCAGCCCTTCGGCGACGAGCAGCGCGATCTGAAGTTCCTGCGGCGTCAGCCGTTCGGCGGCCGTCGGGTCGCGGCGCCGGAGGTGCTCGCCGGTGGCGCGCAGCTCGATCCGAGCCCGCTCCGCCCACGGCCGCGCGCCGAGCCGCTCGAACGTCTCGAGCGCAGAGCGGAGCTGCTCGCGCGCGCGACGTCTCTGGCCCGCGCGGCGCAGGCGCTCGCCGTAGCAGAGCTCCGTGCGGGCACGCTCGAACGCGCTCGGCTCGTGGTCGTGCGCGTCGAGTGCCGTCTCGAACGCGTGGTCCAGCGCGTCGTCGGCGAGAGCAACGCACGGCAGCGCGCTGCAGCCGCCCGGCCCCACGAGCTTCCCGTTGTCTCGGCCTGCTGCTCGAGCCTCCGCAGGTGGCGTTCGCGGCGTCGGCTCGGCCGAGGCGGGCGAGAGCCTCGATCAGGTCGGCGTCGAGCCGGAAGTAAGTTCGGGTTCCCGACGCCGCCCTCCGTGACGAGTGCGACCGACGGCTCGAGCCACTCGACCGCGCCCGTGCATCGCCGCGGCGAGCGCCTCGAGACCCAGCGTCTCCCCGCGCCCGCACGATGTTGTAGCTGTCGTGCCGGCGTTCCGCGATCGCGAGCGCCCTGTGGGCATGGCTTCGACTCTCCGCGCGTCCGAGCATCGCCTCGATCAGTGCAAGCCAGGCCAGGCTCGCCGCGAGCCCGACGTCGTTGCCGAGCGGTTCCGTGAGCTGCAGGCTCTCGAGCTCGAGCGCGTACGCGCGACGTCAGGTTGCCGATGCGGTCTCGAGCTTCGCGAGCTGGTCGAGCGCGTAGCTGAGGATGCCCGGCGCTGCTGCTTCGCGCGAGTGCTCGACGACCTGCTCGAGTGCATCGCTCGCGCGCGGGTAGTCCTCGAGGTAGAGCAGATCCGTGCCGAAGTCGATGGCGAGCAAGGTGCCCGGATCGGCCTGATCGAGCGAGCGCGGGAAAGTGCGAGCGCCTCCTCCACGCGGCCGGCGAGGCTCCAGGTCCAGGCGAGCACGATGTCCAGATCGAGGTTCGCCTCCGACCGGCGCGCCGGCCCGACGCGATCCGCCATCGCGACGGCGTGCGGCAGTCGATGCGGCGCCACAGAGTCCGTAGCGCACCGCTCGTAGCTGCCGATGCGATCTCGCCAACGGCGGCGCTGCTCGGCCTCGTCGACCGCGAGCGCGTAGCACGTCGAACTCGCCGCGGTCGGAGAGGAGGTACGAGCGTCGCGCGACCGCCTGAGCGCGCAGATCCGGATCCTCTGTCAGCTCAGCCGCGTCGCGAGCATCGTCTCCGCGTGCTCGAGCCAGCCGGCCGCCTCGGCGGCGAGCGCCGCCTTGAGCAGTCGCCGGGCGCGCGTCTCCGCGATCGCCGTCAGCTGCGCTGCGCGCTCGAGCGCCTTCGCCTCGGCCGCGACACCGCCGCGGCGACGCGCGGCGGCCGCGGCATCCTCGAGAGCGGCCGCGACCGCCTCGTCCGGTCCGTCTGTCGCTGCGGCGAGCTGCCAGGCGCGGCGGTCGGGCTCGGTCGTCGCCGCGGCCAGCGCTCGTGTGCACGCCGCCGGTCAGCAGGCCGCGAGCTCTGGTAGACGGCCGAGCGCGCGAGCGGGTGGCAGAAGTCCAGCCGTCGGGGAGCAGCAGGCCCGCGGCCTCTGCGTCCGCGAGCGCGTCCGCGTCGAGTTCCTCGCCGCGAGCGCCGGCCAGAGCGTCTCGGCGTCGCCGGGATCGCCCGCGGCGACGAGGAGCAGCGCGCGCTGTGCGTCTTCGGAGAGCGCCGCGGCGCGGTCGAGAAACGCCCGCTCGATCTCAGCGCCGACCGGGAGCGGCTGATCGAGCGGTGCGCGTCCCGGCGCTGTTGCTCGCTCAGCGCGCGCGCGATCTCGAGCAGCGCGAGCGGGTTCCCCTGCGTCCAGTTCGACCAGTCGCTCCGCCGTGAGCTCGGCGAGCTCCGGGGCGCGCGCGCCAGGAGCGCTCGGCGGCGTCCGGGGCGAGAGCGTCGAATGCGGAGCTCGGCGATGCCCGGCGCCGGAAAGAGCACGGTCTCCGGCTCCCGTGCGGCGAACAGCATCACGACCCCCTCCGCATACAGGCGGCGGGCCACGAACGTCAGCGCATCGGCGGAGGCCTGGTCGAGCCAGTGGGCGTCGTCGACGACGCAGAGGAGAGGCCGGTCGTCGGCCGCGGCGGCGAGCAGGCTCAACGTCGCCACCGAGACGGTCAGCCGCTCGGGCGCGGCGCCCTCCTCCATCGCAAGCGCTCGTCGTTTAGCGCACGCCTGCGCGGCGGCAGCTCGGCGAGCGCGTCCAGACCGGACGCAGCAGTTGCTGCGCGCCAGCGAAGCGATCTCAGCCTCCGTCTCGACGCCCAGCGCACGGAGCACGCGGAAGCCGTCCGCGCGCTCGACCGCGTACTCGAGCAGGCGCTCTTACCGATTCCCGCCTCCCCGCGCAGCACGAGCGCGTCACTCCGGCGCTCTCGAGCCGTGTCGAGCAGCGCGTCGATGCGCGCGCACTCCACATCACGGCCGAACAGCATCTCCGAATCAGCGTAACCCCCTGAAGGTGGAAGAGCCGAGGGTTTTCCCCGGCGCGATGGAGACGAGCCGGACGCGATTCTGCGCCGGAGATGAAGCCGATCGCCTACTCGTTGCAGTTCCGCGGCCAGGCAAAGTCGCTGCGATCCGAACTCGTCCGACTCGAGCTGACCGCTCCCAGCTCGGCCTTCGTACCACCGTCGGCGCCGTAGGCGTCCACGGGCGGTTCAGCGATGTCTCGGGTGGCGAAGCCTTCCTGCATTCGGAGCTCGAGCTCGACGAGGAGTCATCCGTCGCCGACCGCGGCACGATCGAGTTCGGGCCCGGCAACACGCTGCGCTTCCGCAGTGTCGGCGGACGCCTCACTCACTGTCCGGATCCGCACCTGCGGCATGGCGCAGTGATCTGCCAGGTCGAGGGAGGCGAGGGCCAGTTCGCCGGGTCCGAGGGGCTGATCACCTCGAACTTCTTCCTCAGCGACACGGGCGAGGTGACGGAGAACCACTTCGGCCTGATCTTCGTGCACGACCGCCAGTCCACCGACGACCGGGGCGCGGACGTCGCGGTGAAGCGAGGCGCCTCGATCGTCACGAGCAAAGGAGAACGATGATGAGAGCCCTGGTACGGATAGGCATCTTGGCCGTCCTGTTCTCATGCCTCGGCGTGCCGGCCATGGCGACAGCGACGGCGACGTCCAAGGCGCGAGAGATGCCCGTGAGCTACCTGCTCCGTGGGCTCCCCCCGCCGGCGCCCCAGGTGCTCGGCTCGTTGACCCGGCTTCGGGCCGGCGTCGCGTATCAGGCGAGCGCCTTTCCGCTCGCGCTGCGCCTTACGCCTTCAGACGGCTCATGGGCCGGCGCGCAGTGGAAGTCGGAACTGCTCGGTTTTCGCGGTGGCGGGCGCCCGTACTTCGGCTGGGTTGCTATTGGCAACGGAAACGGGGACGCGTACGCGGGCGTTCCGCCGGGGCTGATCGTGATCATGACTGCGTACGCACGAACGCCGTCTGTGGCCGCCACAGTCGCAAACCTGCGAACGCGTGGGCACGGGGCGACCTACGAGATCACCTCGCCCGTCAAGGTGGCCGGCTTCTCCGGCACGCAGTTTGACGGCCAGGTCGTCGGGCGAAGCCATGTCTTCATCCCGTTCTCACCGCGGCCGGTAAACCACTTTGAGGACACTCATTTCCTGGGCCAGGGAGAGGTCTTCCGCGTCATGGTCCTGAACGTTCGGGGCAAGACCGTCGTCGTGTTCGTCGAAAGCGGTGAGCTTCCGGCGGAGCGGTTCCCCGCCTTTCTCGGCAAGGCAGACCGGATTCTCGAGACAGTCAGGTTCCCCGGCTAGTGCCAGGGTCCTACTTCCGTGGCGAGCCGCCACGGATCGTTGGAGGGAGTGGAGCGTGCCGGGTTCGAACCGGCGACCTTCGGCTTGCAAAGCCACGGAGACCACCGCGACGGCCGACGACGACCGACGACAAGCGACGCGCAAAGCCACACGCCATGCGGGATGGCGCATACGTCGACTGCATAGCCGAGCCGATCGCGAACGGGGCCAGCTCGACTCGTTCTGGCGTTGAGATGGCGTCACCGGGGTACCGGAACTGTTGCCAGACTAGGTGGCGATGCTGGAGCCGATCACGCCGCCTCGGGCACTCGTCTGCGATGAGTGCCTCCGCTGAACAGCAACAAGCGGAGGGACGGGACGACGAAGGACGACGACCTCTTCTTCCCGTTCATTCGGACCGGCAAGGGCAGCTACGGCAAGACCGGCACCTGGGAGCTGACCTACTCCGCGACGTTCGCGATCCTCGCGGCCTTCCGCAACTTCGTGGTCGTGAACGACGACGGCACCGTGGAATGGAAGGGCGGGATCGAGGCGGTTGAGCGTGGCTGGCGTGCGCTCGGGGCCGAGCTCGTGATCGCATGTCAGGAGACGGCACGGACGCTTCCGGAGCACAAGATGGCCGTGCTCCTCGGGCGCAACCGTCCGCTGTGGACGGTCCTGCACAAGACCGTGAGGGAGTACCTCACGCGCCAGCAGGCCAAGCAGCGCGTCGACGAGCTGGAAGCCGAGATCAAGCGGCTCCGCAAGGAGGCCGCAAAGGCCAATCCGTCCGCGTAGACGCTACGGCCCAGACGCAACACGAGGGGCGAGAACATCCCGCCCTTCGTGTTGGTCGGCGCTCGAAGCCGGGCTCGCGGGGGTGGGGTAGGCCCGCCGGCCACTGTTACGAGGCGGTCGCGGTGACGCCCGCAGCCCGAGGGTGCATTTTCGCCTGGCCACGCGCCGATGGCAGATGTCGCCGGTGATCAGATCGGACGGGCCCCCCCGGCATGGCGGCTTTCGGGGAACCTCGGCAGTTCGTCGTCCGGCAGCGGCTCCCATGCCGCCGCATAGGCGACGAACTGCCGCACGGTCGGGCGAACGCCCGGGTCCTCGTCGAACGTCCCCATGCGGATGCCCACGGATTCGGGGTGGCTCGGGTTGCGGCCGAAGATCGACGATCCGCAGACGCCACAGAACCACTTCTCGCCGCCGTCGGGCGGCTGCCACATCCGCAGCTGCTCCTCGCCCGCGACGATCCTGAACGCGCCCGGAGCCGGGTGCGCCGAGGCCGACGCTGCCGTACCGGTACGGCGCTGGCAGCGCCGGCAGTGGCAATAGCTCGCGCGGACGAGCGGCTCCGTCACCTCGTAGCGAACGGCGCCGCAGTTACAGCCACCGGTGAGCGGACGTTCCATGCCCGGCGCGAGTGTCGCACGCGCAGAGGGAAACTCTCGGCCCGCCGGCCGCGGCCGTCACGTGGTTCCCGGCGTGATCAACTTGATCTCGGGCCGGCCCACCGCGACGGACGGGGCAGCGGGCCTTCGTCGTGCTGTCCCGCGCCGCGCGGGCTGCCCGGCGTCGGGCCGGTCACTACGGAGTAGCGGTAATACCCGTACCCGGCTACCGGGACCTGGGTAGAGGACGCTCGCGCAGCCGTCCGTACTGGCTTGCGAGCCGGTACCCCTTCGACGACGAGAACGGGATCGTCGCCCGGTGGCGAGAACTTGCTGCCGACGATCTTCCAGTCCTCGCCGTCTACGACGACCATGTCGCCCAGGCCGTACGTAGGCGAGCGATCCAGTTCCCCTACGGGTTCGTCGTTCCGGTCAACCAGGAGGAACCTCACACGCGGATCGTAGGCGTCAGGCGTCATTCCTGAACGCTCGTCAGGCGTCATTCCTGAACGCTCGCCCACACCAGCCGCAGCTCTTATCGCGCTGTCGTAGGCTGCTTCCGACAGCACCCGAGCACCGGAGGTTCGAGATGCACGCACGTGTCAACACGATCACTGGTTCGCCAGATCAGGCCGAAGCCGGAATCAGCGACTTCAGGGAGAACGTCGTTCCCTGGATCAAGGAAAACGGTGGCCCTGGCGGCATCCTGCTCATCGATCGGGAGACGGGAAAGGCGGTCGCGATCACGCTGTGGAGCGATGAGGAGTCGATGCGCCGAAGCGAGGAGGCCGCAAACGAGCACCGGCGCCGGGTAACCGACCAGATGCAGGGCACCCAGGCTCCAACAGTCGAGCGCTACGAAGTGGCCGTCTTCGACGCGTAAGCGCCTCAAGCCGTTCAAGGGACACCGAGCGCTGTTCACCCCAGCGTTCCTCTTCGGGGTCGCGGAAATCGTCTTCGTACGCGCCCAGGGCGACCGGGAGGTGGCGCACCCGGCGTTGTCTTGGCGCTCGCGCTGGCCGGTGTGGTTGCCCTCGATGCCGTCGGCCGTGGAGTCGTCGCTGTTGCACGCCGTCTCACCTTGAGCGGTGGGTTCAGGCGTCATTGCGGAACTCAATGTCATCCTCGGCGGGTGCTGTCCGTTGTGGGACAGAGACTCGGGTCGGCGGCGGCTGACTCGATTCCGGAACGTCGCCCGTGGGCTGACTTGCCAGTGTTGTGTCGCCGCCGCCTTCCCGAGACCGTCGAGCGTGACCTGATAGGAGCTTGGCAGCTTGCCTCGATTGAGGCCTGTCCGCTCGCCGGTCGCCCCCAACGGTAGGAGGCACCGTCAATGATCGTGATCGGGGTGGACGTGCACAAGCACTCCCTGTCTGCTGTGGCTGTCGACGAGGTGGGTCGTCAGGTCGCGGAGCGCACTGGAGACGAGCGACGCCGGCGAGCTGTCTGCTGGTCGAAGCCGGTTGGCCGGCGGCGGCTGTGGGCGCTGGAGGACTGCCGCCACGTGACCCGCGGACTGGAGCGGACGCTGCAGCGCATCGGGCAGCGGCTGGTCCGGGTGCCGCCGCGGTTGACCGCACCCCAGCGGCGGCGTGGCCGGGTGCGCGGCAAGTCGGACCTGATCGACGCGCTCGCCATCGCCCGAGCCGCGCTCCGCGAGCCTCGTCTCGATCGCCACGACCAGAAGAGGCGTCGGCTACGGGAGCTGAAGCTTCTGGTCGACCACCGCGACGACCTCGTCGACGAGCGTCGTCGGGCTCAGCAGCGGCTGCGCTGGCACCTGCACGAGCTCGACCCGACGCTCCGTGTCCCGCTCGGCGCGCTCGACCGGGCGGTCTGGCTCGAGCGGCTCGGCCGCCAGCTCGCTCGCCGCGAGCAGACGACGCAGGTGCGGATCGCGCGCCAGCTGCTCGGCCGCTGCCGCAGCCTCACCCGCACGATCAGTGAGCTCGACCGAGAGCTGCACCACAGACCGTGGCGATCGCGCCCAGGTTGCTCGTAGCTACCCGGCTGCGGCGGCCTCAGCGCCGCCAAGCTGCTCTGCGAGATCGGCCCGATCGCCCGCTTCCGCTCCGACGCGCAACTCGCCCGCCACGCCGGCGTCGCACCCCTCGACGCCAGCTCCGGCAAACACCAACGCCACCGCCTCGACCGCGGCGGCAACCGCCAACTCAACTGCGCCCTGCACCGAATCGCCGTCACCCAAGGCCGCGTCCACCCGCCCGCACGCGCCTACCTCGAGCGCAAACAGAGCGAAGGCAAGAGCCGACGCGAAGCCCTCCGCTGCCTCAAACGGCAACTCGCCCGCACCGTCTACACCACCCTCAAAGCCGAGCCCTCTATTGACATAGGAGCAACACTGGCGCAAGAGACCGCGGTTACGACTGAGGCCGAATTGCTTCCCGTTGGTTCCTGGAGCGAGCGATGGTGAGCTCCCAGTAGCCATCCGCCAGACTCAGCGCCACGATGGCCCACGGCTCGCCGGGGACGACCATGCGCTTCAACAGCTCGAAACCCCCAGCCACACCGAAAGGAGCACCAGTGAGACACTTTCGCGCAATCCCCTTCCTGATCGCGGCCGTCGCCCTGGCGGCAGTCGTGGCAGGCACCACCTTCGCGGCGGCGCAGACGAAGGTCGCCTTCAAGGGCACGTACGTCGGCAAGGTGACCGAGAAGGTCGATGGGCAAAACGTCACCGCCGTCGCGAGCGGCGCCGGCAAGGGCACCGCCGTCGGCGTCGGCAGGCTGTCCGGCGTCGTCAAGGCCACAACGGCGAACCCGCCGTGCTCTCCGATTCTCGGCCCCGGGACGATCTCGGGCCTGAGGGGCAAGCTCAAGCTCAACGTCACGGCACCCTCGCGCGGCTGCGCCGCGAGTGCAGACGACCAGGACAACATCACGGTCTCCGGCACGGCGAAGGTCACCGGCGGGACGCTCAGGTTCAGGAAGGCCAAGGGCTCCTTGCACTTCAGCGGCCACTACGACCGGAAGAGCGGCTCGTTCAACGTAAAGCTCACGGGCAGCTTCACCTACTAGTAGGAGTACCCTGAACCACTCGTGGGGCCTTCGTGGTTCGCGAGACTCGCGCATACGCTCCGCGCGAGGTTTCTCAGCGCTTGGCCACGACCTCGAGGGTCCGCGGCTCGAAGTGGTCGACGACCTCGCGGAGTTTTCCCACCCGTTCCTGGTAGCCGGGCAGGGCACGCCAGCTTCTGATGGCTCGCGTGCTCTCCCAAGGCCCGAAGCTGACGAACAGCTCTGGGTTGTCGACGTCGCGGAGGAGCATCGCGCGCGCCGCCAAGCCCTCGCGGTGGCTCCAGTCTGCCCACTCGCTCCAGCGTTCAACGAACTCCTCCTCTCGGCCTCGCTTCACCTCCCAGGTCGTGTGCGTGTACGGCGTGTCCATGTGTTCCTCCTTTGGATCTGGTGGCGGGACCGCAACGAGCCAGCTGCCGCCGATCACCGACGATATCGTTGGCGACCCCCGCCGGCCTCAAACCGGCGAATCCCTGATCGCTCGCGGCCTAGGAGTCGCGCCTCCAGGCGCACTGCCTCGGTGGCGGCGATCTGCGTATCCTGTCGGGCGATGGGGTGACCGAGCGGCTTGCTCGCGTCAGCAGCAGGCGCCCGTGGCGCGTCGTCGCCGCGTGGATCGCCGCGATCGTGGTCGCACTCGCGCTCGTGGCTGCGTTCTTCCCGGGCAACCTCACAACGAGCGGCCACGTGACGGGCCATCCCGAATCGGAACGCGCCGAAACCGCCTTCTACCGGCACTTCACGCCCGACTCGCACACCGCCGACGAGCTCCTCGTCGTCCGTTCCGCCCTGCACACGGTCGACCAGCCGGCGTTCAAAACCTTCGTGGCGCGCCTGGCCCGTCAGGGCGCCGCGACCGGCGTCGTCTACCGCGCGTTTTCCTACTACAGCACCGGCAACCGCTCCCTCGTTTCGGCCGACCGCCACGCCGCGCTGATCGGAATCCAGCGCTCGGCCGGCGTCGACCCTCTGCTGCGCGTCGTTGCCTCAAACAACGGGCGGAATGGGTTCCAGGTCACGATCACGGGCGAGGGAACGCTCGACCACGACTTCAACTCACTCTCACAGCACGACCTGGAATCGGGCGAGCTGCGCTTCGGACTCCCCGCCGCCCTGATCATCCTCGTCCTGGTGTTCGGAACGGTGGTCGCGGGGCTGGTGCCGCTGCTCATGGCGATCGTGGCGATACTCGTGGCGCTCGGACTCGCGGCCATCGTCGCCGAGACGTTCACCGTCTCGGTCTTCCTCGTGAACATGCTCACGGGCATGGGGCTCGCCCTTGGCATCGACTACTCGCTGTTCGTCGTGTCCCGCTACCGGGAGGAGCGCACGGCCGGCGTGGAGCAGCCGGGCGCGATCGCCGCCGCCGGGGCTACGGCAAGCCGCGCCGTCCTCTTCAGTGGCTCGACGTTCGTCATCGCCATGACCGGGATGCTGCTGGTCCCTTCCAACATCATGAAGAGCCTGGCCGTCGGCGCGATCGTCGTCGGGATCACGTCAGTGCTGGCGGCGCTCACACTCCTGCCCGCGTTGCTCGGCCTGATCGGGGATGGCGTCAACGCCCTCCGGGTGCCCTGGATCGGAAGGGACGTCGGCCGCCAGGACGCCCTCGAGAGCAACTTCTGGGGCGGGATCGTCCGGCGCGTGATGCACCGACCGGTGACCAGCCTCGTGGTGTTCGCCGGCCTCCTGCTCGCAGTGGCCGTGCCCGTGCTCGGACTGCACCTCGGCGCCAGCGGCGTCAGCACACTCCCGAACCGCCTCGAGAGCAAGCAGGGCTTCGAGGCGGTGGCACGCGACTTCCCGCGTCAGAGCTCGGCTCCGGTGCTCATCGTCGTCGAGGGGAACGTGCGCTCGGCGCCTGTGCACGCCGCCTTGACGCACCTGCGGGCCGAGCTCGCCCGCGATCCGGCCTTCGGCGGCGCCGGCGACCTGCGGATCGCGCCCTCCGGCGACCTGGCCGCGATCGCCACGCCGATCGCGGGTGACAAGACGGGCGACCGTGCGCTCGCCGCCGTACGGCATCTGCGCTCGGTCGAGATCCCCGGCGCGTTCGCGAATGCACCCGGCACGCGCGTCCTCGTCGGAGGCCCGACCGCTGACAACGTGGATTTCATCGACGCGATGAACGCCTGGCTGCCCAGGGTGATCGCGTTCGTCCTGACCCTCAGCTTTGTCCTGCTCACGGTCGCCTTCCGATCGATCGTCGTGGCCGGGACGGCGATCGCGCTCAATCTCCTGTCGGTGACCGCCGCGTACGGGCTCGTGGTGCTGGTGTTCCAGCACGGTGTCGGCGCCGGCCTCTTCGGCTTCGAGCAGGTCGACACGATCGAGGCCTGGGTCCCCCTCTTCCTCTTCGCCGTCCTCTTTGGCCTGTCCATGGACTACCAGGTGTTCCTGCTCAGCCGGATCAAGGAGCGCTTCGACCAGAGCGGGTCGACCGACGACGCGGTCGAGCACGGCGTCAGCTCGACCGCCCGTCTGATCACCGGCGCAGCGCTGATCATCGTCGCCGTCTTCCTCGGCTTCGCGATGGGCGACCTGGTGATGTTCCAGCAGATGGGCTTCGGCGTCGCCGTCGCGCTGCTGATCGACGCGACAATCATCCGCTCCGTTCTCCTCCCCGCGGCGATGACGTTACTCGGCAAGTGGAACTGGTACCTGCCGCGCTGGCTCGAGTGGCTGCCGCACGTCGAGGTCGAGGCTCCGCCGGCGCAGGTCGCCAGCCGAGCTTGAGCTCGTAGCCTCTCTCAGCTTCGATCGCCTCGGCGTAGGAGTCTGCGGTAGGAGTCCCGGTGCTGCGAGCCGTGTTCGCAGGGGTGGGGGTGGGTGCCCCGCCGACAGGAGTCCCGGCGGTCAGAGCCTCGATCGGGCGGGTGGGATTGGGTGCCCGCCCGCGGCCGCCCGAGTTCGCACAACGCTCGCGGCCGTGGTCGCCAGCCACGCGTAACGAAGCCACTTCCTCGCCGCCCATCCAACAAACCTTCCGTCGGCGGCCCAACGCGATTTGCCTTGGTTGAATGACCGAGGCCGTTACTGGCTGCGGGAACAGGTCGGCAGCAAGCCCCTTGTGGTGCATTGGCGAGGTGGGTACGCGGTTCACGAGGACGCCCTTTCTGCGCTCATCGACTAGGAGTCCCGCCCGCGAGCGGGTTCGCGGGGGTAGCGGTGGGGCCTCCGCTACGTCATGAGGCGCGGGCCTTGAGTTCGGCAACGTCTGCTTCGAGTCTTCGGGGTGCTTCGAGGACTTGGTTGGTTTCGTCCGCACGATCTGCCCTCACGAACTGTGAGGAGATTGTCGCCGTGAGGACGGCGAGGAAGCCGATCCCTACGAGCATGAGGGCGATGCCCACGATTCGCCCGGCGACGGTCGTTGGATAGAGGTCGCCGTACCCCACGGTTGTGACGGTGACGACGGCCCACCAGATCCCATCGCAGAAGCTGTGGAACTCGCTGGCGTCGAGTTCGGCTTGAGCTGCTCCCGCGATAACGACGAGGAAGATCGTCGCCAGCGCGATGAAGCGGAATCCGTCTCGTGAGGTCAGTCGTTTCTCGGCCTGGAGCGCACGGCTGACGACCACGCCCGCCCGGACGAGCCGGAGCAGACGCATGAGCCGCAACGAGCGGAGTGACTGAAGCCAGGAGGCGTATAGGGGATCGTGACCACCACACTCGGGCGGGGAAGCGCATCATTGCGACGATGCCGCCGCCTGTTCGGTATGTGCGCAATGGCGATGTCAGCGTCGCCTATCAGGTCGTTGGCGAGGATCCGCCTGACCTGCTGATGATTCCCGGCTGGATCTCGCACCTGGCGCTGGAGTGGGAGGAGCCGACATGGGTGCGCTGGTGCGAGCGGATGACCTCGTTTGCCCGGCTGGTGCGTTTCGACAAGCGGGGGACGGGGCTTTCCGACCGCCCGCCGGGGGTGGCGACGTTGGAGGAGCGGATGGAGGACGCGCGCGCGGTGCTGGACGCGGTCGGGCTGGAACGGGCCCACGTCATGGGCTGGAGCGAGGGTGGCCCGCTCGCCGTGCTGCTCGCTGTCATGCATCCAGAACGCGTGCAGAGCTTGACGCTGTACGGGACGCAGGCGTGTTTCCACCTAACAGACGACTACCCGTGGGGGGATCCCGAGCGGTCGCGCGAGGATGGTCTGAGGGCAGTGGAGGAGGCGTGGGGAAGCCTTGCCTTCGCGGAGAACTTCGCGCCGCGTGGCGACCGTCGCTTTGCCGAATGGTGGGCGGCCTACCAGCGTGCCGGAGCGAGCCCGTCCGCCGCCGCCGCATTGGGGCGTGCGAACTGGGAGATCGACATCCGACCACTGCTCAGCGCGATTCGTGCCCCGACGCTCGTCCTAAGTCGGCGAGGCGACCCAATCGGCCCGCCCGACGCTGCCCGGTACATGGCTGAGCAGATCCCCGGCGGGCGCTTCGTCGAACTGGAGGGCGACGACCACGTCCTCTGGCTCGGAGACGTCGATGCGCTCTGCGGGGAGATCGAGCACTTCATCACCGGCATCCGGCCCGCGAGGCCCGAGCCCGGTGCGGTCACGACGATCCTGCAGTGTGACGTCGAGAGCTCGACGCGCCTCGCCAGAGAGCTCGGCGATGAGAGCTGGGCCGACCTGCTCGGCCGTTACAGTCGCATCGCCGACCTCGCGGTTACCGCCGGAAGCGGGCGGATCGTCGACCGCACCGGCGACGGGCTGATGGCGAGCTTCCCCGGTCCCGTCGCCGCCGTTCGCGCTGCCCAGCGGTTACAACGTGAGGCCACGGGCGAGCTCGGCATCCGGGTCCGTGCCGGCGTTCACATCGGCGAGGTTCTCGAGCGGAACGGCGCGCTCCGCGGGATCGCAGTCCACCTGGCCGCACGGGTGATGGCGAAGGCGTCCGGTAGCGAAGTGCTCGTGTCAGAGACGGTCAAGGACGTCGTCGCCGGCTCCGGCCTCCGGTTCGATGACCGCGGCGTGCACGAGCTGAAAGGAATCGACGGCACAAAGCGCCTCTTCTCCGTCTCCAACGGCTGACACACCAGAGCAAGGGTGCAGAGACGGATCCTCACTCTCCCGCCCCGCCATCAAGGCGCCGACGACGCGCATCGTCATCACCGCGGCGTCATTCCGAAAGGAGTTCTAAGGCGGCCGCGAGGCCCTGACGACGGGCGTCAGTCCTCGGCCCGCTACTAGCCCTCGCAGCCGATGCCGTCCTTGTTCGCGTCGAAGTGATGCGGATCGGGATCAGGGACGTTCCAAAGGACGGTGAAGTTTTTGTGCGGTGCGACGTCGGCGCAGTTGAGATCCGGCGGCGGCGGCGGGATGCAACAGTCGGGGTAAGAGGCGGCGCATCCGGAGCCTGTCGTTGTCGTCGTGCTGGTGTTCGTCGTGGATGTGGTTGACGTTGTCGTCGGCGCTGTCGTGGAGGTCGTGGTCGATGCGGCTGTTGTCGTGCTCGTCGTTGTCGAGGTCGTGACGGGCGTCGTCGTTGTCGTCGCGCCCGGCTTGGTCGTAGACACCGGTGGCGATGTCGGCAATCCGTCAGAGGTAGAGGTCGTCGGAGCAGCCACGGTGCTCGTACCGGGCGGAGGCACAGGCACACCAGGCGGAGTGGCCCCCGCAATCGAGCACGCCGCCCTCTGACGCAAACGCTTCAGTTCAGCCTGTTGCGCCTTGACGAAGGCCGCTCGTTGCTTGGCGCGCTTGTGGGTCTTGAAGTACGCCGCCGTCCGCTTCGGCATTGCCTTCTTGTAGGCCGCCAACGATTTGGCCCGTCGGTAGTGCTCAGAAGCGGAGCAAGTGGCCGACGGCTGCGTCGCGCGGGTTCCCTCGGTAGGCATCGCGCTTGTCGCCGCGCCAGCGACAACGAACGCGCCGATCAGGGCGCTAGCAAAAGCCGCAATCTCAATACGCCGGGACATCTCCCTCGCGCCAGGATCCTTGCGCACCCAGGGGCGCGTGTCCATGGGCCACGCGGCTCACCCGGCTGTGCGATACGGCCCACCGCAGAGCGCTACGAAGACCTACGTGCGAACATGCGTTCGTGACGTCTAAGGGCTCCTTGCAGGGAACTTCCAACGCGCGATTCACAGCCGAAACGTCGTGGCGGCCGTAGCAACCGCCAAGCAAATCGGCCGTCTTCAGCCCCTGGCCGCCGCACTCCTCGCAGCGCAGCATTGGCGGTTCCACTCTGGTTCCATCCGCTAACACGTTGGTCGAAGTGCAAGACTCCATGGCGCCTGGGAATGCCTGTGTCCAGCGCTTCAGCGATGGAGCGTGCCGGGTTCGAACCGGCGACCTTCGGCTTGCAAAGCCGACGCTCTCCCAACTGAGCTAACGCCCCGTACGTCGCAGTGTAGAGCGGATGCCTGCGGGCCTAGGCGGCCGAGCTGTGAGCGAGCTGGGCGGCGGAGAGATCCCATCGCTCCGAGATCAGCGCGGCCGAGAGGTGCTGCTGCAGCCGAACGATCGCGTTGCGGTTCGCCTCCAGCTCCGAGCGGGTCGCCCGGCGCTCGCGCATGTCCTGGCGGGCCGCGACCAGCGCTTCGATCGAGTGCCGTAGCGACTCGATCGAAGCGCCAGGGGGGAATGGTTCGCGGGAGACGGGAGGCATCTCACTTGATTAGACGCCGAAGGTGCCCCGACTTACGGTCCAAGACGTAAAGAATTCGAAAATCCTTCGCTTTCGGAACAAGAACCACCGGCGGCCCTTACGGGGCCGCCGGAGGTGGCAGGTGAAGCGGAGGGAATGAGGGTGGATATCGCGCCCGCTAGGCCGCGCGCTCGAGGCGCTCCTCCATGCGTGCGCGGGCGACGATCTTCGACCGGTCTCCGAACCGGAGCGTCGCGCGTACCCGGCGATGCTCGTCCCAGAGTGCCTCGATCCGCAGGTCGAGCTCCTTGAGCTCGGTGGCCACATCGGGGTCGCGGCCTTCCGAGAGGCGATGCCAGAGCTCGGCGCGGCGGTCACTCAACCGTTCGATCTCGTCTCGGATGTTCTGAAGTGTGCTCACGTACAGGACAAACGTGAGACAGGGCCGCCGTATTCCGCGCTTGACTTCCCCTATGCCCTCTGGGACATTCGTTACAAGCGGGCAGGAGCGAGGGGAACGCGGACTGCACCTCGGGGGAGGCCCCTCGCTACTGCCCGCCCTCTACGACGAGCAGCGCGAACCCGGCCAGAACCGCGATTGCGATCGCGCCGGCGAGCACGGCGAGCGCCTCCAGCGCGAGCGTCACGCGTACCCCAGCTCCTCGAGGCGATCCTCGTCGATCCCGAAGTAGTGCCCGAGCTCGTGCAGCACCGTGACGCGGATCTCATCGCGCAGCTCCTCGGGATCGCCGAAGTCCTCGATGAGCGGGCGGCGGTAGATCGCGATCCGGTCGGGCTGGAGCGGCGCCTCGGCACCGCGCTCGGTCAACGGCACGCCGTCGTACAGCCCGAAGAGGTCGGGATCCTCCGGGTTCTCGTCCTCCACGACCACCGCGACGTTCTGCAGCGCGGCGGCGAGCTGGGGCGGGAGAGCGTCGAGGGCCGCGCGGACGTGCTCGTCGAACTCGGCGTCCGTCACCGGACGAGCAGCGCGAGCAGTGCCTTCTCGGTGTGCATCCGGTTCTCCGCCTGGTCCCATAGCGCCGACTGCGGCCCGTAGGCGACCTCCTCTGTGATCTCCTCGCCGTAGTGCGCGGGCAGGCAGTGGAGGACGATCGCCTCCGGCTTCGCGCGCGCGACCAGGTCGGCGTCGATCCTGAACCCCTCGAAGTCGTGCAGCCGCTGCTCGCGCTCGGCCTCCTGGCCCATGCTCGTCCAAACGTCGGTGTAGAGGACGTCCGCGCCTCGCACCGCCGACGCGGCGTCGTGGACGAGCTCCACGGTACTACCGGCCTGAACCGCCGCGCGGCGGGCGGCGATGAGCACCTGCTCGGGCGGCTCGTAGCCCTTCGGCGTCGCCGCGGCGAAGCGCGCGCCGAACTTCGCAGCCGCGACCATCAGCGACGAGCAGACGTTGTTGCCGTCGCCGAGGTAGGCGACGCGGACGCCCGACAGGCGCCCGAGCCGCTCGCGGATCGTCATCAGGTCGGCGAGCGCCTGGCAGGGGTGCGCCCAGTCCGTCAGCCCGTTGATGACCGGGACCTCGGCGTGGCGGGCGAGCTCCTCGACCTCGGCCTGGTCGAAGGTACGCACGACGAGCGCGTCGAGGTACCGCGACAGCACGGTCGCCGTGTCGCGGATCGTCTCTTTGCCCTGGCCGAGGTGCAGCTCGGCCGCCGAGAGCGGAATGGCGGTGCCGCCGAGCTGCGCGATGCCCACGGAGAACGACACGCGCGTGCGGGTGGATGGCTTCATGAACAGGAGCCCGACCGCCCGGCCCGGGAGCAGTGCCTCCTCCTCGCCGCTCCGTCGCGCGCGCTTCAGGTCGTCGGCGAGATCGAGGATCGCCGCGAGGTCGTCGCGTGTCCATCCGCCGATCCGGACGAAATCCCGTCCTTTCAGATGCTGCGGCAGGTCACGCATCGCCCCGCGGGATGCTAGAGCAGCGAGGCGCTACGACAGCGCGGGTTCCTCAACGCCCGCCTCGCGCAGGAGCTCGCGCAGTCGGCTGAGGCCGGCGAACGTCCGACTCTTGATCGTCCCGAGCGGCTGGCCGAGGCGCTCGGCGACCTCGGACTGGGAGAGGCCGGCGTAGTAGGCGAGCTCGATTGCCTGCCGCTGGTCGGGCGGCAGCTGCTCGAGCGCCTTCTGCACGGCGCGTCGGTAGAAGCGGACGGCCGCCTCCTCGTCGCTTGCGCCGGTCGCGGGGTGCTGCTCGGGCTCGAGCGGCTCGGTGCGGCGGCGCTGCTCACGCCGCACGAGGTCCACGGCGCGCCGGTGGACGAGCGTCAGGATCCAGGTGCTCGCTTTGGCGCGCTCGGGCAGGAAGCCGGCGGCCGAGCGCCACACGGCGAGGAACGCGTCCTGGACGGCGTCCTGCGCCAGCGCGTCGTCGCGCAGGATGCGGAGCGCGAGCCCGTACGCGACGCCGCCGTAGCGGTCGTAGAGCTCGGCGAGCGCTAGGTCGTCGGAGCGCGCGACGAGGGCGAGCAACTCCCGGTCGGTTGCCTGTTCGAGAGGCCGCTCCCCGTGCGCTTCACGGCCCACTGCGGTCGAACCTACCACTGCGTCTTCAGGGGGCGAAATGCCGATCAGCGTGCTCATGCCGGCTCCGACTCGATGATCGGGGTGCTCGTAGGCTGGTCACTCCCCCCGTTGGGCTCGACGGTGACGGCCACGGCGGAGCCTGACGGCACGGTGCGCGCGAGCGGAACTGCCACGCAGCGCGGGCTGCCCTGGAACTCGCCGGCGCGGGTCGCCTTGCCGCGCGTGATCACCCACGCCTCGTAGGTCTTGCCGGCGGGTGCCTTGCCGATCCCGCACATGAACAGCGCCGCGCTCCCGGAGCCGGCGACCGCGAGGTTGCCCTCCGCGCCTTTGAGCCCGACGATCTTCGAGTTCGCCGAGCGTGCATTGTCGAGCGAGTTGTGCAGCGAGACGTTCCAGATCGCGAGCGCGGCCGCGGCTGCGACCGCGACCGCGGCCACCGCGCCGAGACCCCACGTCCGTCTCGCTGCGCGATGCAACGGCACGACGTTGGGGCGCTCTGCGCGTGCGGTTTCGAGGATGCGGCTGCGGAGCGCTTCGGGCGGCGCGACGGTGTCGGGGATGTACGCGAGTGCGGCCGCGGTGTCCCGGAGCTCGGCCAGCGCCGCGGTGCACTGCCCGCAGCCGGCGAGGTGCTCCTCGAATGCGGTCCGATCCTCGTCGTCGAGCGCGTTCAGCGCGTACGCGGCGACGAGCTCGTGAAGGTCGGTTTCTTCGGGCATGCGTGAGAGCGCCATGAGCGTACCGGGGAGATTCGTCGAAGTGGTGAATACGGTTCAGGTGCCGACGGGACGGCCGGCGAGCCCAGCTTCGCGAAGCGCGTCTGCGAGCGTCGGTGAGCCGATCTCGCGCAGGCTGTACGTCACGCGGAGCGCCGGCTTCGAGAGATCGATCAGCCGGCGCAGGTCGATCGGCGTCCCGATCAGGACGACGTCGGCGTCCGCGCGGTCGATCGTCTGACGCAGTTCGGCGACCTGTGCGTCGCCGTAGCCCATGGCCGGCAAGACGGGCCCGATGCCCGGGTACGCCTCGAACGCGCGCGCGATCGACCCGACCGCGAACGGCCGCGGGTCGACGAGCACGGCGCCGTGGTCCCGGGCCGCGACGGCGGCTGCGCCGAACGGCATGCCGCCGTGCGTCAGCGTCGGGCCGTCCTCGACCGCGAGCACGCGGCGGCCGGCGAGCTCGCCGGCGCCCTCGACCTCGATCGGCGACTCGGCGCGCACGATGACCGCGGCCGGGTTGGTCGCGCGGATGGTCGCCTCGACCTGCTCGACGGCGCCGGGCGGCGCGGTGTCGACCTTGTTGACGACACACACGTCGGCCAGGCGGAGATTGGTCTCCCCGGGGTGGTAGCGGAGCTCGTCGCCGGCACGGTGCGGGTCGAGCACGACGATGAGCAGGTTCGGTGTCAGGAAGGACGTGTCGTTGTTGCCGCCGTCCCAGAGTAGGACGTCGCACTCCTGCTCGGCGCGGGCGAGGATGGCCGCGTAGTCGACGCCGGCGTAGACGATGGTGCCCTCGGCGATGTGCGGCTCGTACTCCTCCCGCTCCTCGATCGTGCAGTCCGCCTCGTCGAGGTCGGCGTAGTCAGCGAAGCGCTGGACGGCCTGGCGGGCGAGGTCGCCGTACGGCATCGGGTGGCGGAGGACCGCGACGCGGCTGCCGGAGTCGCGAAGCAGCGCGGCCACGCGCCGGGTGGTCGGGCTCTTCCCGGCGCCGGTGCGGACGGCGCAGACGGCAACGACCGGCTTCTCCGAGGTCAGCATCGTCTCGCGCGGCGAGAGCAGGCGGAAACCGGCGCCGGCAGCGAGCGCGCGCGACGCCAGGTGCCCGATGTGCTCGTAGGTCACGTCGGAGTACGAGAAGACGACCTCGTCGACGGCGTAGCTGCGGACGAGCCGCTCCAGCTCGGCCTCGGGCTCGATCGGGATCCCGTCCGGGTAGCGGGCGCCGGCCAGTGCCGGCGGGTAGACGCGGTGCTCGATGTTGGGGATCTGCGTCGCCGTGAACGCGACGACGTCGACGTCGGCGCGGTCGCGGAAGGCGACGTTGAAGTTGTGGAAGTCGCGGCCGGCAGCGCCGGCGATGAGCACTCGCGTTGCCGTCACGGGCGCGAAGCGTACGTGGGTAGAGTCGCGCCGTGGCTCGCTTCCCCGAGGTAATGAACCAGCAGGTCGCGAACGAGTTCGGGGCGTCGCAGCAGTACGTGGCCATCGCCGTCTACTACGACTCGGAGACACTGCCGCTGCTGGCGGCGCACTTCTACCGCCAGGCGGTGGAGGAGCGGAACCACGCGCTGATGCTCGTGCAGTACCTCCTGGACGCCGACCACGAGGTCGTCGTCCCGGGTGTCGAGGCGCCGCAGACGTCGTTCACTGACGCCGCCGCCCCGGTCGCGCTCGCACTCGACCAGGAGAAGCGGGTGACCCAGCAGATCTCGGCGCTCGTCGCGCTTGCGCGTGACGAGGGCGACCTCGTCGGCGAGCAGTTCCTGCACTGGTTCTTGCAGGAGCAGCGCGAGGAGGTCTCGAGCATGAGCGACCTTCTCTCCGTGGTGCGGCGGGCAGGTGACAACCTGCTGCTCGTCGAGGACTTCCTGTCGCGGAACCAGGTCGGCGACGCGGGCGCTGTCGATACCGCGGCGCCGCCTGCGGCCGGCGGCGCGCTCTAGCGGTCGCGCAGCCCGACCAGGTCGTTCCGCCAGAACGGCTCCGCGTAGACGAGCGTGCCGGTCATCCACGGCTCGTAGGCGGCGAGCGTGCGCACCTGGAACGCCGGATCGGGGATGCGGAGTGACGGCTTGCGGAACCCGAGCGGCACCGCCGGCTCGAAGCCGAAGCGGCAGTAGTAATCCGGACTGCCCTCGAGGAAGACGGCCGGGACTCCCCGCTCGTCGAGGATCCGCAGGCCTTCGCCGATCAGCGCCGAGCCGACGCCGCGGCCCTGCGCGTCCGGGTGAACCCCGACGGGGCTCAAGACCTGGACGGACACGAGCCGCGCGGGCGCGTCGAGGAGGCTCGGCGTGAACATGAGGTGACCGATGAGCTGGCCTTGCTCGAGCGCGACGAGCGAGAGCCGGTCGCTCTCGTCCGACGCCGAGCGGAGGTCGTCGACGAGAGCGACGACCTGCTCCGGCTGGTGGCTGAACGCCGCGGCCTGGACGGCTGCGACGAGCGGCTCGTCGGCCGTCTGCTCGGGCCGGATCTCCATCCGGGCAGCGTACGTCGGGAGGCCGCTGATGGCAGTCCACGCGCTGATTCCGGCAGAAGCAGCGCGTAGAGGTCTCGAGCATGAGCGACTGCCCGTTGTGTTGCGGGCCGGCGACAACCTCCTGCTGGTTCTACCGCGTTGCCGGTGCCGCGAGCACGACTGTGCGCGTGGCGGCGGCGCTCACTCCCGGCACCTGCTCGTAGCTCGCCCGCGCCTGCGCCGCGAGACGCCTGGCGCTCATGACGGCCCGGAACCCGCGCGTGGACAGGGCGACGGTGACGGTGCGCGTGCTGCCCGCCGGGATGGAGAACCTCTGAGCGCCGAGCTTTCCGAGGCTGCGTGCGGTCAGCGTCAGCGTTCCGCGGCAGCGCGCGGCGGCGCCGCAGCGCAGGGTGAGGGACGTCACTCGGGCCGGCGTGACCGCGGCGGACCGCGAGACGATCGTGGCCGTCGCCTGCGGCCCGAAGCCGACGACCGCGACCGGTGTCGAACTGTGCGGGAGGGGGCCTGTTGTCGTCGTGATCTTCGACCCGTCGCCAAGCTGGCCGACCCCGGACGCGCCCCAGCACTTGACCCCGCCGTCGCGCATGAGGGCGCAGGTGTGGAGGACGCCGGCCGAGATCGCGGCCACACCGCTGCTCAGCCCGGCCACCGCGACCGGTGCCGTGCGGTCGACGGTCGTCCCGTCTCCCACCTGCCCGAACTCGTTCTCTCCCCAGCACTTCACGCCGCCGGCGGACAGGAGCGCACAGCCGTGCCCGCCCCAGGCCGAGACAGCCGTGACGCCGCTGGTCAAGCCGACGACGTCGACCGGCGTCGGGCGGTTGACGGTCGTCCCGTCGCCGATCTGGCCGCGGTCGTTAAACCCCCAGCACTTCACGCCGCCGGCGCTTGTGAGCGCGCAAGCGTGCGTGACAGCGACGATGCCACTGCCTGGTGCGAACACGTCGACCGGCGTCAGGCCGTAGGGGTATCCCCAGCACTTGACTCCGCCCGCTGACGTAAGCGCGCAGTTCGCGGTGACGGCGGTCACACCGCTGCTCAGGCCAACGACGTCGACCGGTGCCGAGCTGTTCACCGACGTGCCGTCGCCCAGGTTCCCGCTGCTGTTCGAGCCCCAGCATTTGACCCCGCCGCCGCTTGTGAGCGCGCAGCTGCTGTTGACGCCGCCCGCGACCGCCTTCGCGCCGCTGGTCAGGCCGACGACGTCGACCGGTGCCAACCGACGCTGGGCCGTCCCGTCGCCCAGCTGACCGGACCTCGCCATGCCCCAGCACTTGACCCCGCCGGTGCTCGTGAGCGCACAGCTGTGCCGATCTCCGGCGGCCAATGCAACCAATCCCATTTTCAGGCCCGACACGTCAACCGGGACGGAGCTGGCGACGAGACCTTCCTGCCCGGTGCCGAGCTGGTCCTCGCCGTTGTAGCCCCAGCACCTGACGCCGCCGGTGTTCGTGAGCGCACAGCTCCCCTCGGCTCCGGAGACGACTGCGGTGGCGAGGGTGGCGCTCTTCGCTCCCGCGAGCGGTGACGCGGTTCGGCCCAGTGCAGAACCGGCAGCCGCGGCAACCGCCACCACCAGAACGGCGCCAATCACGAGCGATCTGCCGCTGAGCCGGTGCACCGGCGACCTCCTGACACATCGGCAAGACGCCCCACGGCGTCTCACGCGACGTCATCGTCTCACGAAAGCGCGTCGCGCGGCTAGAGCCCTATTTCCTGGAGCCCCCCCCCCTCACATCTCTTCCACCTACCTCTTTCTTCTCTCTTTAATTTCTCTCCTACGCGTCGCGGCGGACGAGCAGCACCGCGGCGATCGCGAGCGCGAGCAGCGCGTAGCCGCCGAAGAGAGCGAACCCGATCCAGGGCGCGAGCGTCGTCGAATCGCGCGTGAGCTGCATGACCGCACCTCCCGCGTTGCTCGGCAGGTACGGCGAGATCGCGTCGTTCCAGCTCGACGGCAGCACGTTCAGGAGCGGCGGCATCACGAAGAAGAGCGCCGGCGAAGGCCGCGATCCCGCCGGCCGTGTTGCGCACGATCGCGCCGAGTCGCCGAGCGCGAAGCACGCCGACGACGCGTCAGGTACAGCGCGGCACCGATCACGGCGCGCGCGACGCCGGGGTGCGAGAACGCCAGCTGATGTGCTGTGCCGCGAGAGGATCGCCTGGCTCGACGAAGAAGGCGATCAGCGCCGACGGGCACCATCAGCGCGAACGCACCGCGCGCGAAGACGCCGTCCTTGCGCCCACAGCACCGGCAGCCGCTTCGGGCACCGCGGTCAGCGTCGCGCGGATCATCCCGGTCGAGTACTCGCCGGTGATCACCAGCACGCCGAGGACGCCGATCGCGAGCTGGGCGATGAGCGACGCCGACGAGCGCCGACGTCGAGCGGGTGGAAGTGCGCGCGGTCGTGCCGGGCTCATCGGTGGCTCCAGTGCGAGCGACGATGACCGTCGAGGCGAGGATCGCGAGGCCGATCGTCAGCACCACCGCGGCGAGCAGCGAGCAGACGCGTCGACCGCAGCGATCCTCAGCTTCGTCCACTCGGAGACGATCACGCGGACTGCGTGACCTGCGGTCACGCGCGGCGCGCGCCGCGGCGGTCGCCGCGCACGCGGTGCTCATGCCGCGCGCCTCCGACGCGGCGTGCGGTCTCGAACTCGACGGCTCGCGGGTCAGCTCCATGAACGCCTCCTCGAGCGAGGCCTGCTGCGGCGTCAGCTCGTGCAGGACGATGCCCGCTGCGGCGGCGGCGTCGCCCGATCTGCGTCGGCCGTCAGCCCGGCGACCTCGAGCGTCGTCGGCGTCGTGCGCTCGACGGCGACGCCCGGCCGCCGAGCAGCGTCGCGCAGCTGCGCGCGCCTCGCGGCGTGCGCACGCGGACGAGCGTCCTTCGACGCGCCGCGCGATGAACTCGGCGACGCTCGTGTCGGCGATCAGCCGGCCGCGGCCGATCACGATCAGGTGGTCGGCCGTCAGCGCCATCTCGCTCATCAGGTGCGAGGAGACGAAGACCGTGCGGCCCTCGGCGGCCAGGCCCTTGCAGCAGCGTTGCGGATCCAGTGGATGCCCTCCGGGTCCAGCCCGTTCGACCGGCTCGTCGAGGATGCAGCGTCTGCGGGTCGCCCAGCAGCGCCGACGGCGATGCCGAGCCGCTGGCCCATGCCGAGCGAGAACGTGCCCGCGCGCTTGCTTGCCACCTCGTGCAGTCCGACCAGGTCGATCACCTCGCTCGACGCGCTGCTGCGGGATGCCGTGCGTCTGCGCCAGCGCCAGCAGGTGGTTGTAGGCCGAGCGGCCCGGTGTGGACCGCTCGGGCCTCCAGCAGCGCGCCGACCTCGCGCAGCGGCGCCGCATGCTCGCGCGTAGCGGCTTGCCGTTGACGGTCACGCGCCCTGCGGTCGGCCGGTCCAGTCCCAGGATCATGCGCATCGTCGTCGACTTGCCCGGCGCCGTTCGGGCCCAGGAAGCCGGTGACGATGCCCGGGCGGACGGCGAAGGTCAGGTCGTCGACGGCACGCTTCGTCGCCGTAGTCCTTCGTCAGGCCTCGCGCTTCGATCATCTTTCTCCTCTTTTTTTTTTCTCTCTTCTTTCTCTCTACTCCAGCTCGCTCTTCTACGCGAGCGCCAGCGACTCACGGATGCGCTCGTCCAGCGCCGCCATCTCGACGCGCGACCCGGTCAGGTCCTGGAGCATCGCGTCCGCGGTCCGCGCCTGCCCCTCCGACCAGAGCTCGCGCAAGAGGCCGCCCGCCGCCGAGCGCGTGAACCAGGCGTTGCCGAACTCGGTGCGCAGGAAGTCGCGCAGCTGGGCCTCGAAGCCCCACGAGCGCAGGTACTCCGTCACGTAGAAGCCCGCGTCGATGTCCCCGAGGTAGTTGGCGCGGCTCGGCTCGATCTTGAGGGCCTCGCCGAGCAGCTCGACGTAGCGGCCGCGCATCGTCTCCGGGTCGTCCGCCCGGTGGAACTCGAGCTCGTACAGCAGCTTTGCCGCGTAGCGGCGCGCGAAGAAGAGCTCGACCAGCCCGCCCTCGGCCGCCAGCTGCCGGGGCCGGCCGACGTCGAGGCGGCGCTCGAGCCAGGCCGGCTCCCGCACGAGGCCCTCGAAGAGCGACGCCCAGCCCTCGGTCAGGGCCGAGTCGCCCATCCGCCGCGCCTCCACGCTCAATCCGCCGTCGGTGTGCGCGAAATGCTCGGTGTGGCCGGCCTCGTGGAAGAGCGCCCGCCAGTCGTCCACGCCGCCGTTCGGCTGGATGACGAGCATGATCCGGCCGGGCACCTCGATCGGCGCGCAGAACGCGCGAGGTGACTTCAGCGGGCGCGACTCGACGTCCAGGTGCACGTTCGCCTGCGCGGCGAGGTCGACGCCGAGGTCGGCGAGCGTCGCCTCGAGCGCCGGGAGCATGCGGTCGGCCGGGAAGGCGTCGTCCCAGTCCTCCGCTCGCAGTAGCCGCGGCAGGTCCCAGGGGCCGGCATCGTCGAGGCCGACGCCCGCCCGCCGTCGGAGCAGGCGGTCGGCGCCGTCGATCCACGCACTCTCGGTCGACTCCAGGAGCTCGCGGCAGTCCTCGGCGAGCGCCTCCAGCTCGAAGCCGATCCGCTCGTAGAGGGAGACGTAGTCGCCGCCGTCCAGCTCCGGCGCCGCCTCGTGGTGCGCGCGTGCAGCGGTGAGCAGCACCGGGTTCAGGTGCTCCTCGCGCAGCGCGGCGCCGGCCTCGTAGAGCCGCTGACGGCGGTCGCGGTCGCGCTCTCGCGCCACCGAGGGCTGGATCATCCGGAAGGGGATGCGCTCGCCGTCGACGTCCGCAACGAGGTCGGCCTCCAGGGCCGCGACGCGCTCGAGCTCCGCCTTCGTGATGTCGGTGAGGTAGTTCTCGGCCGCCCAGCGGAAGAGCCACCGGGTGCGCTCATCCCCGGCCACTGCGCCGATTCCACGGACGCGGTCGAGCTCGACGAGCCCGCGGTGGCGCTCGTAGATCGGCTCCAGCTCGAGCACGGGCTTGTGCCCGGCGTAGTGGAGGTACCACTCCTCCATCAGCTCGGCCTCGAGGCGGTCGGCCTCGCTCCGGTAGGCGTCCAGATCAACGGGAGCGACGGCCAAAGGCGACCGTAGGATAGCCCCGTGCGCGAGGTCACCCTGAAGACGTCCCGGCGGACGCAGGTGCTGGACATCACCGAACAGGTGAAGGCGGCGCTCGAGGACGTGCGCGGCGCCGCGGTGCTCGTCTACGTGCCGCACACGACGGCGGGCGTGACGATCAACGAACACGCCGACCCGGCCGTCGCGCGCGATTTCGAGCGCGCGCTCGAGCGGATCGTCGGCGACGACTGGGGCTGGGAGCACGTCGAGGCCGGGGAGGAGAACGCGCCCTCGCACGTGCGCGCGCTGCTGGCCGGCCCCCAGGTCGTGGTGCCGCTGCGCGACGGCCAACTCGCGCTCGGCACCTGGCAGGGCATCTTCTTCTGCGAGTTCGACGGCCCGCGCACGCGCCAGGTCTACGTGACCCCATTGCAGTGATCGAGGTCGAATCGCTGACCAAGCGGTTCGGCGAGACGCTCGCTGTCGACAATCTCTCGTTCCGCGTCGAACCGGCGCGGGTCACCGGCTTCCTTGGCCCGAACGGTGCCGGGAAGACGACGACGATGCGTACTGCGCTCGGCCTCGTTCGCCCGAGCTCGGGCTCGGCGACCGTCTTGGGCCGGCCGTTCCGCGAGCTCGACGAGCCGGCGCGGCGCGTCGGGGCCGTGCTCGAGGCGACCGCGTTCCACCCCGGCCGCTCCGGCCGCAACCACCTGCGGGTGCTCGCGACCGAGGCCGGCATTCCGCGCGGGCGCGTCGAGGAGGTGCTTCAGCTCGTCGAGCTGCAGGACGCCGCGCGGCGGCGGACGGGCGGGTACTCGCTCGGCATGCGCCAGCGGCTCGCGCTGGCGGCCGCGCTCCTGGGCGACCCCGACGTGCTCGTCCTCGACGAGCCGGCAAACGGGCTCGACCCTGCGGGCGTCCGCTGGCTTCGCGACCTGCTCCGGCAGCGCGCCGAGCGCGGCCGGACGATCTTCGTCTCGAGCCACATCCTCTCGGAGGTCGAGGTGATCGCGGACGAGATCGTGATCATCCACCACGGGAAGTTCGTCGCCAGCGGAACGACGCAGGAGCTGGTCGCCCGCGCGTCGGGCGGCGTCCGTGTCCGCAGCCCGGAGGCGCCGCGTCTGCGCGAGCTGCTCGCCGCGCGCGGGGCGGAGGTCGCCGAAGCGGACGGCTCGCTGGTCGTGACCGGCATGCCGCAGGAGGCGATCGGCGACCTCGCCGCCGCCAACGGGGTCGCGCTGCACGAGCTGGCCGCCGAGCGGGCGTCGCTGGAGCAGGCGTTCTTCGAGCTGACCGAGGGAAAGGCGTGAGGCTCCTCCGCGCCGAGCTGCTGAAGCTGCGCACGACGCCGCGCACCGTGGTCGGCCTGATCCTGCCGCTGCTCGCGATCGTCGTCCTGGGCGCGGTCGGAAACATCACCGGCGAGCACGAGGCGAGCACCGTCGTCAGCGACATCCTGGACGTGGCCGGGTTCGCCAACGTGATCGCGATCGTGCTCGGCGTCCTGATCGTGACCTGGGAGTTCCGCCACGACACGATCGCCGGGACGTTCATGGTCGAGCCGCGCCGCGAGCGCGTCGATCGCGGCGAAGACGGCGGCGGCCATCCTCACGGGCGCCGCTGCTCGCAGTCATCGCGGTTGCCCTTGCGCTGTCGATCGCCTACGTCTGGATCGGCGGCGACCCGGGCGTCTCGTTCGACGTCTGGGGCCGCGCCGCCCGCCTCGTCGCCGGCGCCGCGCTCTGGGGCGCGATCGGCGTCGGCGTGGGCGCGATCGTGCGCGGGCAGGCCCTCGCGATCGTGCTCTCGTTCATCTGGGTCCTGATCGTGGAGCCGCTCGTCGTCGGCCTCTACGACACCGTCGGCCGCTACCTGCCCGGCCAGGTGCTCGGCGAGCTCGCCGGGGAGACCGGGGGCCACAACGCCCACATCGCGACCGGCGCCGCGGTGGCGCTCTCGTTCGCATACGTGGTGGGCATCGTGCTCGTCGGCGCCGGGCTGACGGTGCGGCGCGACGTCACCTAGGCTGCCCGCGATGGCAGCGCCCGTCTCGGTCGATGACGAGATCGACCTCCGCATCGACTCGCTCGCGTACGGCGGCAACGGCGTCGCGCGCGCGAACGGCTTCGTGGTCTTCGTGCGCCGCGGCCTGCCAGGCGATCTCGTGCGCGCGCGTGTGACGAAGGTGAAGCGCAACCACGCCGAGGCGACCGCCGTCGACGTGCTCGAGCCTGGGCCGGCCCGCGTCGACGCGCCCTGCGCGCACTACCCGGCGTGCGGTGGCTGCCGCTTCCAGGACCTCGCGTATGCGGCGCAGCTCGACTCGAAGGAGGCGCAGGTGCGCGACGCGCTCACGCGCATCGCCGGCATCGCCGAGCCGCCGCTCGAGCCGATCGTCCCCGCGGAGTCGCCGTTCTTCTACCGCAACAAGATGGAGTACTCGTTCACGCGCACCGAGGACGGGCCGGTGCTCCGGCCTGCACCGGGCCGGCCGCTGGGACGAGGTGCTCGACATCGAGAAATGCTGGCTGGCCACCGACCTCGGCAACGAGATCCGCGAGACCGTGGACGCGTGGGCGCGCGAGGAGCGGCTCGAGGCCTACGACCAGGCCGATGGCACCGGCTACCTCCGCCACCTCGTCATCCGCGAGGGGCGGAACACCGGCCAGGCGCTCGTGCAGCTCGTCACCGCGAAGGGCGAGCGGTTCGAGCGCGACTACTTCGTCGAGATGCTGCAGCGCTTCCCGCAGGTGCGCGCGATCCACTGGTCGGTGAACGAGACGCCCGGCCGAGATCACGAACCTGCCCACCGAGCTGCTCTGGGGCGAGGACGCGATCGAGGAGGAGCTGTGCGGCCTGCGCTTCCGCGTTCGTCCCAATGCGTTCCTGCAGACGAACACGGCGATGGCCGAGCAGCTCTACCAGCTGGCGGGCGAGGCGGCCGGGCTGACGGGGAACGAGACGCTCTGGGACCTCTACTGCGGCATCGGGACGATCGGGCTCACGCTCGCCGGCAAGGCGCTGACCGTGTGGGGCGTCGACATCTCGGAGGAGTCGATCGCCTGCGCGCTGGAGAACGCCGACCTGAACGGGATCGCGAACGCGGCGTTCTTCGCCGGCAACGTCGGCCAGGTGCTGGCCGAGCTGCGCGAGCGGACCGGCGACCCGGACGTGGCCGTCGTCGACCCGCCGCGCGCCGGGCTTGCCGGCAAGGCGCTGAAGCGGGTGGGCGAGGCGGCCGCGCCGCGGCTCGTCTACGTCTCGTGCAACCCGACCACGCTCGCCGGCGACCTCAAGGTGCTCGCGTCGCAGTGGGGGTACCGGCTCGTTTCCGCGCGGCCGGTGGACATGTTCCCGCACACGCCGCACGTCGAGACCGTGGCGCTGCTCACGCGCGATTAGCGACGGACACCCAGACGGAGCCGCCGCCCACGGCGATCCCCGCACCTGACACGGCGTTGCCGAGCCGGATGCGCTTGATCACGCGCCGCTCATTGGGGTCGATCCGCACGACGGTGCCGTTTGTGCCCGCGACCCAGACAGCGCCCTCGCCGGCCGCGATGCCGGCCGGCGCCACGCCGGCGCGGATGGTCGCCGTCGCATGGGACACCGGGTCGATCCGGGTCACGGTGTGGTCGGCGTTCGCCGTCCAGAGCGCGCCCTCCCCGTAGGCGATCGCGACGGGCTGCCGCCCGATGGGGATCCGTGCCACCGGCCCGTTCGTGAACGTCGCCGGGTCGAAGCGGGTCACCGTCTCGTCGCTCGTGTTCGCCAGCCAGAGCGAGCCGAGAGCGTAGACGACCCCGGACGGGATCGAGCGCGTGAGCTCCTTGCCGACGGCTTTCCGGGTGTCAGGGTCGACCTGGGCGAGCGTCGAGTCGCCGAACGCCGCCCAGACGGAGCCGCCTCCGAGGGCGACGGTGCCGCCGCCCGAGGGCCCGGCGAGCGGCACCAGCTTCGTCACCTTCGCGTAGCCGGGGTCGATGTACGAGAGCGACCCGACGCGGCCGTTCGCCACCCAGACGGCACCGCCGCCGACGGCGAGACCGGTCGGTGTTCGGTTCCCGAGCGAGATCGTCCCGAGCGGCGCGCCCGAGCGGAGGTCGAGGTGCGTGAGCGTGCGGTCGACCGTGTTCCCGACCCAGACCGACCCGTCGCCGGTCGCAACCGGGCCGGGGCCGGAGCCGACCGCCAGCCTCGGCGGTGATGACGTCGCTTGTCGGGTCGATGACCGCCAGGTTGTTGGGGTCGACCTTCGTGAGCCCCGTGCGGCCGCCGCCGAGCGACGAGGTGACCGCCGCGCCGATGGCGATGAGCGCGACTGCGGCGCCGGCGAGGATCGCGAGGCGGCGGCCGAGCACTCAGGTCGCCGGCTCGGGCCGCGGGCGGCGCAGGTCGCGCCAGATGAGATCCGCGTTCACGGCCAGGAAGGCGATCGAGATCCCGGGCAGCGCGGGCAGGCCGTTCACGTCCCACTGCACCGCGATCGCCATCGTCGCGCCGAAGGACAGCACCATCGCCAGCCACGTCCAGCCCACGCGCAGGTTCCAGCGGGCGGCGGCGGACAGGAACAGTGCGAAGAAGAGCAGGTCGGGGAGCCCCAAATTCGCGGAGGCGTGCTCGCCGGGGACCGGGAAGGCGAACGAGAGGGTGTCGAAGATGTTCCGCTGCTTCGTGACGATGTGGTGCGTAGGGCCGCGCCACACCGAGTAGGCGTCGATCCACGGGATCAGCGCCGCGACGAGCACCACCCAGGAGAGCCGCTCGAAGAAGGTCAGGAACCAGAACGCGAGCAGCGTCATCGTGGCGAGCTTCGCGAAGTTCGCGAGCGTGTCGAGGTTGGCGACCTCGAGGATCACGGCGAGAACGCCGAACGCGACCGCCGAGCAGGGCGACCCAGTGCGCGCGCCGGAGCGGCAGCGCGAAGTAGACGAGGGCGAACACGGCCGGCATGAGCACGAGCGCGATGAACGCCGTGTCGCCCCAGAGCGACAGGTTGCGGAAGGAGTCCGAGAAGGCGTAGTAGACGGCGAGCGCCGCGACGATCAGCGCGATGCCGACCCACAAGGCCGGCGCGCGGCCGAAGCGATTCGCGGCGACGACGTTCACTGCCGCATTAGAGCGGACGGTCTAGTACGGCGGCTGCGCGGCCCACCACGGGCCGAGCGCGCGGAAGGCGTTCCAGAAGGCCGTCTTCGCCGGCGCCTCGTCGAGCGACTCGTCGACGTCGGGCGTCACCAGCGCTCCGATCGTCGCCGTGAGCTGCTGGATCTCGCCCGGCGTGTCCTCGACCGCGCGCGCGAGCGGGAAGTCGAGCGCGTTCACGAACGCGAGGGCGCGCTCGCCCATGACGATGACCAGCTTCGGCTGCACGATGTGCAGCTCCTGCGTGAGCCACGCCTGGGCCGTCTCGTCGGCGTCGGCATCCTCGAACTTCACGCAGTTCGTGCCGTACACGGCCATCGGGTCGACCCGCAGCCGCTGGAGGGACTTGAGGATCGCCTGGCCGGCGCGGCCGAAGAACGCGACGCCCTCCTGGGTCTCGCTGCGCTGCGGCGACCACTTCAGCATCAGCACGTCGGCGAGGGGGTGGCCGGAGCCGAGCACCGGTGTGCGGTCGCCGGCGGCGCGCGTGATCTCGTCGCCCAGCTCGTTGATCTCGCGGATCGCCTTGCCGAGATACCGGTCGTAGATCTCGTCGTTGGAGGATCCCACGGCGCCTTCTAGTTGCGTGCGGGCAGGGCGCCTCCTGCCCTCGAGGTCGGCGGTATCGGGATCCACGTTGCCTGATTCGCGATCGGCCGCGATTCCCCTGGAACTAGACGGGTTCGCCTGCGCCCAGCCGGTCCCTGACCTGGGCGACCCACTTGAGGCTCTGGAGGTAGGCGAGCGACTTCGGGCGGCGCAGCACCTCGGCCGTCTGGAGGTTCTCGAGGAACTGCTCCGGCCCGTCGAACGGCCGCATCCGCAGCGCGCCGGTGCCGACTCCCTGCAGGACGTGCGCGTCCGAGCCGGCGCCCATGGTCAGCTGGTACTTGCGCGCGAAGCGGAGCGCCTCGTCGTTGTACGTCTCGAAGAGGAGGCGCGCGTTGTAGACCTCGAACACGTCGATGTCACCGAGGTGGCGGTGCAGCGTCGCCGGGTCGGGGATGGCGTGCAGGCGATCGAACGGGTGGGGGAGGTAGACGATGCCGCCCTGCGCCCGGATGGCGGCGATCGTCGCCGAGAACGACATGCCGCGCGGGATCTCCTCGCTGAGGAAGAGGCCGATGACCTCGCCCTGGCTGTCGGTCTTGACCTCCTCGCCGGGGATGACGGTGAGGCGGCGGTCGCGCGCGAGCTCCGCTGCCTCCAGCGCGCCGCCGAACACGTTGTGGTCGGTGACGGCGATCCCACCCAGGCCGATCTCCTCGGCGTGGTCGAGCAGCTGGACCGGCGGGATCGAGCAGTCGTGCGACCAGGAGGTGTGCATGTGCAGGTCGACGACGATCCACCCGTCGTCGTCGTGCGTCGCAGCGCTCGGCAGGGTGGGCCGGCGGCGGCCGCCCAGGCCGCCGTACAGCTCGTCGAGCTCGCTTCCCACGACGGCGAACGACTCGCGCTCGGCGTCGCGCCGGGCCTCCTTGCCGAGGCGCTCGCGCAGGGCGGCGTCCTCGGTCAGGCGCGCGACGGCGGCGCCGGCCAGCTCGGGCTGGGTGGCGACGCCGGGCGGGGCGACGATCGCTGCGCCCGCGGACTTCGCCTCGAGGAGGGCGCGTGGGAGGCCGGAGGGCGATGGCACGAAGATCGCGGCCTCGGCGAAGAGGGGTGCGCGGGCGGCGCCGTCGCGCAGCGTCCGCACGTGGACGCGTCCGGCGAGGCGGCGCGGCATGGGCGGCCGGCCGCCGAGTGGCTTCGTGCGCAGGAAGACGAGCTCCCAGTCGTCGAGCTCCCGGAGGGCGCGGGCGACGGAGCGGGCCTGAAGCCGCTCGCCTGGGCGCCACTCGGCGACGACGAGCTTCCGCTTCGCGGAGGGCTTGAACCGATCGGTGTCCACGCCGAGCGGCACGACGTGGTAGTCGCCCGGGAACCGTTCCTGCGCCGCCGCAGCGGTCAGCGGCGACGTCGCGACGAGCGCGTCGAGGCGCGTCAGCAGGCGCATGCGTTGCGTCTTCCCGGGCGGATAGCCGAGGCGGTCGGGCGAGATGAACGTCGCCACGGCCAGCGTGCGGGCGTCGCGGAGCGCCAGGTAGCTGAGGCTCGGTAGCCCCGGCTCGAAGCCGTGGACGACGTCGTACCCGCCCTGGGCGAGCGCGAGCTGGAGGTTCGTGCGCACGCCGACGGGGACGCCGAGCTTGCTTCGCCGCGAGACCGGCACCGCCGGGCCGAGCGCGATCACGTCCGCCGCCTTGCCGTCGTGGAGCGCGCGCCGGCCGGCGACGAGGTCGCGCGCCCGGTTCGAGGGCGCGAGCACCGTGACGGAGTGCCCAAGCTCGCGAAGCGCCGCGGCGACCCCGGTCACGTGCTCGTTGACGTCGTGCGGCTGCGACCACGCGAACGGGGTCACGAGGCAGATGCGGAGCGCCACGCAGCGATCCTAGTGACGCGCCCCACAACGGGTGAGCCACCGGCCGACCCCGTGGACAAACAGATGGACCGAGCGGGGCGCGCCCGTCTGGCTCGAGCGTGCGCTCCGGCTCAGAGGCTGAGCGTCATCTCGCGCTGGCGCACCGCAACCCGGCCGCCGAGCGCGCTGAACGCCTCGGCCGCCGGCTCGTCGTCCGGCAGGTTGAGCACGTTCACCGAGCCCTCGCGGCGGAGTGTCTCGAGCAGCGCGCGGGCCGCCGCCTCGTCGCCGCCGATCTGGATCACCGAGGCCGCCACTGGTGTCGGCCGCACGATCGCCGCCCCGCCGTCGACGCCGAGCGCGCGCAACGGCGGCTCCAGCGAACGCAGCCGCGCGAGCGTCTCGTCGTCGCGCTGCCAGGGCTCCTCGGCGCGACGACGGGAGCGAATCCGCTCGTGCGCCGCGACGACCTCGGTGTCGGCCGCGCCACCGCGCGCCTCCGGATCGGCGTCCAGGATCCAGACGTCGACGTGGCGCACGTGCTCGAAGCCGATCTTCTCGTAGAGCGCCAGCGCCGCGGCGTTGCCCTCGATGACCTCGAGCTGGACGACGCTCGCACCCCGCTCGCGCGCCTGGTCGATGACCCCGCGCATCAGCTGCTCGCCGATGCCGCGACGGCGGCCGAACGGCGTGACGCCGATGCCGCCTATCCAGGCGCGGTCGCCGCGTACTGCGACGTTCGCGAGCCCGACCGGCACGCCGTCCAGCAGGGCGACCCTCGACGCGTCGAGATCGAGGTCGTACGCGTCGACCATCAAGCGGAGCGTCCGCTCGTCGATCGAGAACGGAACGAGGTAGCCCTCGTACGCGGCGGTGAAGAGGCCGGCCAGGCGGCCGAGCTCGAGCTCGGCCGCCGGCTGGAACCTCAGACTCACGTCTTCGCGACGCTCACGCCTTTGCGGTCACCTTGACCGGCTTGCGGGCGTTCTCCTTGATGAACTTCTCGACCGCCTCGTACGCGTCGTCGTCCGCAACCTGCTTCGGCGGCGACTTCATCAGGTACGAGCTCGGGCCCTCCAGGGCGCCGCCCAGCCCGTTGTTCAGGGCGAGCTTCGCCATGCGCACCGCGTCGATGACGATGCCGGCCGAGTTCGGCGAGTCCCACACCTCGAGCTTCAGCTCCAGGTTCAGCGGCACGTTGCCGAAGGTCGTGCCCTCCATGCGGATGTACGCCCACTTGCGGTCGGTCAGGAACGGCACGTAGTCGGACGGTCCGACGTGCACGTTGCCCTCGCCGAGGTCGTAGTCGAGCATCGACGTGACCGCGTTCGTCTTCGAGATCTTCTTGGACTCGAGGCGGCTGCGCTCCAGCATGTTGAGAAAGTCGGAGTTGCCGCCTACGTTGAGCTGCATCGTCTTGTCGAGGTGCACGCCGCGCTCGCGGAAGAGGCTCGTGAGCACCCGGTGCGTGATCGTCGCGCCGACCTGCGACTTGATGTCGTCGCCGATGATCGGCAGCCCGGCGTCCTCGAAGCGGCGGGCGAAGTGGCCGCCCTTCGCAATGAAGACCGGCATGCAGTTCACCATCGCGCAGCCGGCCTGGAGGATCTGCTCCGTGTACCACTTGGTCGCCTCCTCGGAGCCGACCGGGAGGTAGTTGACGACGACGTCCGTCTTGGTCTCCTTGAGGATCCCGACCACGTCGTCGGTATCGCCCGGCGCCTTCTCGACGATCTCGGAGAGGTACTGCCCGAGCCCGTCGTGCGTCATCCCGCGCGAGACGGTGATGCCCGTCTTCGGGACATCGGCGAACTTGATGGTGTCGTTCGGGTGCGCCCACATCGCGTCGGCGAGGTCGGCGCCGACCTTGCCCTTGACGACGTCGAACGCCGCCGTGAACTCGACGTCGCGCACGTGGTAGCCGCCGAGGTTGACGTGCATGAGGCCGGGGACGAACTGATCGTCCGGTGCGTCCTTGTAGAACTCGACGCCCTGGAGCAGCGAGTTCGCGCAGTTGCCCATACCGATGATCGCAACGCGAACCTTGTCGTCGCCGCGGTGGCGGCCGTTGCTGCTGCCGTTGGTCTGTGCCATGCGAGGTGTCCTTTCGGTCGTGACGCCGAGCCGCTCCGCGAGCGTCTCCACGATCAGGTCGTTGATCGACCGCCGGCGCTCGGAGGCCCGGCGCGCGATCTTGTCCTTGAGCTCCGGCGGCATCCGCAGCAGGACGTCGCCGGTGGCGCGCGGCGCCGCAGCTCGGCGGCCGCTCGGCGTATACGGGACGGCGAAACGCGCCGCCAGCGTGCTGACGGCGACGTCGTTCAGGCTCTGGCCGGTCGCCCCGGTCTCCGCCGCGAGCCGCCTCTTGACGGCCGCGGGAAGCCGGACGAGCACGGTGCTGCGCTTCGTCGCCACGCGGAACACCATAACACAAACCTGCTATGCGCTAGCAGTTAAGTGCTATCATTGGCCTGCATCGCGGAGCTGGTTACGCACGCTGAGCGCGCGCTGCGCCACGGTCGTCCAGGCGGTGATGTTGAGCAGGTAGATCGCCCACGGCAGCACGCCCCACGGCGCCAGGATGAGTCCCGCCGAGATGACGACCACCCGCTCCGCGCGCGACCCGAGCCCAATGTCGCCGCGGAGCCCGAGCGCCTCCGCGCGCGCGCGTGTGTAGCTGACGAGGAATGACGCGGTTAGGGCGGCGAAGGCGGCGGCAAGGGCGAACTCCTTGCCGTCGCGCATGAAGACGAGCGCGATCGAGCCCAGCATGAACGCCTCGCCGAGCCGGTCGGTCGTGGAGTCCATGAACGCGCCGAACGTTGTCGCGCGATTCGACCGGCGGGCGAGCGCGCCGTCCAGGATGTCGAGGATCGACCCGATGATGAAGAGAGCCGCGCCGAGCCAGAAGAACAGAATCTCGTTGCGGTACTCGAAGTAGACGACGACCGAGGCGAGAATGCAGAGCGAGACGCCCATGGCCGTCAGCGCGTTGGGCGAGATGCGCGTGCGGGCGAGCCCGTCGACGCTGTTCGCCGCCGCACGGCGGACGCCGTCGATGTAGAGGCGCTGGAGCCGCGCCGCCCCGCCGGCCACTAATGCCCCTTCCGGTGATGGTCTCGCGTTCCTGACGACTGCCAGGGGCCGTCAGGCAAGGACGCAGGGAACCACCATATGCCGGCATATTGGGGTGACCGAGGACACGGCATGGCGGCCCCTGGGGCCGTCAGGGACGCCCTGACCATTGCTGGAAGGGGCATTCAAGCCGCGTGCGCGAGCGCGACGAGGCGGGCGTGGAGCGGGCGGCGGTAGATAATCGCGCAGGCGATCATCGCGACGCCTACGCCGGCGACGATGTCGATCCAGAAGTGGTTGCCGGTCCCCATCACGACGATCCACACCCACGGGGGCCAGAGCAGCCAGAGGATTTTCGCCGCCAGCGACTTGACCTGAGTGGCGAGCACGATGCCGACGATCAGCGAGTCGGCTGCATGCAGGCTCGGCACGGCGGCGTACGGGTTCGACGCGAGCTGTACGACCATGCTCCCGTGCGAGATGCCGCCGAAGTCGGCCAGCGAGTCGACGAAGCCGAAGCTCGGGAACATCCGCGGCGGCGCGGTCGGCAGCAGCACGTAGCCGATCAGCCCGATGACGTTCGCGAGCATGATTGCGTTGCGGAAGTTGTAGAAGGCGTCGTTCCGGCGCAGGTACACCCAGAGCAGCGCGAGCCCGAGCACCGTGAACTGCGAGCCCCAGTAGCTCCACGAGGCGGCGGCCTCGAGGAAGCCGTGCTCGCTGATGACGCGCTGGAACGTGAGCTCGTAAAGCCGGTTCGGCCCCTCGAGGTTGATGATCCGCCGGCCGTTCTCGAGCGCTTTCGACGGGTCGCGGTCGGCGACGCCGCGCGCGACCTCGTAGGCGGCCAGGAAGCCGAACCAGATGCAGAGCTGCAGCAGGAAGTCCCCCCACCCACGCGGGAGAAACGACCGGCGGCTGACGGTTGCGGTGGAAGCGGACATATCAGGAAAGAACGTCTCGGGGAACGCTTAAATTCTACCTCCCGAGGCTGACAACCTACCGCCGGAACTGCGCGAGCTTAACCGCCGATCTGCGACATCGACCGCGACGCGCGGACGAAGCCCGGCTCGTTGATGTGGTGCTTGAGCTCCTTGTGCTGCACGGCCCAGCGGAGGAGCGCGGCGAGCTCCTCGTCGGATGCCCCCTGGCGAAGCGGCGTCTTGAGATCCCACTCCCGCCGCGAGAACAGGCAGGTGCGGAGCTGACCGTCGGCAGTCAGCCGGATGCGGTCGCAGGTCGAGCAGAACGGCTCGGAGACGGGGTTGACGAAGCCGATCTCGCCGGCGCCGTCGGCGAAGCGGAAGCGCCGCGCCGTGGACGAGGCCTTCGCCGGGATCTCCTCGAGCGGCCAGTGCTCCTCGATCAGCGCACGGATCTCGCCGCCGGTGAGCACGTCGTCGCCGCGCCAGGCCCGGTCGGCGTCGAGCGGCATGAACTCGATGAACCGGACGACGTAGGGCTTGCGCCGCGCCAGCTCCGCGAAGGCGGGCACTTCCTCCTCCGTGAACCCGCGAATGGCCACGCAGTTGACCTTGATCGGGCTCAGCTCGGGGTAGGCCTCGGCGGCCGCGAGCCCGGCGAGCACGCGGTCGAGCGCGTCGCGGCGGGTGATCTCGGCGAACCGGACGTGCGACAGCGAATCGAGCGACACGTTGACGCGGCGCAGGCCGGCTTCGACGAGCGGGCCGGCATAGCGGTCGAGTAGCACGCCGTTCGTCGTCAGCGACAGGTCCGTGACGCCGGGAATGGGCGCGAGCAGCGACACGAGCACGGGCAAGTCGCGGCGAACCAGCGGCTCGCCGCCGGTGAGCCGCACCTCTTCCACGCCCATGGACGCCATCACGCCCACGAGCCGCGCCAGCTCCTCGAACGTCAGGAGCTCGTCGCGGCCGAGCCACTCCAGGCCCTCGGCGGGCATGCAGTACCGGCACCTGAAGTTGCACTTGTCGGTGACCGAGACCCGGAGGCTCTTGATCTCGCGTTCCCACGCGTCGCGGAGCGGCTCCATGCCGTGAGGGTACCCGGCGGCCTCCGTCTACCCGGCGGCCACCGGCGACGGGGCCGGCTGGCGGGGCCGGCTGCCGATGAAGTCGCGGTACCAGTAGAAGCTGTCCTTGGGCACCCGCTCGAGCGTCGGGTAGTCGATGTAGACGATCCCGAAGCGCTTCGCGTAGCCGTACGCCCACTCGAAGTTGTCGAGCAGGCTCCACACGAAATAGCCCTTGACCGGCACCCCGGCGGCGACCGCGCGGCCGACGGCGGTGATGTGCGACTGCAGGTAGGCCGTGCGCTCGGGGTCGTGGACACGGCCGTTGTGGACGCGGACGTCGCCGAAGGCGGCGCCGTTTTCGGTGACATAGATGGCCGGCGGCGTGTACTCCTCCGCGAGGCGGATCAGCAGCGCGTGGAGGCCGTCGGGATAGACCTCCCAGCCCATGTCGGTGTGCTGCGCCTCGGGGTCGCGGACGAGGCGCGGCCCGTCGGCGCCGGCGCCGACGACGTGGCGGAAGTAGTTGTTGACGCCCAGGAAGTCGATCGGCGCGGCCATCGTCGCGAGGTCCCCGTCGCGCACGAACGGCGCGGCGAGCGCGTTGCGCTCGAGCAGGTCGGCGGGGTAGGCGCCGCGGAAGATCGGGTCGAGGAACCAGCGGTTGGTGCCGCCGTCGACCTCCCACGCGGCGGCCTCGTCCTCGGGCGTGTCCGACGCCGCGTACGCGTGCGAGAGATTGAGCGTGATCCCGACTTGCGCGCCGGGTGCGGCCCGCCGGATGGCCTCGACCGCCCACCCGTGCGAGAGCAGGAGGTGATGCGCCGCTGCGACCGCGTCGCGCTCGCTCGTCCGCCCGGGCGCGTGCTCGCCCCAGGAGTGCCCGATCCACGCGTAGACCCACGGCTCGTTGTGGGTCATCCAGTGGCGCACGCGGTCGCCGAGCCGTGCGGCCACGATCTCGGCGTACTCGACGAAGGCCTCGGCGGTCTCGCGGGCGGGCCAGCCGCCCGCGTCCTCGAGCGCCTGCGGCGTGTCCCAGTGGAACAGGGTCGCGAAGGGCTCGATGTCCCGCGCGAGCAGCTCGTCGACGAGCCGGTCGTAGAAGTCGAGCCCGGCCTGATTGACCCGGCCCCGGCCCTCCGGCAGCACGCGCGGCCACGCGACCGAGAACCGGAACGCGTCGAGCCCGAGGTCGGCCATCAGCGCGACGTCGCCCGCATACCGGTGGTAGAAGTCGCACGCGACCTCGCCTGAGTCGCCGTTCCGCACCTTGCCGGGCGTCGCGGAGAAGCGGTCCCACACGCTCTCGCCGCGGCCGTCCTCGTGGGCGGCGCCCTCGATCTGGTACGAGGCGGTGGCTGCTCCCCAGATGAACTCGTCGGGGAAGGCGGTGGGGTCGACGGGCATGTCGAGTCCTCTCGTTAGACGGTGGGTGACGGGGCGGTGACGTGGCAGCGTGCGGCGTGCCCGGCGCGCGGCTCGGCCAGCTGGGGCGTGACCTCGGAGCAGACGCCGATGGCGAGCGGGCAGCGTGACAGGAACCGGCACCCGGCGGCCGGCTCGACGGCCGCGGCGGCGCGGCCCGGGCTGCGCTCGATGTACTGGCGCACGGGGTTGCCGGGGTCTGGCGCGGCCGCGACCAGGAGCTTTGTGTACGGATGGAGCGGCTCGGCGAGCACCTCCTCGACGGGGCCCTGCTCGACGATCTGGCCGGCGTACATCACCAGGATGTCGTCCGCGACGTAGCGCGCGGCGGCGATGTCGTGCGTGACGTAGAGGAAGGCGATTCCGCGCTCCTCGGCCAGCCGCCGCATCAGGTTCAGGATCCCGATGCGGATCGAGACGTCGAGCATGCTGGTCGGCTCGTCGGCCAGGATGATCTTCGGCTCGACGCCGAGCACCCGGGCGATCGCGACGCGCTGGCGCTGGCCGCCCGAGAGCTCGTGAGGGTACTTGGCGGCGATCTCGGCAGGCGGGTAGAGGCCGACGCTCGCGAGCAGCTGGTGCACGCGCCCTTCGATCTGGTTCGACGGCACGAGCTTGTGGACGCGCAGCGGCCGCTCGACGTGGTGGCGGACGGTCTTGACCGGATTCAGCGAGTCGAACGGGTCCTGGAAGATGATCTGGACCTCGGAGCGGTAGCGCAGCTCGGCGCCGCGGCCGCGCGCCCGGGACGCGTCGTCACCCCGGAAGAGCACCGTGCCCGCGGTCGGCTCGAGGAGCCGGGCAAGGACGCGGGCAACGGTGCTCTTGCCGCTTCCGCTCTCGCCGACCAGCGCGGTGATCGTGCCGGCCCGGAGCGCGAAGGAGACGTCGTCGACGGCGTACAGCTTGGAGCGGCGCAGCGCGCTGCCGACGGGGAAATGCTTGGTGAGACCGCGAACCTCGAGCTCTGCCACGCTCACGCGTCACCCTCCTCGACGAGATGGCACGCGACCTGGTGGCCCGGCGCGACCTCGCGCAGGACGGGCCGCTCGGTGGTCTGGCGGGTGTACAGCCCGAGGCGCTCCGGGACGCAGTGGGGGCAGCGCGGGTGGAACCGGCACCCGGTCGGCGGGTCGCGCAGGTCCGGCGGCGCGCCCGGGATCCCGGTGAGGGGCACCCGCGGGCCGGTGAGCGGCGGGAAGGAGGCAAGCAGCCCCTGCGTGTACGGGTGCAGCGGCTTCGTCGCGAGGCGCTCGGCCGACGTCGTCTCGACGATCTCGCCCGCGTACATGATCGAGATCCGATCGGCGAACTCGAGCAGGAGCGAGACGTCGTGCGTGATGAAGAGGACGGCGAAGCCGAAGTCGCGCTTGAGCGCCTCGACCTGCTGGAGGATCTCGCGCTGCACGACGACGTCGAGCGCGGTCGTCGGCTCGTCCATCACGAGCAGCTCGGGCGTGAGCGAGAGGGCGATCGCGATGATCACGCGCTGGCGCATCCCGCCCGACAGCTCATGCGGGTAGGCGCGCAGGCGGCGCGGGTCGATGCCGACCAGGTCCAGCAGCTCGCCCGCGCGGACGAGCGCGCGGCGCTTGTCGATCCGCTCGTGAGCGCGCAGCGTGTCGACGAACTGGTCGCCGACGCGCATCAGCGGGTTGAGCGCGTTCATCGCGCCCTGGAAGACGATGGAGACGTTGCGCCAGCGGAAGCGGCGCAGCTCCTCCGTTTTCAGCAGGAGGATGTCCTCGCCGCGGAAGAGGATGCTGCCGCCGGTGACGTGCCCCGGCGGGCGCAGGATGCGGAGCACCGAGCTCGCGATCGTCGTCTTCCCGCAGCCGGACTCGCCGGCGAGCCCCAGGATCTCGCCCTGGCGGATCTGGAGGTCGACGCCGTCGACGGCGCGGGCACGCCCGTAGTCGACCTGGAGCCCGCGCAGCTCCAGCAGCGTCTCGGCCTTCTCGCGCATCGGCGCCGGCAGGATGGCTTCCTCGGCGATCATCCGTCGTCCCTCGTGCGCAGGCGCGGGTTGCTGACCTCGTCGATGCCCGCGAGGATCAGGACGAGCCCGAGGACGGTGAAGGCGAGCGCGGCGCCCGGGAAGAAGAACGGCCACCACTCCCCCTGGAGCACGGTGGAGTTCGTCTGCGCCCAGTAGAGCGTCGTGCCCCAGCTCGTCGTCGACGGATCGCCAAGGCCGAGGAACTCCAGCCCGGCGTCGATCAGGAGCGCGACGTAGAAGACGAGCACGAAGCCGGCCGCGATGCGGCTGATCATGTTGGGCATCAGTTCGGCGAAGACGATGCGCGTCCTCGACTCGCCGGCAGCCCGCGAGGCGGCGACGAAGTCGCGGCTCTTCAGCGACAACGCCTGGCTGCGGAGGATGCGGGCCTCGAACGCCCAGAGCACGAGGGCGAGGACGAAGATCATCGTGCTCATCCCGCGCGTGTGCAGGTACCCGGAGAGGACGATGAGGAGCGGAATCGCCGGGATAACGAGGAAGACGTTGGTCAGGAAGTTGACGATCTCGTCCCACCAGCCGCCGATGTAGGCGGCGCTGATGCCGAGGATGGCGGCGATCGCGGTCGCGAGCGCGCCGGCGGCGACGCCGAGCAGGAGCGAGCGGCGGGCGCCGAGCGCGACCTGCGAGAAGATGTCGCTGCCCTGGTCGGTCGTCCCGAAGAGGTGGTGCCAGGACGGCGCCTGCCGGGCGGCGAGCAGGTTGAAGTCGTTCGGATGGCTGGACGAGATCAGCGGCGCGATCAGCGCGATGACGACGACGAACGAGACCATGCCGAGGCCGATGCACGACTTGCGGTTGCGGAGCAGGAGCACGAACCAGCCGGGCACGCGCAGCCGGCCGAACAGACGCCGCGGCGGCGCGGTGATGGTGACGTTCAGTGCGGGGTCGAGCTGCGACATCAGCCGGCCCGGAGCCTGGGGTCGAGGACGAGGTTGAGCATGTCCATGACGAGGTTGGCGAGGATGACGCAGACGGAGAGGACGACCAGCAGTGCCTGGGCGAGCGCGTAGTCGCGCCCGAGCACGGCCTGCTGGAGCGTGAGGCCGGCACCGGGGTAGCTGAAGACGTACTCGATGAAGACGAGCCCGCCGACGGCGCTCGCGAACAGGGCGGCGAAGCCGTTCAGCGGCGGCAGGATCGCGTTGCGGCCGGCGTAGAGCGTCATCACGCGCCGGTCACGCAGGCCTTTCGCCTGCGCCATCGTCACGTAGTCCTCGCCGAGCGTGTTGATCATCACCGTCCGCATGTTCAGGACCCAGCCGCCGGCGTAGGCGACGATGATCACGAGGATCGGCAGCTGCGCGTGGCGGAACGCGCTGGAGAGGAACGTGTAGTTGAGGCCGGGGGTCAGGCTGGCGTCGTAGGCGTGCTGGATCGGGAACCAGCCGGCCTTGAGCCCGAGGAAGTAGAGGGCCAGGAGCGCGGTGAAGAAGGCCGGGAGCGCGCCGAGTGCCATGAACGTCGGCACGAAGACATTGTCGACCGTGCCGCCGCGGCGCCACGCGGCGAGCATCCCGATCCCGGTGCCCACGATGAACGCCAGGATGAAGGCGACGCCGACGAGGAAGATCGAGTAGGGGAGCGTCCGGCCGACCACCTCGGACACCGGGGTCGGGTAGTTCGACGTCGAGATGCCGAAGTCGAAGTGCGCGATGCGGCCGAGGTACGTCACGTAGTCCTGCCAGATCGAGTGGTTGCCGCCGCCGAGCAGTGCCTCGTACGTCTTCATGACGCCGGGGTTCGCGGACAGCTGCGACGGGCTCATGTGCTGGAGCAGGCCGGCGAGCGGGCTGCCTGGCATCAGCCGCGGCAGCAGGAAGTTGATCGTCAGCGCGACCCAGAGCGCGAAGGCGTAGAAGGCAAGTCGTCGGGCGAACCAGCGCATGTCGGCTCCTCAGATTCGCCGGGCGGGCGGGGCGGGGTCAACCCCGCCCGCCCGGCATGGAGGTACCTGGATGGGTGTTAGCGCCCGGACTTCCCGCCCGGACAGATCGTCGTGAAGAGCAGGACGTTGTCGGGGTTGGTCGTGAAGATCGGGTCGGCGTAGAAGTTGTTCTGCGTCGGGAAGCAGTGGAAGTACTTGGTGCTGTAGGTCGACCAGCGGGCGCCGATCACCACGGGGATGATCGGGAGCTGCTGGAGGAAGATCTTCTCGAGCTGCGTCGCGATCTTGTGCTGCTTGGCAGCGTCGAGCGTCCCCTTCCACTGGTTGAGCAGGGTCGTCGCCTTGTCGTTCGAGAAGTGCTCCCAGTTGCCGGTCGGCGTCGCGTCGGTCCCCGACGGGATGAACGCCTGCTTGGAGAGGTTCGAATAGAAGTACCCGTACGCCGAGCCGCGTGACGCGACCTGCCAGAGCAGCGTCGGGTTCTTCGTCGCGAAGGCGTTCGGGAACCAGTCGCCCCAGGAGGCCTCGAGGCGGACGTTGGAGTCGATGCCGATCGCCTGCAGGTTCTTCGTGATGATCTGGTTCGAGGCAACCCAGTCCGACCAGCCCGAGATCACGTGGATGTCGAGCTTGACGGCATTGCCCTTCGGGTCGAGCAGCTGGCTGCCCTTGTAGGTGAAGCCGGCGTCCGTGAGCGTCTTCTTCGCGGCGGCCGGGTCGTACCTGGTCACCGACTTCGCCAGGGCCTTCACCGACTTGTCGGTCACCCAGCCCGGGAAGAGCCCGCTGAGGCCGATACCGTCGGCCGGCGTCTCGTAGCCGTACTCGCCCAGCTTCCAGACCGAGTTGCGGTCGATCGCGAGGCTGACGGCCTTGCGGAAGGCGACCAGGCTGTACGGGTAGGCCGTGTCGTCGAAGACGAGCGAGATCGGGTAGTCGCGGTTCGAGAAGAAGCCGTGGTAATGCGCCGGGTCCTTGGCCTCGTACGCCTTCTCGACGTTCGGGACGAAGTTGTGCGTCCAGTCGACCTGGCCGCTCTGGATCAGCGCGAGCGCGGCGTCATTCGAGGCCGCCTGCTGGTACTCGAGGCACCCGATCTTCGGCAGGCCTGCCTGCCAGTAGTGCGGGTTCTTGCCCAGGACGTAGTCCTGGGTCGTGAAGCGCTTGATGACGTTGAACGGCCCCGAGCCCACGGGGTTGGAGTTCGTGAACGTCGCGGGATCGGACACCTTCGACCAGATTTGCTTCGGGACGACGAAGGCGCGGTTCAGGACCGCCGGGATGAACTGCGAGTCGGCCGTCTTCAGCTTGATCACGACCGCGTGCGCGCCCTTCGCCTTGATCGAGACGTAGTTGGTGCCGGTGCCGGCGAAGCCGATGCGGTCCATCACGGGGCTCTGCCGGCCCGCCGTGAGGCTGTACACGACGTCGGCGACGGTGAGCGGCTTGCCATTCGACCACTTCGCATTGGGGGCGATCTGGAGCGTGAGCGTCTTGTTGCCGTTCGACCACTTCCAGCTGCGGGCGAGCCATGGGACCGTATGGACGGCGCCGGCGGACGTGGCGATCAGAGGCTCGTAGAACGCGCCCTGCGCGATGGAGTTGCTCGGCAGGCCGCCGCCGGCGTACGGGTTGAAGTTCTTGACGAAGGCCGGGTCGCCGGAGCCCGTCATCACGAGGCACGGATGCCCCGCGGCGGACGAGCTGGTCTTCGCGGTGACAGCGGGCGCCGCCGCGGCCGCCGCGAGGATGAGGAGCAGTGCGGCTGTCGCGGCGACGAGCGAGCGAGTCGAGGTACGTCGCATCTGGTGTCCTTTCTCGCCCATTCGTGCCGGGCGACCTACTTTGACCGGAAACGCTTCCGGAACTGTTACCACTTTGTTACAGTGGAGTCAAGAGAGTCCGTCACCGGTCGGATCGGTCCGGGTTTTCGGGAACTTCCGGGAAAAATGCTTCAATGGAGGGCTAATGGCCGTCCCCAGCGGCAAGCGAATGACAATTCGGGAGATCGCCGACCTCGCCGGGGTCTCGATCGCCACGGTCTCGCGCGTCCTGAACGGGCGGGACGACGTCGCCGACGAGACGCGCGACGCCGTACGGCGTGTCATCCGCGAGCACGGCTACACCGCGAACCGCAACGCGCGCGGGCTCTCCGCCGGCCGCACCGGGATGGTCGGCGTGCTCGTGCCGCTCGTCTTTCCCGCGTACTTCGCGGAGATCCTCGCCGGCGCGGCGGAGGCGCTCTACGAGCAGGAGATGCGCGTCGTGCTCTCGCCGACCCAGCACGAGCATGCGCGGGAGGTGTCCCTGCTCGACCGGCTGATGCACGGCGGCACCACCGACGGGGCGCTCATCGTCCTGCCCGGGGAGTCGAGCGAGGAGCTCGAGCGCGCCCTCGACGCCGGCTATCCGTTCGTCGTCGTCGACCCGCTACTGCCGCTCGACGAGCGCATCCCATCGGTCTCCGCGGCGCACATGTCGGGCGCCGACCAGGCGATGCGCCACCTGCTCTCACTCGGGCACCGCCGTATCGGCGCGATCACCGGCCCGCCCGGCTGGGTTGCGACCGAGGACCGCCGGCGCGGCTATCGCGCTGCGCTCGCGGCCGCCGGCATCCCCTTCGATCCGGCGCTGGAGGTCGAGGCCGACTTCGAGATCACGGACGGCGAGGAGGCCGCACACGCCCTACTCGGCATCCGCAACCCGCCGACCGCCGTGTTCGCATTCAACGACAACATCGCCATCGGGACGATGCGGTCGGCGCGCGAGCGCGGTCTGAGCGTCCCCGAGGAACTGTCCATCGTCGGCTTCGACGACGTCGAGCATGCGAGCATCGTGACGCCGAGCCTCACGACCGTGCGTCAGCCGCTCGCCGAGATGGGACGGACGGCGGTCAGCCTGCTCGTCCGCCTGCTCGAGCACCAGAGCGTCGAGACGCTCTCGATCCAGCTGGCCACCCGACTCGTCGTCCGCGAGTCGACCGCGCCTCCGCGCGCACGCGCGCTCGCCGCGACCGCCTGACCCGGGTTTCGTCCGCGAAGAGCGGCGGAAACACCCGGGGACAAGCGATCAGGAGGACGACATGGGTGAATGGAAGGACAAGGTCGAAGGCACCGTGAAGGAGAAGGAAGGCGAGCTCACCGACGATCCGATGCGCGAGAAGCAGGGCGAGGCGCAGAAGGAGATGGGCAACGCGAAGGGCAAGGTCGAGGACGCCAAGGATGAGGTCAAGGAGCGGCTCTGAGCCGCGAGAGGGCCTCGATGATCGCGTGCGCGAACCGGTCGGCCGCGGCCGGCTCGTAGCCCAGGTACAGCGACGGCTCGGTCAGCTCGACCTCGAGCACGACCGGGCCGTCCGCGGCGGGTAGGAGGTCCACGCGTGCATAGGCGAGCGCCTGCGGCCCGAACGGCAGCGCCGCGAGCGCATGCTCGGCGGCGTCGCGTTCCGCGGGAGAGGCCTCGCGCGCCTCGATCGTCTCCGCCAGGAACAGCTCCGTGCCGGGCCGCTGGCCCGGTCGCAGGAGCGCGCTCTTCGTGATCGCGTGTGAGTACGCGCCTCCGATCCAGATGAGCGCCGCCTCGCCGGCCGCCTCGATGCCGTCGAGGTACGGCTGCACCATCGCCGGCCGCCCGGCCGCGTGCAGCGCCTCGAGGTGCCGGCGCGCCGGCTCGAGCTCGAGCGCCTCGTAGCGCGCCGTGTTGCGCCCTCCTGCCGAGATGCGCGGCTTCAGCACGACCTCGTTCGCGAAGGGCTCGAGCGCATCGCCGGGCTCGATGAAGGTGGTCGGGACGACAGGCACGCCGGCCGCCGCCAGCTCGCCCAGGTAGGCCTTGTCGCTGTTCCAGCGCACGACCGCGGGCGGGTTGACCACCCTCGGCAGGTGCCCGATCCACGCGAGGAACTCGTCGCGGCGCTCCGCGTAGTCCCATGTCGAGCGCAGCACGACGAGCTCGAACCGTGACCACTCGACTGCCGGGTCGTCCCACACGGCCGCCACCGGCTCCACGCCCCGCTCGCGCAGCGCCGCAACGAGTGCCGGCCCGTCCTCGTCGAGCTCCGGCACCTCGGCGCACGTGGCCAGGGCAATCATCCGCATGCCTCGACGCTAGTCCGCCTAACTTGCTACTATCACACTTAGATTTTCTCAGCAGAGAAGTCGAGAAAGGAGTTTTTCCCTATGGCAAAGACCATCGGCATCGACCTCGGCACGACGAACTCGGCCATGTCCGTGCTCGAGGGCGGCGAGCCGACCGTCATCCCGAACGCCGAGGGCGGCCGCACCACGCCGTCCGTCGTCGCGTTTACCAAGGACGGCCAGCGGCTCGTCGGCGCGCCCGCAAAGCGCCAGCAGGTCACGAACCCGACCAACACGGTCTCCTCGATCAAGCGCTTCATGGGCCGCAAGTTCGGCGAGGTCTCCGAGGAGATGAAGATCGTCCCGTACGAGGTCGTCGAGGGCCCGAGCGGTGACGTCCGCGTGAAGGCGGAGGGCAAGGACTACGCCCCGCCGGAGATCTCCGCGATGATCCTCCAGAAGCTGAAGACGGACGCCGAGGCCTACCTCGGCGAGCCCGTCACGGACGCCGTGATCACCGTGCCGGCGTACTTCAACAACGCGCAGCGCGAGGCCACCAAGGACGCCGGCAAGATCGCCGGCCTGAACGTGCTGCGCATCATCAACGAGCCGACCGCGGCGTCGCTCGCCTACGGGCTCGAGAAGGAGAACGACCAGGTCATCCTCGTGTTCGACCTCGGCGGAGGCACGTTCGACGTCTCTGTCCTCGAGCTCGCCGAGGGCGTGTACGAGGTGAAGGCGACGAACGGCGACAACCACCTTGGCGGCGACAACTTCGACAAGCAGATCGTCGACTGGATGGTCGCCGAGTTCAAGCGCGACCAGGGCATCGACCTGGCGCAGGACCGCATGGCCCTGCAGCGGCTCTACGAGGCCGGGGAGAAGGCGAAGATCGAGCTGTCCTCCACGATGACGACGCAGATCAACCTGCCGTTCATCACCGCCACGCCGGAGGGCCCGAAGCACCTCGACCTCCAGCTCACGCGCGCGAAGCTCGAGGAGCTGGTCGCGGACCTGCTCGACCGCACGGTCGGCCCGACCAAGCAGGCGCTCGCCGACGCGGGCCTGGAGCCGAAGGACATCGAGCACGTCGTGCTCGTCGGCGGCATGACCCGTATGCCGGCCGTCCAGGAGAAGGTCAAGGAGCTCATCGGCAAGGACCCGCACCGCGGCGTGAACCCGGACGAGGTCGTCGCCGTCGGCGCCGCCATCCAGGCGGGCGTCCTGCGCGGCGAGGTCAAGGACGTGCTGCTCCTGGACGTCACCCCGCTGTCGCTCGGCATCGAGACCAAGGGCGGCGTGATGACGAAGCTGATCGAGCGCAATACGACCATCCCGACCAAGAAGTCGGAGACGTTCACGACCGCGGAGGACAACCAGCCGTCGGTCGAGGTGCACGTGCTCCAGGGCGAGTCGGAGATGGCCGGGTTCAACAAGACGCTCGGCAAGTTTCAGCTCGTCGGCATCCCGCCGGCGCCGCGCGGCATGCCGCAGATCGAGGTCTCCTTCGACATCGACGCCGACGGGATCATCCACGTGTCGGCGAAGGATCTCGGCACCGGCAACGAGCAGCGCATCAAGATCGAGGGCGGTTCGGGGCTCCAGTCCGAGGAGGTCGAGCGCATGATCGGCGAGGCCGAGTCGCACCGCGACGAGGCGCACCGGCTGCGCGAGCTCGCCGACGCCCGCAACCAGGCGGAGACCCTCGCGTACCAGACGGAGCGCTCGCTCCGCGACCACCGCGACAAGCTCGACCCGGCGGACGCCTCGACCATCGAGGGCCGGATCATGGAGCTCCGCGGCGTGCTGGAGACCGGCGACATCGGCGAGATCCGCTCGAAGACGGAGGCGCTGCAGCAGGCGTCGCAGAAGCTCGCCGAGGCGGTCTACGCCCAGGCGACAGCGCAGGCGCAGTCCGGCGCGGGCACCCCGAACGGCGGCTCCGAGGACGAGGTCGTCGAGGACGCCGACTACGAGGTGATCGACGAGGAGGCGAAGACCTCCTCGTGACCCACGAGACGGAGAACCTGACCAACGAGACCCAGGAAGCGGAGGTCGTCGACGACGACCTCCGCAGCCAGGTCGCAGCGGCCGAGGCGCGCGCCGACGAGCACCTGAACGACCTGCAGCGACTCGCCGCGGAGTTCGACAACTACCGCAAGCGGGTCGTGCGCGACCAGGAGCTGTCGGCGGCGCGGGCCAAGGAGCAGGTCGTGAAGGACCTGCTCCCGGTCGTCGACGACCTCGAGCGGGCGCTCGAGGCAGCGGAGCAGCATGAGGAGGCGAAGCTCGAGGACGGCGTCCGCCTCGTCCATCGTGCGCTCCAGGACGTGCTCCGGCGCCAGGGCCTCGAGGAGATCGAGGCCGGCGGTCGGTTCGACCCGCATGTCCACGAGGCGCTGCTCGCCCAGCCGTCCGACCAGGAGGAGGGCAGCGTGATCCAGGTCGCACAGAAGGGCTACCGCCTGGGCGACCTCGTCCTGCGGCCGGCGCGCGTCGTCGTGTCCGCAGGCCCCGACCAGGAGATGAATGGCTAAAACCCTGTACGACGTCCTCGGCGTCAAGAAGGACGCGACCGAGGCCGAGATCAAGAAGGCGTACCGCAAGCTGGCGCGGGAGCACCATCCCGACCGCAACCCCGGCGACAAGACCTCGGAGGAGCGGTTCAAGGAGGTGCAGGGCGCCTACGACACCCTGTCCGACGCCGAGAAGCGCAAGCAGTACGACACGTTCGGCTCGGTGAACGGCCGCGGTCCAGCGGGCGCCGGCCCGAACGCCAATTTCGGCGGCAACTTCGACTTCGGCGACCTGGGCGACTTCCTCGGCGGCATGTTCAACCGGGGTGGCTCGACGGGGCAGCGGCAGCGCCAGCGCGGCAGGCGCGGCGCCGACATCGAGGCCGAGGTGCGGCTGTCGTTCGAGGACTCGCTGCACGGCGTCGAGACCCGCATCCCGGTCGAGGTGGAGACAGCCTGCTCGGAGTGCGGCGGCACGGGCGCGAAGCCGGGCACGTCGCCGAAGATCTGCCCGGACTGCGGCGGCCGCGGCGTCCTGGCCGAGAGCCAGGGCCTCTTCGCGCTGTCGCAGCCGTGCCCGCGCTGCCGCGGCAACGGCACCGTGATCGAGGATCCGTGCCCGCGCTGCCACGGCTCGGGCCGCGAGCGGCGGACGAAGCGCTACACGGTCAAGATCCCGGCCGGCGTCAAGGACGGCACCCGCATCCGCCTGAAGGGCAAGGGTGAGTCCGGCCTGAACGGCGGCCCGCCAGGCGACCTGTACGTCGTCACGCGCGTCGAGCCCTCGCCGCTGTACGAGCGGCGCGGCGCCGACCTGGTCGTGAACGTGCCGATCACCTACGCGGAGGCCGCGCTCGGCGCGTCGGTCGAGGTGCCGACGCCGGAGGGCGCCGTCTCGCTGAAGGTGCCCGCGGGCTCCGAAGACGGGAAGCTGCTCCGCATCCGCGGCCGCGGCGCGCCGAAGCTGAACGGCTCCGGCCGCGGCGACGTCCTCGCGCGCGTGCGCGTGAGCGTCCCGAAGAAGCTGTCGAAGCGCGAGCGCGAGCTGCTCGAGGAGCTGCAGAAGGTCTCGGGCGAGAACCCGCGCGAGGGGCTGGTCGCGTGAAGACGAGCCTGACCACCGGCGAGCTGCTCGGCTTCGGCGTCTTCATCGTGGCGTTCGTGATCGCGTTCTGGGCGCTCGGTTTGGACGGCCAGAGCTGGGAGGCGATCGTGCTGCTCGGCGTCTTCCTCGCCGGGCTCGTGGCCTACCGGACGTGGCTGAAGCGGAGGCGGGCATGACGTCCCCGGACCTGGAGCGTCCCCGCTACATGATCTCGATCGCCGCCGAGCTCGTCGGCATGCATCCGCAGACGCTGCGCGTGTACGAGCAGAAGGGCCTCGTGCGCCCGAAGCGGACCGCCGGCAACACCCGGCTCTACTCGGAGCAGGACGTCGAGCGGCTGAAGCTGATCCAGCGGCTGACGACGGAGCTGGGCCTCAACCTCGCGGGCGTCGAGCTGGTGCTCCGCCTCGAGGACGAACTCAGGCGCGCACAGGCGCAGATCGACCGGCTGGAGCGCCGCCGGCGCGACGAGGTCGCCGACGTGCACCGGCACTACCGGCGCGACCTCGTCCTCTATCGCAAGCCGGCATCCCCGGCACGAAAGGACACATGGACTTCAACAAGCTGACCATCAAGAGCCAGGAGGCCGTCGCCGCCGCGCAGGAGCTTGCGCGCCGCGCCGGCAACCCGGAGATCCACCCCGAGCACCTGCTGCTCGCGCTGCTCGACCAGGAGCTGCCGCGCACGATCGTCGAGCGCGCCGGCTCCTCGCCCGACGCGCTGCGCGCACAGGCGGAGGAGCGGCTCGCGTCGCGGCCCTCCATGCAGGGCGCCGAGAACCTGCAGCCGCAGATCTCGAACGCCTTCCGCAAGGTGCTCGACGGCGCGGAGCAGGAGGCGCGCAAGCTCGAGGACGACTACGTCTCGACCGAGCATCTGCTGCTCGCCCTCGACATCCTCCCGCGCGAGCAGGTGCTGCGCGCCCTCCAGGAGGTCCGCGGCGGCCAGCGCGTCACGTCGCAGGACCCGGAGGGCACCTACCAGGCGCTCGAGAAGTTCGGCCGCGACCTGACGGCGCTCGCGGAGCAGGGCAAGCTCGACCCGGTCATCGGCCGGGACGACGAGATCCGCCGCGTCATCCAGGTGCTGTCACGCCGCACGAAGAACAACCCGGTGCTGATCGGCGACCCGGGCGTCGGCAAGACCGCGATCGTCGAGGGCCTCGCCCAGCGCATCGTCGACGGCGACGTGCCGGAGACTCTGAAGGGCAAGCGGGTCTGGGCGCTCGACCTCGGGGCGCTGCTCGCCGGGGCGAAGTACCGCGGCGAGTTCGAGGAGCGGCTCAAGGCGGTGCTCCAGGAGATCACCAATGCCGCCGGAGAGATCGTCCTCTTCATCGACGAGCTGCACACCATCGTCGGTGCCGGCGCGGCCGAGGGGGCCGTCGACGCTGCCAACATGCTCAAGCCGATGCTGGCGCGCGGCGAGCTGCGCGCCATCGGCGCGACCACGCTGGACGAGTACCGCAAGCACATCGAGAAGGACGCCGCGCTCGAGCGCCGCTTCCAGCCGGTGTTCGTCGGCGAGCCGTCGGTCGCGGACACGATTGCGATCCTCCGCGGCCTGAAGGAGCGCTACGAGGCGCACCACGGCGTGCGCATCCGCGACGCCGCGCTCGTTGCCGCCGCGGTGCTCTCGGATCGCTACATCTCGGACCGGCAGCTGCCGGACAAGGCGATCGACCTCGTGGACGAGGCCGCCTCCCGGCTGCGCATGGAGATCGAGTCGCAGCCCCTCGAGCTCGACGAGGCCGAGCGCCGCGTGCGCCAGCGAGAAATAGAGCTGGCAGCGATGTCGAAAGAGGATTCCGCTACGCGGAATCCCCTAGAGAAGGAGCTGGCCGAGGCCAAGTCGGTTCGCGACGAGCTCGCCGCCCGCTGGAGCAGGGAGAAAGAAGCCCTGCAGCGTGTCGCCGAGATCAAGCGGCGGATCGACGACCTGCGGATGGAGGCCGAGCGCGCGGAGCGCGCCGGTGAGCTCCAACGCGTAGCCGAGATCCGGTACGGCGAGCTGCCCGCACTCGAGACAGAACTAGCCAATCCGGCGGAGCCGGATTGGCAGCCGATGGTCAAGGAGGATGTCGACGAGGACGACGTGGCCGAGGTCGTCGCCCGCTGGACGGGCGTGCCGGTGTCACGCCTGCTCGAGGGCGAGACCGAGAAGCTCATCCACATGGAGGAGCGGCTCCACGAGCGCGTCGTCGGCCAGGACGAGGCGGTCGAGGCGGTCGCCAACGCGCTGCGCCGCGCCCGCTCCGGCCTGCAGGACCCGAACCGGCCGATCGGCTCGTTCGTCTTCCTCGGCCCCACCGGCGTGGGCAAGACCGAGCTCGCCCGCGTCCTTGCCGAGTTCATGTTCGACGACGATCGCGCCATGGTGCGGCTGGACATGTCCGAGTACCAGGAGCGGCACACCGTCGCCCGGCTCGTGGGCGCGCCGCCCGGGTACGTCGGCTACGGGGAGGGCGGCCAGCTGACCGAGGCCGTGCGCCGGCGGCCGTACTCGGTCGTCCTGCTGGACGAGATCGAGAAGGCGCATCCCGAGGTCTTCGACGTGCTCCTGCAGATCCTCGACGACGGGCGTCTGACCGACGGTCAGGGCCGCACGGTCGACTTCCGCAACACCGTGATCATCATGACCTCGAACGTGCGCTCGGCCGACGCGCTGCGCGACGTGTTCCGGCCCGAGTTCCTGAACCGGATCGACGAGATCATCGAGTTCCACCCGCTCTCGCGGGAGCAGCTCGGCGCGATCGTCGAGCTCCAGCTGCGCCGGCTGCGTGAGCGGCTCGCCGCCCGCGGCCTCCAGCTCGAGGTCACGGACGCGGCCAGGGAGGTGCTCGCCGAGGCAGGCTGGGACCCGGCCTACGGCGCCCGGCCGCTCAAGCGCGCGCTCCAGCGCCTGATCGAGAACCCGCTGGCGCTGCGGCTGCTCGCACACGACTTCGAGGAGGGCGACACCGTCCTCGTCGACGCGCGCGACGGCGAGCTGGTCTTCGAGAAGGCCGGCGCGGCTGTCACCGCGGCCGCCTGATCCCGAAGCCTGAGCGGCCCGTGCGCAGCACGGGCCGCTCCACCCCTTGCGTGATCGTGCAGAGGACCTGCGGGCCCCCTGAGCCCGGTCGCACCCCTTGCCACACATTCGTGACGAACGCCATGGCCGCTCCGGAGGGGGCCCGGGGACAGTCCCAGGCGCTAGTGCCGGTTCAGCCAGGCAAGCAGCAGCTTCTGGACGCGCGCCTTGTAGGGCGCCACGTTGAGCAGATCCCAGCCGTGGTAGGAGCCGGGGAAGACGGCCGCCTGCTTGTCCGCCGAGCCGGCCGCTCGCTGCAGCTTCCTCGAGTCCGCCGCGTCGAAGTAGCCGTCCTGGCGGCTGCCGATCGTGAGCAGCGGTGCGCGCAGCTTCGGGACCGCGTCGATCCCGTCCAGCTTGTAGTTCGGGAGCTGAAGCTCGCCGGAGAGGCTGACGACGCCGGCGAGCCCGCTCAGGGTCGGTGCGTACATCAGCGTGGTCGCGCCCCCCAGCGACGCCCCCATCAGGATGAGGTCCTTCGAGCCCTCGGCCCGGGCCTCGTCGAGCGCCGCCACGATATCGGGGCGGAAGTGGAAGTAGGCCGAGGTGCGTCCCGGGCCTGACCGGCCCGCACCGCGCATGTCGATCGCAATCGCGCGGATGCCGTTGCCGGCGAGCCACTGCATGGTCGGCAGCCAGCCGCAGAGGTTCGAGTCCGACTCGTGCAGCAGCACGACCGCCTTCGGCCCTTTCCCGGCGGTCGCGGTGTAGATGCGGACCCCGTCCGAGGTGTGCAGCCAGATCGGCTTTGCGTCGAGCCCCTTCGGCAGGTCACCGCACTCGGTCTCGAGCGGCGGCCCCTGCGGCGCCGTCGACCTCGACGACCCGCCGCAGCCGGCGAGGAGCGCTGCGGCCGCGACGGCGACGACCAGGAAACGCACCGCGGCACCGTAGCGGGGGTGGCCGCAGAGCCGCCGCCCCCGCCCGGGGCTAACAGCTCTTGTAGGCGCCGGCCCCGTCGATGTCCACGGTGCCGTAGCCGGTCTGCACGATCTCGAGCGCCCCTGCCTGGACGCTCGGCAGTGTGAAGACGAGGAGCTGCTGTTTCTGGACGGTCGCCGCGGTCAGGCTCGAGGTCAGCTTGGTGACGCCGTTCCAGTCGCCGCGCGCCAAGGGCGCCGTCGACGCGGCCAACATGGTCAAGCCGGTGCTGGTGAACAGGTTGGCGATCCATCGTCGGCGCCGCAGACGGTCACCTGCCCAAAATCGCGGTCCGTATCCAGGGTGCTCGTCGGGATCGAAAGGTAGACGGATCGCTAGGGTCTGGTCGTGGCCGCAACGGTGACCGGCGCCGAAGCCGTCGAGTGGAACCTCCGCGATCTCTACTCGGGGCCTGACGACTCCCGGTTTGCCGCCGACCTCGACGGCGCGCTTGCCGAGGCGAAGGCCTTCCGCGAGCGTTACCGCGGCAAAGTCGCCGACCTGGACGCGGCCGGCCTGAACGAGGCGACGGCCGAGTCCGAGCGCATCCATTCCATCGTCACGCGCGCGCAGACGTACGCCGAGCTCCGCTACGCGGCGGACACCTCGGACGAGTCGCGCGGCGCGCTCGCGCAGCGCGCACGCGAGCAGGGGACGGCGATCGAGACCGAGCTGCTGTTCTTCGAGCTCGAGTGGGTCGAGGTCGACGACGACCGCGCCGAGCAGCTGCTCGCCGACCCGGCGCTCGCGACGTACGCGAACGTCCTGCGCGCCGAGCGCCGCTACCGCCCGCACGTCCTCTCCGAGCCGGAGGAGCGTCTGGACGCCGAGAAGAGCGTCACCGGAAACAGCGCCTGGGTGCGCCTGTTCGAGGAGCTCGTGGCCGAGCTGAGCGTCGAGCTCGACGGGACGAAGACCTCGCTCGACGAGGCGCTCGCGCGGCTCCAGCAGCTGAGCGACCAGGGCGCGCGCCGGGCGGTCGCCGAGGCTGTGACCGACACGCTCGCGCCGGGCCTGCGCACCCGCGCCTACATTCTCAACACCGTCCTCAACGAGCGGACGATCGAGGACCGCCTGCGCACGTACCCGCGCTGGATCTCGTCGCGCAACCTCTCGAACGAGATCTCCGACGAGGCGGTCGACAGCCTGGTCGAGGCGCTCACGTCGCGCTACGACATCCCGCAGCGCTACTACCGCCTCAAGGCGAAGCTGCTCGGGCTGGACACCCTCTACGACTACGACCGCTACGCGCCGCTCGAGGACGAGCCGCCGACGGTCTCCTGGGACGAGGCGCGCGACACCGTGCTCGAGGCGTTCGGCAACTTCGACCCGCGCGCGGGCGAGATCATCTCCGGCTTCTTCGAACGCGACTGGATCGACGCCGCGCTCCGGCCCGGGAAGGTGTCGGGCGCGTTCTGCGCGACGACCGTGCCCGACGTGCACCCGTACGTCCTCATGAACTACGCGGGCGAGCGCCGCAGCGTGCTGACGCTCGCGCACGAGCTCGGTCACGGGCTGCACGGCGTTCTCGCCCAGCCGCTCGGGCTGCTCAACGCGCGCTCGCCGCTGACGCTCGCCGAGACAGCGTCGGTGTTCGGCGAAGCGCTGACCTTCCAGATCCTGCTCGAGCGCGAGGACGACCCGAAGGCCCGGCTGTCGCTGCTGACCGGCCGGATCGAGGACGCGCTCGCAACCACATTCCGGCAGATCGCGATCAACCGCTTCGAGGACGCGGCGCACGATGCGCGGCGCAGCGAGGGCGAGCTGCCCGTCGAGCGCGTCAACGAGCTCTGGGCCGACACGCAGCGGGAGATGCTCGGTGACGCCGTCCGGGTCAGCGACGGCTACCGCACGTGGTGGAGCTACATCCCGCACTTCATCGGCGTGCCGGGCTACGTCTACGCCTACGCGTTCGGCTATCTCTTCTCGCTGGCGATCTACGAGCGCTACGTCGAGGAGGGCGACGCGCTCGTCGAGCCGGTCTTCGACCTGCTCCGCGCGGGCGGCTCGGCCCCGCCCGGCGAGCTCGCCCGGCGCGTCGGCTTCGACATCGAGGATCCCGGCTTCTGGTCGGCCGGCCTCGAGGCGGTCTCCGTCCTCGTCGACGAGGCCGAGGCGCTCGCCGGCGAGATCGCTGGCTAGCCGGGCCGAGAGACGCGCGGCGCGCAACGCGCCGCTGCCGCCGCCGCTTCCGCCGGCGGAGCGCACGATCGGGCAGGTCGTCGCCGAGACGGTGCGCTTCTACGGCTCGCGCTTCTGGGGGCTGGTCCCGATCGGGCTCGCGCCCGCGGTCCTCGACCTCGTCGGTGCCAACGCCGGGAGAGCGATCTCACTAGTCGTCCTGCTCACCATCGGATCGCTGCTCATGACTGCCGCCTACGTCCGGGCGTGTGTCGTCCTCCTCGATCCGCCGCTCGTCCGCGAGCGCCTGGCTCTGGCGTACGCGGGCGGTGTGGCGGCTTTCGCCGTCATCCCGCTGGTGTTGTTCGCCTTCGTCGTCCCCGGCAACGTCTGGCTGGCGGTCATCGGACTTGTCTTCCCGATCCCGTGGCTGGCGTTCGTCGGTCTCGCCGTCCCGGTCGCCCTCGTCGAGGACGCCGGGTTCGCCGGAAGCTTCCGGCGGGCGGTCACGCTCGCGCGCGCCGGGTACGGACATGCGGTCGGCTCGCTCATCACCCTCGTCGTCGTGTTCTTCCTGAGCCGTACCGTGCTGGTGCTCCTGCTCCAGGGGCAGGGCGACCAGACGCAGCACGTCGCAGTCTTCCTGGCCGATCTCGTGCTCGCGCCGCTGCTCTTCCTCGGCGGCGCCCTGCTCTACATCGACCAGACGGCTCGCTTAGAGTCGCGACGTCCACCAGTCGAGGAGGCCTGATGCCGACCTACATCCTGCTCTCGAAGCTCACGCCCCAGGGAGTGCAGACGCTGCGGTCGAACCCGGACCGGCTGCGCGAGGTCAACCGCGACGTCGAGGAGCTCGGCGCCCGCGTGCTGCACCAGTGGGCGACGCTCGGGCCGTACGACTTCATCAACGTCGTCGAGGCTCCGGACGCGGCGACGATCGCGCGCGTCTCCGTCGCGCTCGGGGCGCGCGGCAGCTCGAGCTTCGAGACGCTGACGGCGCTGTCGATCGACGAGTTCCTGGGCGCGATCAGCTAGCCAGCGCGACGGCGACCTCGCCCGACGTCAGCGCGTTCGCCGCAATCAGGTCTCGGTTGACGGCGAGCGTCGCGCCACTGCTCTGCTCGTGCAGCCGGGCGAGGACGAACGGCGTAACCGCGGCGCCGCGCACGCCCTCGGCGGCCGCGGCGGCGAGCGCCTCCTCGATCAGCGGCTCCGCGTCGAACTCGGTCGGCGGCGGCTTGACCAGCAGGATCGCGGCGCCGCCGAGCGCCCAGTGCGCCCGCGCGATCGCCGCCGCCTCCGCCGCCGAGTCCACCCGGTCGGTGAGCGGCGGGCCTCCGGCTGCCCAGTAGAAGAGCGGCAGCGAGTCGGTCTTCCAGCCGACGACCGGGATACCGAGCGTCTCGAGCAGCTCGACGGTCGCCGGGACGTCGAGCAGCGACTTCACGCCTGCGCAGACGACAACCACCGGCGTGCGCGCCAGCTCGCCGAGGTCGCCGGAGACGTCGGGGTTGCTCTCCCAGCCGCGGTGCACGCCGCCGATGCCGCCGGTCGCCAGCACGCGGATCCCGGCCGCCCGGCAAGCGACGAGCGTCCCGCCGACGGTGGTCGCCCCGACCTCGCGAGACGCGACGCAGGCCGCGATCGTGCTCGGGCCGACCTTGCGGGCGCGCGCGTCGAAGCGCTCCAGCTCCGCGTCCGTGAGCCCGACGCGGACGGCGCCGTCCAGCACGCCGACGGTCGCAGGCACCGCGCCGGTGCCGCGGACGACCGCCTCGCTCGCGCGCCCCACGGCGACTCCCTGGCCGGCCGGGAACCCGTGCGCGACGAGCGTCGTCTCGAGCGCGACGACGGGGCCGTCCTGTTCGAGCGCCTGCTCGACCTCCTCCGAGAGTTGCAGCACGCGCGCCTTCTACCAGCCGGCCGGCGGCATCGCGCCGAGCTGCCCGACGCACCGGGCCGCCGTCTCGAGCGCCAGCTCGGCGCCGCCGACGAGGAACCCGGCGGCCAGCGCGTCGCCGGCGCCGGTCGAGTCAACGACGTCGACGGGCAGCGCGGGGAGTGCCGCGCCGTCAACGACGATCCCGTGCGGCCCCCGTTTCAGTACCGTGACCGTGCCGGGCACCACGGCGCCGAGCGCCCGCTGCTCGTCCTCGTTCGCGAACACGACGTCCGGGGCCAGCAGCGCGAGGCGGTCGACCAGCCGCTCCGGCCCGAACGCCTCGATCGCGGACGCCGACGACAGGTCGACGCTGAGGCGCCCGCCGAGCGCGCGGATCGCGCCGGCCGCCTTCGCCGCCGCCTCGTCGATCGGCCCGCGGAACAGGCTGTAGCCGGCGATGTGCAGCCAGTCGCAGCCGCGGAACCAGGCCATCTCCAGCTCCTCCGCGCGCAGCTCTGGCGCGACGCCGCGGTCGGAGATCATCGTGCGCGCGCCGTCAACGCCGACGAGCGAGACGACGACCCCGTTCCGGCCCTCGGGCACCGGGCCGACCACCTCGACGCCGCGCTGTTCCACCTCGCTCGCCGCGATCTCCCCCGCGGGGTCGCTGCCGCGCTTGCCGACGAACCGGGCCTCCGCCCCGAGCGTCACCGCCCACGCGGCAACGTTCGCGGCCTGGCCGCCCGCGCCGACGAGCGTCTGCGCCCGCCGCTCGTAGGCCGGCGTCGCCGGCTCGTCCTCCTGCCGAACGATCACATCGAGGAGGAGGTCGCCGAGCGTGCAGACGCGCATCGCGCACTTCTACACTGGCCGGGTGGACGAGGACCGCGGCTTCCGTCGCCTACCGTCGTTTGTGCTCGGCGGCGTGCTCGGCGCGTCGGCGGTCATCGCGGCTGCGCGACGCCGCCGGCGCATCGAGGCGCGGCGGCAGCGCCCGGCCGGGCTCGCCGCGTTCGAGGAGGCCCCGTGCTACCGCGAGCTCGCGGAGCGGGAGATGCCGTCCTTGTCGCGCGAGAGCTGATCCGCCGCGCGGCGGACGGTGACGAAGTTGATGTCGGCGTCGCCGAGGAAGAGCGACTTGCCGGTGAGCATCACGCTGGATGAGTCCTGGAGGAAGCCGGCCGGCGTCACCACGGGCCGGCGCGTGCGGACGACGAGGAAAGGCCCGAACACGCGCGCCTCGAATGCGGAGCGGGGGGTGGGCACGCGCAGCGGGATGGTCGGCTTCGGGTCGTAGTTGTTCGTGTCGCTCGCGTCCAGCACCCACACGCCGCGCCCGAGCGGCTGCGGCGCGTCGCGCAGCGCGTGCAGCGCGAGCACCGGGTCGGCGCGCGGGACGACCGTGTGCGAGACCGTCTTGTTGCGCTCCCACGCGCCGAGGAACAGCGGGTCGTAGCCGAACATGACGTCGTTCGGCCGGCTCGTGCGGGCGAGCCACGCCGAGGCCTCGGCCCGCGCCGCGCTCCGTGAAGCCGGCTCGCCCCTGTAGAGCAGGGGCGTGCGCCCGTAGCCCCAGGCGATCTCGCCCGCGACGAGCGCTGCGAGCGCGATCGGCACGAGCACGAGCGTGATCCGCCGCAGCCGCAGCACGCCGAGCCCGACGAGCATCGCGAAGAACGGGAACGTGAAGATCAGATGCCGCGACTCCGGCGCTGCGGACGAGCCCATCTTCGCGGTGAGGAACGCGAGCGCGGGCGTCGCGAAGACCGAGAGCGCGAGGAGCGCTGCGCGGCGGTCGCGCCGCCAGAGCGTGACCAGCCCGGCCAGACCGAGGAGCAGCACGGCGGCGATTGCCAGGGGCCAGCCGGCCACGAAGTCGCCGCTCGCGCGCCACAGGTAGGCGAGCACGTCGATCGGACCGTGCATCTTCTGGCCGCCGCCGCCGCCGACGCCCACGTCGAACCGCCGGGCGAGGACGAGATCGGTGTACCAGAACGGGATGCACACGACGCCCACCGCCGCGAATGCCGGGACGGCCTCGCGGAGCCGGGTCCGGGTCGCGAGCACCCAGAGCCCCTGGGAGGCCACGACGAGGGCCCCGTACGGATGCGCGGCGACCATGACCACCGTCGCGAGCCCCCACAGCACCCAGCGCCGGGTTCCGCCCCGGTCGGCCGCCACGACCAGCGCGAGGTACGACAGCGCGCTCGTGAAGAGGAAGAGGCTGTACATGCGGGCGTAGACGCCGTGGAAGAGAAGCATCCAGCTCGCGCCGACCACGACGCAGGCCGCGAGCGCGGCCGCGCTGCCGGCCAGGCGGCGGACGAGCAGGGCGACCACAGGGATGCTCGCGACGGCGAAGAGCGCCGAGAAGAGCCGCAGCGCGGTCAGCCCGCCGCCGAGCTCGTCGACGAGCCAGGCCAGCAGGAAGTGCAGCGGCGCGCCGCCCCGCTCGCCGTGCACGGTCGCCAGGACGTGCGGCAGAGAGCCGCGCCCGACGAACAGGGCGAGCGTCTCGTCCTCGTGCGGCGGCCACGCGTTCACGCGCGCGAGCAGGAAGGCGGCGACGGCGGCGGTGCACCCGGCGACGCCCCACCGAAACGCGCGGTCGGCACTCGCAGTGCGCGAGTGCTCGCCAGCCGGGTCGCTAGCCTGTGACTGGTGCCGATCTACGAGTACAAGTGCCCGAATGGTCATGTGTTCGAGCTGTTCCAGCGCATGAGCGACCCGCAGCCGGAGACCTGTCCGACCTGCGGAGCCGGTCCCCTGGAGCGCGTCCTCTATCCGGTCGCTGTCCACTTCAAAGGCTCAGGGTTCTACACGACCGACTACGGCCGCGGGTCGAAGCGCCGTGACGGTGGTGGCGGCGAGAAGTCTGATTCGGGCGGCGGCGAGTCGTCCTCGTCCAAGTCGGACACCAAGGAGAAGGCAACCGACAGCTGATCCGCGGCTACCCGAGCAGCGGGTGGCCGATCCGGCAACCGGAGCCGAACAGCGTCCCCGGCGGCGGAGGCTGCGGCGCGTCGATGCCCTCGAACTCGCGCAGCACCCGGCGGACGTCGTCGCCCTCGGGGATGAGGTAGCCGAAGCTCGACGGGGAGCCCCCGATCCGGCAGTAGAGCGTGTGCGACGAGCCGGCGCGGAACTTGCGCCAGCCGAGCTCGAGGAACTCGTTCGTCGACAGGTCGGTCGCGAGCGGCTTCGCCAGGTCGCCGCCAATCCACGGCATGCGGACCAGCGTGCCGACCGACGTCATCTTCTGGGTGAGCGCCGTCATGACCTGCTGCTGGCGGGCGCTGCGCGAGATGTCCGTGTCGGCCGGGTTGAGCAGGTTCTTGCGCACGCGCGAGTAGATGCGCGCCCGGCGGCCGTCCATGTGCTGCGTGCCCTTCTTGAAGTGCCAGCCCGGCCACGAGGCGCACTGGGCGTTCGTCTTCAGCGGACAGTCGAACTTCGACAGGATCGGGCGCGGCACGTTGATGTCCACGCCGCCGACGGAGTCGATCAGGTCGGGGAAGCGGGCGAGGTCCACGATCGCGACGTGGTTGACCGGCACGCCGAGCCCACGGATCGCGCGGATCGCGAGCGCCGCGCCGCCGATCTGGTACGCGCTGTTGACCTTGTCGAACCCATGCCCCGGGATGGCCACGCGCAGGTCGCGCGGGATGGAGAGGTAGGAGACGCGGTTGCGGCCCGGGTCGGTGCGGATGAGCTGGATCGAGTCCGTGTGCTCGAGGCCGCGGCGGGCCGCTGTCGTCGAGTGGTCGGTGCCGAGCAGCAGCACGTGCGTCGGGTTCGACAGTACGGAGCCGTTCTGCGGGCTGAGCGCCCGCCTCGCCGATCGGGGCAGCCGCTTGTTCGCGGTCTGGACGCCGCTCTGCACGGCCAGGTAGCTCGTCACGGCCCAAACGATGAGCAGCGCGATCAGCACGACCGGGATCAGCCCGAGCCAGCGTTTGCGCGGCCAGCGGCGCCGGCGCGGCGTCGGCCCGGTGCCCGTGTAGCGCTGCTGCGGCGGGCGTCCGTTGCGGCCCGGTTGCCGGCGCTCCCGCTCAGGCCTCGGCAGCGTCGGAACCTTGCCTTTGACGCGGCCGCCGCGGTAAACGCGGTACGGCTTTTCTTCGAGGCCCATCCGGCGGGTTAGATTAGCCGCCGCCCTTGGAGTCCCTGCCCGTGATCGGCATCGACGTCGGCGGCACGAAGATCGCCTCGGGGCTCGTCTCGGAGGATGGATCGCTTGCCGCTGTCGACGAGCGCCCCACGCCGCAGGGGTCGCAGCACGCGTTCCTGGACGCTCTCGAGCACGCGGTACGGGGCTATTCGCAGCCGGTCGCGGCGGTCGGCGTGGGCGTCCCGTCGCGGATCGACCAGGTCGCGCACCGCGTCGTCGGCTCCGTGCACGCGCCGCTTGCGGGCATCGATCTGGCCGGGTATCTCGAGGAGCGCCTGGACCTCCCGGTGTTCGTCGACAATGACGGCAACGTCGCCGCCATCGCGGAGTGGCAGCTCGGCGCCGGGCGGGGGACGCGGGACTTCGTGATGCTTACGCTCGGCACGGGCATCGGCGGCGGCCTGATCCTGGATGGCCATCCGTATCGCGGCGCGCGCGGCGCCGGGGCCGAGCTCGGGCACATGGTCGTGGACGTGAACGGGCCTCCGTGCGGCGCCGGCTGTCCGGGGCGCGGGCACCTCGAGACGCTGGCCTCGGGAAGCGCGGCCGACCGGGTCGCGCTCGAGCACGGATTCGCGGAGGGGCGCGTGCTCGTGGACGCGGGCCACGACGGCGACCCGCGCGCCGTCGAGGCGCTCGCCGGCATCGGCCGCATCCTCGGCGAGGGCATGGTCACGATCGTGAATGTGTTCGTCCCCGAGGTGATCGCGGTCGGCGGCGGGTTCGGACGCGCCGGCGAGCTGATCCTCGGCCCTGCGCGTGAGGTCGTCACCACGGAGGCGCTGGACCCCGGGCGCGACACCGTCCGGATCGTCCAGGCTGAGCTCGGCGCCGAGGCCGGGGTCATCGGCGCCGGCCTGAGCGCCTTCGATCTCCTCCACGCGCGCGCGTGACGCTCGCGGTCTGCGCGACGCCGATCGGGAACCTCGACGACGTCACGCTGCGCGTGCTCGCGGAGCTGCGCGAGGCGGACGTCGTGCTCTGCGAGGACACCCGGCACACGGCGCGTCTGCTCGACCGGCACGGCATTCGCGCGCGGGCGCTGCTCAGCTACCACCGGCACAACGAGGCCGCGCGGCAGGCCGAGGTGCTCGAGCGGCTCCGCGGCGGCGAGCGGGTTGCGCTCGTCAGCGACGCCGGTCTGCCTGGGATCAACGACCCCGGCGTGCGCCTCGTCTCCGCGGTACGCGACGCGGGGCTCGAGGTGACGGTCTTGCCGGGCGCGTCGGCGGTCACATCAGCGGTCGTGGCGAGCGGCTTCCCGGCCGAGCGCTACCAGTTCCTGGGCTACCTGCCCCGGCGCGGGGCGCTCGACGCGCTGTGGGCCGAGCTGGAGTCGTGGCCGCACATGGCCGTTGCGTTCGAGTCGCCGCGCCGGCTCGCGGCCAGTCTCGCCTCGCTCGCGGCGGCGGCTCCGGAGCGCCCGGTCGCTGTGTGCCGCGAGCTGACGAAGCGCTTCGAGGAGGTCGTCCGCGGGCCGGCCCGCGAGGTCGCGGCGCGGTTCGCCGGCGAGACGAAGGGCGAGATCGTGGTCGTGCTCGGGCCGGTGCCGGCGCGGCGCGATGCGGACGACGACGCGGTGGCGGCCGTTGCCGAGCTCGTCGAGGCGGGCGTCCCGCGGCGTCAGGCCGCGGAGATCGTGGAACGCCTCACGGGTGCGTCCGCGCGGTCTCTCTACAAGCGCTCGCTGTAGGCGCTTTCCAAGGCACTCTCTGTAGACAATTTTGACAACGTCCGACCGCGTCGCTAACGTGGTTTGCGTTCGCATATCTGACAACGGAAGGAGGTGAAGATGCGTTTCGTCTCTCTTGCGGTGGCAGCCGTCGTTGCGCTCGCCGCCGCTCCCGCAGCGACGGCCTGGACGTGGCCCGCGGACGGCCCCGTCGTGCAGGGGTTCGCGCTCGGTGCCGACCCCTACGCCGCCGGCCAGCATCGCGGCATCGACATCGGCGGCACGCCGGGCGACCCCGTGCAGGCACCTGCCGGCGGCCGCGTGAGCTACGCCGGAACCCTCCCGCATTACGGCCGCTCGCTGACGATCCGTACGGACGACGGCTGGGTGGTGACCCTGCTCCACCTCGGCACGCTTGGCGTCGCCCGCGGCGCGGTCGTGTCCCAGGGGGAGACCGTGGCCACGCTTGGCTCGAGCGGCGAGGCGGAGCACGAGGCTCCCTCGGTGCATCTCGGCATCCGCCACGCGGACGACGAGCACGGCTACGTCGACCCGGTGAGCCTGCTGCCGGCCCGTCCGGTGGCGGCCGGCCCGGTCGCGGCGCCGGCTCCGCCGCCGGCTGCGACGCCGGTCGCGGTGGCCCCAGGTCCGGTGCCGGTAGCCGCTCCGACGCCGCCGCCAACGCCCGCACCGGCTCCGGAGCCCGCGCCGGCTGCACCTGAGCCGCTTGTGGCGGCGGAGCCCCAGGCGCCGGCGCCCATGCCGGAGCAGGCTCCCGTGCCGGCCGTGGAGCCGGCGCCGGTCGCCGTGCCCCTCGCGCCGGTCGTGCCGGTCGCCGCGGCCCCACGTGCGCCGGCACGCTCGCGGCCCGCGTCGCCCCCGCCGGTGACGATCCACGCGACTCTCGCGGAGCACGCCCCCACGCCGGTCAGGGAAGCCCGTCGCCGGCTCCCCGCGGCCGTCCCGCCACGGGAGGCGACTCCTGCCGGACGGGGGGTCGTACGAGCCCCGGCGCACCCCGTGCCGGCGGCGACCCGTCCGAGCGTGACCGTCGGCGCTGCCGGGCGTGATCCGGCCGGCGGTTCCGCGGAACCGCCGCCCCGCGCGTCCGGGCGCCCGTTCGGGACATCGTGGCTGCCGCCACTCCTCGTGACGCTGGTCGCCATCGGGGCCTGCACGGCCGTCCGCCGCCGGCGCGGTGACGCCATCGTCCCGGCGCGCGTCGGCGGCCCGTGCCCGATCGGCCGGCGCGCCGTTGCCCGCCCGGCCTGCCGCCGGGCGCCGTTCCGCAACCGAACGGTGCCCTGCCGGCCGGCGCCACGCACACGCGCCCGGCCGCGGCGCGCACGCGTCGCCGTCATGGCTTGACCATGACTGCCTCTCGCCCCGCCACCCGGCGGGGCGGGAGGCACCCACTCCTGTTGGGAGGGCCTGGCGAACATCAAGCAGTGCTCGTCAGAACGCGCTGCTCGCCCCGATGCGTCGTCCTCAGTCGCCCCGATAGCTCCGCTATCGAGGCTCCCTGCGTCCTAGCCTCGGAACGAGCATCACGCCCTGCCGAGCGAGTGGATGTCCGCCAGGCCCTCCTTAAGATGGCCCGATGCCCGAGAAGATCCTCGTCGCGGTGGCGTGGCCGTACGCCAGCGGCCCGCGCCACCTTGGCCACGTGGCCGGTTTCGGCATCCCCTCGGACATCTTCGCCCGCTACCACCGGCTGCGCGGCGACGACGTGCTCATGGTCAGCGGCACGGACGAGCACGGGACGCCGATCATGCTCGCGGCCGACCAGGCCGGACAGAGCTACGAGGAGCTCGTCGACTTCTACAACGAGCACATCGGCGAGGACCTGCGCCGGCTCGGGATCAGCTACGACCTCTTCACGCGGACGACGACGCAGAACCATGCGCGCGTGACGCGCGACGTGTTCCGCGCGCTCTGGGAGCACGGGTGCCTGATCGAGCAGACGACGATGGGCGCCTTCTCGGCGACGAACGGGAACACGCTCCCCGACCGCTACATCGAGGGCACGTGCCCGATCTGCGGGTACGAGGAGGCGCGCGGCGACCAGTGCGACAACTGCGGCAACCTGCTCGACGCCGGCGACCTGATCGACCCGCGCTCCAAGGTCGACGGGCAGGCGCCGATCTTCAGGGAGACGAAGCACCTCTTCCTCGACCTGCCGCAGTTCAAGGAGCGGCTCCACGACTGGATTTCCGCACAAACGCACTGGCGCGCGAACGTGCGCAACTTCTCCCTCCATTACGTCGACGAGCTGCGCCCGCGCGCTGTCACCCGCGACCTCGACTGGGGCATCCGCGTGCCGGTGCCGGGCTACGAGGAGCAGGAGACAAAGCGGATCTACGTCTGGATCGACGCCGTCGTCGGCTACCTGTCGGCGGCGATCGAGTGGGCGGCGATCCGCGGCGAGCCGGACGCCTGGCGCGACTGGTGGCAGAACCCCGACTCGCGCCACTTCTACTTCATGGGCAAGGACAACATCCCGTTCCACACGGTCATCTGGCCGAGCGAGCTGCTCGGCTACGAAACCGGCGGCGAGCTCGGCGCCGGGCGGAGGCTCGAGCTCCCGTATGACGTCGCCGCCTCCGAGTACCTGACCATGGAGGGCCGCAAGACGAGCTCGAGCCGCGGCGTGGGCATCCTCGTCCGTGACTTCCTCGAGAACTACGACGCCGACGCGCTGCGCTTCTTCCTCGCCGTCGCCGGGCCGGAGAGCCAGGACACCGACTTCACGTGGGCGGAGTTCGTGCGCCGCAACAACGACGAGCTCGTCGCGAAGTGGGGCAACCTCGTCAACCGCGCGCTCGCCCTCTCCCACCGCCACTTCGGCGCCGTCCCGGAGCCGGGGCCGCTCACGCCGGAGGACGAGGAGGTCATCGCGGCCGTCGAGGCCGGCTTCGCCATCGTCGGCGAGCTGATCGGCGCGGCCCGCTTCCGCGCGGCGATCACGGAGGCGATGCGGCTGGCCGACCGGGTCAACCAGTACGCGAGCGACCAGGCGCCGTGGGCGACGATCAAGACCGACCGCGAGCGCGCCGCGACCGTGCTCTACGTGCTGCTGCGCGCCGTCGACAACCTGAAGATCATCTTCACGCCCTTCCTGCCGTTCAGCTCGCAGGCGCTGCACGAGCTGCTCGGCTACGAGGGCTGGATCGCCGGCCCGCTCGAGTTCCGGACGGTCGAGGAGGACGGCGCCTCGCACCGGGTGCTGACCGGCGACTATGCGTCGTGGGTCGGCCGGTGGGCGCCGAGCGAGCTGCAGCCCGGCCAGACGCTCGCGGAGCCGAAGCCGCTGTTCCGGAAGCTCGATCCGGAGCAGGTGCGGCGCGACGAGCTCGGGGAGTAGGCCGTTAGACCGTGATCGACTCCCACGCGCACCTCGATTCCATCGACGGTGATCCCGCCGCCGTCGTCGCGCGGGCTGCGGAGCGCGGGGTGGAGGGCGTGGTATCGATCGGGGCCGGCCTCGACTCGTGCCGGGTGACGATCGCGATCGCAGCCGCGAACGAGAGCGTCTGGGCGACGGTCGGCATCGACCCGCACAAGGCGGGCGACGGCGAGGACCCGGGCGAGCTCGCCGAGCTGGTGCGTGCCCCGAAGGTCGTCGCGGTCGGCGAGACGGGCCTCGACTTTCACTACGGCGCCGAGCGCAAGGCCGCGCAGCGGGCGCTGTTCGAGGCCCAGCTCGCGCTCGCCGCGGACGCCGGGCTGCCCGTGGTGATCCACTGCCGGGAGGCGGTCGAGGACACGGCCGACGTCCTCGCCCCGTTCCGCGGGACGGTCGTGCTGCACTGCTTCTCCGAGCCGGAGCTGCTGCCCGTCGCGCTCGAGCGCGGCTACTACGTCTCGTTCGCCGGCAACGTGACCTACAACCGGGCCGAGGACATACGCGCCGCCGCGCGGGAGGTGCCGGCGGAGCGGCTCCTCGTCGAGACGGACAGCCCGTACCTGGCGCCGCAGCCCGTGCGCGGCCGGCCGAACGAGCCCGCGAACGTGGTGCACACCGTCGCGCTGCTCGCAGAGGTACGCGGCGAGGACGCCGAGGCGCTCGGGCGGCAGACGGCCGCGAACGCGCGCGCCGCGTTCGGCCTTCCGTGAGCCGGCTTCCCGACGCCAAGCGGCACCTCGGGCAGCACTTCCTCGTCGACCAGAACCTGCTCGGCGTGATCGGCCGCCTCGCGGAGCTGCACGCGGACGACGTCGTGCTCGAGATCGGGCCCGGCGCCGGCGTCCTCACCACGTTCGTCGCCGAGCGCGTCCGCCTCGTGCACGCGGTCGAGATCGATCGCTCGCTGGAGGCGCGGCTGACCACAACGCTCGCCGACTTCCCGAACGTCCGGCTCCACTTCGGCGACGCGCTCCGGCTCGACCTCGCCGAGCTCGACCCGGCGCCCGGGAAGCTGGTCGCCAACTTGCCCTACAACGTCGCCACCCCTGTGGTCGTCGAGAGCCTCGACGGCCTGCCGTCCGTGCACCGCTGGACGGTCATGGTCCAGCTGGAAGTCGCGGACCGCTTCTTCGCGCGGCCCGCGACCAAGGCGTACGGCGCCGTCTCGGTGCTGCTGCAGCTGGCCACGCGGCGGACGGGCTTCCACCCGGTCTCGCGGACGGTGTTCCGGCCGCGCCCGAACGTCGACTCGGCGCTGGTGGCGTTCGAGCGCACCGGGCTTCCGCAGGACTGGCCCGATCTGAAGCGCGTCGTCGAGGGCGCGTTCGCACACCGCCGCAAGACGCTGCCGAACTCGCTCGCGCTGGCCGGCATCGCGCCGCGCCAGCGGGCCGCCGGCGCTGTCGAGGCGATCGGCCGCGTCCCGAATGTCCGGGCCGAGCAGCTCGCCCCGCCCGAGTTCGTCGAGCTGACGAGGGCGCTCGCGTGAACCGCGCGCCCGCCTCGGCGAAGATCAACCTCGCGCTTGTCGTCGGCCCGCGCCGCGAGGACGGCTACCACGAGGTTGTGACCGTCCTGCAGCGCGTCGCGCTCGCCGACCGCATCGCGGTCGAGCCGGCCCCGGCGCTGCGTGTCACCGGGTTCCCCGGCGACACGCTCGTGCGTGGCGCGCTGGAGGCCCTGGCCGAGCGCGCCGGCAGCGAGCCGGCCTGGCACGCGGCGATCACGAAGCGGATCCCGGTCGCCGCCGGGCTCGGTGGGGGCAGCTCAGACGCCGCGACCGCCCTCCGCCTCGCCAACGCGCTCCTGCCGGAGCCGCGCGGCGACCTGCATGAGATCGCGGCCGGCCTCGGTGCGGACGTCCCGTTCTTCCTGACCGCCGGGCCGCAGCTCGGCGAGCGCACCGGGACGACGCTCCGCCCCGTGTCCCTGCCGGCGGACTACTGGGTCGTGCTCGTCGCGCCGCACGGCGAGGCGAAGGCCTCGACGGCGGACGTCTACCGGGTGTTCGAGGGCGGAGACGACTTCGACGACCGCCGCGCCGCCCTGCTCGAGGCGGTCGAGAGAGGCGACCTGGCCGGCCTGCCGCCGAACGACCTCGCGTCGTCGCCGCTCGCCGCCGAGCTGCGGGAGCTCGGCGCGTTCCGAGCCGACGTCACGGGCGCCGGACCGACGGTCTACGGCCTCTTCCTCGACCGCGCCGACGCGGCCTCCGCGCAGCGCGCCCTACGGCGCGCGGGGCGCACCTGGCTGACGGTTCCTGCTTGGTACGGTTGATTCGTGGCCTACCCGACGCCCGAGCTCGAGGGGGGGCCCGTTCTCGAACACGGGACGACGAAGAGCGGACGCTGGCTCCGGGCCAACCGCGTCAAGATCGCGATCTGGATCGCGGTCGCGGAGGGGCTCCTCATCATCGTCGGCGCGCTCCCGCGCCTCCCGTCGATCTTCCTCGCCATCGTCATCGTGGGCCTCTACTTCTGGCTCGGCCGGCGCGTCACATGGGACGCGGGCCGGCACGCGTTCTGGATCGCGGCGGCGTCACAGGCGCTCGTCGCCCTCATACCGATCCTCGTGATCGTCGTGGGGACGTTCGCGCTGATCGCGGTCGGATTCATCGCGGTGATCGCTCTGATCCTGCTGTTCACCGATCGCGGCTGACACACTTGAGCCGACACTGGGGCGTAGCCAAGTGGTAAGGCAGCGGGTTTTGGTCCCGCGATCCCAGGTTCGAATCCTGGCGCCCCAGCACAACCTATGACGTCCCTCGACCCACTCGCCGCCGTCGTCATGGCCGCCGGGCTCGGCACACGGATGCGCTCCGCGACGCCGAAGCACCTGCATCCCCTGCTCGGCCGCCGGATGGTCGACTGGGTGACCGGCGCCGCGCGCACCGCGGGCGCCGACCCGGTCGTCATCGTCGTCTCGGAGGAGACGCAGGACGCCTTCCCGGGCGAGACGACCGCCGTCCAGCGGAACCCCCGCGGCACCGGGGACGCCGCGGCCAGCGCGCGCGCCGCGCTCGAGGGCTTCGAGGGCGACGTGCTCGTCGCGTCCGGCGACTCGCCGCTCCTCACAGCCGAGCTTCTCCACGAGCTCGTCGAGACGCACCGCCGCGAGCGGCCGGCCGTGACCGTCCTCTCCTACGAGCCGCCGTCGCGACCGCCGTACGGGCGCGTCGTCCGCGACGGCAACGGCGGCCTGAGCGCGATCGTCGAGGCGCGCGACGCCACGCCCGAGCAGCTCGCGATCGACGAGATGGCGGCGTCGCTCTACGTCTTCTCCGCACCGGATCTCTGGTGGGCGCTCGAGCACATCACCACCGACAACGACCAGGGCGAGCTGTACCTGACAGACACCGTGGGCGTCCTCGTCGCGGACGGGCGCAAGGCCGTCGTGCACCGCACGGACGACCCGCGCTCCCCGGACGGGGTCAACACGCGCGCCGAGCTGGCCGCCGCAGCGGCGACGCTGCGCGACCGCGTGAACGCCGCACATATGGCCGCCGGGGCCGGGATCGTCGACCCGGCGAGCACCTGGATCGATGTTTCCGTCGAGCTCGAGGCCGACTGCGTGATCCATCCGTTCACGGTCCTGCGGGGCGCGTCGGCGGTCGCCGAGGGGGCCGAAGTCGGGCCCCAGGTGGTCGCGATCGACGCCCGCATCGGTCCGCGCTCGCTGGTGGGGCCGTTCTGTTACCTTCGCCCCGGAACGGTGCTCGAGGCAGGGGCCAAGGCGGGCACGTTTGTCGAGATCAAGAACACGCGGGTCGGCGAGGGAGCGAAAGTCCCTCACCTCTCCTACATCGGAGATGCGGACATCGGCGAGGGGACGAACATCGGCGCAGGCGGTGTCACGGCGAACTATCCGCATCGGCCTGGGCTGCCCAAGTCGAGGACGACGATCGGCCGGAACGTCAGGACCGCGATCCACAATGTGTTCGTGGCCCCCGTCCAGATCGGCGATGACGCTTGGTTAGCGGCCGGAACGGTGATAACCGAAGATGTGCCGCCCGGCTCGCTCGCGGGCTTCCCGCCGAGGCAGGTGATCAAAGAGGGCTATGTCTATGAGCAGCGAGACGATTGAGCTGACGGAGCTTCCGGGTCTCGAGTCGCCGGAGCCGCGCAGCGAGCTCCAGCCGGGGCACTTCATCGAACGCGGCACCCAGCGGCGGCTGATGCTGTTCGCCGGGCGCTCGCACCCCGAGCTGGCTCACAAGATCGGCGAGCACCTCGGCGTCGACTGCGGCGAGGTGACCCTGAAGACGTTCGCGAACGGCGAGGGCTACTGCCGCTTCGAGGAGTCGATCCGCGGCGCCGACGTCTTCCTCTTGCAGACAGGTTCCGTTCCCGTGGACACCCACCTGATGGAGCTCTGCTTCATGGCCCAGGCGGCCAAGCTCGGCTCGGCCAAGCGGATCACCGCCGTGATGCCGCTCTACCCCTATGCGCGCCAGGACCGCAAGGCCCGGCCGCGCGAGCCGATCAGCGCCCGCCTCGTCGCCGACTTCCTGCAGACCGCCGGCGTCGACCGTGTGCTCACGATGGACCTGCACGCGGGTCAGATCCAGGGCTTCTTCAACATCCCGGTCGACCACATGATCGCGCTGCCGCTCTTCGCCAATCACTTCCGGACGCAGGGGTTCGTCGGCGACAACGTGGTCTCGGTCTCGCCCGACCCGGGCCGCGCCAAGATGGCCGTCCACTTCGGGAAGATGCTGGATGCGCCGTTCGCGATCATGCACAAGACGCGCCCCGAGCACGACACGGCCGAGGTCACCGAGGTGACCGGCCGCGTGCGCGGGAAGATCGCGATCATGGGCGACGACCGCATCGACACGGGGGGCACGCTCATTGCCGGCGCGCGGGCGCTCCGCGAGCAGGGCGCCGAGGCCGTGTACGTGTTCGCGACCCACGGCATCTTCGCCGGCGACGCGCTCGAGAAGCTCGGCGCGGCCCCGGAGGTCGACGCGATCGCCGTCACCGACACGGTGCCGATCGACCCGCTGCGCAAGCCCGACAAGATCACCGTCGTCAGCGTGTCCAGCCTGCTCGCCGACACGATCTGGAACGTCTTCTCCGACGAGTCGGTCTCGGCGATCTTCGCCGGCGAGAACCAACTCTTCTAGGTTCTCCGCCCAACCATGCGGCCTAGCGCCGCGGCTGCAAACGTGCTGCTAACGGACGCTCGCGAGCACGGCCGCCATGACCTCGGCCGCCTGCTCGTCCGAGCGCGGCAAAATGTGCCCGTAGGTGGTCAGCGTCACGACCGGGCTTGAGTGGCCGAGCCTCGCGCTGACCACATGCACCGGAACACCGCTTGAGAGAAGGTGCGACGCCGCCGAGTGGCGCAGATCGTGCAGGCGGCCCTCGCGGATGCCCGCGGCCTCGCGGTGGGTGCCAAACGCCGCGTGCGCGTCGCTGCCGAGTAGCCGAACCACGCGAGGCCGAGGAGCTCGCCACGGCGGGCACCCGTCGCAACGGCCACGCGCCAGAGCGCCTCGAGGCGGTCGCCCTCGACGGCTTCGAGGAACGCGAGCAGCTCGTCGCGCGTCCAGACCGTGAAGCGCGGCCGGGCTCGCGTGGCCGTGCTCGACTGCCGACCGGGTTTGCGGATCGTCGGGTCGACCCCGATCAGATCGTCGTCCAGCGCGTCCGCGAACCCGCGTGAGAGCACCGCCGCCACGCTGTGCCGCGTCGAAGGGGCAAGCCCCTTGCGTTCGATCTCGGCCGCATGCGCGCGGACGTGGGCGCGTCGCACCACCACCAGAGCCAACCCCCGAGACGCACCCGCACTTCGTCTGGCGCTGGAACCCCGACGACCAACAGTGGCACCACTACAGCCGCGAGTGGTAGACGGCCACCCGCTCGGCCCGCTCCGCGTCCTCTGCCAATACTGCAACAGCCAACGCAGAGCGACCGCGTCCACCTGGTAGAAGGCGCACGCCTCGGGGAGAGAGCGCCAGCCGAGAGGGGAGGGGTCCCAGACCGCCACCCTCGAGGCGCACGCGGGACCGACCGTAGCACCGAGCGGTGGCAGGAATAGCCCGGGGGCCCGGCGGCAGCGCTGAGCGGCGCCACCCCCTCCCGGAGGCGCTCGCCCAGCCTGCGTTGTTTACCCGGAGCGGCGCCGAACGATAGCGGCCTAAACACAATCCACACCCTTTTTGGACACAGGCAACGCGGCCTGCCCGCTCGCTACTGCGCTGCCCAAACCGACCCGCACCCCAGGGGGCGCGGGTCTGGGTGGGTAGCGCAGTAGCGAGCGGACAGGCCGCGTTGCCTGTGTCCGAAATCCCTCCCCGATTGTTTTTGGGCCGCGAGTCGTCGTGGGCGCCGCCCGAGGCGGGGGCTGCGCAGGAGGCTCTCGAGCCGGGGGGCCCCTTCTGCAACCTCACAACCCGAAGGGAATCACGGTTGCCTAAGAAAACGCTGGGAATCACATAAGAATCAGCGCGAGCGTGAACTCCGCCGCGACGAGGCCGCCGATCACCGGGCGAGGCGGACGGCCCACGGGCCCGCGGTGCGGCGGCGCGCGACGCGCCACGCGATCGCGCCCGTCACCGAGGCCGCCGACACCAGGTAGAGGAGCTGCGCCCAGCCGGCGTGCGTGTCGGTGCCGGCGGCGACGCCGTGGACGAGCGACAGCGCCCAGACCGCGAAGTTGAGGTAGTGGGCGCGGCGCCAGAGGGAGTGCGGGATGCGGTCCTTCAGCCGGTTCGTGATCGCGATCGCCGCGAGCAGCTCGGCGCCGACGATGCCCGCCGCCGTGGCCGCCGGCCGGTACGACGATGTGAACGGGATCAGCACCTGGAGCGAGAAGCCGATGTAGGTGTCGAGGAGCAGCCCGGCGACGTGCACGCCGATGAACGTCCAGGTCAGCGTGCCGGCGAAGCGATGGACGTCCTCGACCGCGAAGCGCGGCCAGCGCGGCAGCGTCTTGCGGCCGGCGAGCAGGATCCCGAGCAGCACCGAGGCGGTCAGCAGCCCGAAGGCCACCATCCCGCCCGAGCGCGCGACGTACCAGGCGAGGTTCACGCTGCCGCCCGCCGCTGGATCGAGCCGCGCCACGCGTCGTTCTCAACGACGGTGTCGCCGGTGAGGAACCGCCCGGGGAGCCCGCGCTCGTCGAGCCACGCCGGGCCGTCCCAGCCGAGCAGGAACGCCGCCTTCGCGGCGACGTCCGCCGCGGCGCAGCTGCCGGCCGCGACCGTGACCTCTTGCCACGGGCCGCTGAGCTGGACGCCCGGTTCCGGGGTCGATCAGGTGGTGCTGCTCTTCGCCGCCGCGCATCCAGCGCCGCCGCGAGCTGCCGCTCGTCGCGATGCCGCCGGCGTCGAGGCGCACCGAGCCGCTGCCCGGAAGCGCGACGATCACGCCGCCGCGCGCGGCCACGTCGCCGCCGGCCGAGACGTACCCGTCACGCGAGATGAGCGCGAGGGCGCGATCGACGGCCATGCCCTTGACCACACCGTTGAGATCGAGCCGGAGCCCCACCGGGCGCGAGAGGATTCGCCCGGCAAGGCTCACGACGCCGGGGCGACCGCGCTGGGGTCTGCCGAGCGCGCCGTCGTGCGGCAGCGCGGCGAAGTCGCGGTCATACCCCGCCGCCTCGATCGCCCCACCGAGGGTCGGGTCGACGAGGCCGCCGGTGCTCCGCGCAGCGTCCAGCGCGACGCGAACGACATGCGCGAAGAGGGGAGAGACGAGAACGGTGTCGCGGGCGACGGCGTTGACGAGGCTGAGCTCACTCGCGGGCCGGAACCGGCTGAAGACGCGATCCCACTCCTCGAACAGGCGCCGGACGCGGCCGAGCTCGCCCGCGGTGGCGCCGCCGACGACGACGTCGACGCCCATGCTGCCGAAGACGTCAGGAGACACTCGTGCCCACCTGCGCCTGCGAGCCGGAGCTCGGGCTCACCGAGCCGGAGCCGAAACTGAAGCCGCCGTCGTCGTTCGAGGAGTAGGAGCTGCCGTCGTCCGACGAGGAGACCGGAGACGAGGAGCTGCTCGCGGTGTTGCCGGAGTGGCCCGACCAGGCGAGCCCGGCCGCCGCGGCAAACGCGACGGCGGCGCCCGCGCCGAGGGCCCTCTTGGCCCTCGACGCGCGCTGCCGCGCCGCCTCGATGCGTGAGAGGCGGGCGGATCGAGGGGCGGAGGCGCCCGTTGTGAACGCCAGCCCGATCGAAGTGACCGGGGACGCGCAGACGGCGGCAACGACGAGGCCGCGGCTCAACCATGATGCTCGACCGTCCGTAGCGCTCGACGAGATCGGCTCAGAGATGGTGAGCCCCGCACGCAGCTGGCGGATCGGGTCGCCTGAGCGGCGCTGCTTGAGCGCGGTGAAGACATCCGGGTACTCCGGCAGTGCGGCGAGCGCGGCCGGCCGAAGGGCCTCGTCAACGAGAACGAGCTCCGGACTCATCGCCCTCATGGGCTTGTATGTCGGCAGCGGCGTTGCGTTCGATGAGGGCCATCGGCCCGGCGTTGCGCGATCGGGCGCCGCTCCTCATCTTCGAGCGGTTGTCCAGGGCCGGTGCAAGGTTCGTGGCGGCGAACGAGGGCATCGACACCGACCAGCCCGGATCGGAGCTCACGCTCGACATCATGGCCGCGATCGCGCGGCAGCAGTGGCGGCGCCGTCAGGAAATACCCCGCGGAACTCGGAACTATCTCTCCCGAAACCTGGCGCGGGTCAGATGGCGGCCGAGGTCTCGCGGCCCGCGCATAAGGAGCTCGTCGAGCCGGAATTGGCTCGCCCGCTGGCGGTGGTTGGGTTGGATGATCGGGAGCCTGAGCCGCCCGTCGACGCCGATTTGTTGACGCATTTGCTGACACGAAAGGACAGATGACCCGGGCGGGGGTCCTCTCCGGAGTGCGCAGGAGTAGCGGTGACCCGCGCCCGTGTCCGGGATCTCTCCCTGAGGGTTTCAGGTCGCGTGGCCTCCCGTGAGCTCGGGACGTGCCCCTGAGTCTCGTATCCCAAGTTGGCCTTTGGAGATGTCCGTGAGAATGCGGGCCCTCGACAGGAAGACGAGCGTTCCGGACGGGTGGTATCCGCCGTAAGACTTGTAGTTGTTGAGCGCGTAGACGACCCCGAGCCGCCCGACGGAGGCATCGTTCGAGGCCGAGCGGGGACGCGTGGCCAGCGTGATGCTCTTTCCCGTCGTCAGATCGACGATCCGAAGGTCTCGCGAGTAGTGAGTGGGGTCGACGGAGTAGAGCGCGAGCCGCCCATAGGCTTGCAGATGTCCTCCCTGTAGGGCTGGCGCGCGCGTTTGCACGGGCCACTTGTGTTCGAGCTTGCCCGTTCTCGAGTTGTAGGCCTCGAGTGTCTTCGTCTTCGTCAGTACGACCAGCGTGCCCCCGCCGGCCGCGATTTCCCTCGCTGAGCTCGGCGTGATCACTTTCAGGAGCGCACCTGCTGCCGAGTAGAAGCCGACGCTGCCATCCGAGCGCAGGACGACGATCCGGCCGGAGTCGACGGAGTGCGACACGATCGACTGCTCGCCGGCCGCGATCGGTTGCAGCCGCCCAGCCTTGGCGCTGATCACGTTGAGGCGGGCACTCGAGATCGTCTCGATGGTCGCGTTCTCGTTCGGGGTGGTCGTCCACCTACTGACGGCGATCAGGCTGCCCGAGCCGGCGAGCCCGGAGATCCAGTCGCCGTCCCACTGCCAGCTCGTTGTTTGATCTGGGCCGGCGGGGCCCCAGTCCCGATAGGCGTGCGCGAGCGCGCGCCCTGCTGTTCCGTAGATCGAGGTGGTGTAGAGATCCTCGTCGGTCTCCATCGAGTTGCCGGCTACTCTGCGCGTGATCCAGGCCACACGCTGGCCGGCGATCGCGACCTCCTGGACGAGCGGGAAAGCGCTGGCCGCGGGCGCCTTCACGACTCGGGCCGTGCCCGTCTGCACGTTCCAGAGGTAGACCCCATTGCCGTCGGTGCTAAAGACGACGCGCGGGCCGTCCATCACCAAGGCCGTGATTGGGCCGGTCGCGTGCTTGAGCGCCCGCGTCGGTATGCCACCGCTCTGGCCGACGGCATCGGCCGAACCGAGGCTGGCAACCCCGGCCAGCAGCAAAACCGCAAGCAGAAGCGGGAGCCGCTGTCGTCCACTTGTCGAGGTATTCATCGCGCACTCCTTCGTCGCGGCGCTCCCCCACAATCAAGATTCGCTCGCCGACCATGCTCCCGCATCGGTAGAACGAGGCACCAAGCCGGCGCACCGGGCCGGGATCCCCGTCCGCGTGCGTCACTATGGTCGCCCCGCTCAGGCGGGTTTCTCGGTCGACGGCACCGGTGGCGGGGTCACGCGCCGTTGGCCTCTCCGCGGCGCCGGGGACGCTCGAGTGGGCACCGGACGCCCACTCGAGCGAGGGGACGGATTCGCCCCCGGGGCGCAGGACGAGTGGTGGGGCTGTGGCGCACCGCCGCGGCCCGGGCTGGCGCGGCAGCCGCATCGCCACGGCCCCTACTAGCTATTGCGCCGCTGACCTCCGCGTCGCACCGACGAAGGTCCTGATGCAGCTAACCCTGCGTCGAAAGCGTGGAGGAACAAGGACCCACCGCACGCGGCTGCTTAAACGCGCGTTTAGACCGGGGTCTACCTCGCGCATGGGGTGCGGGTTGACCGCTCTTATCACCATGGGCATATCGGGTCCGTCCCATCGGCTGGAACCAGTAGTTGCACCCGGCTCACGTCGCGTGCAGTCCCCGGTGCTCGCCGCCTAAGGGACTGATGGTGAGGGGTGAGCGGTGAGCGCGGCAACTACGCGCCGGACGCACTCGAGGTCGACGCTGACGCTGCAAACGCGCTGCAAACGAACGCAGCGAAATCGCCTGGACTGGACGGGACCGCACGGCACGGCCAGGCGCCTGCGAACCGCATGCTTCCGCACGTTGTGGACGGAGCACAACAGGGCCGCACGGAGAGCGGAGAACCAACTCTTCTAGCGCCGATCGCTAAACTCGTCCGCCGGAATGGCTGAGGCACGTGTTCAGCTCGATGTCGAGGAGCGCGCCGAGCGGGGCTCGGCGGCCGTGCGCCGCCTGCGCAAGCGGGGGTTCATCCCCGGCGTGATCTACGGCGGGGGCAACGATCCCTTCGCGTTCAGCGTGGAGGAGCGCGAGCTGCGGCGGGCGCTGACGACCGACCACGGCCTGAACGCGATCCTCGACGTGACCGTTGACGGCGACGCGCGGCCCGCGATCGTCAAGGAGTACCAGCGCGACCCGATCACCGGGCGCGTGACGCACGTCGACCTCGTCCAGGTGCGGCTCGACCGCGTCATCCAGACGACCGTCGGCATCGAGCTCATCGGCGACTCGCCGGGGGTCCGCGAGGGCGGGGTGCTTCAGCAGGTTGCGCGCGAGATCACCGTCGAGGCGCTGCCGCTGGAGGTGCCGGAGCGCATCGAGGTCGACGTCAGCGCCCTCATGGTCGGCGACTCGATCCGCCTCGAGGAAGTGACCGTCCCGGGTGGCGTCCGCTTCGTCGACGACCCGCACGAGACCGTCGTCGTCACCGTCACCGTCCCGACCCGCGTCGAGGAGCCCGAAGAGGAGCTCGAGGAGGGCGAGGAGGGCGAGGAGGGCGCCGAGGTGGCCGAGGGCGAGGGCGCGCCGGAAGCAGGGGCCGAGCCGGAGGCAGACGGCGAGCCCGGCGAAGAAGGCTAGGCCCACCGCGTGCGCCTGCCGGGGCGCCGCACCCGCGACGAGCCCGCGGAGTCCTCACTCGACCTGCTCGTGGTCGGACTCGGCAATCCCGGACGCGAGTACGAGCACACCCGCCACAACGCCGGGCGCATGGTCGTCGACGAGCTCGCGCGCCGGCACGGCGCGACGTTCAAGTCGAAGTACTCTGGCCGCCTGACCGACATACGGCTCGACGGCAAGCGGGTGGCGCTGCTCGCGCCAGAGACGTACATGAACGAGTCGGGCAAGTCGGTGGCGCCGGCGGTCGGCTTCTACAAGGTGCCGCTCGACCAGCTGCTCGTGGTGCATGACGAGGGCGACTTCGACCTAGGCCGCATCCAGGCGCGGCTCGGCGGCGGCCTCGCGGGCCACAACGGGCTGCGCTCGATCGTCGGCCAGCTCGGCTCCCAGGAGTTCCTGCGCCTGCGCATCGGCGTCGGCCGCCCCGGCCGTGGCGACCCGCGCGATCTGGCGGACTACGTGCTCGCCGACTTCGAGCCGGAGGACGACGCGGAGACGATCGTCTCGCGTGCCGCCGACGCGGTCGAGAGCCTCGCCGTCGAGGGGCTCGACGCGACGCAGCTTCGCTTCCACTAGGGGCTGTCCCGACCGACGCGCGAAGCCCGTCGGTACAGTCGGCAGCGGTGTCCTACTTCGTCGTCCCTGAGTCCGACCTCGAGTTTCAGACTCGGCCGCATGAGGTCGGCGAGGCGCCGCGGCATGCGGCGGCTGTCTCCGAGCTCGCCGGCCTGCAAAACACGCGGGCGAACTTCTTCCGGTACGAGCCCGGGGCCAGGGGCAGACGGCACGACGACAAGTTCCAGGAGGAGACCTACGTGCCCGTGCGCGGGACGCTGACGATGTACCTCGGCGACCCGGCCGAGCGCCACGAGGTCGGGCCGGGCGGGCTCATCCACGTCGAGCAGGACACGGCGCGCCAGGTCGTGAACGAGGGCGACGAGGACCTGCTCGTCTTCATCTACGGCGCGCCGCCCGAGCGCGGCGACGTCGAGTTCCTCGACAGCGTCGTCTAACTACGATGTGCCCGCCCGGCCGTGCCGGGCCATCGTCGTGGACCAGAAGACGCTGACAGACGCGCCGATCCTCGCGCCGCTCGCGCGCGAGCTCGCCGAGCACGAACGGCTCGGCCGCTTCGCCGCGGACCTGGCGGGAAGCCGCGCGCGGGTCTCCGAGGCCGCGCTGCCGCTCGTCGCGTCGGCGCTCCACGTGCAGCTCGACCGCCGGCTCGTCTGCGTCCTCCCCGACGACGCCGATGCCCGCGACGCCGCCGAGGCGGCGGCCTGGTACCTCGGGCCGGAGCGCGTTGGACTGCTCCCGAGTCGCGGCGTCCGCTGGGAGTCGGGGCTCGAGCCGCCGCCGCACCTCGTCGGCGAGCGCGCGCGGGCGCTTGACGTCCTGGCCGCGGGCGGCCTCGTCTTCGCGTCGGCGCTCGCGCTGGCCGAGGGTGCGCCCCCGCCGGATGCCCGCCCGCAGGCGGTCGAGATCCGCCTCGGCGCCGAGCCGGGCATCGACGCGCTGGCCGAGGAGCTCGCGCTCGCCGGCTATGAGCGCGTCGACCAGGCCGAGGAGCGTGGGCAGTTTGCGGTCCGCGGCGGCATCGTCGACGTGTTCCCGTCGACCGGGCGGGAGCCGCTCCGCATCGAGCTCTTCGGCGACGAGATCGAGTCCGTGCGCGCGTTTTCACCGTTCACGCAGCGCGCGCTGCACGCCGTTGACGAGGCGCTCGTCTACCCGGCGGCCGAGCGGCGGCCCGACCTCACCGAGCCGACGCTCGCGGATGACGAGGAGCCCAAGCAGCCGGCGGATCTCGTGCCGCTGCTCGACGGCGCGCCGGACCTCGTCTGGCAGGCCGACGAGGTGCTCGAGGTCGCGCGCGACGAGCTCGGCGTCGAGCTCCGGCTCGGCGATGCAGCGCGGCTCGACCCGCTCCCGCAGGGGCAGGCCTTCTCGTTCGAGGCGCAGCGCCCGGCGATCGCGGCGCGCGGCCTGTCCGAGGCCGAGAACGAGCTGGGCGCGCTCGTCCGCGCCGGCCTGCGCGTGATCGTCGCCTTCCCGCATCGCGGCGAGGCATTGCGCGCCCAGGCGATGCTCCGCCGCGTCCAGGCCGAGGTCGTCGACGACCCACGCCGGCTGCCGCGTGAGGCCGGGCTCGCCTTCGTCGTCTCACCCGCCCGCCGCGGCTTCGTCTGGCGCGAGCTCGGGCTCGCGCTGCTGCCGGACACGCAGGTCTTCCGCAAGCGCCCGCCGCGCGCCGATGCGCGCCTGGGCCGCGCGCTCCAGTCGTTTGCCGAGCTGCGCACCGCCGACTACGTCGTCCACGAGGATCACGGTGTCGGGCAGCTGCTCTCCTTCGAGACGCGCGAGGTCGCGAGCGTCACCCGCGACTACCTGCTGCTCGCGTTCCGCGGCGAGGACCGCCTCTACGTCCCTCACGAGCAGATCGGCAAGGTCTCGCGCTACATCGGCGCCGATGCGCGCGCGCCGGCGCTCTCGAAGCTCGGCGGCAAGGCCTGGGAGCTGGTCAAGAACCGCGCCCGCGCGGGCGTGCACGAGCTGGCCGGCGACCTGCTGAAGCTCTATGCCGAGCGCCAGAGTGCCCCCGGCGTCGCGTACGAGCTCGAGAACGACTGGCTGCGCCGGCTCGAGTCCGAGTTCCCGTATCGCGAGACCGAGGACCAGGCCCGCGCGATCGAGGCCGTCAAGGAGGACCTCGAGGCGCCGCGGCCGATGGACCGGCTCGTCTGCGGCGACGTCGGGTTCGGCAAGACCGAGGTCGCCGTCCGCGCCGCCTTCGCAGTCGCAGTGAACGGCCGCCAGACCCTGATGCTCGTCCCCACGACGATCCTCGCCCAGCAGCACTGGAACACGTTCAGGGAGCGCTACAGAGACTTTCCGCTCCGCGTCGAGATGGTGTCCCGGTTCCGCAGGCCCGCGGATGTCAAGGCGGTCCTGCGCGACTTTGCAGAAGGCAAGGTCGACGTCCTGATCGGCACACACCGCGTGCTCTCGCGCGACGTGATCCCGAAGAACCTCGGTCTCGTCATCGTCGACGAGGAGCAGCGCTTCGGCGTCCAGCAGAAGGAGCTGCTGCGCTCGCTGCGGCTCGAGATCGACGTGCTCGCGCTGACCGCCACGCCGATCCCGCGCACGCTGCACATGTCGCTGTCGGGGCTGCGCGACATCTCGATTATCGAGACGCCGCCCGAGGGCCGCCGGCCGATCCGCACGTACGTCGGGGAGTACGACGAGGATCTCATCCGTACCGCCCTCGAGCGCGAGCACGCGCGCGGCGGACAGTCCTTCTACCTGCACAACCGCGTGGAGACGATCGACGAGGCGGCGGCGAAGCTCGCCGACCTCGTCCCGGGGCTGCGCATCCTCGTCGGGCACGGCCAGATGGCGGAGCGCGAGCTGGAGCAGCGCATGCTGAGCTTCCTGCGCGGCGACGCCGACGTGCTCGTCTCGACGACGATCATCGAGTCGGGCCTCGACATCCCGCAGGCGAACACGCTCGTCGTCGAACGCTCGGACACCCTCGGGCTCGCCCAGCTCTACCAGATCCGCGGGCGCGTCGGCCGCTCCGACGTCCCGGCCCACGCGTACCTCTTCTACCCCGACGCCCAGGAGCTGACGTCCGAGGCGCGCGCCCGGCTGGCGACCCTGGCCGACCACACGGAGCTCGGTGCCGGTTTCGCGATCGCGATGCGTGACCTCGAGATCCGCGGCGCCGGCGAGCTCCTCGGCGCCGAGCAGTCCGGGCACGTCGCGGCCGTCGGCTTCGAGCTCTACGTCGAGCTCCTCCACGAGGCGGTCGCCGAGCTCTCGGGCCAGCGCCGCCAGGCCACGCGGCCGGTCCGGGTCGACGCCCGCATCGACGCCTACGTCCCGGCCGCCTACATCGCGTCGGAGGCGCAGAAGATCGACCTGCACCGCCGTCTCGCCCTGTCGGAGACCGAGGACGAGCTGCGCGAGCTGCACGCTGCGCTCGAGGACCGGTACGGCCCGGTACCCGAGCCGGTGGAGAACCTGTTCGCGATCCAGGAGGCGAAGCTGAAGCTGGCGCGGATCGGCGCCGACTACCTCGTCTACCGCGACGGCAAGGTCACCGTCGGCCCGCTCGTGCTGGGCTCGGGCGAGCTCCGCGACCTGCGTGCCGAGATCGATACCGCCATCTACACCGTTGCCAAGCGCGAGGTTTCGTTAAGGCAGGATGAATTCGCCCAGGCGGTGCGAATACTCGATGCTATAGTCGCCCTTCGCCACGCGGCGTGATACCGGATCACGCGCCCGGGCGAAATAGCCACAAGCCATGAAACGTCGGACTCTGCTCATACTCACGCCCCTGGCGGCGCTCGCTCTGGCAGCGGGCTGCGGCGGCTCTGGCAACGTGCCGTCGAACGCCGTTGCCGTCGTCGAGAAGTGCAACACGCCGGTGACGAAGAACGACTACAACCAGGTGCTGAGCCAGGCGCGGGTCAACTACCAGCACAACAAGCAGGCGTTCCCGGCGGCCGGCACCCCGGAGTACCGGCAGATCCAGAACCAGGTCGTCAGCTACCTCGTCCTGCGCGACGCCTACATCTGCGAGGCGAACAAGATGGGCGTCGGACCGTCGAGCGACGCAGTCGACAAGCGCGTCAACCAGCTGATCACGCAGTACTACAAGGGCGACAAGACGAAGTACCAGGCCGCCCTCAAGCAGCAGGGTGTATCCGAGGAGCAGCTCCGCCAGGAAGTGGCGATGCAGCTCTCCCAGCAGGACATCTTCAACAAGGTGACCGCGAGCGCCAGCACGAAGGTCACCGCCAAGGAGATCCAGGACTACTACAACAAGAACAAGTCCTCGTACCAGACGCCGGCGACGCGCACCGTGCGCCACATCCTGGTCGCGCTGACGAAGAGCGGGAAGCCCGCCGACACGCAGGCCGGCGACAAGGTCGACTACGCGCGCTCCAAGATGCTCGCGGACCAGCTCGAGCAGAAGCTGCGCACCGGCGCGAGCTTCGCCGCGCTGGCCGCCAAGTACTCGCAGGATCCGGGCTCGAAGAAGACCGGCGGCAAGCTGAGCGACCTCGCGCAGGGCCAGACGGTGCCGCCCTTCGACAAGATCGCCTTCTCGATCAAGACGGGCGACATCTCGCAGCCGGTCAAGACCCAGTTCGGCTGGCACATCATTCAGGCGCTCACCGCGGTGAAGCCGAGCAAGAAGACGCCGCTCTCCTCGGTCCAGACGCAGATCAAGCAGATCGTGGCGCAGTCGAAGAAGACCGAGATCGGCCAGAAGTGGGCGCAGGACTTCCGCACCAACCTCGCCAAGGCGAGCGCGGTCAAGTACCAGGCCGGCTTCCAGCCGCCGGCGACGACGACCTCGACGACCACGACCGGCTAGCAGCCCGGTGCCCGAGGACGCAGGGCTCGCCGGAGCGCTCGTCGACCTGCAGCACCTCACCGAGCGCCTGCGCCGCGACTGCCCCTGGGACCGCGAGCAGACGGCCCGCACGATCGTCCCGCACACCGTCGAGGAGGCCTACGAGGTCGCCGATGCGGCCATGGACGGCCGCAACGAGAAGCTGCTCGACGAGCTCGGCGACCTGCTCTTCCAGGTCTACTTCCTGGCTTTGCTCCTGGAGGAGCAAAGCCTAGGGGGCCTCGACGATGTCGCGCGAGGCGTGCACGCGAAACTGATTCGGCGGCACCCGCACGTGTTCGGTGAGGCGGAGGCGCGTACCGCCGGACGCGTGAAGGAACGCTGGGAGCAGATCAAGACGGAGCAGGAGGGCCGCGAGGGCGTCTTCCACGACGTCCCGGAGTCGCTGCCGGCGCTGCTCTATGCGCGCAAGGTGCAGCGCCGCGTGGAATCGGTCGGCTACGACTGGCCCGACCTGGCCGGGCCACTGGCGAAGGTCCGCGAGGAGCTCGACGAGCTGGACGCCGAGGTGCAGCGGGTCGGCCCGCCGGCCGCCCAGACCGAGCCGGACATGCGCCTCGTCGACGAGCTCGGCGACCTGCTGTTCACGGTCGTGAACGTGGCGCGAAAGTTGAACGTCGACCCCGAGCTGGCGCTGCGCGGCACGACGCGGAAGTTCCGCATGCGCGTCGATCGCGCCGTTAAGCTCGCCGAAGAGCGGGGCGAGCGCTGGGCCGAGCTCGGCCTCGACGAGCAGGAGCGCTACTACGAGCTCGCCAAGGAGGTTCTCGCATGACTGCGATCCGTAACGTCCGAGCCCGCCAGATCCTTGACTCGCGCGGTAATCCGACCGTCGAGGTGGACGTCGAGCTCGTCTCGGGGGCCATCGGCCGTGCGGCCGTTCCCTCGGGGGCGTCGACCGGCGCGCACGAGGCCGTGGAGCTGCGCGACGGCGGCCAGGCCTGGGGCGGCAAGGGCGTCACGCATGCGGTCGAGAACGTGCGCGGCGAGCTGGCGTCAGCCGTGCGCGGCCTGGACGCGGATGACCAGCGCGCGGTCGACGGGCGCCTCGTGGAGGTCGACGGGACGCCCAACAAGGGGCGGCTCGGCGCAAACGCCATCCTCGGCGTCTCGCTCGCGAGCGCCAGGGCTGCGGCTGCCGAGGCCGGGCTCTCGCTCTTCCGCTACCTCGGCGGCCCGGAGGCGCGGACGCTGCCCGTGCCGATGATGAACGTCATCAACGGCGGCGTGCACGCGGACAACTCGATCGACCTCCAGGAGTTCATGGTCGTGCCCGGCCGGCGCGCCCACCTTCGCAGAGGGGCTGCGCGTCGGCGCCGAGGTCTTCCACTCGCTGCGCGGCGTCCTGCACGAGCGCGGCCTGTCGACCGCCGTCGGCGACGAGGGCGGCTTTGCCCCGAACCTGGGCTCGAGCGAGGAGGCGATCGACGCCATCCTCGAGGCGGCCGAGCGCGTGGGCCACCGTGACGCCGTCGCGGTCGCGCTCGACCCGGCATCGAGCGAGTTCTACCGCGACGGCGTGTACCGCTTCGAGGGCCGCGAGGCCGACGGCGCGGCGATGGCCGACTTCTACGCCGGGCTCGCCGAGCGCTATCCGCTGGTGTCGATCGAGGACGGCGTCGCGGAGGACGACTGGGAGGGCTGGCGCCAGGTGACCGAGCGTCTCGGAGACCGCGTCCAGCTCGTCGGCGACGACGTCTTCGTGACGAGCCGCGAGCGTCTGCAGCGCGGCATCGACGAGCACGTGGCCAACGCGATCCTCATCAAGGTCAACCAGATCGGGACGCTCACGGAGACGCTCGACACCATCGGCCTGGCGCGCGAGAACGGCTACTCGGCCGTCATGTCGCATCGCTCCGGCGAGACCGAGGACACGACCATCGCCGACCTGGCGGTCGCGACGGGCGTGGGGCAGATCAAGACCGGGGCTCCCTCGCGAAGCGACCGCGTCGCGAAATACAACCAGCTGCTCCGGATCGAGGAGGAGCTCGGCCACGAAGCCGTCTATCCGGGGTGGGCCGCGTTCAAGCGGGCCGCCCGGGTCAGCTAGCGGCTCGCGCAGCCGGTACCTTGGCGGCGATGCAGCGCCAGACGCCGCGGCGCACCAAGATCGTTGCCACGCTCGGGCCTGCGACGTCTACGCCCGAGACTGTTGCCGCGCTCGCGGAGGCCGGCATGGATGCGGCGCGCTTCAACTTCTCGCACGGGTCGCGCGAGGACCACGCCCGCCGCGCGGAGCACGTCCGGGCGGCTCAGGAGACGGTCGGGCGCGCGATTGCGCTGATCGCCGACCTCCAGGGCCCGAAGATTCGCGTCGGCGACCTCGAGGAGCCGATGTGGCTCGAGACCGGCAGCCACGTGACCGTGGTCGGCGCGGAGGAGCTCGACGGCCACAAGGACGTCCTGCCAGTCAGCCCGGCGATCCTCGGCGAGGTGCTCAAGCCAGGCCACGACGTGCTGATCGACGACGGCCGGCTGCGGCTCCAGGTCGAGTCGGTCGAGGGCGGCCGCGCCACCTGTGCGGTCATCACCGGCGGCACCGTCACAGCGCACAAGGGCGTCAACGTGCCGGGCGTCCCGATCCCGATCCCGTCGCTGACGCGCAAGGACATCGAAGACCTCGACTTCGCGCTCCACGAGCTCGACGTCGACTACGTCGCGCTGTCGTTCGTCCGCTCGGCGGCGGACGTCCGCGATCTGCGCGACCTGATCGAGCACTCCGGGTCGCGTGCGCGCGTGATCGCCAAGATCGAGAAGGCCGAGGCGGTCGACTCGCTGCTAGAGATCCTGGCCGAGACCGATGCCGTGATGGTCGCGCGCGGCGACCTCGGCGTGGAGATCGGCGTGGCCGAGGTGCCGCTGATCCAGAAGCGGATCATCGCGCGTGCGCTTGAGCGCGGGAAGCCGGTGATCACGGCCACCCAGATGCTGGAGTCGATGATCCACTCGCCCGAGCCGACGCGGGCCGAGGCGAGCGACGTCGCGAATGCCGTGCTCGACGGCAGCTCCGCGCTGATGCTGTCGGCCGAGACGGCGGCCGGCGAGTACCCGCTCGAGTCCGTCGCGTACATGGACCGCGTCGCCCGCGTGATCGAGCCGGCGCTCAGCTACAGGCACGAGCTGCCGCAGCCGGACGACAACCCGTCCATCTCGGAGGCGGTTTCCAACGCGGCCTGTGACCTCGCCGAGGCGCTCGGAGCGAAGGCGATCCTCGTGCCCACGTTCAGCGGTAGAACGGCGTCGACCGTGGCCCGGCTGCGCCCGCGGCGGCCGATCATCGCCCTGACGCACCACCCGGGCGTCGCGCGCAACCTCTCCATCGAGTGGGGAGTGACGCCGGTCGTCATTCCGGAGGGGCGGGACGTGGAGGACCTGTGGTCGCGCTCCGTCGAGGCCGCGCGGAGCACGTCGATCGTGGACGCCGGTGACCTGGTCGTGATCACCGCCGGGACGGCCGTGAACATGCCGGGCACGACGAACCTGATCCGCGTCGAGACTGCCTGAGGGACGTTGGCGAAACGCAGCCTGTGCCCGTCGACGGGCGCTGCTCGCCCCGATGCGTCGTCCTCGGTCGCCCAGGTAGCGCTGCTACCCGAGTTCCCTGCGTCCTAGCCTCGGAACGAGCATCGCGCGTCGCCGGACGAGCGGCACTCCGCCAACATCCCTGGGAGGACGCTGCCCGGCCGCCGCGAACGGTGCGCCGTGCCCTCAAGGAGCCGCCCGCCCGACCGTCGGCGCCGCAGCCGCAAGCGCCGGCGCCGCTTGCCGCGCACCAACGCACGGGTGCTCGCCGCCGGGCTGCTCCTCCTCGTCGGACTGCTCTACGTCCGGCCGCTGACGACGTACTTCCACACGCGCGCGGAGGTCGGCAAGCGCGCCGCCGAGGTGCGTCGGCTGCGCGCCGAGCACGACGCGCTGCGCGCCGGGTTCCAGCACTCGTCGCAGACGCTGCTGCTCGCCCGCGAGGCCCGCCAGCTCAGCCTCGTCCGGCCCGGTGAGCAGCTGTACGTCGTGGCGGGCATCGAACGCTGGCGCCACTCACACCGGAACGCGCGCTGAGGGGCCTACCATCGCGGCGTGGATGACCACGGCGTCCTCGTCCGGCAGCTCGGTCGGCAGCCCCGCGCGCTCCTGCGCGTGGCGGTGCGCTGTCCGTGGGGCGCGCCGGCGGTCACCGAGCAGGCGCCCTACGACGCCGACGGCAACCCGTTCCCGACCACGTACTGGCTGACGTGCCCACACCTCGTCGCTACCGTCTCGCGCGTGGAGGCGGGCGGCGGTGTCGAGCGGTGGGGCGAGGCGGCCACGACGGACCCCGAGCTCCGCGCGAGCCTCGAGACGGCGACCCGCGCCCAGCGGGAGCTGCGCGCCTCGCTCGCCGGCGGCACGCGCGGCAGTGACGGCGGCTCGTCGCTCGATGCAGGCATCGGTGGCGCCGCACGGCCCGATCGGCTGAAGTGCCTGCATGCCCACGTCGCCTGGGCGCTCGCGCAGCCGCCGTACGCCCTCGGCGAGGCGATCCTCGGCGAGGCGGGCGGCCCCTGGCCGCCCGACCGGTGCTGTCTCGAGGGGCTGTAGCCTCCGCGCGGTGCCGGAGCTGGAAGCCGCAGTCGAGACGACGCGCCGCGAGTGGGAAGAGGGCTATCGCCGCCTCGAGGCCCTCGCCGACGATCACGTGCTCTACAACCGCCTGAGGGACCAGGTCGCCGTCGTCATCGACGAGCTGCGCCGCCGCATCGGCGAGACGTTCACGCTCGGCGATCTCGTGCGCGCGTACGAGCACTCGGACCGCTGGAGCCGTGAGGCGCTCGAGGAGCGCGGTGATGCGCGCGCGCACCGCGACGCCGCGCTGGTCGGAGACGCGGCGTTCCACCTCTACTCGCGCGGCGCGAGCGACTACCGGCCATGACCGAGACCCCGACGTGGACGCCGAGCCCCCGGCTGCGGCGCAAGCGCCGCCGCCGCGCGGTCGTCCGCTGGGCGATCCGCATCGGCGCCGTGGCCGTCATCTTTGCGGTCGGCGTCGCTCTCGGTCAGACGCTGGACGACAACCCCGACCCCGCGAAGAGCCCGACCACGACGTCGATCCGTACACTCGGACCGTTGCCGCTCAGTTCGCCTTCGACGGTCACCGTCACGGTCACCCGGCCGTGAGCGAATGTGGATCCCCTGCGGCCGCGCAAGAAACGGCACGTTTGGGTAGATTCGTCAGGTGACTAGCAACGACACCTCTCGCAACCGCCGCCCGCCGGTCGGCGCCGAACCGGACTGGCTCACGCTCGGTCAGGCGGCCAAGTACCTCGGGGTCGCCCAGAGCACGATCCGCAAGTGGTCGGACGTCGGGCGGCTGCCGGCCTTCTACACACCGGGCGGCCACCGGCGCTACCGCCGCGGTGACCTCGACGCGTTCCTGCAGCGTTCGGCGTCCCCGGCGCGCAACCAGACGGGCGGCCCGTCGATCCTGATCGTCGACGACGACGACCGCATCCGCGAGTTCGTGCGCGTGAACCTCGAGATGGAGGGCTACACGGTCCGCGAGGCCGCCAGCGCCGAGGAGGGGTTGAGCGCGCTCGAGCAGGAGCCGCCCGACCTGATCCTCCTCGACGTGATGATGCCGCAGGTCGACGGCTGGGAGATGCTCCGCCGCGTCCAGGAGCGGCACGGCGTCGGCTCGATCCCGGTGATCATGTTCAGCGGCAAGGTCGACGACGAGACGCTCGCCGACGCGGAGTCGCGAGGCGCCCAGGCCTTCATCGGCAAGCCGTTCAACCCGCAGCAGCTCATCGAGTCGACGAAGCAGCTACTGCCCGTTTAGCTGCGTAGATCAGCACCGACCGCGTCGTGACGACGTCCGCCTCGACGTCGCCCAGATCGGTCGCGTCGAGCAGCCGGTACTCCGCGGCGTCGCCGGCGATGGCGCGGCAGTCGTCGAGCAGCGGCTGAGAGATGTCGCTGAAGATGACCTGCGCGCCGCGATCGAGCGCCCCGAGCCCGATCAGCCCGTCGCCGCAGCCGACGTCGAGCACCACGTCGCCGGGACGGATCCGGGCGCCGTCCAGGACGCGGTCTCGCACCGGCGCGAGTCGCTCGAGCACGGCGCGGCGCGCGTCCTCCGAGCCGCCCGTCCGGCGGGAGCGGAGCCAGGCAGCCCAGTGGTCGGTCACGTAGCCAGGCGGAGGGGCGAGGGAACCGCAGGTTCCCAAGAAAGACCGCACTCGGCAGACCACAACCATCTGCCGCCGAAGCCGGACTTGCTCCGGCGAGAGGCACACCCCACGAGAGGCGACCGCAGGCACCACGCGAGCAGTCGCCGGCTCCTGAAACGTACGCAGCACGCCTCCGCACGCAAGGAGGGGGGCCACGGGGGAACCAGGGGGTTCCCCCGTGCTAAAGCTCTTCGTTGGCGCGCAGCAGCCCGGCGACGATGACGCCGATCGACGAGAGCAGCGCGATCCAGATCCCGATGCCGCGCCCGTTGTTGGGCACGAACTCCTCGGGGATCGAGATGAGCTTGATGAGGATGAAGATGGTGGCGATCGCGCCGAGGGCGACGATGACAAGGCTCTCGGGCACGGTCGGCGGCAGGTCGATGCCGAGCTCGTGAAGGATGCAGAGCACGACGACGGCCGCCCCGATGACGAACACGAGCTTGCCGAGCACGCCCGTGTGCCAGCCGATCACGGCGATGGTCGGGCCGCCGTCCGAGCCGACGTACCAGCCCATGAACGGTGAGAGCATCAGGACGATCCCCGAGACCCACGTCAGCCAGCCGCCCCAGGCCCACACGCCGCCGCGGGGGCGCGCGGGCACGACGACGTCCGGCTCAGTGACGGGCGGGGGCGTTTCCACGGCGCGGAGTATGGGCAGGTCCGACGCGAGATTTCACGCGATACGGAAGGGGTCGACGATGGGGGTCATCGAATCGGCTGCGGCGGAGACGCGAGTGGAGCAGGGCATGACGGCGACCGGATCGTTCCGGTGCACGGGCTGCGGGCACACGGTGACGGTCATCCGCTCGCTCCCGCCATGCGAGCACTGCTCGGGCAGCGAGTGGGTGGCGGCGCCGTGGTCGCCGTTCGTGAAGGCACGCGCCTGAGCATCAGAGGCCGAAGAGCGTCTGAAGCTCCTGCCAGACGGTCAGCGCCAGGTAGACGCTGAGCGAGACGAGGATGATGATGACCAGCCAGAAGCGCAGGCGCGCGTAGCCCTGCTCGCGGATGCGCTCCACGCGCGCCCGTCGCTTGGCGCGCTGGCGCCGATAGGCCCGCTCGACCACGCGCGGATCGAGAATCGGGGGCTCGTCGTCGGAAACGGGCGCTTGCCGTGCGGGCTCGGCCACGACGGAAGTCTAGGACGGCGGGCGGCGGGGCGCGCCGGAGAGCGGCCATACTCAGGGCAGTGGCCGACGTGACGGCACACGGCGTCGAGGCGTTCGCGGTCGCTGCGGAGCGTCTGAGCGATGCTGCGAGCCTCGACGAACGGCTGGCTGCGCTCGTCGGCGCGCTGGCCGCCGGGACCGGCGCGCACGCGACCGTCCTACGCCTCGCCGACCCCGCGACGGGCCGGCTCGTCGCCCGCGCCGTTATGTCGCTGTCGCCCGCGCTCGCAGCCGAGCTCGAGGGCTCGTCCGTGCCCGCCGGCGTCCAGGAGGGCGAGATCACCGACGTCGCGACGCTCCCGCCGGCGCTGCGCCGGGCCGCCGAGCGTGCCGGCGTGGACGCGGCGCTCGTCGTCGCGATCACCGCCGGCGACGATCGCATCGGCACGGTGGAGCTGCTCCGCAAGCGCGCCGCGTTCTCCGAGGCCGACCACGTCCTCGCACGGGTCGCTGCGACGCAGGCGGCACTGGTCGCGGGCGGGGACGCGCGCGAACCGAGTCGTGCGGAGGCCAGCCTGCTGGACACCGCCGGCGAGGCGCTCGCGGCGGGCGCCGAGGGCTCACGCGTGGAGCCGGCCGTCGTCCGGCTCGTCGCCCGCGGCGCGGGCGCGCGGGCCGCCGTGCTCTGGGAGCTCGGCGACAACGGCACGCCGCCCCAGCCGCTCGCGTCGTTCGGGCTGCCGCGCGACGCGGCGGCGGCTCTGTCGCCGCCCGAGCGCCCGCCGCCGGGGGACCGCCGCGTCGTCTTCGCGGGCGAGGGAGCGTCCGCCGTCACCCTGCGCATCGACGAGTCGCCGGCGTTGCTGCTGCAGCTCCTGTTCGACGAGCCGCCGCCCACCGGGACACTGGGCGCGCTCGAGGTCTTCGCGGGGCGGGCGCGCCGCGCGCTGGACGCCGGCCGGCGCAGCGAGCGGACACGCATTGAGCTGGAGCGGACGCGCGCGCTGCTCGGCGTCGTCGGTCAGGCGATCGCCGAGCTCTCGGTCTCGCACACGCTCGAGACGGCGGTCGCCCGCGTCGCCGAACTGCTGGGCACCGAGCGTGTCGCCGTCTACCTGCGGGAGGACGGTGGGCTGCGCGCGGCGGCCGCCCGCGGCGTGCACGGCCCGCATACCGATGTCGGCGAGGCCCTGCTCGAACGGGCGCTCGGCCCGCTGCGCGCCCGCGGCGCGCTCGTCGTCGAGGACGCGTCCCGCGACCCGGGGCTCGCGCGCGTTCGTGGCGCGGTCGCGTCCGCCGGCGTCGAGGCCGCGGTCGCCGTGCCGCTCGCGGTCCTGGACGACGCGATCGGGCTGCTCGTCGCCTACCTTCCTCGTGGCCGCGTGCCGAGCGCCGACGAGACCGCCCTGCTCGTCGCGCTCGCCGCCCAGCTCGGCGTCGCGGTCCAGAACGCCAGCCTGCACGAGGAGGCCCAGCGCCTCGGTGCCGAGCGCGCCCGCGCGCTGGAGGCCGAGCGTCAGGCGGCGCGGCAGCTGCGCGCCTTCTACGAGGTCTCGCAGTCCTTCACGGAGAGCATGTCGCTGCCCGAGACGTTGAGCGCCGTCGCCCGCACGGCGGTCGAGCTGCTGAACGCCGACGCTGCCGTCGTCCGCACGCTGGACGCCCGGCGTGACGTGCTCGAGCCGCAGGCGATGCACGTCGCCGACGAGCACCTCGACGGCGTCACCCGTGCGCTCCTCGGCCGCCCGCAGTCGCTGGCGACGGACGCCGCGAAGCAGTTCGTCGCGCGACGTCGGCCCGTGCTGCTCACGCCAGCGCGCGCGCGCGAGCTCGGCTCCGTGTATGAGCTGCTCGCCCCCTTCCTCGAGCGCGGCGGGACGGCGGTCGTGGTGCCGGTCGCGAGCGGCGGCGAGCTGATCGCCGCGCTCACCGTGGTGTCGCTGGACTCGGAGCGGCCGCTCGACGAGGGCTCGCTCGCCGCCGCCGCGTCGCTCGCCACGCACGCCGCGCTCGCCGTTGACAACGCACGCCTGTACCAGCAGCAGAAGCACTTCCTCGAGTCCATGCAGCAGGCGCTGCTGCCGCAGTCGCTGCCGGACGTCGAGGGGCTCGACGTCGCGCGCGCGTACGAGTCGTCGGCCCGCCTCGAGGTCGGCGGCGACGTGTTCGACTTCCTCGTGCTCGACGACGGCCGGCTTGCGGTCGTGCTCGGGGACGTCACCGGGCACGGGGTCGACGCGGCAGCCGACATGGCGATGGCGAAGTTCGTGTTCCGGTCACTGGCACGCGAGCATCCGGAGCCTGGTGACTTCCTCGCTTCGGCGAACGCCGTCGTCGGCGACGAGATCGCGCTGGGCAAATTCATCACGATGGTCGTCGTCACCCTCGACGGCGCGACCGGCGGGCTGCGCTGCGCCGCCGCCGGGCACCCGCCGCCGCGGCTTGTGCGCCGCGCGGCCGTCGAGCCGCTCGAGGCGGGCGGCGTCGCCCTCGGGATCTCCGCGGGCGAGCGCTACGACGAGGTCGCGGCCACGCTCGCGCCCGGCGACGCCGTTGTCCTCTACACGGACGGCGTCATCGAGGCCCGCCGGGACCAGGAGCTGTACGGCGTCGAGCGCCTGGACGCCGTGCTGGCCGCACACGCCGGCGCGCCGGCCGAGGAGGTCGCCGCGGCGGTGCTCGAGGACTGTCGCGCGTTCGCCCGTGGCGAGCTGCAGGACGACTGCGCCATCGTCGTCGCGCGACGGATCTGACACGGACTCGCCGGCATCCATAAAATCAGAGGGTGCGCAAGGGGTCGCTTCTCGTCTGCCTGCTCATCCTGTGCGGGCTCTGTGCCGCGGCAGCCCGGGCCGACACGCCCGGGGCGCCGACGCTCCTGGTCCCGGACGGCGTGACGATCGACGGCGTCGACGTCGGCGGCTACGCGCCGGCCGACGCGCAGCAGGCCGTCGCGGCGCACTTCGACGAGTCCCGGCGCATCCTCGTCGGCAAGCGGCCGACGCTCGTCCCGCCGCGCGCTCTGGGCGCGACCGCCGCCGTGGGCGCGGCCGTCCAGCAGGCGCTCAACGCCGTGACGGGCACCGACGTGCCGCTGAAGATCTCCGTCAACCGGGCCCGCGCGGCCGCGTGGGTGCGGCAGACCGCGAAGCTCTACGACCGCACGGGCAAGGACTCGACCGTCGCGCTGCGAAACGGGAAGCCGTTCGTCACCGAGGGCGCGCCGGGTCACTCGATCGACCAGCGCCGCGCCGTGACGGTGCTCACGAAGGCGCTGGCAGCCAACACGCCGGGCGCGGTCAAGCTCCCGGTGGTAAACGAGGCGCCGGCGGTCTCGCGGAGCAACTTCGGCCCGGTGATCGTCATCCACCGCGGCGCGCACCGCCTGAACCTGTACCGCGGCATGCGCCCGTGGCAGACCTTCAGCGTCGCCGTCGGCCAGCCTGCGTACCCGACGCCGCTCGGCCGTTTCGACATCGTCGTCATGTGGCGGAACCCCTGGTGGTTCCCGCCGGCGTCGCCGTGGGCGCAGGGCGAGAGCCCGGTCCCGCCGGGCCCGGGCAACCCGCTCGGCACGCGCTGGATGGGGCTCAGCGCGCCGGGGGTCGGCATCCACGGCACGCCTGACCCGGCATCGATCGGCTACTCCGCGTCGCACGGCTGCATCCGCATGCTGATCCCGCAGGCCGAGTGGCTCTTCCAGCACGTCCAGGTCGGTACGCCGGTTTTCATCATCCCCAACTAGGGGGCCGTTGGCGAAACGCAGCCTGTGCCCGTCGGCGGGCGCCGACGGACGAGCGGCATTCCGCCAACGTCCCCTAGACTCCCCGCGTGATGGGTCGGCGGCTGAAACTGGCCGCGCAGGTGCTCGCAGTCGGGCTCGTTGCAGCGCTTTTCGGGCTGCTCGGCTGGAAGGTGACGCACCAGGGCAGCGGCGCGGAGCTCGTGAACAATGCCTCGGCGGGGAAGAAGCCCGCGGCGCCCGACTTCCGGCTCGCCCGGCTTGACGGCGACGGTCACGTCGACCTGAAGTCCCTGCGCGGCAAGGTCGTGCTCGTGAACTTCTGGGCGTCCTGGTGCGACCCGTGCAAGCGCGAGATGCCGCGGCTCGAGCAGGCGTACCGCCAGTACCGCGCGCGCGGCGTCGAGTTCGTCGGCGTCGACGCACAGGACTTCGAGTCGAGCGCGAAACGGGAGATGCGCAGGGTCGGCACGTCGTACCCGGTCGGCTACGACGGCGCCGGCAAGGTGCTCGGGAGCTTCGGGGGCCTGCCGCTGCCCAAGACGTTCGTGATCGACCGGCGCGGCCGGATCGCGAAGGTCTACTTCGGCCAGCTCGAGAGCGTCGACATCGATCGCCTCCTCAACGGGGCCCTGAAGCCGGCATGAGGGTGGCCGTCCTCCTCGTCCTCGCCGGCGCGCTGCTCGCGCCGGCGGCTGCGCTCGCCAGTCAGCAGCGCCCGACCCAGAACGAGCTGGAGAGCGAGATCATGTGCCCCGTCTGCGGCACGACGCTCGACCAGTCGGACTCTGCGGTCGCGCAGGACATGAAGATGTTCATCGCACACCGCATCGCCTCGGGCGACACGAAGTCGAAAATCGAGGACGCGCTCGTCGCGCAGTTCGGCGAGGCCGTGCTGGCCGCGCCGCCGAAGCACGGCTTCAACCTGCTCGCGTGGCTGCTCCCGCTGATCGGGCTGCTGGTGGCGGCGCCGATCGTCGGCTGGGCGGCGTGGCGCTGGTCGCGGGCGCGCGACACCGGCCCGCCGCTGCAGGCGTCGCAGCTCGATCCGGAGACCGAGCGCCGGATCGACAGCGAACTCGCCCGGTACGAGACCTCGTAGGCCATGGTTGGCAAGGTGCCCGTGGCGTTCCTCGCGGGGTTCATCTCCGTCCTGACGCCCTGCGTGCTGCCACTCCTGCCCGGGTACCTGTCCGCCGTCTCCGCGGTGGAAGCCGGGCGGCTCGGCGAGCGCGGCACTGCGCGGCGCGTCGCGCTTTCGAGCGTGCCGTTCATCATCGGCTTCACCGCCGTGTTCGTGCTCGTCGGGGTGGCCGCGGCCGCGGTCGGCGGCGTCCTCGACTCGGAGACGCGCACGTCGATCGCCGGGTTCGTGCTCGTGGTCATGGGACTCGCGTTCATGGGCCTCCTGCCGGTGCCGACGCGGATGGCGGCGCCGGGGTTGCTGGAGGGCGCGCGGCGCACAGGGTCGGGGGTCCTGCTCGGGGCGGCGTTCGCGGTCTGCGCGGCGCCCTGCATCGGCACCGTGCTCGCCTCGGTGGTCGTGCTCGCCGGCGATGCCAGCTCGGTCGTGCGCGGGGGAGCCGTGCTCCTCTCGTACTCGCTCGGGCTCGGCCTCGCGTTCCTCGCCGCGGGGATCGCCTTCACCCGCGCGATGGGCGCTTTCCGCTGGCTGCGCGACCACTACGCGGTCATCCAGGTGGTGAGCGGGAGCCTGCTCGTCGCGCTTGGCCTGCTGCTCTTCTTCAACCGCGACTGGTGGCTACGCGTCGGCGCCGAGTGGGCGCTGCAGCCCCTCGGGCTCGGGTAGGTCGAGCGAGCCGCTGCCAACGCGCTGGCGCGCGTTGGCTAGATCCTCGAGGAGCGCGGCGACATTGACGCCCCAATGGGTCGGGGCGTAGGGCGTCAGGCGCCGCTCCGCCTTCTCAAGCTGACGTTCGCACCCGATCCGCCGCCCGCGGCCGGCCTGGTACCAGGCGACGACCACATGGACGAGGCCCTGGAAGAAGTCGCGCTCCTCGGGCTCGGCCGCCCGCCAGGCGAGCTCGAGTTCCTCGTGCGCCTCGAAGTACTGCCCGGCACGCGCCAGCGCGAGCCCGGCCTCGAAGTGGCTACTCGAGAGGGGGGTTCTGGACGTTGTGCTCGGTTGCGTACGCCTCGGTGAGCTGGTTGACGACGTCCAGGCTCTGGTTGTACGCGTAGTTGATCTGCACGAACGGCTGCCACTTATCCGGCAGCGCGTCCTCGGGGAAGATCGCCTCGACGGGGCACTCCGGTTCGCATGCGCCGCAATCTATACATTCCTCAGCATCTATTACTAAAATTCTGTCAGCCTGATGAATGCAGTCCACGGGGCAGACGTCCACGCAGGACAGATCTTTGATGTCGATGCACGGCTCGGCGATGATGTACGTCATCGCCTCCTATCCTACTGAGGCGGTCAGCTCCTCAATCAGTTCCGCCGCCCGCTCATGGAGCGCGGACTTGGCCACGACCTGATCGAACCCCGCTGCGTGCGCTGCCCGGAGGCCCTGGGTGTCCGTGTGGTTCGTGAAGCCGAGGATCGGCACGTCGACGTAGGTGTCCGCGACCTCGTCGGGGTCGATCCGCGCGATGTCCGCGACCACGAGATCCGGGTCGACGATGCTGTCGGTGGTGACAAAGGCGTGCCCGGGGCACGCAGCCTCGAGCTTGCCGCGAACGAAGAGGTCGACCCCGACCAGCAGGATCGTCGCCACGAAGCCGAGCGTAACACGGTCCGCGCGCATGAAAGCCTGCAAGCGGGGTAAGTCCGGCGCGACAGCCGACACAGAGGAGGTCGTATGCCGAAGTCATGGAGCGCGAAGCGCGAACGCCAGTACGAGCACATCAAGGACTCGGAGAAACAGGAAGGCCGCTCGACCAAGCGGGCCAAGGAGATCGCGGCGCGGACGGTCAACAAGCAGCGTGCCCAGTCCGGCGAGACGAGGTCGTCCTCGCGCAGCGGCGGCTCCTCGAGCCGTGGCGGCGGCCGCACCAAGGAGCAGCTCTACAACGAGGCCAAGCGCCTCGGCATCGAGGGCCGCTCGCGCATGAACAAGGAGCAATTGCGGCGGGCGGTCTCCCGCAAGAAGTAGCCCTCGCGGGGGCGCTCGGGAGACCGGGCGCCCCTGGCTATCCTCACCCGATGAAGCCCAAGATTCTTGATCACGTAGCCCTGTGGGTCGCAGAGCGCGACCGGATTGCCGACTTCGCCACTCACCATCTCGGCATGCACGTCATCGAGCGGACGGACACGTTCACACTGATAGGCGCAGACGCCCGCCGGAGCAAGCTGACGCTCTTCGACGCCGAGGCGCCGCGCGAGCGCGGCGCGCTCCGCCACATCGCGTTCCGCGTCAACGACCTCGACGAGGCGCTCGCGGAGCTGCCGGAGAGCTGGCCGCTCGAGCGCGAGCACGGCGGCGTCTACTTCGACCTCTACGAGGGCCTGCGGCTCGGTCTCGTCGAGGCGGAGACCGAGAGCGACTACGACTTCGACCACGTGGCGCTGTTCTCGCCGCGGCCCGAGGAGGCCGCGCGCGAGTACGAGGCGTACGGGTTCGCGCGCGCCGGGGCCGGCGCCGAGGGCGCTCCGCGCGTGGAGGTCGCCGGCGCGTGGGTCGAGCTCTGGCATGGCGAGACCGCCGACGACGGCCGGCCGCTGCTCAACCACCTGGCGGTGCTGGTCGACTCTGCGGACGAGCACGTCCAGGAGGCGAACCGCACGGGCATCGAGGTCGAGCGCGTGGTGGACGCGCCGAACACGTACGCGGCCTTCCTGGCCGGCCCGGACGGCGTGCGCATCGAGTACGTCGAGCACAAGCCGACGTTCGCGCTGAAATAGCCGGCCTGACCGTCGCCGGGGCCGGCATGGCCGGGCTCGTCTGCGCGGCGCGCGCGCGGCAGCTCGGCGCGGCGCCGCGGGTCTACGAGAAGGGCACGCGCCCGGGCGGATCGATGCTGCTCTCGAGCTGCGTCATCTGGCGCTACCGCACGCTCGAGGATTTCCGCCGCGAGTGCCCGGGCGGCGACGAGACGCTGCAGCGGCTGATCGTCGACCGCCTCGACGACTCGCTCGCGTGGCTCGAGTCGCTCGGCGCGCCGCTCGTCCGCCGCGAGACCGGCAACCCGCTCACCGCCGGCATGCGGTTCGATCCCGCCGCGCTGACGGACGTGCTCGTCCGCGCCGCCGGCGACGTGCGGCCCGGCGAGACCACCGACAGTCCGCTCGTCCTTGCCACTGGCGGGTTCGGCGGCGACCACGAACTGGTGGCGCGCTACATCACGACCGAGCCGCTCGCGCTCCGCGCGAACCCGTGGAGCGCGGGGGACGGGCTGCGCGCCGGCCTCGCCGCGGGCGGCGCACTGACCGGCGGGATGGACGAGTTCTACGGCCGCAACATGCCGGACGCGCGCTACGGGGAGGCCGACTTCGTGCCGCTCGCGCAGCTGTACGCCGGACGCGCGACGGTCGTCGACGACGCCGGGCGGCCGTTTCTCGAGCATGCGCCGACCTGGTCGGAGACCGACGTCGTCCAGGCGACGGCGCGGCAGCCGGGCGCCCGTGCCTGGTACCTGCTGGATGAAGAGGCGCTCGCCGACTCGGACGTTGCGGCGCGAGTCGAACGCGCCCGCGAGGCCGGCGCGCCGGTCTTCGAGCCCGCACGGCTGCCGTTCGCCGTGCCCGACGGGATCCGCCTGGGTGTCTACGTCCACGCGGCGATCACGCACACGATGGGCGGCCTGCGCGTCGACGAGCACGCGCGCGTGCTGCGCGAGGACGGGTCGCCGCTCGACGGGCTTTACGCCGTTGGCGTAGACGCCGGGGGTGTCTCGACGGGCGGCTACGCGAGCGGGCTCGCCCAGGCGCTCGTGCTCGGCCTCGCCGCCGCCGAGCACATCTGCTGACTCCCGGTCTACCCGACCGGCTGCAGGTAGGCGCAGCGCCGGGAGTCGCCCGGGCGCGGTGAGGGGCCGACCTTGGCGACGACGTAGGCCGTGCCGCCGTCGAGCTCGAGGCGCGTGCCCGCCTCGGGCACGTCGCCCTCCGCGTCCTGAAGCTCGTAGCCGGTCGTCTTCGAGACGAACAGCAGGTGGCCCGTTTCAGATGCCATGGCTGCACCTGATGGTATTACCGGGCCGTGTAGCCCGGCACGGTCACCCGGATGACGGTGCCGTGCTCGTTCGCCGGCTCGACCTCGACGGTGCCGTTGACGGCGCGAGCGCGCTCCTCGAGCGGCTCGAAGACGCGCCGGCGGCGCTCAGCCGTGCCGTCGTCGGTGATGACGGTGTCGACACCGCCGTCGTCGAGCGGCGTCATCGTCACGGAGATGCGGGCCGGCGGCCCGCGGCGGAGCGACTGGTGGAGCGCCTCGCGGATGATCTGGTACAGCGTCACCTGGGCTCGCACGGCGAGCTCCTCGCCGGCGTCGACGTCGAGGTCGATGCGCACCTTCGCGGAGACGCCGAGCTGCTCCGCGAGCGCCCGCACAGCGGGCACGAAGCCCTGGTCGCGGAGGATGATCGGCTCGAGCGCGAAGGAGAGGTCGCGCAGCGAGCGGATCGCGTCGCGCTGCCGGTCGACCACGCTCCCGAGCAGCTCCTGCGCCTGGTCGACGTTGCCGGCTTCGAGCGCGCCGCGGACGGCGTCGAGCATGAGCGCGATGCCCGACAGCGACTGGACCGGGCCGTCGTGCAGCGCGAGCGCGAGCCGCCGCCGCTCCTCCTGCTCAGCGGCGATGAGCTGGTCGGCCAGGCGGCCGGCGTCGTCACTCACGACTCAATCGATCATCGCCTCACGCAGCGCGATCGCGACCGCGTGCGTGCGCGTGTCGGCTTCGAGCTTCGTGAGGATGTGGCGGACGTGGCTCTTCACGGTCTCCTGGCTGATGAAGAGCCGCTCGGCGACGTCGGCGTTCGACATGCCGTCGGCCAGGAGCTGGAGGATCTCGCGCTCGCGCCCCGTGAGCATCTCGGTGCCCTCACGGCCCGGGAGAAACGCCGTCATGAGCGCCGGGTCGACGAACGTCTCGCCCTTCGCGACCTTCTCGATCGCGCGTATGAGCGTGTCGCGCGGCGCCTCCTTGAGGATGTAGCCCTTCGCGCCGGACTCGAGGCCGCGCCCAAGCAGGCTGCGCTCGCTGTACGCGGTGAAGATCAGGACGTGCGAGTCGGGCGCCTTCTCGGTGACGAGCTTGGTCGCCTCGAGCCCGTCCATCCCCGGCATGCGCACGTCCATGATCACGACGTTCGGGTGACGGCGCTCGACGAGCGCGACGGCGGCCTCGCCGTCGCCGGCCTCGCCGACCACGCGGATGTGCGGAGTGTTCGAAAGCGAGATCCGGATGCCCTCGCGGACGACCTCATGGTCATCGACGATCAGGCAGGTGATCTCGCGCTGACCGCCCTCCGCGACCTGTTCCACGCGGGCGATTGTATGGATCGGGTTAGACGACGACGGCTCGAGCGGCGTAGGGTCGGCTTCCCGAGACGAGGAGGGCCGAGCATGACGACGATGATCGTCGATCACCGTGTTGAGGACTACGACGCGTGGCGGCCGCATTTCGACCGCTCCTGGACGCAGGACTGGACGAAGGACGTGCGGTCGTACCAGGTCTGGCGCGACGAGGACGACCCGAACCACATCTTCGTCGCGAACACGCTCGACTCGCGTGCGGCGGAGGCGCTGGCGGGTAATCCGCAGCTGCTCGAGGCGATGGCCGAGGGCGGGGTGATTCCGGACTCGGTGCGGATCGCGTACGTGGAGGAAGTCGGCGCCGGAACGCGCTAGACGGCCAGCGCGAGCTGCTCCTCGCGCGCCAGCTCAGGCCTGATCGTGCGCCGGTCGTTGATCCCCTGGCGGCGCCGGAGATCGGCGGCCAGCTCCTGGAGCGGCTTCTTCACGTCGTTCCGGAGATACGCCCCGCATGCGTAGAGCGCCTCGTAGCGTGGAAGCTGCTCGGGCCAGTCGCGCGCGAGCTGCTCGAGGAAGTGCTCGCGCGTCCCCGGGCGCAGGTAGAGCAGGTTCGCCCAGATGCCGGTGGCTCCCGCGTCGCGCGCGGCCCTGACGATCTCGGCGAGCTGCTCGGGGCGATCCGACAGGCCGGGCGGCATGAGGGCCAACCTGTCTGCGGCGCGACCGCGGCATAGCCGCTCCTCCGGCGCTCCCGGTTCCTCGGCTTCCGCACGGCTCGTTGACGCTCGCTTTGCCTGTCCCCGCGCAGCTCCCTGGCGGCGCGTGGAGGAGCGCCGAAAGCCGCGACGGCACCGACACCCGTCCCTTTGTCATGCTTCGTCCCTGTCACACAGTGACGAACGCACTACCTCCGCTTGGGAAGGAGGAGGAATGAGGCTATTTCTGACTGCGTTCGCTGCACTCGCGCTGGTCGCGCTAACGTTGGCGGCGGCACCGGGTGCGGGGACGCCCACCAGCTCGCCGTGGAATGCGAGCGTCCAGTTCACGAACGTCGTCGCCAGCTCGCCGACCAGCGGCGGCGGCTACCCGGTGCCAGCCGGCTCGCGGGTCCCTACGGCGGGCACTTGCCGGCCGGGGCCGTTCGACGCCAACCACTCCGAATCGTGGCTGGCGGTCAAGCCGGGAAGCGAGGACCTGGTCGGCTCGTCGAAGTTCTTCTTCGACAAGTACTCGACCTTCTACATGTTCTACCTCGGCGCCTTCCAGATCCCGAATGGGACGCCGGCGGGGAACAACCAGCTGCAGGGTTATGACTGCGTCTCGACGGAGACGCAGGCGATGCCACCGAGCTGGACGGACACGACCGACCCGAACGTCGACTTCGACACGAAGGGGCGCGTCTACCAGACGGTGCTGCCATTCAACTCCTTCTTCGACGCGACCAAGCTGCATCCCGACGGCGAGATCGACGTCTCCTACAGCGACGACATGGGCCGGCATTGGGTGAAGGGCAACGGCGGCGTGGCGCTCGAACCGCCGAACAACGCCTCGGCCAAGCAGCTCGGCCACGTCGAAGACAAGCAGTGGATCGCCGTCAACCACATTCCCGGCAACGCCTACCAGGACCACGTCTATGCGGCCTGGGCGGTCTTCAACGGCGCCGGTGGGGGGATCAAGGTGCGAATGGCAGTCTCCCGCGATCGTGGCCAGGCCTTCGACAAGGCGGTCACGATCACGCCGCCCTCCCAGGTCGGCGCCGGCGCCACCTATGTCTATCCGGAGATCGACGCGGCCGGCGACGTCTACGTCTCGGTCGTCTCCTTCCCGCCGAACGGGACCGCCTCGACGATCTACGTCGCCCGCTCAACCGACGACGCCCGCAGCTTCTCGCGGTTTGTGCCGGTCGCGACCGTGACGAGTCCGCCGGGCGGGGTCTACCCAAACACGCGCTTCCGCAGCGGCATCGTCGAGAGTTTTGCGGCCAGCCCCAGCCACGCCGGCCACCTCTACCTCGCCTACGAGGACTGGGACCCGCTGCTCGGCCAGGCAGACGTCAAGTTCTCCCAGTCGACCAACGGCGGCGCCACCTGGACCGCACCCGTCGTTGTCAACGACAACGTCGACGCGCCCGGGATGGCTACCGACCAGTTCCAGCCCTCCGTCGCGGCCGGCCCGAACGGCGCCGTCGCGGTCGCCTTCTACGATCGCCGCGCCGCCTGCCCCAACGACCCGGGCATCGTCGCCTCCGACGTCGGCCGGACGAACTTCTGCATCGACACGTCACTGCAGGCCTACAAGGACAGCGGCAACGGCGCCACCGCGGTCGGCGGCAACGTGCGGATCTCACAATTCACATGGGATCCCGAACAGCCCGGCCAACACCTCGGCGGTCTCTCCCAATACCCCTGCGCCGGCGCCCGCGACCCCTGCCCCACCGGCAGTGGCTTCATCGGCGACTACTTCGGACTCGCGATCTCGACGAACAACATCTACGCGCTGATGGTCTCGACTCACTACCCCTCCGACGTCACCGCCGACGAAGGCGGCCCCATCTACTACCAACAGCAAATCCTCGCCACCGTGCCACGCAGCAACGTCGGCAACGGCTACTGACAACCAGAAGGCATCACACACACCGCGCCTCGCGGGTTCGACCCGTGACGCGGACTCGGCGGCGGCGGACAGGCAGGTCGATCCTGTCGCCGCCGCCGGGATGTCAAGGACGAGCGAGCCAAAGGTCGGCGACAAGGATGGGCGGGTGACGCTGGCCGACGCGAAGCCGAAACGATCGCGGCGAGTTCGACAGCCGTCGGTTTGCCTGCGGGGCTGACGCGCCCTGCCCTCGCGCCTACACCGCGAGGGCCAACTGCTCCTCGATCAGTGGCGGCTCAGGTGCGAGTCGCAGGTGACGACGATCCCGGATGCCGTACTCCCGCGCGAGCGCCGCGACCTGTTCGCGGATCGGCTTCGCCGTCTCCTTCGACACGTAGGCCCGGCCGTAGTACAGGCGCTCGTACTGCGCTAGTTGCTCAGGCCAGTCACGAGCGAGACATTTCAGGAAGTGCTCGCGCGTGCCGGGCTTTAGATAGAGGAGGTTCGCCCACACGCCGCACGCCCCCGCGTCGCGCGCCGCCTTCACGACCTCACGGAGTTGGCGTGGCTCAGATCCAACACCGGGGAGGATCGGGGCCATGCCGACGTTCGCACGGATGCCGGCGTCGACGAGGGTCTTCAGCGCCCGCAGCCGCTGCCGCGGCGGCGCCGTGCCCGGCTCGGTCGTGCGCCAGACCTCCTCATCCAGGGTCGGCACGGAGAACGTGACGCCGACGTCGGCCCGGCGCGACGCCTCCTGGAGGACGTCGACGTCGCGGACGATCATCGGCCCTCGCGTGATGATCCCGAACGGGTTGGCCGCCTCGCCCAGCGCCTCGATGCAGGCACGCGTCAGCCGGTAGCGGCCCTCGGCAGGCTGGTACGGGTCGGTGGCCGCGCCGATGGCCACCGATTCGCCCCGCCACGACGGCCGCGCGAGCTCACGGCGGAGCACCTCGGCGACGTTCGTCTTGACACGGACGGAGCGGCCGTAGCGGTCGTCGAAGGGCCTGTCCGCACGCAGCTCGAAGGCGCGGACGTAACAGAACGTGCAGCGGTGCACGCACCCCATGTAGGGGTTCAGCGACCAGTCGAACGGCATGCCGCGGACGCGGTTGAGCGCAGACCGGCACGGCTCTTCTCGGTATTCCGTACCCAGGCGGCCAGTATAGAACATACGTTCGTGTTACGGGATCGAGAAGACCCTCGTGGCGCTCAACGACGTGCCGGACGGCCCGGTGGCGTAGACCTGGAACGTGTAGGTGTTCTTCCCGAGCTTCGTGGACCGCATCGGCACGCCGCACGGCATTGCCTCGGGGATGACCTTGCTGGACTCCGAGTAGAGCGTGCAGAAAAAGCCGGTGGCCGTCCCGTTCACGGCCTTGAATCGGAACGAGGCGCGGTGGCCGGTGACCGTCTCCTTGGTGATCGGCGCGGCGAAGGGCGCGGTCGCGGCGGATGCCGGCACGGCGAGGACGCAGAGGAGCTCTGTTGCGGAAGCCAGTCGGACGAGCATGGATCCCTCCTTGCAGCTGACCGCCCGGATGGACACAGCGCCGCGTTACGCGCTCGTTGTCTCCACGTCGTGCCCGCGGGGATTGACCGCCGAAAGCCAGGGCTATACTCGGAAGAAGTTGGACGACGACCAGCCGCCTAGTAGCGGCGCCCCGGAGACAGGGGCGTGAGCGTTCTCTGGAGCTCGATCGCGGTTCTCCTGCTCGTGCTGGGGAACGCGTACTTCGTCGCGGCCGAGTACTCGCTCGTCACCGCGCGCCGCTCGCGCCTGAGCGAGCTCGCCGAGCTCGGCAACCGCCGCGCGCGCCTTGCCGTTCGCCTGCTCGACGACCCGGTCAGGTTCATCGCCACGTCGCAGCTCGGCGTCACCGGGTTCTCGATCCTCATCGGCGCCGTCGGCGAGCCGATCATCGCCGAGCTCTTCGACCCGTACCTCGCCGCCGGCGTGTCGTTCCTGATCGCGATCCTGATCGTCACCTACCTTCACGTCGTCATCGGCGAGCTCGTCCCGAAGTCGCTGGCGCTCGCGACTCGCGAGAAGCTCGTGCTCCATCTCGTCGTCCCGCTCGAGGGCTTCTACATCGCGACGAAGCCGATCATCTGGGTGATGCAGTCGTCGGCCGACGCAATCGTCCGGCTGTTCGGCGTCGACCCGAAAGACCCGGCCGGCTCGAGCCACACCGAGCACGAGATCCGCATGCTGGTCGCGCAGGCCCCCGAGATCGAGGAGGCCGAGCAGGAGCTGATCTACAAGGCGTTCGACTTCGCCGACAAGGAGGTCAACGAGGTCATGGTGCCGAAGCCCGAGGTGGTCGCCATCTCGGTCGACATGCCGCCGGACGAGGCGCTCGCCGCTGTCATCGACTCGCCGTTCACCCGCTACCCCGTCTACCGGGGGTCGATCGACGAGATCCTCGGCATCCTCCACGTGCGCGACCTGTTCAAGGCGCTGTACGGGAACGGGATCGAGAACGTGCAGATCGAGGAGATCCTGCGCCAGGCCTACTTCGTCCCGGAGACGAAGGACCTCGCCGCGCTGCTCGCCGAGTTCCGCAAGACGAACCAGCACATGGCGATCGTCGTCGACGAGTACGGGGCGACGGAGGGGATCGTCACGCTCGAGAACGTGCTCGAGGAGATCGTCGGCGAGATCGAGGACGAGTACGACCTGCCGGACGAGGACGTGGAGCGCCTCGACGAGCACCGGATCCTGGTGGACGGCACGTTCCCGATCGACGACTTCAACGAGCAGTTCCACCGGGAGCTGCCGCAGGAGGACTACCACACCGTCGCCGGCTTCGTGTTCGGCGAGCTCGGGCGCGCGCCGGAGACGGGCGACGAGGTCGTCTGGGACGGGCTGCGCTTCGCCGTGGTCGAGACCGAGGGGCCGCGGATCGAGAAGCTCGAGGTCGAGTTCCTCGACGGCAACGGCCACGGCGTCGGGGACCCCGTCGAGCAAGCGGGCTGAGTCCGAGGGCCGCTCTACTCTGGGGCGATCCTCGCACCAGCCGTGACCCGTCTTCCCGTCGCCTTCGCCGGCGGCGACGCCGCCTTCGGCATCACGCCAGGGGCGCCGAGGCCCGCCCTGCTCGACCGGCCCGTCACCGCCCTGGCCGGCGTCGGGCCGGCGGTCGCGAAGCGCCTTGCCGGGCTCGGGCTGCGCACCGTCCGCGACCTGGACGAGTACCGGCCCCGCCGCTACGAGGAGCCTGCGGCCGAGCGGCGGATCGCCGATCTGTTCGGCGACGAGGAGGTCGTCATCGCGGGGACGGTTCGCGGGGTGACGGTGCGCCGGCCGAGGCGGCGGCTCTCGATCCTCCAGGCTCGAATCGCCGACGAGACCGGCGAGATCACCGCCGTGTGGTTCAACCAGGTCTGGCTGGCCGACCGGCTCAAGCCGGGGACGCTCGTGCGGGTGCGCGGCGCTCTGAGCGGCAGGGCTCGGGGCGAGTTCACCGTGAGGTCGTACGACCTCGACGAAGCGTCGGAGACCGCCGACTACGCGCCCGTGTACTCGGCGAGCGAGGAGCTGACCGTCAAGAAGCTGCGCGAGCTCGTCGGCCTCGCGCTCCCCTTCGCGGCCGACGACTGGGACGCGCTCCCGGCCGCGCTCCGCCGCGACCGCCGGCTGCCGCTGCGCGGCGACGCCGTCTGGGCGCTTCATCGCCCCGCGTCGCCCGCGGAGGCGGAGGCGGGCCGCAAGCGGCTCGCGTACGACGAGCTGCTGGTGCTGCAGCTCGGCCTCCAGCGGCGTGGCCGCGACCGAGCCGTCGCGGAGGCGCCCGCCCTCGGCGCGCCCGGCGACCTGGTCGCACGCTATCGCGAGGCGCTGCCGTTCGCGCTCACGGCCGGCCAGGAGTCGGCCATCGCCGACATCGACACCGACCTCGCGCGGACGCGGCCGATGGACCGGCTGCTCCAGGGCGACGTCGGCTCGGGCAAGACGGTCGTCGCGCTCTACGCGCTCCTCCGTGGGGTCGAGAACGGCGCCCAGGGCGCGCTCATGGCGCCGACCGAGACGCTCGCCGAGCAGCACTTCCTGACCGTCGAGGGCCTGTGCGCCGAGCTCGGCGTGCGCCCGGTGCTGCTGACCAGCTCGCTCAGCGCGGCCGAGCACGCGGCCGCGCGCGCCGCGCTCGCCGCAGGCGCCGCGCAGATCGCGGTCGGCACGCATGCGCTGATCCAGGAGCAGGTCGACTTCGCCGATCTCGCGGTCGCCGTCGTCGACGAACAGCACCGCTTCGGCGTCGAGCAGCGCCGCGCGCTCGCCGAGGGCCGCGCGCCGCACCTACTGCACATGACGGCGACCCCGATCCCGCGCACGCTCGCGCTCACCGTCTACGGCGACCTTTCAGTCAGCGAGATCGCGAAGCCGCCGGCCGACCGCAAGCCGATCGTGACGGCGTGGGTGACTCAGGACCGCTCGCCCGAGGCGTACACGCGCCTGCGCCGCCACCTCGACGACGGCCGCCAGGCCTACGTCGTCTGCCCGCTGATCGAGGAGTCGGAGACGAGCGTCGCGCGCGCGGCCGAGCAGGAGGCCGAGCGGCTGCAGCGCGGCGAGCTGCGCGGCTACCGCGTCGGGCTGCTGCACGGGCGCCTGCGGACGGCGGAACGGCGCGAGCTGATGGGGCGCTTCAAGGCGGGCGAGCTCGACGTGCTCGTCGCGACGACCGTGATCGAGGTCGGCGTCGACGTCCCGAACGCGACGATCATGATCGTCCAGGAGGCCGACCGCTTCGGCCTGGCGCAGCTGCACCAGCTGCGCGGCCGCGTCGGCCGCGGCGGCGAGCAGTCCTACTGCCTGCTCGTCTCGCGCGCGAAGGAGGAGCTGACCGACGCCGCCCGGGCGCGGCTCGAGGCCCTCGTTGCGACGACGGACGGCTTCGAGCTGGCCGAGGTCGATCTCGAGCTGCGCGGCGAGGGGCAGCTGCTCGGCACGCGCCAGTCGGGACTGTCGGACCTGCGCTTCACGCGGCTCCGCACCGACCGCGCGCTGCTCGAGCAGGCCCGCGGCGACGCCGAGGCGCTGCTCGACTACGACGGGCCGCTGAACGGTGCGGTCGAGCGCGTGTTCGCGGCCACCGAGGACGCGCGCCTCGCCTAACCGCAGGACGCGGTCGCTCGTCGCAAGCAGTACGTGCGCCGGCTCCCCGCCCTGCTGATCCTGCTCGCGGCCCTCGCCGGCTGCGGCGGCTCTAGCTACCCGTCCATGACGACGGCGACCGGCCCGATCGGCAAGGGCGCGAACGGCGTCTGGGTCTTCCAGCCGGCCGGCAAGCCGAAGGACGTCGTCGTCTTCTTCCACGGCCAGGGCGGGCCGACCGAGGCGACCCCCGTGAACCACCGGCCCTGGATCGACCATCTCGTCCAGCGGGGCAGCCTGGTGATCTACCCGCGCTACGAGGTGAGCTACGAGCCCGACCCGATCCCGTTCGTCGTCAAGGGCGTGAAGGCCGCGATGCAGCGCGTCGACACGAAAGGGCTGCCGGTGCTCGCCATCGGCTATTCGCGCGGCGGCGGCCTCGTCGTCGAGTACGGCGCGTTCGCAAAGCAGAACGGGCTGCCGGTGCCGAACGCGATCATGGCCGTCTTCCCGGCCGGGCAGGGCGACGAGCGGCGGATCGTCCCGCTGACCGGCCTCGACCCGAAGACGGCGATCCTGCTCCAGACCGGCGAGGACGACAACGTCGTGGCCGGCGGAGGCGCGCGCTTCCTGCTCGGCCGCCTGCAGGCCGCCGGCTTTCCGGCGAACCGCGTCCAGACCGACTTCGTCCGCTCGCAGAAGGGCCTGGTCGCGAACCACTTCGCGCCGCTCCAGACGACGCCGGCCGCGCAGGCCGAGTTCTGGGGCGTCGCCGACCGCATGCTGAACGACCTCGATTAGCGCATGCTCCCGCGGTGCGGATCATCGCGGGGAGCCGCAAGGGCCACACGATCCAGGCCCCGAAGGGACTCGACACCCGGCCGACGTCCGACCGGACGCGCGAGGCCGCCTTCAACCTGATCGGCCCGGTCGACGGCGCCCGCGTGCTCGACCTCTACGCCGGCTCGGGCGCGATGGGGCTCGAGGCGCTCTCGCGCGGCGCATCGCAGGCGGTCTTCGTGGAGTCCGACCGCGCCGCCTGCCGGACGATCGAGCAGAACCTCGACCGGCTGCGGCTCACCGGCGCCGTCGTGGTCTGCGGCGATGCGGCGCGCGCGCTGGCCGGCGACGCGGTCGCCGGACAGCGCTACGACCTGATCCTCGTCGACCCGCCGTACCGCCTGTTCTCGGAGGTCGAGCCGCTCCTGTCGCGGTACGTTCCCGCCGTGCTGACGCAGGACGGCATCCTGGTGGTCGAGACGTCGGAGCGGGAGGAGCCTGAGCTCGCGCTGCCGAAGCGCACGAGCCGGCGCTACGGCTCCGCGCGGCTGACCGTCTTCGAGGCGCCGTGAGCGAGTCGCATCCCGTCACCGCGATCTGCCCGGGCACGTACGACCCGGTCACGTTCGGGCACCTCGACGTGATCACCCGCGCCGCCGGCGTGTTCGAGCGCGTCGTGGTCGGCGTTGTCAACGAGCCGCGCCACAAGAAGTCGATGTTCACGATCGAGGAGCGGGTCGGGTTCCTGAAGGACGCGCTCGCCGGCCAGCACAACGTCGAGGTCGACGTCTTCGCCGAGCTCGTCGTCGACTTCGCGCGCCGGTGGGGCGCCCGCACGATGGTCAAGGGCCTGCGCGTCATCTCCGACTTCGAGTGGGAGTTCCAGATGAACCACCTGAACCGCACGCTCGCCCCGGACATCGAGACGATGTATGTGATGGCGAGCCCGCAGTACAGCTTCGTCTCGTCGAGCGGCGTCAAGGAGGTCGCGGCGTTCGGCGGCCGGGTGGACGAGCTCGTCCCGGAGCCGGTCGCGCGGCGCTTCCGCGAGCTCTTCCCGCGTGGCCGCCCCGGGACGCCGGAGAACCCCTCGGAGTGAGGGGCGGCCGGGGGAAGATGCGCTGAGCCGCCGCGGCGAGCAATCTCCCCCCGGACGCCCCTTGGAATCCGGCCCGGCGACTACACTCATCGCCCATGGACGTCCTCGTTCTCATCGACAGGCTCGACGACCTCGTGCACAACGCGAAGGCCGTGCCGCTGACCGACCAGGTGCGCATCGACCGGGAGGAGATCTACGAGATCCTCGACCAGATGCGCGCGACCATCCCGGAGGAGATCAAGCAGGCGCGGTGGATCGTCAAGGAGCGCCAGGAGATGCTCGCCGAGGCCAAGCGCGAGACCGACCGGATGCTCGGCGAGGCACGCGAGCAAGCGCTGCGCGAGGCGTCGCAGACCGAGATCGTCAAGCTGGCCGAGCGCCAGGCCCAGGAGATCATCGAGGAGGCGCGCCGCACGGCGCGCGAGACGCGGCTCGAGATGGAGGACTGGGCGGACAGCATCCTCTCGACGCTCGAGGTCAACCTCGACAAGTTCCTCGGCGCCGTGCGCCGCGGACGCGAGCGGCTCCAGGAGCGCTCGCAGGAGACGGTCCCGGCGGCCGTCACCGCGTCGGTCGGCGACGACGAAGACCTCGTCTAGCCAGCCCGCCGCCGCGGCCCGGTAGAGCGCCTGAGCGGCGCTACATTTGCTCTGTGACGGCGACGCTGAACCTCAGAACGCTTCGCCTCCGGGCAGGCGAGCAGTACCGCACGCGCGAGCAGATCACGCTCCAGCCGTTCGAGCTGGGCGGGCAGATCTACGCGCCCGAGCCTGCGACCGTGGATGCAGACGTGGTCGTGACGCAGGCGACGACGGGGACGGTGTTCGAGCTCGCCTTCTCGACGCGGTTCCACGGGCCGTGCTTCCGCTGTCTCGAGGACGCCTCGCTCGGCGTCGACGTGCGCGCACGCGAGTACCAGGCGACGAAGCCGGAGGGAGCGGAGGAGCTCATGACGCCGTACCTGCACGAGGACCGGGTCGACCTGGAGGAGTGGGCGCGCGACGCGGTCGCCGACCTACTGCCCGAGCAGATCCTCTGCCGCGAGGACTGCGCCGGGCTGTGCCCGGAGTGCGGGCTCGACCTGAACCTGACGCCGCACGAGCACGAGGTGGAGGGCGGCGACCCGCGCTGGGGCGCGCTCGCAAACCTCAAGCGGCAGCTGTAGCATGGGTTCGCGCCTCCGGGCGCTTCCCATGACGGACTGAGCTCGAGCCCACGACCTGCGCCGCGCGAACCCGCGCCGCGCCCACGCTCGCTCAGGAGGTAGCCGTCTTGCGACTCTCGCTCGATGGCGTCACGAAGTCCTACGGCGCCCAGCCCGTCCTCAACGACGTCTCGCTTGCCGTCGGCCCGCGCACGCGGATCGGTCTCGTCGGCCCGAACGGCGTCGGCAAGTCGACGCTGCTCCGCGTGATCGCCGGCCTCGAGGAGCCGGACGCGGGTGCCGTCGTGCGCGCGCCCCGCGAGCTGCTCGTGGGCTACCTCGCGCAGGAACGCGACCTGCGCCCCGACGAGCCGCTGATCGACTACCTCGCCCGCCGCACGGGCGTCGCCGCGGCCGAGCGGGAGCTCGACCGGCTCACGCACCGCCTCGCCGAGGATCCGGATGCAGTCGACGCGTACACCGAGGCGCTCGACCGCTTCCTGGCGCTCGGCGGCGTCGGATCTCGACGCGCGGGCACGGGCGGTCTGCGTGGAGCTCAGCCTCGCCGCGCGGCTCGACCGGCCGGTCGTCGAGCTCTCGGGCGGCGAGGCGGGCCGCGCCGCGCTTGCGTCGATCCTGCTCGCCCGCTTCGACGTCTTCCTGCTCGACGAGCCGACGAACGATCTCGACGCGGACGGGCTCGAGCGGCTCGAGCGCCATCTCGCCGGCCTCCCCGGCGGGGTCGTCGTGATCTCGCACGACCGCGCTTTCCTCGACACGACGATCAACCGGATCGCGGCGATCCAGCCGGGCGACCACACGCTCCGCGAGTGGGCCGGCGGTTGGTCCGACTACGCTGCGCGGCGCGACACGGAGCGCCAGGGCGCCTACGCCGCGTTCGAACAGTCGCAGGAGCGCCGGCGCGAGGTCTCCTCGCTCCTGGCACGCCGGCAGACCGAGGCACGGGCCGGCGGCGCGAAGGCCGATCGTCGCGGCACCCACGCGCTCATGACGAAGGTGCGCCAGGCCGAGCGGGCGCTCGAGCGCGTGGACGGCCCCGCGAAGCCGTTCGAGCCCTGGGAGCTCCATCTCGCGCTGCGCGCCGGGCGGCGGCCAGGAGACATCGTCGTGGCGCTGCACGGCGCCGTCGTCTCCCGCGACGAGTTCCGCCTCGGCCCGGTCGACCTCGACATCGCGTGGCAGGAGCGGGTCGTCGTCACCGGCCCGAACGGCTCCGGCAAGTCGACCCTGCTCGCCGCGTTGCTCGGCGACCTGCCGCTGGACGCCGGCACGTGCGTCGTCGGCCGCCAGACCGTGATCGGGACGATCGACCAGCGGCGCGAGCGCTATCGCGGCGAGGAGCCGCTGCTCGACGCGTTCCGGGCGCAGACCGGCATCGCCGCGGAGGAGGCGCGGACGCTGCTTGCGAAGTTCGGCCTCGGGGCCGCGCACATCGGCCGGGCGGCCGCGTCGCTCTCGCCGGGCGAGCGCACACGCGCGCAGCTCGCCGAGCTCCAGACGCGCGAGGTGAACCTGCTCGTACTGGACGAGCCGACCAACCACCTCGACCTCGAGGCGGTCGAGCAGCTCGAGCAGGCGCTCGCCGCCTATGACGGCAGCCTCGTCGTCGTCTCGCACGACCGCCGTTTCCTCGAGCAAATGGCGCCCGACCGGGAATTCCGGCTTTAGGGCCACTCCATCAGGGGCCGCTATACTGGCGCGCTCCAATGGCCGTTCCCAAGCAACGACAGACCAGCACGCGCCGCGACAAGCGCCGTGCGCAGCACCGGCTCGAGGCGCCGCGCGTCAACGAGTGCCCGGTCTGCCACCAGCCGAAGCGGCCTCATCACGTCTGCCCGAACTGCAAGACGTACCGCGGCCGTGACGTCGAGCCGCTGCCGACGGCAGCGCCCTAGCCTCGCAACGCCTCCGCAGGCCCTGTTAGCATCGCGCGTCCCCAAATTCGACTAGGCAAGCGAGGTCAGATGGCAGCGTCGCGCGAGGAAATCTACGAGCGGGTCCGGGAAGTGCTGAGCGAGCAGCTCGGTGTCGACGAGAGCGAGATCACCGAGGAGGCCTCGTTCCAGGACGACCTCGACGCCGATTCGCTCGACCTGGTCGAGCTGATCATGGAGCTCGAGGACCAGTTCGGGATCAAGATCTCGGACGAGGACGCGCAGAAGATCCAGACGGTCGGTCAGGCTGTCGACTACGTCTCGTCGCGCCAGTAGCGGCCCGGCGGCTGCAACCGCCGAGCTCGGCCGCCTGATCGCCGAGCTCCCTCCCGATCGTCTCGGCAACGTCTTCACGCACTCGTCCTGGGCGCCGGACCGGGCGTCGTCCTACGAGCGCCTCGAGTTCCTCGGGGACAGCGTCCTCGAGCTCGCCATCGCCCGTGCGCTCTTCGACCGCTACCCCGACTTCCAGGAGGGGCGGCTCGCCAAGATCCGGTCGCACGTCGTCTCGCGCGCGAGCTGCGCGGTCGTCGCGCGCGAGCTCGACCTCGGCACGCGGCTCGCCGAGCAGGCGCAGGAGATCCCGGCCGAGGAGCTCGACCGGCTGCAGCGGAACCGCAACGTCCTCGCGGCGCTGCTCGAGGCCGCGCTCGCCGCGGTCTACCTGGAGCACGGCTTCGAGAAGGTCGAGCCTGCGATCGTCGAGGCGTTCACGCCACGTATCGAGTACGCGCTGACGACGCACGTCGACCACAAGACGGAGCTCCAGGAGGCGCTGGCGCGGCTCGGCCGCTCCGTCACCTACCAGGTGCTCGAGGTCGAGGGCCCGCCGCACGACCGGCGCTTCACCTGCGCCGCGTTGATCGACGGCCGCCAGGAGGGCGCCGGCACCGGCAGCTCCAAGAAGGCGGCCGAGCAGGAGGCCGCCCGCCAGGCGCTCGACGCGATTCAGGCCGAAGCGGCGTAGTCCGCCCCGCGCGGTAGCGTCCCGCCCGCGTTGCACCTGCAGGTGATCAGACTCCGCGGCTTCAAGAGCTTCCCCGACGAGGTCGAGGTGCGCCTCGAGCGCGGCGTCGCCGTGATCGTCGGGCCGAACGGCTCCGGCAAGTCGAATGTGGCCGACGGCCTGCTCTGGGCGACGGGCTCGCTGAGCCCGAGCGAGCTGCGCGCGGAGAAGTCCGACGACGTGCTCTACAACGGCAACGATGCGCGCCAGGCGGCGAAGTGGTGCGAGGTCGAGCTGCGCTTCGACAACGGCGACGGATCCTGGAGCGAACTGCCGTACGCCGAGGTGTCGATCATGCGCCGGCTCCACCGAGGCGGCGAGGGCCAGTACCTCGTGAACGGCGGCGCCGTCCGCCGCACCGACCTCGTCGAGCTGCTCGCCGACGTCGGCCTCGCGAGCGGCGTCACCGTGATCGGCCAGGGCAAGGTCGAGGAGATCCTCGGATCCAGCCCGGCGCAACGCCGCGCGATGATCGAAGAGGCGGCCGGCGTGGGCAAGTTCAAGCGCCGCCGCCACCGGGCCGAGCTGAAGCTCGCCCGTGTCGCGATCGAGGTCGAGCGCGCCAAGGACGTCGAGGCCGAGGTGCAGAAGCGCCTGCGCCCGCTGGCGCTGCAGGCGAGTGCGGCCGAGCGCGCGGAGAAGCTGCGCGGCGAGGTCGACGAGCTGCGGCGCCGCATCGACGCCCTGGCGCTGGCCGAGCTCGATTCGCAGGGGGCCGCGCTCGACGAGCGGCGTACCGCCGCCTCGCTGGAGCGCCGCCGCCACGACGAGCGGCTCGAGTCGCTCCTGCGCGACCGCAACGAGGCCGAGGAGGAGCTCGCCGACGCGGCCGGGCGCCGCGAGTCGTCGACCGGCTCGCTCTACCGGCTGCGCGGCGCAGTCGACCGCCTGACGATGCGGCGCGAGGCCGCCGAGGCGCAGGCCGCCGAGCTCTCGGCGCGGCTGTCGCTTCACGAAAGCGCCGATCCACAGGCGCGCTCGCGCGCCGAGCTCGCGCGCGAGGCCGCGGTCGCCGAGCGGTCGGCACGCGAGGCGACGCACGCGAGGGAGTCGCTCGAGGACCGGCTCGGCGTCGCCCGGGACCGCCTGTCCGTGCTGGAGCGGGCGCTCGCCGAGCGCGAGGGGCTCGCGCCGGCCGCCCGCGCGCTCGCCGAGGAGGGCGAGCGTCTCGCACTGTCGCTTCTCGACGTCGACCCGGGGTACGAGCGCGCCGTCGCGGCCGCGCTCGCGTGGCGGGCCGGCGCCCTTGTGGCTGAGAGCCACAAGGACGCGCTCGCGCTTGTCGACCGGGCGCGTGCGGGCGGGCTGGGCCCGCTGGGCGTCGTCGTCCCGCCCGCCCCGGCGCCGGCCGGGGAGCGCCCACTTTCCGATGCGGAGCCGCTCGGCACGCACGTGCGGCCGCGGCCTGGAGGCGAGGCCGTCGCCGCTTTGCTCGACGACGTCTGGGTCGTCGACGAGGGGCGCATCGCCGACGTGATGTCCGGCCATGCGGTCACCCGCGAGGGCCACCGCTACGAGCCGGCGCGCGGCGTCGTCTTCTACGCGGGCGAGACCGCCGAGGCGGTGCTGCTCGAGCTCGAGGCCCGCCGCAAGGCGCTCGCACAGGCGATCGCCACCGACGAGCAGGAGCTGGACGGCGCCCGCACGCGCGAGAGCGAGGCACGCGCCGAAGCCGCGGCCTCGGCCGCCGCGCTTGCGGAGGCGGGCCCGACCCTGCCCTCGATCGACCCGGTGCTCTTCCGCCGCGTGCACACAGCGGCAACGCGGCTCGGCAACGCCCTGCGCGCCACCGAGACGGTCGCCGCGCGGCTCGAAACGCCCCTCCGCGCCCGCGCCGATGCGGGCGGCGAGCGCACGCGTGAGCTCGCCGAGTCCCTGCGCCGGCTCGCCGCCGACGAGGCCGAGGTGCGGCGCGCCGCCGGCGAGGCGGCCGCGCAGCTCTCCGCGGTCGACGTCGACCTGGCGCGCCTGCGCACGGAGGCCGACGAGCTGAAGCGGCGGATCGGCGAGGAGCCGGTCGAGACGGGCGACGAGCCGCGTGACGCGCTCGTGGAGAAGCTCGAGCGCTCGGAGCGCCGGCTCGAGGCGCTGGGCCAGGTGAACCCGCTCGCCAAGGAGGAGTACGACCGCGAGAAGGAGCGGCTCGCCGAGCTCGTCGAGCAGCGCGAGGATCTCGAGCAGAGCCTCGCCGAGCTCGAGGAGCTCCGCGCCCAGCTCACCGACGCCGTCGACTCGCGCTTCAAGACGACGTTCGAGGCGGTCGAAAGCGCCTTCGCCGAGGTCGCAGCGACGCTCTTCCCGGGCGGCGAAGGGCGGCTGAGGCTGACCGAGCCGGAGCTGGAGGGCGAGGACGAGGGCACCGAGCCCGGCGTCGAGATCCAGCTGCGCCCGGCGGGGAAGCGCGTGACCCGGCTGTCGCTCCTCTCGGGTGGCGAGAAGGCGCTCGGTGCGCTCTCGTTCCTGTTCGCCCTGTTCCTGGCGCGGCCGTCGCCGTTCTACCTCCTCGATGAGGTGGAGGCCGCCCTCGACGACACGAACATCGGCCGCTTCGTCGAGCTGCTCCGCCGCTACGCCGACCGGGCGCAGTTCATCGTCGTCACGCACCAGAAGCGCACGATGGAGGCGGCCGACATGCTCTACGGCGTGACGATGGGCCCGGACGGCGTGTCGCAGATCGTCTCGCGGCGCACGCCGCACGCGCCGACGCTCGCGGTCGCGTAACTACCCTCCGCCGGATGTCGAGGTCGTGGGCAGACCTGCTCGGGGAGGCGAACGGCGCCCCCGAGCCCGAGGATGAGCGCACGGGCTTCTTCTCCCGGCTGCGCGACTCCCTCTCGAAGAGCCGCCAGGCGTTGACGGCCGAGATCTCCCTCGCTGCCTTCGACGCCGCCGACGAGGAGGCCTGGGAGCGGCTCGAGGAGTCGCTGATCATGGCCGACGTCGGTGTGCCGGCCACCGCGGAGCTCGTGCAGCGGCTGGAGACGCGCGGCGCCGACGGCGACCTCGGGCCGGCGCTGGCGGAGGAGCTCGAGCGCCTGCTCGGCGATCCGGGCACGCTCGCCGTGCAGGAGCGGCCGAGCGTCGTGCTCGTCGTCGGCGTGAACGGCACGGGCAAGACGACGACGATCGGAAAGCTTGCCTCGGTGCTGCGCGAGCACGGGCACAGCGTCGTCCTGGCCGCGGCGGACACGTTCCGCGCGGCGGCCGAGGAGCAGCTGGAGATCTGGGCCGAGCGGGCCGGCGCCGACTTCGTCGGCTCGTCGCGCGGCGGCGACCCCGCCGCCGTCGCCTACGACGCGATCGAGGCGGCGCGCGCCCGCGGGCGCGACGTCGTCATCGTCGACACCGCGGGGCGCCTGCACACGCAGACCAACCTCATGGACGAGCTCGCCAAGGTCCGCCGCGTGATCGAGCAGCGCCTCCCCGGCGCGCCGCACGAGACCCTGCTCGTCGTCGATGCGACCACCGGCCAGAACGGGCTGCAGCAGGCCCGGCTCTTCCGCGACACGGTCGGCGTGACCGGGGTGGCGCTGACGAAGCTGGACGGATCGGCGAAGGGCGGCGTTGCCGTCGCGATCGCGCACGACCTCGGCCTGCCGGTGAAGCTCGTCGGCGTGGGGGAGACGCTCGACGACCTGCGCCCGTTCGATCCGCACGACTTCGCGCGGGCGCTCGTCGGCGCCGATTAGAGCTCGGTCTCCCGCGGGACGAACGGGCTGAACACGGGCTGGAGCGTCGACGGCCCGTCGGCTGCCCAGCCGCATGCCAGCAGGGCAACCGCTCCCTCCGCGTAGCCGTCGATGCCCAGCTCCTCGTCGATGTCGGCGGCGTTGACGGCCGCGGTGACCATCGCGCCGATCCCGCGTTCCGTCGCCAGCAGCTGAAAGGTCTGACTGAGGTGCGCGGCGTCCATGAGCAGCGCGGTGAATGCGCGGGCGTTGCCGCGGTACTTCCAGAACGTTCGCTCGAAGCGGGCGGTGAGCAGCACGATCGCTGCCGCATCGCGGAGCCATGGTTGGCCGGCGCCGGCGGAGACGGCGACGGCCTCGGCCTTGGCCACGTCGAGCGGGCGAAGCTCGGTGAGCGCATGACGGCCCGCGTCGTAGTGGTAGAGCCCGGCGCCCGCCCCCTCGACCCGGAGGAGCAGAGGGTATGCCTCGATGGGGTGAAGGCCGCCGGCGGACGGGCTCGTCTTGCCGATGGCGACAAACTCCGCGTGGCCGCGCACGTAGCCGTGGGCGCCAAACGTCCAGCGGAGCAGCGCGGCGAGATCGACCACGCGGACGCTGCGCCTCCGGTCGAAGACGCGGCTCGTGCGGCGCAGGGCGAGGAGGTCGGCGAGTGGGCTTGCGTCCTCGAAGGGCAGGTCGAGCTGGTCGCCGTTCCGACGGTGCAGCGCAGCCGGCGGCGGCCCATGGCGCTCGATGAACGAGTCGAGCGCGGTGTCCAGGACGCCGGAGTCGAGCGGGATGTCTGCTCCGCCGACGCCGCGCCAGCGCGTGAGGGCATGGAACAGGAGCCCGTATGGGTGCCAGTTCGCCGCCGCGATCTGTTCTTCGCGGCGCCGTAGCGCCGCCGCTTCCCCGTCCTCCGCATCACTGACGAGCAGCCCGCGCTCGACGAGCGGTGCGATCCGCGCCTCGTCGAGCGTGCCGGCGTCAGTCCAATCGCTCGCGTCGACGCTCGCCAGCAGCTCGAGGTCGCGGTCGGCGAGGGGGAACGCCTCGCCGCGCAGGACCGAGAACGCGATCGCCTGGGCCGCGACGCCCATGCGCACGTCGCCGCGCAGGAAAGCTGCCAGGTCGAGTGTCGGCGTGTCGGCGAAGCTCAGGAACAGGTACCGGGCCCGGCGGACCCGCCCCGTCACGTCGATTCGCCGCCGCCCCCGCGCTGCATCAAGAACCAGGGGATCGGGATGAACCACGGGCCCGGGAACCACGGGAGCGCGGTGCCGCTGGCGAAGATCCACGGGAACCAGATGATCTCGTCGCCGTCGTCCCCGCTGAGGCCGGCGAACGCCGCTTTGATCTCCGCGATCCGGTCCGGCGACGGCAAATGGATCTCGTCCGGCGAAGGGATCAGCTCACGCGGGATGTCGATCCCGTAATCGGCGAGCACGCGGGCCGGGTCGGTCCGCAGGGCGTCGTTGAATTCGGGATCCGAGAGCTTGGTCGCGAGGTCGGGAATCTCGCTCAGCTTGATGAAAAACCCGGGTTCCATAGCGCGTTCCTACGCCTTTGTGACGCGAGTGTCAAGTCGCGTCGCGCGTGCCAGCGTTGCCAGATCTCGCTTGGCGGCGAACCGCTCGCGCGCCTCCTGGAGCGCCTCTTGCGCCGCGGCGCTCTCGCCGGTGGCGTCGAGCACGAGCGCAAGGTCGAGCAGCGCGTTGCCCTGCAGCGACAGCCCGTCGGTCTCGTGCGCGAGCGTGACGGTGTCGCGGGCGAGCTGGACGGCGCCCTGATCGCCGCGAGCGGCGAGGATGCGTGCCCGCGCCCCGCGCGAGAGCGTCCGCGAGTAGACATCCTCGGCCGCCGCGGCCTCCTCGCTCGCATCGACGAGCGCCTCGGCCTCGTCGCAGTCGCGGAGCTCGAGGCGAACACGCGCCAGCAGCACGGCGACTGTCGAGAAGGCGCCCTTCTCGCCCATGGCGCCGAGGCGCTCGACGGCGGCCCGCAGCTCGCGCTCGGCCCCGGCGAGATCGCCGGCGTACTGCTCGACCGGCCCTGCGTAGAGCGCCAGCGCGGCGGCGTAGACCGAGTCACCCAACCGCTCGACGGCGGCGCGCGCCCGCGCGTACTCCTCGCGCGCCTCGGCCTCGTGGCCGAGCATGCCGTGGAGCCGGGCGACGAGCGCCCGGGTCACGCCCTCGCCCACCAGGTTGTGGCCGACCCGCGGGAGGATCTGTGCGGTTCGCGCGAGCGCCTCGTCGGCCGGGACCGGGCCGAGCGCGAGGGCGATGCCGAGGCGCCAGAGCATGACCACCTCCTCACGCTCGGCGCCGGCGCGGCCGGCGTGGGCGATGGCGCGGTCGAGGGTCTCGGCCGCGTCGGCGTAGTGACCGCGCCCGAACTGCCCGCTCGCGACGACCCGCCACGCCCGCGCCAGCCCCGCATCGTCGTCGAACCGGGCGAAGACGTCGACGGCCGTCTCTGCGACCCCTTCGAGCCGCGGGAGCGCCCGCTCAGGCTCGGAGTACATCCGGACGAACGCATGCTCGAGCTCCGCATGTGCGAGGAGCCGCTCGTCGCCGAGGCGGCCGGCTGCCGCGGTCGCCTCGGTGAGCACGAGGTCGGCCCGGTCGAACTGTCCGCCGGCGTGCAGGGCGGCGCCGAGCTCGACGGAGATGGCGACGCGCCCGGGGTCGTCCGAGTCGAGCAGTGCGGCCGTGCGCTCCAGGAGGCCCACGGCGGCCGGGACGTCGCCGCGCGCGTGCGCGCGCCCGCCGGCCCCGCCGAGCAGCGCGGCCGCACGCACCGCGAGGCGCTCCGTCCGCGCGTCCCGCGGGCCGAGGTCGGCGCGGAGCCCGACCGCCCGCTCGAGGTGGTAGCCGGCGATCTCGTCCAGCTCGGTTGCGCGGTCGCCGCCGTTGCGCTCGATCCAGTCGGCGCACCACTCGTGGAAGAGCGCGCGTGCCTCCTTCGGCATGCCGTCGTAGGCGACGTCGCGGATGAGAGCGTGGCGGAAGCGGAAGCTGTCCTCACGGGTCGACGCCGAGGTGTGTGGCCGGATCAGCTCCTTGCGGACGAGCGCGAGCAGGTGGCGGCCGACGTCGCCGCGTAGCTCGGGCGGGCAGAGGTCCGTGACGATCCGGCGCGAGAACTCCTGGCCGAAGACCGCGGCGCGCTCGAGGATCGCCCGCTCGTCGGCGTCGAGCCGGTCGAGCCGCTCGGCGAGCAGCGCCTGGATCGTCGGCGGTACAACGACCGCGCCGCTGCCGGCGAGCGCCGCGAGTTGCTCGACGTAGAGCGGATTGCCCTCTGCCGAGCGGAGGACGCGCTCGCGCGTCGCGTCGTCCAGGTCGGCGCCGAGCCCGGCCAGCAGCGTGTCCGCATCGCTCTCGGACAGAGGCTCGAGGACGATCAGGTCGGAGCGCGCGTTCGGCGCGGTCCACTCGGGTCGCCGCTCGAGTAGCTCCGGCCGCGCGGGACACAACAGCAGCACCGGCGCTCCCTCGATCCGGCTGAGCAGGTACTCGACGAGGTCGAGAAACGTCGGCTCTGCGCGGTCGATGTCCTCGAGGACGAGCACGAGCGGCCTGTCGGCGGCGAGCGACTCGAGCAGGCGCCGGGCGGCCCAGAACAACTCGTCGACCGGGCCGGGCGTGTCGCTCGTCAGCGCGCGCAGCCTCTCGGCGACGGCCTTGCCGTCCTCGGCGCCGGCGAGCGCGCCGTCGAGGCCGTCGTCGCCGAGCGAGCGCAGCACCTCGATCAGCGGCCAGAAGGTGATGCCGTCGCCGTAGGAGAGGCAGCGGCCGGTCAACACGCGGGCGCGGTCGGCGACGTGGTGCACCAGCTCCTCGGTCAGCCGGGTCTTGCCGAGCCCGGCGGCGCCGACGACGGTGACGAGCCGGCTGGTCGACCCGGCAGCGGCCGCCTCGAACGCCTGCTCGAGGCGCGCCAGCTCGAGCGTGCGGTCGACGAGCGGCGTGTCGTGGCGGCGGGCGACGCCCGGCGCGGCGGTGTCGACGTGCTCGACGCGGAACGGCGCGACCGCCTCGCGCTTGCCCTTCACCGGGAAGGACTCGAGCGGGCCGGCCTGCACGGCGTTCGCGACGAGCGGGTACGTGGCCTTCCCGATCAGGATCTGCCCCGGGTCGGCTGCCTGCTCCAACCGCTTCGCCAGGTTCACCGGCTCGCCCGTGACGAACGTGCCGCCCGTCGACGGGTCGCCGACGACGACCTCGCCCGTGTTGACGCCGATCCGCACGGCGAGGCGGACGCCGTATGCCTCCTCGAGCTCGTCGTTCAGGCCGACGAGCCGCTCGCGCATCGCGGAGGCCGAGCGCACCGCCCGGAGCGCGTCGTCCTCGTGCACGACGGGCACGCCGAACACGGCCATCACCTCGTCGCCGATGAACTTCTCCACGGTGCCGCCGTGGCGCTCGACGATGGCGCGCGCCTCCGCGAACCAGCGGCTCATGACGCGCTGCAGCGACTCCGGGTCGAGCTGTTCGCCCAGGGGCGTGGAATCGACGACGTCGCAGAAGAGGATCGAAACCGTTTTTCGTCCCTGCACGCGACGAGTTTAGGCTCGTGCGGACAGGCACCAACAGGGGCGCTGCTAGTGCTCGACGGCGAACGCGATATTGACCGTGGTGCGGTACTGGCTGATGCGGCCGTCTTCGACCGTGGCGCTCATCTCGACGACGTGCGCGCCGCTGATGCCGCGAATCGTCTTCGCGGCCTCCTGCACGGCTGCGTCGGCGGCCTTGGCGAAGCTTTCGGGCGACGACCCGATGATGGTGACGACCTTCGCGACGTGGGCCATTGCGAATCCTTTCTTCGGCTGGGACCGGGCCGCCGTATCCTGCCCGACCTTGACAACGCCGGCGCCGCGGCGTAACGACCGTCGCGCTTGGCGGCTGAGCTGCACACCGGGACGGTCACGTTCCTCTTCACAGACATCGAGGGGTCGACCGCGCTCCTTCACCTGCTCGGCAGCGACAGCTACCACGACGTCCTCGTCGAGCACCAGGAGCTCCTGCGCGCCGCCTTCGACGCCGCCGGGGGCCGAGAGGTCGACACGCAGGGCGACGCGTTCTTCGTCGCGTTCGGTAGGGCGCGTGACGCCGTCGCTGCGGCGACCGAGGCGCAGCGCGCGCTGGCTCGCCACGACTGGCCCGACGGCGTCACGGTTCGCGTCCGGATCGGGATCGACACCGGCGAGCCGGTCGCCGGGGAAGGCCGCTACGTCGGGCTCGGGATCCACCGGACGGCGCGGATCATGTCGGCGGCGCACGGCGGCCAGATCCTGCTCTCGCGCACGACGCGCGACCTGGTTCGCGACGACCTGCCGCCGGATACGGAGCTCCGTGTCCTCGGGAAGAAGCGGCTGAAGGACCTCGCGCAGCCGGTCGAGCTCTTCCAGGTGGTCACACCGGACCTGCGGTCGCAGTTTCCTCGCCTGCGGACGACACAGCCCGGGCCGATCGCCAGGCTCCTGCGGCCGGCCGTCGCAGTTCCGGTGGTGGCGGTCGGGATCCTCCTCGCGGTCGGAATCGTGCTGCTCACCAGAGGCCCCGCCGCCGTGAAGGTCGCCCCCAACTCGGTGGGCGTGATCGACGCACGCACCGGCAAGGTCATCGACGATGTGCCGGTCGGCGTCCGCCCCGGCAGCGTGGCCCTCGGGTTCGGATCGGCCTGGGTCGCGAACCAGGAGGACGGGACGCTCACACGCATCGATGCGGCGAGCCGGGTCGTGCAGCGCAACATCACACTGGGCACGAGGCCTACCGGCATCGCGACCGGGCACGGCGCCGTGTGGGTTGCGGAAGGCGCGAGTGGGGCGGTGGCCAGGGTCGACCCGCAGCTGAACCTGATCGCGCACACGTTCCGGCACCTTGCAGGGGCCGTCAGGGTCTCCGGCGGACAGGCGGGGAGCGTGGCGATCGGCGGGCCAAGCGTCTGGGCGGCGTTCGGGAGCACCGAGGTCGTGCAGATCCATCCCGCGGCTGAGCGCACGACCAACGCTGGCTTCGCCGGCTTCGGCGCTTCCGGCATCACCTACGGCGCCGGCAGGATCTGGGTGGCGAACCAGGGCAACAGCACCGTGACCCCGTTCAGTGTCGTCGCCGGGAAGGACCTCCCGCCGATCACCGTGGGCCTCGCGCCCGCCGGCATCGCCTACGGCGCGGGCTCGGTCTGGGTCGCCGACAGCGGCTCCGACGCTGTGTCGCAGATCGCGCCCGTCGGCGGCGCCGTCACCTCGACCCCGGTCGGCCGCGTCCCGGCGGGCATCGCCTACGGCGCGGGCGGGGTCTGGGTCGCGAACAGCGCCGACGGGACGGTCTCCCGGCTCGAGCCGGCGAGCGGTCGGGTCACGAGGACGATCAAGGTCGGAGGTCGCCCGGCCGGGGTCGCGGTCGCTCGGGGCCTCGTCTGGGTGGCCGTCGCCGCGCCGTAGCTACCTGAGGCAGACGGCCGCGAGATCGAGGAACGGATTGAAGACGAGGCAGGCGGCCCGCTTCGACACGAGGTTGAGGCTGCTCTCGTCCTCGTACGCGATCGCCGGCGCCTGCTCTCGCGCCAGCGCGACGTCGAGGGCGCCGTACGCCCTGTAGCGCGCATCGGGCCCCAGCTTCGACGCGGCGGCGAAGCGCGCGTCGAACGCGGGCGACTCGAAGTGGCCCAGATTGAAGCTGTACGGCGTTCCCAGCAGGCGCCCGTCGAAGAGCACGTCGAGCATCGCGTAGGGGTCGAAGTAGTCGGGGCCGTAGCCAAGCAGCGTCATGTCGTAGGCGCTGCCCGGCGTGAAGAGCCGCTGGAAGAGCGCCGGGCCCGGCAGCTTCGTCACCGTCACGCGGAGGCCGAGCGGCTCGAGGTTGCGCTTGATGATCTCGGCCTGGGCGATGTCGGTCGGGGTGTCCTTCACCCAGAGCGCGGCTGTCCCGTTTCTCGTGTGGCCCCGCGCGAGCGCCCTGGCGCGTGGCAGGTCGGGGTGCGTGAGCGGGTAGACGCGCGCGTCCCGGAAGCCGGGCATGCTCGCGGGGAGGTACTGGTCGGTCAGCCGTCCGGTTATCGAGCCGCCGCGGACGGCCACGAGGGCCCGGCGGTCGACGGCGAAGTTCACCGCGCGGCGGAGGGCGCTGTTGCCGCGGAAGAGCGGCCGCGCCGAGTTGAGGACGACGAACCTGATGGACGCCCCGCCGGCTGCGTGCAGCTGCGACCGGTACCGCGCCGGCACGGCCGCGAGCGCCTCCGGATCGGCCTCGGCGTAGTCCGCCGCCCCGCGCTCCACCGCGGCGACCGGGTCGGCGGACTGGGTGAAGACGATCTCGTCGACGTGCCGGGGGCGAGCCCCGTGGTACAGGGGGTTGCGGACGAGGACCAGCTTCTGGCTCGGGACGAACTCCTGGACGGTGAACGGGCCTGAGCCCGGCAGCACCGTCGTCCCCTCGGCGCTGACCGGCAGGTTGGCCGGAACGGCACAGAATGCGGTGGTCGTGGTGCGCGCCGGGAAGTCGGGCGCCGGGTGCGTCAGCCGGACGACCAGCGTGTCGCCGCGCGCCGTGACGCCCGACGGCGTCGTCGCCTTGCCCTTCAACACGGCATCAGCGCCGACGATGTCCTGCATGTACTGCGTCCAGGGCGAGTTTGTCGCGGGTGCGAGGACGCGGTCGATCGCATGGGCGAAGTTGCGCGCCGTCACAGGCTCGCCGGTCGCGAAGCGGATGCCGCTGCGGATCCGGAACGTGTACGTCCGGCCGTCATTCGACACGGCCGGGTACTGCGCCGCTCCGTCCGGGAAGGTCCTCGTCCCTTCGGGGGGCGGGCGGTCCGGCGACCGCATGAGCCGGGTGCAGGTCGCGGCGAGCGCGTCGCCCGCATCGAGCGTGATCGCCGGGTCGATCGCGTCGGGTGCGCCGGCGACACGGAAGACGCCGCCTGCGCGGACCGGCCCGCCGGCTGCCGCCCCGCCGAGCACGGCCGCCGCGGCTGCTGCTGCTGCCCCGAGGACGAGCAGGCGTGGCACGGCCCGTCTATACACCCTTTCGGGCGCGGAGGATAGGGCGGCCCGCGCCTACACTTGGCCGACCGTGTTCGACACGCTCTCCGACAAGCTCAGCGCCGCCCTCGGCGACCTCAGCGGCAAGAAACGCCTCGACGAGGAGTCGATCTCCCGCGCGATGCGCGAGATCCGCCTGGCGCTGCTCGAGGCCGACGTCAACTTCCGCGTCGTCAAGGACTTCGTCGCGCGCGTGCGCGAGCGGGCGCTCGACGAGGAGGTGCTGAAGGACCTGAACGCGGGCCAGCAGGTGGTCAAGGTCGTCCACGACGAGCTCACCGCGCTCATGGGCACCGGGGACTCGCGGCTTGCGTTCGCCGGCCGTCCGCCCACCGTGATCCTGATGGCCGGGCTCCAGGGCTCAGGGAAGACGACCGCCTCGGCCAAGCTCGCGCTGCTCCTGCGCAAGGAGGGCAAGAAGCCTGCGCTCGTGCCGGCGGATCTGCAGCGTCCGGCGGCGATCGACCAGCTCGAGCAGCTCGGCAAGCAGATCCAGATCCCCGTGTACCGCGGCGAGGGCGACCCCGTCGCCGTCTCCGCGGCCGGCGTCCAGCGCGCGCGCGACGAGGGCCGCGACGTCGTCATCGTCGACACCGCGGGCCGCCTGCACGTCGACGAGGCGCTGATGGACGAGCTGGTCGCCGTCCGGAACGCCGTCAAGCCGACGAACGTCCTGCTCGTGCTCGACGCGATGACGGGCCAGGAGGCCGTCGCCGTCGCCGAGGCGTTCCAGGAGCGGGTCGCGTTCGACGGCGTCGTGCTGACCAAGCTCGACGGCGATGCGCGCGGCGGCGCGGCGCTCTCGGTGAAAGCCGTGACCGGCCGTCCGATCAAGCTGATCTCGCTCGGCGAGAAGCTCGACCAGCTCGAGTACTTCCACCCCGACCGCATGGCGTCTCGGATCCTGGGCATGGGCGACGTCCTGACGCTGATCGAGAAGGCCGAGGAGGCAGCTTCGGAGGACGAGCAGCGCCGCCTCGAGGAGCAGATGCTCCAGGGCGAGTTCACCTTCGACGACCTGCTGACCAGCTACCGGATGCTGAAGCGCATGGGCTCCTTCAAGTCCGTGCTGGGGCTGATGCCGGGGATCGGCAAGCAACTCCAGGACGTCGACGTCAACGAGAAGGACATGGGCCGGATCGAGGCGATCGTGCTCTCCATGACACCGCGTGAGCGGCGCTTCCCGCACGTGATCGACCTGTCCCGGCGCCGGCGGATCGCGGCCGGCAGCGGCACGTCGATCGACCAGGTCAACCAGCTCATGAGCGCCCGCAAGCAGATGCAGAAGCTGATGAAGGGGATGAGCAAGGGCAAGATGCCAGCCCTGCCCGGAGCCCCTGCCATTCCCGTACCGGGAATGGCTAGTGGTAAGACTTCGGCGGCACCGGGGGCACGAGGTCGCCGGCCCAAGAAACGCAAGGCAAAGAAAAGATGACGCGCGGAGGAGACCTAGCCATCCTTTCCGCGCAGCGGAAAGGATGGCAATGGCAGTAAAGATGCGACTCACCAGAGTCGGTAGCAAGAAGAACCCGATCTACCGCGTCGTCGTCGCCGACTCGCGCGCGCCGCGCGACGGCAGGTTCATCGACATCGTCGGCCGGTACAACCCGCAGCTGGAGCCCTCGCTGATCGAGTTCGACGAGGGCAAGGTCCGCGACTGGCTCGGCAAGGGCGCGCAGCCGACGGAGTCGGTGCGGCGCCTGCTGAAGACGCAGAACCTGGCTTGAGCGAGCAGCTGCTCGAGTACCTGGCGCGGCAGCTCGTGGACGCGCCGGATGCCGTGCGGGTGGAGCGCGTGGAGCGCGACGATGCCGTCGTGCTCGAGCTGCACGTTGCGCCCGACGACATCGGCAAGGTGATCGGCCGCCAGGGCCGCATGGCGCGCGCATTGCGCACCGTCGTGCGCGCCGGCTCGGCAGGCGATGATCGCCGGCGCGTCGTGCTCGAGATCGTTGAGTGAGTGAGGCGGAGTGGGTGTCCGTCGGGCGGGTTGGCCGCCCGCACGGGCTGGCCGGCGCCTTCTTCGTCGAGCAGGCGTCCGAGTCGCCGGAGCGGCTCGCGAAGGGCGCGGTCGTCCACGTCGGCGGCGAGCCGGCGACGATCGTCGAGTCGAAGCGCTCCGGCGGCCGGCCGGTGCTCCGGCTCGACCGCGCTGCGGAGCGTGGCGTGGAACTGCTCGTGCCGCGCGCGGAGCTCCCGCCGCCCGAGGCGGACTCGTACTACGTCTTCCAGCTGATCGGCCTGCGCGCAGTCGAGACGGACGGCCGCGAGCTCGGCGGCGTGCAGGACGTCGAGCCGGGGATCGCGAACGATGTCCTGGTGCTCGAGTCCGGCCTCCGCCTGCCCCTGGTCGACGCGTGCGTCCGCAACGTCGACCTCGAGGCCGGGACGGTCGAGATCGCTCCTGGCTTCGCGGGTGACGGGTAACCTCGGCGGCCGCCGTGCAGGTCGATGTCTTCACGCTGGTTCCGCATGCGTTCGCGAGCGCATTCGAGCAGCGGCCTCTTTCGGCCGTCCTGGGCTCCGAGCTCGAGGTGCGGCTCTTCAACTACCGCGACACGACACCGCTGCGCGCGGGGCAGGTCGACGACGAGCCGTACGGCGGCGGCGCCGGCATGGTGCTGCGCGTCGATGTGGTCGCCTCGGCGCTCGATGCCGTCTACGGCGGCCCGCCGCAGCACCGCGTGGTCGCGCTGACGCCGCGCGGGCGCCCGCTCACGCAGCGCGTGGTCGAGGAGCTCGCCGGCGAGGAGCACGTGACGTTGCTGTCGGCCCGCTTCGAGGGCTTCGACGAGCGCGTCGCCGACCACCTGGCGAACGACACGATCTCGATCGGCCCCTATGTCCTGTCCGGCGGCGAGCTGCCCGCGATGGTGATCATCGACGCGGTCGCGCGCCGGCTCCCGGGCGCGCTCGGCAACGAGGAGTCCGGGGTGGAGGAGAGCTTTTCGCCGGAGCTCGAAGGCGGGCTCGAGTACCCGCATTACACGCGCCCGGCGGAGTTCCGCGGCTGGAGCGTTCCCGACGTGCTGCTCTCGGGCGACCACGGGCGCGTCGCCGAGTGGCGGCGCGAGCAGAGCCGGCTGCGGAGCGCTGCGTGAGAGGCCCGGTCGACCGCCTCACCGAGAACTGGCCGCGGCCGTGGCGGATCGCCGTCGACTGGATCGTCACGATCGTCGGCGCGGTCGTCATCGTCCTGCTGATCAAGGCGTACGTCGTGAACCCGTACCGGATCCCGTCGTCGTCGATGGAGCCGACGCTGCATTGTGCGAAACCCGGGCTGGACTGCGAGGCCTCGTATTCCGACCGCGTCCTGGCGAACCGGTTCATCTACCACTTCACCGACCCGGCCCGGAAGGACATCGTCGTCTTCCACACGCCGAAGTCGGCGCAGGAGCAGTGCGGCGCCGGCGGGACGTTCGTGAAGCGGATCATCGGCCTCCCGGGCGACACCGTCACCGTGCGCGACAGCGGCAAGGTTGTCGATCAACGGCAAGCCGCTGGACGAGACCGGCTACATCAAGAACGACCGGCTCGGCGGCGAAAGCGGCACCTGGCACGTCCCGAAGCACCACATCTTCGTGATGGGCGATAACCGCCGGCAGTCGTGTGATTCCCGCGTCTGGGGCGCGCTCGACGAGAACGAGCTGATCGGCAAGGTCTTCGCGATCTACTGGCCGCCGAAGCGCATCGGCTTCCCGTAACGCCCCGCGGCGTTCACCGCTACGCTACGATTCGCAGCCGGGCCCGCCGGGCCTTTTCTCTATGCCGAACGTGATCGACAGCCTCGAGCAGCGCCAGCTGCGCACGGACCTCCCGCACTTCAAGGCGGGCGACACGGTGCGCGTGCACTTCCAGGTGATCGAGGGCCAGCGCCGCCGCGTGCAGGTCTTCGAGGGCATCGTGATCAAGCGCCAGGGCGGGGGTGTTCGCGAGACGTTTACCGTCCGCAAGCAGTCGTTCGGCGTCGGCGTGGAGCGCACGTTCCCGCTGCACTCGCCCAAGATCGAGAAGATCGAGGTGCAGGCGATCGGCGACGTGAACCGCGCGAAGCTCTACTACCTGCGCGGCAAGGTCGGCAAGAAGGCCCGCGTCCGCGAGATCCGCGGCCCGCGCGCGGCTGCCGCCCGCGAGGCGGCGACGGTCGTGGAGCCGGTCGCCGAAGAGGTGCCGGAAGAGGTCGAGGAGGCCGCGGTCGAGGGGCAGGAGCCGGAGACCGAGGCAGTCGTTGCCGAGTCGCAGGACGCGCCGGGCGACGAGGTCGCCGAGGCGGAGACCGAGGCCGAAGAGGCCGAGGTCCAGCAGCCCGCGTAGGCCTTGGACGAAACGCCCGCCGTCGCGCCTCCGGCCGATCTCGAGCGGCGCGCGGTCTGGCTCGCGGTTGCCGCAGGCCTGTCCTCGTCCTGCACAACCCGTACACGGCCTGTTCCTCGGGCGGAACCACGTCGACCGGCAGCTCTGGCTCTTCATCGTGAGCACTGCGCTCCTCGGTGCGCCGGCTCTCCTTGCCGGTCTCGTCGCGCTGCCCGAGCTGATCGGCCATCCCGCGCGCATCGCGACGCGCTGGAACCCGGTGCGCCTCTTCGGGTGGGCGTTTGCGCTCTTCGTCCTGGGTGTCGTCATCACCGCGATCGCCGGCCGTCTCGGCCGCCGCCGACGCTGCTCGGCACGAATCTCATTCGGCAGTAGCGCCGATTCTGTGACGATTCGCCGGCGCCGGCTGACGGCGCCGCTATTCTCGGCCCCCGTGGCGCGCCCCGGCCAACGGCTCCTCCGCTTCGACCGCCGGCTCGGCGCGCGCTTCGTCGCGGGTGCGGACGAGGCGGGCCGCGGGTCGCTCGCCGGCCCGCTGGTCGTCGCCGGCGTGCTGCTCGACTACGACGGTCTGCGCGACCACAAGGTGCGGCCGCTCGCCGACCTCAACGACTCCAAGCAGCTGTCCCATGAGGATCGCGAGCGTCTCTTCCGCGCCGTGCTCGGCTGCGCCGAGAAGGTCTCAGTGCATGTGTTCGCGCCCTGGCGGATCGACCGCGAGGGGCTGCACCGCTCGAACCTGAACGGCCTGCGCGCCGCGCTGCACGCGCTGTCGCCGCCGGCCGAGATCTGCCTGGTCGACGGCTTCCGGCTCGGCCCGACGGCGCCGCCGCACCAGGCGATCGTCGACGGCGACGAGCGCTCGGCCGCGATCGCCGCCGCCTCCATCGTCGCGAAGGTCCTTCGCGATAGGGTGATGCGGCGCGTGGACGCCGTCTACCCGCACTACGGCTTCCGCTCGCACGTCGGCTACATCACGCCGGAGCACTCCGCCGTGGTCCGCCGGCGCGGTCCGTCCGAGGTGCACCGGCTGTCGTTCCAGGCGCTCTGCTACGAGGACGCCCGTGAACACGCGGCAGCGCGGGGCTGAAGCCGAGCGCCGCGCCCGCCGCCACTACCGCCTGCGCGGCTACCGCATCCTCGACATGAACGCCTGGGCGGGCGGCAACGAGCTCGATCTCGTCGTCCGCCGCGGCCGCACGATCGTCTTCTGCGAGGTGAAGCAGAAGAGCGGCCCCCGGTTCGGCGACCCCGCCGAGATGGTGACGGCGGAGAAGCAGCGTCGCGTGCGCCGCGCGGCGGCCGCCTGGCTGGCGGCCCACCCGCAGCTCCGCGGACTCGCGCTGCGCTTCGACGTGGTCGCCGTCTCGCCGGACGGGCTGCGACGGATCCCGGACGCGTTCTAGCCGGCGACCGCTCCAGGGCCGGCGGGCCCCCCCGTAGCCCGCCGGCCCCAGCTTTGGGGTGGGTGGAGAGATCAGCCCTTGTTCGCGGCGACGCAGCGCGCGAACGCGCCGGACTTTGTCGTGTTCTTGCCGTACTTGGCGCGGAACGCCGCGGGGCTCGACGCCCGCTCGCCCTTGCACGACTGGGCCGCGTTCAGCGTCGCCTGCTGGCGCGCGGCGGCGGCTGCCTGTGCCTTCTCCGAGACGCAGTTCCCGAAGGCGTCGCTCTTGTCGGCATTGCGGCCGTACCACTCGGCGAACGTCTTGCCGCCGTGGTTGACCGGGAAGGTCGGGTCGGACCGGTCTGCCTTGCAGGCCTCCGCGGCGTTGTCCTCGTCGGCCTGGGCGGCCCGCTCGAGCCGCGAGACGCAGCGCCCGAAGGCGTTGGCGTGGCGCGGGCCGGCGCCGTAGAGGAGCGCGAAGTCCTTGCCACCCATCGCCGTCCGCTGCGCCCTGCACAGCTGCGCCGCATTCATTGTCCGCTCGGACGCGGCGGCGATCACGGCGGGCAGCTTGGCGGCCACGCACGCCTGGAGCGCGTTCGGCCCGTGTGAGGTGCCGGCGTAGTACTGGTCGAAGGTCTTCCCGCCGTGCGCGAGCGCGAAGCCGGCGTCGTCGCGCTCGGTCTTGCACTGGTCGAGCGCTTCCTGGCGCGCCTGCGCCTGCACGACCTGCTGGTGCGCCACGCAGCGGCCGAAGGAGCCGTACGTCGCGTGGAACGTCGCCGTGCCCAACTGGGCCTGCTGCGAGCGGCAGACGGCCGCAGCGGACTGGCTGCTCCCGCCGGCGAGCGCCTGGGCCGGCAGCAGGAGCGCGAGCGCTGTGATTGCGAGGTAGACGGTCTTCATCGAGCCCCCTTGCGTTGCTTGCCCCTGCCGTGTTCCCCCGAAGCGTCTGGAGGACGTTACGAGGCTGTAAAGAGTGTGTGATTCACCCACGCCCGCAGGAGCGGGCCGCGGCCCGTGGAATCCGGGAGTGCATGGCTCCGACGCAGGACACGCTCTATCGCGAGATCGATCTCGAGCTCTCGTGGTCGGAGCGCGACCTTCCCGAGCGCGAGCGGACGAAGCACGTGCACCGGCTGCATCCGTACCTCGGCAAGTTCGTGCCCCAGCTCGTCGAGACGCTGCTCGCGCGCCACGTGCGCCCGGGCGGGCCCGTGCTCGACCCGTTCGCGGGCTCGGGGACGACCCTCGTCCAGTCGCTCGAGGGCGGCCACCCGGCGACGGGGCTCGACGTCGCCGCCTTCAACTGCCTGCTCATGCGCGTCAAGACGGCGGAGTACAACCGGTTCGCGCTCGAGCGCGAGGTGCGCGAGGTGCTCGCCCGGATGGGCGATGTGGAAGCGGACGGCCCGCCGTCGGCGTACGTGCGCCGCTGGTACGCGCCGGACTCCCGCCGGGAGCTGCTCGCCTTCCGGTCGCTGATCGCCGGCGCCGAGCACGCGGACGTGCTGCGCGTCGTCCTGGCGCGCGCGGCCCGCTCGGCCCGGCTCACCACCCACTTCGATCTCGACTTTCCGCGCCGCCCGCAGCGGTCGCCGTACTGGTGCCACAAGCACCGGCGCACATGCCGGCCTGTCGACCACGCCGACCACTTCCTGCGCCGCTATGGCCTGGACACGGTCGCGCGCATCAAGGCGTTCGCGCGCGTTCGCGAGCGCGCGGTGGAAGCGGATGTCCGGCACGGTGACGCGCGCGCCGTCGACCTCGGCGGGCCATACGCCGGCGTGGTCACCTCGCCGCCGTACCCCGGGCTGATCGACTACCACGAGCAGCACCGCTACGCGTACGAGCTGCTCGGCCTCGACGACCGCCGGGAGCTCGAGCTGGGCGCGGCCGAGCGCGGCACGAGCCGCCGCGCGATCGCCGCGTACTGCGAGGGGATCGCAGAGGTGCTCGCGCGCGTGCGCGAGGCGCTCGAGCCCGATGCGCCGGTGCTCATCGTCGTGAACGACCGCCGTGACCTCTACGACGGCATCCTCGAGCGCGCCGGGCTGCGGCTGGCCGGGCGCTTCAGCCGGCACGTCAACCGCCGGACCGGGCGTCGCGCCGGCGAGTACTTCGAGGACGTGCTGCTCGCTACAGCCGGTTGAGCGCGTCCAGCCCGAGGTAGGCGGTCGCGACGTCCGTCAGCTCGCCGCTGCGCACGTGCCCGCGGAAGTCGGCGAACGGCATCAGCGCGACCTCGACCGCCTCGTTGTCCTCCGGCCAGAGCTCGGCCACCCGGTAGCAGTCGGTCGCGACGAACGCGTGCCGGCGGTGCGTCGAGTAGGCGCCGGCCCAGAACGACCCCGCCGGGCGCAGGTCGCCCTCGTAGCCCGTCTCCTCGAGCAGCTCCCGCCGCGCAGCCTCCTCCGGCGTCTCGCCGTCGTCGACCGCGCCGCCCGGGAGCTCGTAGAGCAGCTGCTCCGGGCCCGGCCGGTACTCGCGCACGAGGATGACCTCGCCCGCCTCGGTCAGGGCGACGACCGCGACGGTGTCCGGGTTCTGGACGACGTCGAAATCGCCTTCGCGGCCGTCGGGCAGCCGGAAGCGGCGCGTGACGACCGTGCGAAACCCGCCGTACGAGATCCCTTCGCTGAGCTTCTGCCACGGGCGCACGGTTTGCGAGGCTACCGCGATGCGGGTCGGCGATACGGCGCGTCGGTCGCGCGAGGTGCGCGAGCGCGACATCGAGCTCTTCACCGAGCTGACGGGCGACCGCAACCCGCTGCACCACGACCGCGAGCTCGCCGAGCGCTCGCGCTTCGGCGGGCTGATCGTCCAGGGCGGCGTCATCTCGGGCCTGCTGAACGCGGTGGTCGCCGAGGACCTGCCCGGCCCGAGCAGCGTTTTCCTGCGGGTGGACTGGAGCTTCCGTGCGCCCGTTCGCCCCGGCGATGTGATCACTGCAGAGGTCGAGGTGCTCGAGCTCCGCGACGACAAGCCGATCTCGCGGCTGCGGACGACGATCACGAACCAGGACGGCGTGGTCGTGCTCGACGGCACGGCGCTCGTCTGGCGCGAGCCTCTCGACACGTAACTGGCACAGACACATCACACCTTCGCGCCTAGCGTCGGAGGGTGCTCGCACGCGTCCTCACGCACGCCGTCGTCGGTCTCGAGGCGCGGCGCATCGAAGTGGAGGCGCAGCTTCGAGGCCAGTCGCCGGCGTTCGTGCTGGTGGGACTCGGCGACCGCGCCTGCCAGGAGGCCAAGGAGCGGGTCAGGGGCGGACTCATCTCGGCGGGGCTCGAGTGGCCGAACAAACGGTTGACCGTGAACCTCGCGCCGGCGGCGCTCCGCAAGGAGGGCGCCGGCTTCGACCTTCCGATAGCGATCGCGATCCTCGTTGCGTCGGGGCAGATTCCCCGGGGCCGCGTCGAGGGGCACGCAGCCCTCGGAGAGATCGCGCTCGGTGGCCACATCCGTCCCGTCCCCGGGACGGTCGTCGTTGCCGAGGCCGCGCGGCGTGCAGGAGCCGAGCGGATCCTCTGCGCCGCCGAGTCAGCGCCCGAGGCGGCGCTGGGCGGCATCGAGGCCATTCCCATCGGGCATCTCCGCGAGGCGGCCGAGTACCTGTGGGGCGAGCTGCAAATCGAACCATGCGCGCCGCCCGAGCGCGACGTCCGGCCGCCCGCGTACCGCGACCTCGCCGACGTCCGCGGCCAGGAGCGCGCGCGGCGGGCGCTCGAGCTCGCCGCCGCCGGAGGTCACAACCTCCTGCTCGCCGGTCCGCCGGGCACGGGGAAGTCGATGCTCGCCCAGCGGCTGCCCGGCATCCTCCCGCCGCTCACGTTCGACGAGGCGCTCGAGGTAACGCGCGTCTGGTCGGTGGCGGGCCTCCTGCGGCCGGGGCACGGGCTGGTGCAGCGGCGGCCCTTTCGGGCACCGCACCACGGCGCCTCGATGGCGGCGATCGTGGGCGGCGGCGGCGGCCGGCTGCGGCCGGGCGAGGCGACGCTGGCGCACAACGGCGTCCTGCTGCTCGACGAGCTGCCGGAGTTCTCGCGGACGGCGCTCGAGGCGCTCCGCCAGCCGCTCGAGGACGGCGAGATCGCCATCGCGCGCGTCGAGGGGCGGGCGCTGTTCCCGGCCCGGTTCCAGCTGGTCGGGACGATGAACCTCTGCCCGTGCGGCGCCCGGGGCGACCCCAAAGCCGCGTGCTCATGCTCGCAGCAGCGGCTGGCGGCGTTCCGCGACAGGCTCTCGCGGGCGCTCCTCGACCGGTTCGATCTCGTCGTCACCGCGCCGCGGCCGCGCGCATATGAGCTGGCCGCCGACCCGGGCGAGGCGTCGGCGCCGGTCCGCGAGCGCGTCGCCGCCGCCCGCGAGCGGCTCGCGGCCGGCGGGCTGCCGCGAACGCCGGCGGCGAGCGACCTGCTCGACAGCGCGGTCGAACGGCTTCCGCTCTCCGGCCGTGGTCGCGCGCGGGTCGCGCGCGTCGCGCTCACGGTCGCTGCGCTCGCCGGTGCGGATGCGATCGCCGAGGAGCACGTGGCGGAGGCACTCGCCTACCGGCCGCCGCCCGAGCTCGCCGCATGAGTGGGCTGGCGCTCGCCGCCTACGCGGCCGCGACGGGGCGCCACGTGGTGCGTGAGCCCACGGACGCTCACTACCGCGCGTTCGTGCGCCGCTTCGACGAGCGCGCCTACCGCGAGCGGCTGCGGGAGCTCGGCGTCACGTGGTTGGCGCGGTCCTCGCCGCGCTTCCCGCACGGGGTCGCCGCCATCTTCGACCCGCCGGCGGGGCTCTTCGTGCGTGGCGACGGCGCACCCGGTCTCCTCGACTCGCCTGCCGTCGCGGTGGTCGGTGCGCGCGCCTGCTCGCCGTACGGCGCCCACGTGGCACGCACGCTCGGGCGCGAGCTGGGACGCGCCGGTCTCGTCGTGGTGAGCGGCATGGCGCGCGGTATCGACGCCGAGGCGCACCGTGGAGCGCTGGACGGCGGCGGCCGGACGGTCGCCGTCTTCGGCTGCGGGATCGACCGCGACTACCCGGCGTCGCATGCCGATCTGGCGCACCGGATCTGCGAGACCGGCCTCGTCGTCTCCGAGTACGGGCCCGGCGTCGAGCCGGCGCCGTGGCGCTTCCCGGCGCGGAACAGGATCGTGGCGGGTCTGGCGGCAGTGACGGTCGTCGTGGAGGCGCGGGAGCGAAGCGGCGCGCTGATCACGGCCGACCTCGCGCTCGAGGAGGGGCGGGAGGTGCTCGCCGTGCCGGGCGAGATCACGTCCGCGCTGAGCGCGGGGACGAACCGGCTGCTCGCGCTCGGCGCCACGCCGCTGCTCGAGCCGGCGGATGTCCTGCGCTCGTTCGGCATCGAGGAGTCGGCGGCCGCGCCGCCACGAGTCGGAGGAGCGACGGCACGCGTTCTCGCTGCGCTGGACGGCGCGATGGCGGTCGACGACCTTGTCCGGGCGACGGGGCTCGACGCGTCGGCGGTCGCCGCCGCATTGACCGAGCTGGAGCTCGCGGGGCTCGCGGCGGCCGCAGACGGGCTCTACCGGCGGGTGGCCGGAAGCTGAGCCCAGCGCGGGTCGTGCCGCGTCGGAGGGGCGCCGAATGGCGCCCCTCCTCCGGATGTCAGCTGTTCGCGACCTAGCCGAAGGCCGGCGTCAATGCGATCTCGATCCTGCGCGCGAGCTCCGAGTAGCCGGCGTTGGTGGGATGGACGTCCGCGGCGGGCTGCTCGGATTGAAGATCCCGCCGGGGCACATGTTGGTGAGCGCGCAGATCACCGGGATGTCGGTGGCCTCGCTCGCACCGGTGTAGGCCGATGGGTGGTGGAAGACCCCCAGCGGGTCGGCGAAGCGGGCACCGGCACTCATGGCTGCGGTTCGCGGCACGCCGTTCAGATCCCTGGTCGTCTGGTCTCCGCCCCGCAGGACGGTCGGGTACGCGTTGTAGAGGCCGAGCACGACGATCTCCGCCTGCGGGACGGCGGCGCGCAGCGCGCCGAGGATGGTCGCCATGTTGGCGCCGATGTGGGCGTACAGCGCCGCGATCGACTGCGGGGTGATGCGGTTCGGGACGGGGCCGAAGCCGCACTCGCCCACTGGCTGTCCGCGGGCGGCGGGGCAGTGATTACGATCGCCCGGCGTGGGCTCGTTCTGGCTGGAGGAGGAGGCGCCGGCGCTGCCTGCGACCCGGCTCGAGGGCGAGCCCGAGGTGGTCGTCGTCGGCGGCGGCGTGACGGGCTGTTCCTGCGCGCTCACGCTGGCGCAGGCGGGCGTGCGCGTTCGCCTCCTGGAGGCGCGCGCGATCGCGTCGGGCGCGAGCGGCCGAAACGGCGGTTTCGCGCTCCGCGGCGGCGCCATGCCGTACGACGCGGCGCGCCGCGAGCTCGGAGCCGGGCTCGCACGCCACTACTGGGAGCTGACCGAGCAGGCGCTGGAGCGGCTGGCCTCGCTCGCCGGCGACGCCTTCGTGCACACGGGCAGCCTGCGGCTCGCCGCCGACGAGCGCGAGCGAGATGAGCTGCGGGCCGAGTACGAGGCGCTGGTCGAGGACGGCTTCGCCGCCGAATGGCTCGACGATCCGCCCGCGCCGCTCGACGGGCTGTTTCACGGTGCGGTCGTGCACCCGACGGACGGCTCGCTGCGCCCGGCACGCTGGGTGCGGCGCCTGGCGGCGCTCGCCGCGGAGGCCGGCGCCCAGCTGCGCGAGCACGAGAGGGTGGAGTCGCTCGAGGCGCTGGGAGGTGCGCATCTCGTCGTCGCGACGGACGGCTACACCGGCGGGCTCGCCCCGTTCCTCGACGAGCGGGTGCGGGCGACGCGCGGCCAGGTGCTGGTCACAGGGCCGCTCAACCGCATGCTCTACCCGCGCCCGCACTACTCGCGCCACGGGTTCGATTACTGGCAGCAGCTGCCGGACGGCCGCCTCGTGATCGGCGGCCGACGGGACGCGAGCCTCGACACCGAGTGGACCGCGGTCGAGGAGACGACGCGGGTGATCCAGGACCGCATCGAGCAGCTGGCCGCCGAGCTGGTCGGCGGACGGCCGCGCGTGACCCACCGCTGGGCGGGGATCTGGGGGACGTCCCCGGACGGCCGCCCGCTCGTCGGGCGGGTGCCGGGCGAGGACAGCCTGTGGGTCGCGGCCGGGTACTCCGGGCACGGGAATGTGATCGGGCTCCTGGCCGGCGACCTGGTCGCGCGCGCGATCCTCGGCGACGGGCTGCCCGAGCAGGAGCTGTTCGACCCGGCGCGGCTGGCCTAGCCGGCCGGGACGGACTCGTCGCTCTGGAAGAGCGAGAAGTGGTTGCCCTCGGTGTCGTCGCAGCGTGCGAACCAGCCGACGCCGGGGATCGGCTGCTTGTCCTCGGCCTGGCCACCGAGCTCGCGGACGGCAGCGATGTCGGCGTCGATGTCGTCGCTTCCGAAGTAGACGAGCGGCCCGTTGACGTCGCCGTCGGTCGGGTAGATCGCGCCGCCGGGCTCGCCCTGGAACATCCAGTACTCGGGGCCGCCCTCCCAGCCCTGGAACTCCCAGCCGGCGAGCCGGCCCCAGAAGGTGCGGGCCCGTTCGGTGTCCTTCGCGGGCAGCTCGATGTGCACCAGCTTCGGCTGCATCTGCTCCTCCTCGGTCGGGTCGCGGGACCTTAGCGAGGGGTCAGAGAGCGAGCGTCTGGACGCCGGCGAGCTCGCCGGCGTCGTGTTTCCGCACCGCGGCGATCGCGATCGCGAGGTCCTGGATCGCGAGGCCCGTTGAGTCGAACACGGTGATGTCGGCGTCCGAGCGGCGGCCCTGCTCCTCGCCGGCGATGATGCCGCCGAGCGTCGCGACGGCATCGCGTTCGAGCAGCCCGCGCTCGACCGCGTGCGAGGTGTCGCCGCCGTGCGAGGCCTGCTCCCACTCGTCCACGACGAGCACGCCGGCACCCTGTGCGACCCGGGCGAGCTCCTCCGCGCCGATCTCCGCCTTGCCGGGGCCGTCGGCGCCCATCAGGCTCGCGTGCTGTCCGGCCCGCAGGCTTCCCTCGGGGAACAGCAGGTCGTGGCCCGGGGTCACCGTGACGACCACGTCCGCGCCCAGCGCCTCCTCGCGGCTGCCGGCGATGGCCGCGCCGATCTCGGCGGCGACGGCGGCGGCCCGGTCGGCGTCGACATCCCAGAGCGCCACGTCGTGGCCGCGGGCGGCGAAGGTCTCCGCCGCGGCACGTCCGTTGACGCCGGCCCCGACGACGGTCGCCTGCCCGGCATCCGGCCGCCGCAGCACCTCGGCGGCGAGCACGGCCGCCGCCCCGGTGCGCCGGGCGGTGACCGCGGCGGTGTCGAGCACGGCGCGCAGCGACCCGTCCTCCGCGCTCGAGAGCAGCACGAGGCCGGTCACGGTCGGCAGCCCACGCGCGGGGTTGCCCGGGAACGAGGTCACCCACTTCAGCAGCGCGTAGCCGCCGCCGAGCGCCGGCATGGCGCGGAAGTCGCCAGCGGGGTAGACCTCGACGTAGGTCTTCGGCGGCATCGTCCACTCGCCGCGCGCGTAGGCCAGGAACGCGTCGCGCACCACGTCGACGGCCTCGGACGGCGACACCGCCGCCCGAACGTGCTCCCCGGTCAGCAGTGGAACGTTCGGCACACCTTCTCCTCGCTCACGTCACCCACGCGTGCGGATTCTGTCGATACGGTCAAACCGGAGGGAGGCCCGCGGCCGGCCCCAGAGCTGCCTGTCCCGAGAAGCCAGGCCCGGAAAGAACGGCTGGGCGGGGCTCAGAGGCCCTTGACGGCGTCGACGAGCTTGGCGACGGAGTCCTTGGCGTCGCCGAAGAGCATGGCCGTCTTCGGGTCGACGTAGAGCGGGTTGTCGATGCCCGCGAAACCTGGGTTCATGCTCCGCTTCAGCACCACCACGTTCTTGGCGTGGTCGACGTTCAGGATCGGCATGCCGTAGATCGGGCTCGCCGTGTCGTTCCGCGCCGCCGGGTTCGTCACGTCGTTGGCGCCGATGACGAGCGCGACGTCGGTCTCGTCGAAGTCGTCGTTGATCTCGTCCATCTCGAACAGCTCGTCGTACGGGACGTTCGCCTCCGCGAGCAGCACGTTCATGTGCCCGGGCATGCGGCCGGCCACCGGGTGGATCGCGTACTTCACGTCGACGCCTCGGCTCTCGAGCTCCTGGCTGAGCTTGCGGACGTCGTGCTGCGCCTGCGCGACCGCCAGCCCGTAGCCCGGGACGACGATCACGTGCTTCGCGTAGGCGAGCATGACGGCGACATCGTCGGCGGTCGTCGAGCGGACGGTGCCGTCGCCGTCGGCCGCCGCGGCCGCACCCGACGCCTGGATCTGGCCGAAGGCGCCGAACAGGACGTTCGAGACCGAGCGGCCCATGGCGCGCGCCATCATCAGCGTCAGGAGCGTCCCGGACGCGCCGACGAGCATCCCGCTCACGATCAGGACGTTCTCGTGGAGGACGAAGCCGGTGGCGGCCGCGGCCAGGCCGGTGAACGCGTTCAGGAGCGCGATCACGACCGGCATGTCGGCGCCCCCGATGGGGAGGACGAAGAGCACGCCGAAGGCGAGCGCGCCGACGATGAGCAGGCCGAGGACCCACTGCTGCTCGGCGCCCGCGACGATCGCGATGCCGAGCGCAACCAGCCCGGCCATCACGAGCGCGTTGACGAGCTTCTGGCCCGGGTACGTGATGGGCCGCCCGCCGATCAGCTCCTGCAGCTTCGCGAACGCGATGAGGGAGCCGGCGAACGAGATCGAGCCGATCAGCGCGCTCAGCACGATCGATACCGACACGCTGGCGCTCAGGCTTCCCGGCACGGGCACCGCGTAGTGGAACTCGACGAACGCGATCAGCGCGGCCGCCCCGCCGCCGACGCCGTTGAACAGCGCCACCATCTGCGGCATCGCCGTCATCTTCACGGCGCGCGCCGCGTACCAGCCGACCGGCGCGAAGACGGCCATCACGAGCAGGATCCAGCCGATGTTCTGCAGCCCCGGCCGGAAGAGCGTCGCCACGATCGCCACCGCCATCCCGAAGGCGCCCACCCAGTTGCCATGGCGTGCGCGCGCCGGGTTCGACAGGAAGCGCAGCGCGAGGATGAAGCAGATGATCGTGACGAGGTACGCGAGGTTGATCGCGTCCAAGCGGCTCATTGCTTGCCCTCGTCCTCGCCTGGGCGCTTCTTGAACATCTCGAGCATCCGGTCGGTGACGACGAAGCCGCCGACCACGTTCATCGTCCCGAGCGCGACCGCCGCCAGGGAGATGATCCGCACCCACCAGACCTGGCCGGGGAGGCCGGCGACGATGATCGCGCCGACGATGACGATGCCGTGGATGGCGTTGGTGCCGGACATGAGCGGCGTGTGCAGCAGCGTCGGCACCTTCGAGATCACCTCGAGGCCGACGAAGATCGCGAGGATCAGGACGGTGAGCTCGACGAGGAACTGGCTTTCCATCAGGCGGCCACCCGCTCGTTCGTCACGCAGGCGCCGGCCGTGATCTCGTCGTCCCAGTCCAGCTGCAGCTCGCCCTCCGGGGCGAGGTGCTGGAGCAGCGCGAGCACGTTGCGCGCGTAGAGCTGGCTGGCGTCGGTCGCCATCGTGCTCGGCAGGTTGAGCAGGCCGACGACCGTCACGCCGTCGACCTCCGCGACCTCGCCTGGCACCGTCAGCTCGCAGTTGCCCCCCGCCTCGGCGGCGAGGTCGACGACGACGGACCCCGGGCGCATGCCGCGCACGGCCGCCGCCGGGATCAGCCGCGGGGCGGGGCGGCCGGGGATGAGCGCGGTCGTGATCACCGCATCGAAATCGGGGATGCGCTCCTCGAGCGCCTTCTGCTGCTGCGCCTGCTGCTCGGGCGTCAGCTCCCGCGCGTAGCCGCCCTCGGTCTCCTCGCCGGTCACGCCCAGGTCGAGGAACGTCGCGCCGAGGCTCTCGACCTGCTCCCGCACGGCGGGCCGCACGTCGAAACCGGACACCACCGCGCCGAGCCGGTTCGCGGTCGCGATCGCCTGCAGCCCGGCGACACCGGCGCCGAGCACGAGCACCTTCGCGGGGCGCACCGTGCCGGCCGCGGTCATCAGCATCGGGAAGAAGCGCGGCAGATGGTCGGCGGCGATCAGCGCCGCCTTGTAGCCGGAGACCGTGCTCTGCGACGAGAGCGCGTCCATCGGCTGTGCGCGCGTGATGCGCGGGATCGATTCCATCGCGAAGCCGACGACGCCGCGCTCGGCGAGCAGGCGCGTCGTGTCCGGGTCGGTCAGTGGCTGCAGGAACGCGATCAGGACGACCCCCTCGCGGGCCCGCGCGATCTCGGGCGCGGAGGGCTTCGTGACGCGCACGATCGCATCGGCCTGCGCGTCGATCTCGGCCGCATCGACGACCCGCGCTCCGGCCTCCGTGTACGCGGCGTCGAGGTAGCCGGCGGCGTCACCAGCGCCGCGCTCGACGAGCACCTCCGACCCGGCCTTGACGAGCCGTCCGGCGACGTCCGGCACGAGCGCCACGCGGCGCTCGCCCGGCGCCGTCTCCTTCGGGACTCCGACCTTCACGCGCCAGACTCTATGGATCGCGGCTGCTGACGCGGCCCGTACTTCCCCGCAGCGCCGGTGAGGCTCTTCCGCGTCAGAGCGTGGCCCAGACGTCGAGCTTGGCGCGCGCCCGGCGGATGACTTCGTCCGTGAACTCGGTCGTGCCGGCATACCCGCCGAGGTCGGCCGTGCGAACGCCCCCCGCGACTGCCTCGAGCGCGCTCTCGCGCAGCGCCCGTGAGGCGGTCTGTGCTTCCGCCTCGCCGTAGGCGAGCAGCGCCGCGCCGGCCAGGATCATCGCCAGCGGGTTGGCGACGTCCTTGCCCTGGAGCGACGGGGCGGTGCCATGCGCGGCATCGGCGACGACCGCCTGGAGGACGAAGTCGTCGTCGAAGGCGACCAGTCGTGACTCCGCGCCGGCGATCGAGCCGAAGAGCGGCAGGACGAGGTCGGAGAGGATGTCGCCGTCGCGGTTGAGCGACGGGATCACCATCGGCGAGCCCTCGGTCTGCAGGAGCAGCGCGAAGGTCGCGTCGATCAGCTGGGGCTCGTAGGGCACCGCCGGGTGCCGCTCGGCCGCGGCGTCCATCTCCTCCTTGAGCAGGCCTTCGTATACGGGGCTGACGGTGTACTTCGGCCCCCCGAACACCTTCGCGCCGGTTCGCTCCGCCTCGCGGAACGCGAACTCGGCGACCGAGCGGCAGATGCGGCGCTCGATGCGCTCGGTGCGGAACGCGGCCTCGTCGTCGCCCGAGCCCTCCCGCCACTCCTTTGCGCCGTACGCGTCGCCGACGGCCATGCGCACGACCGAGATCGGCGCGTGCACGCCGCCCAGCGGGACGACGCCCGGGATGCGCCGGCCGGTGCGGATGATCACGCGGCCGCCGATCTCCTCGCGCAGGATCCGGTTCGGCGAGCCGACGTCGCCGGCGCCTTCCGGCGTCACCGTCGCGGCCTTCAGCCCGAGGCCCGTCTCGCGGATGCGCGCGGCCGCCTCGAAGACGACCTGGTTGTCCGTCGCTCGACGCGACTCGAGCGACAGGTCGAAGCGCTCGAACGAGACGGGAATCCCGGTGACGGAAGGGTCGAGCGCACGCAGCGCCTCCTCGAGCAGCTCCTGCCCGGTCTCGTCGCCCTCGAGCACCACGATCGTCGTCTCGTCCATCGGCGCGCAGATTACGCGGAACCCGGTCGGGCTAGAACGGCTCGATGGCCCGCCATGGAGGATGGCGGCGGCTGGGGTCGCCGGGGCGCTTCCGGTACGTCGACGCCCGCGGGAAGCGGATCACCGATCCGCGCAAGCTCGCGCGGATCGAGGCGCTCGTCATCCCGCCGGCCTGGCGCGAGGTGCGCATCGCGGCGCGCCCCTCGGCCAACCGCCAGGCGACCGGGCTCGACGCGGCCGGGCGGCGCCAGTACCTGTACCGCGAGGACTACCGCGCGGTCCGCGAGCAGGAGAAGTACGACAGGCTGACTCGCTTCGCCGAGCGGCTGCCCGAGCTGCGCGCCGTCATGTCGGAGCACATGGAGCTCGGCCCCTACGAGCGGGAGTGGGTCGCGGCGGTCGCCGTGCGGCGATCAACATGGGCTGGTTGCGGGTCGGCTCCGACCGCTACGCCCGGGAGTCACGCACATACGGAATCACCACGCTGACGAAGCGGCACGTCGCCGTCCGCGTAGCCGCATGAAGTTCTTGTTCCGCGGCAAGCACCGGGTGCTCGTGCGCACGCAGCTCGTCGATGCCGAGCTCGCGGACGCGATCCGGGAGCCGCTCGCGCTGCGCGGCGGCGGGCGCGTCTTCCGCTACGTCGAGGAGGGCGAGACGTACAACCTCACGGGCGCGCGGCTGAACGGCTACGTGACCCGGCGGTAATCGAGCAGTACCTGGACGGGCGCACGACCGAGGACTTCCGCCCACGTCACCTGCGCGTCGTCGGCGCGCGTGACAGCGCGCTCGACCGGGAGGAGCAGGCGCTCCTCAGCCTGCTTCGCTCGTGGCGGATCCGGCGCGCCCGCGCCGAGTCCGAGGCCTCGTAGGAAGCTTTTCCCGCTCTTTGGGAAGACGCCGCTCCGGGCGGCCTGGTGCCGTCCGAAGGCGTCCGTACGATGGGCAGATGGCCCTCTCGCTGGTCGTCGGGCCGGCGAACGCCGGCAAGGTCGCGCTGCTGCTGGAGCGCTATGCGGCCGCGATCGATCGCGATCCGTACCTGATCGTGCCGAACCGGTCGGACGTCGAGCGTGCCGAGCGCGATCTCGTCGCGCGTTTCGGCGGTCTGGTTGGCGGCTCGATCGGCACGTTCGACGACCTGTTCCGCCGCCTCGCGCGCCGCGCCGGCGCGCGGCCGGTCGCCACCGAGGTGCAGCAGACCCTGCTGCTCCGGCGGGCGACGTCGCAGGCGGCGCTCAACGGCCTGAGCACATCCGCCCGCTCGCAGGGCTTCGTAGACGCGCTCCGCGACGCCGTGCGCGAGCTCGGCGCCGCGCTCGTCGCGCCCGACCAGCTCGACGGCGACCTGGGCCGCCTCTACGCCGCGTACCGGGCCGAGCTCGACCGGCTCGCGCTCTGGGACCGCGACCTGCTCCGCGCACATGCCGTCGAGCGGCTCGAAGGCGACCTCGAGGCCTGGCAGGGCCAGCCCGTCTTCGCCTACGGCTTCGAGGACCTGACGGCGGCCGAGTGGCGGCTCGTGGAGGCCCTGGCCGGTCGTGGCGACGTCACCGTCTCGCTTCCGTACGAGCCGGGCCGCCCGGCGTTCGCGGCGCTCGGCCGCACGGCCGACGCCCTGGCCGGCCTCGCGGGCGGCCGCGTCGAGGAGCTGCCGCCCGCCTGGGCGGAGGTCGCCCACCCGGCGATCGCGCACGTCGAGCGCGCGCTCTTCGCCGACGCGGCGCCCGCGCCGCCGGCGATCGAGGGCGCCGTCCGCTTCTTCGAGGGCGCAGGCCCGCGCGGCTCCCTCGAGCTCGTCGGCCAGGAGATCCTCGAGCTCATCCGCGGCGGCACGGCGCCGGAGCGCATCGGCGTCGTCTGCCCGTCGGTCGAGCGCCTGCGGGCACCGCTCGAGACCGCCTTCGGCACGCTCGGCATCCCCTACGGCGTCGAGGCGCCGCTCCGCCTCGCGCAGACCGCCTACGGGCAGTCGCTGCTCTCGCTGCTCCGCTACGCCTGGCTGGGCGGCGGCCGGCGCGAGCTCTTCGGCTACATCCGCTCGCCGTACTCCGGCCTCACCAGGCCGCACGCCGACTACGTCGAGGGCCGCCTGCGCGGCCGCGGGATCGCCGCGCCCGAGCGCGTGGACGCCGAGGTCGAGGTGCTGCGCGGCGCCCGGCTCCCCGTGGTCGACGCCCTGCGCGCCGCCACCGAGCCGGCCGGCGCCGTCCGCGAGGCCGCGGTCGCGCTGCTCAAGGGCGCGCACCGGCTCGACCGGCCGCCCGTCGGCGAGACGTCGCGCGATGACCTGCGCGCGTACGAGGCGGTCGCCCGCCTGCTCGACGAGCTCGACGGCTGGCGCAGGCTCGACGGGGAGGTCGGCCGCGAGGACGTCGTCGCCGCGCTCGAGCGGCTCACGGTGTGGCCGCGATCGGCCGGCGGCCCGGGCCGCGTCCAGGTCGTCGACCTCATGCGTGCACGCACCCGCCGCTGGGACGTCGTCTTCGTGCTCGGGCTCGAGGAAGGCAGCCTGCCGCGCCGGCCGCCCGCCTCGCCGTTCCTGGACGACGACCTGCGCCGCCGCGTCGGGCCGAGCCTGCAGCGGCCGGACCCGGTCGCCCGCGACCGCTACCTCTTCTACACCGCGTGCGCGCGCGCGACGCGCCGCCTCTACCTCGTGCGTGAGGCGGCGACCGACGAGGGCGCGCCCCGCGAGGCCAGCCCCTTCTGGCAGGAGGTCGCCGCGCTCTTCGACCGCGACGACGTCGTGCGCTGGACGCGTCGTCGCCCGCTCTCCGCGCTTACGTGGCCGCTCGAGGGCGCGCCCACCGACCGCGAGCGGCTCCGTGCGGTCGCCTCGCTGGCGGCCGCCGACGACACCCGCTCGGACGCGAAGGCGCTCGCACGCGCGAACGGCTGGGAGCGCCGGCTGGACCGCGCGCTGTGCGCCGAGCGCCGCCGAACGCTGCTCCGCCACCCGCTCGTGCTCGAGCAGGTCAAGAGCCGGACGACCTTCAACGTCACGGAGCTCGAGCGCTTCGCCGACTGCTCCTCGGCCTGGCTCATGGAGCGCGTCGTCGACCCGCGCCAGATCGACGCCGAGGTGGACGCCAAGCTGCGCGGCTCCGTCGCGCACTCGGCGCTCTACCGCTTCTTCAGCGGCCTCCAGAAGGAGCTCGCCACCGACCGGCTCGACGCCTCGAACGTGGAGACGGCGGTCACGTTCATGCTGGCGTGCCTCGAGGAGGCGGTGGGCGGCGTGCGCATGGAGATGAGCGATCTGGAGCGGCGGCAGCTCAAGGCTGGGCTCGCGCGCGACCTGGAAGCGCTCGTCCGGGACGAGGCGGAGGGGGAGGGCCGCCTCGTCCCGGACCGCTTCGAGGTCGGGTTCGGCAACGAGCGCTCCACGACTCCGGGGCTCGAGCTCGGCGACGGGCTCGCGCTGTCCGGGAAGATCGACCGCATCGACGTCGAGCCGCTCTCGGCGCGCGCGATCGTCCAGGACTACAAGGCCGGCAAGACCGCCCACTCGGCGCGCGACATCGAGAAGGAGCTGCGCCTGCAGATCCCGCTCTACATGCTGGTGCTGCGCGACCTGATCGGCCTCGAGCCGCTCGGCGGCGTCTACCGGCCGCTCGCCGGCGACCGCCGCGCGCGTGGCCTGCTGCGCTCGAACGCGGCCGAGGACCTGCCTGGCTTCGTCAAGAACGACTACGTCGACGACGACGCCTTCTGGACGCAGGTCGAGGGCGCGCGCGAGACGGCCCGCGCGCTCGCCGGCCGCATCCGCGACGGCGACGTACAGCACGATCCGCGCGGCGGGGAGTGCCCGTCGTGGTGCAGGCTCTGGTCGATGTGCCGGGTGGGCCGCGCGTGAGCGTCTCCCCGAACCCCGAGCAGGCAGCGGCCGTCGAGGCGCGCGGCCGGGTCTTCGTCTCCGCCGGCGCCGGCACCGGGAAGACGGCCGTCCTCGTCGAGCGCTTCGTCCGCGCGGTCTGCGACGAGGGCGTCGACGTCGACTCGATGCTCGTCATCACCTACACCAAGCGCGCCGCCGGCGAGCTGCGCTCGCGTATCCGCTCGGAGCTCCACGCTCGCGGCCGCCACGACCTCGCGCGCGCGCTTGACGGCGCCTGGATCTCGACCATCCACGGCTTCTGCAACCGGCTCCTGAAGGCGTACCCGTTCCAGGCCGGGCTCGACCCGCGCTTCCGCGAGCTCGACGAGGCCCAGGCGGCGGTGCTGCGCTCCGAGGCCTTCGAAGCCGCGCTCGACGCGTTCTGTTCGGAGGACGAGCCCGACCGGATCCGACTGCTCGCGACGTACACGGCTCCGGGGCTGCGGCGCATGCTGACGGGCATCTACGAGACGCTGCGCTCGGCGGGGCGGCCGTTGGTGCTCGAGCTCGGCACGCCGCCGCAGCTCGCCGGCCGCGTCGAGGCGCTGGCCGAGGCCGCCCGCTGCCTGGCCGACGATACGGATGCCTCGGAGCTGCAGCGCGCGAACGCCGCGCGGCTGCTCGACATCCTCGGGCGCTCGCCCTCCGCGGAGCAGCTGCTCGACCTGAGCCCGCACAAGAACCGGCAAGGGGCCCGCACTGCGACCTACGAGGAGGCGCGCAAGCGGGTCGAGCAGGCCTCCCTCGACGAGGTCGCGATGCGCGACCGCGACCTGCTCCAGGCGCTGCTCGAGGGCTTCGCGACGGAGTACGCCGCCGCGAAGCGGCGCGAGGCGGCCCTCGACTTCGAGGACCTCCAGCTCGCCGCGCGCGACCTGCTGCGCGGGCACGACGCGATCCGCGAGCGCGAGCAGCTCCGCTTCCGCCACGTCAGCGTCGACGAGTTCCAGGACACCAATCGCCTCCAGTGCGAGCTGATCGACCTGATCAGCGCCGGGCCCGGCGGGAAGGAGGTCTTCTTCGTCGGCGACGAGTTCCAGTCCATCTACGGGTTCCGGCACGCGGACGTGCAGGTGTTCCGCGAGCGGCGCGCCGACGAGGGCGGCGGGCTCGCGCTGACGCGCAACTACCGCTCGCGTCCCGACGTCCTCGCCGCGGTCAACCACCTGTTCGCGGAGGAGTTCGGCGACGAGTTCCAACCGCTAGCCGCGTCGGGCGAGTTCCCCGACCCGGTGTTCGGTCACCCGGTCGAGCTGCTCGTGACCGACAAGGCGTCGTACCGTGACACCGGACCCGGGATGCACTGGCGGCGTGCCGAGGCGCGGGCGGTTGCCCGCCGGGTCCACGAGCTCGTCGACCGCGGCGACGCCACTCCCGGGGAGATCGTCCTGCTCTTCGCCGCCGGCACCGACGCGGAGTGGTACGAGCAGGAGCTCCGCGCCCTCGGCCTCCCCACGTACCGGGCCACGGGTCGCGGCTATTTCGGCCAGCAGCAGGTCGTCGACCTGCTCGCCTACCTGCGGCTCGTGCACAACCGCTACGACGATCAGGCGCTCGTCACCGTGCTCGCCTCGCCGTTCGTCGGCCTGTCCAACGACGCGCTCGTGCTGCTCCGCCACTCGGCGCCGAAGCGCCCGCTCTTCGTCGGCGTGGAGCGCGGCGTCCCCGAGCTGGACGCGGACGACGCGCGGCTGCTGGCTGCGTTCAAGCAGCGCTACGAGCGGATCTCGTCCGGGGCGCCGCGCCTGCCGCTCGAGCGGCTCTGCGAGGAGATCGTCGCCGCGCACGACTACGACCTCGCCGTGCTTTCGCGCTGGGACGGGCGCCGCCGCTATGCCAATCTGCGCAAGCTCGCGCGGCTCGCGCGCTCGTACGAGGAGCTGCGCGGCCGCGACATCGAGGGCTTCGTCCGCTTCATCCGCGACCAGGAGGCCGTCGGCGCGCGCGAGCTGGAGGCGGTCGCGGAGGAGGAGGGGGCGGACGCGATCCGGCTGCTCACCATCCACGCCGCCAAGGGGCTGGAGTTCAAGGTGGTTGTCGTCGCCGACGCCGGGCGCGAGAAGACGGCAGCGTCGGCGGAGGAGATCCTCGCGCTCTCGGACGGCCGCTTCGGCTTCCGTATCGTCGACCCGGCGACGAGCAAGCGGCGGCCGGCATTCGCGTACGACGAGGTGCTGCAGCGCCGGGAGGCCGAGCAGCAGGCGGAGCGGCTCCGCCTCTACTACGTCGCCATGACCCGCGCGATCGACCGGCTCATCGTGGCCGGCTCGGTCGACTTCGCGAAGCCGGACGACACGACGCCGATGGGCTGGGTGCTGAAGCGGCTGGACGCCGGCGAGGAGCTCGAGGCCGCCACGGTCGAGCTGCAGCGCGAAGGCGCCACGCTGCTCGTACGCGTCGACCGCGGCGCGGAGGAGGCACCCGCGGAGGCGCCGCCGGCCGAGGACGGCCAGCTCGCGCTCTTCGAGGCGATCCCGGCCGGCCGCTCGGAGCCGGCGCCCGTCCTGCCCGAGCTCGCCGCCGTCGAGCCGGCGCCGCTGCACGTGCCGCGCAAGCTCTCGTTCACGGCTATCGCGACGTTCGACCGCTGCTCGTACCGCTACTACGCCGAGCGGGTCGCCGGGATGCGGCCGGCCGACTCCGGCACCGGACGCGGTGTCCCCGGGCACGAGGGGCTCGACGCGGCGGAGATCGGCAGCGCCGTCCACAGCCTGCTCGAGGAGATCGACCTGGGCGCGCCGGGTGTGCCAGATGACCTCGAGGCGCGCGTTCGCTCGGCCTACCCGGGCGCGACGACGGAGAACGTCACGCGCGTGCGCGAGCTGCTCGCCGCCTACTGCGCGTCGCCGCTCGCCACGAGGCTCGCCGCACTCGACGGCGTCCGGCGCGAGCCGCATTTCGTCTTCGAGCACGCGGGCGTGCTCTTCCACGGCTACCTGGACGTCGTGCACCGCGGCGCCGGGCGCGCGCTGGTCGTCGACTACAAGTCGAACGCGCTCGGCGACGAGAGCCCGGCCGAGGTGGTCGAGGCCGACTATCGCCTCCAGCGCCTCGTCTATGCGCTCGCGTGCCTGCGGGCAGGCGCCGAGGAGGTCGAGGTCGTCTACCAGTTCCTCGAGCGGCCGGACGAGCCTGTCGCCGCCACGTACGGGCTAGCGGATGTCGCCGCCCTCGAGGCCGAGCTGGGCGAGGTCGTGGAGACGATCGCGGCGGGCGCCTTCCGCCCGACGCCGAGCGAGCGTGTCTGCGCCGGCTGCCCCGCGCTCGGAGCCGTGTGCGCCGGCCCGCGCCTCGTGCAGGAGCCCGCTGCCGCGTTCGCCTCCGTCGCGTAGCTACCGTCTTCCGACCCATGCGAGTCGCCGCCCTCTACGACATCCACGGGAACCTGCCCGCGCTCGAGGTGGTGCTTGCCGACGTCCAGCGCGAGGGCGTCGACGTCATCGTGATCGGCGGCGACTTCGCGGCCGGGCCGATGCCGGTCGAGACGTTCGACCGGCTGCGCGCGCTTGGCGACCGGGCGCTGTTCCTCAGCGGCAACGCGGAGCGCGAGCTCGCCGAAGGCACGGCGCCGGAGGAGGAGCTCGGCCACGCCCGGTTCGAGTGGCTGAGCGAGCAGCTCGGCCCGGAGCGGCTCGAGTTCATGCGCTCGCTCCCGGCGAACGTCCGCGTGGTCGCGGACGGGGCGGGCCCGACGCTGTTCTGCCACGGCTCGCCGCGCAGCGACCTCGAGGTGCTGACGCCCGACACGCCCGACGACCGGCTGCGCGAGGCGCTTGCCACTGCCGACGCCAACGTCGTCGTCTGCGGGCACACGCACTCCCAGTGGATCCGCGAGCTCGACGGGATCACTGTCGCCAACGCCGGCAGCGTCGGCCTTCCCTACGAGGACCAGCCCGGCGCGTACTGGGCGCTGGTCGCGCACGGCGTCCACCACCGCCGCACGGAGTACGACGTCGCGGCTGCCGCAACCGCCTACGAGGCGACCGGGTTCCCGGAGGCGGCCGAGTACGCCCGCGAGACGCTGCTCGAGCCGGAGAGCCGGCAGGCCGCGGTGGAGTTCTTCGAGCAGCTCGCTCGCGAACGGCCGGAGTTCGCCGGCCGTGGCGCGTAGCTACGTCCGCGAGGCACGCCGGCCCGTTGGCCGCCGCCGCGACCGCATCCGGCCGATCATCGACCGCCTCGCCGCCGCCCACCCGGACGCGACGATCGCGCTGAAGTTCCGCTCGCCGCTCGAGCTGCTCGTGTCGGTGATGCTCTCGGCGCAGACGACCGACGTGAACGTCAACCGCGTCACCGAGACCCTCTTCCAGAAGTACCGGCGGCCCGAGGACTACCTGGCCGTGCCGCCGGAGGAGCTCGAGGGCGACATCTTCGCCACCGGCTTCTTCCGCCAGAAGGCGCGCTCGCTGCGCGGGACGATGCGCAAGCTGCTCGACGAGTTCGACGGCGAGGTGCCGACCCGGCTCGAGGAGCTCGTGACGCTCCCGGGCGTCGCCCGCAAAACGGCGAACGTCGTCGCGGCCGAGCTCGGCAGCGCGCAGGGGATCGTCGTCGACACGCACGTGCGGCGCCTGGCACAGCGCCTCGGGCTCACGCGCCAGGACGACCCGGTGAAGATCGAGCGCGACCTCCAGCGGATCGTCCCGCGCGACGACTGGGGGCGCTTCCCGCACCTGCTGATCTGGCATGGCCGGCGCGTCTGCATCGCGCGGGCGCCGGAGTGCGCGGAGTGCGTGGTGAACGACCTTTGCCCGTCGAGCCGCGTCGACGTGCAGCCGGCACTCAGACCGGCGTGAGCGCGATCAACAGCCCGCCGTCATCGTCGTAGGCGGGGAAGAAGTCCGCGGTGATGCGCTTGTGCGTGCCGGCGTGCGTGCGTAGCTCCAGGTGCTCGCCGAGCCGGCGGACGCCCCATTCGAGCGAGAGCTCCGCCGGGTTCTTGCCGTCCTCCCAGCCGGAGAGCCCGAGCGCCTGCATCGCGTCCATGCCGATCAGGTCGCCCTCCGAGTAACCCGTCAGCTCGAAGACGCCGCGTCCGCTGGCGAGGACGCGGCCGGTCTGGTCGCAGACGACGAACCCGGTCGTCGGCGCCGGGTAGTAGTCGTCCATCAGCTCGAAGAGGAAGCCGAACCCGCAGCGTGCGCATTGGACAGCCTGACCGGTGAGGCCCTCGCGCCCATCGTGGTCGATCGAGCGCTCCTTGCAGTTCGGGCAGATGAAGAACGGCACCGGCGGCGATCGTAGCGGCGTGGTGCCGGGCTAAACCTGAGCGGTTTCCGGGAGCGGCGTGCCCGCGTGGCCCTCGCGCGCGGCGAGCCAGCGCTCGGCGTCGAGGGCGCCCATGCAGCCGGAGCCGGCGGCGGTGATCGCCTGCCGGTAGACGTGGTCGACGACGTCGCCGACCGCGAAGACGCCCTCCACGTTCGTCGCGGTTGACCCGGGCCTCGTTACCAGGTAGCCGGCGTCGTCGTGGTCGAGCTGGTCGAGGAAGAGGGCCGTGTTCGGGTCGTGGCCGATGGCGACGAACAGCCCGTCCGCCTCCACGTCGGTCGTCTCGCCGGTGCGGACGTCCTGCAGCCGCACGGTGGTGACCTTGCCCTCGCCGATGACCTCGTCGACGACGCTGTTCAGGACGAACGAGATCTTCTCGTTGTTGCGGGCGCGGTCGAGCATGATCGGCGAGGCGCGGAACTCGTCGCGGCGATGCACGACGGTGACGCTCGACGCAAACTTGGCCAGGAAGACGGCCTCCTCCATCGCCGAGTCGCCGCCGCCGACGACGATCACGCGCTTGTCGCCGAAGAAGGCGGCGTCGCAGACGGCGCAGTAGGAGACGCCGCGGCCCTGGAGCGTCCGCTCGGAAGGTAGCCCGAGCTGGCGGGCGCTCGCCCCGGTCGAGACGATCACGGAGTCGGCGCGGTACTCGTCGTCGCCGACCCAGATGCGGAACGGCTGCTCGGAGAAGTCCACGCGTGTCACGTCGTCGGTGACGAACTCGGCGCCGAAGCGCTCCGCCTGCTTGCGGAAGTCGCGCATCATCTCCGGCCCGAGCACGCCTTCTGCGTAGCCGGGGTAGTTCTCCACGTCGCTCGTGATCATCAGCTGGCCGCCCCAGGCGAAGCCCTCGATCACGAGCGGCCTCAGGTTGGCGCGGGCGCTGTAAAGCGCGGCCGTGTAGCCGGCGGGCCCGCCTCCGATAATGATCACTTCACGCACGTCGGTGCTGCTCAATGTTGCTCCTTCAGGTCGTGGCCCTGCTTTGCCGCGTAGCGGGCCTCACCTTATTGAACGAAATGGATGGCATGAACCTTCCCGCCCGCGACCGCCTCCAAGCCGTCGTCGACCCGCGCCGGACCTTCGAGATCGCGTCGCCGCTGCCACCCGATCAGGCGACCGCCCGCCTCCGGGAGGTCATCCGGGACCGCCGGTCGCTGTTCCAGGGCGATCCGGGGCCACCCGTCCGGCTCGTCTACGTCCCGAGCATCCCGCTGACGCCGTTCCGGCCGGTGCTCGAGGGCGAGATCGAGCCGGGGCACGGAGGGTCGCTGATCGCGGGAACGGCGCGCCTTTCGTGGGCCTTGCGGATCTTCGCCGGCGTCGTGCTCGCCTATCTGGTCGTGTACGGCGTCGCCGGGGTCGCGTACGCCGCCTCGACGGGCGAGCTGGTAGCTGCGCTCTCCGTGCTCGCGTTCCCGGCGGGGGCGCTGCTCCAGCGGTTCTACGCATCGCTTTTCGTCCGCGAGGCGCGCCGCGCCGCCGCCGAGCTCGAGGCGATGACGCGTACCGAGCCGCCGCCCGCGCGGCGCGCCACACTCTGACGCGCATCGGACGCTCTGCGGCGCCTAGACTCCTCGGCCGTGGCCGCGACCGTCACGTGGGAGACGCTGCGTCAGCTCGCCGAGTTTCGTGCGGCGCACGGCTGCGCGATCAGCGTATACGTCGACCTCGATCCGAGCGACACGCCGAACGCCCGCGATACCTCGACACGGGTGAACTCGCTGCTCGACGGGCTGCGCACAAGCCACAGCGATCCGACGAGCCTGAGCCACGACCAGCGCGAGGCACTGCGCGGTGACGTCGAACGGATCCGCCGCTGGTTCGAGACCGACTTCGACCGCGACGGCGCGCACGGTGTGGCCGTCTTCTGCTCGGGGCTCGACAATCTCTGGCGGACGCTGGCGCTCGCCGAGTCGGTCGACGACGCCGTATCGGTCGGGCGCGAGGCCCTCCTCACGCCGCTCGTGCCGCTCGTCGGCCGTGGCACCGGCGCGATCGTGGCCGTGGTCTCGCGCGAGCAGGGCCGGGTTTACCGGCTCACGGCGGGGCGGCTCGAGGAGGTGGTGGACCGGTCGGGGGACACGCCCGGCCAGCACGACCAGGGCGGCTGGTCGCAAGCGCGGTACCAGCGGCACATCGAAAACCTCGTCCTGGAGCACATCAAGTCCGTGGCCGGCGAGGTCGGACAGCAGGCTCGCCGCGCGAGGTCGGCACGAGTGGTCATCGTCATCCCGCAGGAGATGCGCGGCGAGTTCGAGAGCGCGCTCCCTGGCGACGTGAAGGATGCGGTCGTGGGGTGGGCCCAGGCGCCGGCGCAGGCCGGCCCGGCCGAGCTGCTGGAGGTTGTTCTGCCGGTGCTGGAGCGCGCTGGCGAGGAGGACGAGACCGAGCTCGTCGAGCGCTGGCGCGAGGAGATCGGCAGGGACGGGCGTGCGGCGGCCGGGTGGACGCAGACGCTCGAGGCGGCGTCTGACGCACGGGTGGATGTCCTGCTCTTCTCGCAGGGCGTCATGCACGACGCCTGGCAGTGCCCGCGGTGCGGGCGGCTGTCGGTGTCCGGCGGCCAGTGCCCGCTGGACGGGACCGAGATGGAGCACCGCAACCGCGGCCTCGACCTGGCCGTGCACCACACGCTCGCCAACGGCGGCCAGGTGCGGGCGCTGCGGAACCGCCAGGACCTCGATCCTGTGGAGGGGATCGGAGCCTTGCTCAGGTTCTAGGCGGCTTCGACGCCGGGCTCGTCGGGCTGGACGGGGTGCAGCTCGGGCGCCTGCGCCAGCTGCGGCGTCCGGTCGATCGGCGTCAGCTCGGCGAGCTCCTCGCTCGCGACCGCGCCGTGCTCCTTGAAGCGCCGGGCGGTCACGAGGACGCGGCGCTCGAGTGAGCCCATCGCATCGTTGTAGGCCTTCACGGAGCTATCGAGGCTGCGGCCGAGCTTTGCGAAGTGGTCGCTCATCGTCGAGAGGCGCGTGTGCAGCTCGCGGCCGAGCTCGCTGATGTGCCGGGCGCTCTCGGCGACCTGCTCCTGGCGCCAGCCGTAGGCCACCGCGCGGAGGAGCGCGATCAGTGTGGTCGGCGTCGCGAGGATCACCTGCTGGTCGACGCCCTGCTCGATCAGGGTCGGATCCTGCTCGAGCGCGGCGCTGAAGAACGGCTCGCCCGGCAGGAAGAGGACGACGAAGTCGGGGGCGTCCTCGAACTGGCTCCAGTAGCTCTTGGCGCTCAGCTTGCGGATGTGGTCGCGCACCTGGCGTGCGTGGTCGGCGAGCTTCGCCTGGCGCGTGACCTCATCCTTCGCCTCGAGCGCCTCGAGGTACGCGCTGAGCGGGGCCTTGACGTCGACGACCACGCTGCGGCCGCCCGGCAGCTTCACGATCATGTCCGGCCGGAGCCGGCCGTCGTCGGAGGTGGTCGTCGTCTGCTCGACGAAGTCGCAGTGGGCGAGCATGCCGGCCATCTCGACGACGCGCTTCAGCTGCATCTCGCCCCAGCGGCCGCGGACGCTCGGTGAGCGGAGGGCGGTCACGAGGTTGCCGGTCTCGAGGCGCAGGGCCTGCTGGCCTTCGGCGAGCGAGCGCACCTGCTCCGACAGCGTGCTGTACGCGTGCGTGCGCGCCTGCTCCAGCGTGCGGATCTGGCCGTCGACCTTCTCGAGCGAGTCGCGGATCGGCGAGACAATCGCCTCGACCGCCTTCTGCCGCTGCTCGAGGTCGCCCTGCGCACTGACCTGGAACCGCTCCAGCTGGGTGCGCGCGAGCTCGAGGAACGCCGTGTTGTTCGAGCGCAGCGCCTCGGAGGACAGGGCCTTGAAGCTGTCCGCGAGCGCATCCTCGGCGCGCGCAAGCAGCTGGACTTTCTCGTCGAACCGCGCGCGCTCGTGCTCCAGCTCGAGCCGGAGCCCCGTCATCGACGCGTCCGCGCGCGCACGCGCAAGGAGCCAGGCGCCCACCGCGCCGGCGGCCGCGCCGATCAGGAGAGCAAAGATCGGGATCATGGTCTACAAACAGTAGGAAGCTCATCGGACGACACGATCCGGCCGATAGAGAATCGGCGAAGGCCGTTGCTACCATCCGCCGCGCTCATGGCTGAGAAGAAGAAAACCCCTGCACCTCCCCGTCCTGTCCAGGCGCCCAAGCGCCGAGCAGCGACGAACAAGTCCTCGGCAGGCGACCGCAAGATGCTGCTCGGGATCCTGGGCGCGTCAGCGATCGTGCTCGTGATCGCCGCCGTCGCGTTCCTGACGCTCGGCGGCTCGAGCAGCGCCAGCGACAGCGGGGTCGCGAGCGCCATGAAGGCGGCCGGCTGCACCTTCGAGACGGTGAAGACGAAGCCGCTGAAGCCCGGGCTGATCCACGTGCAGGTCGGCACACCCGTGCCGTACAACACCTTCCCGCCGTCGAGCGGGTCGCACTACCCGACGCCGGCGATCTGGGACTTCTATACGACGCCCGTCGAGCCGCGGCTCCTCGTCCACAACCAGGAGCACGGCGGCGTGATCCTCTGGTGGGGCCCGCAGGTGCCCAAGTCGACGGTCGACAGGATCCACGCCTTCTACAACGCGTCGCCGGTATCGATGGTCGGCACGCCGCTCGCGAAGCTGGGAAAGAGGGTCGCGATCACCGCCTGGACAGGCGACCCGTCGAAGTACGGCTCCGAGCCGAACTACTACGGGTTCGGCCACGTCGCCGTCTGCTCGAGCTTCAACGAGAGCGCGTTCAAGAAGTTCCGGGATGTCTACCGCGGCCATGGGCCCGAAGGCATCTCCATGGGCACGAACCAGCCCGGCACGTAGCCTCGTTACGCTCCCGGGCACGCCGGGGTGGCGAAATTGGTCATACGCGCCTGACTTAAAATCAGGTGTCCCGCAAGGGGCGTGAGGGTTCGACTCCCTCCCCCGGCACTCGGAACTATGCGTGTTTGCGCCGACGAGGGTTAGCCCGCTGTCGCGCAGAGCAGGGTGTGGGGCAACGCAGGGGGCAACGGACCCCTGCCGTCGCGGAACCGCGCCCCGTTCAGCGCAACCCGCTCGCGACAGCGAGCACTTCGGGCTTCAAGTCGTTGAGGAGTGCAGGGGAGACGTGAACCGTCCAGGCGTACAGCACGCCCCGTTCGCGCCAAATCGCCGCTAGGTGGAACGCGAAGATGCCACCCGCTCCGGTCATGGCTACCAGCGATGCTGCTTGTCCGCGCACGTTCGTGCGGAGCAGTAGTCGGGAAGCGCCGAACACCTTGTGAAACCAGTGCTCGTCTCTTCCTACGAACGCTCCGAAAGCCCAGTGATCGGATGCGGTTCCCTCAAAGAGGTACTCGCCGCGCAATGGACGAAGACCGGGCAGGTTCGCGGTCGGGATGAAGCGGGCCGGTACGACGGTTGGGCAAAGGACGTTGTGGCCGACGATGCGCCGCGCGCTCCGGCAGTACTGACGCACCCATCGGGGGGCCGGGACGACCGCCTCTCTGATCGCGCTCGGACGTGGTGGCGTTGGGCGCTTAGTCGTGTGCGCGTCATCGCAGCCTGCTGCAAGCACGACGCACGCCATCGCCATGCCGACCAGCACGAGCGCCCGTGCATACACGGCATACGTACGGGCGCCGCCGTGACGGCGGTCCCGACCCAAGCGCGGCAGCGAGGACGGAGCACCGCCTCGGGCGTCACTTCGGGAAGATCGCACCCTGTCTAAGCCTGGGGTTCGGGCAAGGAGTCGAGCACGCGCTCAGTAAGGACGCGCATCATGTCGCGCGCTTCTTTGAGCGACATCGGCCTCCGTGGTGGATCAAAGGATTTTCCGTGACGGGCCTGTTCGCCGACGGCCCCACGACTGTTCGCCGTTTGCGTGAACCGCGTGCGCTCACTGCCCGAAATCCACCCGGCCTCGTTCACCGGTTGGCCGTTGATCTGCTCAAGCAGTTCGAGCAGGTGGTACAGGTCAGACCACGTCGTCTCGTCCTTGCCGACGATTCGCAGCGCCTCGGCAACATCTGAGTTCATCACGGCTGCACGCAGCCACACGCGAGGCGTCCGCCCAAGCCCCGCGCGGAGACGAGACTCGACCCGACTACCAATCACGCGCTGTTCGCGCTTCGCGGCGGTGCTGTCGATGAAGTAGACCGCTTGGTCTGCCTTGACCGACCTGTGGTTGCCGACAACGACTTGCGCGCAGCCGTTGATGACCCGAAGCAGGTCGTCGGCGACAGTCCATATCTCCGCGGCGTCCTCGATCGGTTCAAACAGCGCGGCCTTCATCCACCACGTCCCCTCGTCCTCTCGGAAGCCGAACGTGACCGCGGGAGGGTCGTCGTAGGCGGTCACCGCCGCGATGTCGAGCGATTCGCCGACCAGCCTGACCCACTTACCATCGTTCAGCGCCATCCGTGCTTCGCACAGATCATGCCGCCACGGCCAGGGCCAGTCGTGTGCGCGCGAACGGTGCCGCCGCCGACAACAAAATGCGTCCGCGCGGACGCATTAGTTGTCTAATCAGGCGTTGTCGCGCCGACACGCCGCCGGGGCACAAGCGTTGCGGCAACGCCGAGATCCGCAGAGCGACAGCGAAGGCGCCTCACGTAGCTCCCACCATGCGAACACTGACGACCGCCGTGCCGTCCGGGAAGCTTCGGTGGTTCCAACGCCCGATGCTGTCTGCTCCCGACACCTCGCCAGGCGAGTTCTGAGAGGACTGTCGGTATCACCCGAGAGCCTCCGCCCGGCCGCGGCTCGTACTCTCCTCGGGTTGGAGAAGCGTTTCGTGCTCATCGCAGTTCCGTCGCTGCTGGGCTTGCTCGGCGCGTGCGGCTGTTCGGGATCTCCGACTCCAACGCAGACAGCTGCTCTTGGCAGCGCGCGCAGCGCCGGACTTCGCTTCGTGGATGCTCCGCCTGCTCTGCGTGCGAAGTGCCGCGCGAGTGCGCGTGTGGTCGGCTACCCCGTTCCGTGTCCGACCCGGGTCCCAGCGGGACTCAAGCCCTTCGGCGGACGATCTGATTGCAGGGCGGACATCATCCAGCCCGCGCCGCACTGTCCCAACACCGTTCCGTCGCCACCCGGGTGGGTCGTCGGCTCCGGTGCGACGGAGACGCAGCACCTCGTACTCACGGCATCACCGCACCCGCTACGCAACTACGCCAAGGTCGTAAACGGAACGGCGTGGTATCCGGGCGCGCGTGTTCAGCCGCTCGGCTGGGTGACCGTGAACGGCTGGCGGATGCGCGCTGTCTTCGTCCCACCCGACACCAACGACGGCAGCGCCTTCGCCTCGCACGTCGTTCTGATCTGGACTGTCGGATCTCACACCTACGGCGTCGGCTTCCACGCCGTACACGGGCGGCACGACGCTCTACTGCTCGACGAAGAACTCGTGCATGGGATCAGGCTGGTAGGACCGTAACGACGCCCACCGCGCCGACGAGAGAGCCGGGGGTCGGCCCCTCGAACGGGCGAATTGTGTAGCGACGCACGAGTTACCCTCGACGGCTGCGCGCGTCGGCCCGGTTGGACGAAGCGCAGCGGGTACCGCCGGAGCGAGGAGCGACGACTGCGAGGAGGGGACTACGGGATCGTGAGAGGTCAGCGCGTTCTGGTTACCGCGCCTCGGTCGATCAGGTGCCTTGCGATCAGCGTTCCATCCGCCAAGACCCTGGCGTTCCTGGGACCGGGCTTCACGCTTGTTGGCCATCCTCCGCGCTGATCGCCGACGAACTGCGACGCGCGGCCGCGGGGCCTGAAGACGAATCCGTCGCGGTTGCGGCGAGCCAGGTACGCGACCCACCGCTGCGCGTTGAAGACGACGACCCGGCAGCCGACGGGGTTTGGATCCGTCTTCTGGTACGGCGACCACCCGAGAGTCTCGTTCAGCTGAATCCCTGCGTGCCGGTACCCCTCGGCGTATAGACGAGCGACCGTCTCGCGGTCGTGGGTGTTCGTGGAAGCGTTCCAGGCGTTAGCGCAGTCCTGGTAGCTCGGGGGCGACGCCTTATGGCTGCCCCCGCAGCCTGCGAGGAGCAACGGGACGCCAAGCAGTGCGACGAGCAGATGCCGCATGTCCGCGTCGATGCTACGACGAGGTTGAGGGTTTCGTTCTGAGCCGCGGCGCAATTACGTCCTCTCAATCGGTGGGTTTGCCAATCAGGTCGCGCTGGTCTCAGTTGATGCGGAGGAGTACATCGCGGGATCGCCCGTGGAGCGCGCACGGGAGAACGCGACGGTGACTGACGACCGCCGCGCCGTCCTGGAAGCCAGCGCCTGGGGCGACGACTCGCGCGCGGCGGCGAGGCGTGGGTCGCGTTGGACGCGGATGCCAGTCGGCCGCGACCGGACGATTACGGCAGTCCTCGCGTCCCTCGGCTCAGCAGCGACGCCGGGGGAGATTCCCCGCTGCCCAGGCAGCCTGTTCGGCAGCCCCTAGCGTCGCGACCTGATGTACGTGGCTTCCGTCCGCTCGCGTGACGAACAGACTGCGCCCGTTCGTCGTGGATGCGAGGAACGCGATGCCCGTGTCGCTGGGCAGCCATGTCGGGCTGCGCGGGTCGCTGCCCGTCCTGACCGTGCGGGCGTGGCTTCCGTCGGCGTTGATCACCTCGACCCAGGAGCGCTTCCCGGCTGACGCGACGAAGGCGAGCCGCTTGCCGTCGTGCGACCACACCGGCTCCTTGTCCGACGCCCCGCGATCCTGGTGCAGCACTGTTGCCCCGCTTCCGTCCACGCCCATGATCCAGATTTGCCCGCGCCCGCTGCGTTGGTGGCGAACGAAGGCGATCCTTCCCCGGTCTGGCGACCAGGCGGGCGTCTCACTCTGTGCTCCGCGAGCGATCCTGGTGCGGCCGGTCCCGTTCGGATGAACCTTCCAGATCTCGCCCGCGCCGCTGGTGTCGTACGCGATCCAGCGTCCGTCAGGAGACCAGGACGGGCTTCCGGCGATCGAGCGTGTCAGCCGACGAACGCCGCAACCGTCGGTTCCGACCACGTAGAGCGCATACTCGCCATCGCCCGGCCCGTAGTAGCCACGAAACGCGAGCATCTTGGAGTCGGGCGAGACTGCTGGGTCCCACTGCGGCGAGGGGCCCACGGAGAGGATGGGCCGCTTTCGAGTGGCGTCAGGTCGCATGAGACAGAGGTCCTGGCCGCACCGGTAGGCGACGAACCCAGTCGATGCCCACCGAGGCAACCGCGAAGTCGGCCCCGTCTTTCGCGCGGATGCGCCCTCGTTCGCCGAGGCGGAAGAAAGCGCCACGGCTGAGAAGAGCGCGATCAGCGCGGCGCTATGCACGACGCGCACCATCGTGTGCGTGGGCATCTGCCGCTCAGCCTCGCTGCACGGCTGCGGTCGCGAGTACGTCGTTGACCGCCTGCCGCTTCTTCGTGGAGGGCGTCGAACCGAAGCGGACGGCGAGCGTGACCGCGCGTCCGTGGAAGCGGACGTGCCAGGAGACTTGTCGCCGTGACGGGCGATCGCGTAGCAACCGCAGCCGCGTCACCTGCGGCCAGGACTTGTAGGAGGGGCCGATGAGCGGGAAGTCGCCGAGGGAGATGAGCACCCTGCCTGCGGGGACAGGGGTCGGCGCTTCGTGCATCGCCGCGTCCGTCGGGATACGGAAGTCGGCGACCAGGATGTACGCGGCAGGCTGCCCTTGCGATGTGCCGGGGCCGATCGCATACGACCAGGCACTCGGTATACGCACGCTCAAGAACCCGTCCGACACCCGCCGCTTCTGACGGTCACTCGCCAGGATGTGCCGAGATGTGATCGACGGCGGCAAGGGCACGCTTGGCGTTGGGTCGCTCGCCTTGGGGTTGGGGATGCCCGTGGGGTCGCAGACGAAATCGGGCGCATCCGTGCGGCAGCCTGCGTCGTTTGTACGGGCGTGCGACGACGCCCAACCCACTCCGAGGAGCGAGCGAACGGGATGGCGATAGGGAAGGGGCGCACGAAACGTCCTCGGTCTCCCATCCTTACGAGGCTAGTGCCGGAGGAGGTCCCTCACCATCTGCCGTCGCCGAAGTGGATGCCGGGCGGCGAGAAGTTGACAGTTATGCGCACGGGCGTGCCCGTCCCGCTGCTCCGCGAGTTGTGGGCGCTCCGCAAGCAGTTGCGGCCTGCGGATGACGCGCCGCTGTTCACGCGGCCGGACGGCCAGCGGCTCGACCGGACCCGCCTGTTCCACGTCGTGCGCGCGGCCGGAGGCCGGGCTGGCGTGCCGTGGGTTGGCTTGCACACGCTCCGCCATACGTGCGGGTCGATGCTGTTCGCGCACGGGTTGAACGCGAAGCAAGTGCAGGCGTGGGTCGGCCATCACAGCGCGAGCTTCACCCTCGACGTATACATCCATCTGCTCGATGACGACCTACCTGACGCCGCGTTCCTCGATGCTCTGGGCGTCGCAGACACAGCAGTGGCGAAGGGGGCGTCGGCGAGCAATGATCGAGTCGTTCAGAACTCGGAGCAGGGGGAGCCATCCGTACCTTCCTCGTCGTTATCGCAGCGCTCGCCAGTGCGCTTGCCATCGGCGCAGGAGGCCCAGGCGCGGCCCGCTCGCCGATCTGCACGCGCGGGCTAACAACGGTCGAGCGCGACCCACGCGGCCTGCTTCCGCTCGGCGCGAACCCGATCTCGCCCGCCGCCACGGCCGCCCTGCGCTTCACGGGAGCGAGTGGCAGGCCGCTCGTGACAAATGCGGCGCTGGCCAGTGCCGACCGCGACCGCGGACGCGCGCTCCGGTACGAGTGCAACACGCGTGTCTGGCACCGCTCGGTCGTGGTCTACGTGACGCTCCGAGCGTGGCTCCGCTCAAGTGCCAGCATCGCCGAGAAGGTCTACTACGTCGGCCGGTTTGCCAACGGCTACCGCGTCTGGCAGGTCGTCCACTGACCTTCGCAGCGACTCCGTGGGGGCAACTCGGGGGCAACACAGGCCACCGAGACCGGGCGAAAGGGAGAGGCACGTCGTTCGGGCTCAGCCCGCTTGTCCACGGCCTTCTTCTCGGCTGGCCTCGGTGGGGCTGGGCGCCGAGGGCGACTTACAATCAGGTGTCCCGCAAGGGGCGTGAGGGTTCGACTCCCTCCCCCGGCACTCTTGAGCACGCGCAATCCAGAAAGCAAGCACGGCGAGGGCGCGGTGGTCTCGGCCTTGCGGGCAACCTGTGCGCTTCTTGCCTGCAAGGAGGCGGCGCGGCATCGGACTTCCTAAACCGCGTGCGCGTTCGATTCTTGCCGGGGGCACGTCCCATAGCCATGCGTCTGTCAGGGCGTAACGCGATAGATCACGCCGCTCTGATCGCCGGCATAGAGGTTGCCGTAGGCAGTGCCGAGTGCGATCACGGGAGCAGGGAACCCCGACAGGAAGGGTGTCGGCTTACCGCCGCTCGGCGGCATCGACACGACAACGGGGCCTTTGCCGAGGCCGCCGTAGAGCGCGATGTAGAGCTTGCCGTTCAGGTAGCCCATCCCCATGGGGGAGGCATGGGCCGGGAATTCGACGAGCGGCTGGGAGTAGATCGCACACGTACGCGGGGCCGCCGGGCAAGCCGGGAAGCCGTAGTCCGCGCCACGCTTGATCGCAAGGAGGTAATCGCGCGGGCGGTGCGGGCCGAGGTTGTCCTGGTTGAGATCGGAGACGAGAGGTAATGCGCGGCCGGGTACGAAGAGTGGCAGCCACGGTTGGCGCATCCCGGTTGCGATGCCGGTGATCGAACCGGTTGCCGGATCGACGGACACCAACGAGGCGCTGTAGTTCGGTGTCGGCGGGGGGAGAGAGGTATCCGCTCCCACGTAGATGAGCCCGTCGGGCCCGACGGCCGGGGCCCTGAAGTTTCCATAGGGGGCCCTGGTCCTGACGCGGCGTGTCTTCTGAAAACGCGTGCCGTTCCAGCCGCTCCACGCGAGGAGCGCCCGGTTGGTGCTCAGGTAGAGCGTGTTCTTCGCGGCCGCAAGGCCAAACACATGCCGCGGCGAGCCTGGCACTCTGATGGCCTTACCGCCGCCGAGAATGTAGACGCCACCGACCACGTCGGGGTTCTGCTCGTCGCCGTAACCGGCAGCAAAGAGCCGTCCGGCGAGGACGGCGAACTCGGTCGGAGTCGGTACGCCACGAGCGACGACCGTCACCGTCCGGTGCCGGGCTGCCTGCGGCAGCGGGGGATCCTTGGCTGCCGATGCAGCGGTAGTTAGTGCGATCGCCGCCACGAGCGCGGCTATGCAGACCCTCAGCATTGGCGCCCTTTCCAGTGCATCAGGTTAATCACTTGACCGCACGGCGATCGCACGCTGGCGCACGTACTGGCGCGCAGGCCTGCGAGGTCGCGGTCATAGCCTGCAGATGGACGTTCTTGAGCGACCCTTCCTAAACCGCGTGCGCAAGTTCGATTCCTGCCGGGGGGCACCTCGCTTGCTGAGGCGCAAAGCCGCTCTGTTCGTACATTTGCGGAACTCGGGTTCGGGTGCGCCGAAGCCCTCGGCCCGACTAGCGCCCGTACCGCCCGACGAACCGCGCCGTCGCGAGGACGCGGCCGCCCACATTGAGCGCGCTGAGCGTGAACACGTAGCGGTGCGTCCCGCTCGGCGGGCATGGCGGCGTCCAGCCGCGCGTGCCGGCGCTGTTCGTGCCCTCGCCGGACAGGTGGTGGCCGGCGGCCACGCTCCCGGCCCGCGCCGGGATCCGCGTCGCCTGCCAGTGCACGAAGTGGCCGCCCGGCGCGTCGGGGTCGACGACGGTGAGCCGCAGCCGCACAGCCGCGGCCGGCGGCGCCGTCCAGCGGAGCGGCGGCGATGTGCCCGCCCCGTCGCACGTGTACCGGCGCGGGATCGTGCCGCCGCTCGGGATCGCCGGGCTGCCGAGCGCGAAGTGGGCGGCTGCGAGCGGGACGGCGAGCATCACGGGGATTTTCGTACGGGCGGGATGACGCGTGCGTGAATGCGTCCGATACCGTCAGCCCGCCGGAGGCGGCACGGAATGGGCAATGCAGGCCGCCTCCGGGCGCTTGCCTTACCCGGTCCGGTGCCGTGAGCAAACCGGGATGGACGCGGCGTTGCCGTTGGTCAAGAATGGTGGCCAGTGTCCGAGGACCGAGGAGGACAGATCCGTGTGCTCCTGGTCGACGACGACGAGATCTTCCTCGCGGCGCTCGCCGAGCTCGTCGACCAGCAGCCGGAGCTGCTCGTCTCCGGCACGGTCTCCGACGGCGTCGCCGCGCTGGACCGCGTCGAGGTCGAGGAGCCGGACGCCGTCGTCATCGACCTGCACATGCCGCTCCTCGACGGCGTCAGCACCGTCGCCCGCCTCCGTCGCGACCGGCCCAGCCTCTGCCTGATCGCGATCACGGGCGACGACGCGCCCGCGCTCAGCCGCGCCGCGCGCGAGGCCGGTGCCGACGACGTGCTGCTGAAGAGCCAGATCCTCGAGGGGCTCGTCGCGCGCCTGCGCGCGACGGTGCGCGCCGCGCCGCAGACGGTCTAGCCACAATCACGGCGTGCTCGTCATCCTCGCCATCCTCGCGGCGATCTTCTTCTTGCCGTCCCCCTGGGGGCTCATCGCAGTTGTCGGCGCGCTCGTCGTCGACCTCGCCGAGGTCGGTTTCGGGCTCTGGTACGCGAAGCGCCGGCGGCCGCAGACCGGGGCGGAGGCGCTCGTGGGGAGCACCGCCGTGGTCGTCGTCCGCTGCGACCCGCTCGGCCAGGTGCGCGTCGGCGGGGAGCTCTGGCAGGCCCGCTGCGAGCCGACCGCCGAGGCCGGCCACGACGTTCGCGTCGAGGCGATCGGCCCCGACCTCGTCCTGACCGTCCGGCCGGTGCTGCCCGGCACCTGATTACACTCCGAGCGATGGCCAGCGTCGAGGAGGGCGTCTCGAGCGCGCTCGAATGGGACGCGCCGCTGTACCGCACCGCCGTCACCCAGCTCGAGCAGGCCCTACCGTATGCGGACGTCGACGACTCGATCGCGCTGCGCCTGCGCTATCCGGAGCAGGCGGTCATGCTCTCGGTGCCGGTCCAGATGGACGACGGCACCGCGGCCGTGTTCCCGGCTTACCGGGTGCGGCACTCGACCGCGCTCGGCCCGACCAAGGGCGGGATCCGCTACGACGCCGAGGTGACCCTGGGCGAGTGCGCCGCACTCGCCATGTGGATGACCTGGAAGTGCGCGCTCCTGCGCCTCCCGTACGGCGGCGCCAAGGGCGGCGTCCGCTGTGACGTCCGCGCGCTGTCGCAGGCCGAGATCATGCGGCTCACGCGGCGCTTCACCTCCGAGCTGCTGCCGTTCATCGGGCCCAAGGGCGACATCCCCGCGCCGGACATGGCGACGAACGAGCAGACGATGGCCTGGATGATGGACACGTACTCGATGCTCATCGGGCACGCAGTGCCGGAGATCGTGACCGGCAAGCCGATCGCGCTCGGCGGCTCGGTCTTCCGCCACGAGGCGACCGGCGCCGGCGTGGTCATGGTCACCGAGCGCGCGTGCGACCGGCTCGCCATGCCCCTTGCGAAGCAGCGCTGCGTGGTGCAGGGCTTCGGCAACGTCGGCGGCATCGCCGCCAGCGAGCTCGCCGACCGCGGTGCGCGCGTGATCGCGGTCTCCGATGTCTCGGGCGGGCTCCACGACCCGAAGGGGCTCGACATCGCCGCGCTGCACGAGTGGGTGGGTGACCACGGGTCGCTCGCCGAGTACCGCGAGGGCGAGCGGATCACGAACGCGGAGCTGCTCGAGCTCAACTGCGACGTGCTGGTGCTCGCGGCGCGCGAGGACCAGGTCACGGTCGAGAACGCCGCGCGGATCGACACGCGCCTGATCGCCGAAGGGGCGAACGGCCCGACGTCGATCGAGGCCGACGAGATCCTCGCCGAGCGCGGCATCCCCGTCCTGCCCGATGTGCTCACGAACGCCGGCGGGGTGACCGTGTCCTACTTCGAGTGGGTGCAGGACCTCGGCCGGCTGTTCTGGACACGGAACGAGATCCGCGCCCGGCTCGCCGACAAGCTGACGGACGCTTTCGACCGGGTCTGGGCGCTTTCGGCCGAGGGCGACATGACCCTCCGCGCCGCCGCGCTCGTCGCCGGCATCCGCGAGGTTGCCGCCGCCATGACGTCCCGCGGGTTCTATCCGTGAGGGCTCGCGACGCGATGGTCACCGAGCCGCGCTCGCTGTCCGTCGACGCGACGGCCCAGGAGGCGGGCGTGCTGCTCGCACGGCCAGAGGTGCGGGCGATCTTCGTCTGCGAGGGCGAGCGGCTCGTCGGCGTGGTGACGCGCAAGACGCTAGTCCGCGAGGTCGTCGCTCCCGGCCTCGTTCCCAGCGAGACGCGGCTGGCGGACATCGCCGAGGTGCCGCACTGGACGATCGACAGCGACATGCCCGTCGAGGAGGCGTTCCGCTTCCTCGAGGAGCACGACGCCGAACGCGTCCCTGTCGTCGAGAACGGCAGGCTCGTCGGCGTCCTCTCCCGCAGTGTGCTCCAGCGCCGGCTCGCCGAGGACGAACCGGACGCCGCCGTTGCGGCCGAGCAGTAGGGTCGCGCGGTGCGAAACCTGCTGATCTCCTGGCTGATCATCGCGCTCGCGTTCGCGGTGACCGCGTGGCTCCTCGATGGCGTCACCATCAACGGCGGCGTCTGGGGCTACATCTGGGTGTCGGCCCTGTTCGGGATCGTGAACACGATCGTCGGCTCGATCCTGCGCCTGCTCACGCTGCCGCTGACCGTGATCACGCTGGGGCTGTTCCTGATCGTCGTCAACGCGATCGTCCTCGAGCTCACCGATGCGCTGACGCACGACCTGACGATCAACTCGTTCTTCTGGGACGCGATCTGGGCGTCGATCATCATGTCGGTGACGACTGTGATCCTCCAGTACGCCCTCCGCGGCGCTAGATCACGTTCACGGTGACGCGCTGCACGCCGTTCGAGGCGTAGCCGCCCAGATTCCACGGCGGGTCGTCCGGCTGCACGTTGCCGGCCTCGTCGCGCGCGCGGCATGACACGACGTACTCGCCCGGGCCCCGCGGCCGCCAGGTAAAGGCCCAGCGGCACCATGCCCAGCGGCCGTCGACGTCGCGCTCGAGCTGCGCCTCGTGCCAGGTCTCCCCGTCGGTGCTCACCTCGACGCCGGCGACCGGGGCAAGCCCCGACCACGCGCGGCCCTCGAGCTCGACCGGCCCGAGCGGCACTGTGCGCGCGCGCGTGAAGAAGTCCGGGATGCCGGGCGGCACCATCAGCGCGCGGGGCTGCATGCGCGTGACCGGCTCCCCCTCGTCGTCCTCCTCGTCGCGGTACCGGTACGCGGCCGTCATCTGGTAGCCCCGGAACGGCTCTGCGACGGCCTCGATGGAGGCGAGCCACTTCACGCTCGTCATGCCGTACCAGCCCGGGACGATCAGGCGAAGCGGGAAGCCGTGCTGCGGCAGCAGCGGCGCGCCGTTCATCTCCCAGGCGAGCAGCACGTCCGGCATGAGCGCGTCGTGGAGGCCGAGGCTGCGCTGGTAGACCTGCTCCTCGCCGCCCTCGACGCCGCGGTCGAGGCCGGTGAAGAGCACCTCGACTGCGGCGGGCTCGAGGCCCGCCTCCTCGAGCAGCCCCGCGAGCGGCGTGCCGCCCCAGACTGCCGTCCCGACGGCTTCGTGCAGCCACGGCTGGGAAACGGGCCGCGGCGTCAGCCGGGCGCGCCCGTTGCCGGCGCACTCGAGCGTGACCGCGTGGCTCGCGCCCGGCCGCGACCGGAGGTCGTCGAGGGACAGGCTGAGCGGCTGCTCGACGAGCCCGCCGACCTCGAGGCGCCAGGACGCCGGATCGACGACAGGGATGTCGTAGTGGATGAGCAGGTAGTGCAAGCCCGCCGGCGTGACCGGCCAGCGCAGCGCCTCGAGCGGCAGCCCGTGGTTGCGCGCCGCGAGCTGCAGTTCCTCGAGGCTGATCTCGCTCGTGTCTGCGAGCGGCATGGCCGCGACGCTACCTCAGGGCACCCGCAGGTCGCGGCGCTCGAACAGCTTCGCCCCCGCGCCGAGGACGGCCGCGCCGGCCAGGGCGACGACCAGCACGCCCCACCACGTGAGCCCGTTCTCGAGCGGCGATGTGCCGACGAGCCAAAACGACGAGAGGAAGCGGAACGGGTCGAGCCATCCGGCCACCCCGTGCAGCCCGTTGACGAGGTAGCCCGCTGCGGCCAGCGCCGCCGGAATTCCGATCGCCAGACCGCGGCTTCCGCCGGCCGCGCCGACCGTCAGGGCCAGCCAGCCGTGAACGAGCGCGATGAGCGCGACGCCGAGGACGGCGACGGCGAGCTTTCCTGTCGACAGCCCCAGGTTCGCGATCGGGTCGATGATCAGGAGCGCGACGAACACGGCGGCCGCGACGACGGCGGTCTCGGCGGCGACGACCGCTCCCTTCACGAGCACGGTGTCGCGCCGGCGCAGCGGATAGGCGAGCAGCAGCTCGAGGCGCCCGGCGTCCTCCTCGCCCGCGATCTGGCGCGCGCCGGACCCGATCGCGAGCACGAGCAGCAGCAGCGGGAGGATCAGGTTGAAGAACTCGACGTCGAGGTAGCCCGGGCCGGTGGTGATCGCGGCGGACACGCCGAGCAGTTCCTTGAGCGCTTCCGGGTAGTTGGCGATGAGCTTGTCGAGATCGACCGAGCCACGGACCGACGGGAAGATCGACGCCAGCATCGCCGCGTAGGCGGCAGCGCCGATCGACCAGCCGAGGAGCGCCCGCCGGTGGTCGGCGAGGCCGCGGCGCAGGAGTTCAGTCGGCACCGGCCGGCTCCCGATAGAGCTCGAGGAAGATCTCCTCGAGGTCGGCGGGTTGCGACGTCAGGTCGACGACGTCGTGCGCCGCAGCGGCCTTGACGATCGAATCCATCGCCTCGGCAGGCCCCGCGAGGCGCACCGTCGACCCGTCCGCGCCTTCGACGCGAACGGACGCAAGCGCCGCGAACGGCGCCGGATCGACCCGCTCGCGGAACGTGATCGTGACGTGCCGCAGCGCCCGGCGGCGCAGGTTCCCGACGGCGTCGACGTCGACGAGGCGGCCGCGGTTGACGATGGCGACCCGGTCGGCGGTGTGCTGCACTTCGTCGAGCAGGTGCGACGACAGGAAGACGGTCGTCCCGTCGGCGGCGGTCTCGTGCAGGAGCGCCCGGAACTCGCCCTGGAGCAGCGGGTCGAGGCCGCTCGTCGGCTCGTCGAGGATCAGCACCTCGGGCCGGTGCATGAACGCCTGGACGATCCCGATCTTCTGGCGGTTCCCGCGCGAGAGCTCGCGCATGGGGCGGTCGAGGACGACCCCGAAGCGCTCGCAGAGCGCGTCGCGGTAGGCCGCGTCGACACGGCCGCGCAGGCGGGCGAGCGAGTCGAGCTGGGCGCGCGCCGTCAGCCGGTCCGGCAGGCGCAGGTCGCCAGGCAGATAGCCGAGGCGTGCCCGGGCCGAGACGCTCTGGGCGCGCGTGTCGAGGCCGAGGATGCTGGCGCGCCCGGCCGTCGGCCGGATGAGGTCGACCAGCAGGCGGATCGTCGTGCTCTTCCCGGCGCCGTTCGGCCCGAGGTAGCCCATGACCTCGCCGCGCTCGACACGCAGATCCAGGGCGGAGAGCGCGCGCACCTGGTTCGCGTAGGTCTTCGACAGGCCGACGGTCTCGATCGCGGGCGCGTCGGTCACGTCAGCAGCAGGTGTAGGCGCCGGGCGGGGCGTCGCCCTCGACCGGCTCGGGCAATTGCGCTGCCTCCAGCGCGATCCCGTCCAGGATGTCGCGCTCGCTGACCTCCAGCGCGTCGACGCCGTAGTGGTCGAGCACCTCGCGCAGGATGACCGCGCCCGCGACGATGACCGGCGCGCGGTCCGGGTCCAGGGCCGGCACACGGCGACGCTCGTCGAGCGGGAGCCCGGCGAGGCGGTCGAGCTGCTCGTCGGCCGCGTCCGCCGTGAGGACGTGCCCGTCGACGCGCTCGTGGTCGAACTCGTCGAGGCCGAGGTCGAGCGCGGCCAGGGTGGTGATCGTGGCGGAGACGCCGATCGCCTCGGTGGGCGCCATCTCGGCGGGGGCGCTCTCGCGGAGCAGCGAGCGCACTGCGGTCGCGCAGGCGTCCAGTTCCTGCGCGCTGCACGGGTCGGCGTACAGGTAGCGCTCGGTCATCCGCACCGAGCCGGCGTCGATGCTCGTCGCGGCGCGGATTCCGCCGCCGTCGCCGAGGACGAGCTCCGTCGACCCGCCGCCGATGTCGACGACGAGCGTCGGCGCGGACAGGGTGCGCCCGAGCGTCGCGCCGCGGAAGCTGAGCTCCGCTTCCTCGGAGCCGGCGACGAGCCGCGTCGTGAACCCGTAGCTCCACTCGATCTCGCCGAGGAAGGCGTCGCCGTTCTCCGCGTCGCGCACGGCGCTCGTCGCGACGAGCAGGGCGCGCTCGGCGCCGAGCTGCTCGAGCGACCGCCGGTAGTCGGTCAGCACGTTGCGGACGCGCGCAATCGGGAGCGGCAGCAGGCGCCGGCGGCGGTCGACGCCCTCACCGAGGCGCGTGATCTGCGACCGGCGCAGCAGCTCGTCGACCCGGCCGTCGGAGACGTCCGCGACGAGCAGGCGGGTGGTGTTCGTTCCCTGGTCGAGGGCCGCGACGCGCACGCCACAACCGTAGCCCGCCCGCCCGCGGCAGCCGGGCTACGGAAGCTGGTTAGACGCTGACGCGCGTCTTGCCGGCGATGCGGCTGTAAACGGAAACGATGCGCGGCTGGATCGGAGGCATGTCGCCGGCTGCGGCGACCACGGTCTCGGCGAAGCGCCCGAACGACTCGGGCGAGTCCCATACGTCGACGATGACGAGCCCGTCATCGGAGACCGCCGTCGTGTGCGAGACGGACGGATGGTTGCTGCCGTCGCCCTCGTGCGCGCGCATCTTCGAGGTCATCTCGTCGTACTGCGCGGCCGTGAGCCCGGGCATGTCGATGATGACCGCCACGTTCGGCTGCGTGCCCGAGCCGAGGAGCATGTTGTGGACAGGCAAGATCCGCGGCTCGAACGGCGGGATGCCGGCCGCCTGCATCTTGTCCATGTTGGACTCGATGAAGCTTGTGAAGGCATCGGCGGACTCCCAGACGTCGATGATCATCATCCCGTCGTCGGTGTCCAGGCCGAGGTGGTGGATCACGCCCGCCGGCGGGTTGTCCGGCGTGATGCCCATGAGCTCGTTCACGGTGTCGTACATCTCGTGCATCCCGCCGGGAAGCTCGGCCATTGCGAGGATCGCCATCTACTCTCCTTTTCTGTCGGTGCCCGGGTCCAACCGCCCGGGCCGCGTTCAGTCTCCTCTTCGGCATGACGCGCTGCACGGTTCTCTGCAACCGCCTAACACACGCGCTACAATTCCGGCCGCGACGCGGGGTGGAGCAGTCAGGTAGCTCGCCGGGCTCATAACCCGGAGGTCGCAGGTTCAAATCCTGCCCCCGCTACTGAAAGGCCCCGGAAACGGGGCTTTTCGCTAGTGAAGCTGCTCACTCGGAATCAGGCCGTCTTGTCCCGGACGACCACCCAGACGGCGTCGTCGCCTGCGGCGACACCCCATGGCGCGTACGGCAGCGTGATACGGGTTCTGTGGCTCGTCGTTGAATCGATCCGCCAGACAGCGCGGTCGCTTGGCACTGTCGCCCAGACACTGCCTGCAGCCGCCGCGACGGTCGTGACCCCCGCGTAGCCGAGGCCACTCCGCCACGGCAAGGAGACACGACGCGGTCTGCCAGACCCGACGGCGGGAAGGCGCACCACCTGTGGGAGATTCCAGTCTCCGACCCATGCCGAGTCGCCTTCGACCACGATCGTGGCCGGGTTGCGGCCTATGGAGTTGGACGTTTCCACGTCTCTAGTCGCTGCATGCATTCGCGACACACTTCCGGCGTCGAAGTCGTTCATCCAGAGGTCGCCGTACCCCTCCGACCACGCCAGCCAGCCCGCGTGGCGATTCAGCTCGATCGACCGTTGGTGCCCGGTCCGTGGATCCACTTGCGTGACTCGGTCGCGGTCGAATGCGGCGCCGCTGGTGTCTGCGACCCATAGCGAGCCACCGCCGTAGGCAAGACCACGGAAATAGCCGTCGCCGGCCGGTACTCGCCAGGTGGGCTCGAACTTCAGCGTCCTCGCATCGACTCGCACGACGTTGGTGACTGGACCTGAGCCCGATACGAAACAGTTCGCCACCCACACATCGCCGGACGGATCGGCTGTCAGTCCGCAGGGTGCGAGCCCGCCAACGGTCTTGACCTCTCCCGTCGAGGGGTCGATTCGTGTGAGCGTCCGGTCACCGTCGTTGTTGGGGAGGTCGGGGCCGGTATAGCCGAGCACGCGGTGTGTGACCCAGACGAAGCCACCGGCGACGACGACGAGGTCGGGTTCACGTCCGATGCGCGCCACCTGTGTTGGGCGGAGCGTATGTGGGTCGATCCGGACGAGGCTGTTTGGCAGCATCGACGCCGGCGCCTTATCGCCGCTCGTGAGCACGAGTGCGCCGGCAGCGACTCCGGCGACGAGCAGGACGGCGGCGGTGAGAGCCGCGAGCTTACGCCGGTCTCGTGTGGGCGCTTTGCCGGTCGCGAGCGGCGGAGATTCTGACCGGAGACGGTCCAGGTCGAGCTCGTCGACCCGGCCAGTCGCGCTCATCGGCGAGTTCCGCAGGATCTCGAGATAGACCGCCTCCGTCTCCGGAGAGGGATAGGCCCCGAGCTCCTCGGAGAGGAGCGCTCGGCAGCGCTCATAGGTGCGCAGCGCCTCGGCGTCGTTGCCGGCAGCGGACTGCGCTTGCATGCGAAGGCGGTAGCCGCTTTCCCGGAACGGCTCGAGGATGATGAGCTCGTCGGCCGCACGAACGGCTGACGCCGGATCGCCCCGAATTCGATTCGCCTCTGCCAGACACTCGAGCGCGCGTACCAGGGTCTCCCGGACCTGCGCGCGCCTCTCGCTGACCCACCGGGCGTCCTCCCCTGGCAGGAAGGTCCCGCGCGCGAGCGACTCTGCGGTCGACGCATTGAGCGACGCCCCATCTGCGTCGCCTACCGCGAGGGCTTGCTCCGCCGCGTTCGCCGCCTCGTCGGCCGCGGCGATGTCGATCCAGCTCCCGGGTGGCAGGATCAGCTGGTAGCAGCCAAAGGCGCTCGTGAGGGCCGTCGAGCCGTCGACACCGCACTCGTTGAGGAGAGCCCGGAGCTTGCTGAAGAGGACGGAGAGCGCCTTCTCCCATCTCGCCGGTGACTCGTCTCCCCAGAGTGCCTCGGCGAGCTCGCCCTTCGTGACCGGCTTCCCCTTCGCGGCGAGCAAGTAGGCAAACACGAGTCGGCCCTGCCGGCCGGGAAACCGCTGCTCGCCGACGACGACGCCACCGCCTTCGATGGAGAGGCGTTCGGTCAATGACACCCTCACGGCCACCGCCTGCAACTCCTTGCCGGCCGCTTGCCTTTCGATTGCCGCCCTCTTGCTCACCACACCAAGTATCCGCTGTGCTCATGCCCGACGACAACGTTCTGCGCTGCGAATGTGGATATGAGGTCTCCGGCAACGACGAGGGCGACCTCGTCGAAGCGATTCGCCGCCATGCGCGAAACGCGCACGGAATTGCCTTCTCCGTCGAAGACGCCCTTCTCGTCGTCTTCCGGTCGCAGCTCGACCTGTCGCGGGAGTCACTCACAAGGGAGAGGCGCTCGTCGCGCTTGTCCCCCGACGAAGAAGGAGAGAGATGAAGTCATCTCGATTCACGTACCGCCCGGCCATCGCCGTTGCGATCGCGCTGGTCGTGCTTGCTGCCGTTGCTGCGGTTGCGCTGGCGTCGCCACCGAGCGGCGTCACACCAACAGTGCTCGCGCGGGGGACATACGACGCCTTCAAGGTGAGGTCGTCTCCGCATAGCCCGGTCGACTTCAAGGCAAAGACGAAGGGGCGGACCGACATCGTCGTGCGAAAGCACGACTACGCCATTGGGTCCTCCACCGGCTGGCACAGCCACCCCGGACCGGTGTTCATCACGGTCACGCTGGGAGAGGTCACGTTCTACGAGCGCGACGACCCGACTTGCACGCCTCATGTCGTGTCGGCAGGGCACGGCTACGTAGACGCGGGCCAGGGTCACATCGGGCGCAACGAGTCCGGCCAGCTCGCTCAAGACATCAGCGTGATCATCGCGCCGGTGGGCGGTGCGTTCCGCGGCGAGCTCGACGCGCCGTCGCTCTACTGCGGCTTCTGAGTGGAGGTGATGAACGTGCGGCCTATCGGTCCGGCGATCCCGGGCGCGGCCGGTCGCGTTGAGCACTAGTGCGAGCGCGGGAGCCGTCAGCGGGAAGCAGGTGTCGTGATTCACGCGACGGTTTCTCAGCCCGAATTAGCGAGGCGGAGAGGGAGGAGCGGCCTTGGTCGCTCCTCCCTTCGAAGCAGAGAGCCTGCGAGGAAGGCCCCATTTCCGAGGCTCTTACAGAGTCCTCTTCCCGGGACTCGAACCGGAGACTCCCTCACTCGAACCGGAGATCCTCCTTACCATGACGGCGGTCTTCGGCGCTAGGGGTGGAATCACAATGCGGCTGCAAGTGCTCTGCAAGCATCGCGCTTCCGTGCCGGTGTCACTGTGTTCCGCCTAAACGCATCTGCCGCCGGCCAAATTGGCTCTGAGCGTGCATTTAGGCGGAATACGGCGGAACGCGTATACGTAATCGAGGAGGCTCATAACCCGGAGGTCGCAGGTTCAAATCCTGCCCCCGCTACTGGGAAAGGCGCTCGAAAGGGCGCCTTTCGGGCTCTTGGACCGTCGCTGTCGCCGAAGCTAGGTTCATGCCCGTCGTCGGTCGTCCGCAGCAATCCTGTTCGTCCTGGCGTTAGGAGGCGCGAATGATCGGGTGACCTCCGCGCCGGCGGAATTCCGCCTCCGCTCTGTCACGATAGTCGTGATGACACGCGAGATCCTGGGCAGAGACGAGGAGCTCGGCTTCCTCAACGCCTTCCTCGACGGCACGGATCGAGGGGTGAGAGGCCTGGTACTGGAGGGCGAGGCGGGAGTCGGGAAATCGACGCTCTGGACGGCAGGACTTGAGAGCGCAGAGCAACGGGGGTTTCAGGTGCTCTCGTCGCGGCCGGCGGAGGCGGAGCGTGGGCTCCCGCACGTCGTGCTCGCCGACCTCCTGGAGGACGTTGTCGAGAAGGTGCTACCGACGCTCTCAGCTCCTAGGCGCCTCGCACTCGAACGCGCGCTTCTCATGGATAGCGCGCCGGAGTACGAGCTCGACCCCCGTGCCCTCGCGGTCGCTGTTCGGGCGAGCTTCCAGGTGCTCGCCGAGGAGCGGCCGCTCGTCGTCGCGGTCGACGACACCCAGTGGGTCGACTCTTCGTCTGCGCGTGCGCTGGCGTTCGGGCTCCGACGTTTGCGCTCCGAGCACATCTTGCTGCTACTCGCGCGGCGTCTCGACGAGCGCGGAGAGGGTCCGGCGGTCGCGGAGGCCTTCGAACCGGACGCCGTCGAGCGACTGCGCGTTGGCCCACTCAGCATCGGAGCGATCCACACGATCTTGCAACGGCGGCTCGGCCGGCCGTTCGCACGCCCGACGCTGCGTCGTCTACACGAGATCTCGGGCGGTAACCCGTTCTATGCGCTCGAGCTTGGTCGTGGGCTTGATGCGGCAGGCTCGACCGTCGATTCGTTGGAGCCGTTTCCGGTTCCGGAGACGTTGGAGCGGCTGGTGGGCGCTCGCCTTGCCGGGCTCGGGGGAGCGGCGCGAGAAGCGTTGCTCCTGACTGCCGCGCACGGCAGGCCCTCACCTGCTCTCCTCGGCGCGGCTGGGATCAGCCCGAACGCGCTCGAACCGGCGTTCGCAGCACAAGTGGTCGAGCTCTCGACCGACGAGGTCCGGTTCACCCATCCGCTGCTCGCGTCGGTCCTCTACCAGGAGTCGTCCGAGGAGGAGCGGCGAGGAGCTCATGGACGCCTCGCCGCGGTCGTCGACGATCCGGTCGAGCGCGCCCGGCACCTCGCACTCGCCTCGGACGCTCCGGACGAACAGGTTGCCGCTGCCTTGGAGAGTGCCGCGACCCTCGTCCGCGCCCGCGGCACCATCAGTGCGGCGGCCGAGCTCTGCGAGTACGCCCTCCGGCTTACGCCCTTGGACGCTCTCGAGGATCGGCATCGCCGCACGCTCGCTGCCGCGCGTGCCCACATCGAGGCGGCCGGCATGGAGCGTGCTCGAGCGCTCCTGCTCGACCTGCTTCCCCAGGTCGACGCGGGCTCACGGGCCGAGGCGCTCGTGCTGCTCAGCGAGATTGCGGCTGGGGGCGTCGACGTAGCGCGCGCGATCGAGCTGCGGCGGGAGGCGCTCGAAGCGGCTGCTGAGCTGCCGACGCTACGGGCGGAGATCCACCTGTGGCTTGGGCAGGTCGTTTCGGGAACTGAGGGCGAACGCTCCGCAGCCGAGCATGCCGTGGCCGCGCTCAAGCTCGCCGAAGAGCTCGACGACCACGGTCTGCGCGCACGTGTCCTCGCGACACTTGCCCACAACGCCTTCCGTGCGGGCGACCCGGACGCCCTCCTGCTCGTCGAGCGCGCTGAACGCGCACTGGCTACCGTCGACCCGCAGCAGCGGGCCCAGGCGACCTTGTGGTTCGTCGGTCCGCTGATCTACACGTACCGCTTAGAGCGTGCCCGCGCGCTCCTCGAGGGCGTCGAACGGGATTGGAGCGACCGCGACGAGCTCATCATGGAACACGCGCTTTTCATGCGCGGCCACCTTGAACTCCGGGCCGGTCGGTTCGCGCTCGCTGACGACTACGCCGAGCGGGCCAGGGTGATCATTCGCGAGTACGCCGTCGACGAAGCCGATGAACAACCGTTGAACATCGCGCTGGTCGCCCAGATCGCCGCTCACCGAGGAAACCTCGAGCGGGCTCGCACCCTCACCGAACGCAATCTGCCGGTGACCGAGAACTCCCCAATAATGCACTCGACCGACGTAGCCCTGCTGGGACTCGTCGAGCTGTGGGGTGGCCGCCCGCATGAGGCCGCGGCGCACTTTGCCGCTGCGCAAGACGAGAGGCGTCGCAACGGAGACAAGGAGCCAGCGTCGTTCTGGTGGCGGGCTGGCCACGCCGAAGCCCTCCTCGCGCTCGGAAGGGTGGATGACGCCGGCGCACTCGTGGATTCCTGGGAGGTGGAGGCGTCTCGCTGCGGGCGCGACGGAGTGCAGGCAGAAGTGCGGCGTTGTCGTGGTCTCGTCGCGGCCGCTCGCGGCGACACTGACGCGGCGGCGGCCGAGCTCGCCGGAGCGGTCGCGGAGCACGAAGCGATCGGGGACATGTTCGGACGCGCGCGGGCGCTGTTGGCACTCGGCGGCGTCAGGCGAGGCGTGCGGCAGAGGCGCGCGGCCCGGGAGACGATCGAGGCCGCCCTGGAAGGCTTCGAGGCTTGCGGGGCGGCCGCGTGGGCGGAGAAGGCCCGCTCCGAGCTCGGGACGATCGGCGGCCGCGCACGGATCGAAGGCTTGACGCCGGCGGAGGGTCGGATCGCCGCGCTCGTCGCCGAGGGCCGCTCGAACCGCGAGGTCGCCGCTGCTCTGTTCCTCACCGAGCACACTGTGGCGACCGCCCTCACCCGCGTTTACCGGAAGCTCGGTGTCCGCTCACGCACGGAGCTCGCGCGCCTGGCAGCTCAAACGCAGGACGCCAATCTGGCAAAGACCTGAGGTTTCTCCACTTTCGCGCCTGCTCGATGGTCGGGATGCTCCTCTCGTAATCGACAAGGGGAGGAACCGTGAAGCGACGCATCTATATCCCGGCTTTGGCCACGGGCGTGGCGCTCGTGCTTGGTGCCATTGCGGCGGTGGCGCTGGCTTCGCCACCCTCAGGGGTGACGCCGACCTTGCTGGCACGTGGGACGTACGACGCCTTCAACGTGAGGTCGTCTCCGCACAGCCCGGTCGACTTCAAGGCAAAGGCGAAAGGGCGGACCGACATCGTCGTGCGAAAGCACGACTACGCCATTGGGTCCTATACCGGCTGGCACAGCCATCCGGGTCCGGTGTTCATCACGGTCACGCTGGGAGAGGTCACGTTCTACGAGTACGACGACCCGACCTGCACGCCGCATGTCGTGTCGGCAGGGCATGGCTACGTGGACACGGGCCAGGGTCACATCGGGCGCAACGAGTCCGGCCAACCCGCACAAGACATCAGCGTGATCATCGCGCCGGTGGGCGGTGCGTTCCGCGGCGAGCTCGACGCTCCCGGGCCGTACTGCAACTTCTGAGAGGAGCAAGAGCCGGCTGGAACACGGAATGGAGGAGCCGACCTGAGTCGGCTCCTCAGGTGCTCCCGTCTCTGGAGGTTCGACCGTGCCGAGCTATCTCGTCGAGATCTACGTTCCGGGCACGCAGGTGCAGGACGCGCGCGCAGCGGGGCGGCGCGCTCGCGCCGCCGCACGGCAGCTGTCGCGGGAGGGCGTATCCGTCCGCTACGTCCGCACGACGCTCCTCCCGGGAGATGAAACGTGCTTCCACGTCTTCGAGGCTGCATCCCACGACGCGGTCGTCGAGGCCTGTCGGCTCGCGGGGCTCGAGACGCCGCGGATCGTCCCGGCCGTCGAGTGAGCCGCAAGAGCCAGCGCCCGGCAGTCGCGCTCGAGACTGGGGGGAGCCGTCCGTCCTCGCGCTACGGTGCCGGTTCGAGACCCTGTTGCTGCTGCGAAAGCAGGAGCAGATGGCTGTCGACGATCGCCTGCGCGACGTCTACCAGCACTTGGCCGTTGTGCTGCGAGTGGTCCCGGGGCGCGGCTAAACGCCGGAGCAATCGTCGGGGTCAGCAGCGCGAGCGTCAGGCTGAAATCGTGCACTGCTGAACTGCCTCGGCTGCAAGCGCTCTGCAAGCATCGCGCTTCCGCAGCGATGTCACCGTGTTCCGCCTAAATGCACGGCTGCGGCCGAAAACTGGCTCGGAGCCGGCGTTTCAGCGGAACACGGCGGCATGCGTGTACATAATCGAGGCGGCTCATAACCCGGAGGTCGCAGGTTCAAATCCTGCCCCCGCTACTCCGAAAGGCCCTGGAAAAGGGCCTTTTCGTTCGAAGCCATCACCGCGGGCAAGAGGAGCTGAGTAACCCGTTTTGTCGATCAGGGGTCCGAGGGCGGGCCGCAGCCATGGGCGTCAATTCCGGCTTGGCTCGCCTTTATGCTCCGTGGGGATGCGAAAGGCGTAGATCGCGCCGTCGACCTGCACGGTGGCGAAGGCGGCCTTCGGCGGGACGTGATCGGGAACCGGGATCGCGTGATCGCCGCCAGCGAGCTGGTCGTCGAGGAGCACGAGCGAATCGCTCCTTGGGTCTGGCGGCACGAACGCGGTCTGCCACCAGACGGTCACCTTGACATCGGCCGGGCCTGAGAGGGTCAGCCGGATCGACCGATCCTCGCGCGTGTAGGTCGGTGCACGGGTCTGCTCCTGGTGGCTGGCCGTGAACGCGCCCCGTACCTGGTTCACGATCAGGCCTGGAATGCCGGCCAGTCCTTCGACGAAGATGACACCGGGGTTGATCGCGCCGATCTCGTCTCTCAGCTCAGCTTTACGGTCCGGGGGGACTTGTCCGCCGAAGACGACCAGGTCGATCCCTTCCACATCGAACCGGCCGGTGACGTCGGCGAAGTCGTTGGTCGCCTCGGCCGTGTAACCGAGGTCGCGGAGGCCGGCGACCGATTCGTCGAGGACGCGTTGGCTCTTGCCGATGAGCAGCACGCTGCGCGGGGCGTTGTCGGTTGTCATGTCAGCTCCTTTGTCTCTTAGGCGGTGGAGAGATCAGAGTTGGCAGTAAACGCGGTCGACATTTGGGAGAATCGCGCCAACCGACCTACCAGGGGCCGACTCCGCCAGGCCTGTGGCGTTCAACGATCGCAGACGGGCAGTGATGGCGCACCATTACTCAGGGCCGGATTTCTCATTCCCGCACGGAGACGCCCGCGTCGACCACTGTGACCTCTTCGTCTTCCCTGCCCCGGAGGGCACGGCGAGGTCCGTCGTCGCGATCGACGTGCACCCGTCGTTTGGAATCAATCCGGAAGGGCCGACGACGACGGAACCGTTTGCGCCCGAGGCGATCTACGAGCTCAAGGTCGACACGAACGGCGACGGCATTGCCGAAGTCGCCTTCCGGGTTCGCGTCTGGGTGCGAGATGGCGCGCAGTTCGCGACGGTGCGCCGTGTCGAGGGCGCAGACGCGGCCGGGGCGGAGGAGGGCGGCGAGATCCTGTTCGCCGACGCGGCGGTGTCGGCAGGCTCGGACGCCCGGGTCACTGAGGCGGGGGAGTACCGATTCTTCGCCGGGTGGCGGAGCGACCCGTTCTTCTTCGACGCAGGGGGTGCGCTGAACGAATTCCAGTTCACCGGCGACGATTTCTTTGCCGACAAGGATGTCTGCAGCATCGTGCTGGAGATGCCGAACGACGCGCTGGGAGCCTCGGGCCAAGTCGCGATCTGGCACAGGACGCTCGTTCCCAACGGCGACGGGGAAACCAGTTGGATGCAGGTGGATCGCGGAGCCAGGCCTTCGCAGTCGGTCTTCTTCAGTCCGGGTGACGAAAAGGCGTCGTACCTCGCCGGTGAGCCCTCGACCGACGACCGTTTCGTCGACAGCTTCGCGCATGTCCTCGAGCACGCCGGCGGGTACTCGCCGGAGGGTGCGAAGCGAGTGGCGCGGACGCTGCTGCCGGACGTCCTGCCCTACGACCCGGGACGTCCGGCCGGCTATCCCGAGAACGGGCGCACCCTGACCGACGACGTGGCCGACCATTTCCTCACGCTCTTCACGAACGGGGAGGTGACCGGGGACAACGTAGGTCCGCACGGCGATCTGCTCACGGAGTTCCCATACCTCGGGCCGCCGCACGCTTCATACGATCGCTAGCGCGCGACGGTGCCTCGCGGCGGCGCGCTGAAGCACGGCTCGAGTAGCTGCTTCGGCGGCGTTTCCCGTCGCTGGGCGGCTGGCAGGTCGGCCCGTATGGCGCGGCTTGCGGACAGTCTCAACGTACGCGGCCCCGCCGCTGCTCGCATTCCAAAATGGCGATCAAGAGGCGAGCCACGAAGCCCTGCTCGTCTCGCCGAACTGCAAGCGTTCTGCATGCATGGCGCTTCCGCGGCGATGTCAGCGTGTTCCGCCTGAATGCGATCGACGCCTTCCACCACTCCTACGCCTACGCGGCGAGGAGCCACTCTTACCGCGGAGACGAGACGACGGTCGGCGGTGGCTAGCGTCGAATGCATTGAGTCAAGCGCGCCGCCCCCGCACAACCTGCTGCCCGGGAGGGGAGGCGAGCAACTCCTCGTACAGGGACGCGAAGCGAGAAGCGACCTCCGCCCAGCCGTAGCGGCGGCTCTCCGTCTGGGCGCGTCGGCCACGCGCCCGGCGTTCCTCGTCGTCGTGAGCAGCGTCGACGAGTGCCTCGACGAGCGCGTCCTCCTCATCGGGCGGAATGAGCCAGCCCGTCCTCCCGTCCGCGACGATCGCCGCCGGGCCATGCGCTCGGCAGGCGATCACCGGTAGGCCGCAGGCCATCGCCTCCACCAGGACGAGTCCAAACGCCTCGGCAACCGACGGCAGGACGAGCGCGTCGGCCGCGTTCAGCGCCTGGGGAAGGTCCTCGTGCGGGCGCCAGCCGGCGAGGAAGACCTGCTGGTTCTCGATCCTCCGGGCGGTGGCGAGCGGATGCTCTCCTTCCCACTCGCCCGGATGGCCGCCGACCAGCACGAGCGGCGCAGGCGCGCCAAGCCGTGCAACCGCTCGCGCGTGGGCGCTGATCAGGAGCGGCAGGCGCTTGACCGCCGTGTAGCGACCGACGTAGAGGAAGATCGGGCCGCCGGCCCGGAAGGGGGCGAGCTCCTCGTCGCGGTAGGCGATGCTACCCGGCCGGCCGCTCTCGTCCCAGCCGCGCGGCTGCTCGACCAGCCAACGGCGCCAGAACGCAAGCCGGTCCTCTTCTGAAAGCGGTCGCCGCAAGAAACGCTCAAGCTCGACGCCGCTCGGGAGGCTGCGCAGCTTCGCCCGTTCGAGGCCGAGCAGCAGGGCCGCGTCCGCCTCTGCCTCGGGCGGCACGACCAGCAGGCCGCATCGCCGCGCCCAGGCTTGCAGCCGCCGGCGCCAATCTCGCGCATAGCGCCAACCCGGCGGCGCTCCTGCCTCGATCGTGCGCAGCATGGCGAGTTCGGTCCCGTGCAGCTGGCCGAGCACGGGCAGCGAGGGAAAGCGGCGTGCCGCAGCCTCGTTCGCGGGCGTCAGGTGGTGCAGATGGAGCAGATCGGCGGCCCCTGCGCCGGCGCGCGCGAGCAGCTCGACCCAGGCAGCGACGAGCTCTTCATAGGCGGCGGCACCGACGGCGGCAAAGACGCGATCGGGCGCACCCGGGCGGTCCTCGTAGGAGGGCTGGAAGGGAACGGGCGCGGCCAGTGGCTCGGCCAGCTCGAGCGCGGGCGAGTAGTCGAGTGCGTGGACGTCGATCCCGGCGAAGAAGCTGGCCGCGTGGGTCGGCTCTCCCGGCTGTCCGAGCGAGCCCGCGGCGAGCCTCAGCTGCCAGCCCGCGGCCGGCAGTGCGCGGGCGAGCGCGCGCGCGACCTGCGCCGAGCCGCCGCGGGGGAAGAAGAAGAGCGCCGAGACGACGAGTCTGCGAGTGTCCGGCGCGCGGCCGCCGCGCTCAGGATGGTGCCTCCACGCCGACTTGCCTGCTATGTGCACGCTTCGATTCTCGTTCCCTGGCTGCTGCGACGGAAGCGGTCGTGAGTCGCCGAAGCGCTCGAGGGGTCGCAAAATTCTGATTCATGCTCGGGATTACGCTGCTTTGCAGGCGAAACTCGAGTCTGGAACCAACGTGGTGTCTGGACGGCTGCCGCTTCGCGCTGAGCGCGGTACGGACGCGCCGAGGCTGCAAGCGTTCTGCAAGCATCGGCCTTCCGCAGCGGTGTCACCGTGTTCCGCCTAAATGCACGGCCGCTGCCGAAAACCAGCTCGAAACCTGCGTTTAGGCGGAATACGGCGGAACGCGTATACCTATCCGAGGCGGCTCATAACCCGGAGGTCGCAGGTTCAAATCCTGCCCCCGCTACTGTGAAAGGCCCTGGAAACAGGGCCTTTCCACTTTCTCGCCGACGGCGAGCGACCTCCGGGCGTTGTCTGTTTCCAAAACGGGCAACGTAGGTGCGGTGAGCCGGAAGAACCGGAACCGCATCAAGTTCTTCGGGTGAGAGGACTGTGAGTCTGTCTCGGTCCCGTCTGGGGCTGTTGTCAGGTTGGTGGCATCAGCCTCGCGAACGGCCAGCGCGCATCCGGCCGGCTCGCCGGGCGCAGCCTCGACACCGTCGATCTGTACCGGTTCACTGTGGCCCGCTCCGGCGAGCTCACCACCGTCAGGCTGAACCAGCGGCCCGCGGTGGGGTTCGACCTGCGCATCCTCGACGAGCTCGGCCGTCGCGTCGGCGGGGTGACCGGCAGCACTGGGCGGCAGATCCTGCGGCTGCATCTCGCACAAGCCGCGTACTACGCGGCGATGCAGGCACCCGGCGCCATGGCCGGGGGCTACTCGCTGCAGGTTCAGGTCCGCGACATCACGACGACGTCGGTGACCGTCGGGGGCGGCAGCACCGCCACGACGGGGCCGGGCGTCTCGGTTCCGATTTCGGTTCACGTGACCGCCGCCAGCCACGGGGGCACGGTGAACGTCCTGATCGACCACTTCGACCCGCTGGTCGGCTGGCATTACGCCACGGCGCTCCCGGGACGGGTCGATTCGACTGGGTACGTGGCGACGAGCTGGACGCCGCCGAGCGTCGGCATCTTCCGCGTGCATGCCCGCTTCGTGGGCAACCCGTACAGCAGCTACAGCGAAAGCGGCTACGCCACGGTGCACGTGGTCGAGCCGCTGGAATGAGTCACCGTGGTGTGTGCCCCGTGACGGGGCACACACCCCTTATTCGCCTCGAGCCGCGAGCGCGCGCCGCAGGATGACGGCGAACCAGCGGTCGAAGCGCGCGGCGCTCGTCGCCGCAGACGAGGCGCTACGCGCCGACGAGGTCGAGCGCGCCGCGGCCGTCGAGGCTGCCGGCGTTCGGCAGGCTCAGCGGCAGGCCGAGGCCGACGAGGCCTACCGGGTCGAGCAGCGCCGCGAAGCGCGAGGCCGCGGACGCGGCTGTCCGCGCCCGCACGGCTCTAGTTCCGAAGCGGCCGGGTAGGCCGGAAACCGCTCTACTGAGCCAAGCCCTCTGACGGACTCGAACCGTCGACTCCCTCCTTACCATTCAGGTTCGGGCTGTCTCGAGCAGTTCCAGGGCGTCCCCGCATGTCCGCAGAAACCGCTTGATAAAGCCAGAAACGAAGGGACGGAGTGGGACGGACGAGAACCCACGGGTACGGACTAAGGTTGCCCCAAAGTTACCCGGTTGTGGTGTCGCGGTTGACAACGCGGCACAGCCATCCATTCGACTAATTGAAGTGGAGAAAGGGTTTAGGCCCCCGGATCAGTCGGACGAGTAGCCGCCCGTAGAAACTACCCCTCGAATAGCCGCAAACGGCTTGCCTATCCGATGGAGCGTACCGGGCTCGAACCGGTGACCATCGTCGTGGGGGCGATCTCCACGCGACTTTTCCCCAGAATCTGTCACCAACCGCTCACTCGTTGCCGGGATCGAGAACGCCAGCTCTTAGGACGTGGCGCTGAGCAGGTCTTTCGTGAAAGCCCTCTGATGGACTCGAACCGTCGACCCCCTCCTTACCACGAACGTGAGGAGGGGGTCGGTTTATGCGGGTTTGCGGCGTAGCGGTGCCCATTCGCCCGTCCCGCGTATGGTCGTGAGTCGCCACTCTCGATACCGCCGTGCGACCTGGGTGCGACCTCCTCGATCAGGGACAGGATTCGTTCATGCTGATACTCCGGTGCTCGGTTCGATGTTCTGGTTCAGGCGGAACACGTTTGTGGGGTCGTACGCGGTCTTGAGTGCGACGAGGCGTGCGTAGGTCTCACTGCCGTACGAGGTGCGCCCGGCATCGCGGTCGCCGAGGAAGTTGACATAGGCGCGGCCCGTGGACGCCTCCGCCGCGGCGGCGATCGCGTCGCGTGCCCACTCCCGATGCGTCTCACCCGCCGACGCGTCCTGCCAACCGGTGGCGGCGTTCAGCACGAACGGCATCGCGCGATCGGCGAACGCAGTTGCGCCGTCGGCAACGCGTGCGACTGCGCCGCCCATCTGATGTACGTGGAGCTCGCACTGCGGACCGGGCGCCGCGAGGTGGAGGCCGCACAACCTGTCGATCAACTCGTCGTCAAGCCGGGAGAGGTTCGTCGCCTTGAAGTACGCATGGATCCCCTTGGGCCAGAGCGGGTCGAGCAGCGTCTGCATCGCCTGGTAGGGCATCGGCCCGAGCAGATCCGCGATCGGCTCTGCGACCTCCCGCAGCGGGTGGACGAGCGTTGCGCCGTCGTCGGGCACGGTCGAGACGGCAACGAGCGCCGCCACCTTTTTGCCGTGCCACTCGCTCGGGATCACTGGCAACGGTGGCGCCGTGGTCAGGTTGACGAGCGCCGTGATCTCGTCGGGGGCCTCGGTCGCCCAGCTGCGGAACGCGCGCAACAGGTCGCGCGACACGGCCGCCGGATAGAAGATCGGGCCTGCGTACACCATCGGCCCGACGGGGTGGACACGCAACTCGAACTGCGTGACGATGCCGAAGTTGCCGCCGCCGCCGCGCAGCCCCCAGAGGAGATCCTCGTTCTCGGACTCGCTCGCGTGCACGAGGCGACCATCGGCGGTTACGACATCGGCGCCGACGAGGTTGTCGGACGCGAGGCCGTGCTTGCGCATCAGCCAGCCGATACCGCCACCGAGCGTGAATCCGCCGACGCCGGTCGTGGACACGAGTCCGCCGGTCGTCGCCAGGCCTTGCGCCTGGGTCTCGTGGTCGACGTCTGCCCACGTCGCGCCGCCGCCGACGCTGGCGGTCATCGCCTCGCGGTCGACGCGGACACCGCGCATCGGTGAGAGGTCGATCACGACGCCGCCTTCAGCGGTCGAGAAGCCGGCGATGCTGTGGCCGCCGCCGCGCACGGCGAGCGGGAGGTGGTTACTGCGCGCGAAGGCCAGGGCCGCGATCACGTCGGCAACGCCGGTGCACTGGACGACCAGCGCCGGCCTGCAGCCGTCGAAAGCGCCGTTCCAGATGTGTGCGGCCTCTGTGTACGCGTCGTCTTCGGACGTGAGCGCGCGACCGTGCACCGTCTCGCGCAGCTCCTGCACGGTTGCCTCTCCGAGCATCGGAGAAATCGTGTCGGTCATGTTCGGCTCCTTTCAGTCGTTGGACTGAAGGAGTGGTACCAGCCCGCTCTTTCAGCGCTCTTTGCGCAGGATTTGCAGCTCACGCATCCGCTGCTCGACGTTCTCGACTCCGGCTGCATCGCGGCCGACCGCGTACCGTTCGCGCGCCTCCTGGAGAATCTCCGCTGCGCGGGAGGGATCGTCGCGAAGCGTCGCGACCTCCGCAAGCCCGAGAAGCGTGTTCGCGATCCAGCGTTCGCGGTGCGTCGCGCGGATCACCGTATAGGCCTCCCTCAGTGCCGCCTCGGCGTCGTCGATGTTGCCGCGCACGATCGCGAGGTCGGCCGCGCGCCAGAGCGTCGAGGCCAACGCCCAGCGATCGCCCGCCCGGCGGAAGACGTCGCATGCCTCGGTGAGGTGCGCATCCGCGCGATCGTATACGCCGACGGCGATCTCGACGAGCGCGAGGCCGGCGACGATGAGGCCGCGTCCGCGTCGGTCGCCGAGCTTCGCGCGGAGCTCGAGCGCGCGCTCGAGCTCGGCCTGGGCTGCCGACACGCGCCCGTCGGCGAGGTGCGTGTAGGCGCGTCGAACGAGCGTCGTCGCGACGCCCTGATCATCGTCCGCGGCTGAGAACCGCTGCTCGCTCTCGTCCAGCAGCGCGAGCGCCTGCGAGAAGTCGCCGCGGAGCCGCGCAATCCCCGCGCGGTTCGCGAGCGCGTAACCGATCGCAGCTCCGCAGGGAATCTCGACGAACGGCTGCAGCGTGTCCTCGAAAAGCAGTCGTGGCCCGACCGGACGCCCAGGGATCTCCAGCCGGATCTCGGCGATGTTCACCGGCGAAGGTACCGTCTCGACCGAGTTCTCGACGGTGAGCAGCAGCGCGATGCTGCGTGCGACGAGGCTGTCGGCAGTTTCGAGCTCGCCGGCAACCCAAGCGACGGCGCCGAGCGAGTGGATGCTGATTGCCTCGCCGGGAACGAACTCGGCGCTGCGCGCGACCTCGAGCGCGCGTTCGAACCGCGGCGTGGCGAGGTCGGCGTCGTCGATTGCCAGCGCGAACTCGCCGAGAAATTGCAGCGCGCGCCACTCACGCCGCGCGTCGCCGAGCGCCGCCGCGAGCGCTCGGCTGCGCTCCACGAACTCCTCACCCGCGCTGAGCGCACCGCTTCGGAACTCGATCGCCGCGGCCGCGAGCAACACTTCCGCGGCGAGCGAGCTCTGGTCGGGGCATGCTGCGAGCGCCTCGTCCAGCCGCCGCCTCGCCTCCTCGAGCTCGATTCGGCGTAGCCAGAAGGGCACGAGCACAGCGCACATGCGCAGCGCGTCGTGCGGCCGGCGGTCGAGCAGGAAGCGCAACCCGGCGCGGAGGTTGCCGGTGTCGGGATCGAGCACCTGAGACCCACGCTCCCGTTCCGCCAGCAACAGGGCCCAGCTTGCGTGCCGATCCGCGAGCGCCGTCTCCTCGCCGGCGGCCGCGAGGCGATCCCGCGCATAGACGCGCACCGTCTCGAGCAGGCGGTATCGGCGCGCCCCGCGCATGTCGTCAACGGCGGTAAGCGACTTCTCGACAAGCCGGGCGAGTGTGTCCACCACGGCCGGCGCGGGCACTTCGTCGCCCGAGCACACCTGCTCGACCGCCTCCAGCTCGAAGCCGCCGCTGAAGATCGCGAGTCGCCGGAACAGGACTGCCTCCTGGGGATCGAGCAGATCATGCGACCACTGGAGCGCCGCTTCGAGCGTCTGCTGACGCGTGGGCGCGGCGAGGCTTCCGGTCCGCAAAAGCGCGAATCGATCGTCGAGCCGCGCCGCGATTGCTGCTGGGGTCAACGCTCCGATTCGTCCGGCCGCGAGTTCGAGCGCAAGCGGCAGCCCGTCGAGCCGCCTGCAGATCCGGACGACGTCCGAGGCACTCTGTTCATCGAGCGCGAAGCGCGACGCCGCCGCCTGCGCGCGAGCGACGAAAAGCGACACGGCCTCGTACTCGAGCAGCTGTTCCGGCGACAAGGCACGCTCGGGGTCAGGCAGGTCGAGCGAGGGCACGCGGAACACGGTTTCCGCGGCGAGGCGGAGCGGCTCGCGGCTGGTCGCCAGGATCGCTACTTCCGGCGCGTCGCGCAGAAGCCGCTCAGCCAGCAGGGCGGCCGCTTGGAGGATGTGTTCGCAGTTGTCGAGAACGAGGAGCAGCGCGCGGGAACGGAGGAAGTCGACAGCTGCATCAACGGCATCCTGTCCCGGCAGCGCGCGCACATCGAGCGCATCCGCAAGTGCCTCACCGACTAGGCGCGGGTCGCGCACCGCCGCCAGCTCGACGAGCACTGCACCGGCTGGGCGATCGCCCATGCTGCGTGCCAGCTCCAATGCCAGACGGGTCTTTCCGGCGCCCCCAGTCCCCGTGAGTGTCAGCAGCCGCGTCCGGCCGAGGAGCGCAGCCAGCTCGTCCAGCTCCCGCCGGCGTCCGATGAACGAGCTCGTGGGCGGCGGCACGGCGAACCGTTCGCTCGCGCCTGCCCCCTCGACCTCGGCGTACAGTTCTGCGGCAAGGTCGGCGAGGCGTGCGCGACGGTCTTCCATCCAGTCGTCGTAGCGGTTCTCGGGGAGCAACTCGCCGGCGTACAGCGCGAGCGCACCGCGATAGGCCGCGGCGGTGCCGGCACGAACGGCCTCGGCCGCGCCCGCTTCGAACCTGTCGACGTCCACGGTCGCCTCCAGCCACAACACCTCGTCGCGCAAGGTGATCGCGTTTCGACCGAGTACGCGACGGGCGGCGTGGACCGCCTGGTTGAGATTGTTCGCCGCGGAAACCGGCCCGCGCTCACGCCAGAGCGCGTCCATCAACTGCTCACGATGCAGCCGATGCCCTGGCGCGAGCGCGAGCAGCTTGACGAGCTCACGTCCCTTCCGGAGCCGCCACGCCCGCTCCGCCACCGCTACACCGTCGACGCGCGCAGCGAACCCGCCCAGAAGGTCGATCTCGACCGCTCCCATTGCTCAAACCTACGTCGCGAGGACGACCTTTTGGTCACGAAGTCGATTCGATATCGGCTAAACGGCGCTGACCGCTCGAGGTTCGTTCGCACGCCGCTAACCACCAGCAAAGTGAATGCAAAGCCAGCCGTCTTAACGTCCTGCTCCATCCAATTCGTCGAAAGGAGACGGAGATGCAACGGATGCGTCATCGCATCGCGATCGCCACAGTCGCCGCGGTGGGAGCTGCGATCGCGGTCGGCACGGCAGGCGCGGGAAGCGGCGGCAACCTTCGGATCGAGACCGCCTGGTACGACGGCCATCAGGTGTCGTTCCTCCAGCCGTCGCTGTTCAGTGCGAATCCGAACGGCGGCGTGCTCGGCTGCTTCGGACTCGGCCCCGACCTGACAGGGATCAACCGGCCAACCCGCCCCCTGTACGTCATCTTCGACCAGACGGCCACCCAGGACCACTGCGACGGCGACCCCACGGCGTTCCGGCATGACCACGTGCTCTCGGTTGCGCCGGGCGATCCGGGCTACACGGGCGCCTGGACTCTCGTCCTGCTCGTCGAAGCAAGCCCGGGGAGCATCGACCTCGCCGCCCATCCAATCACGACAGCAGAGCAGGTGACGGCTGCGATTACCGCCGGCACGCTCATCGATGTCACCTCGGTGTTCTCACCCGATGCTCCGCCGACGATGGTCGCGCCGGTCATCGGCGGCAGCTGACACGACGAGCACAAACATGGAGAGGCCACGCCACTTCGGCTGCACGACGCGGTCGGGGCGACTCGCTGAAGGCGGCCGCGGCCGCCTTCAGCGTCAATGCAACTCTCTTGGTGCTTCGGCGAGTACAGACCACCGGAATCAGCATCGGTCACACACCGTCGCCACCGGCACATACGCTCCGAATGATCTGCGCGCCGAGACCGCCGGGGCAGGCGCCGGCGGATGAATCTGGCCGAACGTCGTCGAAGCAATGCGAGAAGTCGGGATCGACATCTCCGACCGCATCCCGAAGAAGATCGAGCTCGAGATGCAGCTGCACGCCGACACGCGATCACGCTCAACCGCCAAGGCAGCTGCCCCTACGTGATCGGCGGCATCCAACACTGGGACGTCGACGATCCCGCCGGGCAACCGCTCGGGAAGGTACGCGAGATCCGCGATGACATCGAACAGCGCGTCCGCAACCTCGCCGAACGGCGCACCGACGAATTCTGCGCCGGCCGCAACGGCCAAGCCCTACGTCTCGCACAGCTGCTCCCCAACCTCGCCGCCCGAGTTTAGGACCTCCCGTGCGCTCGTTCGTGCTCACGCTCGCAAGACCGCGACGTGCGCGCCTGCCTCCGCGCCGAGCGCTGCTACGCCCTCGGTTTCGTAAGGCGGACCCCGACCCACGCCTCGCACGTGCGTGCGAGTGGCGTGCGACCTTCGCGACATCACAGGGCAGAGAAGTCGTCGCTGCATGCGCGAAAGTCGCTGCAACCGCAGGCAATCCGGCGTCTCGAAGTGACCCTCCTTACTTGCGTCGCTGATCCGCAGGTATTTCAAGCCCTCTGACGGACTCGAACCGTCGACCCCCTCCTTACCATCGGAGGAGTCGGGCTTCCCGCCTTGTTTTTCGTGGATCTATGCGGCTTGCTGTCTTGTTCGACGTGTTCCTTGAGCGGCCCCGAGTGACCCTGAGGAGCCCGGTACCTGTCCCCGAAAACTGTCCCAACCTGTCGCAGCTCGCGGCCGCCTCACCTGTCTCGGCGTTGAAGAGCGACCGCAGCAGGGCGGCCAGCATCGCTGCTGCTCGCGCGCGCGTGGCCGAGCTCCTCGCGCAGGAAGTGCACCGAGCAGCGTTGCCAGGGGCAGCCGAGCACCTGGGCGATCGCCTTCTTGAGGCCGGCGTGGGCGTCGGAGACGACCAGCTGGACGTCGCCGAGGCCGCGTTCGACCAGGCCGCGCAGGAAGCTGCGCCAGAACGCCTCTGTCTCGGCCTCGCCGACGTCGAGGGCGATCACTTCGCGGTAGCCGGACTCGTGCACCCCGTAGGCGAGCACGAGCGCCTTGCGGACGACGCGGCCGCCGTCACGGACCTTCTCGACCTTGGCGTCGAGCCAGAGGTAGGGGTAGCGGCCTTCCAGCGGCCGGTTGCGGAAGGCGTCGACCTGCTCGTCGAGTCCCTGGCAGATCCTGGAGACCTCGCTCTTGGAGATGCGCAGCCCGAGCGACTCGTCTCTGCGGGCGGCGGCCGGTGGTGTCTGACGCTCGGTGCCGGGCGGGGGCCGGTGGGTTGGCGCCCCATGCCCTCGGCGGTAGCGGCGGCGGCTGACGTGGCAGTGGGGCTAGACGAGCAAGTAACCGCAGTGGCGGCACCGGACCGGGTTGCCCGGGAGAGGCCGCTGGCAGCCGGCGGATAGTTCGTCGCTAACGGCTGTCTCCTCTGCGGCCGTCGCCGCTCTGGCGCGAACGGCGTCCAGACGCTATGCGCAGAGAGAAACGAGGTGCTCGCCTTCTTCGCGGAGGTTGTGATTCGCTTGATGCGAGAGGCCCCGAGCGAGTTCCAGTGCTCGCTCGGGGCTTCCAGGTCACGCTGTAGCTCTGTGTCCGGCGACGGGGGCTAGGGCTTTGTCGCCGTCTGGCCTTCGATGATGCGGCTGGGGGTTCCGCTGGAGCTGATCGGGACGCGGCGCGGCGCGGCTTGGCGTGTTCGGCGACCGGGATAGTGATGGAGAGGACGCCTCGGTCGTAGTTGGCTCGTGGCCTAGGCTGGTGGGATGCGATGTCGGCCCGAGATTGAGGTCGGCCCCGCAGCCGGATGACGTTGGAGCCGAAGAACGTCGGTCTCTCGACCGGTGCCGAGATGCGACTCACAGGCGGCGGCGCGACCGCGGTCGTGTGCGTGAACGGCGGTCAGAGCGCCGAGGTGGAAGGAAACTGGAGCGCGTCGCTCGAATGGCTCGTTCAGCGATTGGCGCCGCGCTTCCCGCAGTTCGTGTTCGCGGAGGTTCGATATCGCGTGAAGTCGTGGCGGCGTCTCGAGTCGTGTGTCGAGGACGCGCGTGCTGCCGTCCACGCGGTGGGTGCCGAGCAGACGTTGCTGCTGGGCTTCTCGATGGGTGGGGCGGTCGCGATCTCGGTGGCAGACGAGGCGTCGGTCGAATGGGTGGTCGGACTCGCACCGTGGATCCCCGACCGCTTGTCGTTGGAGCCGCTCCGCGGGAAGCGACTCGATGTTCTCCACGGCTCGCTCGATCGCTGGTTGCCCGGCGTGCCGGGGATTTCGCCGGCCTCTTCGCGGCGCGGCTTCGAGCGTGCCCGCGCCCTCGGCGCGGAGGGAACCTACGAGCTCATCCATGGTGCGCTGCACGGGGTCGCGCTGCGCGCGATCTGGGGGCGGCTCGTACCACTTCCTCGTGCCGCGGCATGGGAACAGCGTGTTGCCGCTCAGCTCGCGGCGCTCTGAAGCCGCCGCCGCCCTAAGCTAGGTTGGCCCCGGCTCGGGCTCATCTTGCCCGCCGGGCCGCAGCCTGAACGCGGCGGCGAGCCCGACCAGGACGAACGCGGCGGCGATGAAGGCGGCTCGTCGTGCGCTCGCGACGAACGCCTCCTCGACCGGTGCGACCGCTGGCTGGAGCTGTGGCGAGCGGCGGAAGGCGGGCAGTACTGCTCCGCCGCTCCGCTCCACGGCGGCCGTGATCACCGCGCGCTGTGGAGGCGGGATCGAGGGGACTGCTTCGAGGCGGGCGCGGGTGCCGGAGGCGAGCCCGGTCGTGAGCGCGGTGCCGAGGATTGCGATTCCGAGCGCGGAGCCGACCTGCCTCGAGGTGCTCTGGATCCCTGATCCCTCTCCGGACTGGGCGCGGGGCACGTCGGCGAGGATGAGGCTCGTCAGCTGCGCGGTCGCGAAAGCCGACGCCGATCCCGTAGACGAAGAGTTGCGGGCAGAACTGCCAGGCGGGGCGGTCGGCGGAGAAGGTGAGGCCGACGGCGGCGATGCCGACGACCTCGATCGCGAGGCCGAGCTGGACGACCCGGTGTGGCCCGATTCGGCGGGTGAGAGGCGCGGCGAGCCCGCCGGCGAGGAACGCTCCTGCGGCGAGGGCTGTCAGTACGAGCCCGGTGTCGAAGGCCGAGAGTCCGAGGACCGACTGCAGGAAGAGCGGGATCACGAAGACGAGCCCGAGCTCGCCGAGTCCGACGATCAGGACGGCGACGTTGCCGTAGCGGAAGGTCGGGATCCGGAAGAGGGAGAAGTCGACGAGCACCGGCCGTCCCGCGAGCGCCCGGCGCCGCTCGACGAGGACGAACCCGGCGAGGGAAAGCACGCCGAGCGCGAAGGCGAACGGGATCACGGACAGCCCGCCGGGCGAAAGGCCGAGGAAGTCCTGCTGGGCGGTCCACCAGCCGTAGGTCTGCCCCTCGATCAGCCCGAAGACGACGCCGAGGAAGCCGATGGTCGACAGCGCGACGCCGGGCGGATCGAATCCCGGCCGTGCGTCCGGGTCGCGGCTCTCGCCAACATAGAGCAGGGCGCCCGCGAGCGCGAGCGCTCCGATCGGGAGATTGACGTAGAAGGCCCAGCGCCAGCTCAGGTTGGTGACGAACCAGCCGCCGGCGAGCGGGCCGAGCGCCGCCATCCCGCCGATCACCGAGCCCCAGATCCCGAAGGCAATCGCCCGCTCGCGCCCGCGGAAGGTCGCGTTCACGATCGAGAGCGTCGACGGGAGGATCAGCGCGCCGCCCACCCCCTGGAGGAAGCGGCCGGCGAGGAGGACGGCCCCCGAGGGCGCGAGCGCGGTGATCAGGCTCGCGCCGAGGAAGACCAGGAGGCCCCAGATGAACACGCGACGGCGCCCGGTGACGTCGCCGATGCGGCCGACACTGATCAGGAGCGCAGCGAAGACCAGCGAGTAGATCGAGTTCGCCCACTCCGCCTGGGTGATCCCGATGTGGAGGTCGCG
>CAVWIN010000002.1:0-218804 GCA_963755085.1 uncultured Thermoleophilia bacterium | reverse complement strand
CACGAAGATGACGGCCATGACGGCAGCGGCCGGGATGTCCAGGGCCAGGAGCGGGAAGGGCGCCATCAGCAGCAACAGCGACACGGCGCCGAGGCGGACGGGGTCGTAGCGCGTGACGAGCCTGATGGCGAGCACGCTGCCAAGGAGCGCGCCGGCTCCGAAAGCGGCGAAGAACGCCCCCGCTACGCGGGCGCTCCCGAAGTCATCGCGGGCGAGCACGAGCAGGCTGGCAACGAGCATCTGACCGAACATGTTCAGTGCCATCGACGTCAGCGCGATCGTCCGCAGCAGCGAGTCGTGTAGGACGAAGCGGATCCCGGCGAGCACCCCACGCGACTCCTCGGACTGCGCGACGGGCGATCTCTGGGGGACGAAGGCCGCGATCACGAGGAACGAGGCCAGGAAGGTGGCCGCGTCCAGGTAGAGCACGCTTGCCGCCCCGATCACGGCGATCAGGATTCCGGCGAGCGGCGGGCCGAGCAGGAGCGTCGCCCGCTGGACGCCCTCCATAGCGGCGTTCGCCTGCGCGACCGTATGCTCTTCGTTGCCGACGAGCTCGGGGATGATCACCGTCGACGCGGACATGTACGGCGCGAGGAAGCAGCCGACCAGGAACACCAGGAAGAGCAGGAGGGGGAACGAGAGCAGGCCTGCCGCGTGGAGCAGCGGCAGCGAGCACATGAGCGGCACGCGCCCGGCGTCGGCTGCCATCATCGTGCGCCTCGCGCCCAACCGCGCAACGAGCGTGCCGCTCGGGATCCCGAAGACGGCGACGGGCAGGAGCTCGACCGCGAGCACCACGCTCATCCGCGCCGCCGACCCCGTCGTCTCGAGCACGAACCACGGCAGCGCCAGGAACGTCATCTGCGACCCGAGGCGCGAGACGCCCTGCGAGACGAGCAGCGCCCGCAGGCCGCGGTTGTGCCAGATGCTCACGCCGCGAGCTGCCAGACACCGTCCTGCTGGACGACGCGCCCGTCGAGCTCGATGCGCCCGCCCGAGCGCAGGTCCTTGACGATGTCCCAGTGGATGGCGCTCTCGTTCGTGCCGCCGGTCTCGGGGATGCCGTTGCCGACGGCCAGGTGGACGGTGCCGTCCATCTTCTCGTCGAAGAGCGTGTTCTTCATATGCCGCGTGATCGCCGGGTTGCAGCCGATGCCGAGCTCGCCGAGCCTGCGCGCTCCCTCGTCGGTGTCGAGGGTCGCAATCAGGAACTCCTCCCCCGCCTCGGCCGATGCGTCGACGATGCGGCCGCCCTCGAAGCGCAGGCGGATGCCGCGGCACTCGCGGCCCATGTAGACGGCAGGGAACTCCGCGAACGTGATCGTGCCCTCGGCGGACGCCTCGACCGGGGAGGTGAAGAACTCGCCGCCGGGAAGATTCCGGCCGCCGGCGTCGATCGTCATCGGCCGGTCGGCGATCCCGAGGCGGAGGTCGGTATCCAGGCCGACGATCCGCACCTCCTCCGCCGTGTCGAAGGGCTCGGCGTACCGGCTCATGCGCTCGCGCTCGGCGTCCCAGTCGAGCAGCACGGCGCCGTAGAGGAAGTCGGCGAACGCGTTCGTCGACATGTCGGCCTCCTGTGCGAGCGCCGGCGTCGGATACTGGCCTCCGACCCAGGCCAGGTCGGCGCTGAAGACACGGTCGAGCGCCGGACGGATACCGGCGTGCAGCGCGCTCAGCCGCTCCGCGTCGAGCGCCGCCGCGTCACGGGTGTTCTCGGGCGCCGAGATCGCGATCAGCGCGTCCGCCTCCTCCAGCACGTGCAGGTCCAGCGGAGCCGGCGCGAGCATCTCCAGCGGCGCTTCTTCCGCCCACGCGAACGTCGGGCCGGTGATGAACCCGCCCCAACCGGGCCGGACCAGGGCGTACGCCCCGCGGCGCGCCAGCTGCCGGGAGACCTCGTCGATGAGCGGACGTGCGAGAATGCCGCCTGCGACCACGACCTGCCAGCCGGGCTGGGCGTCGATGCAGGTCTCGACCATGATGCGGGCGTACTGCTCGATGCGCGGGTCCTCCACTGTCACTTCCTCCTTCGCTTCGGTTCCACGCGTGGAACCGCACGGAACACGACGTGGACACGGCGGGCGCCCTGCGGCCGGTCGGCCGCGACGGTGCGCTCGTACTCCTTCATCAGGTCGCGGAAGCGCCCCGCGAGCTCGTGCAGCTCCTCGGGCGTGACGTAGACGCTGCCACTCGAGAACGCCGCCGCGTCCCGCCATTCGGGCGGCTCGTCGCGCTCGGCCGCGAGATACGCGTCGACGATTCGGCCGTCGCGCTCCACGATGCGGCGTCCGAGCGCGCGCGCCGCGGTCTCGAACTGGGGCGAATCGTCGCCGCTCTTGAACGAGATGGAGCGAGCCGCAAGCTCCCAGCGCGTCTCCCTCCCGTCCGCGCTCGACACGGGGCGGATCAGGCCCCACTTCGCAAGAGCACGGAGGTGGTAGCTCGCCGCCTGCGGGCTCCCGCCCACCTCGCGCGCGCACTCCGTCGCGGTGCCCGAGCCGTTCGCGTGCAGCAGTTCGAGGATCCCCAACCGCGCCGGGTGGGCGAGCGCACGCATTGCGCGGGGATCGGTGAGCTCGAGGTCGTCAGCGGGCGGCATATGAAGCATCCATTTCGGAAACGTCTGTTTCGGAAACTACCGCTTCGCTTTCCAGCGTGTCAAGTGCCGCACGCTCGCGCAGCGCCGTCACGGCGATGGCCGCCATCGCGAGCGTCTGGACGACGGCCAGCGCGACGAGCACCGGCTGCGCCCCGAACGCCTGCAGCACCGGGCCCGCGATGAAGACGCCGAGCGGCTGGATGAGCGTGAACGCCGCCGTCATCGCCGCCAGTGCGCCGGGGCGCAGCGCCTTCGGCACGCGCAGGGTGAGGATGGTGTGGATCGGCGGGTTGACGATCCCGTTTGCGATCCCGGAGGCGACGAGCGCCGCCGAGTAGACGGCCGCCGGGAAGTGGACGGTCAGCAGCCAGAGAGGCAGCGCCTGCCCCATGACGCCCGCGGCGATCACCGAGATGCCGCGGGCGCGCTCGGCCAGGAAGCGGAAAGCGATCCCGTTGCCGATCAGCGCGCCGATCCCGAACGACGCCACGAGCCAGCCGGCGACCCGCGCGTCGGCGCCGAAGCGCGCGACGACGAGCACAGGCACGGCGACGAAGAACGCCGTCCAGGCGCTGTCCCCGATGGCGAAGACCAGCACCCAGACCCGCAGCAGGCGGTCGCGCACGAGGAAGCGGATACCCGCGCGGGCGCTCGCCGGAGGCTCGGCGTGGACAGCCGTGCGGCGCCGCTCGACGAACAGGCCGACGAGCGCCAGCGAGGTCGCGAAGGTGGCTGCGTCGACGACGAGCACCGCCGGTGCCGACAGCACCGTGATGAGAACGCCGGCGAAGACCGGGCCGAGCAGCATCGTCAGGCGCGTCGCGGCCTGGAAGAGCGCGTTCGCCCGGCCCACGATGCTCTCCTCCTCGCCGAGGAGCTCGGGGACGATGATCTTCTGCGCGTTGAAGGACGGCCCGCTGAAGGCGCCGGACACGAACGCCGCGGCGACGATCATCGGGAACGTCAGGGCGCCGGCCCAGTGCAGCAGCGGCAGGGACAGGATCACCGGGCCGCGAACGCCGTCGCAGAGCATCATCGTCCGCCGCGCCCCGATCCGCGCGACCAGCTTCCCGCCCGGGATCGCACCGACGGCGACGCCGATCAGCGCGGCCGCCACGACCAGGCTCATGCGCGTGGCGGAGCCCGACGTGAGCAGCACGAACCAGGGGAGCGCGAGCCAGGTCATCTGCGACCCGGTGGTCGAGACGATCTCCGCGGCGAGCAGCGCGGCCAGCGAGCGGTTCCGGAGCATGGAGCTAGCCGGGGACGGCGGCAGAACGGACGATGGAGATGTCGCCGCTGAGGCTCTGGAGGCGAAGCTCGGCCACCGGGCCCTCGGCGGCCTGCCCGTCGCGAACCTCGAGCTCGGACGTGACGTCGCCGCTCCGTGACGCCGCGTCGATCCAGACGCGGACGCCCGGGCGGACGCCGATCCGGATGTCGCCGGAGACGGACTGCGCCGACACGGGGCCGTTGCCGGCACCCTTGCGCGCTGGTCGCCCGAGACGCTGTTCAGGGTGACCGGGCCGCCCGCGGCGCGGACGGCGAGGTCACCGGAGACCGACTGCAGGGTCATCGGCGCCCTCCCCGGCCTCGACGGTGACGTCGCCGGAGACCGTCTGGATCTCGGCGTTGCGCTCGATGTGGCCGATGCGCACGTCGCCGCTGACGTCACGCACCCGGACGTCGCCGGACAGCTCGGCGATGTCGACGTCGCCGGAGGTCGTCTCGATCTCGGCGCTGCCGAAGCGGCCGCGCGCGTCCATGTCGGCCGAGCGCGTCTGCACCTGCAGGTCGGCGCCGGGCGGGCAGGCGATGCGCACGAGCACCTCGGGGGAGCGGCTGAAGAGGAAGCCGAGCTTGCTGGTCGACCCCCGCTCGGGGATCTCGACGCGGAGCTCGTGGCCGCCGGCGCGCTCCCGCAGCTCGACGCGCGCGGCCTCGACCGCCGCCTGCGAGACGTCGTCGGTCCGCAGCGCCTCGAGCTCGACCGTCGTCTCCTCCCCCTCGACGCTCTCGAGCCGGATCTCACCGGAGGTGTTGCGGATACGAAGCGTCAGGGGTCCGGGTGTGGTGAAGCGCTCCATCGTGTCCCCGGACCTAGGCCCGGGCGGAGCCCACGCTCCGCCCGAGGGTCTCGAGCAGCCAGAGGTCGGCGGGGATGCCGGCGCGGCGGGCCGCTTCGTCGATGCCGTCCTTGAGCTCGGCGGGCACGCGAAGGTTCACGTCGGCGGTGGGGTGCCGGTGTGACGGGCCGCGCTCCGGCTCGTCCATCGCGACGTGCCCGAACGGTGTTGGGATGAAGGTAGGCAAGCGATCCTCCTTTCAGCTCTCCGCGAAGCCGGTCAGGCGGTTGCGGGAGCGGCGGGCTGGGTGCGTGACCGCGCGCGCGAGCGTGCGGATGATCCACGTGTTCACCGAAACGCCCTCGCGCGCCGCTGCCCCCTCGACCTGGTCCTTGAGCGAGTCGGCGAGCCGCAGGCTGATGCGTGCGGTCGCGCCGTCCTCGGCAGGGACCGGCTCTGCGGGCTGGGGCGCGTCCTCGACGAAGACGAGCTCGGGGTCGCGGCCCGCGAGGCGCACCTCGACGTGGCCGTTCGGCAGCTGGCTGTTGAGCTCGACCGCGACGGCCGAGAACGCGTCGACGAGCCGGAGGGCGAGCGCGCTCTCGAGCGCGATGCCGATCCGCTCGGCGGTCTGGGCCGTCTGTTCGTCGCCGACCGCGGCGACCGCGTTCAGGTCACTGCGGAGCGCTTCGATGATCTGTGACAGTTGCATGACGTCACTATGACGTCACACGATGTCACCGTCAAGTCATTTCGGCGTCACGCTGCCCAAGATCTGACATCACCGAGGCGACGAAGGCGTCCAGATCCTCGATCGAACCGTTGTTCACGTAGGAAAAGTCGGCGCGGCGGAGCTTCTCGTCGTCCGGGAGCTGGCGGTCTGCGCGCTCCTCCGGCACCGGCCGGCCGCGGCGCTCGCGGATGCGCGGTGAGGCGGTCAGTGCGACCACGACGTCGAAACGCTCCTCCCCGCCCGCCTCGTAGAGCAGCGGCACCTCGGTCACGCAGACGCGCGGCGGGTTGGGCAGGTGCGCCAGCTGCTCGCGCCAGATCAGGTACTCGCGGGCGACGCGCGGGTGCAGCAGCTGCTCCAGCCAGAGCAGCAGGTCGCGGTCCTTGAAGACGAGCTCGCCGACCTTGCGACGGTCGATCTCTCCGTCGTCGCCGAGGATCCCCTCCCCCAGCTTGCCGATCAGCTCGCTGCGCACCTCCTCGTCCGAGTGGAGAAGGTTGTGGACCATGTCGTCGCTGGAGACGGTCGCGGCGCCGTGGCGCGCGAAGAGCTTCAGCGCCGTGCTCTTGCCGGTGCCGATGCCGCCGGTGATCGCGACCGAGACCGGCCGCCGGGGCGGGCTACTGCTGCTCGTCAGGTGCGGCGGCGGCCTGGGGCTCGCCGGCGTCTTCGGCGGCGGGCTTCTCGGCGGCGGGCTCTTCGGCCGCTTCGGGCTCGGGCTCGAAGGCGGCCATCGGCGCGCCCTCGTCGACGGACGGTGCTGCGGGCTCCTCGGCGACCTCAGCGACATCAGCGGCGTCGATCGTCTCTTCGTCGGCCGCGGGCTCCTCGGCAACCTCGACCTCGACGGGCTCCTCGACCACCTCGGCCACGACGGGCTCCTCGACCACCTCGAGCACCGCGGGATCTTCGGTCGCCTCGGCCTCGGCAACGACCTCGACCGTCTCCTCCGCCTCGTCGTACTCGCCGGGCTCGCCGTGCGGTGCGATCGCGTCCTCCGCCGCGGCGTGCGGGCCCTCGCCGAAGACGTCCTCGGAGAGGTCGAGCTGCGGCGCCGGCGCATCGGGGCCGCGCAGCGGCGCGCCGTCCTCCACCCGCTTCAGCGAGAGCGACAGGCGGCGGCGCTCGGCATCGACCTCGATGATCTTCACCTTCACCGTGTCGCCCTGCGAGACGACCTCACGCGGGTTCTCGACGTGGTGCGCGGCAAGCTCGGAGATGTGCACGAGGCCTTCGACGCCCGGCATGATCTCGACGAAGGCGCCGAAGGTGACCACCTTCGTGACGCGCCCCTCGACGACGTCGCCCTGGTTGTAGCTCTCCAGGACCTGCTGCCACGGGTCGGACTGCGTCTGCTTGAGGCCGAGCGAGATGCGCTGGCGGTCGCGGTCGATATCGAGCACCTTGACCTTGACCGGCTGGCCGATCTCGAGCACCTCGGACGGGTGGTTCACGTGCGTCCAGGAGAGCTCGGAAATGTGGATGAGGCCGTCCATGCCGTCGAGGTCGACGAAGGCGCCGAAGTCGACGATGTTCGAGATCGTCCCCTCGACGACGTCGCCTGGCGCAAGCCGGTCGAGGATCGCCTGCCGCTGCTCCTTGCGCTCGTCCTCGAGGACGGCGCGGCGCGACAGCACGACGTTGTTTCGCGACCGGTTGAGCTCGATCACCTTGCAGCGCAGCTCCTTGCCGAGGAACTCGTCCAGGTCCTGGACGCGGCGGATGTCGACGAGCGATGCGGGCAGGAAGCCGCGGACGCCCAGGTCGAGGATCAGGCCGCCCTTGACGACCTCGATCACGCGGCCGATGACCGGCTCGCCGCTCTCCGACGCCGCCTCGATCTGCTTCCACGCGAGCTCGAAACGCGCGCGCTTCTTCGACAGGATCAGGCGGCCCTCGGCGTCCTCCTTGGTCAGGACGAGCGCGTCGATCTCGTCGCCCACGCTGACCTCGTCGGCCGGATTGACGGAGCGCCGGATCGAAAGCTCGGCGACAGGGATGACGCCCTCGGACTTGTAGCCGATGTCGACCAGCACCTCGTCCTTGTCGACGCGGACCACGGTGCCGTGCACGACCTCCCCCTCCGTGATGGTGGGGAAGCTGGCGTCGTAGTTCGGGATCAGCTCACCGGTCTCGGTGGTGATCCAGACGTCTGGATCCGCGGCGCGCGCGGCCGTAGTGTCGAGTGTCTCGGACACGAGCGGATCAGTATAGCCCCGCGTTTCGCCCCCGAAGTGTGGCTATTTGGTGGAGGTTTTTCGGCGCAGGAAAGCGCGGACGGCAGTCAGGAACGCGTCCTGCTCCTCCACGAAGCTCATGTGGCCTGCATTCGCGATGACCGCGAGCTCGCTGCCGGGGATGCCCTTGTGGAGCACGCGCGCGGCGCGCGGGGTGGTGGTGAGATCGTGGTCTCCGACCACGACGAGCGTCGGGCGCGTAACGCCGCCGAGCGCGTCGCGAAAGTCGAACTCGCCGTAGCCGGCGTTCGCGAAATGGCGCAGGACATCCGGTGAGTAACGCGTCGCGGAGAAGACGCCGGGCGGCGGCTCGCGGTGGAAGTGGAACGGGGACTGGTCCGCGAGCAGCTGCGCCGCCTCTTCCTCGGTGGCGACGGTCTTCTCCCGCTCCCACGACGCCTCGATCGCGGCACGCGGGTCGCCGAGCGTCTCGAACGACGCGTTGACGTCCGCCATCAGGGCGTCGCTCGACTCGGCGCCGCCCGAGATGACGTACGCGGCCGCCGTGCCCAGGCTCGTCGCGTGCCAGGTGGTGACGATGGCACCGAATGAGTGTCCGAGCAGCGCGTACTCGTTCAACGCGAGCGCATCGGCGAGCAGGTCGACGTCGCGCGCGAACACCTCGAGCGAGAGCGTCGCCGGGTCGACCCGGTCGCTTCGCCCCTGGCCGCGCTCGTCGACATAGAGCAGGCGGAACTCGTCTCCGAGCGGGTCGAGCCACGGCCGGAACATCGTGTGATCCATGCCCGGCCCTCCGTGGAGCACTACGAGCGGGAAGCCGGAGCCGACCTCCTCGACGAACAGGCGGTAGCCGTCGGTGAGCGTGACCAGCACGCCGGCGAGTGTACGGGGGCCGGCTAGCGGCTCCCCGGTGACGGGATGAACCTCTGCAGACGCGGGTCTTTCAGGAGGCGCAGTCAGTGGGAACACGGACGAGGCGGCCCGGCGCGCGCCCTACCGTCGAGCAACGAGAACCCCCAATCCTCGAGGGAGGGGAGCGAATGGTTCATCGTCGCCACGGCCTCGCGCTGGCGCTTGTCAGCGCGGCCGCACTCACGCTGGTCCTCACGCTCGGCGTCGGTTCCGCCGCCGCCAAGAAGGACCGCTGGCCCGCTGCCGACAAGGTGGTGCTCTTTGCCTCCGACGGCATGCGGCCCGATCTGATGCAGGAATACGCCAAGCACGGCTCGATGCCGACGTACCACGAACTGATGAAGCACGGCGCCACGGGCGCGAACGGGATGATTCAGGCGTTCCCGCCCAACACCGGCGTCGGCTGGTACACGATCGCCACCGGGACGTACCCGTCAGAGCACGGCTCGACGAACAACACGTTCTTCCGGGTCGGTGACTCGAGCTTCAACAACAGCACCTCGTTCTCGGGCACCGGCGTCCTGCAGGCCGACACGATTGCGAACTCCGCGGAGCGTGCCGGCAAGAAGGTCGCGCAGATCGACTGGACGGGCGGCCGGAACGCCGCCATCAAGGGCCCGACGGTCGATTTCCTGAACTTCTTCTCGGGGCGCGGCGTGCTGACGACCCCGATCGTCCCGTCCGAGCAGGCCGGCGCGGCCTCGTTCGGGCTGCAGTACCAGGTCGCCTCGTTCGCGCCGGCCGCCGGCTGGACGAACCTGCCCGCCAGCTCGCAGCCGGCGAAGCAGAGCGTCCTGACCGTGCCGACCACGTTCGCGGCGCAGAACCCGACGCGCGTCTACGACGTGCTCGTCTACGCGGCCGGCACGACCTACGACCGCGTCCTGCTCGTCCGCCAGGCGGACGGCAAGGACGCGAGCAAGGCCGTTGCGACGCTGAAGCCCGGTGTCTTCCAGGAGATCAAGCTCCAGGGCGCCGATGGGCTGATCGGCGCGCGCGCCGGTGAGAGCGCCGGCTTCTACGCCAAGGTCATCACCCTCGCCGGCGACCTCTCGAGCTTCAAGCTCTACTTCACCTCGGTCTCCCGCGTGATCGCAACGTGCGATTCCAGCGCGGGCGGGCCCTGCGCCGGCCTGCCGGCAGGCGCTCCCGGTGAGGACCGCCTGGAGAAGTACGTCGCCGACAACCTCCCGACCGCGATCGACGCGGACTTCGCGCCGGAAGAGGCCGGGATCATCGACGAGGACACATACGTCCAGCAGGGCCGTGACCTCGAGGCCGCCTACGGCGATGCAGTGCTGAAATACATCCTCGGCACGCTCCAGCCGGACACCGACCTGGCAATGGTCGGCTACCCCTTCACGGACGAGGTCTCGCACCAGTTCATGGGCCTCGTGACCCCCAAGGATCCCGACGGCAGCCTGAACCCCTGCTACGACGTCGTGCCGCTGTTCAACGACGTCCAGTGCACGGGCCGCGGGACGGCCGGTCGCGTCGACGCCCGCGAGGGGTACATCCGCAGCGCGTACCAGTTCGCCGACGCGAAGCTGGGCATGGCTCGTGACCTGATGGGCGGCGACCCGACCACAGTCGCGGTCTCCGACCACGGCTTCGGCGCCCAGCGCTACGCCATCAACGCGACCAAGGTGCTCTTCGACACGAAGGTGCACAACACGGTCACGAACACGGACGTGTCACTGCACGCGAGCAACGCGAATGCCTCGAACTGCCGCGCCGACGCCACCGACCTGGCGAAGGCCTGCTGGGCCGGCGGCACGACGCAGATCTACGTCAACACGACGCTGCCGGCCGGGATCACCTACGAGGCGGTGCGGACAGCGGCGTTCAACGCGTTCCAGAACCTGACCGACCCGGGGAACCCGGGCAAGCAGGTGATCCTCAAGGTCCTCAAGAAGGAGGAGCTCCGGAACGTCGACGGCTCGGACTCGCTGCACCCGAATCGCAGCGGTGACGTCGTCGCCGTCTCGGCGCCGCCGTACCAGTTCGATGCGGCTACGAACGGCGTGACGTTCGCGCTCTCGCATTTCTTCGGGCAGCACGGCTTCATGCCGAGCTACGTCAACGAGACCGGCAACGTCGACATGCACGCGACGTTCGTCGCGGGCGGGCCGGGCATCAAGCACCGCCCGGCGATCATCGGCGTGCGTGCGATCGACGTCGCGCCGACGGTCGCGTTCCTGATGGACATCCCGGGGCCGCAGAACGCGCGCGGACGGATCCTCTACCCGGCCATCGAGCACGGGAACGAGCTCCGGGAGGTCACGATCCTCGACATCAGCGACTACCACGGCCAGCTGATCCCGCTCTCGGAGGCAGCCGACACGGTCGGGCCGACCTTCGGCATCGGCGGGGCGGCGTTCCTCAAGCCGTGGTTCGACACCTACCGCGCCGAGGCTGCGGCGACCGGTGACGGGTGGGATCCGAACACCCTGACGGTCGCGGGCGGCGACTCGGTCGGAGCGACCCCGCCGATCTCGTCGTTCTTCGGCGACACGCCGACGATCGACGTGATGAACATGATGGGCTTCACGTCCGACGGGCTCGGCAACCACAACTTCGACGCCGGGCAGGAGTACCTGCGGACCACGCTGATCCCGCGGGCGACCTACCCGTTTCTGTCGTCGAACATCGTCGACGCGAACGGGAAGACGCCGAAGGAGTGGAAGCCGTCGGCGGTGTTCAAGTTCGAGCACGGGATCCAGGTCGGGATCGTCGGTTTCTCGAACGACGACCTGCTCGACCTCATCAACCCGACCAATCTCGCGCCGTTCCACGTCACCAGCTCGCTGGACGCCGTGAATGCCGAGGCGGCCAAGCTCGCGAAGAAGACGGACGCCGTCGTGGCGATCGGCCACCTCGGCGCGACCGACGGGACGCTTACGAACCCGTCGGGGCCGCTGATCGACCTCGCCGACAACGTGCAGAACGTCGACGCCGTCGTCGGTGACCACACCGACTTCCAGGTGCTCACGCAGCGGCCGAACGGCGTGCTCGTGACCGAGAATCGCAGCAAGGGCATCCGCTTCACGCGGATCCGCCTCGTCTTCGGGCCCGGCAGCCAGGACCTCGTCTACGAGACGGCCGACTTCCACAAGCCGTGGGACATCGGCATCACGCCCGACCCGACGATCCAGGCGACGATCGACGCGCTGAACTCGCAGCTCGCCCCGATCCTCGGGAACACCATCGGCAACTCGACGAAGTTCATCCCGCGGACAGACCAGTGCGGCAACACCGCGGGCCGGACCTGCGAGTCGCTCGTCGGCGACGTGATCACCGACGCGATGCGGACGAAGTACGTCCCGATCGGCGTGGACTTCTCGATCACGAACTCGGGCGGGCTCCGCGCCGACCTGACGTGTCCGACGACGGACAACCCGAGCGACTTCTGCCCGCCGTACACACCGCCGCCGTACGTGATCACCCGCGGCCAGAACCTCACCGTTCTGCCCTTCGGGAACATCGTCGTGACGGTTCCGATCAACGGCGCCGAGCTGAAGACGATGCTCGAGAACGGCGTCTCGCGGATGCCGGCGGTCGACGGCCGCTTCCCGCAGGTGTCGGGACTCTGCTTCACCTACGACATCGCGGCACCGGCCGGGAGCCGGGTCACGTCGGCGGTGAAGGCCGACAGCAGCGGCAACTGCACCGCGACGCCCGTCGACCTGACGTCAGCGTCGTCGTACAAGATCGCCGAGAACGACTTCATGGCGGCCGGCGGAGACGGGTACCCCGTCTTCACCCCCCGCGCCACGACGCAGGACATCATGGAGCAGGTCTCGGCGGACTACATCACGGCGAACTCGCCGGTGAACCCGGTCGTGAAGGCATTCCCGAACGGCAGGGTCAACTGCGCGGATTCGAACGGGGCAGCTGCACCAAACTGCCCGACGCTCGTTCCGTCGCCGTAGCAGCACTGCATCTGGTGGGCCCGCCGAGCGGCGGGCCCACCAAGCCTCCAAGAGGGAGCCCGCCCCGACGCGCGCCCACTCGTGTGCGCGCAATTCGTTCAGGACGGTTGAACAGGAAAGTCCACGGGCGTAGGCTCGGGGGTCTGCGGCGCTCTTAGTGATCCGACTAGGGCCTACCCGCCCCTCCGGGGCTCACGTGACAGCCCCAGGGGCCGGTGCCGCAACAAAGGAGGCGCTCATGCCGACCGTCGAGGACGTTAGTCCGACCCTCTCGAACGCTTCGTTGGAGTCCCCGACGCAGTTCCCGAGCGGCCGCATGTTGTCGCTCGCAAGCTCGGACGACGGGATGCTTGTCTTCGCCGGGTCGCTCTCGAGCGACATCTGGGTGTCGGAGGATGGCGGCGCCTCGTTTGAGCAGATCACGTGGTCGCAGCCGGCAGCGGGCCAGTTCGGTGTCCCGGGCGCAATCGGCGGCTACTGCGTGGTGTCGATCGCGGTCGCGCCGGACTCTGCTCGCTGGCTTGTGGAGCGGAGCCCCCGATTCCTCGCCGACATCACGGGCGACGGGCGCGCGGACATCGTCGGCTTCGGCGAAAGCGGCGTCTGGACGGCGCTGAGCAACGGCGACGGGACGTTCGCCGAGCCGCGCGTCGTCCTGGCGGATTTCGGCATCGAGGCGGGTGGTTGGCGTGTCGACCGGCACCCGCGCTTCCTGGCCGACATCACCGGTGACGGCCGCGCCGACATCGTCGGCTTCGGCGACGCCGGCGTCTACGTCGCGCTCAGCAACGGCGACGGCACCTTCGCCGCCCCGCAATTCGTCCTCAACGACCTCGGCTACGAGGCCGGCGGCTGGCGCACCGACCAACACCCACGCCTGCTCGCCGACATCACCGGCGACGGGCGCGCCGACATCATCGGCTTCGGCGACGCCGGCGTCTACGTCGCGCTCAGCAACGGCGACGGCAGCTTCCAGTTCCAACCCGTCACCGTGCTCGACGACTTCGGCCTCGACGCCGGCGGCTGGCAGGTCGACAAACATCCACGCTTCCTGGCCGACATCACCGGCGACGGCCGCGCCGACATCATCGGCTTCGGCGACGCCGGCGTCTACGTCGCGCTCAGCAACGGCGACGGCACCTTCACCGCCCCGCAATTCGTCCTCAACGACCTCGGCTACGAGGCCGGCGGCTGGCGCACCGACCAACACCCACGCCTGCTCGCCGACATCACCGGCGACGGCCGCGCCGACATCATCGGCTTCGGCGACGCCGGCGTCTACGTCGCGCTCAGCAACGGCGACGGCAGCTTCCAGTTCCAACCCGTCACCGTGCTCGACGACTTCGGCCTCGACGCCGGCGGCTGGCAGGTCGACAAACATCCACGCTTCCTGGCCGACATCACCGGCGACGGCCGCGCCGACATCATCGGCTTCGGCGACGCCGGCGTCTACGTCGCGCTCAGCAACGGCGACGGCACCTTCACCGGCGCACAGTTCGTCCTCAACGACCTCGGCTACGACGCCGGCGGCTGGCGCACCGACAAACACCCACGCCTACTCGCCGACATCACCGGCGACGGCCGCGCCGACATCATCGGCTTCGGCGACGCCGGCGTCTACGACGCCACCAGCACCGGCAGAGGGAGATTCGCCGGTCCACGCTTCGTGCTGGCCAACTTCGGCGACGAAGCGATCGTCCTCGCCATCGTCCGGGACGATCGGGAGTCGGATGATGCCGGTGTCTGGCGCTCGACGGACGGTGGGAGCACATGGACGCGTGTCCATGCCTTTCCCCAACCGCCCGGGAGCGGCGCACTGACGACCGCAGGCGAGCTTGCCTGGGCGCCGGGCTCCGCGACCCTCGTCTATGCCGCGGGCGGAACGTCACTGGCCGTCAGCCGGGACGCGGGCGCCACGTTCACCGACGTCCTCCCCGCGCGGCGAGGTGGGTTCGAACGGGTCAACCACGTCGCGGCCGCGGCCACACCTCCCGGAGCGCTCGTGCCGCCTGTCGTCTACGCGCTCGGTGACAGCCGCATGTTCGTCTCGTTCGACGGCGGGCAGACGTGGATCCCCGATGAGAGCACGAGCATCCCGAGCGCGATCGGCGGTGCAGTGGGACTTGCCAATGCTCAGGGCGCGAAGGTGCTCGCCGTCTCGCCTCGGTCGCCGCTCGAGGTGTTCGTCACGGCCAATGCCAACATCGAGCCTGCACTGTTCCGCGGCGACTTCGACCAGTTTCTCGGAACACACAGCTCGGCCTGGGAGCCCGTCCCCCTCCCGCCCATCGGCATGCAGTTCAGCGGCAACGTCTTCGTCGAGACGACGAGGCCAGGGCACGGCGACGTCGTCTTCTACAGCCCGCAGCGGGCACAGACCTGGGTGGCGCCCCTCGACCCGACGGACGAATCCGACTGGGAGCCGCTCGACCCCGAGGTGAGCATCCATCCCGACCTGCACGGCATTTTCCTGTCTCCGGACTTCGAGGCGACGTTCGAGGACGGCACGTACAAGCACGTCAGGGGGAACATCTGGGCAACGAGCGACGGCGGCGTCCACTGGAGCCGCGACGGTGGCAAGACCTTTCGGGCCGCAGCCAACGTCGCCACGTTGTCGTGCGTAAACGTCGCCGGGGTCGCGCTTATCGGCAAGGGCCCGGTGCTCTCGCTCAATACGGGCGACAACGACGGCTTCACCTCCTCGAACGGCGGCGATTCATGGCGATCACAGCAGTACGGCGGCGGCGACAACGACTGCTCGTTCGCCGATCCGCTGCGCGCGCACTCGATGCTGGTGTTCACGCCCCGGTGGGATGCCCACGGCAACGCGGTCTCCGCGAGTCTCGGGAACACCGTCACGCTATATGACGCGGACCCCGGCGACCTTCCGGACGTCGGATCCGGAACGGACATGCGCCACGTGGTGCCGGGGCCGCCGCTCCGCCAGAGGAGCACGATCTGGAATGCGAGCAGCGGGTTCGCACTGCGCGGCTTCCGGCCGATCGTCCTGCGCGCGCCGTGGGACGACCCGGAGGTGTGGCCCTGGGAGGACCGCGACGAGCCCGGTCACTACGTCTTCATCAGGTTCTTCGGGAACACCGTCGTCGACGACGTCCGGATTCCGAACAACCTCGCCGTGCTGCTCCGCACGCACCGGCTTCGCGAGATGACCCACCGGTCGGACTGGGACACGCCCGGCGGCTGGCGTGTCGACCAGCACCCGCGCTTCCTCGCGGACATCACGGGCGACGGGCGGGCGGACATCGTCGGCTTCGGAGATGCTGGCGTCTGGACCGCGCTCAGCAAGCCCGACGGCACGTTCGCCGATCCGCAGTTCGTGCTTGCGGATTTCGGCATCGAGGCGGGTGGTTGGCGTGTCGACCGGCACCCGCGCTTCCTGGCCGACATCACCGGTGACGGCCGCGCCGACATCGTCGGCTTCGGCGACGCCGGCGTCTACGTCGCGCTCAGCAACGGCGACGGCACCTTCGCCGCCCCGCAATTCGTCCTCAACGACCTCGGCTACGAGGCCGGCGGCTGGCGCACCGACAAACACCCACGCCTGCTCGCCGACATCACCGGCGACGGGCGCGCCGACATCATCGGCTTCGGCGACGCCGGCGTCTACGTCGCGCTCAGCAACGGCGACGGCAGCTTCCAGTTCCAACCCGTCACCGTGCTCGACGACTTCGGCCTCGACGCCGGCGGCTGGCAGGTCGACAAACATCCACGCTTCCTGGCCGACATCACCGGCGACGGCCGCGCCGACATCGTCGGCTTCGGCGACGCCGGCGTCTACGTCGCGCTCAGCAACGGCGACGGCACCTTCACCGGCGCACAGTTCGTCATCAACGACCTCGGCTACGAGGCCGGCGGCTGGCGCACCGACAAACACCCACGCCTGCTCGCCGACATCACCGGCGACGGCCGCGCCGACATCATCGGCTTCGGCGACGCCGGCGTCTACGTCGCGCTCAGCAACGGCGACGGCAGCTTCCAGTTCCAACCCGTCACCGTGCTCGACGACTTCGGCCTCGACGCCGGCGGCTGGCAGGTCGACAAACATCCACGCTTCCTGGCCGACATCACCGGCGACGGCCGCGCCGACATCATCGGCTTCGGCGACGCCGGCGTCTACGTCGCGCTCAGCAACGGCGACGGCACCTTCACCGGCGCACAGTTCGTCATCAACGACCTCGGCTACGACGCCGGCGGCTGGCGCACCGACAAACACCCACGCCTGCTCGCCGACATCACCGGCGACGGCCGCGCCGACATCATCGGCTTCGGCGACGCCGGCGTCTACGACGCCACCAGCAACGGCGACGGCACCTTCCGGCAACCGCTCATGTTCGTGATTCCGAACTTCGGGGCCGGTAAGGGCGGGTTCGTCGAGCAGATAGGACCGTTCCTCCCCTCTCCCGACGCCGGGATCGTCCAGGCCTGGGGCGGGCACGACCACACCGGGTATGTCCTCGGCGGCGACCCGCAGAAGCGACTGTGGCACATGCTGCCCGACACGGACCGCTGGGAACAGCTCGTCCCGGGAGCCGGCCCCGCCACGGCGCGCCGGTTCTTCGTCCATCCCTACATCGAATTCGTGATCTACGTCCTCGGCCCGGACCACGTCTGGCGGTACGACCCGCTCTTCTTGCCGGCGTGGCAGATCGACACGGCGCTGGAGCAAGCCCTCACGTGCGGCGGCCGGATTCCGATCGCGCGAGACGAGGACGCCGACGGACAGGGCGATCACCTCGACCTGGTGCTCACGGACATGTGTTTCGACCCGTTCGAGTCCGACCGGCGCTTCGCCGTCGGAATGGGCGGCGCCTTCATGACCGACGACGGCGGGCGGACCTGGCAGCGCATCCTCGACACGGGAGCGCTGCGGGGGAGGCCGACGAACTGTTACTACGACTACATCTCGGCGGGGTGGTCGGCTCCCGAGGGGAGCAACGTCGAGCTTCCGACCGATCCCACGTTGTACGTCTCGTTCGCGGGTCGGAGCATCGTCAAGATCAGCGGCCTGACGTATCCGAGCGCGAACGGTTCGGGGCCGTCGTGACCACGTACGTCCCGTCGTGCTGCAGCAGGAGCTGCTCCGCTTCGACCACGAACGAGCGTCCGTCGTCGAGCGTCACGAGGAGGTGATCATCGGGTAGGGCAACCGTCGTTCCCTCTTGACCATCCGGTGTGTGCACCGTGCCTGGCGGCGCGGCTATTGCTGTGACCTGACGTTCGGACATTTCGTTCCCTTCCGTCTAGACGACTACGCGGTGACCACGCCGCCATTCGGCGCGCGCTGCGGCGCCAAGGCCGGCCGCAACGGCCAGGCATCCGATCACCAGGGCCCACTCCAAGGATCCGTCGCCGCCGTCAGGGTCGATCGAGAACAGCGTCTCGATCCACGCCGGCGAGATGTACGTCGCTAGAGCCAGCGCGAGCGCCAGACACGACGCCGGAGCTTCCAACCAGAATCGGGTTCGCAGCGCGGGACGCATGTGAGCCTCCATTCGCCGCAGACCGACTGACTACAGACGCACAATGTGCACCTCGTCGGCTGCCTCCGTCAAGGTGGCGCGTCGTCAGCGCTTCGCTTCCGCCCAGTCGTCGCCGACGCCGACGTCGACGCCAAGCGGCGGGTCGAGCGGGTACGCGCCGCACATCTCCTGGCGGACGAGATCGCGCACCTGGTTGACCTCCTTGTCGGGCACCTCGAGCAGCAGCTCGTCGTGCACCTGGAGCACCAGCTTCGCGTTCCGCCCCTCCTCGCGCAGCCGGCGGTGGATGTCGACCATCGCCACCTTGATGATGTCCGCGTTCGAGCCCTGCATGACGAAGTTGACGGCGAGCCGCTCGCCGAGCGAGTGCGTGGCGCGGTTGCGGGCACGGATCTCCGGCACCGGGCGCCGGCGGCCGAGCAGGCTCGTTACGTAGCCGTCGCGCTCGGCCTGCTCGATCGTCCGCTCGATGAAGTCCTGCACGTGCGGGAACCGCGCCAGGTACGCGTCGATGTACTCCTGCGCCTGCTCGCGCGGGATCTCGAGGTTCTCGGAGAGCCCGAACGCCGAGATCCCGTAGACGATCCCGAAGTTGATCATCTTGGCGATCGACCGGTCCCCGGTCGTCAGCGACGCCGGGTCCTTGCCGAGCACCTCGACCGCGGTCGCCGTGTGGATGTCGTCGCCGCGAGCGAACGCCTCGCGCAGCTTCGGCTCGCCGGAGACGTGCGCCAGGATGCGCAGCTCGATCTGCGAGTAGTCGGCCGACAGCAGCTTCGACCCGGTCTCGGCGACGAACGCGGAGCGGATCTCACGGCCGATGTCCGTGCGGATCGGGATCGCCTGCAGGTTCGGGTTCGTGGTCGACAGCCGCCCGGTCGACGCGACCGCCTGGTTGATGGTCGTGTGCAGGCGGCCGTCCTCGCCGATCAGGCTCGGCAGCGGGCCGAGGTACGTGTTCAGCAGCTTGGAGTACTCACGCCACTCCTCGATCACGCCGACGATCGCGTGCTCGTGGCGGATCGTGCGCAGGACGCGCGTGTCCGTCGAGTAGCCGGTCTTGCCCTTGCGGCCGGGCGTCAGGCCGAGCTTCTCGAAAAGGATCCGCCCCACCTGCGGTGTCGAACCGAGCACGAACTCCTCGCCCGCGAGGTCGTACGCCGTCGCCTCGAGCTCCTCGACGCGGTCGGCGAGACGGGCCGTGATCTCGCCCATGCGGTACGTGTCGATGCGAACGCCCGCGTCTTCCATGTCCGCGAGCACGCCGGTGAGCGGCAGCTCCACCTCGCGGTAGAGGCGCTCTGCGCCGCGCTCGACCAGCCGCGTGCGCATGAGCGGGATCAGCCGCAGCGGGATGGCCGCGCGGCGGACCAGGTTGGCCGTCTCCTCCTCGATCGCGGGCTCGGGCGCGACGTCGACGTCGTACTCCGCCGCGAGGTCGTCGAGCTCGTACGTCGCCCGGCCGGGCTCGATCAGGTACGCGGCGAGCAGCGTGTCATCGGTCGCGGTTAGCCGCTGGGCCTTCGCATCGTGGACCGCCGACTCGGCGTACTCGGGCGCCGGCGCCGTCGCGACGACGACCTCTTCGCCGGTGGCGACCGCCGTCCGGCCGTCGACCGTCGCGACGCCCACGGGGCCGGCGTCGGCAGGCAGCGTCAGCTCCTCGCGCCAGGGCATCGGGCTCGTCCTGACGCTCCGCGCCGCGGCGGGCACGGCTTCGTCCAGCTCGTCGATGCGGTTCAGCAGGTTGCGAAACTCGAAGCGCCGGAAGATCTCAGCGAGCTCGGAACGGTCGGGCGGCGAGAGCACGAGCGCGGCGGGATCCGTCTCGAGTTCCAGGTCGCGCCGCATGGTCGCAAGCTCCTTGGCGGTGCGCGCCTGATCGGCGTGCTCGCGGATCGCCTTCGAGCGCGCGGGCGTGAGCTCGTCGGCGTGGTCGAGCACCTCCTCGAGCGAGCCGTACTGCGCGATCAGCTGCCCGGCCGTCTTGTCACCGATGCCCGGGACGCCCGGGATGTTGTCGGACGTGTCGCCTTTCAGGCCGATGAAGTCGGGGATCTGCGCCGGCGTGATCCCGTAGCGCGCCTCGACCCGGTCGGGCGTGTAGACGTTGACGTCCGCGACTCCGCGCGGCGTCATCATCAGCGTGACGTTGTCCGTGACGAGCTGGAACGCGTCGCGGTCCGTGGAGACGATCGTCGTCTTGATGCCGGCCTCGTCCGCGCGCGTGGCGAGCGTGGCGATCACGTCGTCCGCCTCCCAGCCGTCGAACTCGAGGTTGGTGTAGCCGAAGGCGTCCACGATCGGCCGGAAATACGGGAACTGCTCGCGCAGGAGGTCCGGCATTGCGCGCCTGCCCTCCTTGTAGACCACGTCGGCCGCCTCGGCGGTCGCCGCCCGGTGCGTCGGCCGCGTGTCCCATGCGACGGCGACCCCCTTTGGCCGGTAGTCGGCCAGCAGCTTGAAGAGCATGTTCGTGAAGCCGAGCAGCGCGTTCGTCGAGAAGCCCTCGCTCGTGGCGAGCTCCTCCGGCAGAGCGAAGAAGGCGCGATAGGCCAGGTTGTTGCCGTCGACGAGGAAGAGCTCGGAGTCGCGCGCAGGCCCGTCGTCGAGCTGCAGCTCGGCCCCCGTCAGCGTCTTCGGCGACACGCCTCCGAGTCTATTCGCGACACCTGAAGATGAGTATCGTCCCGCGCCGTGCCCCGCGTCGAGACCCGCCCGTTCACCGACTCCGATCAGGACGCGGCCGGCGAGCTGCTCGCCGAGCGCCACCGCCGGCACCGTGAGGCCGAGCCGCTGCTCGACGCGCGGTTCGAGGATCCGGCGCAGGCGCGCGCCGCCGTCGAGAAGCTGCTCCGCACGGACGGGGCGTCAGGGGCAGTCGCAACACGCGGCGGCGACGTCGTGGCCTTCGTGCTCGGCGCCCCGCAGTCGGTGGAGACCTGGGGCCCGAACGTCTGGGTGCAGAGCGCCGGCCACGCCGCGAGCGACGCCGAGGCACTCCGCGACGCCTACGCGGCCGCCGCCGCGACCTGGGTCGAGGCGGGCCGCACCCGCCAGTACGTCCTCGTCCCGACGAGCGATGCCGACCTCGTCGATGCCTGGTTCCGGCTGTCGTTCGGCCAGCAGCAGGCACACGGCATCCTCGCGCCCGTCGAGCAGCCGGTGGCGGTTCCCGAGGGCTTCAGCATCCGGCCGCCCACGTACGACGACATCGACCAGCTCGTCGGTGTGGACATCGCGCTCCCTCAGCACCAGCAGCTGGCGCCGGTCTTCTCCGACGTCGCGCCGTGGTCGATCGAGGAGTCGCGGGCGGAATGGGAGCAGACGCTCGCCGACGACAAGGAGCATGTCCTGATCGGCCTCCAGGGCGACCGTCCCGTGGCGATCCTCTCGATGACGGACTTCTCCAGCTCGCGGCACGACGACGGGCTGATGCACGTCGAGGGCGGCACCTACCTGGGCTTCGCCGTGACCCTCCCCGAGGTGCGCGGCGCGGGCATCGGCCGGGCGCTCACGGAGGCCTCGCTCTCCTGGGCGGCGGGCGAGGGCTACCCCGCGGTCGTGACCGACTGGCGCGTGACCAACCTCCTCGCCTCGCGCTTCTGGCCCCGCCGTGGCTTCCGCCCGGCGTTCCTGCGGCTGTACCGGTCGATCCCGTGAGCGTTCGCGCGGCGCACATCGGCGACGCCGACGCCGTGCTCGAGCTGCTGGAGGCTCTCGGGCGGCCGCCGGCTGCGGAGAACCGCACCGACCAGCACGCCGTGTTCGGGGAGCATCTCGCCAACCGCGATGCCCGCGTCTTCGTCGCCGAGGACGGCGGCCGCGTCGTCGGCATCGTCAGCTTCTGGCTGCGGCAGCGGCTGAACTGGACGACCGTCGAGGCGTGGATCCCCGACCTCTTCGTCGCGCCGGAGGCGCGACGGCGCGGACACGCGCGGGCGCTGCTCGACGCCTGCGCCGACGAGGCGCGCCGGCACGGCTGCCACCGCCTGGTGCTCGAGTCGGGGCACCAGCGCACGGGAGGGCACCAGCTGTACGAGGCGTACGGCTTCGTGCACCATGGCCGCGCCTACGCGCTTCTCTTGCAGTGACGCGGATCCCGGTGCTGGCCGGGACGCGCGTCAACTTCCTGGACGCGCCCGACCGCACGGTGCTCCTACGCCCGCCCGCGCCCGCCTCGGCGATCGACGACGTACGCGCCGCCGTGCGGGACGCGGTGCGTTTCCCGCTGGCCGGGCCGCCGCTCGAGGCGAGCGTGCCCCGCGGCGGCCGGGCGACCGTGGTCGTCGAGCCGGCGGCGCTCCCGCTTCCAAGCGTCGACAACGATCCGCGGCGCGCGGCGCTCGAGGCCGTCCTCGACGCGCTGGGGCGTGCGGGCGTCGCGTCCGAGCGGCAGACCCTGCTTCTCGCCGCCGGGCTCGCGCGTCGCCCCGGCCGCAGGCAGATCGACACGTTCGTCTCCCCGGAGCTGGCGCGGCGCTTCCACGGGCAGGTCGTCGTCCACGACGCCGAGGCGGACGATCTCGTCGCCGTCGGGACATCGGGCAACGTCGTGCTGCGTGTCAATCCCGCGCTTGCACACACCGACGTCATCGTGGTCGTGAGCGCCGCCGAGACCGTCATCCACGGCGGGCCGGCTGCGCTCGTGGCCGCGACCTCCCCGGTCGCGTTACGGGCCGCCGGGGCGTATTCGCTGCTCGAGACGGGCGCGTCCCAGGGCTGGAGGCTCGGCGTCGACCTGGAGCGGGCGCTCGCCGCGCGCGGGCCGCTCATCGGCGTGTCACTCGCGCTCAACCACCCGGTGCTCCGCGGCGCACTCCAGGGGTACCCGCACGACCGTGAGGCGCTCGACCGGCTCGTCGGCTCGTGGCTCGGGCGGGCCTACGGTCGGCTGCCGTCCGCGCTGCGGCTGCGCATCATGCGCGGCCTTCCGGTCGAGGTCTCGACGCTTGGCGTGTTCGCCGGACCGCCGTCCGTTGCGCATGCGGAAGCGCTGCTCCGTGCGACGGAGGCACGCCACGTCCGGCTCGACGAGCCCGTCGGCGCGATCTGCATCGGCATTCCCGACACGACGCCGTGGCTGCCACGCGAGCGCCCGAACCCGGTGCTCGCCGCCGCGCTCGGCCTGGGCTACGCGCTGCGGCTCTGGCGCGAGCGTTTCCCGGTGCAAGAAGGCGGCACCGCGATCCTGGTCCACCGCCTGCACCGGCGGTACGCGCACCCCGGGCAGCAGCCGTACCGCGCGTTCTTCACGGCGCTGCGCGACGCGAACGGCGGCGGAGCGCTGGCGGACGCCGAGGAGGCGGCCACGCGCGATGAGCGCGCGCTCGAGGCGTACCGGCGCGGCGACGCGTGCCACCCGGTGCTCCCGTACGTCGACTGGCGGGGCTGCAGGCCGGCGATCGACCGGCTCGGCGCGGTGCTGGTGGCCGGGTCGCGGGACGCCACGGTTGCGCGGACGCTCGGCTTCGTTCCGACCCACGGCCTCCGCGCGGCGTTGACGATGGCGGAAGGCCTCGCCGAGGGGCCGCTGCGGCTGGCCGTCCTGCCCTCGCCGCCCTACCCGCCGCTCACGGTCGGCAGCTAGCGCCCGCGCAGTAGCGGAGACGCTGCAGCCGCTCCGTGAGCATCGTCCGCACCTGCTCGTACTCGGGCGACCCGGCCCGGTTGTCGAGCTGGTACGGGTCGGCGCGCAGGTCGTACAGCTCCTGCTCGCCGTTGCCGTAGACGGCGAACATGTACCGCGGCGTGCGCAGGCCGGTGTACTCCTGCTGCGGCTTGTCGAAGGGTCCGGCCTCCAGGAGGATGTCGTTTCGCTTCACGTGCCAGCGGCCGGTCTTCAGCAGCGGCAGCAGCGAGACGCCGTCCTGGATGAGGCCGGGCTTCGCGTGCGCCATGGCCGCGATCGTCGGCGCGAGGTCGACGTTGCCGACCAGCTGGTCGAGCCTGGTATGCGGCTTGATCCCCGGCCCGCGGACGATCAACGGCAGGTGGATCGACTCCTCGTAGGGGAGCACCTTGCCGCTCGGGATGCGGTGCTCGCCCTGGAAGAAGCCATTGTCGGAGCTGAAGAAGATGTACGTGTTGTTCAGCTCGCCCGTCTGCCGCAGCTCCCGGACGATCGCGGCGACGCCCTCGTCGACGGCGAGGAGCGACTCGAGCCGCTGCTGGTAGTCCTCGGTGATCGCATAGCGGACATACGGCTCGATCTGCGCGCGGCGCCGGATTCCGAGCGGCTTGTCGCTGACGTCCGCCTCGTTGTAGTTCGGCGGCGTCGGAAGCGGCGCGAACGCGAACCGGTCGCGGTGGCGCGGTGCCGGCTCCGGTGTCGCCATGCGCGGCGGGTCGTCCAGCGCGACCGGGTAGCCGCTGTGCGGCGCGAGGTAGTCGACCTGGAGGTACATCGGCTTCCCGCGCTCGACCCTGCTCTTCGCGTGGCGCTTGATGATCCCGACCGCGGTGCGCGTGTCGACGTCGGTGCGGTAGTCGCGCACGGCGTTGCCGTAGTGGACGAGCTTGCCGTTCTGGTTGAACGTGTAGTCCCAGTAGCGGTACGTCGTCGGGTCGACCGACGTGTACCACTGCGTTCCAGCCCGCGCGGCACCTCGTGCCGGTTGCGCTTGCCGTAGCCGTTCAGGTACTTGCCGACGTGCGCCGTGAAGTAGCCGGCGTCCTGGAGCCAGACCGGCAGCGCGTTCTGCGAGCGGAACTGGTAGAAGCCGCCGTTCGGCGAGTGGTTGCCGAGCACGCGGTGGTTGTGCGCGTACTCGCCGGTCAGCATCGTCGCCCGCGAGGGGCAGCAGAGCGAGTAGGAGACGACGTACTGGTTGAAGGTGGCGCCCTGGTCGGCGAGCAGCCGCTTGGTGTCGTGCATCACTCGCAGGTTCTCGAGCGTCTGGTCGTCGGTCATGACGAAGACGATGTTCGGCCGCTTGTGCAGCGCGACGCGCTTGGGCTTCTCCGCCTTCCTCGGCGGCCGGGTCACGTGGCCGTCGGCCGCGACGGCGGGGACAAGCAGGGCGGCAAGCGACAGCGCGAGCCCGGCAAGGAGGGAGGGCGGGCGCATCGGGCGCTCTTTGTACCAGCCGGCGTTACGGGCCTCGTTAACGCGGCGTTACGACTTCGGCCCGATGAACGAGTCGAGGATCGCAACGCTCGGGGCCCGTGCGATCGAGACGGAGTTCCAGCGGTTCAGCCGGTACTCCACGCCGACCATGCGGTACGCCTCGCAGAACAGCGAGCGGATGTCGTCGGAGACCTGGCTGAAGAAGTAGCGCGGGTATCCCTTGCCGTTCACGCGGTTGAGCACCTGGCAGCCATCGGAGTGGATCAGGCCGCGGAGGAAGGGCTTCGGGTGACGCTCGACGATCTCGCGCTGCCACCGCGCCAGTTCGATCTTGCGCGTGTGCTTGCGTCCGGGCCCGTGCTGCGGGAACAGGAGCGGCCAGGCCTTCGAGTAACACCCGATCACGACAGCGTTGTACGGCAGTTTCTGAATGCTCACGCGGTTATGCGGCATCACAGCCTGCATTGCCGAGGCACACTCGTCGATGATCTCTGTGTACTGGCTGTCGCAGACGATGCGAAGTTTGTAGACGCCGCGTCGGTGCTGCGAGAGCGCTCCGTCCCCGAGATAAAGCCCAGCAGATACGAGTACTCCCGAGCCGGCAGCGACGCGAGGTTCAACTGAGGCCGCCGCTCACGCCGCAGCCGGTGCGGCTTCAGCCAGTAGCGAACTGTTGACCGCGGGATGAAGGTCACGCGAGCGATCAACGACTGGTTGACGCCGCAGTTCGCGAGGTCGAGAACGATCTCTCGCTCGTATTCGGATCGCATGAAATGCGGCGGGTGGGATTCGAACCCACACGGGGCTATGCCCCAGCGCCTTTTGAGGGCGCCGCGTCGACCGGTTGCGCCACCGCCGCTTGTTTCAGCCATTCTAGCCGCGCCGCCGGACGGTACTCGTTGTCTATTCAGGCAATCGCAGTCCGCCGCAACAGAGCGCGCTGCGCAACCCGTACCATCGCGATGTGCCCAAGCGAGTAGGCGTCCTCACCGGCGGCGGCGACGCCCCGGGCCTCAACGCGGTCATCCGCGCGGTCGCGCGCCGCTCGCAGACGCGCGGCTACGACGTGATCGGCGTCCGGGAGGGCTGGGCCGGGCTGGTCCACGGCCGGCTGCAGCCGCTCGGCCCGCGCGAGATCTCGGGGATCCTGCCGCGCGGCGGCACGATCATCGGGACGTCGCGCACGAACCCGTACAAGGTCGACGGCGGCGTCGACGCCGTGCTCACGACATTCGCGGAGAACCTCGACGCGCTCGTCGCGATCGGCGGCGAGGACACGCTCGGCGTCGCGGCCCGCCTCTACGAGGAGCACGGCCTCCCGGTCGTGGGCGTCCCGAAGACGATCGACAACGACCTCTCGGGCACCGACTACACGTTCGGCTTCGACACCGCGGTCTCGGTCTGCACCGAGGCCATCGACCGGCTGCACACGACCGCCGAGTCGCACAACCGCGTGATGGTCGTCGAGGTCATGGGCCGGCACACCGGCTGGATCGCCGTCATGAGCGGCATCGCCGGCGGCGCCGACGTCATCCTCATCCCCGAGCAGCCGGTGACCGTCGAGACGGCGTGCGCGGAGATCAGCCGACGCCACGCGCGCGGCAAAGACTTCTCCATCGTCGTGGTCAGCGAGGGCTACGAGCTGACCTACGAGTCGGGTGAGCGCCGCAGCGTCACACAGGAGGCGCCGACGGACGCGTTCGGGCACGTCCGCCTGGGCGGCGTCGGGCACGCGCTCGCGGGCGAGATCGAGGAGCGCACCGGATACGAAACCCGCGTGACCGTCCTTGGCCACGTGCAGCGCGGCGGCACGCCGACGGCGCGCGACCGCGTGCTTGCGAGCCGCTACGGCCTCAAGGCCGCCGACCTCGTGCACGAGGAGCAGTTCGGGCAGATGGCGGCGCTGCGCGGTGACGAGATCGTCGCGGTGTCCCTGCGCGAGGCGACGGCCGAGCTGAAGACCGTGCCGCCCGAGTGGTACGACGTCGCGAAGGCGTTCTTCGGCTAGGGAGTCGCGGCGGCCAGGACGGCCACCGACTCCAGCGGCACGATCACCGCGTCCACCCCGGCCCGCTCGAGCGCGGCCAGCTCGACCTCGTCGTAGGGCGTCAGGTCGGCGACGGCGAGCTTGCCGGCCGGCACGTCCTCGAGCAGCTCCAGCACGCGCTCCAGCGCCTCCTCGCCGTGCTGGTCGCCCGGCGTGAGCAGGAAGACCTCCGGGTCGAGCGCCTCGAGCACCCGCAGGAGCTCCTCCTCCTGCGCGACCTCGACGACGCAGTCGAGACCGAGGTCCACTACCTCGTGGTAGCGCTCGACGAGCCGGTCTTCGTCGTCGTCGCCCGCGACGAGCACGCACGCATCGGCGGCTGCGTTGCGCGCCGCCTGCGGGCCGCCGGAGCCGCGCCAGAGCACCGGCAGCGTGTGGTCGCCGAGCGGCGCCCCCGCGACGAGCGCCGTCGCGCCGTCGGCGGCCGCTCGGTGGGCCGAGTCGTCGTCAGCGGCGGACGCGACCAGCGAGATCCGGTCGCCGTCCGAAATGGCCTGGCTGAAGCGCCGTTCGCCGTGCATGAGCGCGCGGATCGTACCGCGGCGCCGCGAAGCAACCTCCCCGCTTGACATCTGCGCCGCGACGGGTCAAGAATGAGACCAATGTACGGTCGTCCGGATGACCGGACTAATGAGGTCTCGCGGTGAGCTCGACGGCCGCAGCGCCGGCCTGGCTCGACCGTGCCAACCCGCTTCCGCTCTACGCACAGCTGCGTGACGCGCTCCTCGACGAGATCCGCGACGGCGGCCTAGCGCCCGGCGACCGCTTTGCCACGGAGGCGGTGATCCAGGAGCGCTACGGCGTCTCCCGCGCCACCGTCCGCCAGGCGCTGGCCGACCTGGAGACGCGCGGCGTCATCCGTAAGGTGCAGGGACTGGGCTCGTTCGTCGCCGTGCCCAAGATCCGGCACGAGCCGCAGCTGACGTCGTTCAGCGAGCTGGCGGCGAGCCAGGGCTTCGCGCCCTCCCACCGGATGCTTGCATCCACCGTCGAGGACGTCCCGGCCGACCTGGCCTCGGCGCTCGGCCTGCCGGAGGGCACGCGCTGCCGCTTCCTGCGCCGCCTCTTGCTCGCCGACGGCAAGCCGGTCGGGCTCGCCGAGACCTGGCTTCCGGTCGACATGCTCGGCGGCCACGACGGCCTCTTCAAGCGTCGGCGCCTGGATGCCGGCTCGATGTACGAGACGCTCCAGCGCGAGCCGATCGGGCTCGTGCTCGACCGCGCCGTCGAGACGATCTCGCCCGGCGTCGTCGACGCGGCCAGCGCGCAGCTGCTCGGCTGCGAAGCCGGCACGCCCGTGCTGCTGATTCGGCGCCTCACCTTCACGCCGGCGGGCGAGCCCGTCGAGGCGACGCGGCTCGTCTTCGTCGGCGAGCGCTACGAGTACCAGGTAGAGCTCAACCGGCCCGAGGCAGGCGCATGAGCACGATGCTTCCCTCGGAGGACGAGGTGCGCGCGCTCGTGGCCGCCATCGTCGCGCAGGTCGTGCCCGAGGAGCCGGCGGCCTCGCAGCCCGCGCCCGCCGCGGCTACCGGCGACGGCATTGCCGTCGGAGCCGACCACGGCGGCTTCCGGCTGAAGGAGCACATCGCCGCCGCCCTCCGCGAGCGCGGCCTCGAGGTGCGCGACTGCGGGACCGGCAACACGGAGGCGGTCGACTACCCGGACTTCGCGCATGCCGTCGCGCGCCTCGTCGCCGACGGCGCCTGCCGCTGGGGCATCGTCGTCAACGGCGCCGGCATCGGCTCCTGCATGGCCGCGAACAAGGTGCCGGGCATCCGCGCCGCGACTTGCTGGGACGTCGCCTCCGCGAAGAACAGCCGCGAGCACAACCATGCGAACGTGCTCGTGCTCGGCGCCGGGTTCGTCGGCGAGAACCTCGCGCTGGAGATCGTCGACGCCTGGCTCGCCACCCCGTGGGGCGGCGATCGCCACGCCCGCAGGGTCGCGAAGATCACCGAGATCGAGCGGCGCTACCTGGCCGACCGCGTCGGAGCCGCGACGTGAGCGCCTCTACCGACGCCCTGGTCGATGCGATCACCCGCGAGGTGCTCGCGGTGCTTACCGCCCGCGGTGCGTGCGACTGCAACGATCCGGCCTGCCAGGGCGCCTGCGCCGCCCACTCCTCCGACAAGGTCCGCGGCGTCGTCGCGAACGGCGCCGGGCGGATCAGCTACTCCGGCGACGGCGCCGACGTCCCTCAGGACCTGGCCCGCTTCATCGACCACACGTTGCTGAAGCCGGACGCCACCGCTGCCGACATCGACACGCTCTGCGAGGAGGCGCGCCGCTACGGGTTCGCTGCGGTCTGCGTGAACCCGACCTGGGTGAAGCGCTGTGCGCACAACGTGCGCGGCTCCGGCGTCCGCGTCGCCTCGGTGGTCGGCTTCCCCTTCGGGGCGAGCACGACCGAGGTGAAGGCGCTCGAGGCCCGGCGGGCGATCCGCGACGGCGCACGCGAGATCGACATGGTCATCAACATCGGCGCGCTGAAGAGCGGCGACCACGAGCTCGTGCGCAAGGACATCGAGAAGGTCGCCGACGCCTGCCGCGAGGCCGGCGCGCTGTGCAAGGTGATCCTCGAGACCGCGCTCCTCACCGACGAGGAGAAGGTCATCGCCTCGCACCTGGCCAAGCTGGCCAAGGCCGACTTCGTCAAGACGTCGACGGGCTTCGGCGGCGGGGGCGCCACCGCGCACGACGTGCTGCTGATGCGCGAGGCGGTCGGCCCGAAGCTCGGCGTCAAGGCGTCGGGCGGGATCCGCAGCGCCGACGACGCCCGCGAGATGATCGCGGCCGGGGCGACCCGGATCGGCGCCTCGGCGAGCGTGCACATCGTGACCGGCGAGGACGCCGGCGAAGGGCGCTACTAGCCAAGGGAGGATGGATTGAGCAACGGCGTTGAGCTTCGTGCGTACTGCTTCCTGGACAGCCTGCAACCGCAGTACGCCGCCTTCCTGGGCACGGTCGCCCAGGGCTTCCTGCCGCTCCCGGGGGACGCGTCGCTGTACGTTGAGATCGCGCCCGGGATCGAGATCAACCGGCTGTCGGACGTGGCGCTGAAGTCCACGAGCGTGCGGCCGGGGATGCAGATCATCGAGCGGTACTACGGGATGCTCGAGGTGCACTCGCCCGAGCAGGCGGAGACCCGGGCGGCAGGGGCCGCGATCCTCGAGTCGATCGGGCTCACCGAGTCCGACCGGATGAAGCCGCGGATCCTCTCGAGCCAGATCGTCCGTCGGATCGACGACCACCACGCCCAGCTGATCAACCGGACGCGGCACGGCCAGATGATCATGGGCGGGCAGACGCTGTACGTGCTCGAGTGCGAGCCGGCCGCCTACGCTCCGCTCGCCGCCAACGAGGCGGAGAAGGCGGCGGAGATCAACGTCCTCGAGGTGCGGTCGTTCGGCTCGATGGGCCGCGTGTACCTGGGCGGCGAGGAGCAGGACATCGACGTGGGATGGCAGGCCGCCGTGGCCGCCATCGAAGGACTGGACGGCCGCGAGGCCGCAAAGTAGTCAGCGAAAGGAGAGGCCAGACAGATGGCTGATGCCCTGGGAATGATCGAGGCGCGGAGCTTTCCGGCGATGGTCGAGGCGGCCGACGCGATGGTGAAGGCGGCCAAGGTGGAGCTCGTGAGCTTCGAGGAGACGGGAGGCGGCTACGTGACCGCCGTCGTCCGCGGTGACGTCGCCGCCGTCAAGGCGGCCGTGCAGGCCGGCATGCAGAACGCCGAGAAGGTCGGCGAGCTGATCTCGAGCCACGTGATCGCGAGGCCGCACGTCAACATCGACCTGGTGCTCCCGCTCGGGCGCAAGGAGCAGGCCCAGGGCGAGATGGGCCAGGCCGCGGCGTAGCGACAAGCTGCACCTCCAGGCCGCCGGGGCGCTCACGCTTCCCCGGCGGCCGGAGGCGCGGGCGGAAAGGAGACCGACGGTGCAGCTCGGACGAGTAGCCGGGACGATGGTGGCGAGCCGGAAGGAGGCCTCGATGGAAGGCCTCAAGTTCCTCGTGGTCCTCCACCTCGACGCGGACAACAATGACCTCGGGTCGTTCGTCGTCGCAGCCGACGCCGTCGGCGCGGGGGTCGGCGAGGTGGTGCTCGTTGCCACCGGCAGCTCGGCCCGCCAGACCGAGGCGACGCGCGACCGGCCCTGCGACGCCGTCGTCATGGCGATCGTCGACACCTGGGAGGTCGGCGGGGAGGAGAAGTGGCGCAAGTGAGCACGCTCTCGCCGGAAGAAATCCAGGAGATCATCGAGCGCGTCCACCGCCGGCTCGGCGAGGCGGGCGAGCGGCCCGGCGCGGGCCTCCGCGGTGAAGACGCGCTGTCCGCCGCCGGCGAGGCCGAGCTCGGCGACGGCGTCCACGCCTCCGTCGGGGAGGCCGTCCGTGCGGCCGCGCGGGCGCAGGTCGCCTACCGCGAGATCGGCCTCGAGGGCCGCAAGGCGATCGTGGCCTCGATCCGCGCCTCGATGCTCGAGCACGGCGAGCGGCTCGCCGAGATGGCCGTGGCGGAGACCGGCCTCGGCCGCGTCGCCGACAAGATCATCAAGAACCGGCTCGTGACGACGAAGACGCCGGGGCCCGAGGACCTCGAGTCGGACGCCGTCACCGGCGACCAGGGGATGATGGTCACCGAGTGGGCGCCGTTCGGCGTGGTCGCCGCGATCACGCCGACGACGAACCCGACGTCGACGGTCATCAACAACACGATCGCGATCATCTCGGCGGGCAACTCGCTCGTCTTCAACGTGCACCCGAACGCGAAGCGGGTCTCCGCGGAGAACGTGCGCCTGATCAACCGCGCGATCGTCGCCGCCGGCGGGCCGGCCGACCTGGTCACCGCGACCGCCGAGCCGACCATCGACAGCGCCAAGGAGCTCATGCATCACCCGGACGTCCGCCTGCTGCTCGTGACCGGCGGGCCTGCCGTCGTGCGCGAGGCGCTGAAGACCGACAAGCGTGCGGTCACGGCGGGGCCGGGCAACCCACCGGCGGTGGTCGACCAGACGGCCGACGTGGAGAAGGCCGGCCGGGACATCGTCGCGGGCGCGTCGTTCGACAACAACGTCATCTGCACGGACGAGAAGACGACGATCGTCGTCGACACGGTCGCCGACCGGCTCGTGCGCGCCATGGGCCAGCACGACGCCTACGTGCTCAAGGAGCACGAGCTGAAGCGGCTCGAGCGCGTGATCTTCCGCGAGCTCGGCCCGCCCAACAAGCCCGGCCAGATCAACCCGGCGTGGATCGGCAAGGACGCCGGCGTCATCCTGCGCGAGATCGGCATCCGCGCGGACGGTGACATCCGGCTCGTCGTGGCCGAGGTGCCGCGCGAGCACAGCCTCGTCTGGACCGAGCAAATGATGCCCGTGATGCCCGTGGCGCGCGTGCCGACCGTGGAGCAGGCGATCGACCTCGCCGTGCGCTCGGAGCACGGCTTCCGGCACACCGCTTCGATCCACTCGACAAACGTCGACGCGATCACGCGAATGGCGCGCGCCATGAACTGCAGCATCTTCGTGGCGAACGGCCCGAACTACGCAGGGCTGGGCGAGGGCGGCGAGGGCTTCTCGTCCTTCTCGATCGCCAGCCCGACCGGAGACGGCCTCACCCGGCCGCGGACGTTCTCGCGCGAGCGGCGCATCACCGTCGTCGGCGCGCTGCGGATCGTCTGATGGAGCCCGCCGTCGGCCTGCTCGAGTTCGTCGTCGATCGCCCACGGGATCGAGGCCGGCGACGCCATGGTCAAGCGCGCCGCCGCTCGACGTCATCCGGGCGGGGACGGTGCATCCGGGCAAGTACCTGGTGCTCGTCGGCGGCGCCACCGCGGACGTCGAGGAGGCGATGGAGGCGGGCCGCGCGACGGGCGGCGGCAGCCGTCGTCGACGTGGTCTTCCTGCCCGACGTGCACCCGGACGTGGTCGCGTCGATCGCAGGCGCCAGGCGCGAGGACGACGGCGAGGCGCTGGGCGTGATCGAGACGCTGACCGTGGCGGCGACGATCGACGCGGCCGACGCCGGCGTGAAGGGAGCGAGGGTGACGATCCGCGAGCTGCGGCTTGCGGACGACCTCGGCGGCAAGGGCTACGTCGTCTTCGGCGGCGAGGTGGCGGAGGTCGAGGCAGCCGTCGACTACGGCGTCGAGCGGGTGGCCGCGTCCGGGCAGGAGGTCGCACACGTCGTCATCTCCCAGCTCCACGGCGAGATGCGCGGCGAGCTGACCACCGACCCGCGCTTCGGCGAGCGCCGCCGGGACGTCGAGAAGGCGCCGGCGAACGGCAACGGCCTGATCGCCTCGATCGTGGCGCCGCGCGGCCGGCCCATGCCCGGCTCGGGCGGCGCGAACGGCGCCGCCCCGGAGGCGGCCGCGCCGAAGCCGAAGCCGAGGCCGCGGCGCAAGCGGAGCCACTAGGTGCAGCTCGCGCGCGTCACCGGCACCGTGGTCGCGACCGTCAAGGCCGACGGGCTCGAGGGCGTCAAGTTCCTCGTCGTCCAGCCGCTCGACCGGCGCCAGCAGCCGCAGGGCACCCCGGTCGTGGCCGCGGACGGCGTGCACATGGCCGGGCCGGGCGAGCTCGTCTACATCGTGGGCGCCCGGGAGGCGGCCCAGGCGCTGCCGAACACGTTCGTCCCCGTCGACCAAGCGATCGTCGGCATCGTCGACGCCGTCGAGGAGCTCTCGTGAAAGTCGGCCGGGTCGTCGGCACCGTGGTCTCGACTATCAATGCGCCGGTTTACGACGGCCGCCGCCTGCTGCTCTGCGACACCCTTGACACGGCGGGCCGCCCGGACGGCGGCTACCTGATCTGCGTCGACACGGTCGGCTCCGGCGCGGGCGAGACGGTGCTGATCCTCGACGAGGGCAACGGGGCGCGACAGGTGCTCGGGCTGTCGGAGGGGCCGGTGCGGGCGCTCGTCGTCGGGATCGTCGACCAGCTCATCGTGGACGGCGAGCTCGTCGTCGACGAAGGCTAGATCCCGAGCCGCTCGAGCAGCCGTTCGTCGCGGCGCCACTTCGGCCGCACCTTCACCTGCAGCTCGAGGAAGATCTTGTGCCCAAGCACCTGCTCGATCTCCGGTCGCGCGCGGGTGCCGATCTCGCGGATCACCGCGCCGCGCTTGCCCACCAGGATCTGCTTCTGCGAGTCGGTCTCGACGAGGACGTTCGCGCGAACGACCTTCTCGGTGATCTCCTCGACTTCGACCGTCACGGCGTGCGGCACCTCGTCGCGCGTCAGATGGAGCGCCTTTTCGCGCACGAGCTCGGCGATCTGCTCCTCGGGCGTGAGGTCGGTGCGCTGGTCGAGCCCGAAGTAGGCCGGCCCCTCGGACAGCAGGCCGACGAGCTCCTCTCGCAGCTCGCCGACTCCGTCCCCGGTCTTCGCGCTCACCGGGTGCAGCGCATGGAAGTCGCCCAGCTTGGAGCCGGTCATCATCTGCGTCGCGATGTGGCCGGGCTTGAGCCGGTCGACCTTGTTGAGCGCGATCACGACCGGCACGCCGAGCTCGAACACGCGCTTGGCGATGAAGCGGTCGCCCGCGCCGATCCGCTCGCGCGCATCGAGGACGAGCAGGACGCCGTCGACGTCCTCGAACGAGGCGTCGACCGTGCGCTGCATGTGCTCGGTGAGGGGGTCGCGCGGGCGCTGGAAGCCCGGCAGGTCGACCATAACGAGTTGGTAATCGTCGCCGTTCGCGACGCCGAAGATCCGCCGGCGAGTGGTCTGCGGCTTGTCCGAGACGATCGCGACCTTGCCGCCGGCAAGCGCATTCACGATCGTCGACTTACCGACGTTCGGGCGCCCGGCGACGGCGACGAAGCCGCTCTTCACAGGACGAAGGAGTCGGGCAGGAGATCGGCCGGGGTGACCGCCACGACCTCGCCGCCGGCGCGCCGGTACGTGACCGATCCGATCCGGAACTCGGCCAGCCACTGCCGGCAGCCGCCGCACGGCGACGCCGTGATCGCGATCGCCTCGAGGTCGCCGGGGGCGTAGCCCGCGTTCACCGCGGCGCTGATCGCAGCCTTCTCGGCGCAGATGCCGAGCGGGTAGGCGGCGTTCTCGACGTTCACGCCGGTCACGATGCGCCCGTCGCGTGCGCGCACGGCGGCGCCGACGCGGAACTTCGAGTACGGCGCGTAGGCGTGCCCGGCGGCGGCGTCGGCCTGGGCGAGGAGGTCGAGGTCGGGGGTCACGTGAACACCTGGAAGATCACGAGCGTGAGCAGCGAGCCGAGCAGCGCGCCGTAGGTCACCTCGACGACGGAGTGGATGCCGGATTCGACACGGGTCTGGGCCACGAGCAAGGCCATGATGAACGCCAGCGTCGAGATCAGGAACCAGTGGCGCGAGTCGCTGACGACGTTCGTGACCGCCATCCAGGCCGCGAACGCGACGGCAGCGTGGCCCGAGGGCAGTCCGCCGCGGAGCGGCGTGCCCCGGCCCGTGTACGCCTTCGTGGCGATCACGAGGAGGACGGTGACGACGAGCGCGACCAGCGTGAGCTCGGCGGGCGCGTCGCGGATCCGGGTGATCAGGTTCGAGCCCTGGTGGACGAGCCGCACGGAGAAGACGAGGTAGCCGACGATGACCGCGTTGACGGTCGCGATCAGGACCGCGCCCGCGGCGATGTCCTTGGCGAGCTTCGCGAGCGGATCGAACGCCGTCGTCGAGACGTCGATCGCGGCCTCGATGGCGGTGTTGATCATCTCGGTGATCAGCACGAAGGCGATCGAGAGCAGCAGCGCGATGAGCTCGAACCGCTGCACGCCGGCGGCGAGGGCGGCGATGAGCACGCCCACGGCGATCATGAAGTGGATGCGCATGTTGCGCTGCGTGCGCAGCACGTGGATGACGCCCTCGAAGGCGTAGTTGAAGCTGTGCAGCAGCGACGGCGCGCGGCGGTCGTTCACGAGGCGAGCTCCTGCTCCCGGGTCGTCATCTCCTTGCCATGGTCATACCCGAGCAGGTGGAGGACGCCGTGCACGAGCGGCCCGCGCCAGTCGTCGCCGACGACGTCCGGGCAGACGATGAGGTCGCCGAGCTGCCGCGGCAGCCCCTGCGCGATCGGGTCGCGCCCGTCAAGCGGGAAGGAGAGCACGTCGGTCGCCTCGTCGATGTCGAGGTGCTCGCGCTTCAGAGCGCGGCTCTCGTCCGGGCCGACGAAGTGGAGCCCGAGCTCGCCGTCGTCGATGCCCTCGGCGGCCAGGGTGGCGCGGATCACGACGACGGCCTCGTCGGCCGGGACGTCCCGGCCGCTGCGGTTCTCGACGTCGACGGCGACCACGCCCTTACCTGCGCCGTCCGGTTCCTGTCTCCTCCGAGTGCTGTTTGTACGCCTCGACGATGCGCTGCACGAGTTTGTGGCGGACGACGTCCTCGTGCGAGAAGCGGACGAAGGAGATCCCGTCCACGGCGCCGAGGATGTCCTGCACCTGGATCAGCCCGGACGCCTGCTCGCGCGGCAGGTCGACCTGGGTGACGTCGCCGGTGACGACGACCTTGGAGCCGAACCCGAGGCGCGTCAGGAACATCTGCATTTGCTCGGGGCTCGTGTTCTGGGCCTCGTCGAGGATGATGAAGGAGTCGTTCAACGTTCTGCCGCGCATGAATGCGAGCGGCGCGACCTCGATCGTCCCGCGCTCCATGAATGCGGCCAGGCGGTCGGCGTCGAGCATGTCGTAGAGCGCGTCGAAGAGCGGCCGCAGGTACGGGTCGACCTTGGCGAGCATGTCTCCGGGCAGGAAGCCGAGCCGCTCGCCGGCCTCCACGGCCGGGCGGGTGAGGATGATGCGGCCGACCTGGCGATCGGAAAGCGCGGCGACCGCGAGCGCCATCGCCAGGTAGGTCTTGCCGGTGCCGGCGGGGCCGATCCCGAAGGTGACGGTGCATTTGCGGATGGCCTCGACGTACTGCTTCTGCGTGACGGTCTTCGGTGAGATCTTCTTGCCGCGGTGACGCCAGACGACGTCGTCGAAGAGCTCGCGGACGTCGGCGCCCTGCTCGAGGACGCCGAGCACGGTGTCGACGGTGCCCGGGCCGATCTCGTGGCCGTGCTCGATCAGCTCGACGATCTCGTCCAGCGCGGCGCGCGCCTCGGCGACCGCGTCCTCGTCGCCCTCGAGCGTCACGCGATTGCCGCGCATGATGATCGTGGCCCGCAGCCGCTCGCGCAGCGTGTCGAGCACGCCGTCGGAGATCCCGGCGAGCTCAGCCGCGACGTCGTTCGAAACCGAGAGAACTTCCTGCACCCTCCCTCAGTGTAGGCGCGAAGGGCGGCCGTCAGGGGTCGCGGGCCGGGTAGTGCTAGGCGAGCTTTTCGCGCACCAGCTGGCTGACGACGCTGCCGTCGGCCCGGCCGGCGACCTGCGGCATGACGTCGGCCATGACGCGACCGAGGTCGCGCATGCTGGTGGCGCCGTTCTCGGCGATGGCGTCGTCGATGATCGACTCCAGGTCTTCCTCGGAGAGCTGCTCGGGCATGTACTCGCCGAGGATCGCGAGCTCCGCCTCCTCGTGGTCGGCGGCCTCGTCTCGCCCGGCCGCCCGGAACGCCTCGGCCGCCTCCTGGCGCTTCTTGCGCTCGCGCTGGAGCACCTGCAGCTCCTCGCCGTCGCTGAGCGGCCGCTGGAGGTCCTTCTCGGCAGAGCGCAGGCTGGCGAGGATCAGCCGCACGGCGTCGCGGCGCGTCTCGTCGCGCGACTTCATCGACTCGGTCAGGTCGTCCTCCAGGCGTTCGATCAAACCGCTCACAGCTGCGTCATCCTCCCCAATCCGCCGGCGAGGATGTGCCAGTGCACGTGAAAGACCGTCTGGCCGGCGCCCGGGCCGACGTTGACGACCACCCGGTAGTCCTCCAGTCCGGCCTCGCGCGCGGTGTCAGCGACGAACGCCAGCATGCGGCTCGCCTCCTCTGGCGGGAACTCCCTGATGTCGCGGAACGTGTCGACATGCCGCTCGGGCAGCACGAGCAGATGCGTGTCCGCCTGCGGGTTGATGTCGCGAATCGCGACGAACCCGTCCGCGGCGTGGACATGCTCGCCCTCGCGGACGAGCCGGCAGAAGAGGCAGTCGTCACGCAGCGAGCACGCCCTCCTCGGTGACCGCGGCGCCGCGGACACGGACCAGCTCGCCGACCGGGGCGTCGACGAGCCACGGCGAGTAGTCGTCGCCGTAGCCCCGGCCGGGACGATCGACGAGCACACGGTCATCGGCCCCGACTTTCTCACGCCAGCGCCCGAGGCACGCCTCGTGGGATACGGCCCGCAGGCGCGCGCCGCGCTCGCGCTTGACGGCCGCCGCAACGGTGTCGCGCGTGGCCGTCTCGGTGCCCGGCCGCGGCGAGTACGGGAAGACGTGCACCTTCGTGACCCGCGCCTCGCGCACGACCTCGAGCGTTCGCCGGAACGCGGCCTCGTCCTCGCCCGGGAAGCCGACGATCACGTCGGTCGTCAGGTTGAAGTCGGCGAGCGGCTCGAGGCGGCGGCGGAAGGTCGCGACGCTGTAGCGGCGGGCCATCGCGCGGAGCACGTCGTCGTCGCCGGACTGGAGCGGCACATGGAGGTGCCGTGCGACGGCTGGCGTCTCGCGGAGCGCGGCGACGAGCGCTTCGTCGACGTGGTTTACCTCGATGGACGAGAGGCGGATCCGCTCGAGGCCGGGGATGCCCCCGAGCTCGCGGATCAGGCGGGGCAGGCGGTACCCAGCTCCGCGGTCGCGGTAGCAGCCGAGGTTGATCCCGGTCAGGACGATCTCGCGGTGGCCCTGGGCGACGCGCTTGGATGCCTCGGCCAGCACGGCTTCGGCGGCGCGGCTGCGCGAGGCGCCGCGCACGAGCGGGACGACGCAGAAGGCGCACGAGAAGCTGCAGCCGTCCTGGACCTTCACGAAGGCGCGCACGCGGTCGAGGCGCGACTCGGCCTGCACGCAGCCGACCGCGCCGACGTCGCCGGCGACCGCGGCCGGCGTCTCCTCGCTCCGACGGGCGATGACGGCCACGTTCTCCGGCAGCCCGCGGAACGCGTCGGCGCCGAGGTTGGCGCCGCAGCCGGTCACGTACACCCGGCCGTGCGTTCGCGCCGCGCGCGCGGCCGCCTTGCGCGACTTGCGCACGGCCTCGTGGGTGACGCAGCAGGTGTTCACGACGGCGACTTCGGCACCGGACCCGAGGGCCGCCTCGCGGTGGCCCTCGGCGAGCAGTCGCTCGCGTACGGCCTGTGCATCCGTCTGCGACACCTTGCAGCCCAGGAAACGAACGGAGAACGCGGTCACGCGGGCGATGCTACTCCGGTCGGTACGAATCGGCCGCCCACCCGTCACGCTCTCGCCGGGCAACATGCACGAGCCCGGCGACGACCGGACGGTCGCCGGACAGATAGCCGGAGAGCACGAGGTTCCGGCAGCGGACGCGTGGCGCGAGCGCCTCGACGACGTCCAGCGCGATGTTGGCGACGACGACGTCTGCCGCTAGCGCGTCGGTGCGTGCGTCCAGCACTGCCGCCTCGACGGCGACGCCGTTTCGCTCCGCGTTCTCGCGTGTGACCTCGACGGCGACCGGGTCGGTGTCGCTGGCCCGCACCGGCGCGAAGCCGAGCCTGGCCGCAGCGATGGCGATCACTCCCGAGCCGCAACCGACGTCGAGCAGGCTGCCCGGCTCGAGCTCGGCGAGCAGCTCGAGCGCGAGGCGCGTCGTCGGGTGGGCGCCGGTGCCGAAGGCGCGGCCGGGGTCGATGACGACGGTGACGGCGTCCACGGGCGGCTGCTCCCAGGGCGGGCCGACCCAGAGCGGGCCGATGCGGATCCCCGTGTGGAAGCGACGCCAGGCGTCCTCCCAGCCGGGCTCGACCTCCTCGACCGTGAGCGCCGGGAAGGCAGCTCGCAGCGCGACGAGCTGCTGCTCGTCCACGTACGCCGCCAGCCCGGTGGTCGTGACCTCGTGGCCGGCCGGGACGAGCTCGAGCAGCTGCGCGACGGCGGCCTCCGCCTCCTCGGGCGGCACCGGTATCGACGCGCGGACTAGAGGCTCGAACTGAAAATCCGCCGGGCCGGATGACGCCCCAGACACAGCGCCGGATCAGCGCGCTCGGTCACCGCACGTAGCGCTGCTACGCACGCTGACCGAGCGCACTGCCCTGCTTGGTCTGGAACGCCCCCGACGGCGGCGGATTTTCGGCTCGAGCCTCAGCGGAACGCGCTCTTCAGCTTGTGGAAGAACCCCTCGTCGTCGTCCGCGTCGTACGTCTCGGCGCCGCCCGACTCGCCGAAGCTGCGGAGCAGGTCGCGCTGCTCCTCGGTCAGGCGGCGCGGGACGGCGACCGTGACCCGCACGTGCTGGTTGCCGCGGCCGAACCCCTGCAGCACGGGCATGCCCTTGCCGCGCAGGGTGCGCACCTCGCCCGGCTGCGTGCCCGGCTCGAACTCGAGCTCGGTCTCGCCGTCGAGCGTCGGCACCGTGACGGTCGCGCCGAGCGCTGCATCGGTGATCGTCAGCGTCACGCCCGAGTAGATGTCGTCGCCGTCGCGGACGAAGTCACGGTCCGGGCGGACCGTGACACCGACATAGACGTCGCCGGCGCGGGCGCCGGGGATGCCGGCGTGGCCCTCGCCCGAGATGCGGATGCGCTGCCCGTCGTGGATCCCGGCCGGGATGTCGACGTCGAGCGAGCGCTTCTCGACGACGCGCCCGTCGCCTCGGCACTCGCGGCACGGGGTCGCGATGACCTGGCCGCTACCGCCGCAGGTGGGGCAGGCGGCCGAGCGGACGAACTCGCCGAAGACGCTGCGCGAGACCTGGTTCACCCGGCCGGCGCCGCCGCATGTCGGGCAGGTGCTGACGTCGGTGCCGGGCTCGGCGCCGGAGCCGTCGCAGCGCGTGCAGGTGACCGCGACCTGGATCGGCACCTGCCTGCGGACGCCGCTGGCCGCCTCGCGGAGGTCGATCTCGACGTAGGCGGCGACGTCGCCGCCGCGGCTCCGGCGACCGACGCCGCCGAGCAGGTCGTCGCCGAAGAAGGCCGAGAAGACGTCGGCGAGGTTGCCGAAGTCGAACTGGGAGGCCGAGAAGCCGCCGTTGCGCAGCCCGGCGTGGCCGTAGCGGTCGTAGACCTCGCGGGTCTCGCGCTTGGACAGGACCTCGTACGCCTCGGCGACCTCGGCGAAGCGCTCCTTCGCGTCCGGCGCCTCGGAGACGTCGGGGTGCAGCTCGCGCGCGCGGCGGCGAAAGGCGCGCTTGATCTCGTCGTCGCCCGCGTCGCGCGCGACGCCCAGCAGCTCGTAGTAGTCGCGCCCCGTCGTCGCCATCAGCGAAGCGTAGAGACGACCTCAGTTGTCGGCGTAGTAGCTCTCGGCGAAGCGTGAGAGCTCGGTCGCTGCGGCCCGGACGGACTGGATCGCGGTCGCGTAGTCCATGCGCAGCGGGCCGAGCAGGCTGACTGCCCCGAGCGTGCGGTTGACGACGCCGTACGAGGCGCCGACGAGCGCAACGTCGCGCAGTCCGGGGTGCGCCAGCTCGGGGCCGACGCGGACGAACGTCCGCTCGGGCTCCAGTGCGCCGGCGAGCACCTCGAGGAGCGCCGCGCGCCGCTCGAGCACGTCGAGCAGGCTGCGGTAGCCCTCGAAATCCGCCGACCGCAGCTCGTTCAACAGGTCGGCTGCGCCCCCCACGAAGAGCCGGCGGTCGTCCGCGTCCAGGCCGGAGAACGCCGGCCAGAGCAGCTGCAGGAAGGCGCGCTCGCGCACGTCGAGAGCGGGATCCTCGAAGCGCTGCCGCAGCGCCCGGGTGCCGAGGTTGAGGCCGACCACCTGCTCCACGAGGTACTCGCCGGCCCACTTCGGGAGGCCAGGATCGACCGGCATCTCGAAGGTCAGGACGCGCTTGCTGACGCCGCCCGTGGACGTGATCACCACCACCATCGCGATGTGCGGCTGAAGCAGCAGCACCTCAACGTGGCGGACGGTCGCGGCCTGGAGCGGCGGCGCGGACACCAGCGCGAGCAGGCGCGTGAGCTCGGAGAGCGCCTCGGTCGTCGCCTGCAGCGTCGCGTCGACCTCGCCCGCGTTCACCGAGAGGTCGAGCGGGAAGCTCAGCGGCCGCCCGAGCCGCTCCATCAGCCCGTCGACGTACAGCCGGTAGCCGCGGTCGGTAGGGACGCGGCCCGCCGAGGTGTGCGGGTGCGTGAGCAGCCCACGCGCCTCGAGCTCGGCCAGCTCGGCACGCACGGTCGACGGCGAGAAGCGCAGACCGGCGGTCTCGACGAGGTGCTTCGAGCCGACCGGCTGCCCGGTGCGGACGTACTCCTCGACGACGCAGCGCAGGACTTCCTGCTGGCGTTCGGTGAGGTCGATCACGGCCGCTGATTGTATCGCTGTGCAGGCAAATTCCCGCCCGGGCGGTTACGCGAGAACCGCGGCGGTGACCCCGCCGCCGAGCAGCCGCCCACGCGGGGTGAGCGTGACCGTCCCGCCCTCGCGAACGGCGAGCCCGAGGCGCTCCACCCGCTCCAGCCCGGCCGCGTCGAAGGCGTCGCCGAGGCCGTCGAGCGCGAGAGGCTCGTCGAGGCGCAGCCCGAGCAGGACGCGCTCTGCCTGCTGCGTCGCGCGGTCGAGCTGCTCGACGTCGCGCTCCGGCCGGCGACCATCGGCCAGGCCGGCGAGGTACCTCCCCACGCTCGGCGTCGTCCGCCAGCGCCGCCCGCGCACCGTGGAGACGGCGCCCACGCCGAGCCCGAGGTAGTCGCGCCCGTGCCAGTAGCCCAGGTTGTGCTGTGCGCGCAGATCCCGCCCGGTGTCGGGTCGGCAGAAATTGGCCGTCTCGTACCACCGGTAGCCGGCGCCGGTCAGCGTGTCGACGACGCGCTCGAAGTAGCCCTCCATCGCCTCCGCCTGGCGGGCGAGCTCCTCCCCGTGCGCGTGCGTGAAGCGCGTCCCCGGCTTCGCCTCGAGCTCGTAGCAGGACAGGTGCTCCGGCTCGAGCGCGAGCGCCTCGGCGAGATCGCGCTCGAGGTCGGCGGCGCCCTGGCCGGGGATGCCGTAGATGAGGTCGAGCGAGATGTTGTCAAATCCGGCATCACGAAGAGTGTGCACGGCACGTCGGACGTCGTCCGGTCCGGCAACACGCTCGAGCGTCGCGAGCAGCGCCGGCTGGAAGCTCTGGGCGCCGAGCGAGACGCGGTTCACGCCGCCCTCGCGGAGCAGCGCGGCGAGGGCGGGGGTCACCGTCTCCGGATTCGCCTCGACGGTCACCTCGGTGGCAGCGGGCAACGCGGTGAGCAGCCGCACCAGCGCCTCCGGCTTCGTGAACGTGGGCGTCCCGCCGCCGAGGAAGACGGTGTCGAGCGCCGGGGCCAGCAGGCCGCGCTCGACCTCGAGCTCGGCCAGCAGCCCGTCGACGTACGGCCCGTGCCGGTCGAGCGCGCCGACCGCGGTGACGAAGTCGCAGTAGCCGCAGCGGTGCGCGCAGAACGGCAGGTGCACGTAGAGGTGCCGGACGCCGCTCATCGCTTGTCGTCCCCCAGGTTGAGCACGGCCAGGAACGCCTCCTGCGGCACCTCGACCGAGCCGACCTGCTTCATGCGCTTCTTGCCCGCCTTCTGCTTCTCGAGCAGCTTGCGCTTCCGCGTGATGTCGCCGCCGTAGCACTTCGCGAGCACGTCCTTGCGCTTCGCCTTGACGGTCTCGCGCGCAATCACGCGCGACCCGATCGCCGCCTGGATGGCGACGTCGAAGAACTGGCGCGGGATCTCCTGCCGCAGCCGTTCGACGAGCGCCTTCGCGCGCGGATAGGCGCCCGCGCGCGGGAGGATCAGCGAGAGAGCGTCGACCGGCTCGCCGCCGACCAGCACGTCGACGCGGACGAGCGAGCCCTCCCGGTAGCCGGCGAGGTCGTAGTCGAAGCTCGCATACCCGCGCGTGCGCGACTTGAGCTGGTCGTAGTAGTCGAAGACGATCTCGGCGAGCGGAAGGTCGTAGGTCAGGTGGACGCGCTGCTCGGACAGGTACTCCATGTGGTCGAAGCGCCCGCGGCGGTCGTTGTTGAGCTCCATGACGGCGCCGACGTAGTCCTTGGGGACGATGATCGACGCCCTGATGTAGGGCTCGTCGACGCGCTCGAGCTCGTCGGGCATGTCGGCCGGGTTGTGAACCTCCACGAGCTCACCGACCGGGGTCGTCACCTGGTAGGCGACCGTCGGCGCGGTAACGAGCAGGTCGAGGTCGAACTCGCGCTCGAGCCGCTCGCGGACGATCTCCATGTGGAGCAGGCCGAGGAAGCCGCAGCGGAAGCCGAAGCCGAGCGCCTGGGACGTCTCCGGCTCGTAGAAGAGCGCGGCGTCGTTCAGCTTCAGCCTGTCCAGCGCGTCGCGCAGCTCGGGGTAGTCGTCCGAGTCGGTCGGGAAGAGCCCGGCGAAGACGGTCGGCTTCACGTCCTTGTAGCCGGGCAGCGGCCCCGCGGCCGGGTTCGCCTCGCCCGTGAGGGTGTCGCCGACGCGCAGCTTGCTCACGTCCTTGAGACCCGTGATGACGTAGCCGACCTCGCCGGCGGTAAGCCTCTCGGCGGGCTTCATCGTCGGCGAGAAGAAGCCCAGCTCCTCGGTCTCGAAGCGGGTGCCCTGCGCCATCGCGCGCAGGCGCTCACGCGGCCGGAAGGTGCCGTCCACGACGCGAACGAACGCGAGCACGCCGCGGTACTGGTCGTACGAGGAGTCGAAGATGAGCGCGCGGCCCGGCCCGTCGGGATCGCCGGCCGGCGGCGGGATCCGCTCGACGACCGCATCCAGAAGCTCCTCGACGCCGAGACCGGTCTTCGCCGACGCGCGGACGACGCGCTCCGGCTGCTCGCCGATCAGGTCGGCGATCTCACGTGCGGTCCCGTCGGGGTCGGCTGAGGGCAGGTCGATCTTGTTGACGACCGGGACGATCTCGAGGTTGTTCTCGATCGCCAGGTAGGCGTTCGCGACCGTCTGCGCCTCGACCCCCTGCGCGGCGTCGACCACGAGCACGGCGCCCTCGCACGCCTGCAGCGAGCGGGAGACCTCGTACGTGAAGTCGACGTGGCCGGGCGTGTCGATCAGGTTGAGCTCGTGGCCCTTCCAGCTCACCCGCACGGCCTGCGCCTTGATCGTGATGCCGCGCTCGCGCTCGAGCTCCATGGAGTCGAGCAGCTGCTCGCGCATCTCGCGGCCCGTGACGGTCTTGGTCGCCTCGAGGATGCGGTCGGCCAGCGTCGACTTGCCGTGGTCGATGTGCGCGATGATCGAGAAGTTGCGGATGCGTGACTGGTCCATAGGCCTCTAGGCGCTGCGGAAGCGCCCTCGAAGTGAGAGTAGCGCCCTCAGCTCCTGCACCCGGAGGGCGCGGCAGGCGACCAGGTAGACCGCGGCGCCGGAGACGATCGCCGCCGTCACCGAGATGAGCTGCGTGATGAAGCGGTCGTGGCCGAGCGCGTCGTCGAGCGCCCACCACACGCCGAAGCTGACGATCGCCACAGGGATGCTGGCGATGATGATGCGGCCGAACGCAGACGCGCTCGCCCCGAGCTCGAGACCGCCCAGCCGGCGGCGCAGCAAGATCAGGAGCGCGGCGGTCCCGGCGATGTTGACGAGGGCGGTCGCGAGCGGAAGCCCCCAGACGCCGAGCGAGAAGAACGCCGCGTCGAGGACGGCGTTCAGGCCGAGGTTGCCCAGCGCGACCCACGTCGGCAGCCACGGGATCTGCAGGCTGAAGAAGCCGCGGTTCAGCATGAGCATGAACCCGTTGAACGTCAGGCCGAGGGCGAAGGCCGCGAGTGCGCCGGCGACGACATGGGTCTGCCCCGACGTGAACCGGCCGCGCTCGTAGACGAGACGGACGATCGGCTCGGCCAGCACGGCCGTGAAGATGCTCGCGGGGACCAGCAGAAAGGCGATCTGGCGGAGGCCTGCATTGACGGTGTTCTTGAACGCCGGGATGTCGTTGCGCGACGCGAGCCGGGTGAGCGTCGGGAACAGCACCGTCGCCACGGCCACCGAGAACATGCCCTGCGGGAGCATGTACAGGCGGAACGCGGCGTTGATCGCACTCGGCGCCTGGTACCGGTCGATGTACCGGGCCGCGAAGAAGGTGTCGACGACCGCGTTGATGTTGATCAGGCCGAGGCCGATCGAGATCGGCAGCATCAGGACGAAGACGCGGCGGACAGCCGGATCGCGCCAGTCGAGCACGAGGTGGAGGTGGCCGTCGCGCCCGCGCAGCCACGGGATCGGCAGCAGCGTCTGGATGATCGTCGCGATGAGGATCGACGCGGCGTAGACGTAGAGCTTGGCGTCGATGCCGTGCGCGCGAGGGACGCCGATGACGAGGCCGATGATGATCGCGACGTTCCAGACCACGGGCGACAGGGCCGGGATGGCGAACTCGTCGTAGCTGTTCAGGACGCCGACGAGGATGCCGAAGACGCCGAGCAGCACCACGATCGGGAAGAGGACGCGGGCCAGGCCGGTGGCGAGCTCGCCGTAGCCGAACGCCCGCATGACCAGCGGCGCGATCAGGATGAAGAACGCGGTGATCCCGGTCAGCACGAGCAGAACGAGCCAGAGCAGGCTCGATGCCACGCGCCAGGCACGGGCGCGCTCGCCGCGCTCGAGCAGGTCGCCGAACACGGGCACGAAGGCGCCGGAGAGCGCGGCGTCCGCGACCAGCGCCCGGATCGTGTTCGGGATCAGAAAAGCGACGTCGAACGCGTTGATAGAGCCGTTGACGCCGAAGTAGCCGCGCGCCACGACCTCGCGGAGAAGCCCAAGAATGCGCGACAGGCCGGTGGCGAGCGAGAAGACCGCGGTCGACCAGGCGAGCCGCCGCCGCCTGGTGTGCGTCTCCACGCGGGCGAGTATAGGGAGGGCACCTGCCGCCACCCGATCGCGCTCGAGAGCTCTGCTACGATCCGCCGGCCCGCCGGTGCGGGCATTTCTACGCATGGCCAATATCCAGCAGCAGAAGAAGCGTGTCCGGACCGCGGCGCGGGAGCGCCTCGAGAACCTGCGCTACCGGTCGACGATCAAGACCCTCTCGCGGCGCCTCAGCGCGGCCGTCGAGGAGGGCGACGCCGACAAGGTCGCCAGCGAGCACCTCGAGCTCCAGCGCTGGATCGATCGCGCCGCCGCGCGCGGGGCGATCCACAGGAACCAGGCCGCGCGCAAGAAGGCGCAGGCCTCGCGCCTCGTCGGCTCGAGCTCTTAGCGCTTCCGGGTCACATCGACGAGCGCGAGCTCGAGCTCCACGTCCGCCGGACGGCGGCTGTTGCCCTTGAGCGCGGCGTCGAGGCCCGCCAGCCGGACGAGCGCGTCGTTCAACTCGTCGGGCGAGTAGTGGTCGGCGTGGCCGAGCGCCTTACGCACGCGGAACTCGTGGACGCCGAGCGTCTTCGCGATGTCCCGCGTCGCCTTGCCCTTGGCGGCGAGCCGCTGCGCGTTGCGGACGAGCGTCACGTGCGACGCGAGCCGCGAGCCGACGAGGAACGGCTCGGCGCGGTGCACCTCTGACTCGTAGACAGCGAGCACCTCGCCGACGTCGCGCGATCCCCACGCGTCCGACAGCCCCCAGCTCGGCGCCTCGCGCGAGTGGACGGCGAGCAGCTCGACGTCGCGGGAGCCGACAGGCTCATTGCCCGCCCAGGTGGCGAGCTTCTCGATCTCGCTCTCGAGCTCGGCGAGGTCGTCGCCGACGAGCGCCACGAGCGTCTCGCAGGCGTCGCGGTCGGCCTGCACGCCGAGGCGCTTGAACTGCTCGGCGACCCAGCCGGGCAGGCGGCGCTTGGAGACATCCCACTGGAGCACCTCCCCGCCCTTCGCGACCGCCTTGACCAGCGGCGCCTCGGACTTCAGCTCCTGCGCGATCAGTGCGAGCACCGTCTCGGGCGTCGGGCTCTCGAGGTAGCCGGCGACGGCCTGGGCGTCGGCGGCCTTCCACTTGTCCACCCCGTCGACGATGACGAGCCGGCCGCCGTCGCCGAAGAGGCCCAGCGCGTTGCAGGACGCGACCGCGTCCTCGCCCGTCGTCGTCTCGGCGAAGAGGTGCTCGATCGTCTCCTCGCCGAACCGGCCGCGCAGGCGGGCGACGGCACGGGAGATCTTCGGGCGGTCGCTGCCGGTCAGAAGGTAGGCGGGGCGGAGCGGATCGGACGCCATGGCGAGACCATACTGCGGCGCACCGCGACCACGGCGACGACCGCCACGCACGCACCGACCAGCGTCTGCGTGGGGGTCAACCGGGCATACGGCAGGGCGGCGACGCCGCGCGCGACGGCCGCGAGGTAGGCGGCGAGCAGGCCCTCCAGCTGCGCCAGCGGCGCGCACGCGGCCGGCACGATCGGGTGGATCGCCGCCGAGATCAGCGCACAGCCGAGCAGGGGCGCAACCGCCGGCGCCGCGAACATGTTCGCCGGCAGTGCGTAGAGCGGCACGGCCCCGAACTGGAGGAGCAAGATCGGCGCCGTCGCGACGCTGCAGACGAGCGAGACGGTGAGCGCATCGGCGGCCATGCGAGGCAGCGGGTAGCCCTCGACTCTCCGGCCGACACGTGCGACGCCGATGAAGATCGCGACGACGGCGCCGAACGAGAGCTGGAAGCCCGGGTCCAGCAGCGCGTACGGGTTCCAGGCGAGCAGCACCGCGGCCCCGGCAAGCAGGAAGTACCAGCGATCGCGCGGCCGCGCGGTGAGCCACGCCAGCGAGCCGAGCACGCCGGCCACGCCGGCCCGGACGACGGACGGCTGCCAGCCGACCGCGGCGAGGTAGCCGAGCACGGCAACGATCGCGACCGCCTCGCCGACGAGCCGGGAGACGCCGAGCACCAGGCAGAGCGTCACGACGCCTCCCACGATGATCAGCACGTTCTGCCCGCTCACGGCGAGCAGGTGATAGAGGCCCGAGGCCCGGAACGCATCCGCCAGCCCTTTTGAGAGGCCCTGGTCCTCGCCCAGGACGATCCCAGCGACGACCGCCCGCCGCTCGCCGCGGAGGCCCGGCGCCATCGTGGCTCCGATGTGGCGGCGCAGCCGGTCGGCGAGCCCCGCCAGGCCGCCTCGCTTCCCGAGCAGCCGCAGATGCGAGCCGCGCAGGACGACGTGGACGCCGTGGCGCCGGAGGTACGTCGCCTCGTCGAACCCGTTCTGCGGGCCGCGGGGCGCCGTCACCTCCACGAGCGCGTCGACCAGCGCGCCCTGCGGCGGCGCGCGGCCCGGCGGGAGCTTGAGCAGCACCGGCTCCCGCAGCGAACGGCCGTGGAACGCCCGCGCCTCGGCCGGGACGCGGATCGTCGAAGGTCGAGTGCTTCGCCGGCCCGGTGACGACGAGCAGCGCGTGGCCGGCATAGCCGATCTCGGAGGTGAGCGGGCTGCGGTCGAGCGCGTCCAGCCGCGCGCCGCCCCACACGAGCCCGGCGAGCGCGAGCGCGGCGGCCAGCATGGCGAGGCGGTGCTCGCGTGCGGCGCCCGACGCGGCCACGAGCAGCCCGGCCGCGACCGACCCCGGCACGACCGGGACGCGCGCCAGGTTCGCGCCCGCCAGCCCGGCGCAGAGGGCAGCGAGGAGCAGGTGCGGCCCGGCGCGGGCAGCGATCGCGCTCACGGGGCCACCAGGTCGCGGAGCGTGTCCAGCCGCGCCGGCCCGATGCCGGGAATCGCATCGAGGTCGTCCACCGACGTGAACGCGCCGTTCTTCTGGCGGTAGTCCAGGATCTTCTGGGCCGTGACCGGTCCGACGCCGGGCAGCGCGTCGAGCTGCTCGAGCGTCGCGGTGTTGAGGTGGACCGGGCCCGCGGGCGTCGTGGATCCGCCGGCCGCGCCGGAGCTCCCGGACTGCCGGCGCGGCACGACGACCTGGAGGCCGTCCGCGAGCGGGGCGGCCAGATTCACGAGCGAGAGGTCTGCCCGCCGGGTTGCACCGCCCGCCCGGCTGACCGCATCCGCGACCCGGCTTCCATCCGGAAGCCGGTAGAGGCCGGGCCGGCGAACGGCGCCGACGACGTCGACAAACAGCCGGTTGGCCGGCGCGGCGGCCGGCTGTGCGAGGGCAGCGGCTGCACGCGCCGTGTCCGCACTCGGCGCGCGCGTCCCGGCGAGATGCCGGGCGGCCGCGACGAGCGCGAGCACACCGACGAGGCCGAACGCGATCGCTCGGCGCCGTTCCACGGTCAGCCAGGCGGGCATGCAGCCACTGTGGCGGCGGAGCCGTCACGGGTCTGTGCCAGGACCGTGTCAAAAGAGGGTGTGACAGACAGCCGCGCCGCGGCGTATACCGGGAGAGTGAGCGCAGTCGAGCTGCCCGCCCGCCACCCGGACGCCACGGTCGCACGGCCGACGTTCGCCACCGCCGCGCGGGCGCACCTCGACGACGTCTACCGCTACCTGCTCTACCTGACCAAGGATGGAACGCTGGCCGAAGACCTCACAGCCGACACCTTCGAGCGCGCCCTGCGCGCCTGGCCGCGCTTCGACCCACGCCGAGGCAGTGCCAGGACCTGGCTCTGCCAGCTCGCGCGGACGAGCGCGCTCGACCACTTCCGCGCGGAGAAGCGCCGCCACGGCCGCGAGGAGCGCTACGCGCGGGAGGAGCCCGTCGCCACGGAGCACCGGACGGGCGGGCTCTCGCCCGAGCTCGAGCGCGCGCTCGGCCGCCTGTCACCGGCCGAGCGCGAGGTGATCGCGCTCCGCGTCGTGCTCGATCTGGACGGCCCCGCCGCGGCGCGCGTCCTCGGCATCGGCGAGTCCGCCTGCTCGACCCGGCTCAGCCGGGCACTGGAACACCTGAGAAGGGAGATGGGAACCCATGAATGACGCCTTCCTCGCCGAGCTCCGCGCCTCGGCGCCGCCGGCGCCGGAGCGCCTGCGGGCGCGCGTGGAGGCGATCGCCGCGCGCGAGCCGCGTGCTCGGGCTACGTGGCGCGAGTGGATCCAGCCGCGGCGCGCACTGCTGGTCGTCGGGCCTGCGGCGCTGGCCGCAATGCTCGCCGTCGCAGTCGGACACGGCGTCTTCGATACGTCGGCACAGCACAACACCGCCGCGGCGCGCTCGCCGGTGCAGCGGATCGAGAGTGCCGGTACGCCGAGCGCAGACCGGCGCGCCCCGGCGGCTGGACTCTTCAACCCACAGGGCGTTCACGGCGCCAGCAGAGGCGGAGGTGGAGCGTCAAGCGCGCTCAAGGCGAACCCGCACGCCATCCCACCGGCGGCCACCACACGCAAGCAGGACTACCGCGCCACGTTGACTGTGCGCCTCCCGGGCACCGGCCGCATGTCCGACGCGATCAAGGACGCGATCAACGCGACCCGCTCATGGGGCGGCTACGTCGTCTCGGCCCAGTACAGCGCCAGCCGCAACGGCGACGCGCAGGTCGTCGTCCGGGTCCCAGTGCAGCACGTGCAGGCGGCGGTCCAGCGCTTCTCGAACCTCGGCACGCTCGCGGCCCAGGACGTGTCGATCCGCGACGTCCAGGGCAAGCTGAACGCGTACACGCGCCAGCTGCTCGCGATCCGCGAGCAGATCGCGAAACTCCGTGTGCAGCTGGCCCACGCGACCACCGATGCCGAGCGCGCTGCCATCCAGCTCAAGATCACCCGCGCCACCCGCGCCGCCGCCGACCTGCGCGCAGAGCAGGCGGCGCTCAGCCGCCAGGCCGCCTTCGCAACCGTGACTCTCAACCTGACCACGCGCGCCGCAGCAGCAGCGCCCCCCCACAAACAGGGAGATGTCGAGCGGACGCTCCGCGACGCCGCGTCGATCCTGGCGCTCGAGCTGGCGTACGGGCTCTACGCTCTGATCGTGATCGCCCCGATCGCGCTCATCGCCCTGATCGCGTTCCTCGGCGCGCGCTTCGCCCGCCGCCGCGCCGACGACCGACTGCTGGGAAGCACGTGATCCGGGCGGCCGCCGTCGCAGTGCTGGCGCTTGCCACGCCCGCCGCCGCACAGGCGCCCGCGGGGCTCTACGGCAAGGTGACACGCGGCCCGATCAGCCCGGTCTGCCGCGTCGGCTACCCATGCGACGAGCCGGCGAAGGGCGCGACGTTCCTCCTCCAGCGGAACGGCACGCACACGTGGGTGCACACGACGAAGACCGGCACCTACCGCGTCCGCCTCAAGCCCGGCCGGTACCTCGTCACGACGGGAAATTACGGGCCTGGAAGCATCAAGCCGTCGAGCGTCCGCGTGCCCCCCGGCCGTTACGCGCGCGTGAACTTCTCGATCGACACCGGGCTCCGCTAGCCGATCACGAGGTTTACGAGCTTCCGCGGGACGACGATCGCCCGGCGGATCTGCTGCCCGTCGACAAACGCCTGCACCTTCGGCGAGGCCTTCGCCCGCTCGACGAGCTCCTCCTCGGGCAGGTCGACCGGCACCTCGAAGCGATCGCGCAGCTTGCCGTTTACCTGAACGACAAGCTCGAACGTGTCCCGCTCGAGCGCCGACTCGTCCACGGTCGGCCAGGGCGCCTGGTAGAGCCGGCCCTCCTGGCCGAGCCGCTCCCACAGCTCCTCGGCGACGTGCGGCGCGTACGGGTAGATCAGCGAGACCGCCGTCTCCGCCGCGAAGCGCGAGTCCGGCCCGGCCGTGTCGCGCGACAGCTCGTTGACGAGCTCCATCACGGCCGCGATCGCCGTGTTGAACGCGAACCGCCGGCCGATGTCGTCGGTTGCCTTCGCGATCGTCTCGTGCGCCTTCCGCGCCAGGTCGCCTCCGCCCGCCTCGCTGGACGGGGCCGCCTCTGCGACCTCGTGCACCACGCGCCACAGGCGGCGGACGAACCGCGCCATCCCCTCGACGCTGGCCTCGGTCCACTCCATGTCCTGGTCGGCCGGGCCCAGGAACATGATGTTCAGGCGGCAGGCGTCGGCGCCGTAGCGCTCGACGAACACGTCGGGGCCGACGATGTTCCCGGCCCGCTTCGACATCTTCAGATTCCCGAGCGTCACCCAGCCGTTGGCGAAGAACGCGTCGAACGGCTCGCGAAAGTCGACGTAGCCGAGGTCGTTCAGGACCTTGATCCAGAACCGCGCGTAGATCATGTGCATCGTCGCGTGGTCGGTCCCGCCGAGGTACAGGTCGACCGGATTCCAGTAGTTCACGACCTCGCTCGAGAACGGCGCCTCCTCGTTGCGCGGGTCGCAGTAGCGCAGGAAGTACCACGAAGAGTCGACGAACGTGTCCATCGTCTCGGTCTCGCGCCGCGCCTCGCCGCCGCACTTCGGGCAGGTCGTGCGCACCCAGTCCTCCGCCTGCGCGAGCGGCGGCTGGCCCTTCGGCCGGTAGTCCTCGATCTCGGGCAGCACGATCGGCAGGTCGTCGTCGCTGACGCCGACGATCCCGTCGCGCTCGCAGTAGACGACCGGGATCGGGCAGCCCCAGTAGCGCTGCCGTGAGAAGCCCCAGTCGCGGATGCGGAAGTTGATGGTGAACCTCGCCCCGGCCCTCGGCCTCGAGCCGCTCGACGATCTTGCGGCCGCCCTCGGGGGCCGGCATGCCGTCGAAGTCGCCGGAGTTCACGAGTACCTCGTCGTCCGTGTGCTCGGTGTACGCCTCGCCCTCGTCGACCTCGCCGTCGCGCGGCCGGACGACATGCCGGATCGGCAGCCCGTACGTCTGCGCGAACGCGAAGTCGCGCGTGTCGTGCGCGGGGACGGCCATGATCGCGCCCGTGCCGTAGTCGGTCAGGACGTAGTCGGCGACGAAGACGGGCAGGCGCTCGCCGTTCACCGGGTTGACGGCGTGCAGGCCCGTGTCGATGCCGGTCTTGTCCTCGCCGGCGGCGCGCTCCTCGGTCTTCTTGGTCGCGGCGCGGCGGACGTACTCGTGGATCTCGCCGGCGCGGTCGGAGCGCTCGGCGATGCGTGCGACGAGCTCGTGCTCGGGCGCCAGCACGAGGAACGTCGCGCCGAAGAGCGTGTCCGGGCGCGTCGTGAACACCGGCACGTCCTCGTCCAGCTCCTCGATCCGGAACTCGATCTCGGCGCCTTCCGAGCGGCCGATCCAGTTGCGCTGCCGCCCGGCGATCGACTCCGGGTAGTCGACCCGGTCGAGGTCGTCGAGCAGCTCCTGCGCGTAGTCCGTGATCCGGAAGAACCACTGCTCCATCAGGCGGACCTCGACCAGCGTCCCGCAGCGCTCGCAGCGGCCGTCGGCCGTGACCTGCTCGTTCGCGAGCACGGTCTGGTCGTTCGGGCACCACTTCACAGGCGCCGGCTTGCGGTAGGCGAGCCCCTTCTCGAAGAAGCGCAGGAACTGCCACTGCTGCCAGCGGATGTAGTCCGGGTCGTGCGTCGACAGCTCGCGCGTCCAGTCGTACGACCAGCCGATGCGCTTCATCGAGGCGCGGATCGACTCGATGTTGCGCTCGACCGTGACGCGCGGCGGGTCGCCGCCGCGGATGGCGGCGTTCTCGGCCGGGAGCCCGAACGAGTCCCAGCCCATCGGGTGGATGACGTGCATCCCGTTGCGGCGGCGGAAGCGGGCGACGACGTCGCCGATCGTGTAGACGAGCATGTGGCCCATGTGCAGCGTCCCCGACGGGTACGGGAGCTGCTCGAGCACGTACGACTTCGGCTGCACGGGCTCGTTGGAGACCTCGAACGCGTGCTCGCGGTCCCAGATCTCCTGCCACTTCGCCTCGATTGCCTGTGCGTCGTACGGATCCACGTTGCCTCCAGATATGAAAAAGCCTCTCGAAAGAGAGGCTGGGGAAGCTAGCGCGGCGGGTGCCGCGTTGCCTCCTGCACTACGCGAGAAGCTGCTTGCTCACGCTGTCGATCGTACCGCAGTGCGCCGCCGTTCGGAGGCCACCATCCCGGCCGCCAGCGCGCTCGCGACGACGAGCCACGAGACCACGATCGAGCGAGTGTCGATCTTGGCGTCACCCGTTGCCAGCCCGACCATGATCGCGAAGCCGGTCACGCGACGAAGAGCACGAACAGCAGGTGGGTGGCCCGCGCCGAGCCGAAGAACCGCCCGCCCTCGGTACGACGGAGACGCGCGAAGGCGCAGCGGAATCGACGGCGAGCCCGGTCGCGCCGATCCAGAGCAATGCGCTCGCGAGTAGCGAATGCCAACCGCCGAGCGCCAGCAGCAGACCGGCCCATGCGATCGTCACGTCGGGTACGTGGCCCAGCGGCCGAGCACCCTGCGTTTGTACCGCGCTAGGCGATCGCTTGCAACGGCGCCGCGACGTGCCCGCCGCGCCGCATGCGCCCGGCCGCGCGCAGCGCCCGCGCGTACGCCTGCGAGACGTCGTCCGCGCCGGCCATGACCTCGCCGGTCGAGCGCATCTCCGGAGTGCGCTCGTCCGCGCCCGGGAAGCGCTCGGCCGGGAAGACGGCCTCCTTCGCCCACGCCCGCGTCGGCACCGCCCGCTCGGGCAGGCCCAGGGCAGACAGCGGCTCGCCGAGCAGCAGCCGGCAGGCATGGTCGACGAGCGGCAGCCCGGTCGCCTTCGCGACGAAGGGCACCGTCCGCGACGCGCGCGGGTTCGCCTCCAGGACGGACAGCTGACCGTCCAGGACCGCGAGCTGCAGGTTGAGCAGGCCGCGCGCGCCGAGTGCCTTTGCGATCGTCGCCGTGATCCGCCGGATCTCCGCCTCGAGCGCCGGCGTCACCGACGGCGCCGGCACCACGCAGGCCGAGTCGCCCGAGTGCACCCCGGCGGGCTCGATGTGCTCCAGGATCGCCGCGACCCAGGCACCGTCGCCGTCGCAGAGTGCGTCGACGTCGAGCTCGGTCGCGCCCTCGAGAAAGCGGTCGACGAGGCACGGCTCGTCGAGCAGCAGCTCGTCCGGCCCGCGCACGACGCGCATACCCCGGCCGCCGAGCACGTGGTGCGGGCGCACCAGCACCGGATAGCCGATCCGCTCCGCAACCTCGAGCGCCTCCTCTCGTCCCGAAGCAACCCCCCACGCCGGTGCCGCGATCGCGTGCTGGGCGAGCAGTGCGGCGAACGCGCCGCGGTCCTCCGCCCGGTGGATCGCTTCGAGCGGGTCGCCGAGCAGCGGCACGCCTGCCTCCGCGAGCCCCGGTGCGAGCCGCAACGGTGTCTGGCCGCCGAGCGAGACGACGACGCCGAGCGGCTCCTCGAGCTCGCAGACGTCGAGCACGCGCTCGAGCGTCAGCGGCTCGAGGTAGAGCCGGTCGGAGGTGTCGTAGTCGGTCGAGACCGTCTCCGGGTTCGAGTTGACGAGTACCGCCTCGTAGCCGAGGCGCCGCAGCGCCTGCGCGGCGTGCGTACAGCAGTAGTCGAACTCGATCCCCTGGCCGATCCGGTTCGGGCCGCTGCCGAGCACGACGACGGCGCGGCCGGTCGGCGCCGCCTCCTCGTCGGACTGCTCGTACGAGAGGTAGTAGTAGGGCGTCCGCGCCTCGAACTCCGCGGCGCACGAGTCGACGGCGAGCCGGCCGGGCCGCGGCCGGCGCCGGCGCACCTCGGTCTCTCGCACGCCCAGCACCTCGGCGATGCGCGCGTCCGGCAGGCCGAACCGCTTCGCCGCCGCAATGTCGCCGCCGGCGGCGAGCTCGCGCTCGGCCGCCGCGATGTCGCGCAGCTCCTCGGCCCAGTACGGATGGATGCCGGGCAGGTCGAGCCCCTGCCGGGCCGCCTCGAGCAGCGACTCCCAGCGGCCCGCGACGGGCTCGCCGCGGCTGCCCAGCTCCACGCGTAGTGCGCCCTCGCGCCCGTCGAGCGCCTTCAGGAACGCCTCCGGGAACGTCCGTCCGAGCCCGAGCGCCTCGCCGACGGCGCGCATCTCGCTGCCGAGCACCGGCTCGGAGCCCGGGAACTTCTCGAAGTCGAAGCGCGGCGCCTTGACCGCGACGTAGTCGAGCGCCGGCTCGAACGCCGCCGTCGTCTGGCCGGTGATGTCGTTCGGAAGCTCGTCGAGCGTGTACCCGACGGCGAGCAGCGCGGCCAGCTTGGCGATCGGGAAACCGGTCGCCTTCGACGCCAGCGCCGACGAGCGCGACACGCGCGGGTTCATCTCGATCACGCGCAGCTCGCCCGTGCGCGGCTCGTACGCGAACTGCACGTTCGCGCCGCCGGTCGCGACGCCGACGGCGCGGGCGCACGCGAACGCGGCCTCGCGGAGCCGCTGGTACTCGCCGTCCGGGAGCGTCTGCTGCGGCGCCACCGTCCACGAGTCGCCGGTATGCACGCCCATCGGGTCGAGGTTCTCGATCGAGCAGACCACAACGCAGTTGCCGGCCGCGTCGGACATGACCTCGAGCTCGTGCTCCTGCCAGCCCTGCAGAAACCTTTCGACCAGTACCTGGTGCAGCGGGCTGGCTGCCAATCCGACCTGCACCTGTCGGTGCAGGTCGGGTTGGCTAGTGGCAATGCCGCCGCCGGTACCGCCGAGTGTGAATGCGGGCCGCACGATGGCCGGAACGGGGAACCCTTCTGCTTCAGCCACGGACGACACCACGAGGCTTTCCGGGACGGAAAGCCCGGCCGCTCGAACGGTCTCCCGGAACAGCTCGCGGTCCTCGGCGCGCCGGATGGCGGCCAGATCGGCGCCGATCAGTTCGACGTCGCCCAGCAGGCCCGCCTCGGACAGCTCCAGCGCGAGGTTGAGCCCCGTCTGCCCGCCGAGCGTCGGCAGCAGGGCATCGGGCCGCTCGACCGCGATGATCTCAGCCACGGTCTCGACGTCGAGCGGCTCGAGGTAGGTGGCGTCGGCCCACTCAGGGTCGGTCATGATCGTCGCCGGGTTCGAGTTCACCAGCACGACGCGGTAGCCCTCGCGGCGCAGCACGCGGCACGCCTGCGCGCCGGCGTAGTCGAACTCGCACGCCTGGCCGATGCGGATCGGCCCGGAGCCGACGATCAGGATCGAACGAAGGTCCGTGCGCTTCGGCACGCCGCGGCGATCCGGTAGAAGAACGGTAGGGCGTCGAGTGGCCCCGGGGCCGCCTCGGGATGGAACTGAACGCTCGCGAAGCCGTCGCCGGCAAGGCCCTCGACGCTGCCGTCGTTCAGCGAGACGTGGGTGACGAGCTCATCATCGTCGGCGCCCACGGCGTAGCCGTGGTTCTGGACGGTTACGAGTACCCGCCCGCTCGCCAGCTCGCGCACGGGGTGGTTGGCGCCGCGGTGTCCGAACGGAAGCTTGTAGGTCTCGAGGCCCAGGGCGAGGCCGAGCAGCTGGTGGCCGAGGCAGATGCCGAAGAGCGGCACCTCGCCGAGCAGGTCGCGCACGGTCTCGATCGGGCCCGCGAGCACGGCGGGGTCGCCGGGCCCGTTGCCGACCAGCACCGCCTGGGGCTGCTCGTCGAGGATCGCCTCGGCGTCCCAGTTCGACGGAACGACGAGCACCTGGAGGCCGGTGGCGGCGAGCCGCGCCGGGATCGAGCGCTTGCAGCCGAGATCAACGAGCGCGACGCGCGGGCCGCTGCCGACCGTGTACGGCTCCCGGGTGCCCATGTGGCGGCGCAGCGGGCGGCCGTCGATCGGCGGCTCCGCCAACGCGCGCGCGTGAAGCTCGTCCACGGGCGCCGTGCCGACCGCGCAGCGCAGCACGCCGTTCTCGCGGATCCGGCGGACGAGCGCACGCGTGTCGATGTCGTCCACCGCGACCACGCCGCGGTCGCGCAGCCACGCCGCCCATGCCGGGCGGGCTGTGCGCATGACCACGCCCTCCGCCTGGACCGACTCGGACTCGAGCCGCGACTCGTCCACGCCGTAGTTGCCGATCAGCGGATATGCGAAGCACAGAACCTGCGCGACGTAGCTCGGGTCGGTGACCGCCTCCTCGTAGCCGGCCATCGCCGTCGTGAAACAGGCCTCGCCCGCGGCAACACCTTCGGCGCCGACCGAGCGGCCGGGAAAGACCGTGCCGTCCTCGAGAACCAGATTCGCTTGCATGAAATGCGGAGTATTGCATAACATGCAAGCCATGCACACCGCCGCCATCCTCGGCTGCTCGGGCTACACCGGCCTCGAGACGCTCGACCGCCTGCTCTCGCATCCGGAGCTGGAGGTGGTCGCGCTCGGCTCCGACTCGCATGCCGGCAGCGGCGCGTCCGCGCTCGACGTGCGACTGAACGGGAGCCTCCCGCCCGTCGTCACCAACGCGGAGGCGGCCGCGGCGGGCGCCGACGTCACCTTCTGGTGCCTCGGCCACGACGAGGCCGCGGCGCTGGAGCCGCCGGCCGAGGGCGTCGTCGTCGACCTCTCGGGCGCGCATCGGCTCCAGGACCCCGCGCTCTATACGCAGTGGTACGGGTTCGAGCATCCCGGCGGGCTGAACGGCTGGGAGTACGCGCTCCCCGAGCTGCACGCGGCCGAGGGACCGCTGATCGCGAACCCCGGGTGCTACGCCACCGCGGCGCTGCTCGCGCTCGCGCCGATCGCCGACGCGATCGAGCCGGACGGCGTCGTCGTCGACGGCAAGTCGGGCGTGTCGGGCGCAGGCCGCTCGCTGACGCCGAGCTCGCACGCCGGCTTCGTGCTCGAGAACGTCTCCGCTTACAAGGTCGGCGCGCACCAGCACGAGCCGGAGATCGAGCAGCTGCTCGGCTTCCCGGTCACGCTCGCCACGCACCTGCTGCCGATCCGGCGCGGGCTGCTCGTCACCTGCTACGCCCAGGCGACCGAGAACGATCTGCGCGCGCGGCTCGAGGACGCCTACGCCGGCACGATCGTGCGGGTGCTCCCCGACGGCGCCACCGCCGAGCTCGCGCGCGTGCAGCACACCGACGGCGCCGAGGTGGCCCTCTTCACGGATCAGGCCACGGGCCGCGCGATCGTCGTCTGCGCGATCGACAACCTCGGCAAGGGCGCGGCCGGGCAGGCCGTTCAGAACGCCAACCTCGCGCTCGGACTCTCCGAGACGCTCGGGCTGCGCCTCGCGGGGGTGCTCGTATGAGCGTCACCGCGGCGAAGCGCTTCGTCGCGAGCGGCGTGCACTGCGGGATCGGCAAGAACGCGCTCGACCTCGCGCTTGTCCGCTCCACCACGCCCGCGACCGGGGCCGCGCTGTTCACGGCCAACCGCGTCCAGGCGGCGCCGGTGAAGATCAGTAAGGAGCACCTTGAGCTGGCGCAGCCGCAGGCGGTCGTCGCGAACTCCGGCAACGCGAACGCGGCCACCGGCATGCGAGGCGAGCTGGACGCGCGCGCGACCGCGGCCGAGACGGCGCGGCTGCTCGGCATCGCCGCCGAGGAGGTCGTCGTCCTCTCCACGGGCGTGATCGGCCTGCCGATGCGGCTCGACCGCATCCGCGCGGGCCTGCCGCCGGCGGCCGCGGCGCTGTCCGCCGAGGGCGGCGAGGACGCGGCCACGGCGATCATGACCACCGACACGCACGCCAAGCAGGCGGCCGTGTCGCGCGACGGCTCCACCGTCGGCGGCATGGCGAAGGGCTCGGGGATGATCCACCCCAACCTCGCCACGATGCTCGCCGTCGTCACCACCGACTACCCGCTCGATCAGGGCGAAGCCATCGACTTCCTCCGGCCCGCGGTGGACGAGAGCTTCAACGCCATCTCGGTCGACGGCGAGTGCTCGACGAACGACACGGTCGTCCTGCTCGCCAACGGCGCGAGCGGCGTTACCCGCACGCCCGAGACCGACGCGGCGTTCGCCGAGGCGCTCGGCGCCGTCTGCAGCGAGCTCGCGTCGCAGATCGTCGCTGACGGCGAAGGCGCGACCTTCCTGGCCGCCATCGACGTCACCGGCGCGGTCGACCGCGCGCAGGCGAAGGCGGTCGCGCGGCGCATCGCCACATCCCCGCTTGTAAAGACGGCGCTTTTCGGCCGCGACGCGAACTGGGGCCGCGTGCTCGCCGCTGCAGGCTCGGCGCCGCACAACGGCGGCTACGCGAACGTCGACGCCGACCTGCTCACGCTGACCTTCAACGGCTCGATCGTCATCGACCACGGCGCGCCGCAGAACGTCGAGCCGGAGCTCGAGGGCACGGAGTGCCGGATCGAGCTCGACCTCGGGCTCGGCGACGGCGAGGCGAGCTACCTGACCAGCGACCTGTCCTACGACTACGTCCGCATCAACGCGGACTACCGGACGTGAAGCCCGTCGTCGTGAAGTGCGGCGGCTCGGTCGCCGGCGAGGCGGCCGCGCTCGTGCGGCCCTTCCTCGACGCCGGCAACCCGGTCGTAGTCGTGCACGGGGCAGGCCTGCAGATCTCCGCGGAGATGGAGCGCCGCGGCCTCGCCGTCGAGTTCGTCCGCGGCCGCCGCGTGACGAGGCCCGAGGCGCTCGGCGTCGTGCGCGAGTCGATGGCTGCGGTCAACGCCGCCCTGTGCCGTGCCATTGGCCCCGGAGCCGTCGGCCTCATGGGCGACGAGATCGGCCTCCAGGCCACGCGCATCGACGAGCTCGGCGAGGTCGGCGACCCGCTCCCGAGCGCTCCGCCGGCCGTGCTCGAGGCGCTCGCCGCCGGTCTCATTCCCGTGGTCGCGCCCCTCGCGGCCGGGCCGCTGAACGTCAACGCCGACGAGGCCGCCTCCGCGCTCGCGATCGGCCTCGAGGCGGAGCGCATCCTCTTCCTCACCGACGTACCCGGCCTGCTGCTCGCCGGCGCCGTCGTGTCGCGCATTGCCGCCGACGACGCCGCCGAGCTGCTCGACACCGGCGCGCTCCAGGGCGGCATCCAGCCGAAGCTGCACGCGGCCGTCACCGCCGCGCGGCAGGGCGTGCAGGCCGAGATCGGCCGGACGGCGGTGGTCGCGTGAAGACCATGCCCGGCGCCCACGTGCTGCCGACCTACGCGCGTGCAGACGTGACGTTCGTGCGCGGCGAGGGCGCCTGGCTCACCGGCGACGACGGCACGCGCTACCTCGACCTGGTTGCCGGCATCGCCGTCGTCGGGCTCGGCCACCTCCACCCCGCGCCGCTCGCTGCGGCCCACGAGCAGCTCGAGAAGCTCTGGCACGTCTCGAACCTCTACTGGACGGAGCCCATGCAGGCGCTCGCCTCGCGGCTCTCCGACCGGTTCGGGGGCGCCGGTGCGTTCTTCTGCAACTCGGGCGCGGAGGCCAACGAAGCAGCACTCAAGTACGCGCGCAAGGCGACCGGCCGCAGCGGCTTCGTCGCGCTCGAGGGCTCGTTCCATGGGCGCACGTTCGGCGCGCTGGCGGTCACCGGGCAGCCCGCGAAGCGGACGGCGTTCGAGCCGATGCTCCCGGGCGCCACGTTCGTCGAGCCGGGCGACACCGCCGCGCTCGCCACGGCCGTCGGCCCGGATACCGCCGCCATCATCCTCGAGCCGGTGCTCGGCGAGGGCGGCGTCCACCCGCTCGCGCCCACCTTCCTGCAGGCGGCGCGCACGCTGGCCGATCAGCACGGCGCGGTGCTGCTCTTCGACGAGGTGCAGACCGGCGTGGGCCGCACCGGCACCTTCTTCGCCTGGGAGCAGGCCGGCGTGAAGCCCGACGCCGTGACGCTCGCCAAGGGCCTCGCCAACGGGCTGCCGGTCGGCGCGCTGCTCGTCGGCGACGACGCGCCCGCCGGCTTCGTCCCCGGTGACCACGCCTCCACCTTCGGCGGCAACCCGGTTACCTGCGCGGCCGCCTGCGCCGTGCTCGACGAGTTCACAGAGGAGCTGCTCGGCCGTGTGCGCGAGCGCTCGGCGCAGCTCACCGCCGGCCTGAACGCCCTGCCGGCCGTCGTCGAGACGCGTGGCCTCGGGCTGCTGCTCGCCGCCGAGCTCGACCGGCCCGCAGCCGACGTGATTGCCGCGTGCCTGCAGCACGGGCTGCTCGTCGGCCCGGCGAGCCCGACCGCCATCCGGATCACGCCGTCGCTGACGCTGACGGCCGCCGAGGCCGATCAGGCGCTGTCCATCCTCGAGGAGGTGCTCGCGTGAGCAAGTACGACCGCCAGGGCGCGATTCTCCGGCTCGTCCAGGAACGCAGGCTCGGCACGCAGGAAGAGGTCGTCGCCGCGCTCCGCGAGCAGGGTTTCGACGCCGTCCAGACCACCGTCTCGCGCGACATCGCGCAGCTCGGGCTGGTCAAGGTGCGGGCCGGGGACGGCTCGCTCGTCTACGCGCTGCCCGGCGCCGACGACCTGTCGCGCCTCGACGAGCTGACCTCTGCCCTGCGGCGGTGGACGGTATCGGTCACGCCGACCGGCCCGCTGGTCGTCGTGCGCACGCCGCCCGGCACCGCGAATGCGCTCGCGCGCGCGATCGACACGGCGGGCCTCGCCGACATCGCCGGCACCGTCGCCGGCGACGACACGATCTTCGTCGCCGCGCGCGACGGCCTCACGGGCGCCCAGCTCGCCGAGGAGCTGACCCACCACCTCGAAGGAGACACGTAATGAGCAAAGCTGTTCTCGCCTACTCGGGCGGGCTCGACACGAGCTGCGCGATCGCATGGCTGAAGGAGGACTACGGCTTCGACGAGGTGATCGCGGTGCTCGTCGACGTGGGCCAGGAGGCCGACTTCGAGCCGGCCATCCAGCGCGGCTATGCCGCCGGAGCCGACGACGTCATCCTGCTCGACCGCAAGGACCAGTTCGCCGAGGAGGTCGTCGCGAAGGCACTGCTCGCGAACGCGCTCTACGAGGGCAAGTACCCGCTGATCTCGTCGTTGTCGCGGCCGATCATCGGCGAGGCGATCGGCGAGATCGCCCGCGAGCTCGGGGCCGACGCGATCGTGCACGGCTGCACCGGCAAGGGCAACGACCAGGTGCGCCTCGAGCTGGCGTTCAAGGCCACGTACCCGGGCGTGCACGTGATCGCTCCGCTGCGGGACACGCCGTGGACGCGCGACGCCGAGATCGCCTACGCCGCCGAGCGCGGGATCCCGATCGAGGCCAAGCCGGAGTCGCCGTTCTCGATCGACGACAACCTGTTCGGCCGCGCGATCGAGGCCGGCGTGCTCGAGGATCCCTGGGCGGCCCCGCCCGAGGCGGCATTCGTGCTGACCGTCGCGCCGTCGGCGGCCGCCGACCCGGTCGACATCGTCATCGGCTTCGAGGCGGGCCTCCCCGTCTCGCTGGACTGCGAGGAGCTGACCGCTGGCCGAGCTGATCGCCGCCCTGAACGGGCTCGCCGGCTCGCGCGGCATCGGCCGGATCGACATGATCGAGAACCGCGTCGTCGGCATCAAGAGCCGCGAGCTCTACGAGGCGCCGGCCGCGCTGACGCTGATCGCGGCGCACGACGCCCTCGAGGACCTCGTCCTGACCAAGGCCGAGCAGATCGCGAAGCGCGAATTAGAGCCGAAGTGGGCGCAGCTCGTGTACGACGGCTTCTGGTTCACGCCGGTGCGCGCTGCCTATGACGCGTTCTTCGCGGAGACGCAGAAGCTCGTCACCGGCGAGGTGCGGATCCGGCTCCAGTCCGGGTCGGCCGTCGTCAGCGGCCGGCGGTCGCGGAACGCGCTGTACGCCGAGACGCTGGCGTCGTACGCGACCGGCGAGACGTTCCCGCACGCGTCTGCCGAGGGCTTCATCCAGCTGCTCGGGCTCGAGGCGCAGCTCGCTGCGGCGCGGCAGCAGGTCTCCGCGACGGTGACGTGACCGTCTGGGGCGCACGCACGGCGACGCCGATCGACCGGCGCGTCTGGGCGTTCCTCAAGGCGGACGACGCCGAGCTGCTCCCCTACGACTGCCGGGCGAGCCGCCTCCACGCGGGGCGGCTCGCCGCAGCCGGCCTCCTGACCGCCGAGGAGCTGGCGGCGGTCGAGGCGGCGCTCGACCGCATCGCCGCCGGCCGCGTCATCGCGCCGGACGACGAGGACGTCCACTCGGCCATCGAGCGCGAGCTCGGGCCGCTCGGGCGCAAGATCCACGCGGGCCGGTCGCGGAACGACCAGGTGGCGGCGGCGTTCCGGCTCTACGCCGGCGACGCATGCGACGAGGCGGTCGCCGCGATCGAGGCCTTCGCCGGCGTCGTACTCGACCGCGCCGAGACGGAGGCCGACACGCCGATGCCCGGGTACACGCACCTGCAGCGCGCGCAGCCAGTCACGGTCGGGCACCACCTGCTCGCCTGGGTGGAGATGCTCGACCGCGACCGCGAACGGTTCGGCTTCGCGGCCGCGCAGGCGGCGCCGTCGCCGCTCGGGGCAGGCGCTCTGGCCGGCTCCACGCTGCCCCTCCCCCAGCCGGAGGGCGGGATGCGGAACTCGCTCGACGCCGTCGCCGACCGCGACTTCGCGCTCGACTACCTGTATGCGTGCGCGGTGCTGTTCTCGCACCTCTCAAGGATCGGCGAGGAGCTGGTGCTCTGGGCGTCGTCGGAGTTCGGCTTCGTCCGGCTGCCCGAGGCGGCCGCGACCGGGTCGTCGATGATGCCGCAGAAGCTCAACCCCGACGTCGCCGAGCTCGTCCGCGGCAAGGCGGGGACGGCACTCGGGCGGCTGGCCGGGCTGCTCGCGGTCGTCAAGGGCATCCCGCTCGCTTACGACCGCGACCTCCAGGAGGACAAGTCGCCGGTGTTCGGGGCGCGGCGTGACCTCGCGCTCGGACTGCCGGCGTTGGCCGCGCTCGTCGAGGGGATCGTGTTCGACCGTGAGCGGCTGGCCGCCGCCGTGGCCGACCCGCTGCTGGCCGCGACCGACGCGGCCGAGGCGCTCGTACGCGACGGCGTGCCGTTCCGCGACGCTCACGAGCAGATCGCCGCCCAGGTACGCGAGGGCTCGTTCGCGGGCGTCGAGGCGGCGCCGCGGGCCGCTCCCGGGCCGGGCGGCGTCCACGAGGCGCTCGCGGCGGCGAGAATGCGCCTCGGTGCACGGCCCGTTTCCTGACACGACCACCATCGAGGGCGGCGAGCTCGCCGTCGGCGGCCTGCGCGCAAGCGTGCTCGCCGAGCAGTTCGGCACGCCGCTCATGGTGCTCGACGAAGAGACGCTGCTCGCGCGGGCGCGGGCGTACCGCGAGGCGGCGCCGGAGGCGCTGATCGCGTACAGCGTCAAGGCGCTGCCGAACCTCGCCGTGCTGCGGCTGCTGGCCGAGCAGGGCCTGGGCGCCGACGTCTCGACCGCGGGCGAGCTGGAGTACGCGCTGCGCGCCGGCGTCGACCGCGACCGGATCGTCTTCCACGGCAACAACAAGGCGGACGACGAGATCGAGCGGGCGGCCGGCGCGGACATCGCCTATCTCGTCATCGACTCGTTCGACGACATTGCGCGCGCCGCCCGCACGGGCGTGCGCCGCGTGCTCGTCCGCGTCACGCCAGGGATCGACGCCGACACGCACGACGCCGTGCGCACCGGGCACCACGGCTCCAAGTTCGGGCTCCCGCCGGACGACGCGTTCGAGGCGGTGCGCGCCGCGCGCACCGCGGGCCTCTCCGTAGCGGGCCTGCACCTGCACCTCGGCTCGCACCTGCTCGACTCGCTGGCCGCGCGCATGAGCGTCGACTGGCTCGCTGCCTTCTCCGCCGACCTGCGCGCGCAGCTTGACTGGGTGCCCGAGGTGGTCGACCTCGGCGGCGGGCTCGGCATCCAGTACGTCGACGAGGACCGGCCGCCCGACATACGCGAGTTCGTCGGATCGCTGCTCGAGCGGCTCGGGCACCAGTGGCAGCTGCACGGCCTGCCGGCGGCGGGCGTGATTCTCGAGCCGGGCCGTTCGCTCGTCGGGCCGGCCGGCGTGACGCTGTACCGCGTCGGCGTCGTCAAGCGGGCAAGTGAGGCGACCACCTACGTCGCCGTCGACGGCGGCATGTCCGACAACCCGCGGCCGCAGCTCTACGGCGCCCGGCACACGGTCGTGGTCGCGGGGCGACCCGAGGCCGAGGCGGACGGCTTCTACACCGTTGCCGGCAAGCACTGCGAGTCGGGCGACGTGCTCGTCGACCGGGTCGCGCTCCCCGCTCCGGCTCGGGGCGACCTGCTCGCGGTGGCCGCGACCGGCGCGTACACCCTCTCGATGGCGTCGAACTACAACAGCGTGCTGCGGCCGGCCGCCGTGCTAGTCCGCGACGGCGAGGCGCGGCTCGTCCGCCGGCGAGAGACGCTCGAGGATCTGCTCGCCGTCGAGGTCTAGGGCGAAGCCCGGCCGGACGAGCCGCGGCGGCGCCACGAGCTTCGCGTCCTTGACGGGCGGGTTCACCGGCGGCGACAGCGGCGTGGCGCCGTACGAGCGCTCGACCTGCGCGGCCGGCGGCTCGCCGTAGAGCGTCGACCGGCGGCGGGGCGCGCGGCCGAGCGCGCGGATCGTGTCGTCCATCCGCTCGGGCGGCACCTCCTCGCCGTGGCTCGCGCCCGCGGCGCGCGAGATCGACTCGTTCATCAGCGTCCCACCGAGATCGTTGCACCCGGCCTGCAGCGCGACCTGCGCGCCGTCGAGGCCGAGCTTCACCCAGGAGGCCTGGATGTTCCGGATCTCCGGGTGCAGCGCGAGCCGCGCGACCGCATGCAGCAGGATCGCCTCCCGGAACGTCGGCCCCGGTCGCGCCTTGCCCTTGAGGTAGATGGGCGCCTCCATGTGCACGAACGGCAGCGGCACGAGCTCCGTGAATCCGCCGGTTCGCCGCTGCAGGTCGCGCACACGCAGCAGGTGGCGGGCGACGTGCCACGGCCGGTCGATGTGCCCGAACATGATCGTCGCCGTGGAGCGCAGGCCGGCGCGGTGCGCGGTTTCGTGGACGTGCAGCCACTGGTCGGTCGTGACCTTGTCGGGGCAGAGCTCGCGGCGCACCTCGTCGTCGAGGATCTCCGCAGCCGTGCCGGGCAGCGAGGAGAGGCCGGCGTCGCGCAGCTCGGCGAGGTAGCGGTCGAGCGGCATGCGCAGCGTCGACGCGCCCTGCCAGATCTCGAGCGCGGAGAACGCGTGCACGTGGATGTCCGGCACCGCGTCCTTCACGGCGCGGCAGACCTCGAGGTACTGGCGGCCGGTGAAGCCCGGGTGGATCCCGCCCTGGAGGCAGACCTCGGTCGCGCCCCGCTCCCATGCCTCGCGCGCGCGGCGCGCCACCTCGGCATGCGGGACGAGGTACGGCTTGCCGCGCAGGCTGGCGGCGAGCTTGCCCTTCGAGAAGGCGCAGAAGCCGCAGCGGAAGTAGCACACGTTCGTGTAGTTGACGTTCCGGGTGACGACGTAGGTGACGTCGTCACCGTTGACCTCGCGCCGCAGGTCGTCGGCGGCCGCGCAGACGGCGGCGGCCTCGCGGCCGCGGGCCGTGAGCATCGCGACCAGGTCGGCCTCGCAGAGCTCGTCGCCGCGCCCGGCGGAGTCGAGCGCCCGTGACACTTCCGACACGCTTCTGGCACGCCTTCGTGACGGCTTCTCTGGTACCAGGGTCTGACCCCCGAGGAGAGCCTGCACGGACCTGGCCGGCACGGGCACGGCTGCGCCGGCCGACCAGGTGTCCTCGCGGGCGAGCCCGAGCGCGTCCGAGCGGCGCAGGGTCGCGGCGACGATGCCGTCGTCGAGCCAGCTGCCCGGATCGCGCACGTACTCGGGGTAGACCGGGAGCCGGGGCGCGAGCTCGAGCCCGGCCGCCTGGGTCGCCCGCTCCAGCGCGGCGACGGCCGGCCAGGGCGCCTCCGGGTTGACGTGGTCGATCGTGACGGGCGAGATCCCGCCCCAGTCGTCGATGCCCGCCTCGAGCAGCCGGCCGAAGTCGGCGCTCAGATTCGGCGGCACCTGGATGTGCATCTGAGAACCGAGCACGAGCCGGGCCGCGGCGGCGCTCCAGAGCACGTCGTCGAGCTCGGGCTCGGAATGCCCGGCCATCTTCGTCCCCGGCTTCGCCCGGAAGTTCTGGACGATCACCTCCTGGACGTGGCCGTGACGGTCGTGCAGGTTGCGGATCGCCAGCAGCGCGTCGAGGCGCTCGGCGCGCGTCTCGCCGATGCCGATCAGGATCCCGCTCGTGAACGGCACGCGCGCCTCGCCGGCCGCTGCGATCGTCGCGAGCCGCACCTCCGGGCGCTTGTCCGGCGAGCCGAAATGCGGGCCGCCGCGCGCGGCGAGCGCCGGGGCCGAGCCCTCCAGCATCAGCCCTTGCGAGACGCTGACGGCGCGCAGTGCGAGCACATCGTCGAGGCCCATCACGCCGGCGTTCACGTGCGGGAGCAGGCCCGTCTCCTCGAGCACGAGGCGGGCGCAGCGCGCGAGGTACTCGAGCGTCGTCTCGCAGCCGAGGGCGGCCAGCTCGTCGCGGGCGGCGCGGTAGCGCAGCTCGGGCTTGTCGCCGAGCGTGAAGAGCGCCTCGTGGCAGCCGGCCTCGGCGCCCGCGCGGGCGACGGCGAGCACCTCCTCCTCGGTCATGTACGCCCGCTCGCCGCGCCGCGGCGGCCGCGCGAATGTGCAGTAGTGGCACACGTCGCGGCACAGGTGCGTGAGCGGGATGAACACCTTCGGCGAGTACGTGATCACGCAGCTGACGCGCAGCCCCTGGGCTGCCTCGCAGAGCAGAGACGTGGGCGCGTCAACGAGGGTCGCGGCCGCCGTCGCGTCGAGACGCTCACCGGCAGCCGCGGCGGCGAGGGCGTCGCGCCAGTCCGGCATCGCCAGAGCTTAGAGACCGCGGCGCGAGAGCAGCAGCCCGAGCGGCAGGAACGCCGCAGCCAGCAACCAGGGCGCGAGCGGCACCGGCTGCGGCTCGTTGCCGACGCGCCGCGTCGGCCCGCTGCCGAGATAGGCGCGCGCGGCAGCCGCGGCCGCGTCCAGCTGCGTCTCGTCGAAGGTCGCGCCGTGCGTCGCGCGGACGAGCCGGTCGGCGTCCTTGTGGCTCGCCGGGTCCGGCCGGTACGGCTCGGCCGTTCCGTCTGGCTGGTACACGCGCTCGGAGGGTGACCAGAAGCGAATGACCAGCAGCTTGTAGCGAGGCCCGAACGCCTTCGCGGTGCGCCGGACGTCAAACGCGCGCGTCTCCGCGTCGGTGAGCACGACGATCAACCTCCGGCGCGCGGACGGCGAGAAGAACTCGTCGCGCGGGATCGCCGCCAGCCCCTCGAACGAGCTGGAGCGGATCGCGCCGGCCGGTCCGGGCGGCGGCCGCTCGATGGCCAGCGCACCCAGCGCCGTCGCCGCGAACGCGGGCTGCGACGCGGTCGGGAACAGGTTCGGCACGGGCCGGTCTGTAAACGATGCGATGCCCGCCTCCACCTGCGGCAGCCGCGCGCGCAGCGCGATCGCCGCCCGGCGCGCGCGGGCGTACCGCGTCGGCGCCTCCACCGACTCCGACGCGAGCATCGACCGCGACGTATCGACCACGAACCAGGCCTCGGCATCCGCGCGGACGCGGCGCGGCGCGCGCGAGCTCGCGACCGGCTGCGCCGCGGCCGCGCCGACCAGCACGCCGAGCGCGACGATCGCCCCGGCCGCAAGCGCGACCCGGCCCGGCGCCGGGCGCAGTCCGAGCAGCCGCGCGACGCGGTCGGAGCGTCGCGCCGCGAGGAGCAGCGCGGCGAGCGGGATCGCGGCGGCCAGCCCGACGACCCCGGCCCATGGCGACGCGAAGGCGACGGCCAGCATCAGTAGCCCGTACCGCCCCGGCCCGCGCCCGTCCCGTGGCCGCGCGAGTTGCCGAAGAGGCCCTCCTGGTCGCGGCGCGTCTTGCTCGCCACCTGGGCAAGCCGCAGGACGAGCTCGAGGTTCGACTTCGCGTCCTCGTTCGTCGCGTCCCAGAGGATCGCCCGGCGGAACGCGAGCGTGGCCCGGCGGAGCGAGGTCTGGGCGCTGCTCGGGTCGAGGCGAGCGTCCTGGAAGGCGAGCACGCCGACCAGGTTCGCGGCGATCGACCGGGCCCGGTTGCTCGGCCCCTTCCGCTCCACGTCGACCAACGCGAGCGTCGCCTTCGCCTTGGCCGCCTGCAGCCTGGGATCCTGGATGAAGAAGGTCGTCTGAATGCGCGCGAGCTGGAAGGCCTGGATGGCGCGGCGCAGGCGAACGTCGTCCGCCGTGCCGAGTAGCCGCTCGGAAAGGCCGAACGGCGCGCGGGCACCCGAGTCCCAGGTCGCGCGCGCGGGCGCGACGCGGAAGAGCGCATCGTCGTCGCGCACCGTCGCGCTCCACGCGCGCGCGTCCACCGCGACGAGCACAAGCACCACGGCGCCGGCCAGCGCCGCGATGCCCGCGACCACGGAGGCGATCCGCCGGACGGTCAAGCCGGCTCCTCCCGCCAGCGCAGGCGCGCCGCCCAGTGCTCGTAGGCGCCGAGCACGAGCAGGAGCGCGAGCGCCGCGAGCGTCAGGGCCCTCGACCGCCCGACCGACGAGGTCACGACCGAGCCGCCGCCGGCGGTGCGCGCCGGGGCGAGCTCCGCGTCCTTGACGAGGACGGACGGCCCCATCAGCCGCTGGAAGAGCACCTTGTTGCGCGGCTCTGGGTTCAGGCCGATGACGCGCAGCGGGATCCTGTCGCCGACGTACTGGGTCATCGTCTGCGTCAGCTGCGGGACGTCGAAGATCGAGTCGTTGAGGTCGCTGATCAGCAGCACGCCGGCGTCGCCCGCGTGGCTCTCGCGCAGCATCGTCCGCGCGAGCGCGAGCCCCGTCGAGATGCGCGTCCCACCCCGGAACTCGGACCACGGCGTCTCCTCTACGCGCGACGACGGCTCTGTGGGCGGCGGCTCAAAGTAGCGCAGCAACGGCTCGAGCTCGGTCCAGCGCGTGCCGGGCGGCACCGCCTCGTAGGCCGTATCGGAGAAGAAGACGAGCCCGAAGGAGCTGTGCGCGGCCAGCAGCTTGCGCAGCGTGCGGCCGATCAGCGACCGGGCGAGCGGGCCGATGCTGCCCGAGGTGTCGATGACCACGACGCTCGAGCGCGCGTTGGAGAAGAAGGTCCGCTTCGTCCCGCCCGCGTCGCGCGAGACGACGATCGCGGCGACCAGGCAGGCGACGGCGAGCGCGGCGAGCGCGGCGCGGACGAGCATCGTCCGGCGTGCCTGTGACCGGAGCCGGCCGGCGTCGGCGAGCGGGATCCAGCTCACCGCGAGGCTCCGATCAGGCGCTCCACGTCGGCCGACAGGCCGCCTACGGCGTCCTCGTCCGGGCGGCCCGGCGACCATGCGAGCCGGCGCGCGTCGCGCGCCAGATCGCCCTCGCCCGAGCCGGCCAGCTCGACCGCGAGCTGCTCCAGCGCACGGCGCTCGTCCCCGTTGCCGTTGGCCGCCGCGGTCCGCAGGCGCGCGAGTGCCAGCTCGAGCGGCGTGCGCCTCGGCGGGCGACGGCGCAGCCATGCCGGGCGGCGAACGCCGAGCGACCGCGGGATCGCGGGCACGAGCAGGGCGATGGCAAGCAGCAGCAGGAGCAGGGCGCCGGCGAGCGAGACGGCGGCGAGCACCCAGGGCCGGACGTTGTAGGTGACCGCGGGCAGCGGCCGCACCTGGGCGGCGAGCAACGGGCGGCCCTGGAGCTGGAGCACACGCCGCGACGACACCATCGTCCGCGGCCAGAGGACGTGCAGCGTCCGCGGCTTGCCGCCGGCCGGGGTGTAGGTGACCACGGCGCGCGGCGGAGCGAGCTTCCGCTCGCCGCGCGGCAGGCAGGCGAACGTCACGCACCAGAGCCGGAAGCGGTAGACGAGGCGCGTCGTGTTCCCTGCGTCCGTGCGCGTCGCCGACTTCGAGACGACGGTGTAGGGCGTGAACGGCGCGGTGACCCTCACGGACGAGGGCGGGACACGGTCGTGGCGGAAGAGCAGCTCGAGCCGGGCGGTGACGATGTCGGCGAAGTAGTGCGACTGGGGCGTGATCGTCGCCGTCGCGGCCACGCGTGCATCGTCGGGGAGGCTCGGCGCCGGCGTGAACCAGGCCAGTCGGACGGCGACGATGACGAGGCACAGCGCGAGCCCGCCGATGCCGAGCAGCGCGGCCGCGGTCGGGTGCTTGCGGAACTCGCTCACGCCAGGACCGGCATCTGCTCGCGGACGGCGGCCCAGCCGAGGAACGCGCCGAGCACCTCGTCCGGCTCGGCGGAGGAGAGCACGACCGGCTGCAGGTCGAGGCGCTCGAAGTCGGCGAGCAGCCCGGCGAACCGCTCCTCGTGAGCGCGCCGCCGCGCATCGACCTCGCGGCCGCTGAGGCGAACGAGGCCGACCGCGCCCGTTGCCGGGTCGGCGATCGGCACGCCGAGGCCGCCGACGGGCGGGAAGCTCCGCTCCCAGACGGGATCCTGGATCACAACCGGGACGAGGTCCCACGGCAGCTCGAGCGCCTGCGCCCACTCGGCGATCGTCGGCGGCTCGAGGAAGTCGGAGAGGACGAAGACGAAGCTCCCGGTCGGGAGCGTCCAGCGCAGGTCGCCGAGGAACGCGAGCATGCGCGCGAGCGTGTCGTTGGGGGCGTGGAAGGCGGGATACGTCAGGTGGCTCTCCTTCAGGCGCCAGTGCTCGTGCTGGGCGTTCGGCGCGCGCCAGAATGGCCCGTCCACATTCGCGGAGGCCTCGTCCAGGTAGCCGACGAGGCCGCGCGCCCTGAGGGTCGAGTCGGCAATCAGCGACCCGGCGACGCGCATCGCCTCGGGCTTCGAGAGCCAGGGCAGCCCCGGCGGGAAGAGCGCCATCGACGGGCGCCGGTCGCAGACCACGACGACCCGCGGCGCTTCCTCCGTGAAGCGCTCGCGCACGACGAACTCGTCGCTGCCGCGCGCCGCGGAGAGCCGCGCCGACGCGCCCCAGTCGATCGCACGCACGTCGTCGCCGGGCCGGTACGGGCGCGAGCCGATGACGTCGAAACCGCGGCCGCGGCGGGCGCTGCGCATCGCGCCGAACGCGAGCCCGATCAGGCGCCGGCGCGGCGCCAGGGGGAACGTGGCGGCGCCGATCGGCACGACTAGGTCCCGGTGATCGGCAGGACCTCGGCGGCCGGCTCGACCTCGGGCCGCGGGGCGACCTCGAGGCAGCGGCGCTGCAGCTCCTCCATCGTCCGCTCCCACCCCAGCTTCCTCGCCTCCACGAGGAACGCAGGCGTGAAGACGATGCGGTGCCCGATGACCGGGAGGAACAGGTCGTGCACGTCGTCCGGCACGGCGTAGTCCCGGCCCTGGATCAGTGCCCACGCGCGGACGGCGCGCTCGAGCGCCAGGGAGCCGCGGACGGAGGCGCCGATGGCGACGGCGTCGAGCTCGCGGGTGGCGCGCACGAGGTCGACGACCCAGCGCTGGAGGATCTCGTCGATGTAGACCTCGCGGACGGCGTCCTGGAGCGCCTCGACGTCCGCGACGGAGACGACCGTCTGCAGGCGGCCGAGCGGGTGCCCGTCGCGCTGGTCGCGCAGGATCCGGAGCTCGTCGTCGCCCTGCGGGTAGCCGAGCCCGGTCTTGAGGAAGAAGCGGTCGAGCTGCGCCTCGGGGAGCGGGAAGGTGCCCTCGTGCTCGATCGGATTCTCGGTGGCGAGCAGCAGGAAGGGCTTGGGCAGCTCACGCGTGACGCCGTCGACCGTCACCTGCCGCTCGGCCATCGCCTCGAGCAGCGCGGACTGCGTCTTCGGCATCGCCCGGTTGACCTCGTCGACGAGGACGACGTTGGCGAAGATCGGCCCCGGCCGGAACTCGAAGTCACGCTCGCGCTGGTTGTAGATCGAGAGCCCGGTGACGTCGGTCGGCTGCAGGTCGGGCGTGCACTGGATGCGCGACGTCGACGCGCCCTCCACCGAGCCGGCGATCGCGCGGGCCAGGACGGTCTTGGCCGTGCCGGGCACGTCCTCGAAGAGCACGTGGCCCTCGCACGCGAGCGCGGCGAGGACGAGCTCGATCTCGGCCTTCTTGCCGTGGATGACCGTCTCGATGTTCTCGAGCAGTCGGTTCGCGACCGCGGATGCGTCCGCGAAGGCTGGGGTCGCTGGGGTTGCGTGCATGAGCGGGCGCGCTGCCGTGCTCTCTTTGACTGAATCTACCGGCGACTTGTTAGCTCGACCGGGTCGGTCACGGGAGCCTGACACGCGAAGCGCTCGCACACGTAGAGCGCCGGGCGGCCGTCGACCATGCCCTTGCCGGCCAGCAGCGCGACGTCGTCGCGCGCCCCCGGCGACCAGGCGACGACGGTGCTCGGCTCCCAGCGGGCGAGCGCGGCGGCGGCCAGCTCCTCCGCGTCCGCCCGAGGCCCGACGATCGCGAGCTCGCGCGGCGGCGCGAGGTAGAGGTCGAGCACGCAGAGCGCGTGCCCGAACGCGGTCGGGATGCGCGCCATCGAATCGCGCACGAGCCGGAGCACGCCGGCGGCGCGCCGCTCGAGCTCGTCGTCGCCGTAGATGCGGGCGAGCCGGAGCAGGACGTAGGCGAGCATCGAGTTCCCGGACGGGGTCGGGTGGTCGTCGAACGACTTCTTGCGCGCGGCGAGCTGCTCGCCGTCGCGCGAGCCCAGCCAGAAGCCGCCGCGCTCGTCGTCCGCGAACAGCTCGATCGCGAGCAGCGCGAGGCGGTGGGCCTCCTCGAGCCGGCGGATGTCGCCGTCGGCGGCGTGGAGCTCGAGCAGCCCGTTGGCGACGTCCGCGTAGTCGTCGAGCACGCCCGCATGCTGGGCGCGCCCGAGCCGGTAGGTGCGGTGCAGGCGCCCGTCGGGCGTGGAGAGCGGCCCGAGGATGAAATCGGCCAGCTCGCGGGCGCGCGCGAGCCAGTCGTCGCGGCCGAGCCGGCGCCCGGCATCGGCGAGCGTGGCGAGCATGAGCCCGTTCCAGGACGCGATCGCCTTGTCGTCGCGGCCGGGCTGCGGACGCTGCTCCCGCGCGGCGAGCAGCCTCGTGCGCTCGTCCTCGGTGAGCTCGCCGCGGATGATCGACCGGCCGTGCTCGAAGGGCTGCAGCAGCTCGTTGCGGCGCTCGCCGAGCACCCCGGCCAGCTCGTCGGCGGTCCAGGTGAAGGTCAGGCCCTCGACGCCGTCGGTGTCCGCGTCCTGCGCCGAGGCGAAGCCGCCCTCCGGCAGCGAGAGCTCGCCCAGCACGTACTCGACGGTGCGTTCGGCGACCTCGCGGTAGCGCCCTTCGCCGGTCACGGCCCAGCCATGGGCGTACGCCGAGGCGAGCAGCGCGTTGTCGTACAGCATCTTCTCGAAGTGCGGCACGAGCCATTGCGCGTCCACCGAGTAGCGGTGGAAGCCGCCGCCGACGGCGTCCCACATGCCGCCGAGCGCCATGCCGTCGAGCGTGTGCGCCGCCATCGCCAGCGCCTCCTCGTCGTCGAATCGGAGGCGCATGCGCAGGAGAAACTCGAGCGTCGAGGCGGGCGGGAACTTGGGGGCGCCGCCGAAGCCGCCCCAGCGCGGCTCGAACTGCGGCTTGACGTTCCGGAGCGCGTCGCGCAGCAGCGTTTCGGTGAGCGGGTCGGCGGATGGGCGCACGTCGCTCGAGCTCTCGAGGTGCTCGACGAGCTCGCGCGCCGAGCGGCCCACCTCCCCGGGTCGCTCGCGGTACGCCTCGGCAACCGCCGTCAGCACTTGGCGGAACGCGGGCAAGCCGTGGCGGGGCTCGAGCGGGTAGTAGGTGCCGCCGTAGAACGGCTCGCCGTCGGGCGTGAGGAAAACGGTCGTCGGCCAGCCGCCGTGGCCGGTCAGCGCGACGACGGCGTCCATCGAGAGCGCGTCGACGTCCGGCCGCTCCTCGCGGTCGACCTTCACGTTCACGAACAGCTCGTTCATCAGCCGGGCGGTCTCGTCGTCGGAGAACGACTCGTGCGCCATGACGTGGCACCAGTGGCAGGCTGAGTAGCCGACCGAGAGCAGGATCGGCCGGTCGCTCTCGCGGGCGCGCGCGAACGCCTCGTCGCCCCACGGCAGCCAGTCGACCGGATTCTCCGCGTGCTGGAGGAGGTACGGGCTCGTCTCGTCGGCGAGCCGGTTCATGCGAGATGGCCCGCGACTCCCCAGCGAAAGTCCGGCGCACGATGGGCGGGTGCCACGACGACTTTCGCTGGGGGAAGGTCAGACGCGCCTCCGCGCGGCGTGACTGCGGCGGGCAAAGCCCGCCTCCGTCGATCGAGCCAGCCTAGGCCGGGTGAGCTGGGCTGGGCGGCCATCCGGCTCATCGAAGGTGCCCCGCGACGTCCCACGTCCAGAGCTCCACGACGTTGCCGTCCGGATCGGTGACGTAGGCGGCGCGGCTTTCCTCGTAGGTGCCGAACCGGTGCTCCTCCGGGTCGTAGCCGTGCTCGCGCAGCCGCGCGGCGGCCGCCTCGTAGTCGCCGGGCGCGATGTGCATGGCGAAGTGGACGTGCAGCCCGCCGCGCCCGCCCGCAAGCCCGACCTGTGGGCGCCACAGGCCGATCCGCGTGCGGTCGCCGGCCATCAGCCAGACGGCCTCGCGTCCCTCCCAGCGCTCGACGACCGGCAGGCCGAGCACGCCGGCGTAGAACGCCTCGGCCGCCTCCAGGTCGACGACCTCGAGAACGAGCTCGCTGACGCCGGTGACCGGGATCCCGGCTATGTGCTGGTCTCGAGCGCCGCCTCGGCTTCGGGCACCGTGGCCAGACCCTCGTCGCGCCGGATGAAGACGAGCGATACCAGCAGGGCGACGGCCGCGAAGACCACGATCACCACGTAGCCGCGATGGAATCCTTCGGTGAGCGCGACGGCCTGCGACTTCCCCTGCTTGAAGAGGTCGGTGGTGTAGCTCGTCGCCACCGTCGAGACGATCGCCAGGCCGATCGCGCCGCCGATCTGCTGAGAGGTGTTGATCAGCCCGGAGGCGAGGCCCGCCTCCTCTTCGGGCGCGCCCGCCAGCGCGGCGATCGTCATCGGGACGAACGCAAACGCGATGCCCGCGCCGTAGACGATGTACGGGACGAGCAGGTCGACGCCGTAGCTCCCGTCAGTCGGCAGGCGCGTGTACCAGATCGACGCGACAGTGAGCATGACGAGGCCGATGACGAGGATCGGCTTCACGCCGACACGCGTCACGAGCGCCTGCGAGACGCCGGCGACGAGGACGGCCGTCCCGGCGGTGGCGAGGAACGCGAGGCCCGCTTGCAGCGCCGAGTAATGCAGCACCTCCTGCATGTACAGCGTGAGCACGAAGAAGTTCGAGTAGAGGCTCGCCGAGAGCAGGAAGCCGACCCCGTTGGCAGCGGCCGCGAGCCGGTCGCGGAAGAACCCGAGCGGCATCAGCGGGGCCTTCGCGCGCGCCTCCCACACGATGAACAGGACGAGCAGGAGCAGCGACGCGGCGATCTCCAGGATCGTGCGCGCGGTGCCCCAGCCCACGACCGGGGCCCGCGAGATCGCGTAGACGAACAGCGCAAGCCCGCCGGTGACGAGGACGGCACCCGGGATGTCGAACCGCCGCTCCTCGACTTCGACCTTGCTCTCGTCGACGAGCGAGCGGACGATCAGCAGCGCCGCCGCGCCGACCGGGACGTTGACGAAGAAGATCCACTCCCAGCCCAGGTAGCGCGTCAGGATCCCGCCCATCAGCACGCCGGCCGCGGCGCCGCCGCCGCCGACGGCGCCCCAGACGCCGAGCGCCTTGTTGCGCTCGGCGCGCTCGGTGAAGGTCGTCGTGATGATCGAAAGCGCGGCCGGCGTCAGCAGGGCCGCGCCGAAGCCCTGAACGGCGCGCGCGATGATCAGCCAGGCCTCCGACTGCGCGAGCCCGCAGAAGAGCGACGCGGTCGTGAAGATCGCGACGCCGACCATGAAGATGATCCGCCGGCCGAGGAGGTCGGCGGCCCGGCCGCCCAGCAGCAGGAACCCGCCGAAGGTCAGCGAGTACGCCGTGATGATCCACTGCAGGTTGTCGTTCGAGAAGTGCAGCGCCGTCTGGATCGACGGCAGCGCGACGTTCACGATCGCAACGTCGAGGACGACCATGAAGAAGGCGGCGCACAGCAGGAACAGCGCCTTCCAGCGCCGTGGGTCCGGGGCAGCTGCGTCGTGCATGGGGTCTCCTCGTGTTCGCCGGGTCTTGCGCTGAGAAACTCTCAGCGTCGCTCGGGTATTCCAGCGCGGGCGAGCTGTCCTGGCAAGTCGCGTTTCAGGATTCCTGCGATCCAGAGCGAGACCTCGGCGAGCGCGGGCAGGTCGATCCCGGTCTCGACGCCCTCGCCCTCGAGCAGGTAGACGAGGTCCTCGGTGGCGATGTTCCCTGTTGCGCGCGGGGCGAAGGGGCAGCCGCCGAGACCACCGACCGAGGCGTCGAGGACGGTTGCGCCGGCGTCGAGCGCGGCGAGCGCGTTCGCGTAGCCGGTGTTGCGCGTGTTGTGGAAGTGCCCGCCCGTCGGGCGTCCGAGCGCGGCGACGCGCTCCGTCAGACGGCGAACGGCGCGCGGCGTCGCGACGCCGATCGTGTCGGCGAGGACGAGCTCGCCTGCGCCGGCCGCGGCCAGGCGCTCGGCGACCTCGACGACCGCGCCCTCGTCGACGGCACCCTCGAAGGGGTCGCCGAAGGCGACGCTGATCGTCGCCGTCGAAGGCGTGGCACCCGCCTCCTGGAGGATGGCCGTCGTCTGATGCAGCGCCTCGTCACGCGGCATGCCGGCGTTGCGCTCGCTGAATGCATCGGTCGCCGCCACGGTCACGTTCACGCGCGCGAGACCGGTGGTGCGGAACCGCTCCCAGCCGCGCTCGTTCAGGACCAGGCCTGACAGCTCGGTGCCCGAGACTTTGTGGCTCTCCGCCACTAGCTCGGCCACGCGCTCCGCCTCCGCCATCTGGGGCACGCGGTCGTCGCGCACGAAGCTGACCGCTTCGACGCGCGGCACGCCGGCGGCGGCCAGACGGGTGATCAGCTCGGCGCGGGTCTCCGGCGGAAGGACGTCCGGCTCGTTCTGCAGCCCGTCGCGCGGCCCGACGTCGCAGACGGTGATCACGCCGCCAGCGTATCGGGGCTGTCCCCGCAAGGGGCTGTCCCGATGATCGGGCAAAGCACGGGGACAGCCCCCGCTGCGCGGGGACAGCCCCGGCGGGGGGCTACGCCGCGGTGCGCGCGTCGTCGGTGAAGGCGCGGCAGACGTCGACGGCCACCTCGGTGAAGCCGAGCGAGGACGGCGAGCGGTAGCGGTCGCGGTGCCAGAGCAGCACCAGGCGGCGCGGCGGCACCATGTCGCCGAGCGGCAGCGCGACGCAACTCGGATCGTTGAAGTCGACGGCGAGGCGCGGCGCGATCGCCACGCCGAGACCGGCGGAGACCATCGCTTGCACGATGCCGTTGTCGTCGGAGCGGAAGACGAACTCCGGGCGCAGGCCGCGGTCGTGGAAGTGCGCCTCGAGAGCTGCCACCGAGCGGCACTGGCGAAAGCCGATGAGCGGCAGCTCGGAGATCTCGCTCAACGACGGCGCCCGGCCCTGCTTCGCGAGCGGCGAGTCCGCCTGCACGATCAGGACGTACGGGTCGCGCAGCAGGTCGACGGCCTCGAACGGGCCCTCCCAGAGGCTGAAGTCGGCGAAGGTGAGGTCGAGGTCGCCGCGCTCGATGGCCTCGAACAGCTCCTGGTCCATGCTGGCCTCCGTGATGCGGAGGTCGACGGCCGGCCAGTCGCCGGCGAAGCGGCGGATAATCGCCGGCAGGATCCGCTGGCCGATGCTCTGGTAGGCGCCGACGCGCAGCGCGCCCGCCTCGCCGGCGGAGAGCGCCTCCAGGTCGGCGCGGGCGGCGTCGAGCCGGGCGACGATCGCCTGTGCATGGCGTAGCAGGATGCGGCCCGCCTCGGTCAGCGACACCGGGCGCGGCCCGCCCGGGCGCTCGAGCAAGCGCTCGCCGACCGCGCGCTCGAGCGTCGCAATCTGCTGGGAAACCGCGGACTGCGTGTATCCAAGGCGCGTTGCCGCGCGCCCGAATGACCCCTCGTCGGCGATCGCCCGGAGCGCCGTCAGGTGACGGAGCTCCACTCCGAGCCATCTATCAGGTTCCATGATCGAAACGAAAGAGTATCTGAGTTGCGCTAATCGGCAAGCAGGATTCATCCTCCCCGGATGGCGGGGTCGATGCACTGCAATACCGCCGAGGGCGCGAACTAGATTTGCCGCTTCGCCCGGGAACGAGCCCTCTCGCCGTCGCCGGCGCGCTCGGGCTCGTCTACGTGCTCTGGGGCTCCACCTACACGGGCATCGCGTACGGCCTCGAGACCCTGCCGCCGCTCCTACTCTCGGGCACCCGCTTCCTCGCTGCCGGCGCCCTGCTCTTGGCGGGGCTCCGCATCTTCGGCGTCCGCCTCCCGCGCCCGACCCGGCGCGAGTGGTCCGCGGCGTTTCTCACCGGTATCCCGTTGCTCGCGATCGGCAACGGCGGCGTCGTCTGGGCGCAGCAGCACGTGGCGTCGGGGATCGCCGCGCTGCTCATCGCCACCGTGCCGCTCTGGATCGCCCTCCTCGACCGGCTCGTGTTCGGCCGGACGCTCGACCGGCGGAGCATCTTCGGGCTCGGGCTCGGCTTCGCCGGCATCGCGATCCTGGTCGACATCGGCGGCGGAGGCGGCGTCGACCCGGCCGGCGCCCTGACGCTGGTGATCGCAGCGCTCGGCTGGTCGACGGGGACGCTCCTCGCCCGCGGCGCGCCGCTCGCGCGGCACCCGCTGCAGGCGGCATCGATGCAGATGCTTGCCGGCGGGCTCGTGCTGACCGTCGCCGCCGTCGCGACCGGCGAGCTCTCCGAGGTCTCGTCCGTGAGCGCCCGCTCGTTCGCCGGGTGGCTCTGGCTCGTCGTCTTCGGCTCGATCGTGGCGTTCAGCGCCTACGGCTGGCTGCTGCGCGTGGCGCCGACCCCGCTCGTCGCGACGTACGCGTTCGTGAACCCGATCGTCGCGGTGCTCCTTGGTTGGCTCCTCCTCGGCGAGACGATCGGGCCGCGCGAACTGGTCGCCGGCGGGGTGATCGTCGTCGGCGTCGCCCTCATCGTGTTGAGCGCCACCCGCGCTCCGAAGGCGGCGCCGGCGCCGGAGCTCGCACCGAGCTCCGCCTAATCGCCCGGCGCCCCGGCGCCGACATCTCCCCAATGCATGTCACCGGCACGCGCGCTTCGCGCTGGCGATCCTCGCCCACGCGGCCGGCTTCCTGGGCTGGCGCCACTACGAGACCGTGCAGCTCGAGCACCGGCTGGGCGCGATCGCGAGCTCGATCGCCGGACGGCCCTGCGCGTCCACTGCCAGGGCGCGGTCGGCGCGGCCGTCGACGTGAGCGACGAGGCGGGCACCGTCATGTTCGACGCCAATGGCAAGCCGTCCGACGTCACCAAGCTCTAGCACGACCAGCTCTATCCGCAGATGCCGAGCGAGTACCGCCGCGACGACTGCCGCGACGGCGGGCCGCTCGACCTGCGGCCGCAGTCGTCCCTCTGGCCCTAGGGGGCTGCCGTCAGGCCAGATGCTGGCCGCGCGTCTCGCGGCCGAAGAGCCCTGCGATCACGCCCCCGGCCGCCATCACGATCGCCATGAACGTCAGCGACCAGGTGGTGCCGCCGGTCACGTCCTTGAGGTGCCCGAAGATGTACGGGCCGGCGATCGCCGCCGACTTGCCGACGCCCTCCATGAGCCCGAACGCGCTCGAGCGCAGCCGGGTCGGGAACGTCTCGGCCGTGTAGGGGTAGACGGCCCCCCATGCGCCCAGGTTGAAGAACCCCACGAAGAAGAGCGCGGTGATGTACACGGTCGACGTGTCGGCAACCGCGAATGCGTACGCCGAGAGGCCGCCGAGGATGAGGAAGCCGGCGAGCGTCGGCTTGCGCCCGATCCGCTCGACGAGCCAGATCGCAGCCGCGTACCCCGGGAACTGGGCCAGGGCGCTCAGCGTCAGCACGAGGTAGACGTTGATGTGGAAGCTCTTCTCGCCCTGGAGCACGAACGGCAGCCAGAGGAAGAGGCCGTAGTACGAGACGTTGAGGGCGATCCAGACGAGACCGGTGACGACGGTGCGGTTGCGGAGGGCTCCGACCAGCAGGTCACGCATGGACGACTCCGGCTCTGCCGGCGTCGTGAACTCCGTCTCCGCGACCGGCGCGCCCTCGATCTCGCTCAGCACCTCGGCAGCCTCGCGCGAGCGGCCGTGACGGGCGAGGAAGTAGGGGCTCTCGGGCAGCGTGCGGCGCACGAGGAAGGCAAGGAACGCCGGGAACGCGGCGGCGAGGAAGAGGTAGCGCCAGCTCCAGGCTCCGAAACGGTCGAAGGTCGGGCCGAGGAAGATGTAGGAGAGGCCCGTCGCGAGGAGCAGCCCGACGGGCCACCAGAAGTCCAGGAAGACGAGCAGGCGCCCGCGCCGCTGCGGCGGCAGGTACTCGGCCAGCATCGACGGGTCGACGACGAGGAGGCCTCCGAGGCCGAGGCCGGCCAGGAAGCGGAGGGTCATCACCGACCACGGCCCCCAGGCGAACGCCGTCAGCGCGGTGAACGCGGCGTACCAGAGGATCGCGTACTGGAAGATGGCCCGCCGCCCGATCCGATCGGCGAGCCGGCCGAGCGTGAGGCTGCCGACGAGCGACCCGGCGAGCGCCGCGCTGTTCACGAGCCCTTGCCACGTGCCGTTGAGGTTCCAGATCTGGGTGAAGATCGGTGCGACGAACCCGACCAGCAGGATCTCCATGGCCACGAACGTCCAGGCCATGCCCGTCACCAGCACGGCGCGCCGGTGGAAGCTGGTCAGTCCGCCGCGGCGGAGGACGTCCTCGACGTCGACGGGCGGCGCTGCAGTGGCTGCGGTGGTCATGTGCTCTCCGGTAGGTTTTCGACTGTGAGGCGAAAACCTCGCGACCACTTTAGCACCCACGCATGCGCACACGCCCGACCCACGTCACCCTCGCCGTCATCCTCCAGGTGCGCGACGACCGGCTCTCCGCGCTGCTCTGGGAGCGCGCGCGCGAGCCTTACGCCGGCCAGTGGGCGCTGCCCGGCGGCTACCTCGGCGAGCGCGAGACGCTCGAGCACTCGATCCGGCGCCAGCTCGCACAGAAGGTCGACGTCCGCGAGGTGGCCCACCTCGAGCAACTGGAGACGCGTTCCGACCCCGACCGGCACCCGAGCGAGTGGCAGCTCGCGACCGCCTACCTCGGGCTCGTGCCGACCGTCGCCGACCCGTCCGTCCCCGAGGACACCGCCTGGCACCCGGTCGACGACCTTCCGCCGATGGCATTCGACCACGAGTCGATCACGCTCTCGGGGCGGGAACGGCTGCGCGCGAAGCTCTCGTACACGAACATCGGCTTCGCGCTCGCGCCCGAGACGTTCACGATCTCGGAGCTGCGCGCGATCTACGCGGCGGCGCTGGGCCACGCCGTGTCGGCGACCAATCTGCAGCGCGTGCTGCTCCGGCGCCGGGTGCTCGAGCAGACCGGCGATCAGCGCCGGCCGGGCCGCGCGGGCGGGAGGCCGGCGGCCGTGTTCCGCTTCCGCTCGCGCGGGCTCGAGGTGACCGACCCGTCCGCGGTGCTCAGGCCGCCCGCGTAGCTGCTCTGCCATAGGCGGAGTACGAGGGTTGGCCGCGCGCGGTTCTCGGCGCCTTGACGACCCGCGACCGTGTCCCTACCCTGGGGTGGTCAGCGCACCGCGACGAGAGGAGGCAGTGATGAAGACGATTGCACCCGCTGCCCCCGGTCGCGAGCGCGCGCTGAGCTAGCTCCCTAGAGGAGGACCAGCGGCGCCCGCACCGGGCCGCAGCCTGTCCACCTTTCCGAGAGGAGCATTCCGTTGCACGAGCATCAGACCGCCCTTGCCGAGCTCGGCTGGGGCGATGACTTCCAGGCGGCGTTCGCGCCGCACGCCGCCGAGGGGCACCACCCCGCCCGCGTCGGCACCCAGAGCCACGGCCTCTACCGGCTGCTGTCGCCCGGTGGCGAGCACCGCGCCGAGCGCGCGGGCCGGCTTCACCATGCCTCCGACACGGTCGATCACCCGGCCGTCGGCGACTGGGTCGCGGCCGACCTCCGCGACGACGGCACTGCGACCATCCATGCCGTTCTCCCGCGCCGGACGAAGTTCTCGCGCAAGGAGGCCGCCGACCGCACGCGCGAGCAGGTCGTCGCGGCCAACGTCGACACGGTCTTCATCGTCCAGGCGCTCGGGCACGACCTGAACGCCCGCCGGCTCGAGCGCTACCTGACGATGGCGTGGGAGAGCGGGGCGCGGCCAGTGGTCGTCCTGACCAAGGCCGACCTGTACCCCGACCAGGACCTCGCCGAGGTCGAAGCGGCCACGTTCGGCGTCGACCTCCACGTCACGAGCTCCGTGACCGGCGACGGCGTGCCGGCGCTCGGCCAGTACCTGGGCCGTGGCCAGACGGTTGCACTGCTCGGCTCTTCCGGGGTCGGCAAGTCGACGCTGGTGAACTCGATCGCCGGGCAGGAACTGCTCGCGACCGCGGCCGTGCGGGAGTCCGACGAGCGCGGCCGGCACACGACCTCGCACCGAGAGCTCGTCCCGCTCCCCGACGGCGGGCTCCTGCTCGACACCCCCGGGATGCGCGAGCTCCAGCTGTGGGAGTCGACCGACGGGCTCGAGCAGACGTTCGGCGAGATCGCCGACCTGATCGCCGCCTGTCGGTTCAGCGACTGCGAGCACCGGACGGAGCCGGGGTGCGCCGTGCGCGGGGCGCTCGCCGACGAGACGCTCCCGCAGGAGCGGTGGGACGCGTACCAGCTGCTCCAGCGCGAGCTGCGGGCGCTCGAGATCCGCCACGACGCGCGGCTTCAGTCCGAGGCGCGCAAGGAACGGCGCCGCTTCGCCCGCGCCCAGAGAAAGGCGGCCTGGTGAGCCCGGCGCTAGACGGAGATGCCCGCGGGTTTCGGCAGCGACTCGATCGCGGCCAGCGCGCGGGCGATCTCGGCCTCGGGCAGCTCGAAGTCCTCGAGCTTCCCGGTCAGGTAGGCGTCGTAGGCGCCGAGGTCGAAGTGCCCGTGCCCGGACAGGTTGAAGAGGATCGTCCGCTCCCGGCCCTCGGCGTCGGCCTGCCGGGCGAGCCCGACCGCGCCGTGGATGGCGTGGGCGGCCTCGGGGGCCGGGATGATCCCCTCGCTCCGGGAGAACTGCACCGCCGAGGCGAACACGTCGGTCTGCATGTACGCCTCGGCGCGGATGAGCCCGTCGAGGACGAGCTGCGAGATCAGCGGCGCCACGCCGTGGTAGCGGAGGCCGCCGGCGTGGATGCCCGGCGGCACGAAGTCGTGGCCGAGCGTGTGCATGGGGACGAGCGGCGTCAGCTGCTTCGTGTCGCCGAAGTCGTATGCGAACGGGCCGCGGGTCAGGGTCGGGCACGCGGCGGGCTCGCAGGCGAGCACCTCGATGTCGCGGCCGGCGATCTTCTCCCGGAGGAACGGGAACGCGAGCCCGGCAAAGTTCGAGCCGCCGCCCACGCAGCCGACGACAGCGTCCGGGAACGCGCCCGCGAGCTCCATCTGCTCGATCGCCTCCTGGCCGATCACCGTCTGGTGCAGCAGCACGTGGTTCAGCACGGAGCCCAGCGAATAGGCCGTGTCGTCGCGCGTCGCCGCGTCCTCGACCGCCTCGGAGATCGCGATCCCCAGGCTGCCCGGTGAGTCGGGGTCCTCGGCGAGCACGGCCCGGCCGGCGTTGGTCTCCTCCGACGGGCTCGGCACGACGGTCGCGCCCCAGGTCTGCATCATGATCCGCCGGTACGGCTTCTGCTCGTACGAGACCCTGACCATGTAGACCTTGATCTCGAGGCCGAAGAGCTGGCCGGCGAACGCGAGCGCGCTGCCCCACTGGCCGGCGCCAGTCTCGGTCGCGAGCCGCGTGCGCCCCTCCTGCTTGCCGTAGTAGGCCTGCGCCACCGCCGTGTTGGGCTTGTGGCTGCCCGCCGGCGACGTGCCCTCGTACTTGTAGAAGATCCGCGACCGCGTGCCGATCGCCGCCTCGAGGCGCCGCGCGCGGTAGAGCGGCGTCGGCCGCCAGAGCGCGTAGATGCCGCGCAGCGCATCCGGGATCGGGATCTCCGGCGCGTCCGAGACCTCCTGCCCGATCAGCTCCATCGGGAAGAGCGGCGCGAGGTCATCCGGGCCGATCGGCTCGCCGGTGCCGGGGTGCAGCGGCGGCTGCGCCCGGTTCGGCATGTCGGCCTGGATGTTGTACCAGCGTGCCGGGATCGCGGACTCGGGGAGCAGGAACTTCGTCTCGCTGCCCACGACCGCGAGGATAACGCGCCGTGGAACAGATCGAAACCACCGTCGACGCCGGGCCGTACCGGTTGTCGATCGTGCGCCCGCCCGACGCCGCCGAGCTGATCGACGAGGACGCGTTCGCCGAGAACGAGTTCCTGCCCTACTGGGCGGAGCTCTGGCCGAGCGGGGTTGCCCTCGCGCGCGCGGCCGCCGAGCAGATCGAGCCGGGCGACCGGGTGGTCGAGCTCGGGTGCGGGCTCGGCGTGGCCAGCATCGCCGCGACGTTGTCCGGCGGCGACGTGCTTGCGACCGACTGGTCGCCCGAGGCGCTCGCGTTCACGCGCGAGAACGCCGCGCGCAACGGCGTCGTCCTCGAGACGGCGCTCGCGTCGTGGACGGAACCGGACGAGCTGGTCGCGCGCGGCCCCTGGGACTGGGTGCTCGCCGCCGACGTGCTCTACGAGAACCGCAACGTCGAGCCGCTTACCGCGCTCCTCCCCCGCCTCGGCTCCATGGCGCTCATCGCCGATCCCGGGCGGCCTGCGGCGAAGACGTTCTTCGACACCCTCGGCTGGGAGACGCGCGAGCTCGGCAACGGTGTCCGGGTTCTGTCCCGCGCCCCGTAGACTCGGTGAGAGAGGAGGCTCGAGCGAAGGAGCAGCGCCGCATCCTGGTGATCGCCGCGGCCGCCGTGGTGGCGGTCGCCGTTGCCGTGGCCGCGGGCGCAATCGTGCTTTCGGGCGGGGGCGGCGCCGCGACCTCCACGGCCGCGTCCACCCCGGACGTCAACCGGTTCATGACCGCCGTCGTCAGCAGCGTGGTGCGCAACGACTACGCCGACGCGTGGAGCATGCTGAACCCGGAGCACCAGCGCGTGGCGCCGGAGCGCGAGTACATCAAGTGCGAGCGGCTGAACCCGATCAAGGTCACGCTCAGCGCGGTCCGCATCCTCTCGGTGAACGACCGCTGGTTCGCGATGCCGGGCCGGGACAAGCCCATGCATGGCAAGGAGATCCGCCTGCGGCTGACGCTCGCGAACCCGAAGACGGAGGAGCGCGCCCAGTCGTTCCACGTCTTCCACGCCGTCCGGGTTGGCTCGCACTGGACGTGGATCCTCCCCCAGTCCGCCTACGACCTGTACCGGACGGACAACTGCTTCTGAGCGGGTCACTCGAGGGCTGGCAGTCGAGCCAGCGGGTGACGCCTGACGGCGCGGTCGAGTCGGAGCAGCGTGCCCACCTCCCGCGGCCCGTCGTGCCTGACACCGAGGAGGGCGCAAACCGGCTCGGCACGGAGTACTGGCAGGCCGTGAGGGCGGCGACCTTCGGGCTCGTGCGGCCGCGGACGACGACAGTGGGCGTCGAGCTGCGGGCGTTCGGTGTCGTCCTGCTCGCGTTCGGCCCCGCCGAGACCGCGGCGGCCGGTGAGCGCGTCGCGTGTGCGTTCCCGATCCGGCGCGGCCTGCTCGTGCGCAGGCCGGGCGGAGCCATCACGCTGGAGCAGGCCGCCGGCCCGGAGATCCGCTCGACGATCACCGGCTTCCACCCACGCCTCGGCGGCCCGCTGTACAGCCAGGTGCAGCGGCGCTTCCATCTCGCCGTGAGCCGGCGCTACTTCAGGCGGTTGATCGGGTGAGGGTCGCCGTCTTCGGCGCGACCGGGTTCGTCGGGCAAGCGCTCCTGCCGGCGCTCGATGAGCACGACGTCGTCCCGATCTCGCGGCAGCCGCGCGACGGCGGCTGGGCAGTCGCAGACGTGACCAACGCCGCGTCGGTGGCGCGGGTCCTCGAGGGCGCCGACGCCGCGTACTACCTCGTGCACTCACTCGGCGCGAAGGACTTCGCCGAGCGCGACCGTCACGGGGCGGCAACCGTCGCGCGCGAGTCCGAGCGCGCGGGCCTGGCACAGCTCGTCTACCTCGGCGGGCTGGGCGACGAGTCGGCCGATCTCTCCGAGCACCTGCGCAGCCGCCGCGAGACGGCGCAGGCGCTTGCCGGCGGCACCGTGCCCCTGACGACGCTGCGCGCGGCCATGGTCGTCGGCGCCGGCAGCGCCGCCTTCGAGACGATCCTCGCGCTCGTCGACCGGCTGCCCGGCATGGTCATGCCGCGGTGGGTCTCGACGGAGACCCAGCCGATCGCGCTCGCCGACATCGTCCGCTACCTCGCAGGGGTGCTCGGGCGCGAGGAGGCGCTCGGGCAGTCGTTCGACGCCGGCGGCCCCGAGGTCATGACCTACCGCGAGATGATCGAGCGGATCGCGAAGCTCCGCGGCAAGCACCCCGTGCTCGTCGAGGTGCCGGTGCTGACGCCGCGGCTCTCGTCCTACTGGCTACACCTCGTCACGCCGGTGAAAGCCGGCGTTGCGCGGCCGCTGGTCGAGGGGCTGCGCAACGCGACGATCGCGCGCGACGACTCGATCCGCCAGGTCGTGCCGTTCGACCTGACGCCGTTCGACATCGCCGCGCGCGAGGCGCTCGTCGCTACGGAAAGGCGCGGCTGACGACGCCCTCCAGCTCGTGCGCGAAGCGCGGGTCGATCGTGTGCGCGATCGGCGACTCGCGGTAGAGCACGTCGGCGCCCGCCTCCTCGAGCCGGTCGCGCGCCTGGCGGCCCCAGTCGACCGAGATCACCGGGTCGTACGTGCCGTGTCCGATCGCGACGGGCGGGAAGGGCGGCGAGAGGTCGAGCTCCCAGCCCTCGACGGTCGGCATGAAGCCGCTAAGCGCGATCAGCGCCGCCGGCCGCGGGCGTCCGGCGCCGAGCGACAGCGCGTAGGTCATGACCGCGCCCATCGAGAAGCCGCCGATCACGGTGCGCTCCGGCGCAATGCCCGTCTCCGCCTGGAGGCCGTCGAGCCAGGACGAGGCGAGCTCGTACGTCGGCAGGAACGTTTCGGGATCCGGGGACCCGATCTGGTGCACCGCGTACCAGTGCGCGCCGCCGGGCGGCAGCGCGAGCGGAGCGCGCGGCGTGACGCCGAGCAGCCGCCGCTCCGGGTCGAAGACGTCGAGCAGCGGGAACAGGTCGTGCTCGTCCGCCCCGCGCCCGTGGAGCAGGACGAGCAGGCCGGCGGCGTCGCCCGCCGCCGGCCTCTGCAGTGCGGTGAGCGTCACCGGCGCGCCGGCCGGACGTCCGGCAGCGGGGTCAGCACGGGCTCGAGCTCGTCGCGCAGATGCTCGAAGAGCGGCGGCAGGGAGAGTCGCTCCCCGAGCGTCTCGAGGGGCTCGTCCGTGGTGAAGCCGGGGCCGATCGTGGCCAGCTCGAAGAGCACGCCGCTCGGCTCGCGGAAGTAGACGGACTTGAAGTAGAAGCGGTCGATCACCGGCGTCGGCGACGCGCCCGAGCCGGCGACGCGCTTCCGCCACTCCTCGAGCTCCTCCGGCGGCGACGCCCAGGCGACGTGGTGCACCGTCCCCGCCCCGCCGAGGCCGCGCTCCTCCGGCGCCTCGTCGTAGGCGTAGCGGCCGCCGCGGCGGTCGCCACGGAGCTCCCACTCGTTCTCCCCGCGCGGCTCGAAGCCGAGCCCCTGCTCGAGGAAGCCGGCGCTCGCCGACGGCGCACGCGAGTAGGCGCGCACGCTGTCGAAGCCCTGGATCGCGTGCTCGCGCGGGATGTCGGGGTGCTCGGCGACGAGCGGCTCGTCGGGCACGTCCAGGACGGCGAGCTCGAGCCGGAGACCCTCCGGATCGGAGAACTGCAGCCCGCCTTCGCCGCGCTCGGTGGCGACGCCCTCGGCGCCGAGCCGCTCGGCCCAGAAGTCGAGCGCCGCCTCCGAGCCGACGCGGAAGGTGATCAGGTGCACCATGCCGGCGCCGGCCCGCCCGCGCGGGATGCCCGGGTACTCGAAGAACGTGATGTCCGCGCCTGCGCTGCCGCGCTCGTCCGCGTAGAAGAGGTGGTAGACGGTCGGGTCGTCCTGGTTGACCGTCTTCTTGACGAGCCGCAGACCGAGCACGCGCGCGTAGAAGTCGACGTTGCCCGGCGCGTCGGCCGTGATGCACGTCACGTGGTGAATCCCTTCGAGCTTCATGGAGGCCTCCTGGAATGCAGAGGGGCCAGGCGATGCGCCTGGCCCCTAGGTAGTACCGGATCCGGTGCTATCTACGCGGCTTCGGCGAGGTTGACGTCCTCGCCCGAGAGCGCACGGTGCATCTTCGAGAGCGCGCTGGCCTCGAGCTGGCGGACGCGCTCGCGCGTCAGTCCGAGCTCCTTGCCGATCGACTCGAGCGGCCACGTCTCGCCGTCGGCGAGCCCGAAGCGGAGCTCGACGACCCGCCGCTCCCGCTCGGGGAGCTGCGCGACGACCTTCCGGACGGCCTGGCGGCGGAGCGAATCCGACGCCTCCTCCTCCGGGTCGACCGCGGTCTCGTCGGCGAACAGGTCGCCCAGCTCGCCGTCTGCGTCGGAGCCGACTGCCTGGTTCAGCGAGACCGACGCGTCGGCGACCGCAAGGGCCTCCTCGGCGTGGTCGAGCCGCAGATTGGTGGCCTGGGCCAGCTCGTCCACGGTCGCCTCGCGGCCGAGCTCGAGCTGGAGCCGCTGGGCGGCCCGGCCGAGCTTCTGCCGGCGCTCGTGCACGTGGACGGGCACGCGGATCGTCCGCGCCTGGTTGGCGACCGCCCGCTGGACGGCCTGCCGGATCCACCACGTCGCGTACGTGGAGAACTTGTAGCCGCGCCGCCAGTCGAACTTCTCGACCGCGCGGTTCAGGCCGATGACGCCGTCCTGGACAAGATCGAGCAGCGGCACGCCGTGCCCCTGGTAGCGCTTGGCCACCGAGACGACGAGGCGGAGGTTCGAGTTGATCATCCGCTCCTTGGCCGCGAGGTCGCCGCGCTCGACGCGCTTGGCGAGCGCAACCTCGTCGGCGGCGGTGAGCAGCTCGTGCCGGCCGATCTCGTTGAGGAACAGCTGGAGCGAGTCGGTCGTCCCCGACGGTGCGGCCGTAAGGTCGAGCGCACGCGTGCGCGCCGCCTCCGTCTCGGTGGCGGTCTCGTCCTCGGGCTCGATGCGCTCGATGCCGCGCACTTCGAGCTCGTGCACGAGCTCGGCGACCTCGGTCTCGTCCAGGTCGTGCTCGAGCGCGATCGCCTCGAGCTCCGGCCGGGTGACCGAGCCGCGCTCCTCGGAGTCCTCGATGAACTTGGTGATGAAGTCGTGCTGCATGGTGGTACTCAGTGGAATCTCCCTGCCTTTCTCTTCTCAGCTCCCTGCCGTGGCAAGCCGGCGGCGCCGCTCGAACCGGTCGATCCGGTCGCCGCGCGCCTCGCGCCGCAGCTCGCCCGTGTAGGCCGGGTGGCAGCTGGCGCAGACGTCGACGCTCGTAACGAGCCTGGCCGTTCGCGTGTCGATCGCCGTCCCGCAGGACTGGCAGGTGATGGTCGTACGTGTCAGTTCGGGGTGAATCGCCGTTTTCATTTCAGTTCCTTCTCTTGGCGTGATCCGCGGGCCGGTCTTCCGGCTCGCGAAACCGCCGTCGAGAGCGCGATCGGGGGAGGGAAGCGCTCATCGACGGCGATCTACATATGCAAACGGCGGAAGACCGCCATACATTCCCGTCTCCGCACGGCTGCAAACGTGTCACGCCGGACCGGCTTCCACCGGTCGCTGGCCTTCAACGCTACTAGGACCCGCGGTATTCCGCTAGTGGGACCTTTCCGCACCGGCGACGAGCACCCGCCGCACCTGCAGGCGGTCGTCCAGGACGACGACGTCGGCGCGTGACCCGGGCGCCAGCGAGCCGTTCGCGCTCGCCGCGGCGAGCGCCTCCTCGAGCGGAACGCCGAGCGCGTGGACACGCCGCACGGAGTCGTCCATCGTCACGACGCTGCCGGCGAGCATCCCGCCCGCGGCGCGTGCGACGCCGTTCCGTACCTCGACGTCCACGCCGCCGAGCCGGTAGCTCCCGTCACCCAGCGTCGCCGCGGCGATCGCGTCCGTCACGAGCGCGACCCGCCCGCGCGCCGCCGCGAAGGCGATGCGCACGACCTCATCGGCGAGGTGATTGCCGTCGGCGATCAGCTGGACGGTCACGAGCCGGTCCGCGAGCGCGGCGCCGGCGATGCCGGGGTCACGGTGCCGCAGCGGCCGCATCGCGTTGAAGAGGTGCGTGACCGTCCGCGCGCCACGCGCGAATGCGGCCGCGGCTTCCCCGGCGGTGGCGTCGCTGTGTCCGCACGCGACGACGACGCTCTCGGCGACGAGGAGGTCAACGAGCTCGAGGGCCCCCGGCAGCTCCGGCGCGAGCGTGACGTGCGCGACCGGGCCCGCCTCGAGCAAGCGGCGCATGAGCCCGGCGTCCGGGTCGCGCCGCGCGCCGGCCGGGTGGGCGCCGAGGCGGGCGGGCGAGATGAACGGCCCCTCGACGTGCGCCCCGAGGATGCGTGGGCCGACGTCGACGCCGGGCACCGCGGCGAGCGCGGCGATCAGCGCGTCTTCGGGTGCGGTGATGAACGTCGGCCGGAACGCGGTGACACCGGTGGCGAGCAGTGCCTCGCCCGCGCGACGGTAGCCGTCGGTGTCCGCGGCGGCGAAGTCGACGCCCGCGAACCCGTTCACCTGGACGTCGACGAACCCCGGCGCCGCGATGCCGCTCCCGGCCGGCCTGAGCCCGACCGCCTCGATGCGGTCACCGGCAACCTCGATGTCGCCGGGTACGAGCTGGCCGCCGGCGAAGGCGGCCTCGACGCCGAGTCTCATCGCGATTGTGTACCACTCGCTGCGTGGCGCCCGGCGCACTGATGCTCGAGGACATCCGCGCTCAGCCGGACGGGCTGCGTGCGCTCGCAGGCCACGCCGAGGAGTACGAGGCCGTCGCCCGCGAGGCCGTGGCACGCGGGATCTCGACCGTGCGGCTCGTCGGGCACGGGTCGTCCGACAATGCCGCCTCGTTCGCCGTCTACGCGTTCGGGCTCGGGCCCGGGTGGACGGCGCTCCGCGACTCGATCTCCCTCCACGTGTACTACGGGGCGGCAGTCGACGTCTCGGGGTCGTGCGTGGTCGCGCTCTCGCAGTCCGGGCGGACGCCGGACGTCGTCGCCTATGTCGAGCGCGCGCGGGCGCGCGGCGCGTACACGGTGGCCGTGACCAACGATCCCGTGTCGCCCCTCGCCTGCGCGGCCGAGGCGACGCTGCCGCTCGCCGCGGGCACCGAGCGCGCGATCGCGGCCACGCGGACGTACACCGCCCAGGTCGCGGCGCTCGCGCTCCTTGCCGGGGGCGCCGCCTACGCCGAGGGCATCCGTGAGCTCGCCGGGCTCATCGAGCTGGAGCTGCCGCGCCTCGAGCAGGCCGCCGAGGAGACGGCCGAGCTGCTCGGGCCGGTGGAGCGCCTGTTCGTCATCGGCCGCGGGCTCGAGCTCGCGACCGCGCGGGAGCTGTCGCTGAAGCTGCTCGAGACCTGCCGCATCGGCGCGCAGCCGCTGACGGCGACCGACCTCGTCCACGGCCCGGTCGCGGCCGCGGGCGAGCGTTTCCCGGTATGGGCGATCGCCGCCGACGACGCGACGCTGCCGACCGTGCGAGAGGCCGTCTCCCGCGCCGCCGCCACCGGCGCGCCGGTCATCGTGACCGGCGCGGCGGCGGGCGAGATCGCCGGCGCCACGCGCCGGATCCCCCTGCCGCCCGCCCCCCTCCCGCTACTGGGTCCGGTGCTCTCGGTCGTCCCGGGCCAGCTCTTCGCGCGCGCGCTCGCCCTGGCGCGCGGGCTCGACCCGGACAGGCCGGTCGGGCTGACGAAGGTGACGCTCGCCCCTTAGGGGATCAGGTTCGCGAGCCCGAGCAGGCTGTCGAGGTTGTTCGCGGCCTGCACGATGAGCTGCACCGGCGCACGCTGCGCGAGCTCGCGCAGGATCCCGGCCTCGATGCCGTTCAGGTCGCCGCGCTGCTCGGCGGCGTCGATCGACGAGACGAGCGCGTCGCGCAGCACGCGTTCCTCGTCGGCGTCGCTCCAGTTCTTGAAGCGCGAGCCGCCGTTCGGTGACAGCGAGAGCAGCAGGCGCTCACGCGTCGTCCCGAGCCGGCAGGACGCCTGGTCGAGGGCGCCGATGACGATCCGCTGCACCGTGCGGTCGAGCCCGCTGCCCGGCGGCAGCGTCGTTTGCGCGCACGGCACGCCGAGGTCCACCTCGCCGTAGTCCCGAGCTCCGAGCGCGAGCTCAACGCCGAGGAGGAGCAGCGCCGCCGCGGCCAGCCCGGCCATGACGACACGGGCGCTCACGCTCGCCTCCGCAGCGCCAGCGCCGGGAGCACCGCGAGCAGCGCGAAGAGCGCCGTCAGCGCGAAGCTCGCCCGGAAGCTCCGCGTCAGCGTGTCCTCGAGCGTCGAGACGAGCCGGCCGCGCAGCTGCTCGACGCCCTTCCCGCTTCGCCCCTGGAAGGCTGCGTCCACGTTCGGCATCGCGCCCTTCGGCGCGGCCTGGATCTCGCGGTCGAGCGCGAGCGCGATCGCGACTTTGTCCGTGATCCCGACCGGTGCGTCGAGCACGGCCGCGGCGCTGCCGAGCGCGGCCCGCTCGCTGCCCGCGGAGACGCCGCTCGCGAGCAGCGGCGCGACGAGGACAAGCGCCGCGACGAGCCCGGCGTGCCGGGCGCCGACCGAGTGGGCGGCCGACCCGGCGAGGTCGGGCCCTTCCAGCGAGCGCACGCCGAAGAAGGGCAGCGCAAGCCCGAGCCCGGCTCCGCACAGCGCGAGCGCCCAGACGACGAGCGGGACGCTCGTCGCGGGGAGCAGCGCGAGCCCGAGCAGCCCCGCCGCCAGCGCGAGCGAGCCGGCCACAGCCGCCCGCGTCCCGCTCAGCGGGCGTTCGAGCCGCGCGCCCACGATAGTCGCGAGCGGCAGCGCCGTGACGGCCGCAGCCGCCTGGAGCGGCGAGAGCCCCCAGACCTCGATCAGCAGCACGACGACGAGGAAGAGCGCGCCCGCAAGCCCGGCGAAGACGAGCCCGAGGCCGAGGTCGGCGACGACCCCCGATCGCCGTTCACCGGCCCGCGGAGGCAGCGGCCGGGCCCGCACCGCGGCGACGGCCGGGATCGCGAGCGCAGCGACCGGCGCCTGGACGAGGAAGATCGCCCGCCAGTCGAACGCCTCGGTGAGCACGCCGCCGAGGGCCGGGCCGACGGCGGCGCCGACCCCGCCCGCGCCGACCCAGACCGCGATGCCGCGTCGCTCGGAGCCCGTGAGTGCGATCAGGAGCGGCAGCGACGCTGCCAGGAGGAGCGCGGCTCCGACGCCCTGCACGCAGCGCAGCGCGACCAGCATCGGCAGCGAGCCGGCGAGCGCGCAGGCGAGCGACGCGGCGAGGAACACGACCAGGCCCGCGAGCCCCACCCGCCGCGCCGAGGCGCGCCCGAGCCGCGATCCGAGCGCGAGCGCCACGACGGCGACGACCAGGTTGTAGGCCGTGATCACCCACGAGACCGGTGTGATCGACGTGTTCAGCTCGTCGAGCAGCTGCGGCAGCGCGAGTACGACGATCGACGAGTCGGCGAAGGCGATCCCGACCGCGGCCGCAACGGCCGCGGTGCCGAGCGATGCGATGGAGACGCGACGGCCCACGCGCCAAGCGTGGCAGTTCGCGGGCGCTAGAGGCGAAACTGCTCGGTGTCGTCTCGCGGCTCGTACCCGAGACGCGCCCGCGCGTCGTCGATGTCCCAGATGCGCCAGGTGTTGCCCGAGACGCCGTAGAAGATCCCGAACCGCTCTGACGCGGGCGCCTCGAGCGCGCGCTCGACCAGCTGCACGAGATCCCGGTGTGTGAGGAGCGTCGCGAACTGGCGCGGGCTTCCCGGCCGCCCCTCGGAGTTGACCGTGCCGATGCGCAGGCAGATCACCGAGAGGTCGTGCAGCTCGGCATACATCCGCCCGGCCGCCTCGCCGAGGGCCTTGCCGACGCCGTAGGGCCCGTCGGGCCGGATCGGGTCGGCCACCGTGACGCGCCGGAAGGCAGCCGGGTCGAGCCCGTCGTAGACGCCCTTCACGATCGACGCGTACGGCTCGTCCCGCTCGTACATGCCGGTGACGTGGTTCGAGCTGGCGAAGACGAGCCGTCGCACGCCGGCGCGGCGCGCGGCCTCGAGCGCGTTCAGCGTCGCCGGCACGTTGTTGGCCCGCACCGACCACCACGGCGCGTCGGCCGAGGGGTCGGCCGCGAGATCGACCACGCGGTGTGCCCCGCGTAATGCGCGGATCAGCGCCTCGAGGTCGGTGCTGTCGGCGACCACGTCGACGCCGTCGCCCGGCTCCTTGTCGATTCGCGTCAGCTCGAAGCGCTCGGCGAGCGCCTCGCCAAGGATCGTCCCGATGAGGCCTGCCGCGCCGGTGATCGCAAGACGCTCCACGAACCATGGAGCGTAACGGCGTTCAGGGGCCTTTCATGGGATCGTCATCTGGCGCGACCAGACTCTGGAGTGCAGTGGCAGGCAACGCGCGAAAACGCCGGCGTGGCCCGGCCGTGCCGGGCATCACCAACACGCCCGTCCCCACGCGTCGGCGACCGCCCCCGAAGCCTAAGCCGGCCGACCCGGCGCCGCCGCCTTCGCCGCGCATCGCGGCCGCTCGGCGGCGGTCGCTCCGCGCAAAGGGCGTGCTCGCGGTCACCGGCGCGGTCGTGTTCGGCGCGGCCGCGGTGTTCGCGCGCGTGTCGTACGCCGGCCACCCGAAACACCGGCCGACGGCGCTCGCCGCACCGCCGGCGTTCGTTCAGATCGTCCGCCAGAACCTGCTCGAAGCCGGGCTGCTGGCGCCGGCCGACGCCCCGCCCGGCGCGGCGACCAGCGTCTCGTGACGCCTGAACGGTTCCGGGCGATGGGCTGCGACGTCGTCGTGGCCGGCGGCTCCGCGCCCGAGCGCCGGCAGGTCGCCGAGCTGTTCGCCGAGCGCGACCGCGTCTTCAGCCGGTTCCGCGACGACAGCGAGCTAAGCCGCGTCAACGCCGGCGCCGGCAACTGGGTGACGGTCTCTCCCCTGTTCGCGGAGGTGCTCCGCGTCGCGCTCCAGCTCGCCGAGCAGACGGCAGGCCTGCTCGATCCGACGCTCGGCGCCGCCATTGAGTCCGCCGGCTACACGCGCGACTTCGAGCTGCTGGCCCCCGATCCGGCGGCGCCGGGGCCGTCCGCGCCCGGGCGCTGGCGGGCGATTCGGCTGCTCGGCCGCCGGGTGCATGCCCCGGCCGGCGTCCGGCTCGACCTGAACGGCGTCGTCAAGGCGCTCACGGTCGACGCCGCGCTGGAGCTGCTTTCGGGCGATGGGTTCGTATCGGCGGGGGGCGACGTTGCGGCGCGCGGGGAGCTCACCGTCGAGCTGCCGGACGGCGACGCCGTCCGCCTGCGCCGAGGCGCGCTCGCGACGAGCGGCACGGCGAAGCGTCGGTGGATGCGCGGCGGGAGCGTTCACCATCACCTCATCGACGCCGCCACGGGCCGCCCGGCGGACGTCGTCTGGGAGCAGGTGACGGCCTGCGGAGCAACATGCCTCGCCGCCGACGCGGCCGCGAAGGCCGGGTTCCTGCTCGGCGAAGAGGGGCCTGCTTGGCTCGACGCGCGTGGGATCCCCGCGCGGTTCCTCGCCGCGGACGGCGCAGTGACCGCCAACCGTGCCTGGACTGCAACCGGGGTGCCGGCGTGCACCTGACGTCGAGCTCGCTCGACTGGTACGCCGCGCGGGCCGCGGGAGTGGCCGCGTACGTCCTGCTCACGGTGGTCGTGACGCTCGGCGTCACGATGGCCGGCCGCAAGAGCTTCCGCCGGTGGCCGAAGTTCGCGATCGAGGATGTCCACCGCTTCGGCGGCCTGCTCGTCGGCACGTTCGTCGGCATCCACGTGCTCACGATTGCGATCGACTCGTACCTGCCCTTCTCGCTGGGGTCGCTGGTGATCCCCTTCCTCTCGCCGTACAAACCGCTCTGGGTCGCGCTCGGGATCGTGGGCGCCGAGCTGTTGCTCGCGCTCGCGGTGACGAACCGCTACCGCGACCGCCTGCCCTACCGGTTCTGGCGCCGCGCCCATTACGCGAACTTCGCCGTATGGGCGGTCGTCGTGCTCCACGGCCTCGGCAGCGGCACCGACCGCGCCTCGGCCTGGTTCATCGCGCTCTACGCGGCCGGCGCGGCCGTCGTCGCGGCGGCGACGGCGTGGCGCGTCGTGCGCCGCGGCATCCTCGTCCCCGCGGCGGCGGCGACGCTCGTCGCGGTCGCGATCGCCGGGCTCGCGCGCGGGCCGCTGCAGACGCATCACCGAACCTGGAACATGGTCACGTTCCGCGAGCACCTGAGCGGCCAGGTACAGCGCCAGACCGGCGTGACGCGCGGGCTGATCTCGATGGCCGGCACGGGCGACGGACCGCAGCGCGTGCTCGTGCGCGCCGACCTGCTGATCGCGCCCGCCCACCTGGTGTCGACGTCGTTCCAGATGGAGTACCTGCCGAGCGGCCTCGTATGCCGTGGGCGGGTCTCACGCGTGCACGCCTACGGCTTCGAGGCGACCTGCCGCGTGCCGAGCGGCGCGCGCCGCTACGTGCACGCGGAGTGGCAGGAGAGCGCGGGCGCCGATCTGGCCGGCGGCGTCATCGCCGCCCACGCCTGATCCGGTCGGCTGCGAGCCCGGCGAGGACGGGCGGCGTCGCCGCGATCGGTGAGGTGACGAGCAGAAGCAGTCCCCAGAGCGCAGCGGCGACCCCTGTCGCAGCGGCCGTGCGCAGGCGATGCAGGACGAGGATGGCGAGGAGCGCCGGTGCGGCGAAGTCGAGCCAGCCCATCGTGGCTGTGCCGAAGTCGGCCTGCTGGAGCGCGGGCAGCGGCGTGCCCGTGCCGACCGAGGGCGGCGTCGCTCCCTGGAGCGCCTGCATGGCCGGCTCGACCTGGCGGTCGCCCCACACGAAGATGCAGTCGAGGATCACGAGCCCGATCAGCCCCGCGGTCAGCCAGGACTGCGGGGCCAGCGCCGCGACCACGGCCGTCGCGGTGAGGCAGGCGCCGGCGATGAGCAGGACGCTGGCCCCATCGCCGAGCGTTCCCGGCTCCTGCCAGGCGATCAGGTAGAGCGCCGCCGCAACCGGGACGGCCGCCCAGGGCGCGCGCCAGCCCCGGGCCCACCCCGCCCCGGCTGCGAGCAGCGGCGTCGCGACCGTGGCGAGCGCGGTCAGAAAGTCCGCGCCGCCGCTCGCGCGTGCGATGGCGACGCCGAGGACGAGCGCCGCCGCCGGGATCACGAGGCCGAGCAGGCGGGAGGACGCGATCCGCCACGGCCTCACCGGCGCGGCGACCAGCGCCGTCTGAACGACGACGAGCGTTCCGTACGAGGTGACCGGGCCCACGGGGCGACGGTAGCCCCGTTCTCACTCGGCGGCGAACAGCAGCATCTGGAACCCATCCCGATCCGGGCGTCGTACTACGACGGCGTCAACGTCACGTTCGGATGGGTGATGGTGCGCTTCGTTTAACGCGCACGCAACCGGCCAGAACTGGCCGGGGGATCTGAGTGAGCAGCGGGGCTCACCAGCCAGGAACGGAGCCCGGCGGGAGCCGGGCTCCGTTCGTTGGGTCTCCGTCTGCGACTATCGCCCGGTGAGCGAGGCAATCCGGCGGATCGACGTCTACGGCTACGAGCTGCACTACGCCCACGGCGAGTACGTGATGTCGGGTGGGCGCACGACGCGGGCGCTCTCCTCGACGCTCGTGCGGATCACGACCGAGAACGGGCTCGAGGGGTGGGGCGAGACTTGTCCGCTCGGGACGACCTACCTGCCCGCGTTCGCGGAGGGCGCGCGGGCTGCGCTCCGCGAGCTCGCGCCCGCCATGATCGGCGTCGATGCGCTCAACCTCGCGCGCGTGAACCAGGCGATGGACGCGGCCCTCGCCGGCCACGGCTACGCGAAGAGCCCGGTCGACATCGCCTGCCACGACGTGCTCGGCCGCGCGACCGGACTGGCCGTCTGCGACCTGCTCGGCGGCCGCCTCCAGGTCTCGTTCCCGCTCTACGAGGCGGTGCCGCTCGCGGGGCCGGAGACGATGGCCGAGTTCGTGAAACGCCGGCGGCACCACGGCATCCACCGCTTCCAGCTCAAGATCGGCGGCGACCCGGGCGAGGATGCGGCCCGCGTGGAGGCGGTGTTCCACGACACGGACGACCGGGACCTGCTCGTGGCCGACGCGAACGGCGGCTACTCGTTCGCGAATGCGCTCGCCGCCGCCCGGCTGCTCGAGCGCTTCGATGGGGTCCGCTTCGAGCAGCCGTGCCGCACGCTGGACGAGTGCATCCGGCTGCGGCCGTTGACGCGCCTGCCGCTCGTCTACGACGAGGTCGTGCACGACGTCGAGTCCCTGCTCGCCGCGGCCGGCCCCGGCGGCGCCAGCGCCGTCAACCTCAAGCTCGCGAAGGTCGGCGGGCTCTCACGCGCGCGTCGCCTCCGCGACCTCGCCGTGGAGCTTGGCCTCCAGGTCACGATCGAGGACACCTGGGGCGGCGACGTGACGACGGCGGCGGTCAGCCACCTGGCCGCGAGCACGCCGGCGGACGCGCTGTTCACGTGCTCGTTCTTCAACGACTGGACGGCCGACCACGTCGCCGGGCACCACCCACGTTCCCGCGAGGGTCACGGCGCCGCGCCGGATCGGCCGGGGCTCGGCATCGACGTCGACGCCGAGCAGCTCGGGGCGCCGCTCTTCACGATCGTCTGAATCAACCGATCGGGGTGAGAGAGCCGCCTCCGGCGGCCCGTAGTATCGCCACGTCCACGAACCGGGAGGCATTCGCATGAGCAACGACACACTCGAGATCTTCATCGCGGCGTACGACACGGAAGGCGGGGCGGCCGCCGCGCTCAAGGACTTCAAGGCCGCCGAGCGCGAGGGCGCGATCGACCTGGTCGACGGCGCGATCATCGTGCACAAGGCCGACGGGAAGGTCCACTACGACGAGACCGCCGACCCGAGCACGCGGCGCTGGACGAAGCGCGGCGTGATCGCCGGCGGCGTCGTCGGGCTGATCTTCCCGCCGAGCCTGATCGCCTCCGCCATCGTCGGCGCCGGCGCGGGCGGGATCTGGGGGAAGATCCGCGACAAGGGGTTCAAGGACGACGATCTCAAGGAGGTCGGCGAGAGTCTCCCGCCCGGCTCCTCGGCGATCATCGCCGTCGCGCAGGACCGGGTTCTCCAGCAGCTCGAGTCGGGGCTGCAGGGCTACCAGCGGATCGCCAAGCAAGCCGTCTCCGCCGACGCCGCCGCGATGATCATGGCCGAGGCGCCGTCCGAGGTCGAGACGCCGGCATAGGAGGCTTCTCCCCTGGCACGGCCCGGCATACTCCGGGCCGTGCCAGGCGTCGTTCACCGCGCCGGTGAGGGCGAGTCGCTCTTCGGCGGCCGCATCGTGCTGAAGGCGTCCTTCGAGGAGCTCTGCATCACGGAGTCGGATTTCCGGACGGCGCGGCCCGGGGCCGACCCGCACTACCACGAGCACCACGCCGACGCCTTCTACGTCCTCGAGGGCGAGATGGGAATCCTCGTCCACGACGAGGAGGTCGTCCTCGGCCCCGGCGGCTGCGTCTGCGCTCCGCCAGGCGTCGTCCACGCCTTCCGCACGACGACGCCGGCCCGGTTCCTCAACTTCCACACGCCCGACGGCGGCTTCGCGGACAACCTGCGCGCCCGCGACCGCGGTGAGGAGGGCGGGTTCGACAGCATCGACGCCGAGCCGGGCAGCGGCCTGCCGCCCGACGACGCCGTCGTGCTCCACCCCGGAGAGGGCGAGGCGCTGCCGGGCAAGACGCTCTTCCCGACGATCAAGGTCGGCCGCGAGGAGCTCTCGATCGTCGAGTTCCGGCTCGAGCCGGATTTCACCGGCCCCGAGCCGCACGTGCACGACGACCACGTCGACTCGTTCTACGTCCTGGCGGGCGAGACCGAGTTCGTCTCTGACGACGAGGTGCTCGTCCTCGGCGCCGGCTCGTTCATCGCCGCGCCGCCCGGCGTCCTGCACACCTTCCGCGCGGGCGGGCGGAGCAGCCGGGTGCTGAACGTGCATGCGCCGAGCCGCGGCTTCCACGACTGGCTGCGGGCGCGCGACTAGAGCCGCTTCTCGAACCAGTGGTGCGCGTACGGCTCGTCGTTGAACGCGGCGACCTCGCGGTAGCCGGACGAACGGTAGAGCCCGATCGCCTCGCGCAGCGACCGGTTCGTCTCCAGGCGGACGACCGTCGCGCCGTTCTCCGCCGCCACGCGCTCGAGCTCGCCGAGCAGGCGCCGGCCCAGCCCGAGGCCGCGCGCCGCGTTCGCGACCCACATCCGCTTGAGCTCGGCTGGGTCGTCGCCGTGCAGCTTGAGCGCGCCGCAGCCGACCGGCTCGCCGCGGAGCTTGGCCAGCAGGAACGCGCCGACGGGGAGGCGGAGCTCGTCGGCGTCGGCGGAGATGCTGAGCCCCGGATCGAAGCCGGCGTCGAAGCGCCGCCCGAGCTCGTCGAAGTAGGCGCGCAGGCAGAACCGCGCCTCCGCACGCTCCGGATCGACGACCTCCACCTGGACGAGCGCCGCCGTGAGCAACCGCTCGACCTCGGCCATCGCCTCGACGAGCCGCGCTTGCCCGTTCTCGCCGAGCGGCTCGAGGAAGGAGCGGGCGAGGTCGTCGCTGCGCCGGTCGAGCAGCTCCACCTCGGCCAGCCCGGCGGCCGTGAGCCGCGCCGCGCGGACGCGCCGGTCGTCGTCGCGCGGGACGACCTCGACGAGCCCCGCGCGCTCGAGCGACCGCAGCAGCCGGCTGACGTACCCGGAGTCCAGCCCGAGCCGCGACCGGAGCTCGCGGACGTCGCGACCGTCAGGCGCCGATCTCCCAGAGCAGCCGGCACTCGCCGAGCGAGCGGTCGCGCGCGAGGTAGTGGTCGTTGAGCGCGCCGACGCGCTCCGTGACGAGGCGGTTGAAGCTGCGGACGCTGGCGACCGCTGCGTCGCTCATTCTCTGATCCTAGTCAGAGATCAGGCGGCGTAGGTCGCTGCCGATACCCGGCTGGGGTCGCGTCGCTGAACTTCCTGATCCCCGTGGTCGCGATCCTGCTCGGCTGGGCGCTGCTCGGCGAGACACCACCCCGGCTCGCGGCCGTCGGCGGGGCGCTCTGCCTCGCGGGCGTCTGGATCGCGCGGCGGCGCTAGCCCGAGGGCCTGTGTCTACGCTTTCCGGGTGATCCGGGCAACGCTCTTCACCGACCCGGCGTGCCCGTGGGGCTACTCGGCCAACCCGGCCCAACGCGTGCTCGAGTGGCGCTACGGCGACGCGATCGAGTGGCGGCTTGTCACGATCGGGCTGCGCGAGGTGCCGAGCACGCGACCGTGGGACGCCGGACGCTCGGCGGCGTACCTCGCCTACTTCCGCCACCAGTACGGCATGCCGTTCTCGCTGACGCCGAAAGCTCGCCCTGCGGCGACGGGCCGCGGCTGCCGTGCCGTCGTGGTAGCCCGACTGGACGACCCGGGCAGCGAATGGAAGGTGCTGCGCGCCCTCTACTTCGCCAACTTCACGACACCGCTGCTGCTGGACGACGACGGGATGATCCGCGACGCGCTCAACGCCGCCGGGCTCGACGGCGACGCGATCGTCGCCCGTCTCGACGACCCGGACGTGGCCGAGGCATACGAGCGCGACCGCTCGGAAGCACGATCCGCCGCGGGGACGGCCGCCGAGGCGCAGGGGAAGACCGCGACGTCGGACGGCCCGGTTCGGTACACGGCGCCGTCGATCATCTTCGAGCGTGACGGCGAGCAGCTCGTCGCCGGCGGGTGGCAGCCCGTGATGGCCTACGACGTGCTGCTCGCGAACCTGGACCCGGCGCTCGAGCGCCGAGAGCAGCCGGAGACGCCGGTCGAGCTGCTCGAGCGCTTCCCGGGCGGCCTGACCACCGCCGAGGCGGCTGCCGTCCTCTGCCCCGCCCCGGACTACGTGGCGAGCATGGACGACGCCGAGGCCGCACTGGTGAAGCTCGTCGCCGCCGGCGCGGTCACGCGTGAGCCGCTGGGCCAGGACGCCCTCTGGAAGCCGGCCGCGGCCGCCGCGCGCCGTGCCGAAGCAGCCTGACGCGGCGGCGCTGCTCGCCGCCTACGACGCACAGCTGCGGGCGCACGTCCACACCATGCCGCCGCCCGGTCTCGAGGTCGAGCGCGACGGCCCGCTCCTGCGCACGACCGGGTTCGGCGCGCAAGGCTGGATCGAGTACCACGATCTGGGCGGGCTCGACGGCGACGCACTCGACGAGCTGATCGCACGCCAGGTCGACTTCTTCGCGGCGCGCGGGCAGCGCTTCGAGTGGAAGCTCCACGGCCACGACCTGCCCGCCAGCCTGCCGGAGCGGCTCCGAGCCGCAGGCTTCGTCCCGGAGGATCAGGAGACCGTCATGATCGGGCCGGTCGACGCGCCGGGCCCACCGCGCGTCCCGGACGGCGTCCGCATCCGCGAGGTGCTCGAGGCCGGAGACTTCGCGGCGGTCGCCGCCCTCGAGGAGACGGTCTGGGACGAGGACCACGGCTGGCTCGACGACCTCGCCGCCGAACGCAAGGCGGATCCCGAGGGGCTGCGCGTGTTCCTGGCCGAAGCGGCCGGCCGAGCAGTCTCTGCGGGCTGGGTGCGCTTCCCATCCGGGACGGAGTTCGCGACGTTCTGGGGCGGCGCGACGCTGCCCGAGTGGCGAGGCCGCGGCATCTACCGGGCGCTCGTCGCCCACCGCGCCCGGCTGGCCGCCGAGCGCGCGCCGGCGCTACATCGAGGTCGACGCGTCCGACGACAGCCGGCCGATCCTCGAGCGGCTCGGCCTCGTCGCGGTCACGACCACGACGCCGTACGTCTGGTCACCCTAGTACCCGGACGCTGCGAAGAAGGCAGCAGCCATCGCGCGGTACCCGGCGTCGGTCGGGTGCGGGTCGCCCTTCGTACAGAAGAAGGTGAGCTTGCACAGCCGCGCCTTCCCCTTGAAGGCCGGAAAGATCTTTGCCACCCTGGTCCGCGAGCCGGTCGCAGCCTGGGCGATGGCGGCGTCAAGCGATCGGTAGACCGCGTCGGCCTGCGGCGTCTTGTCGGCCTCCGGGTTCCAGGCGCCGGTGACGATGATCTCGGCCGAGGGCGCGGCGCCGCGGAGGCGTTTCAGGATCGAGCCGAACCGGGACGCGAACGCCGCGATCACGGCGGGCGCCTTCTTTCCCTGCTGCGAGAGGGGGAGCACGTCGTTGCCCCAGAGCGTGATCGTGATCGGGCTCACCTGTCCTGAGTGCGCTTTCAGGAACGCGACGGCCGCGTCGAGCTGGGCGCCATGGAACGTGTCGTGCAGCTTCCCGCCGTGGCGGAGCCAGTCGCACCCGCCCTTCGCGAACGTCACCGAGCTTTCGCCGGGACAGCCGTAGTTGACGACCGTGATCCCCGGCGCGAGCTTCCGCAGCTTCGCGGCGAAGAGATCCACGTAGCCCGTGTGGAACGCCGAGGGCGGCGCGGTGTCCGGCTTCGTCGGCTGGAACCCGTACGCCATCGAGTCGCCGAGCGCGAGGTAGTACCGCTGCGGCGGCTGGTAGACGGGCCCGGATGCTGCCGCCGCGCTCGTCGCAAACACGACGGCAGCGAGCAACGCAACCTTCACGATCGCGAACATACGCCTCGCGCGCCGCGTCGGCTACAGGTTCGGTCTAGAAGCCGCCGGCGACGATGCGCCAGCCGGCCGGCTCGCGGGCGAACTCGACGAACGAGGCGTGCCGGTGCACGCGGAGGTCGATGCGCCGGTGGCCGCTCGGCAAGACCCGGCGCCGGACGATCCGGTAGTCGTACGGGCCGTAGAGCGTCTCGGCGGACTTGTAGAGCCCGCGGCACGCCGTCTGCGAGATCTTCAGGTAGCGGTGCGAGTAGAGGTGGCAGACAGCCGCGTAGTCGCCGCGATTGGCCTCCCGGACGAACACGTCCTCGACGAATCGCTGCGCACCGGTGGCCGGCGGCCCGGCCGCGAGCACGCCGAGAACAGCGATTGCGGATGTCATCAACCGCGCCGACCGCATGCGTCTCTTGTCTGCCATTGCACGAACCGTTTACGTGGTTCGTGGCTGACGCGCAAGCGGATTGGCTGCACGCCCACCTGCCGTGCCTGAAACCATCTCGGTCGTGCGCGGCCCACCGACCGACGTCGCCCGGCTCCTCGTCTCCTGCCCGGACCGGCACGGGATCGTTGCGGCGGTGGCGAGCTTTCTCGCCGAGGCCGGCGCGAACATCGTCGCCTCGGACCAGTACTCCACCGACCCCGAGGGCGGCGCCTTCTTCCTCCGGATGGAGTTCCACCTCGACGGCATGGAGACACGGCGCGATGACCTGACGGCCGACTTTGCACGCGTCGCGGAGCCGTTCGAGATGGACTGGCGCATGACCTTCCCGGGCGAGCGCAAGCGGGTCGCGCTCCTCGCCTCGCGCTACGAGCACTGCCTCCTTGACCTGCTCTGGCGCTGGCGTCGCGGCGAGCTCGACTGCAATGTCGTCGCCGTCGTCTCCAATCACCCCGATCTCGAGCGCGACGTCGCGAGCTTCGACGTCCCGTATCACCACGTCCCGGTGCCGCCGGACGGGAAGCCCGAGGCGGAGGCGCGGATGCTCGACCTCCTCGCGGGCCAGGTCGACCTCGTCGTCCTGGCGCGGTACATGCAGATCCTCTCGCGCTTCTTCTTGGAGGCGATCGGGTGCCCGGTCATCAACATCCACCACTCGTTCCTGCCGGCGTTCGTCGGCCCGGATCCGTACGCGCGCGCGAGAGACCGCGGCGTGAAGCTGATCGGCGCCACGGCGCACTACGCGACCGAGGATCTCGACGAGGGGCCGATCATCGAGCAGGACGTCGAGCGGGTGTCGCACCGCGAACGTGCGGACGAGCTCGAGCGGATCGGCAGCGACATCGAGCGGGTCGTGCTGGCCCGAGCTGTGCAGTGGCATCTCGCCGACCGCGTCTTCGTGCACGCGAACCGGACGATCCTGCTCGGGTGAGGCGGCGCATCCTGGCGAGAGGATGGAGCTAGTCGGACCGCGCATGAACGTCGCGACCGTCGCCACCTCGCCGTCCTTCGGGACGTGGGCGCGATCGTCGCCGGCACCGACGCCGAACTGGCCGCGCTCGACGAGAGGACGTGAACGAATGAGAGCAGTGATTCACGATCGCTACGGGCCTCCCGACGTGCTCCGCGTCGACGAGGTCGAGCCGCCCGTGCCGGCGGAAGACGAGGTGCTCGTCCGGGTGCACGCCTCGACGATCACGCGCGGCGATGCGATGGGCGTGCGCCACCTCGACTACCGATTCACCCGCGCCATGACCGGGATTCGCCGCCCGCGCGACACGAGGTTCGGGTCGGAGTTTGCGGGGCGCGTCGAGGCGGTCGGCGCCGCCGTGACGGAGTTCGGCGTCGGCGACGAGGTGTTCGGCGTCAAAGCAGGCTCCAACGCAGAATGCGTATCCGTACGTGAGAGCGGCGTGATCGCGCCGAAGCCGGCAACGCTGACGTACGAGGAGGCGGCGGCCGTGCCCGACGGCTCGCTGCTTGCGCTGAGCTGCCTGCGACCCGCATACCCGCTCCAGGGGAAGAGCGTGCTCGTCTACGGCGCCGCGGGCTCGGTCGGAACGGCCGCGGTGCAGCTGCTCGTGCGCCACTTCGGCGCGAAGGTGACCGCCGTGTGCGACACGAAGGACGTCGACGTCGTGCGGTCGCTGGGACCCCGGGACGTGCTCGATCGCTTCGCCCAGGACTTCACGCGCAGCGGGGAAACGTACGACGTGATCTTCGACGCGGTCGGCAAGCACTCGTTCCGCCGCTGCCGGCGCTCGCTGAAGCCCGGCGGGATCTACGTCAGCATGGATCTCGGCTTCATGTACCACGTGCCGCTACTCGCGCTCATCACGCGGTTCGTCGGGAGCAGGCGCGCGGCGGTCGGCATCGGCCGTTATCGCCAGGAGGATCTTCTCCTGATCAAAGAGCTCGTCGAGGCGGGCAAGTACCGGCCGGTGATCGACCGGACGTACGCGCTGGACGAGATCGTCGAGGCGGCCCGCTACGTCGAGAGCGGCCAGAAGACCGGCAACGTTGTGCTCTGCGTCGCGGCGACGGAGCGCCCGGAGCGCGCGCCCGGGGAGAGGCAGGAAGCGCGCTAGCCCAGCACCCGCGTCATGAACGCACTGTTGGGCGACGCCCTCCGCCGAGACTAGCAACGCCCTTTCCAACGGGTTTCAGAGTGGACATAACCGGACAGCTTTCAAACCACGGGTTCCAGGTCCTACTCAAGTCTCTCGCGGCTCGACGCGGTGAGAAGCCCACAAGTTGCGCGGAAGACACTCCGCCGCGGCACGCGCTTCCGGGTCAGGCAAGAGCACGCTTGACCACCCAGCCCTGCGTTGAGCGCGAAGCGGTCGCCGATGCCACCTTGCTCCATGCCCGCCGGGCGATGCTTGCGGACATTGATCCACCGCAGTCCCGAGGATCGCCTCGCGCTCACGGCTAGATTCTCCTCGTGAGCTTCCTCGTGATCCTTCGGCCAGCCCGAGACGGGATCGAAGAAGAGCGGGAGATGCTCGAGGCGCACTGGCGATACCTAAGGCAGATGCACGAAGAAGGAAAGCTTCTCGTCGCGGGGCCATCCTGGGTTGGCGACGATCCGTTCGGCATCGGCGTGGTCGACTTGCGCGAGCGGGCGGAAGTCGAGGCGATGCTCGCGGAGGATCCAGCCATCACGAGCGGGGCGATGCAGGCCGAAATCCGCCCGATGCGAATCGTCACCAGGTAGGCGAGACGCACTGGTCCGGCTTGCGAGGCCGGCTTCCCGGGCGAAACACTGGTTGAGTGCCGTCTGCTCCGCTCCCCGCGGCCTACCACGCAAACCCTGCCGCTAGGGTTCACTCGCGTGCGGGTGTTGCGCGCGGATGTCGGTCAGCGCAAGATTGGCAGCGGTCCTCGGCAGGTACTCGAACGCGGTAAACCGGGTGACGGTACCGGGCCATCCATCACGGTGTCACGGCGGAGGTCTCAACTCAACGAGGCCGTCGAGCATTAGCCCACCGCGGCGCTGATGCGCTCACGGAGAGGCTTCGTCGAGGAGTGGAGCTAGTCGGACTCGAACCGACGACCTCCTGGGTGCGATTCGCGCAAACGTCGTTCGCTGGAGGCGGCTTGCGTGCGGATGAGCGCTGTGAGGTTCGTTGGGTTCTGCCGGGCTCGCTCAGATTGGTAGCACGGTTGGTAGCACGGATGATGCCTCGCCATAGGCTGGCCCGTTCGGGCAGGCGGAAAGGGAAGCCAGCTAGGCGGATCCGTCCACCGTGCGTCCGTTACGCGTCGTCCTGTCATCGCGCCTCGAGCAACTCGATTGCCCCCTCGTCGAGCTCGATCGGCTGCATCGCAAGCGCACGTTTTCGCCGTCAACCACGATGCTACGGCGCGCGTTGGACGAGCGTCCGCCGTCCGAAACGGCGTAGGCTCGCCCCGTCCATCCACAGGAGGAGGAGGAGGGCAGTCATGCACGAAAACCACGCCCACATGCGGGCGCCGAGGGTGCTCGCGCTCGCGAGCCTCGTCGTCGTGCTCGTCGCAGCGATGCTCGCCGGCACGGCGGGCGCGGCGCAGGCCGCAGCATCGCCGGGACCGACGGCGGTGTTCACCACCGCGCAGGCGTTCGACATCTCGAAGCCGCTGCGCGTGCTCGCGAGGGACGCGGGCAGCAGCGTCCTGCCCGACGCGGACGACGAGGAGGACGACTCCATCGTCATGGTGGCCGACAACGGGTTCACCGGCGACGGCGCCGTCCAGACGTCGACACCGTCGGCGCCGGCGATCACGGCCCCGCTCGCGAATTTCGAGGGGCTCAGCAACCAGGACAACTTCAACCTGTACGGCGGCCGCGTCAACCCGCCCGACCCGGTCGGCGACGTCGGTCCGAACAACTACGTCGAGATGATCAACCTGGCGTTCGCCGTCTACGACAAGAGCGGCAACCGTCTGCTCGGCCCGACCAAGATCGGGGCGCTGTGGAACGGGTTCCCGATCGACGACTGCACCGACGCGTCCGGAGACCCGGTCGTGCTGTATGACCAGACGACCGACCGGTGGCTCCTCAGCCAGTTCACGACCCGGGGCCTCGACAGCCAGGCCGAGGCGAACTACAACTGCGTCGCCATCTCGCAGACGAGCGACCCGACCGGCGCGTACTACCGCTACGCGTTCCGGACGCAACCCGACCTCATCGACGGCGGCTTCTTCTTTCCCGACTACCCGAAGTACAGCGTCTGGTCGAACTCGTACGTCATGACGACGCGTGACTTCGGCTGGGTCGACCGCTACGGAATCAGCGCGTACGCGCTCGAGAAGAACAAGATGGTGAACGGCGAGCCGAACGCGCGCGCTGTCCAGTTCTTCCTCGATTCGGCGTTCGTCCCTCTGAACCTGATCGGTGACGGGTTGCTCCCCGCCGACATCGACGGCAACCGGCGGCCGACGCCGACCGACTCGCCGATCCCGCTCGTCGGGACGCAGGATGACGGCGGCGGCTACGGCGCCACGTTCGACGCGCTCAATGTGTGGGAGCTGGCCGTGCACTGGAAGGCCACGCCCGACGCGTCGCTGACGCTCGCGGCGCAGCTGCCGACGGCAGCGTTCGACTCGATCTTCCCGTGCGCCCCGACTGCTCGCGACTGCCTACCGCAGCCGGGGATCAGCGACCCGAACCAGTACCTCGACATCCTGTCGTACCGCCAGCGGCCGACGTACCGCCTCGCCTACCGAAACTTCGGGACGTACGAGTCGCTCGTCACGAACCAATCGGTCGAGGCGCGGCCCGGGGTGGCGGGCGTTCGCTGGTACGAGCTCCGGCGTACGGGCGGGCAGTACAGCCTCTTCCAGCAGGGCACGTACGCGCCGAACGACGGCGTGCACCGCTGGATGGGCAGCGCTGCGATGGACATGAAGGGAGACATCGGGCTCGGTTACAGCGTCGTCAACGGCACGAACGTGTTCCCGGGGATCCGCTACACGGGCCGGCTCGCCGGGGATCCCCTCGGGCAGATGACGCTCGGCGAAGGCACGATCATGAGCGGCTCGGGCGTCCAGCGCACGACGAACTCGCGCTGGGGCGACTACACGTCGCTCAACGTCGACCCCGTGGACGACTGCACCCTCTGGTACGTGAACGAGTACTACACCGCCGCCGGCCAGGCGAGCTCGACGGCCGGCTGGCAGACGCGGATCGGCAGCTTCAAGCTGCCGGGCTGCTAGCACGTCCGACCGCGGGCCGGCGTCCGGCGCCGGCCCGCGGCCTGTTGCTCGCGCCCAAGCGGCGCCGACGGGCCGCCGACGGGACTGCGGGATCCGTTCGGGCTCCTCGTCGGTGCCGTAACGACCGGCCGCATGAACCACCTGCGGGCCGAGACGCACCCGTTCGCGGCAGGTACTCGAACGCGGTAAACCGGGTGACGGTACCGGGCCATCCATCACGGTGTCACGGCGGAGGTCTCGACTCAACGAGGCCGTCGAGCATTAGCCCACCGCGGCGCTGATGCGCTCACGGAGAGGCTTCGTCGAGGAGTGGAGCTAGTCGGACTCGAACCGACGACCTCCTGGGTGCGATCCCTGTCCGGCGTGGCGCTGCTCGGATCTAACTGGCTTCATCGAGCCAAAATCGATCTTCTCTGCGCGGCGACGAAGCCGGTTGACGCCGAGTACCACTTGCCAGTCACTTGCCAAGCGAACGCCCCTGCGGATTGCCGACGCGCCGGTGGCTTCCGTCGAGCTCGCCTCCAGACGGCTCCTGGAGGCGCGGGCCGCGTTGACGCGGCTCGGAACCGGCTAACCGGCCGGGACCAGGCCGGCAGCCTCGGCTATCGACATCAGGCTGCCCTCTGCGCGCGCTTCACTGAACGCAGGGCCGTCCGCGCGCAGGACGGCGGTTTCGATCTCCTCGTGATGGCCCTCCCACTCGGCGACCGGTCTAGAGCTCACCTCGCTCTCGACAGCGCCCCAGAGACGCCCGGCCCGTGCGGCGTCCCCGCGCTCCACGGCGAGAATCGCTAACTCGGCACCAACGAACACCGCGCGCCGCCGGTCACCCAGGCCCAGAGAGAGCTCGAGCGACCTGAGGGCATGATCCTCGGCAGCATCGAGGGTGCCGCGCTCGCGCTCGAACGTGGCGGCGCCCCGGAGCCGGCCTGCCTCCCACCACTCCCAGCCCAGCTCGTGGGCAATGGCGGCGCTCTCGAGCGAGCGCTCGATCGCGAGCGCCAGATCGCCCTCTTCGTAGGCCTTCTCCGAGAGGTATCCGAGTGCCTGGGCCTCGCCGCGACGGAGGCCGAGCTGCCGGAACGTACGGAGTGATTCCTCGAGCAGCGGCCAGGCGGCGGCCGTCTCGCCCCTATCCACCATGTTTCCAGCAACGCGGTAGCGGAGGTTCGCCGTCTGGACCTCGTCTCCGCTCGCCATGAAGAGCTCGAGGCTGTGCTGGTAGCAGGGCGCGGCGCGTTCGGGTTCGCCGGAGAGCTGGAGCGCACCGCCGAGTGCCCGCAAGGCGTGGGCGCGAAGCTCCGGCTCGGCGTCCGGGGTTTGTGCGAGCAGTGGTTCGAGACGTGACGCGCCCTCGATCGGCTCACGAACGAGCCAGAACCCCTCCAGCGACGCGGCCAGGGCGAGACCACACTCGGGGTCGTGTTCGGCCGCCCAATCGAGCAGCGCGCGCACGTTGTCGATCTCGGGCGCGACGGGCTCGACGTCCCACTTGCCGGCGATACCGACAGTTCCGCGGGTGCCCGCGCGATCGGCGAGCCCGAGCAACCACGCGGTCTGCAGCCGCCGCAAGGCATCCTCCTCACCCGAGGCCTCCAGGTGCTCGCGTGCGAACTCGCGGATCGTCTCGAGCATCCAGAAGCGCTCCTCCCCGTTCGCAGCGGTGCGGCGGCGGCGGACGAGGCTCTTGTCGAGCAGCGACGCCAGTGTGTCGAGGTCCGCGTCACAGACCGCTTCGGCCGCGTCGAGGGTGCAGCCGCCGCGGAAGACCGCGAGCCGGGCGAAGAGCTGCTGTTCGTCGTCGTCGAGGAGGTCGTAGCTCCAGCCGATGGTGGCGCGCAGCGTTGCGTGGCGCTCGTCGGCGTCGCGGCCGCCCTTGAGCAGGTCGAGCCGCTGCGCGATGTGCTCGAGCAGCTGCTCGGGGCCCAGGAGCTTGACCCGCGCCGCGGCGAGCTCGATCGCGAGCGGGAGCCCGTCCAGGCGGCGGGTCAGCTCGTGCACGGCGGGCGAGTCACCGACGTCGGCGCGGACAGCCTGCGCCCGTTCGATGAACAGCGCGACGGCGTCGCCCTCGTCCATCGGCGGCAGATCGAACTCCGACTCACCGGCTATCCGCAGCGGCTCACGGCTCGTCGCCACGATCCGAAGAGCCGGGGCGGCAGCAAGTAGCTCGGCGAGCGGCCGGGCTGCGTCGGGCAGGAGCTGCTCCAGGTTGTCGAGGACGACGTGGGCCGGCTTCTCGCCGATCCGCGCCACGATCGCGGCTGCATCGTCGCCGGAGGCGCCCAGGCGCGCGGCAATCAGGGGCACGACCAGAGCTGCGTCGCGAACGGGGGCGAGCGGTACGAACACCGTGCCACCGTCCGCCTCTTCGGCCAGGAACCGGGCGAGCTCGATCGAGAATCGCGTCTTGCCGGTGCCGCCGGGACCGATGATCGTGAGCACGCGCGGCTCGCGGTCGAGCCACAGCGTGGCGGCCTCGAAAAGCTCACGCTCACGACCGAGGAAGCGAGTGGCCGGAGTGGGAAGGTCGACGGCCCCCGGCGTTCGTAGCGGTGGGAACTCCGAGGTGCCGAGCTGAAACAGCTGGGCGGGGGCGTCGAAGTCCTTGAGCCGGTGTCGTCCGAGATCCCGCAGCGGCTCAGCTCCTACGAGCGCCGCCGTCGTGGCGGAGACGATCACCTGGCCGCCGTGGGCGAGTGCGGCGACCCGCGCGCCGCGGTTGACGTCGATCCCGACGTAGCCCTCCGAATCCAGGGTGGGTGTGCCGGTGTGCAGACCCATGCGCACTGTGATCTGCCCCGACGCGAGCGCCCGCTGCCCCGAGGCCGCAGCGGCGACGGCCCCCGTGGCGGTTGGGAAGGCGACGAAGAACGCATCTCCCTGGGTGTCGACCTCCACGCCCCCCGCGGCGTCGAACGCATCCCGCAGGACGCGGCGGTGCTCGGCGAGCGCCTCCGCGTAAAAGTCCGGCCCGAGCTGCCGCAGGAGGCGCGTGGAGCCCTCGATGTCAGTGAACAGGAACGTCACCGTCCCCGTGGGCAGATGCCTCGGCACGCCCTGAGTATCTCGGACGAAGAGTTTGAGTTAGAACGGTTTGCTGCTCAGGCGACCGGAATACCGGAGAGTGCCCCTGAGCAGGCACATCGTTGTATTTCTTGCAACAGGCGATGGACCTAACCGGACAGCTTTCAAACCTCTCGATTCAGTTGCAGGAGCTCCTGTCGAGAGCGTGAGCCTCTCGCTCGCGATTGCGCGCTTCTACCCATCGCGCGATGCGACAGGCTGCCCGCGAGCGAGTAGATAGAAATAGCCTGCCCGGACCAACGGGTATCCGGCGCACGGCAACCGACAGGAGGAACGGCCTGATGGCTGATCACAAGCACGTCGTCGAAAGGCATGTCGAGGCGTTCAACGCACGGGACGCGGACGCCGAGCCGTGGAGCGAGGACGCCGACCTCGTCGCACCGAACGCGTCGATGCACGGGCGCGAGGAGGTTCTGGGCTTCCTCGGTGTGTTCTGGGACGCGTTCCCGGACGGGCGTCTTGAGACGTCGCGCCTTCTCGCCGAAGGATCCGTCGTCGCCGCCGAGGGCCGGTTCATAGGCACGCACACCGGTGTCATGCGCACGCCGGCGGGCGATGTCGCGGCCACGGGACGGAACGTCGACCTGCGCTGGATGTCGAGTTATGAGGTTCGCGGCGACCAGCTGGCCTCGGAACATCTCTACTTCGATCAGGCCGAGCTGCTCGGCCAGCTCGGCCTGATGCCGGCGATCTGAGCGAGCGCCCCTGCGTTGCGCGAAGAGCAACAGCGACGGCCTCTAGAGCCGCATCTGCCTCGTTGCCCGCTTGGAAGGATGACATCGCCGAGGAAGCGCCGAGCTACGCGCCGCAGTCCGGAGGGCCTCGCGCTGTCCGGCTACTGCCTTGGAGCGATCGGAACGGCAAAGACGCCTGTTTGCAGGCAATTCGTCGTCTCTTTGACAACGACCGAATGGAGCTAGTCGCACTCGAACCGACGACCTCCTGGGTGCGATCTACAACCTCACGCACCGGCTTGCCCGCCGCGACAAGATCCAGCGCCCGCCGACGGAACTCCGCCGGATAGCCCCTGCGTCCCATACGACCTCCTCTCGAGGCCGCCCGAGTCTGGAAACCGGACCCTACGGAACCAGGGCTACAGCATCCTGACGATGGACGCGCAAGCGTTCCGAAGGGAGTCGATGTGGCACAGGCCAAGCGCTCCTCGCCGGAGTTCCGGCAGGAGGCAGTCGGGCTCTACAAGGGAATCCTTGCCGCCTGGGCGCATGTTCGCGGGGGTGAGGGTGGGGCCGGGTGCCCCCGGTGGCTAGGCGAGCAGGTTCCTCGCGCGTGTGCGCGCGTGCGCGCAACCACCCTCTAACTGCACACTGATGTCATCGCAGCGTTTAGATCGCGCCGCGGCTGCAATCCAACACGGGTCTTCTATTGAGACCGTCCTTACAACAAACCCTCGTCGAGAAGAGACGCGCGTTCTCCCGGGGGTTCCCCACCCCCGGGCCTTCTCCCGGGGGTGGGGAATCAGTTGCTAGAAGTTCCCGCTTGCCGTCACCACGTCTTCCTGGTTGATCGGCGTGGGCGTGAACTCGAGCCCGTAGAACCAGACGACAGTCTGCTTGTTGTTGGTGTCCGTCCAGAAGGCGTGGAACGCGTTGTCGGAGCCGACGGCGAGGCTGGTGTAGTCGCCGATGAAGCCGCCTCCGAAGCCGTTGCGCGTGTTGATTGGATGCGTGCTGACCTTCTGTGTGGTGGCCGTGCTGATGTCTGTGACGTAGTAGTCGAGCCGGGCGTTGTTGATGTAGTTGCCGAGCGTCGTGCAGTTGATCCGCCCCTCCGGCGGCGGTGGCCCCTCGGCGCAGGTCTGCCAGGGCGAGACGACGTCGGCGCCGTAGGCGGACATGTAGACGCGCCCGGACGGCGAGACCGCGACCCCCGGCCACTGCGTGTCGGCCCGGCGCGCAGCCGGTGCGTTCAGCGTCGAACCGTCCGGCTGGGTCACGGGGTAGCCGATCGCCGTCCGGGTGGAGGCGTCAACCACCGGCAGGACCGGGGTCGGCGCCGACCAGGTCGCGCCGCCGTCGGTCGACTTGCTGTAGAGGGCGGCGAGGTGGCAGCCGGTGTTCGTTCGGGTCGGACACAGGCCGCCGGTGCTGTCGCTCGTCTGCGACGACCAGGCCACGTAGAGATCGCCGTTCGGCGCGGCGGCTCCCGCCGGGAAGCTGTCGTCGCGATAGACGGCGTTCGCGATCGGGATCGCGCTCTGGACGTCCGCGATCTTCGTCGGCTTGCTCCAGCTCACGCCGCCGTCGGTCGACTTCACGATCCACTGGCTGTCGAGCGTCGCCAGCCGCGTCGCGCCGTCGAAGATGACGTACAGCGTCCCGTCGGGGCCCACGATCGGGCGCGAGCCCTGATCGTAGAGGACGTTGCCGGAGATGTTCGCTGGCGTGCTGAAGGTCGCGCCGCCGTCGGTCGAGTAGGCGAAGAAGATCGGCGCCTGTACGAAGCTGCCGTTGTGCGCGTTGAAGATGTAGCGCGTCCAACTGACATACACCCGATCCCTGAACGGGCTTGAGTTGTGCCAGTCCGCCGCGATCCACTCCTTGTCGTTCAGGATGGAAGGGGCCGTGGTCTGGTTGATGAACGTCGGCGGCCCCCAGCTGAGCTGTCCGCTTCCGTCGAAGGTTCCCTTGTTCACGGCGACCGTGTTCGGCGGCGCCGTGCGGTCAAAGCCGAGCCCCGCGTAGTAGACGTTGCCCTGGCTGTCGAACGCGAGCGACGGGTCGCCGCCCGCGTCGTACTGGCCCCCGACGAGATGCTCGACGCCCGGGATCAGCGTTCCGATGTGGGCCGGGTCGGTGCTCGTGCAGCACCACGTCTGGCCGCCGTTGTTGGAGAAGTACGTCCCCGAGTACGCGTCGCCGAGGGCGCTGCACGGGGTACCGCCGATCGAGCACGACCACGTGCGGGTGGCGTAGTCGTTCGCCCCGGAAACGACGCGATTCGGGTTGTTCGGGTCGACAGCGATCGCGGTCTCGTTCTGCGGCGCCGCCGCCGTGTCCTGGTTCACGGTCACGTCGGGCGGCTGGACGCTGGTGCCGTCGAGCGGGCTCGAGAGCACGAACGTGGGCGTGATCGGCATCGCCGGAGTCGGGGCCGTCACGTCGGCCGCATCCGCCTCCTCCTGGATCAGGGCCGAGAAGCGGGTCTGGAGGCCGTCCGTCCCGTTGAGCGACGCGACCTTCCCGGCAAGGGTGGCGATGTCGTAGTTCGCGGCGCCCGACGCGCTGGCGGCGCCCGACAGCCAGATTACGGCGACGGCCGCGCTTGCGCACGCCACCGCAAGAGTGACAAGTCGCTGTCCCATCTTCTCCCCTCCTGCTAGAACGACCGGATTCGTGCTGGCGGCTCGAAACCGCTTCGCCGGTCACGCACGCACGCGCTCTCGGTGCCGGATGCCTCGTGCCAGCCCAGCGAACCGTCTCCGCCGCGAGAGCGAGTCTATGCATCTCCTGATGCCTTCGCGTCACTCCTGCTGCCGAACGGACCCGACGTCGCGGCCGCGTGAACCCAGTCGGGTCATCCTGGCAACAAGGTGAACGGGGCCGCGAGTCCGAGAATCGTGCGTGGCCAGGCAGGGAGTCTGACCGTGCATTCCCCCGCCCCGACCATGCGGGCTCGAGCTCGAGCCCCGAGCGGTCGCTACTGATTGGGGGTGCGGTCTCCCAGCGGCAGGCGGAAGCGGCCGGTTGTTGAGCGGATATCGGCGGCGGGGGCGCAGGGGCGGTGGGGAGCTGCCCGGGCCTACCTCCTTGTTGAAGTTCCCGCCCCGCGATGAACCTCGGCCGACGGCTCACCAGGTCGCGGACGACTGCTCGTACACCGGCGCTCGCTGCCGACGCAACGCCGCCCTAGCCGACAGCAGCCCGGCCTGTACAGCTCAAGTCGGGCGGGTGGGAGTGGCGGTGCCGCCCGAGGCCGCCCGAGTTCACAACGCTCGCCGCGTCCGTCGCCTGCCAGACGCAAACGACGGCGACGAGTCTCGGCGCTCGCTCATACAACAAACCCTCGTTTGCATGCCTGTCCGATGCCAGCCGCGCCCACCTGAGCCCCGCATGCACCCGTTTGGGGGAGGACGCGGGCAATCATCGTCACTCCAATGAGGTGGTGGCGCGTCCCCGGCGGAAGGTTTTACACATGAGGCAGTTGGTTGTTGCGGTCATTCTCGGTGCGCTCGCCGCGATGGTGATCGCGGGGTCCTCGCTCGCGGATCAGGGTCGGCGGCTCAGCGGCCCGTTCTGTATCAACGCGCACACGGGTGTCGTTGTTTCGATTGCGGCAAAAAAACGGTGCCAGCCCGGCTGGAGACGCACGTACGGAGCCAAGGTCAGTGGCCCGCGGGGGTCGAAGGGTGACAAGGGCGATACCGGCGCCCAGGGCGTCTCTGGTGCGAAGGGCGACACAGGTCCCACCGGAGCCACGGGCGCGACTGGCGCAACCGGGACTCAGGGCCGTCCGGGCACGGACGGAACGAACGGCAAGGACGGCACCAACGGAATCGATGGCAAGAACGGAACCGACGGCAAGGACGCGGTTGGGATGGTCAAGGATGTCTCGACCGAAGACGCTGCGTGTCTCTTCGGCGGGTACTACGTCACCTTCGACATCTTCGACGCGATCTCCGTCTGCAACGGCGCTCCTGGTATCCAGGGCGAGCAGGGGCCTCTCGGTGCACCCGGTGCGGACGGACAGCCTGGCCCGCAGGGTACGGGGCCGCAGGGTCTTCCGGGGGCAGACGGCGCTCCGGGGCTTCCGGGTGCCGACGGTGGGGGCCCCGGGTTTCCGGGGGCAGACGGCGCTCCGGGGCCTCCGGGTGCCGACGGTGCCCCTGGTGCCGACGGTGCCCCGGGTGCGGACGGTGCCCCGGGTGCGGACGGTGCTCAGGGGCCGAAGGGCGATCCCGGCCCACAAGGGCCTCTCGGTGAGCCTGGCCCGCCCGGGCCGAAGGGCGAAACCGGCGACACCGGGGCCACTGGCCTGCAGGGGCCTCCGGGTCAGCCCGGCCCTCAGGGGCCGAAGGGTGATCCCGGCGTGAGTGGGTCGGCCATTGTCGAGGTAAGTCAGACGGGCACTCTGAAGACGACCAGCGTCCTCTGCCCGTTGACCCCAGACCCGACCGACGCCCCGGACGCTCTGATGTTCGCGATCTCCGGTGGATTCGTTGCGCAGGGCGCAGTCACCGAGTCGTACCGCAGCGGCAGCGGACACGGATGGACTGTGACGCAGTCCGCAGGCAGCGGGAATCTCAAGGTTTTCGCGTACTGCGCCGGCTAAGGCTCCAAGACAAGGAATGACAGAGGGCCGGTATCCCCGGCCCTCTGACTTCTCGAATCGCGCCTGGGTTTCACACGCGGGAGGTCACCGGTTCGATCCCGGCCACGCCCATCGAGACCCGCCGCCGTTGGCAAAGTCGGGTCAGCCTTCTGGGAAGGGGCTGAGCCGGAGGTCGCGGAGTTCGGCGGCGATGTAACCGCGACCCTTCTCGATGCGATACGCGCGAGGCTGGGTATTCAGCGCCGGAAGCGGTACGCGCAGTCGATACGAGATTCAGGACACGCAATGCGGCGATCGGCGCGTCAAGCAATAGGCCTGCGCCGGCTCCGGTTGCGAATCCGTAATAGACCGCGTTCCACGCGTCTTGGCCCAACCGGTCAACATCGGCAGACTGAATGCGCCGAAGACGTTGCGTGTCAAAAACAGTGGCGATCGGGCCGGGCTTCCCGCCCGACCGACGCTGTGACTCAAACGCTCGCACCACGACTCCGTGCTCGTCTGCAAGCTTCACGACCGCACCGAGGGCCAGGTCGCGAGTCTGACCGTTGCACTGGTCGCGGAGTGGCGCACTACTCGCTGAAGAGAAGCGCGAAACGCCGCGAGCGCTCACCCTGCACCTCGGGTTCGGTAGCACTGGCGGCCGCGTTGGGCGTGTCAACACAACAGAAAAGCCCGCCGTTTCCAGCGGCTTCGCGAGGTGGAGCTAGTCGGACTCGAACCGACGACCTCCTGGGTGCGATTCGCGCAAACGCCGCTCGTCAGAAGCCGTTTGCGTCCGGATGGAGGCTGTGAGGTTTGCTCAGTTCTCCTGAGCTCGCTCAGATTGGTAGCACCGTTGGTAGCACGGATGCTGCCTGTTTCGGCAACAAACCTTCGGACGCCGTCCAGCGGCAAGCGAGGCCGTTGTTGCCGCCCCCGCGGTCTACCACGCGAACCCTGCCGCTAGGGTTCAGTCGCGTGCGGGTGTTGTGCGCGGATGTCGGTAAGCGCAAGGTTGGCGGACGTTCTGGGCAGGTACTCGAACGCGAGGAAGCGAGTGACGGTGCGGGGGTTGACGGCGACGAGCCGGTCCGGAGTGTATCCCGGTGCGTAGTTGACTCCTGGGACGTCGATTTCGACCGGGTAGAAGGTGTCAGGGTCGACGTAGGCGTAGGCGTAGGCTGGCCGGCCCGTCCGGACAGACGGAATTGGAAGGGGGGCAGTCAGACAGGCGGATGCGCTGCACCCTGCGACCATGACGCGTCGTCGTGCCCTCGTCATAGGCGTGTCCGGCGCGGATCGCACGGCGAAGGTCTCCTACGGGGTCGCTCTGCCCACTGAAGCTAATCGGCAGGCGAACCAGTCTGTTCGGCGGGGCGAAGCGGAGCACCAAGCCGCCGTATCCCCCGACCTCGTACGCGCGTCCGGGCGAGCAGACAAGCGACGTGTGGTCGATGTCGATCGGCATAAACGGATACGGGAGGGGTTGGTGCAGGAGAGCTCGGAAGCGGCGGCCGCCGACCAGCTCCGAGTAGGCCTGATCCATCCAGTACTCGGCAGTCCACCTCACCGTGCACTTGCGATGGGTCCAGGTCGCGGTCTCCACCCACTTCTCGTGCAGGATCATCCCCTTGGGGGGCGTGAGGGCTGCCTGCGCTCGCGCGAGGAAGCTTGGCGAGTCGCTCCACGGAGCGCTGAAAAGGAGCGCCGCTGCCGCGGCGACCGCAACCGCTGCGGCGATCGGGAGGAGGCGCGTAGCGCCGACCCGCCCGCCGAACCGCCGACGTGGGGCAGGTACGAGAGCGCGGACATGCTGGCGCTCGGCGGCGGCCAGAAGCTCGCGCTTGAGTTCGGCAATGGGATCGCTCATCAGGCCTCTTCCTCTCGAAGCTGGGCGCGGAGCGCAGCCAGGCCGCGGCTCGCGCGCTTGCGGACGACGCTTTCGGAGCAACGGAAATCGCGCGCGAGCTCGGGGTAGGCGCGCTCTTCCAGGTAGCGGCCCTCGATCGCCTGGCGCTGCTCGGGGGTCAGAATCTCGAGGAGCTCGAGCGCCGGCCCGTTTGCGGTCGCCTCGAGCAGCTCGATCGCCTGCTCGTCGAGCTCGATCGGCTGCATCGCGAGCGCACGCCGCGCCTCATCCTGGACGCGGCCCCTCCGCAGCGACTCGCTCAGCTTGTGGCGCGCGATCGCGAACAACCACGCCTGCGCGGGCTCGGGTCCCTGCCTGTAGCGAGGAACCGCGGCAAGCGCGGCAGCGAACGTCTCAGCAGCGAGATCGAAGGCTTCCTCCGGGCCGCGCGTCCGGCGGCGGAAGAAGGCGAGCACAGACGCGAAGTGGCGCTCGTAGAAGACCCCGAACGGCTTGGCGGATGTGCGTGCAGCGAGCAGAAGCTCGCCGTCCGTGCGCTGCTCCTCGTCCTTCATGCTCTCCTACATGAGGAACCGGTGCGATTTGTGACCGGTGTTGCGCCGTCCACCGTGTCACGGCGGAGGTCTCACTTCAACGAGGCCGTCGAGCAGTAGCCCACCGCCGCGCTAGTGCGCCCACGGAGAAGGCTTCGTCGAGGAATGGAGCTAGTCGGACTCGAACCGACGACCTCCTGGGTGCGATTCGCACCAACGCCCTTCGCTAGGAGCCGCTCGCGTGTAGCTGAGGGCGCTTAGGCTCTTCCAGTTCTCCCCAGTTCGCTCAGTTTGGTAGCAACGTTGGTAGCACGAACGCTGCCTCGGTCGGCAACACCCTCCGAATACTGGACGCCCGCGTAAGCCGCACGAACTACAGCAGGTCATGAGTTCCTGGACGAGGCTCATTGGGGGCGCGGAGCCCTTGGCGAAAGCAGCAGCGACTAGCCCGTACGAAGCGTCGAGGGCGCGCGCTCCGAAGAGAAGAGCCGGACAAGTTCCGCGCGGGAATGGATGTTCAGCTTGCGGTAGACGCGTGTTAGGTGGAACTCGACCGTCTTCGGACTGAGGAAAAGCGCCGCGGCAACGTCGCGGTTCGTCTTTCCCTCAGCGACCTGAAGCGCGATCTGAAGCTCCTGCGGGGTCAGCTTCTCGGGCGCCGTGGGGTCGCGTCTGGGGATCGACTCGCCGCTCGCTCGCAGCTCGCGGCGCGCCTGCTCCGACCAGGGGGCCGCGCCGAGCCCGTCGAAGAGCTCGATCGCGCTGCGCAGATGCTCACGCGCCTCGATACGGCGCTTCGCGCGTCGGAGCCGCTCGCCGTAGAGGAGCTCCGTCCGCGCGCGGTCGAAGGCGGAGCCTGCTCCCTGCTCGTGCAACTCGAGTGCGGCGCCGAAATGCTCGTCCAGGTCGTCGTCTCGCCCGAGGAGGCCGTGCAGCCGGGCAACGGCGGCGAGGGCCCAGCGTCGATCGAGGGCGTTGGCGAGCTCGGAGAGCTTCGCCAGCTCCCTCGTCGCGGCCTCGCGCTCGCCGGCTCGCGCGTAGGCCTCGATGAGATCGGGCGCATACGGCAGGAAGCCCGGCTCACGCACGCCGTGGCGCTCGGCCAGGTCCGCGACCGGACGCAGCTTCTCGATCGCGGCCAGTGGGCGCGCGAGACCCAACTCCAGCAGACCGAGCGTCGCCTGAAGCCGTCCTCGGAGGAAGGCCCATCCCAGGCCGCGCTGAGCCATGTCGTCAGCGCGAGCAACGTCCTCGCGCGCTTCCGACTCGCGACCCTCGACCGCGGCCAGCCAGGCAAGGTACGCAAGGTTGAACGCGATCGCACCCGGAACCCCGATCGACTCCGCCATGCCCAGTGACCGAGCCGCGCCGGCGCGCGCGGCCGGGAATCGTCCTTCCAGGAGATCGACGAAAGCGAGACTCGTGGTCATCCACATCTCGGCCCAGACGTCGCCACACGCTCGGGACGACCGGAGTACGCGCTCGATGTTGAATCGCGCCTCGTCGTAGCGCTCCAGGTACGCGTAGTAGGTCACCCAGACATTCCCCGTGGCCGGTGGCAGGAGACCGCGGACGGCCTCGTCCGCTTCGGCGGGCCGTCCGAGGAGCAACAGGATGAAGGCGAGATGCCAGCGGGTGTTGGCCGCAACGTCGGCCATCCACGGCTCCCAGGAACCCTCGGCCGGCCCGACGGCGGACATCGGGATCATGTCGACACTCTGTCGCGCCAGTCGCAGCGCACGCTCGAGGTCGAGCGCCCGGAAGGCTGCATGGCTGCTCACCCAGAGCATGAGTGCCGCCCGTGCGGGGTGGAACGGAGCGACGCGCTGGGCCTCCATCTCGAAGTCGACACCGTCGTTGTTCAGCCCGCGCCAGTCATTCGCCTGCCAGGCGAGGACCGTGGCAGCGGAACGGATACCCGGATCGCGCCCGCGGGTCAGAGCCCGTCTGGCAAGCAACCCCGCGCGCTCGAGGTCGCCGGCATGTTCCGCAGTTCGTCCGGCGTGGTGGAGCCGGCGGGCGCACGCATCGTCGTCTTCGCTGAGCTCGGCTGCGCGCTCGAGCGCTCGCCAAGCCGACGCCTGGCCGCCGCGCTCGGCAAAGCGCGAGGAGGCAGCTTCGAGAGCAGCGGCGACCAACTCGTCCGGCCCTTCGGCGGCCGCCGCGAGGTGCCAGGCGCGCCGGTCGGAATCCTCTTCGCGGGTGAGCGCATCGGCGAGGGTGCGGTGGGCCGCTCGACGCTCGTCCGCCGGAGCGGCGTGGTAGACCGCCGAGCGTACGAGCGGGTGCCGGAAGGCGACCGATCCCGCGTGGATCCGGACGAGCCCGGCGTCTTCCGCCGCCTCCAGCGCGGCGAGGTCGCCTGCGGTCGGCGAATCGGAGGCCGCGGCCACGAGGAGTGCGCGACGCGCCTCTGGAGGCAGGCTGCGAAGGGTGCGCCGCACCGTACGGTCGACGCTCTCGGAAGCCGGCAGGTAATCGGGGAGGGGCTCGCGCCCGACGCGTTCTCCCTCGTCGAGCAGCGCGGCGACCTCGAGCAGCGCGAGCGGGTTCCCGCCCGTCGCCTCGGCGAGATGCCGGGCGACGTTCGCGGCGATCGCCGAGCCGAACCGCTCGTGAAGGAGTTCCATCGACGGCGCCACCTCGAGCGGCTCCAGCACGATGGTGGGAAGCGCAACGCCGAAGTCGGTGCCTTCGCCTTCGCGCGCGGCAAACAGGAGCGCGAGCGATTCGGCCGTGAGCCGCCTCGCAGCGAAGGTGAGCGCTTCGGCAGACGGGCGGTCGAGCCAGTGTGCGTCGTCGACGACGACGAGCAGCGGGGCCCCCTCGGCCGCCACGCCGAAGAGGCTGAGAGCGCCCGCGTAGACGGCGAGCCTATTCGTCGTCGCGCTTGGCTCGAGCGCGAGCGCGGCGCGGAGGGCGCGCGCCTGCGGCTCTGGAATCTCCGGGAGACGAACGAGGAGCCGCGCGAGGAGCGCCTGTAAGCCTGCAAACGGGAGCTCGGCCTCGGTATCGACCGCGGTGTAGTGCAGCACCTGGAAGCCGCTCGCCTGCTGCACGGCGTAGTCGAGAAGCACGGTCTTGCCGATCCCGGCGCTGCCGCGAAGCACGAGGGCGCGGCCCTTGCCGAGGCGCGCCTCTCCGAGCAGCGCATCCAGTTGCCCGAGCTCGCGCTCGCGGCCGATCAGCATGGCCCGACGCTAGTGGAAGATCACGCCGAGGAGCAGCAGGTCCAGGGAAATCCCTGAAGCGCCGAAGCCCGCCGGCACCGCACGATCGCGGCGATGCAGGAGACACCGCTACCGCCGATTGTTTACTCGCTGCAGTTCCGCGGACGGATCACGCCGCTCTCGTCGCGAGTGCTCGAGCAACGCGCAAGCGCGCCAAGCCAGGTGCTGATCACGACCGTCGACGCGAACGGGCTCGCCGGGTGTGTCCAGCCGGGCGAGGGCGAGGAAGCGCTGCTCGTCTCGCGCGTCGTCCTGGCGGATGACGGCTCCTTCGATCAGTCCGGGACGATCGAGTTCGCCCCAGGCCACGTACTCGCCTTCCGCAGCGTCGGCGCCGCTCGGCTCGGCCGCTCGCCCGACCCGCACCTCCGGCACGGCGCCGCCGTCTGGGAGGTCGAGGGCGGCGAAGGGCAGTTCCGCGGCGCTCGTGGGCGCATCACGTCGAACTTCTTCGTGTCGGACACCGACGAGCTGACCGACAACCACTTCGGGCTGATCTTCGTCGCACCCGCTGCGGCAATCCACGCTCCCGAAGCAAGAACCCACGCTCCGCTTCGACGCCTGGGCATCCGCGAGACGTGGGCCCAGTTCCGTCGCTCGGGCGCGGTCAACGACTTGCTTGCGGAATGCGCCCTTTGGACGGCGCCATGGGCGGGTTTCCCGCCGTACCAGAGCCCCGACTGCGCGGAAGAATTCGCCCTCTGCGAAGCGGTATGGACCGACGTCCCGTTCTACCACGACCCCGACCGCACGCAGGCGTTGCCTTCCTCGGTCAGCGCTCGGCCTCAGCCTCGACGACGACGCGAAAGGAGGTGACATGCACAAGGCTAAGCATCTACTCGCCGTTGCAGCACTCGCCACCAGCATGACGCTCGCGCTCGTCCTCGCGAGTTCGGTCACGGCGGCCACTGTGACGCACACGATCCTGCTCAACAACGAGAGCGAGCCGTTCTACGCCTGCAGCTTCCCGCTGTCGGCCACCTTCAGCGGAACGGTTCGGCTCACCGAGATCGACACGGCAAATGGAGTGCAGCTGCTCTTCACGCCGATCGGACCGACGACCGTAACGGTCACGAACCCGGCCAACGGCAAGAGCTTGAAAGGGATGGGCCAGACCGCAGGCGAGATTCTCAAGATCAGCGAGAGCTCATTCGTCGATCACCTGAACGGGATCACGCTGAACTTCGTCCTTCCAGGCTTGGGCGGCGTCCTGCAAGTGATCGGAAACGTCAACTTCGCCGACGACACATTCAGCGGTCGGAACACGCGCGGCGATACGACCGCGCTCTGCAACTACCTCGCCGCCCCGTAGAGCGTCGGCCCCTCGGATTGGGGGGCGGCGCTCTGGGCCGCCCCTCGATCACGTCGGAGATTTCGCGACAACATCTGGTGGCCCACTCGTGGCCAAATGTGGACTCGAAGACTGCGTCGCCCATGCGGAGGTGAGCTGGCGGTCGGGCCACACATTCGCTCTCCGCTACAACGAAAACGCCGACTTGCGGCAGTTTCCAGTGGAGCTAGTCGGACTCGAACCGACGACCTCCTGGGTGCGATCCAGCTAACGGCCTTCACTGTGCTTCATTCTGTTTCGCCGGAGTCGTGATTAGCAGGCGTTTTCGCTATCTGCCTTCATCCCCCGTCACCGCCGATCACTCGCAGGGTGTGTCAGAAGTGCGTCGCGCACTGTTGTCTCTATTAGCAACGATGACTAACCCCCGGTGCGATAGGCGCGCAGACGAGCTCGAGCGGATCGGCAGCGACCGCCCAGCTACGACCCGCCGAAGAGCCCGAATCTTCGTCCCGGAGGCGGGATGAGCATCTCGAGGATGTCGTCGACGGTGATCACTCCGATCGGCTGCTCACGCTCGTCGAGCACGGGAATGGCGGTGAGGTCGTAATCGGTCATCGCACGCGCGACGTCCTCGAGGTCGGCGTCCGTCCGCACGCTCCGGCGGTGGCTGACGAGATCGACGAGCCGGGCGTCGGCGGCGGCGCGGATCAGGTCGGGAAGGGCGACGGCCCCGCGGTAGCGGCGGTGCGTATTGATCACGAAGATCCAGGCGAGAGCTTCGCTGGGCGCCGTTGCGCGCTTCACGCGCTCGAGCGTCTCTTCCTGCGTCGCCTGCGAATAGAGGGCGACGAACTCCGGGCTCATCAGCCCGCCGGCGGTCATTGGCTCGTAGCCCAGCAGGGTGCGGAGCCGCCGCTGCTGCACGCGTGGGAGCAGATCGACAACGCGGGCGCGGTGCTCGTCGCCGAGCTGAGCGAGAAGGTCGGCGGCGTCATCGGTTTCCATGCGGGCGACGAGCTCGGCGATCTCGGTGTCGTCTTTCTGTTCGACAAACTCCAGCTGATGCTCGTCTCCGAGCTCCTCGAAGACGTCCGCCTCGAGCTCGGGGTCGTGGTGAACTGCGGCGATGATCTCTTCGCCCTGGCCGTGCGGCGCGGCCTCGACCAGGTCGGCGATCTCGGCCGGGTGGAGGCGCGCGAGCTTCGGGCTCGGGACGCGGAGCCGGATCGTCGGGATGTGTCCGGTGAAGGGCTCCAGGCTCGCCCAGTCGAGAAATTCCGTCGTGCCGATTCGTGGGGCGATCGCCTTCGGGAGCAGCCGGCGAATCAGACTCTGCACGCCGACGTCGACACCGACGACCCGCCACCAGCCCTCGATGCGGGCGATCTCGATCTCGTTCGCCCGCACGAGTCGGGCGCCCTCGACGTTGATCAGCTGGCGGTCGAGGAGGTCGAGCTTGAGCAGGATCTCCCCGTCGCGCCGACGGAAAGGCTGCAGATCGAGCTGCAGCCCGCTCATCGTCACGCGGCCCACCGCCATGTCGGCGATCAGTTCGGCAGGGACGAACACCCGCCGACCGGCCACGCGCGCGACGACGCCGCTCACCGGCGGGTATTCGTCCACTCCGAGACGGACGACGAGGTCGTCGACCTTGCCGATCCTGCCTCCGCCGGAGTCGCACAGCTCGCCTCCGACCACGAGCGAGAGGTGAAGGATGGCGGGCGCCGTGCTCATGGCAGCAGGTAGGTGACCACGAGAGCGATGGACATGGCGCCGATCACCACGGTGACAAACCAGCCGAGACCCGCGAGGACCCGGCCGCCGGCCAACTCGCCGAGGAGGGCCGCCCGGCGGCTGAGCAGCATGACGAAGACGAGGATGATCGGCAGCAGAAGCCCGTTCACGACCTGCGCCAAGAACAACACCCGGATCAGCGGCAAACCCGGAATCAGCACGAAGACGGCAGCGAATCCCAGGAAGAACGCAAGCAAGCCGTAGAACGCCGGAGCCTGACGCGGCTTGAAGTCGAGCCCGCGCTCCAGACCGAGCGCCTCCGTGGTCGCGTACGCGCTCGTCAGCGGGACGACACCGAGGCCGAGGAAAGCGGCGCCGAGGAGACCGAGCGCGAAGACCGTCTCAGCGGAGTGGCCGGCCAGCGGCCCGAGGGCTCTCGCTGCGGCGGCTGCGTCTGGGATAGACGTGTGACCGTGCGCCCACAGCGTCGCGGCCGCCGCGATGACGATGAACGCCGCGATCGTGTTTGTCAGGGCCGCGCCGAGAGCGACGTCGAATCGGGTTGTGCGCAGATGCTCTGGCGTCAGGCGCTTGTCTGCACAGTACGACTGGATGAATGCCTGCCCCCACGGCGTGATCGTCGTCCCTACCGTGCCCACGACGGCCAGCAGGTAGGCCGAGGTCAGCTGCCCGTGCGGAGCGACGAGATCCCTACCTGCCGTGCCCCAGTCCGGGTGCGCGAGGACCGCCGAGGCGGCGTAGGCCACCGAGACGCCGGCACCGACCGCAAGGAACACGAACTGGACGCGCATGAAGCCCGCGCGCGCCAGCAACACGCCGACAACCAGGACTGACACGACCACGGATACCGGCACCGGCACGCCGAACAGTGACAGCGCTGCGCCGATGCCTGCGAACTCCGCAAGCGTGGTGCCGAGGTTCGCGACGAGCATCGTGACGATCCCCAGCGCCGCCCAGCGGATCCCGAACCCTTCACGGATCAGGTCAAGAAGACCGCGACCGGTCGCGAGGCCCAGACGCGCGCCAACCTCCTGGGTCACGAAGAGCGCAAGCATGCTCGCGAGCACGATCCAGAGCAGCGCGTAGCCGAACTTCGCACCGACGATCGAGTAGGTAGTGATCCCACCTGCGTCGTTGTCTGCGAAGCCGCTCACGAGCCCGGGCCCGAGGACAGCCAGGAACGCCAGCTGTGGAAGCTGCACGCCCGCCACCCAGCGGAACCCAGGCAGCGTCGAACGGCGCGACAAACGCACGCGCCTCCGCTGGAGTATCCGTGTCCACCGCTTCATCCCCGGCCGTGGCCGGCAGCGCCTAGCGGCGCGGGCGGATCAGGCCGAGAGCGGTCCGACCGTCATCGCGCCTACGAGTCTTCGGCTGGTACTGCCAGGTTCCACTGACTCACCTCCGCGCGCGATCGGTCTCATACGACACAGCCTACTCCCGTCGTCCTGAATCGCTCCTGGGCAGGAGCTCGCCGAGTGAACCTCGCCGTGTAACGAAAAAGCGGCTATGCAGCCGCTTTTCAAGTGGACCTAACCGGACAGCTTTCAAACGACGGGTTTCAGGTCCTTCTCCAGTCTCTCACGCCTCAGCCGCGGTGAGAAGTCACAAAGTCGCGCGGAAGACACCGCGCCGCGACACGGGTTTCGCGTCAGGCGAGAGCACGCTCGCCCAACCGAGGGCGCTCACGTCCGGGCGCAAAGCTTGCCCGCCGCCCGACCTTGACGTGGTCTGCCTTCACAGCTGGCGTCGACATACGTGGCGGGTTCTCGAAGGCGAGCCCATCATCAAGCCGGGCGCGAAGATTCATGTCTACACGAAGCCCTCTGACGGACTCGAACCGTCGACCCCTCCTTACCGTTTCACGTCGAACCCATCCTTGCCGTCTAGATGCGTTCGGGAAGACCGAAGCGGCCGGGCAGCGCGGGGTCGGCGAAGAAGGTGATCTCGTCGACCTTGCTGCCGCTCAGGGTGAGCACCATCATCCCCCGGGGCTGCGAGCGCAGGTAGTAGCCGAAGGCCGGCTGGCCGTTGGCGCGCGTCGGGCGTAGCTGTAGCGGGGCGCCGCGAACCTCGGCGCGGTCGTCGAGGAACCCGCCGATCGCTTCGTGTCCGATGAGCTCGAGCGGTTGCGGCGGCATGGTCACACGAGCGTCGGAGCTCAGCAGAGTTAGGAGGCGCGCCGTGTCGCCGGCTTCGACGGCGTCGCTGAAGATGGCGAGAAGGTTCCGTTCGGTCGGCGAGTCGGGCAGCGGCGCCTGCTCGCGTTCGAGGGTGTACGAGTCGAGCGTTGCGCGTGCGCGTTGGAGCGCGGCCTTGACCGACTGCAGCGTCGTCTCGAGGATCGAGGCGGCTTCGTCGGTGTGGAAGCCGAGCACGTCGCGCAGCACGAGCGCTGCGCGCTGCTTCGCAGGCAGCTGCTGCAGCGCGACGATGAACGAGAGCTGGATCGCTTCGCGCTGCTCGTAGCGTGCTTCAGGTCCGGGAGCGGGATCCGGAAGCGCGCTGTCCGCGTAAGGCTCGAGCCAGCTGGGCTCGACGGCGCGGCGGGTTTTTGACGGTCTCATGGTGTCCTCCGTGGCTGGGCGGCGCCCGCGTTCGCGAATCGCGTTGAGACTCCGGTTGGTCGCGATCCGGTAGAGCCAGGAGCGCACCGACGCCCGCTCCTCGAAACCGTCGAGTCCACGCCAGGCGGCAAGCAGCGTTTCCTGGACGAGATCCTCGGCGTCCTGCACGGAGCCGAGCAGCCGGTAGCAATGCAGCTGGAGCTCGCGCCGGAACGGCTCGACCAGCGTCGCGAACGCACGCTCGTCACCTGCCTTGGCCCGCTCGAGATCGACGGTCATCGCGTCAATGACACCAGGTCCGTCGGAAACGGACCGGCGGTCCGTTTCGCGGCATCGCGGTGTCTTTGACGTCCACACAAGTCACGCACCCAGCCCGCCGCTCCCGCAACCGCCTGACCGGCTTCGCGGAGAGCTGAGAGGAGGATCGCTTGCCTACGTTCATTCCAACACCGTTCGGGCACGTCGCGATGGACGAGCCGGAGCGCGGCCCGTCGCACCGGCAGCCCACTGCTGACGTGCACGTCCGCGTGCCCGCCGAGCTCAAGGACGGCATCGACGCGGCGGCCCGCCGCGCCGGCCTCCCGTCTGACCTCTGGCTGCTCGAGACCCTGGGGCGGAGCGTGGGCTCCGCCCAGGCCTAGGTCCGGGGACACCATGGAACGCTTCACCACAACCGGTCCCCCGCGAATCGGAGGTGAGCTGATGCAGAAGCAACGTTGGGTGTTGGTGGCCGCGGCGCTGGCCTCGTTCCTGGGTCTCGTTGCGATGACCGACCGCTCAGGAATCAGGCAGAAACTCGTCGCAAAGTGAGCAGCGCGCTCGCACGTGTGTTCGCCGTTTGGCGTACGGGCCTACCGAGGCCTGTCCTCGTTCTTCAGGGCGGGAACGCGCTCAACTACTTCGGCACCGGACTGATCCTTCCCTTCGAGATCATCTACCTCCACCTGGTCCGCGGCTTCTCGACGGCGACCGCGGGGCTGGTGCTGGCGACGGTCATGGGCACGGCCGCAGTGGTAACGCTCCCTTCGGGTGCGCTCCTCGATCGTTTCAGTCCGAAACGGATCCTGATCGCGGGCAATGTTGTGAACGCACTCGGCTACGGGGGCTTGGCGTTTGTCGACCGTCCTTGGCAAGGCTTCGTCTGCTCGGCCGTCGGCGGTGCCGGCTTCGGATTCGTGGGAACCGCCGGCCAAGTCCTGACCTTGACCCTGGTCCCGGCGGAGCAGCGCGCCGCATCGACCGCGCTCCGACGAGTCGCAGGCAACTTCGGTCTCGGCCTCGGCGCGACGGTTGCGGGCTTCATCGTCGCGGCCACCCATCATCACCTCCAGGCGTTCCAGGGCCTCTACCTCTTCGACGCAGTCACGTTCGTCGTCTTCGCGCTGGTTGTGCTCGTCTGGATCCCGGATCCTGGCCTCTCGGACGCTCCGTCGGCGAGCGAGGGCGCACAGGGTTTCCGAGCTGTTGCTCGGGATCGGCTCTTGCTCGCCTTGATCGCGGGCAACCTCGCGCTCGTGCTGATCGGCGGCGCGTTCTTCTCCAACATCCTCCCGCCGTTTGCGGAGGCGCATACACCTGTCGGGCCCGTTGGGATCGGTGTCGTCGTCTTCATCAACACCTTCTTCATCGTCGTAGCGCAGGTACCGGCGACACGGGTGGTGGCGCGGATGCGCCGCACTCACGCTTTGTTCGCCACCAGCGCCATATTCGCAGTCGGCCTGCTCGCGGTCCTGCTCGCAACGCTCACGCACTCGACGCTCGCCGCTACCACCGTCTTGGCCGGCGTCGCGATCGTGATCGCGGTCGCTGAGTGTGGCCAATTCATCGTGCTCGGCCCGCTAGTCGCGGAAATCGCGCCGCCGCATCTGCTCGGCCGCTACATGTCGCTCTACCAGCTCAGCTTCATGGCCGGCGTGGCTCTCGGCCCCGCGGTCGGCGGCGTGCTGCTCGCAACGTCGCCCGACACCATCTGGTGGGGCGGCGCCGTGGCGCTGGCACTGACGGGAGCCGGCTTCCTTCGACTCGGAAACCGTATACCCGACCCCCTCTTGCCGACGGAATCCCCGCCGTTGCAGGCCGCGTCAGAGGCGACCTGATGCGCCGAGGGATTGGCGGGGATCCTCTGACCGGCCGGCCCCGGCTCAGGTGTCTGTAAGAGTCGGCGGGTCGGTCCGTCAGGGCGAGCCCGGATGGGTTTGAGTGCTGTCCGCTTTGCTCGCGAGCGATCGGAATAGCACGAAGCGCCCGCTTGCAGGCACTTTCGTTGTTATTTCGACATCGAGCGAATGGAGCTAGTCGGACTCGAACCGACGACCTCCTGGGTGCGATCCAGGCGCTCTCCCAGCTGAGCTATAGCCCCGCGAGGCCGCATTGTAGCCGCATGCGGCGACGCCTTCCTTCCGCTTTCCTGCGCCCATGAAGGAGCGGATGCTCACCCAGCGCGAACTCAACCGCGCGCTCCTCGCGCGCCAGCTGCTGCTCGAGCGCGGCCGCTTGCCGATCGGCCGCGCGCTCGAGCGCATCGGCGGCATCCAGGCCCAGTACGCGCCGTCGTCGTACGTCCGGCTCTGGACGAACCTCGACGGGTTCGCACGCAACGCCCTCACTCGCGCGCTCGAGCGGAAGCGCGCCGTCCAGGGGACGCTCATGCGCTCGACCATCCACCTCGTCTCACCACGCGACTACTGGCTGTTCTCGGCCGGCGTCGGGCCGTCGCGCGAGGCGCACTGGCTGCGCACCTGGGGGCGCGGGCAGACCAGCGAGGACCTCGCGCGCGCACGCGAGGGTCTCCGTGCCGCGCTCGCAGGCCGAACCGTCCGCCGCGACGAGCTTCAGCAGATCCTCGACGCGCACGGGCAGAGCGTGTGGGCGGGCGCCTGGGTCGAGCTGATCCGCGAGCCGCCGTCCGGTACCTGGGAGCGGCGCCGCGCCGACCTGTTCCGGCTCGCCGCCGACTGGATCCGGCCCGAGAGGCCGACCGAGGAAGAGGGCATCGAGCGCCTGCTCCGGCGCTACCTCGCCGCGTTCGGCCCGGCGCGCCCCGCCGACGCCGCGAGCTGGGCCGGCGTCCCGCCTGCGCGCATGCGTGAGACGGCCGAGCGGCTCGCGCTGCGTGCGTTCCGCGACGAGGCCGGCAGGCCGCTCGTCGACCTCCCCCGCGCCCCGCTCCCCGGCGACGTGCCCGTGCCCGCCCGCTTCCTCCCCACCTGGGACGCGACGCTCCTCGCCCACGCGCGCCGCACCCAGATCCTCGAGGAGCAACACCGGGAGCGGATCTTCCACGTCCGCAACCCGCAGTCGGTCTCGACGTTTCTCATCGACGGGACCGTCGCCGGCACGTGGCGGGTCGAGCCGAGCACCCGCAAGGCGACCCTCGTCGTCGAGCCGTTCGAGCGCCTCCCCCGCGCCGCCGCCGAGGAGCTGCGCACCGAAGGGATGGGGCTCGCAGCGTTCTACGAGCCGGCGCTGACGCCTGCGGTGAAGTTCACGCGCGCCGGATGAGCGTCACGCCGTCGCGGATCGTCAGCTGCACGCCGACGACGCGGTCGTCGTTTCGCACCCGGTCGTTGAACTCGCGGATCGCAACGGTGCCCTCGGAGTCGTCCGACCCGTCGAGCACCTTGCCGCTCCAGAGCGTGTTGTCGGCGACGATGATCCCGCGCTCCGTGAGCCGCGGCACCACCGCCTCGTAGTAGTTCACGTAGTTCGGCTTGTCGGCGTCGATGAAGACGAGGTCCCACTCGCCGCCGAGCCGCTCGATCGTCTCCAGCCCCGGGCCCATGTTCACGGTTATCAGGTCGGAAAGGCCGGCCCGCTCGATGTAGCGGCGCGCGACAGCAGCGTGGGTCTCGTCGATCTCGCACGTGTCGATGTGCCCGCCCGGCGAGAGCGCGGCCGCCATCGAGATCGACGAGTAGCCCGAGAACGTGCCGAGCTCGAGGATCCGCCGCGCACCCGACGCGAAAACGAGCATCTCCAGGAAACGACCCTCGATCGGGCCGGTCAGCATCTGCGGCGCCGCAAGCGTCTCGTGGGTCTCGGCCCACAACTCGGCGAGCAGCGGGCTCCCCGGCGTCGTGTGCTCTTCCGCGTACCGCTCGATCTCCTCCGGGACTACGAACGCCATTTCTCAACCTCCTACGGGCTTAAGGGAACGGGCAATCGCGGCGAGGGTCGCCGCGGGGAACGGGCCGCTGACCGTGTCCAGGACACGGCCGGAGCGCCAGAACAGGTGCGGGATGATCTCGCCGCCCTGGCCGAACGTCGCCTTCGCGGCGTTCACGTCGACGTCGAGGTCGTCTCCGCCCCGCACTCGAACCCGAAGGGGTCGCCGAGCCAGCCCTTCGCGCCCGCCGGCCGCTCGGTCACGTCGATGCGCTCCCAGCCGCGCCGGTAGACGGCGGCGAAGAGCGACGAGTAGCTCGGGTTCGACGCCTCGGGGCCAGTGCGGGCCGAGCGCGGCCCCCTCCGAGAACGCATCCGGCAGCGCGGCATACACGTCGCCAAGGACGCTGGTCGCCGGCGGCCCGAAGTACTGCACGCTGCGCCGCTGGACGAACGGCGTCGCGCCGCCCTTCGGCGCGGGCCGGAACGTCGTCCACTCGGGCGCGCGCCAGTACAGGCTGCCGCCGCCGAACGGGTCCGTGAGCGCCGCCGCGAACGACTTCGCGACGACGGCGGGGTTCGGGACGGCGCGGCGAGCGCGAAACGCCGCGGCGGCGAGGGGGCCAATCACGTTGCTTGACCGCGCTCCACGCGCGATCCGCCGACGATGCGCTCGACCCCACCCTCGAGCCGGACGAGCGCCTTGCCCTTGCCGTCGTAGTCGGGCGACCAGACGAGCAGGGTCGCCGGCTCGCCCATGACCTGGCACGGCTCGTTCAGCGGCTCCGCCTTCCCGCTCCAGACGAGCACGAACGGGTTGTGGTCGGCCTCGCGTCCGATCGTCGTCTCGTCGGTGTGACCTGGGAGCACGCGGGTTTCCGGCGGCAGGGTCATCACGTCCATGACCGACCGGCGAACGGTCGCCGCGTCACCGCCGCCGACGGCGTCCTTGAAGAGCAGGTCGCCCGAGAAGAGCAACTCGCCGTTGACCATGAAGACGAGGTGGTCGTCCGCGTGACCCGGCGTCGCGCGCGCGTCGACGCGCAGGCCGCCCACTTCGACCGGGCCGGTGACGACGTCGATGCCGAAGCGCCGCACCAGCTCGTCCTCGTGCTCGACGTGGTCGCCGTGGCCGTGTGTGCGCAGGACGTGCCGCGGCGTGACGCCCCAGCGCTCGACCGCGGCGAGCAGCGGCTCGATGGGCGCGCCGGAGTCGACAAACAGCGCGTCGCCGCCCTCGGTTTCGGCCACGACGTAGGCGTTCGAGAGGTAGCGCGGGTGCATGCTCCGTTCGATCAGCAACGCGCGAGTACGCTACCCACCGAGCGATCGACTTCTTAAGGGAGGCTGCATGGCGGGGTTGATGTCCCGGGCAGGACTGGTCATCAAGGCGAAGTTCTCGAAGCTGCTCGACCGGGCCGAGGATCCCGGCGAGACGCTGGATTACTCGTACGAGAAGCAGCTCGAGCTGCTTCAGAACGTGAAGCGCGGGATCGCCGACGTGGTCACCGCCAAGAAGCGCCTCCAGCTCCAGGAGACGCAGCTCCAGGACAGCATGGTCAAGCTGGACGGCCAGGCCCGTCAGGCACTCGCCGCCGGCCGCGAGGACCTCGCGCGCCAGGCGCTCGAGCGCAAGAGCGCCGTGCAGCAGCAGCTGCAGGGGCTCGACGGGCAGATCGCCCAGCTCGAGCAGCAGCAGGAGAAACTCGTCGCGAGCGAGAAGCAGCTGTCCGCCAAGATCGAGGCCTTCCGGTCGCAGAAGGAGGTCATCAAGGCGCAGTACTCGGCCGCCGAGGCGCAGGTGCGGATCGGCGAGGCCGCGACCGGCATCGGCGAGCAGATGGCCGACACCGGGCTTGCGATCCAGCGCGCTCAGGACAAGACCGAGCAGATGCAGGCGCGCGCGGGCGCGATGGACGAGCTCATCTCCTCCGGCACGCTCGACGACTTCACGTCGCCCGGCCAGTCGCAGCTCGACCGCGAGCTGGCGCAGGTGGCATCGCAATCGCAGGTCGAATCGGAGCTCGCGCAGATGAAGTCCGAGCTCGGCGGTGGCTCCGAGGCCGCCGCGCTGCCGAGCGGCTCCGACGCCGCGCCGGCGGACGCCCCGAAGGAGGCCGGGCAGTGATCGCCCGGATCATGGGCGGCGAGGGCCAGTTCGAGATCTCCGACGAGCTGCACGGCCGCCTCAACCAGCTGGACGACCAGGCGGCGGCCGCGCTGGAGCGGAACGACGAGGAGGGGCTGCGCGCCCTGCTCACGCAGATGGCGCAGCTCGTCGAGGCCGAGGGCACACGCCTTCCGGACGACTACCTCGGCGCGTCCGACCTCGTCATCCCGCCGACCGACCTGACGCTCGACGAGGCGCGCGAGCTGTTCACGGAGGAAGGCCTGATCCCGGACCTGCCGGTCGCGTCAGGCTAGACCGGCGAGTCGAACAGCCCGAACCAGCGGGCGATCTCGGGCTCGATCGGGAGCTCCTTCTCGAGCTGCGCCTTGAGCTCGAGCTCCTTGGCGTTGTCGCGCTCCTTCTCCGTCCCGGTCGGCACGAACGGCCAGAACGCCCCGCGCTTGTACCCGTAGATCCAGTAGACGGGGTGCTCGTACCCCTTGAAGCGGAAGACGGCGGCGAGCAACTGCTCGTCGAACCCGCCCTCCTTCAGCTGCGAGTCGATCAGGTGCACGGTCGTGACGAGATCCTCGAGCTCGTCGTCGCGGACGATGATCCACTCGTAGCCGAGGTCGTCGGTCTTGCGGTCGACCTTCGACTGCGAGTCGCGTGCCGCGACCTCGAGCAGCTCCTGCATGTCGTTCTCGGCCCGCACGAACTCGCCGGCGGACAGCGGCTTGAAGACCACAGCGGCCACGCCTGCGGGCTGCAGGCCGAGCTCGGTGTCGAGCGTGACCGCCGCGGTCGAGAGAGCGAAGATGCGGTCCGACTGGGCCGGCTTCAGCTTCTTCCGGCCGAAGAGAACGTCCCGGAGCCCCACCTACTAGTTGACCGGGCGGCCCATCTCCCGCGCGATCTCGGCCAGCGCCGCGAGGCGCTTCTCCAGCGGCGGGTGCGTGGCGAACAGCTCGCCGGCGCCCTTCTTGAGCCCGGCCGGGATGATGAAGAAGGCGTTCATCGACGCCACCTCGCGCAGGTCGCGCTCGGGGATCCGCGCGATGTTGCTGGAGATCTTCTGGAGGGCGCTCATCAGGTGCTCGGGGGCACCCGTGATCAGCGCCGAGCCCCGGTCGGCCGCGTACTCGCGGTAGCGGGAGATGGCGCGGATGAGGATGTAGCTGAGCGCGTAGGTGATCGCCGAGACGAGCAGGACGATCAGCCAAACCGGCGGGCCGTTGTTGTCGCGGCGACCGCCGCCCCAGAGCCCGGCGTAGACGGCGAAGCGGGTGATCAGGCCGGCGAGCAGCGCGAAGAAGCTGGCCAGCGTCATGATCAGCACGTCGCGGTTGCCGATGTGGGACAGCTCGTGCGCGAGCACGCCCTCGATCTCCTGCGGCTCCAGCGTCTCCCAGAGGCCGGTGGTGACGGCGACGGCGGCGTGATGCGGGTTGCGGCCCGTCGCGAACGCGTTCGGCACCGGCGTGTCGATGACCGCCACCTTTGGCTTCGGCAGGTCGGCCATGGCACACAGGCGCTCGATCATGTCGTGCAGCGCGGGCGCCTGGTCACGCTCGACGATCTTCGCCCCGGAGGCGACCAGGGCGAGCTTGGCGGATGAGAAGTACTGGAAGACGGCGAGCGCGGCAACGATGACGAGCCCGACGATGAAGCTGCCGCCGATGAACGAGATCAGGATGGCGGCGAAGACGACGTAGACGAGGCCGAGCAGGCCACCGGTGAAGAGCAGCCGCAGCGTCAGTCCGGTGTCGCGTCCATAGGCCTTGCGTTTCATGGGAATTGAGCTCCTTGAGAGGGTGTTGAAATTCTAGCCCCGGCGGATCGGACAACGGAGGCGCGCGACGTGGGCTCCGATAGAGTTGCGCGGCTCATGCGCCGCTCGGTTGCCGCCGGAATCCTCGCGCCGCTCGTGCTGCTGCTCGCTGCCTGCGGCTCGGGCACCGTCACGACGCCCACGCCGAACACCGTGATCGGCAATGCGCCGACGACGACACCGACCACGACGGCAAGCGGGGGCGGGGGCGGCGGCGGCACTGGCAACGCGGCCGCCGGCAAGGCCGTCTTCACGACCAACTGCGCGGCCTGCCACACGCTCAAGGACGCCGGGGCGTCCGGCACCGTCGGCCCGAACCTCGACCAGGCGAAGCCGGCAGCGGCGCTCGTCGCCGCACAGGTCACGAACGGCGGCGGCGTGATGCCGGCGTTCAAGGGCAAGCTGACCTCGCAGCAGATCTCCGACGTGGCCGCGTACGTCTCGTCCGTCGCCGGCAAGTAACCCGGGTCCGGGGCCGTGATCGATGTCCGCGCCGCACGGGCCGACCCCGAGCGCTACCGCGCCGCCCTCGCGCGCCGGGGCGCAGCCGAGGACTTCGACCGGCTGCTCGAGGTCGACGCGCGTTGGCGCGCGCCCCAGCTGCGGATCGACGAGCTGCGCGGCGCGGCGAAGATCAAGGGCAAGCCGACGCCCGAGCAGCTCGAGGAGCTGCGCGCGAGCAAGGAGGAGCTCGCCCACCTCGAGCGGGAGCAGCAGGACGCCGCCGAGGAGCGCGAGCGTCTCCTCGCGCTGATCCCGAACCTGGCCGACGAGCGGGCGCCGGACGGCGGCGAGGACGACGCCGTCGTCCTACGCGAGGTCGGGGAGCGCCCGCGGTTCGACTTCCAGCCGCGCGACCACCTCGAGCTCTCCGCACCGTACGAGTGGATCGACATGGAGCGCGGCGCCCGGCTCTCCGGCGCGCGCTTCGCCTACCGCCGCGGCGACGTCGCCCTGCTCGAGCTGGCGCTCTACCGCTGGGCGATCACCCGGCTCACCGCGCGCGGCTTCGAGCCGGTCCTCCCGCCGGTGCTCGTCCGCGAGCAGGCGATGTACGGCACCGGCTTCCTCCCCACCGAGGAGTCGAACCTGTACCGGCTCGACGAGCGCGACGGCCTCTACCTGACCGGCACGTCGGAGGTCGCGCTCGCCGGGCTGCACATGGGCGAGATCCTGGACGAGCTGCCGCTGCGCTACATCGGCTACACGACGAACTTCCGCCGCGAGGCGGGCGCGGCCGGGAAGGACACGCGCGGCATGTTCCGCGTGCACCAGTTCGACAAGGTCGAGATGTACGTCTACACGACCCCCGAGGACTCGCCGGCCGAGCACGACCGCCTGCTCGCGATCGAGGAGGAGCTGGTCAGCGAGCTCGGCATTCCCTACCGCGTCGTCGACATCGCCGTCGGCGACCTCGGCGCGCCGGCCGCGCGCAAGTTCGACATCGAGGCGTGGTTCCCGTCGCAGGAGCGTTACCGCGAGATCACCTCGTGCTCGAACACGACCGACTATCAGGCGAACCGGCTCGAGATCCGCTACCGGCCCGCGGGGAAGGGGACGGCGACCGTGCACACGCTCAACGGGACAGCGGTCACCGCCCGCGCGATGCTGGCGATCATGGAGAACTTCCAGGACGCGGCCGGCGGGATCGACGTGCCCGAATGCCTGGTCGAGCTCGGCGCTCCGGCGCGGATGGGGCCGAGAAAACAGCCCTAGAACCACCGAAGGCGCTAGGTGTCCTACCCGCAGAACGGACAGGCCGAGCTTGGCGTTACGGTGAAACGACATCCGAGCCCTCCCTCGAGAGTGAGTCCTGGCAGACCCACAGCCACGAACGAGGGCCGGATAGATCTCTCAGCCGTTCACAACCTCTGTCGGCGGGACAGCTAGGGAGGGCCCCTTCGGGGGGAAGTGTTTACTTCTAGGCGAGGAGACGCAGCAGTATCCCCGCCGTGCCCGGACCGTCGGCCAGGACCGTGGGCGCGGCCTACCCCGAACGGGGGATCAGCCCTTACCGTAGACGGCCTTGATGCAGCGGCCGTGGTACAGCTTGTAGCCGGGGTGGCAGTTGGCCTTGGCCTTCTTGACCTTCTTCTTGTTGACGACCTTCTTGGCCGATTTGACGCCGACGGTCTTCGTGACCGTGACGGTGTGCGCCGGCCCCTTGACCGTCACCGTCTTCGTCGTGGTCGCCCCGGCTGCAGTGACCGTCTGAGTCACGGGGGGCGCCGTCACCGCCTGCGTCACCGTCGACGTGGCCCCGGGCGCGGTGACCGTGGTCGGCTGCGTGACGGTCTGGGTCTGAGTCGACGTCGACGTCGCCGTCTGTGTGACGGTCGTCGTCACCGGCACGGTCACGGTCGTCGTCGAATTGGGCGCAGTCACGGTCTCGGTCGTGGTCGAGCCCGGCCCGGTGACGGTCGTCGTCGCCGGAGAGGTGACCGTCGAGGTGACCGTCGTCGTCCCGTACGGGATCGTCACCGTCGTGGTGGTCGGCTTCGTCACCGTCACCGTGACGGTGGATGTCGAGCTCGTCGGATAGGTCGACGTGGACTTCGTCGTCGTGCAGTAGTTCGTGCAGGACACGGTCGTGGTGCACGACCCGTAGTTGCAGTTCGTCGTCGTCGACGAGCCGCCGCCGTACCCGCCGAGGCCGCCGGCGGCGTACGCCGCCACGGCGAAGCCGAGTGCAGCGACCGCGACCACCCCCACAATCCCCAGAAACGTCTTCAAGTTCCCCCCTATCTCGCCGGGCCGCAACGCCGCCACGAAGTGACGACGCCATCATGACGCGCGCGCCACGACGATTCAAGGGTCATTCGGGTGGTCCAGTTGGGGGGCTTCTGTCACCCTTCGTGACGCCGACCGGCTCGGAGCGGTGGCAGAGTCTGGCTGAATGCAGCTGCCTTGAAAGCAGCCGGCCCGTTCACGCGGGCCCGGGGGTTCGAATCCCTCCCGCTCCGTCTCGAACAGCCGTGGGGCTGTCCGCGGGTACAGCCCCTACGCCGCCTGTGCGTTGATCTCGCGGTTCAGCGCCAGGCGCCGCAGGGCGGCCGCCTCGATCTGGCGCACGCGCTCACGGGTCAGGCCCAGCCGCCGGCCGATCTCCTCCAGCGACTGCGGGTCGGTGTCGCCGTTCAGCCCGTAGCGCCACTTCACGACCACGCGCTCGCGGTCCGGGAGCTCCTCTACCGCCTGCTTGAGCGCCGACTGCTCGAGGCTGACGGACACCTCGTCCTCCGGGCTCGCCGCCTCGCCCGGGAGAAGATCGCCGAATGACGCGTTGTTGTCGACGCCGACCGGGCGGTCGAGGCTCGTGACCGCGCGCGCGGCATCGCGCACCTCGCGGAACTTCTTCACCGAGAGCTTCGCCTCTGCCGCGAGCTCGTCGTCGGTCGGCGGGCGGCCGAGCTTGACGAGCAGCTCGCGCTCGGCACGCGCGATCCGCTGCTCGCGCTCGGCGATGTGCACCGGTATCCGGATCGTGCGCGCCTTGTTCTGAACGCCGCGCTGCACGGCCTGCCGGATCCACCAGGTGGCGTAGGTCGAGAACTTGTAGCCAAGGCGCCAGTCGAACTTCTCGACGGCGCGGATCAGCCCGATGATTCCCTCCTGGATCAGGTCGAGGAGCGCCAGGTCGTGGCCCTGGTACTTCTTCGCGATCGACACGACCAGGCGCAGGTTCGAGTTGATCATCCGGTCCTTGGCCGCTTTGTCGCCGCGTTCGACCCGCTTGGCGAGCTCGACCTCCTCGGCCGCCGTCAGCAGCGGGTAGCGCGCCGCCTCGTTGAGGAAGAGCTGGAGCGCGTCGGTGGTCGTCGTGGCGAGAGCACCGTCCACATAGGTGGGCTCGTCCGTCGCGCGCCCGCAGTCGTCGCGCAGCTCTATCCCGCGCTCCTGCAGCTCCTGGTACAGAGACTCGACGTGTTCCTCGTCGTATTCGAGCGTGGCGATCAGCTCGTTGAAGGCCGTCAGGTTGACGCAGCCCTCTGTCGCCCTGCTCGATCAGTGCCGACAGCTCGGTCTGGCTCACGTTCCGCTCCTTCCCGACCCTACCGCTGTTTTAACGCGGATCGGAGGCGTATAACTGGACGAATGTTGACCAGGCGACCATTCGTGGAGGCTTCATGAGGAACGACCGTTCTACGCTGCAGACCCTCACGCTGGTTTTCGCCGTCGTCTTCCTCACGGTCGGGATTCTCGGCTTCATCCCGGGGCTCACCACGCACTACAGCGACCTGAGCTTCGCCGGGAGCGACTCGGGCGCGAAGCTCTTCGGCCTCTTCCAGGTGAGCATCCTGCACAACACCGTGCACCTGCTCTTCGGCGTGGCCGGCCTGCTCGCGGCCCGCTCGTTCGACAGCTCGCGCGTCTACATGCTCGGCGGCGGCGTCATCTACCTCGCGCTGTTCGTGCTCGGGCTGTTCGGCGGCGCCGACTGGATCCCGGCCAACAACGCCGACGACTGGCTCCACCTCGGCCTCGGCGTCGTCATGGTCAGCATCGGGTACCTGTTCGGCAGCAAGGCGCATGACGGTCGATCGCACGGCGCCGGCCTGATCCGGGCAGAATGGGGCGGAGCCGTTTCCGGCTCCCGCCCCACCCTCCTCGTGACCCAGACCGATCACGACGTCCTCGAGCAAGTCGAAGCCGCCCTCGGCGACGAGGGGCAGGCGCGCGTCGCGGTCGCGTTTCTCGCCGGCGCCGACGTGCCCATCCCGGAGCCGGAGCTGAACGGCGCGCGGCGCCGCGCGATCCTGCTGCTTGCGGCCGGCGGCGACCCGCAGCGCGACCTGCACCTCGACGGGCGGGCCGTCGAGTCGATCGCGAAGGACCTCGACTCGACGCAGCGCCGGGAGGCGCTGGCGACCGGGCTGACCGCCGTGGCCGGCGCGGTGCCCGACCTCGAGATGCTGCAGTCGACGGCCGACGAGCTGCTCGCCGACGCCGACCTCGCGTGGCGCTCCTTCGCCTGCTCGCTCCTCGTCGAGGAGCTGGCGGGCGACGTTGGCTGAGAAGCCGCTGAACGTTCGTTCAAGTGTCTTGCCGTTTCTTGCCGAGTTCCCTACCGTGCTCGGCATGGGGTCCCTCAAGTGGGTGGCGTCGGCGCCGCCGCCATGGTGTTCGCCGCCGTGCCGGCGGCCGCCTCCGGCTCGCAGCTGATCGACCGGAACGCCAACGACATCAAGCTTTCCGTCTCGAACGACGGCAAGGCGCTGCTGACCTACGTGGATCACGGGCAGCTGAAGCGCACGCTCGCCTGGGGCGCCGTCAACTCGATCGCGCCCACGACCGCCCGCAAGCAGGTCGCCTTCAGGGTCGACTACTCCGGCGGCTACGGGAGCTTCCACATCAAGGCGGGCCAGTTCCGCGGCAGCTGCGGGACGTACGACGGGCCGACGCTGCACTGGGTCGATCGCCGCCTGCAAGGCGCCGGACGGCTCGTACTGGGTCGCCCAGGACTGGCAGCGCGCGCTCCCGAACTTCGGGCTGCTCGGCAGCCTGTTCCAGCGGCAGTACGAGCTGCGCCTCTCCCATTTCTCCGGCCCGCTTGCCGGTCTTCGACGTCGGCGTCGGCTGGGCGTACGGCAAGTACCACACGATCTGGGGCCGGTTCACGTACCTGGGCAAGCCGATCTTCGGGTACGGCACGACGCGCGACGGGCAGCCGACGGACACTTTCGGCCGCATCGCATACGTCGACACGTACGACTCGGCGTACGGCAAGGGCTGGAAGCGCGAGAACAGCTTCGTCACGCACAAGACGCACGGCACGTTCTGCTACGGCTTCTACCCGCACGGATCGCACCCGTCGGGCATGTCGAGCCGTTACCGGATCACGATCATGGGCCCCGGCGTCCAGCCGGACATGTACTGGGAAGGCGCATCGCCCGGGGCGTACGACAGGACCTTCGCCGAGCAGCAGAAGACGAAGCTCCGGGCGTACGGCGACCCCACCTGCGGGTAATCGCGACAATCCGGGGATGACCTTCCCCGCCGGCCGGCTGATCGCAGCCGGCCTGCTTCTGCTCCTGCTCGTGCGCGCCCTGACTCATCCTCTGGCGGCCGGGTGCCGAAGAGATGGATATGCGGGAGCTCAGCCCCGAGCTCGCACTCATCGACGAGGACCTGGCGCGCGCGCGCCCGGGCCGCCCTTCCTCCGGCGCCCGACGTCCTCGCCGCGATCGCGCGGCACCGCGAGTCGGAGCCGGTCAGGCGCCTGCGCGCGGCCCTGGTCGCGGACGCGCTGCCCGAGCCGCGCCGCCCGGGCAGGCCGGTGCTGCGCCTCGTGGCGGGCGGGCTCGCCGGCCTCGGCGCGATCGCCGGTGCGGCGCTCGTGCTCCGGCCGGACACGTCCCACCAGGCGGTGCGCATTCCGGCTGGGCACGCCCGGCCGACAGTCGTGCGGGCGGAACGTGCGGCCCCGGAGCCCGCGGCGCCCGTGAAGAAAGCCCCCAGCCTCCCGTTCGCCCCGCCACGTACCGTCGGTACGCCCCCAGGCGGCCGTCGTGCGGCACATCCCGGCCACACGGCCGGCGCCGCGCCGGCGTCCGACGCTGCACCTGCGGGCCGTGCTGCCGAAGCCGCTGGCCCTCACGGTCGGGCATGCGTCTCGAAGCCTGTGACCCCGCCTGTCGCCGCGCATCTCCCGTCCTGACCTGGGCCGCTGACTGGCAGGCGACGCACTACCGCGTCGGCCTCTCCCACGACGCCGACCTGCCGACGCTGGTCTGCGAGGTCTGGACGGACGACGCTCAGCTCGCCCTCTCGGCCGTGAGCACGCCCGCGAGCCGGCCGCTCACGCCCGGCGAGTACCGGTGGGTCGTCTACCCCGTGTACGGCGGCGACGGGTCGCTGGGGTCAGGCGTGACGGCCGACACGCAGCTGGCGCAGGGCACGTTCACGCTCTGACCGACCGTATGATCGCGCCGTGGCCGGGGGCGACGAGCTGCGGGCGGCGATGCGCCGCTTCCCGGCCGGTGTGGCGCTGGTCACCGTCGCCGTCGACGGGCAGCGGTTCGGCATCACCGTCGGCTCGCTCGTCTCGCTGTCGCTCGAGCCGGCGCTCGTCGGCATCTCGATCGGGCTCCAGTCGTCGATCTACACGCCGCTGAGCCACGCCGGGCGGTTCGCCGTCAACGTCCTGGCGGCCGAGCAGATCGGGCTGGCGCAGCACTTCGCGCGCAGCGGGCTGCCGCCGCTCGTCGCGTGGACCGCAGTGCCGCTGCGCGAGTCGCCGTCGCCGGAGCCGCTCGTCGAGGGCGCGCTGGCATGGCTCGCGTGCACGACCGTGGCCCGGCACGACGTCGGCGACCACACGTTCTTCGTGGGCTCGGTGGACTCGATCGAGCTCGGCGACGAGGGGCGGGGCCTGAGCTACGTCCGCGGCTCGTTCGTGCCGGCGTGACCGTCGACGCGGTCGTCTTCGACCTCGACGGGCTGCTGCTGGACAGCGAGCAGCTCTGGGACGAGGCCCGCGAGGAGCTGGCGCGCGAGCGCGGCGGCCGCTGGCACCCCGGGGCGCAGCGGGACATGATGGGCATGAGCTCGCCCGAGTGGTCGCGATACATGCACGACCGCATCGGGCTGCGGGAGTCGCCGGAGGAGATCAACCGGCTCGTCGTCGAGCGGATGCTCGCGCTGTACGACGCGCGAGCTCCCGCTGCTGCCGGGCGCCGTGGAGGCGGTGGAGCGGCTGGGCGAGCGCTGGCCGCTCGGGCTCGCGTCGTCGTCGAACCGGCCGCTCATCGACCGGGTGCTGGAGCTCTCCGGGCTGGCGCGCTGGTTCCGGGTCACGGTCTCCTCCGAGGAGGTCGCGCGCGGCAAGCCGGCCCCGGACGTCTACCTGGAGGCCGCGCGGCGCCTGGGCGTCGACCCCGCGCGCGCGGCGGCCGTCGAGGACTCGCACAACGGCATCCGCGCCGCGCGGGCCGCCGGCATGGCGTGATCGCGATCCCGAACCCGCATTTCCCGCCGGGCGAGGAAGCGCTCGCGGAGGCCGATCTCGTGCTCGACTCGCTGGCCGAGCTGACCCCGGATGCCGTCGAACGCGCCCGCAACCAGACTTAGTGGCTGACAGCCACTAGGTCTCGACGCGGCCCAGGAGCACGCAGCCGTTGTGGCCGCCCAGGCCCATCGCGTTCGACAGCGCCACGTCGACGCGCGCCTCGCGCGCCTCGTTCGGGACGTAGTCGAGGTCGCACTCGGGATCCGGCGTCTCGTAGTTCATCGTCGGCGGGATGACGCCGTGGTGGATCGCCAGCACGCACATCATCGCCTCGATCGCGCCCGCCGCTCCGAAGCAGTGCCCGGTGACCGACTTCGTCGACGAGACGGCCAGCTCGTACGCGTGGTCGCCGAAGACCTCCTTGATCGCCTTCGTCTCGGCGGCGTCGCCGAGCGGCGTCGAGGTGCCGTGCGCGTTGATGTAGTCGACCCGCTCGGGCTCGACGCCGGCGCGCCGCAGCGCCGCCCGCATCATCTCCGCGACGCCCACCGAGTCGGGATCGGGCGCGGCCATGTGGTACGCGTCGTTGGACGCGCCGTAGCCGAGCACCTCGGCGTAGATCGTCGCGCCGCGCGCCCGGGCGGCCTCCAGCTCCTCCAGCACGAGGATGCACGCGCCCTCGCCGATGACGAACCCGGCGCGGGTCGCGTCGAACGGCCGTGACGCGCGCGGCGGGTACTCCTCCTCGGCGGCGAGCCCGCGCATGGCGCAGAAGCCGGCGAGGATCAGCGGGTGCATGGCCGCCTCGGTGCCGCCGGCGAGTACCGCGTCCGCGTCGCCGCGGCGGATCAGCTCGGCGCCCTCGCCGATCGTGTGCGACCCGGTCGCGCACGCGGACACGACCGCGTAGTTGGGGCCGCGGATCCCGAGCGAGATGGCCAGCTGGCCGCTGCCCGAGTCGACCAGGACGCTCGGCAGGAAGAACGGCGACACGCGGTCGGCGCCGCGCTCCCGCATCACGTCTGCCTGCTCCATGATTCCGATGAACCCGCCGATCGCGGAGCCGAAGACGATCCCGACCCGCGCCGGGTCGAACCCGTTCAGGCCCGCGTCGGCCAGCGCCTCGCTGCCGGCGGCGAGCCCGAAGAGCACGTTGCGCTCGAGCCGGCGCGCCTCCTTCGGCGAGATGATGTCCGGCACCTCGAAGTCCTTGACCTCCGCGGCCACGCGTACGGGGAAGCCGGAGGCGTCGAACGAGCGGATGAAGTCGATGCCGCTCTCGCCAGCCACGGCGGCACGCCACGTGGACGGCGCGTCGTTGCCGAGCGGCGTGACGGCTCCAAGCCCGGTGACGGCGACGCGGCGCATCGCGCCATTCTGGCGGCCGGACGCCGCGCTGCGCTGCGCCTACGTCTCGTGAACGACCTTCTCCGCGAGCGCGAGCTCGGCGAAGCGGTCCCAGTGCGCGTCGATCCAGCCCGCCATGCGCTCCTCGTCGACGCGGTTGTCGCGGGCCACCTGGGCGGTCGCCTCGTCGCCCGCGCGGACGGCCAGCCGCTCGAGCAGCTGGTACGTCGCGATCTCCAGATGCTCGGTCGCGTACGCGTCGCGTGCGCCGCGCGCCGCCTTCTCGCCGCGCGTGAGGTCGATGACGCTCTTCATCATCGCCGTGAGGATCCCGCCCGCCTCGCGGACGATCGACGGCGAACGCCCGTAGACCTCGAGCCGCGCCTGGAGCCGGTCGATGTGCCGCTCGGTCTCGACCTTGTGCAGCCGCAGCGCCTCGCGCACCTCCTCGTCGTCCATCCCGTAGATCACGGAGTCGAGCAGCCGCAGCACGGTCTGCTCCATCGCGATCGCCTCGTCGACGTGCTTGCTCAGGTCGCGCTCGAGGTCGGTCATCGTCGTCATGGAAGCCTCCTCTGTCGAAATGGGCCGGAGCACGAACCGCCCGTACTCGCGGCCGGCGAGTGTCGCTCGCCCGGCGAAGCCGAGCCCGTCGGGCTCGAGCTCGTCGACGAGCGGGAGCCCGCGGTAGACGAGCCGGCTCCCCTCCACGCGGAAGGGCAGCCGCACGCCGGCGAGCTCCGTGTAGCCGGCGTCGCCGTCGATCTGCTTGCGCACGCCCACCATCGGCGGGAGCGCCCCGCTGACCCGCTGCACGTCCCAGGTGCCATCGAGCTGGCCCACGCGAATAGCCTTCCGACCGCATGCTAGGCCCAAACGTTCCGTTCCCGCCCATGGAGGCCGAGCTCGTGTCCGAGCTCCCGACCGGCGACGGCTGGCAGTACGAGCCCAAGTGGGACGGCTTCCGCGGCGTGCTGGAGAACGACGGCGGCGAGCTCGCGCTGTGGTCGCGGAAGGAGCGGCCGCTGCTCCGCTACTTCCCCGAGCTGCGGCCGCTCGGCGACCTCCTCCCGCCCCACTCCGCGCTCGACGGCGAGATCGTCATCGCGCGGAACGGCGTCCTCGACTTCGACTCGATGCAGATGCGCCTCCACCCGGCCGAGAGCCGCGTCCGCAAGCTCTCCGCCGAGATCCCGGCGGACTTCATCGCCTTCGACGTGCTCCTCTGGGACGGCGAGCCGCTGCACAAGCTCCCGCTCGAGGAGCGCCGCGACTTCCTCGAGCGGGTCGGCAAGGGCTTCCACCTGTCGCCGTGCACGCGCGACCCGGACGTCGCCGGCGGCTGGCTCGACACGTTCGAGGCGGCCGGCCTCGACGGCGTCATCGCCAAGCGGCTCGGCGTCCCGTACCACCCGGGCGCGCGCGACGCCGTCACGAAGGTCAAGCCGTTCAAGACCGCCGACTGCGTCGTCGTCGGCGTGCGCTGGAAGGCGAAGCCGAGCCACCTCGCGACGCTGCTCCTCGGCCTCTACAACGACGAGGGCGAGGTCGACTACGTCGGCTCGGCGGCCGTCGGCGCGAAGCGGCACGACGAGATCCTCGCGCGCGTGCAGCCGCTGCTCGAGGATGCGCCGGAGCGCCGGTTCTCGGAGCCGAACCGCTGGGGCGGCGGCGAGCTCGAGCAATCGCCGATCCGACCGGAGCTCGTCGCCGAGGTGCGCTACGACAAGGTGCAGGGCAAGCGCTTCCGCCACGGCTCGCGCCTGCTGCGCTTCCGCGAGGACAAGGACCCGCGCGACTGCACCTGGACCGAGGTGCGTCCGCCGCGCAGCCCGAATGACCCGACGTTCGAGTCGCTTCTGGCAGGGTGACGGCGTGCGCAAGATCAACATCGCGAACCCCGATTTCCACTACGACGACGAGGATCCCGAGGGTTTCCGCGTGGGGATGTTCCGCTTCGGCAAGCAGCTGGGCGCGGAGAAGACGGGTACGACCGTGTACGAGCTGCAGCCGGGCGAGCAGATCTGCCCGTACCACTACGAGTACCCGGAGGAGGAGTGGCTCATCGTCCTCCAGGGGCGTCCGACGCTGCGGCACCCCGCGGCACGCGACGCTCGGCCGTGGGACGTCGTCTTCTTCCCGCCCGGGCCTGACGGCGCGCACTCGGTCCGCAACGACACCGAGCGAGACCGTCCGCGTGCTCATGTACTCGACGAACACGTATCCGGCGCGGCCGTGTATCCCGACAGCGACAAGATCGGCATCTGTCACCGGCAACGAGGACGACAATGTCATCGTCCGGCGGTCCAGCAAGGTCGAGTACTACGACGGCGAGGCCTGACGACGGTCTTCCTGCAGCAATCGGTGGGTTCGCCGATGCCCGCAGCTCGCGCGGCGTAGACCTTGCACGCGGGGTCGCGAGAGGAGGTAACGATGTCGCTTGACGAGAGCTTCGCCAGGCTCAAGGCGGAGATCGACAAGGCCGACCGCGAGGTCAAGGCAGCGGTCGAGGCCGAGCGCGAGCGAGATCACGGCGAAGGTCGACGACGCGCGACGGCAGGCCGACGCCCGCGCCGCCGAGCTTCGCGCTAAGAAGGCCGACGGGGCTGACAGTCCCTGGCAGCAGCTCCAGACCGACTGGCAGCGCCACGTCGCTGCTGTGCGGAACACGTCGACGAGACCAAGGCTTCCATGGATCGCGACGACGCCGTGCGCGACGCCGGCTCGGCGTACCAGGATGCAGTCGACGCGATCGAGTTTGCGCGATCGGCGATCGGTGAGGCCGAGTACGCGACGCTCGAAGCCCTGCAGGCAGAGAAGTACGCGCGCCAGCTGGGCGCAGCGCTCTAAACGAGAACCACAAAGGCGCCGGCGGCGCGGGCTACCGCGGCGCCGGCGCCGGCTGCGCCAGCGCAAGAGCCCGAGAGCGCGATATGGTTTGAGCCTGCGGACCCCGGACGGCACGGAGGCGCTCGAGCCATGGGACGTCGTCTTCTTCCGGCCCGGGCCGGACGGCGCGCACTCGGTGCGCAACGACACGAGCGAGACGGTCCGTGTGCTCATGTACTCGACGGTCAGCTACCCGGCTGCGGCCGTCTATCCGGACAGTGACAAGGTCGGCATCTGGACCGGCAACGAGGACGACAACGTCCTGGTTCGCCGATCCAGCAAGGTCGGCTACTACGACGGCGAGGCCTAGCGCTTCTTCACGCGCGACGGCTGAACCCGCGCCGGCTCGCCGGGCATCTTCGGGAAGTTCGGCGGGTACGGCGCCTCGCCCTCGCCAGCCGCCTCCTCGCGCTCGACCCACTCGAGCAGCACACGCAGGTCGGACACGGCGTCGTCGATCCCGCGCCTGGACGTCGCCGAGGCGGGCGAACCGCTCGCGCATCGTCGGGATCGTGAAGTCCTCGGTCTCGACGTCCGGAAGCTCGTCCCAGGTGACCGGCGCCGAGACCGTCGCATCCGGCCGCGCGCGCACCGAGTACGCCGAGGCGATCGTGCGGTCGCGGGCGTTCTGGTTGTAGTCGATGAAGACCCTCTCGCCGCGCTCCTCCTTCCACCAGGCGGTCGTCACGATGTCGGGCAGCCGCCGCTCGATCTCGCGCGCGAAGGCGAGCGCGCAGCGCCGCACGACGCGGAAGCCCCAGTTCGGCTCGATGCGGCAGAAGATGTGGATGCCGCGGTTCCCGGAGGTCTTCGGCCAGCCGACGTACCCGATCTCGTCGAGCACCTCGCGCACGCACGCGGCCACGCGCTTCGCGTCCGCGAACGTCGTCCCGGGCTGCGGATCGACGTCGATGCGGAGCTCGTCCGGGTGCTCGGTATCCCGTCGCCGCGACGGCCACGGGTGGAAGTCGATCGTGCCGAGGTTCGCAGCCCACGCGACCTGCGCGACCTCGGTGACGCAGAGCTCGTCGGCATGCCGGCCGGACGGGAAGGTGACGCGCGCGGTCTCGATCCAGTCAGGGGCGTGCGCCGGCACGCGCTTCTGGTAGATCGCCTCGTCCTCCGCGCCGCCGGGGTGGCGCTTCAGCTGCGTCGGCCGCTCGTACAGCGCACGGACGATGCCCTCCTCGACCGCGACGTAGTACTGGACGTGGTCGAGCTTGGTCAGCCCAGCCGTCCGGAAGTAGATCTTCTCCGGATTCGTGACCTTGACGGTGTGCCCGCCGATCTCGAGCTCGACGAAGGGCGACGCCATGGGCGAAGTATCCTCAAAGCATGCTGGAGGACCCGCAGCCGATGGCCGTCACGCTCGAGCCGCTCGACGACTACGTCGTCATCGAGCCGGTCGACGAGGAGACCGAGACCCGCGCCGGCCTGATCATCCCGGCCTCCAGCGACACCGGCTGCCAGACGGGGATCATCACCGCCGTCGGCGCCGAGGCGCACGGCGTCGAGCCGGGCGACAAGGTGCTCTTCCCCAAGGGCGCCGGCTGGGACGTGCGGCTCGCCGGCAGCGCGGTGAAGATGATGCGCCGCGGCGACCTCATTGCCCGCGTGAACGACTGAGCGCATACTTTCGCCCGTGCCCAAGCAGGCCGTCCGGCGCCGACTGGCGACGATCTACTTCATCGACATCGTCGGCTCCACCGCGCTCGCCACGGAGCTCGGCGATGCACGCTGGAACGCGACTGCTCACGCGGTTTCGCCGCCTCGTCCGCGCCGAGCTGAAGCGGTACGGCGGCCGCGAGCAGGACACGGCCGGCGACGGGTTCTTCGCGACGTTCGGCGAGCCGGCGCAGTCGCTGCGCGCGGCCGTCGCGATCGCCGCCGCCGTGCAGGAGCTCGGCGTCGACATCCGCACGGGTATCCACACGGGCGAGGTCGAGGAGATCGACGGCAAGCTCGGCGGGATCGCGGTGCACGTCGGGGCCCGCGTCATGGGGCTCGCGGGCGCGGCCGAGGTGCTCGTTACGAGCACGGTCCGCGACCTGGTCTCGGGCTCCGACGCCACGTTCGAGGACCGCGGCGTCCACGAGCTGAAGGGCGTCGAGGGGAGCCGCCAGATCTTCGCGCTCACGGCCGTCGTGACGCGCCTGCCCCAGCCGCTGTCGCCTGAAGAGGCCGCGGAGCGGCTCGCCCACGTCGTGCCGGCGAGACTCTCGTCGCGCAGCCGCGTCCTCGTCGCGGCGTCGGCCGCGCTCGTCATGGTTGCTATCGCGGGCGGCGGTGGCTGGCCTTCCGCGGCGGCGGCGCATCCGCGGCGGAGGGGATCGACCTGCTGCGCCTCGATGCCCGTACCGACCAGGTGGCCACACTTGTGCACGGCAAGCCGACCGGCAGCGGCCTCTACTCGAACCTCTGGTCGAGGGACGGGACCCTGTGGCAGATGCAGGGAGGGCATTCCGACGGTCGGCTCGTCGCCCGCGACATCGACACGGGCACTCCCGGCAAGACCATCGACCTGGGCGCGGACGCGTGCAGTTGCAAGGTCGCCTTCGGCTTCGGATCTGTCTGGCTCGCGAAGAGCCACACCGCCCTGCAGGGGCCTCGTAGCGGCGAGACGGTCTGGACCGTCGAACGGATCGACGCGCTGAGCGGACGGCACCTCAGGACGTACACGCTCCCCGGCAACGGCAGTGTCTCGACGATCGCGGCCGGCAACGGCGCCGTCTGGGTATTGCAGCCGGACGCAAATCTGCTGCGCATCGACCCGATATCGAACCGCGTCACCGGCACGTGGAACACGCACGCCGTCGAGACCACGATCCTCGTGCCGTTGCGCGGCTACGAGTGGATCTGCGAGTGCACGGTCAACAAGATCATGCGCTTCGACGCCCGGACAGGCCGGTCGCGGACGTTCTCCATCCCCGAGCAGGCGTTCCTCATCGACGTGAGCGGGCCGAAGGTCTATCTGCTCGATCCAGAGCACGCAACGGTGACACCGATGGATCCAGAGACCGGGCAAGCTCGAGCCCCCGCTCGGCCTGTCGGGCGCGCCGCAGCAAGGGGTGATCGCGAACGGCGCCGCGTGGATCGCCGCCGGCCCCTACGTCGAGCGCATCGACGTGTCCAACGACACGAAGAAGCTGATCGACATGCCGGCCGGCGTCTGGGCCGGGAGCATCGCATCAGACCCGCGAACGCACTCGCTGTGGGTCGGCAACAGCCGCTTCCCGCCGCCGCAGCAGTGAAGGCCGGGGTCGATCTCGGCGGGACGAAGATCCAGACCGTCGTCCTGCGCGACAGGGAGGTCGCCGGTAGCGCGCGCGCCGAGACCCCGCGCACCGGCGACGCCGCCGACGTCATCGACGCGATCTCCGGCACCGTGCGCGAGGCGCTGGCCGCGGCGGGCGGCGGCGAGCTCGAGAGCGTCGGCATCGGCTCGCCGGGCGACGTCGACGCCGCGACGGGCGTCGTCACGCTGGCGGCGAACGTGCCCGGCTTCGGTGACCGGGTCGAGCTCGGCCCGCGCGTGTCCGAGCAGCTCGGCGGCATCCCGGTCGTGCTCGGGAACGACGTCAACGTCGCCGTCCTGGGGACATGGCAACGGGGCGCCGGCCGGCCGTACAAGAACCTGCTCGGCGTCTGGGCGGGCACCGGTGTCGGGGGCGGGCTCGTGCTGGACGGGCGGCTGTACACGGGCCGCGGCGCGGCGGGCGAGTTCGGCCACATGGTCGTACGGCCGAACGGGCTGCGGTGCGGCTGCGGCCGACGCGGGTGCGTCGAGGCCTACGCCGGGCGCGCAAGCATGGAACGGCAGGCGCACCGGCTCGTGAAGCGCGGGCACAAGACGAGCCTCTTCAAGATCATGGAGGAGCGCGGCCGCGACCGGCTGACCTCGGGCGTCTTCGCCAAGGCGCTCGAGGGCGGCGACGCGATGGCGAGGAAGCTGATCCACCAGGCCACGTGGGCGCTCGGTGTGGGCATCGCCTCGGTTCAGAACCTGCTCGACCTCGAGGCGGTCGTGATCAGCGGTGGGCTCGGCGACCGGCTCGGGCAGCCATTTGTCGACCGAATCGTTGCGAACATGGCGCCGCACATCTTCGTCCCGGACAAGCCGCCCGCAGTGATCGGCACGGGCCTCGGCGACCTGTCGGGCGCGATCGGAGCGGCGGTGCTGGCAGGCGGATGACGGTCGTCCAGGAAGACATCGTCGGCCGCGACGACGAGCTGCGCATGATCGAAGGCCTCCTGCTTGCCGACGATCCCGTCGCCATCGTGCTCGAAGGGGAGCCCGGGGCAAGTCGACGCTCTGGCGAGCCGCCGTCTCGTCGGCACGCGAGCATGGGCGGCTCCGCGTCCTCGCCGCGCGGCCGGCCGAGGCTGACCAGGGGCTCGCGCAGACGGGGCTCGGCGACCTCCTCGAGGACGTCCTGGACGACACATTCCCGGCGCTCGCGCCGCCGCGGCGCCGGGCGCTCGAGATTGCGCTGCTGCGGAGCCCGGTGACCGCGTCGACAGCCGCGCACACTCGCTGCTTCGAGTGCACGAGCGCTCGGGCGGCAATCCGTTCCACGCGCTCGAGCTGCCGCGTGCGCTCGGCCCTGATGTCGACGCCGAGCGTCGGCTTCACCAGCACCACGCTCGCGATGGGCATGTCAACTCCGTGAACCTAAGCACCTACCCCGCGGATGAGCCGCCGTGGCAACAGCATGGGGCCTGATCCTCAACGACTTCGTGGCGCGGCTCGGCGGCGACGCGCGCGCTGATCCGGAACGAAGGCACCGTCGAAGCGCGCTCGATCACGGTGCAGCTGATTCCGGTCGGCGCCACGCGCAGGATCGACGCGCCCGCGCCCGTTCTAGCGCGGGCTGAGGGCGGCGGCCACGCGCCGCCGCCATCACGTTCGCGTCAGCCGGCGTCGAGCGTGGCGATCCACTCGGCGTAGAGCGGGTCGACGACCCGGTACTTGCGGCCACCGGCGTCCTCGATGTCGGCGCTCTCGAGCAGGCGCTGCACGGCTGCGCTCGCCGCGCTCTTCTCGAGCTCCAGGCGCCTGAGGACGCCCGTTCGGTAGGCCGACCCGCCGCCGGCGACGATCGAGCGCAGCGTCTTCTGCGCCACGGTCGAGTGGTAGCCGCGCCACCGCGCGTCGAACTCCGGCTCCAGCTCGGCGAGGGCGGCGGCGTGCGCGTGCTCCCAGCGCTCGAGCGTCGCCGTCTCGCCCTCGGCGACCTGCTCCCAGAGGTGGTAGGCGAGCATGATGGCCCGCTGAGGGTGGCCCTGCGCCGTCTCGAGGAGCGGCCCGAGCGCCTCCCCCACGCCGCGCCCGGTCTGGGCGAAGCGGTCGGCGATCGAGCCGGCGATGTCCTCGTCGCGAAGGCGGCCCAGGCGCATCGGCACCGCCGACCCGTACAGCGGCCGGTCGCGGTTTTCGAACAGCTGCTTCATCAGCCCCGGCTCGGAGCCCGCGAAGACGTACGAGGCGACGTCGCCGTGGTGCTGGATGTGGCTCCGGATGAGCCCGTCGAGATCCGGGACGTTGCCGACGTCCTGGAACTCGTCGAGCGCGATGAAGGCGCGGTAGCCGCCCTGCTGCTCCAGCTTCGTCGGCAGGTCGAGCAGCGTGTGCAGCGCCGCGATCGGCTCGACCTTCGGATCGACCTGGATGCGGGCGCCGATGCCGTAGGCGCCGAGCGACAGGCCGAGCCCGGTGCGCTGAAGCAGCTCGTCGACACGCGCGCGGAGCGAGCCCTTGAGCTGGCGTGCGTACGCGCGCTCGAAGCGGATCGTGACGTCGGCGATGGACACGACGCGGTAGAGGTCGACGAGGACGGGGACGAGGCCCTCCTGCTCCTCGGCGTCGCGGAGCGCGCGCTTGAGCAGGCTCGTCTTGCCGTACTTCCGCGGCGCGAACAGGCGCACGTAGTGGCCTCCGACCGCGGCGCGCAGGAGCTCGTGCGTCTCCTCGTCACGGTCGAGGAGCTCCTCCGGGGAAATGGGGCGCGAGTAGACGAACGGGTTCGTGTCCACGATCATGTCCGCTGGCAACGTACCAGAAGGTACGCTGGCAGCGGACTGATCTTCAGCGCGATACCGCGGAGCCCCGAGCGGCTGCCCGCTCGGGCCGCCTGCGTACGTCAGCCCACGGGACGATCGCCGCGACGAGCTCGGAGCCCGGGTAGTAGGCCTTGTGGTCGCATGCGCGCGTCTCGACCGTCAGCGGGTCGAACGCGGCGGCGCGGACCTCGTCGTCCCGCAGGCCGGTGCGCGCGACCGCCTGGTCGAACTTTCACCACCTGGGTTCCGCCGCGAGCCGTCGGGCGTGGAGCGCCTCCGCCATTTCGACCCCGATGTAGCCGGCGCCGACGAACTTCGGTCGAGCGATGCGCGAACGATAGCCAGTCGGGGACATCGCCCGACAGGAAGTACGGGAGCCCGCAAATCGAGAAGCTCGGGTAGCGGTCCGCGGGCAGGACCGTCACCTCGGCGCCCGGGTCGACCTCGCGAGCGCGGAGCGCCGACGCGATCCCCGCGTCGCTGCCGCCGACGGCGAGGAGGTGGGTCAGGCGGCGTCCTCGGTCGCCTGCACCGGCTCACGGATGAGCTGGTAGGCAAGTGCGGCGAGAGCCGCGCCCGCCAGGGGCCCGGCGATGTAGATCCAGAGGGCGTGCAGGTCGCCGCTGACGACCGCAGGGCCGATCGACCGGGCGGGATTCATCGACGCGCCGGAGATCGGCCCGCCGAACATCGCGTCCAGCCCGACGGTGCCGCCGATCGCGATCGCCGCGGCCTCTCCGACGGCGAGGGTGTCGGTCGCGACCGCCATGATCACGAACATCAGGAAGAAGGTCATGACGAGCTCCCAGAGGAACGACTGGGCCTGCGAGCCCGACGGCAAGGTCGCGCCGACGTGCGCGATGTTGCCCAGGGAGCCACGCAGGATCGCGGCAGCGGCAAGAGCGCCGGCGAGCTGAGCGCCCCAGTAGCCGACCAGGCGCGGCCACGGGAAGTGCCGGGTGAGCGCGAACGCAACCGTGACGGCCGGATTGAGGTGCGCGCCTGAGATGTGGCCGACCGCATAGATCATCGCCATGATCGCGAGGCCGAAGGTGATGGCCACGCCGACGTGACCGAGCTCCCCGGTCTTCGCGTCGACCATGATCGCGCCGCACCCGGCGAAGACGAGCGCGAACGTGCCGATGAACTCGGCGGTCAGCCGCCGCAGCGACTCCCTCGTGACCTGCCGCTCGATCAGTGTTCCGGAAGCAGGAGCGCGGCCACGGCGTTCGGGTTGATCTCGTCGCCGGGCGGCGCCGATCCGGCGGAGCGGACGTGGAGCACGGGGACGAAGACGTTGATCCTGGCCTCGCCGAGCAGGTCGGTGGAGTCGGCCATGTAGCGGGCGATCGTCTCCTGCGAGAAGATCCCGGCAAACTCGTAGGCCAGGCGGTCGGCGGCCTGGTTGATGTGGTACTGGGTGACTGGGTCGATCGCCTGCGGCATCGCCGGCCTCCTCTGGTATCGATGACGGTCGATGTCGTCTGGCGAGGAGGATGATGGCGAGGACATCGATCTCTGTCAATATCCATCCATGGCGGGAAAGACCATCGCGGTGATCGCCCCGTCATGCCCGCCGCTGCTCCAGGAACCGCTGGCGCCGCAGGACGCGGAGCAGCTCGGCGCCGCCTTGAAGGTCATCGCCGACCCCGCACGGCTTCGTCTGCTCAGCCTCATCCAGGCGCAGGCCCATCACGGGGCGTGTGTGTGCCATCTGACCGAGCCGCTCGGTCTGAGCCAGCCCACGGTCAGCCACCACCTCAAGGTGCTGCTGCAGGCCGGGCTGGTCGAGCGCGAGCAGCGCGGGAGCTGGGCCTACTTCCGCGTGCGCGAGGAACCGCTCGCCGCGCTCCGCGCGCTACTCGCCTGACGGCGGCGCGCTAGTATGAGAGTGACCCAGCGGGGATGCCGCGGAGGCCCTGAACTCTCCTCTCTTCGACTCCCATTACCGCGCCGGGCATTCCGCGGGAGGCCGTCGGTCCTCTTCGTAGGACCTTGAGAGAGAGGAGATCACATGATGCACGACGCCGGAGTTGGCACGGTGCGGCCGGAGGCTGACCAGCCGACCATGATCTTTGGGACGTGCGAGTTGACCGCGTCGGAGCTGCGAACCGGACGCCGCGCCGACCTACTGGAAACGCTCATGCGACATGGCGTCAAGCGGCTGACCGCAGAGCGGATCCTCGAGATCCACTGCGGTGACGGGGCCGACACCGGCCGTGCGAGGTCGCACCCGACCTCCCGGGGCGCCTCGAGTCTCCGCTAGCAGCCGCTACGGCGGCTTTTGCCTGTTAGCCGCCTGGGTTGCCGTCGACTTGCGGCACCGGCGGCTCGACGTCCCGGGACGCGAACGTCTGCTCCCAGCCAACGTTGATGAGCATCGCGCCGACCTCGCGCACTGCGAGCGCGATCTCGAGCCCGATCTCGCGAATCGCCTCCGTCTCGCGCGCCGTCGACGAGTTCGCGCGCAGCTCCGCGAGCAGCGTCTCGAGCCGCTCGATCTCCCCGTAGTTGCGCTGCTCGGGAGTCTGGCTCACGCGAGCTGGTGTTCCTCTTGCGCCGGTGCGCCCTCGGTGGACGGTTCGGAGTCGTCGGGGACGGCGTGCTCGACGTCCTCGCTGGACTCGTCCACCGGCGGCACGTACGTCCCGTTCGCCTGTGCGAGGCGAATCTCCGCCGCCAGGCGCTTCTTTTCGAGCTTCAGCGCGCGCTTTTCCTTGACGGCGCGTTCGCGCGCGTGCTTGGCCATGGTCTGCCGCTTCTTGGATGCGCTCATCCAGCCCCTTTCGTCAACCGGTCAGGCCGTCGGGCCCGGCCGGAGTTGAAGGGGCGCGCGCAGATGCGCGCGCCCCCTACAGAACGGCCGGACTAGCCGACCGTAACGACGTTTGTCGCCACCGGCCCCTTGTCGGACTCGGCCGGCTCGTACTCGACCTTCGCACCCTCGGCGAGCGACTTGAAGCCCTCGCCCGACAGGTTGCTGAAGTGAACGAAGAGATCCTTGCCGCCGTCCTCGGGAGTAATGAACCCGAAGCCCTTGGCGTCGTTGAACCACTTGACGGTTCCAGTTGCCATAAAACACACCTCCTTCCCGCTAATTACGAACGCGTAAGGAGGCGATAAGCGCCCGAACTCGTCCTAACTTACGAACGAGAGTATCAGCCGCGGACACGGGCTGCCCGCTGGACAGCGAAGCGGCGTCGCTCCAGGATCGTGCGGCGTGGTGAGTGATCTCCCGACTGGTGTCGTGACGTTGTTGTTCACGGACGTCGAGGGGTCGACCCGGCTGCTGCAAGAGCTCGGCGAGGACTACGGGGGAGGCGCTGCACGAGCATCGGCGCCGACTCAGGGCCGCCTTTGCCGACCACGAGGGCATCGAGGGTCCGACACCCAGGGTGATGCCTTCTTCGTGGTCTTCGGCCGCGCCTCGAGCGCCGTCGCCGCGGCCTCTGGCGGCCAGCGCGCGGAATTCGAATCCTCGAGGCAGGGATTACCCACCTAACGCCTTGGGTCGCGTGGGCGCGCGCCGCTCGCGTCCTGTTTCGTTCCCACGATGCACCGCGCCACGCCCGGAACCCGGACCTTGCCGTCCTTCTCGAACGCGATCACGTTGGCAATGGCGTGTGCCCGAATCCGCTCACCGACCTGCTCGCCCACGGAGGCGTCGGTTTCGCCCAAGACGATCAACTCGACCGCGTTCCGCTGCTCGATCGTCAGCCCGTGTAGCCGCCGGTAGCCGTTTGTAGCACTCGCCATGTCACGTCATCTTCCCGCGACGCTCGGACGACCGGAGACCTGCGACGAGGCGGAGTCGTGAGCGGGTGGGTCCGGTGTGCGTGCGGTGCCTGGCGATGGCTTCCAGGACCTCCAAAACCGGCAGTCGAGTTCGAGTGTGCGACCGCGGAAACGGGCTACCCGTCGATGCTCGTACTACCACCGTACGCGCGGCGCCGCTCAGCTCCAATCGCCCAAAGAAAAAGCCCTGCTACGAGGGCTTTCTCAGTCGGGGCGCCCGGATTCGAACCGGGGACCTCTTGTCCCACACAACAAGCTGCAACAAGACGCAACGAATTGAAACTGCCTGCAAATCAGGCCTGCGCGTACGGGAGTCCCCGGTAACGAACTGCAACGAGCGGAAGCAAGCCCGTACGCGCATCCGTACGCGCAGCCGACAGTCGTTTGCTCCGTCGGGTATAGGGCGCCGCCGCCCTCGAGGACGATGAGCCGACGCGCGTAACATCCGGCCAACTGCCCGCGAAAGAGTGGCCGAGGCGCAGAAGCTCGGCACGCGCGAAACCACGGTGAAGGCCTACAAGCCGCCGGACGCATGCGACGGCGACGAGCACCTCGGCGTCGTCGAGGTAGGAGTCGAGCTGCGTCTCCGAATCCTCCGCCAGCGCGAACAGGCCCGCAGCTCGCCGCGGCGCGGGGCCGCGTGATCGTCGCTGCAGAGCGGTGGCGGTGAATCACCCGGTGAGGATGACGCAACGGCCGCTCGTCGATTCGATGCTGCCGGACGTCGAATGCAGACGGACGGGGGACGACGGCGTGGATGACCTCTGGGGCACCGGCCGGCTGGAGGCGTTCAGCGACGGGGTCTTCGCGATCGCGATCACCCTGCTCATCCTCGAGATCAACGTGCCCGAATCCTCCTTCGACAATTTGTGGCGTGGGATCGCCGACCAGTGGCCGTCCTACCTGGCCTACGCGACGAGCTTCCTCACGATCGGGGGGATCTGGCTCGTCCACCACGGAATCCTCCGGCGTGTGCAGTACGCGAACAGGCAGTTGATGGTCGTCAACCTGCTGCTGCTCATGCTGGTGTCGTTCCTGCCCTTCCCGACGAAGCTGATGGCGGAGGCGATCCATAACGTCGACGCGGCGCGCGCCGCGGTCATCTTCTACGGCGCCATCCTGTTCGTCATCTCACTCGTCCTCTGGCTCTTCTGGACAACCATCGCACGCGACCGCCGCGTGCTGCGACCAGAGGTCAGCGAGGACGAGATCGCCACGATCGCCCGCGCAGCCACGCCGAACCTCGGCTTCTACGCCGCCGTCATCGCACTCGCCCTGATCGCCCCGAAGGTCGCCGTGTTCGGATACCTCGCGATCGCGATCCTGGCGCTCCTGCGTGTGCGCGGCGACCGCACCCCGGCCCCGCCGACGCCAGCCTGAGACACGTCCCGGCCATCCTGACCCTGGTCGCGGCGGGGCCGCGGCGTGTGCCTCGTGCCGCCCGTGGTGGCGCGGCGCTATCGACGTTGCTCCGCCCGGGACCTGCGTGTCCACCGAACCGGGGCGTCCAGGCTATGTCGGCGCTGAGCTTGGCTTGGTTTGGGCGCCGGGTTGGACCGTTGGGATGCCTCGCGTGAACAACAGGGCGACGAGCGCGAAGAGTGCGAGGATCGAGACGGCGACACGCAGCCCGTCGATCCGGCTCTGCTCGTTTGTCTGCACGATCGCGTCGGCTGTCCTCCGCGGAACGTGCGCGTCGGAAAGGGCGGCCTTCAGGTCGGTGTCAGAGATGAACGGGACGCCGCCCGCGAGGTTGGTCTGAGCCTTGGCGGCCACGCGGTCCGGGACGGCCGGGTTGTTCTGGACACCGGCGAGGAACGAGGCGGTCAGCGCGGAGATGAGCACAGCGCCCGCCAGCGCGGTGCCGATCGACGCGCCCAGCTGTGTCCCGGTGTTCTGGATTCCGCCCACCTCGCCGCTCTGCTCGTCGGGCACCGCCGACACGGTCACGGCCCCCAGCTGGGAGGCGATCGAGCCGATCCCGGCACCCGCGAGCAGCAACGGCCAGGTGACGATCTCCGCTCCGGCGCCGTAGTCGAGCAAGGCAAGCAGGAGCACGAGCCCCCCGAACATAGCCATGAAGCCGAGGCGGATGACCCGCCGCGGGTTGGCGTTCGGGAACACCTTGGGAACCCCGGCAGCGAAGAGCAGCAACATCAGCGACAGCGGCAGCAGATGCATGCCCGTCGCGACCGCCGACAGACCGAGCGCGACCGACAGGAACAGCGGCACGACAAAGAAGATCCCGGCCTGCACCAGGAACAGAAAGAAGAACGAGGTGACGCCGTCGCGCAGCTGGATGTTGCGCAGCATCTTCGGATCGATCAGCGCAGCCTGGCCGCGCGCGATACGCCGGTTCTCCCAGGCGATGAACAGGCCCAGCACCACACCGCCTGCGAGCACGAGCCAGATCACCGGCGAGAGCCCCAGCCACTCGGGAGCACCCGGCTTGGGGCGCACGAACCCCCAGGCACCCGACTTGAGGATGCCGATCACGATCAGCCCGAGGCCGGCCGCCGACAGCCCGGTGCCGGCCAGGTCGAGCCTGGCGCCCTTCTCGGGCGGTGTGTCGTTCACCCGGCGTGCCAGGGCGAGGATCACGATCACGATCAGCACCTCGCTGACGAACACCCACCGCCACGAGGCATAGGTCGTGAAGAAGCCGCCGATCACCGGCCCCACCGCGGCGGCCATCGCGCCTGCAGCAGCCACGAGCCCGTACGCGCGCGGCCGGTCCGGTTTTCCGAAGTTCGAGGCCACCAGCGCGACAATGGCCGGAAAGATCAACACCGCGCCGAAGCCCTCGAGGAACGACCAACCGATGATCAACACGGTCAGGCTGTGAGACAGCGCCGTCGTCAGCGACCCAGACGCGTAGACGACGCATCCGATCGTGAACGCACGCTTCCGGCCGATGATCTCCCCGACCCTCCCGCCGGTGATCATGAAAGACGCCATGACCAGCGTGTACAGCGTGATCGCCAGCTGGATCCCGGTCACATCGGTCCCGACGTCCCTCGCGACTGTCGCGATCGCGGTGTTCATCACCGTCATATCCAGGGCCATGACGAACTGCGCTGACGCCAACGTGAGCAGAACCAGACTCGAAGCCTTCGCAGCGGCGGAAGACGCGGTCGACGCAACCGTCACGACGGAGACCCTGTTGGCGGCATCGCCCGCGGGCGCTCGCCGAGGCTATTCCGACTCACGCCCCTCACCTCGAGCACGTCAGACGCCTATCTCGGCTTTCACGCGGCCGGATGCCGCTGCTTTCTTGAGCGCCTCGTAGTCGAGGTCGTTCTGCTCCGCGTAGCTCTCGGCGAACGCGGAAAGTGCCCTGTCGAGCGCGTCGCTGCTTCCGAGGTAGCTCGCGATCGCAATCGCATCCCCGGAGCGCGCGTGGCTCTTGGCGAGCGCCCAGCCGCAAACCTTCGCGTACGTCCTCATCATCTTCGGGTTCATCGTCTCGATGACCGCTGATCCCTTCGAGTCCCAGAGCTGGCGGATGTAGAAGTCCCGGTCCACGCCCTCGACGTCGGCGGTGCGAAGCCAGCCGAGCATGATGTCGCTCGCGGCCTGGGTCAGCTGCTGACCCTCGACGACGCGCCGGCCGTGATGGGAGAAGGCGCTCTTGCCGAGGAACGGCTCGAGCACCGATGCCTCTGCCTGCTTCGCCTGGAGGAAGAGGGGATCGCCCTCGTCGCGGCCGGCCATGAGCACGATCCAGGCGCGGGTGCCGACGCTGCCGACGCCGACGACCTTCCGCGCCGCATGGACGTAGCGGAAGCGCTCGAGCAGCCGCCGGCGTGCGCCCGGCAAGGTCAGCCGGTACGAGCGGACGAGATCGTGGAGAAACTCCTCGAGCCCGCCGCTGGAGCCCGGCTCCACGAGATCTTCGACCGGAACGATGAGCGGCGGATCGGTGGCGATCCGTGGTTCGCCGTCTACAAGGTGCGTCAGCTTCGCGAACGCGGCAAGGCTGTCCTTTGTCCGAGCCTTCGCGACGTTACGGTCGATCCGCACGGCCTGCTTCTTGCTCGACTGCTGCTCGACCAGCTGGACGACCTCATCCACGTCGATTCGCGCGTACCACATCGCGAGGGTGCCCATGCCCGCAAAGTCCGTCATCGCCATCCGGTACGCGCGGGCAACCGCACGGTTGATCGCCTCTCGCTGCCTGGCGTCGAAGCCCCGGTCCCGGCCTGCGATCGCGAAGCTCGCCACGAGTCGCTTCAGGTCCCACTCGAACGGGCCCGGCAGGGTCTCGTCGAAGTCGTTGATGTCGAAGACGAGCCGCCGGTCGGAGGCGGCGTACACGCCGAAGTTGGAGAGGTGCGCGTCTCCGCAGAGCTGGACCTGCAGTCCCGTCCTCGGGAGAACCGAGAGATCCGACGCCATCACGGAGGCGGCGCCGCGGAAGAACGTGAACGGTGAAACGAGCATGCGCCCGTACCGAATCGGGACGAGCTCCTGCACGCGCGTGCCGGCTTGCGCCTCGAGCAGGTCGACCGGGTCGCGCCGGTTCGCCGGCGAAGACCATTCGCCGTGGACCGAGCGCCCGATCTCGGCCCGTGCAGCCTTGCCCTGCGCGGCCCGCTCGGCCGGCGTGAGGTGCGGCACGACCTTCGCCCTGGAGGGCCGGCCGCCTCGTGGAGCGCTGGTCTTCGCTGCGCGCTGCTTCGGCGATCGCGGCCGCCGCTTGGGCGCAGGCTTCTCGGCGACAGGGCTGGGCGCCGTCGGCGCCGTCGGCTCGGGTGGAGCGGGCTCGGCTTCCGGCGGCAATTCCTCAACCGCAGCTGGAAGAACGGCCTCGTCGCCTTGGGGAGCTGCGTGCTCGGGCCGTTCCGGATCGCGAGGACGGCGGAGCCAGGCGCCGGCCGCGTCCGCGGTGTCGCTGGTGTGATCGGCGTCAGTCATTCGGTGCTCCTCTCGTGCTGACCGAGGATGTCGGGGCAACGGTCGGGCTCGTCGATAGGTGTCAAGTCGTACTGGCCTCCGCTGGCCGACCAAGAGGCACGTATCGAGGGAGTCGGCACCTGCTCCACGGCGGCCCGGCCGCAACGCTACGACGGAGACGATCGACCCGTCATCGGCCACAATGGCCGATATCGCCGACCCTCACCCGCGCTGCCGCCCGCACGGGACGGCGAGCTCAGTCGGAATCCGGATCGGGAATCGTGAGCCGCCCGTCGACCGCTCCGAGGCCGGACTGCTCGACGAGGTCGACGGCCTCGGACCTGGTCTTGACCCCGAGCTTGTTGTAAATCGACGCGACCTGAGTCTTGACCGTAGGGCGTGAGAGGTACAGACGATCGGCGATCTCCTGGAGCGAGAGATGCGTCGGCAGGAAACCGATGAGCCGGAGCTCGGCCGGCGTGAGCTCGTAGGCCTTCCCTCGCGTGATCCGCCCTTCGAACTGCTGTAGCCGGGCGGGAAGCGTTCCGGCGTCGGGGTAGCCCTGGAGTGCGTCGCTCGCAACGCGTGCGAACTCGAGAGCGCCGGCGAGGTCGCCGAGGTTCAGGCTGATATGGCCGGAGCGCAGCGCGCAATCGGCTTCGAGCCACGGGACCCCGTGGAGCAACGAGCGGACCCGCCGAACGTTCTCGAGCTGGCGCGCGGCCTCCGTGTGGTCACCGCGCTGCTGGTGCGCTAGCGCTCCTGCCGCGTAGGCGATGGCGCTCTGGGCTGCCTCGTAGAGACGCGCGTCCTCGACCAGCCGGAGCGCCTCGAACGCCCATCTCTGTGCATTTCGCCGATCGCCTATCTCCGTGGCCGCGAAGGCCATGTAACTGAGGCAATAGAGCCGCACGTGCGTGAGCTCTGGCCGGTGGCTTGACAGAGCGAGTGCCTCGCCGAACACGTCGATCGCTTCTTGCGGTCGGCCCAGGAGTACGTTCGCCGTCCCCAGAGCGCGACAGGCGCTGAGAAGCCGACGTGTGCCATCGTGCTTCTCCGCGGCGTAGACGAACTCGGCGTCACGCAGCATCCCGTGGATTCCGTCGGGAGCGACGGCAGTTCGGACGTTCGCGAGTGCCGAACGAAGCGACGTCGCCCCGTCGGCGGATGCCACATCGAGCTGCGTCCGCTCGGCCGCAGCGACGAAGCGCCTCGCGCGCACCGGATCGCCGAGGAGCACGGACGCCCAGGCTGCGGGGATCGACAACTGGGCGTCCGATTCGATCTCCTCGTCGGTGCAGCGGTCGAGCCAGAGCCTCAAGGTTTCGATTCGCCCGCGACCTGCGAGCTCGTCCCAGTGCCCGTGCGCGATCCTGCCGGCCTGCGCGAGATCGCCGCTCTCGTGCGCGTAGGCGAACGCCTCGTCAGGGCTTCCGTGCAGCTCGCACCAATCCGCTGCCCGCTTTAGGTACGCCGTGAGCAATTCCGGATGGCGGCGGTTGAGCTCCACTCGGAGGAGGTCGCTGAACAGGTGGTGGTAGCGGTACCACTCGCCGCGATCGTCGAGCGGGACGACGAATGCATTCGAGCGCGCGAGGACCTCGAGCGAATCGGTCGCATCGTCCGTGCCGAGCACCGCATCGCACAGGGGCGGCGTCATCCGGTCGAGGATCGACGTACCAAGCAGGAACGTCTTGAGTTTGCGCGGCTGGCGCTCCATCACCTCTTCCAGGAGGTAGTCAGCGATCTGCCGCTGATTGCCGGTCAGACCGGCAGCCCTCGTGGCGGCATCGTCGCGGTCTCGCAACGAGAGCGTTGCCAGCGCGACCGCGGCAGCCCACCCCTCCGTCCGGTCACGCAGAGCCTCGGCCGCCTCCTCCGACAGCGTCAGACCACCGCGGGCGGCAACGGCTCGCGTCTCCTCGGTGTCGAGAGCGAGGAGCGCGGCCCCGACCTCGACCAGGTCGCCACGTGCGCGGATGCGGCCGAGCCGCAGCCCCCGATCGCCACGCCCGACCAGCACCAGCTGAGACCCGGATGGCGCCTGTTCGGCAAGGAACGCGAGAATCGTGCGGCTCAACCTGGCCGTGACGAGGTGAACGTCGTCCAGTACCAACACGAACGGGTCACGCTCGCCGAGGTCGGCAGCCAGAAGAGGAAGGGCGACGTCGGCGATCCTCGGCGTCCTTCGTGACAACTCCTCGAGAAGGTCACCGCGGACCGGGCCGGTGCGCTCGAGCGCCGCCGCAACGTGGGCGAGCAGCGCCACGGGATCGTTGTCGCCGTGTGCGAGCTGCAACCAGCCGCTGACCCTCGGATCCAGCTCGCTCCACTGCGCCACGAGAGTCGATTTCCCGTAACCGGCCGGAGCCGAGACCAGCACCACCCGGCTGCGCTGCACGACCTCCTGCAAGGGAGCGAGGCGGGTCCGCGGTATCGCATCGGCCCGCACAGGCGGGACCAGCACCGCCGAGGTGTTCAGCAGGCGCCGACGCTCGAGAGTAAGAGAAGAATTAGCGATCGCTGTGACCTGTGTGCCAGGAACACCGCGAGCCGGCGCGATCCTGAGACACGCGTGACGCTGCCGGCACGCACCGCGGCGCGAGCGCCAGGGAGGGTCTGCGGAGGCTCCGAATTCCTACATGGGAGTCATGAACCACGGCGACAGCCACCCGCCTCCTACCAGCGGGCGCTCCCCGGCGACGTCCGCGTTCCAAGCGATTCCCCAGGGCGAGAATATCAGCCACTTTGGCCGATGAAAGATCGGCCGCCGCAGGCATAGCTTCCGGTGCATGGCCGGCCAGCCGAGAACGTCCCGCAAGAAAGCGTCGCGCACGCCGGTTCAGCTGACGCCGACCGAGACGGCCGTCCTGACGCTCCTCCCGACGCATCGGACGCTCGCCGCGATCGGCGACCGCCTGGGCATCGGTCGTCCAACGGTGAAGACCCACGTCCAGCACATCTACGAGAAGCTCGGGGCGACGAACCGGGCCGAGGCCGTGGAGTTGGCTGAGAGTGCCGGCGTTCTGCCTACCGACGGGAAAGCGCCGGTGGGCAGGTGGTGAGCTGGGCCCGCGGCACACGGTTCTCGATCGCTGTCGCGAGGCGGGGGACAGAGCCGTCACTGGATTCTCCCGCCGCCCGACCCGGGCCTGACAAGGAGGTGTGAAGATGACCGAGATATCGGCCGAGCAGCTCGAGACCGAGCAGTCGATGTTCGTGCAGACCGCGCAGGGCATCGACAGCGATGGCGCCATGCTGACGCTGCGAGGGATCGCGCCCTCGACGCTCTACTTTTCCGACCGGCCCCAGCGGATCGCCGGGCAGATGGCCACGACCGATTTCGTGGACCTGTGGGCCGTCGGCGACAACAGCTTCGAGACCGACCCGCCGAACGCGGTGCTCTCGTTCCTCGAGCCCGGCGCCGACGTGCCCGTCGACGCGGTGGTCGTGCTCACGGCGCCGAGCCTCGTCGGCGACGGCAATCTCACCTACACCATCGACGTGCTCGAGGGGCCGGTCCCGGCGCATACCGGACCCGTCACGCTGTTCATCGACCCGTTGGGGCGGCCGCTGTCGCCCGTCTCTGTGTGCGGTGTGCGTCGGCGCGAGCGACGGCGGGATCGGCGCGGGGCGTGAACACCACACGACCGGTCGCGCGTCCGCGTGCCCGAGAAACCGTCCGAAAGGAGAATTACATGGCAGACACACCGGTGCTCGATCTGCTCGCGAGCATGACCGCCGATTCGATCGAGGCGTCGAGCCTCGACGCGGAGACGTTGATGCTCGTCCGCATCGCCGCGCTGGTGGCGGTCGACGCCGCGCCGGCGTCGTACGCCGTCAACCTCGAGGCACTCGGCGACCTCGACATCGACCCGGAGCAGGTTCGCGGCGTCCTTGCCGCAGTCGCTCCGATCGTGGGGACGGTACGCATCGTCTCGGCGCTCGGCAAGATCGTCGAAGCACTCGACCTCGAGCTCGAGGCCGCGGAGATCGCGGCGGTGGCCGAGGAAGGAGCATGACTCAGAGGAAGCCGGACGGGCGGGCCTGCGCCCTTTCCGTCCGCCGACAAGCAGACGTCGAAACGGAGACGAAGGAGGAGCCATGGAAAGTGACAATCTGATGCTGGTGGCCGGCACGTACGCCGACGCCGGGGCGGCGGCCGAGGACTTCAAGGCACTCAAGGCCGGACAGGATGCCGGCGAGTACCAGGTGGTCGGGGCCGTCGTGATGAATCGCGACGCCAGCGGCAAGGTCGACGTGCAGGAGCACGGTGACGGACGGACCGGCGGCGGCGCGGTGCTCGGCGGCACTGCCGGGCTCGTCGTCGGGCTGTTCGCGCCGCCGCTGCTGGCGGCGACCGCGATCGGCGCCGGGATCGGCGCCGGGATCGGCTCGCTCAACAAGCGCCATGCGGAAAAGAAGCTCGGCGTCGAGGTCGAGGAGTACCTGCCGCCGGGATCCTCAGCGGTCGTGGCGGTCGTCGACGACGTCTATGCCGACAAGGTCGAGAACGCTCTCGTCAAGTCGGACAAGCGGATCAACCAGGCGATCGACTCGGGCGACTACGAGGAGCTGCAGAAGGCGATCTCGAAGTCCTCTGCCCAGGTGTCGGGCGCGGTCGCGTCGTAGGTCGACGGGACCCAGGGGCCGGCGCACGCGCCGGCCCCTCCCCGGGCCGAATTCGTTTGGTCCAGAGGAGCGCCCGAGGAGCGCCGCATGAGTGACGTCGATCCAGGCCGGTCGGGCGAGGACCTGGGTGATTCGCCGAGTTCTTGGTGGGCGCGCACGCGAGCGGACCTGCGCGTCCCAGGTGTCTTGGTGCGGCTTGCTCTCTACGACCCGGGACACATCCCCGAGCGGCTCACGATCTACTCGGTCGACAAGCATGCGGGCAGTGCCCGCTCGTGGGCGCAGCGGGCACGGGAGGCGGAGCCGGAAACGCCGGTAGCGGTGCTCGCGGACACCGAGCGCCGGCGCACCGTAGGCACGGCGCGCGTCGACGGCGCCGTCGCAGGGACGCCGTTCTTGATCGCCCTCGTTCCGGCCTACATTGCATTCCTGCGCCAGGAGATCCGCTTCCACCTGCGCGTGGCAGCCATCTACGGAAAGGATCCGGCAGACCCGAGCGTCGCCGCCGACTTCCTCGTCCTGCGGGGCGTCCACAAGGACAGCGAGCAAGCCCTCGCCGAACTGAACGCGGTGCGCGCCAACCCGCTTCCGCCGCACCGCCATCGAACGCCGCTGAAGTCCTGGTATCAAGCCGTCGTCAGCGTCCTGATCCTCGCCGGCTTCATGTCCGCCCCCGACGACAGCGGACCGACACACCTGACCGCCGGCCAGAAGGTCCTGCGTGCAGTGCGCTTCGCCGTGGCCGGAGGGATCTGGCTCCTGACCTGGGTCGTTCCGGTCACCTTCATGATCGTCATGTCCTGGGCGTGCGCAAGCGACGCACGCCGCTTCGGCCAACGCGTCATCACCCGCTACGGGGACGAACGCACAGACAACGCCCTCGCCATCGCCCGCGCTGACCGCAAGGGCGGCGGCAACAAGGCCATCACCGTCGCCCGCGGCGCGCTCGTCGTGCTGTCCGTCGCGCTCCCGCTGGCGGTGATCGCCTCGACGGTGCTGGCCGGCGCCGGCCCTCTCGGCCTCGACCTGTCCAGGTCAGTCGGGGCACTCGCCGCGCTCGGCCTGGTGATCGCCGTGAGCGTCGCGGCAATACGAGGCTGAACTCGCACAGACCACGTTCACCTTTCCACTGTCACTGCCGTCCGCCACGCGTCGCGGAGTGCCGGCTCGAAATCTCCCCTCCTAACCCCACGACGCGTCCTCTTTCTCGGCGGCCACGCTCCTTGCGTCCGGTCACTCCGTCACCACCTGCCATATGATCGCCGCCCAGAGGTCGCCTGCCTAATCGCACGCCCGTCCGAGACCGCAGTACAGGTCATGTAGCCGATGCTCTGCGCCTCTCGGCAGGTCTCTCGGCCCGTCGAAAAGCACCCGGAGGAACCCAGTGCCAGAGGGTCTGTCCCCAATTGAGGTCGGCAAGGAGATCGGCGAGCACGCCGATCACGGAAGCGAGCATGACGGGGATGGACACAGCGCCCGGCTGATCTCGGTCTTAGGGGCGCTGCTGCTCTCGATCGTCACGATCGTGGCCGCCTGGTCCGGCTACTCGGCCGCGAAGTGGGGGACCGAGTCGTCACTGAAACTCGCGAAGGCCTCCGCGACACGGACGAAGGCGAACCGCGCGTTCCAGGAATCGCTGACTTTCCGCACCGCTGATGGGATCCTGTTCAACAGCTGGTTCGCGGCCTACCTGACCCACAACACGAACGGGATGCGCCTCGCCGAAAAGCGCTTCCGACCCGAATACCGGGTCGCGTTCGACGCCTGGCTCGCCACCCACCCGTTCACGAACGCGAACGCGCCGGCGGGACCGCAGGAGATGCCGCAGTACATCCCGACTGGCGAGGCCCGGTCACGTGTGCTGGACGCAAGCGCGAACGCCTACTACGCGGAAGGTCAGAAGGCCGCCGAGACGGGCGACGAGTACGTGCGGGTGACGGTCATCCTCGCGAGTGTCTTGTTCCTGGTCGGGCTCAGTACCCAGTTCCCGCCGCTCGGCCTGCGCTACGCCATGATCGGCGTCGGCGCCGGGCTGCTCATATTCGCAGGCGTCCTGATCCTCACCCTCCCAGGCCCTCCCTGAAAACACGGCGAGCTCGGTGGGCACCGATGCAGACGCGGCCCCTCGGCCTGGTCAGCGTCGCATGGCGGCGGTCGTTAGTCACCGACATGGGCGTTTCCCGGTCCCCCCGGATGAGTCTCGCGCGCCTCGTCGTGCGGGTCGATGCGCGGTCCGTGGTAACGCAGAGCGGTAGCCAGGCGGTTACGACGGACGCGGCGACCGGGAACCCCAGAGCGATGCAGGCGCTTGCCTTCGGCCTGCTGGCATTCGTCGTCCCACCGTCCGCCCTCTTATCGGCGTCACTCGCCATTGCGTGCGGGATCGCGGGCAGAGGCAAAGCACGGCAGGGAGCGCCCCACGGCCGAGCGGCCACGATCGGCCTTCTACTCGGCGTCCTCGCACTCACGCTCATCGCTGCGCTGCTGGTCGGCGTCGTCTTGTTCGCGTAGCCGTCAGCAGCGCGGTTGCCTCCTCACCGCTGCCCGATCTCACCCACCACCGAGGCTGCGGGGATTTCAGCCGCAGGACGGCGCCTGCGCCGACGCTCCGGGCAGGCGCGGGATCGAGCCACCGCCTCGGACGGTGAGATGTCCAAGCTCGTTTCCAGCCGCGTCTCGGGCGACGAGCGTCGTCGTCGGAGAGACGTTGTCTACCGACCCGACAGCTCCGGGGATCGGATTCACCCATGCGAGGAAGTAGCCGTTCCCAACGGCTGCGGGCGTCGAGTGACCGTCGGGGTAAAGAACATCGAGCGATGCGACCGCCGATGAGACGCGTCCGGTGACGTAGAGCGGGGTCTTGCCTGGGCGTTCTAGGAATGACAGACCCGCTTGCAACGCCCAGCCGTCTGGACAGCTCGCAGGTGGCCCCCAGTCGGCGACTACACCCATCGCCGTGGAACTGAGGATGGCCATGCCAACGACGCCCTCGGCGAACGTGAGCGCGTAGACGCGGTACTCGCCGTCGGGCGTGTCCGCGCTCACCACTTGCTGCACGCCGGTGAGCGTGTAAGCACCCTTGTCTCGGTCTGCAACGAACCGTTCGATCGCCTTGCGCGCATTGAGCGGCTGGCTCGGGTCGTTGACGAACTGCTGCGGCGTCTCCGAGAAGTTTCCGAGTAGCGCCAGCGATCCCGGCACCGCCAACCCGAGCGCGAGAACCGCTGCGGCGAGGATGACGACCGCTCGCAGCGTCACCCCATGACGCCTGCGCGGGAGGCTGGGGGATGGCTGCGCGGCCCCGGCGAAGGCTTTCAGCATGAAGCGGATGTCGCCGTCCACATCTTCTCTACGTGAATGGCTCATGGGTGACTCTCTCCTTTGGCTGGCGGCGTCAAGTGCGCGGCGAGCGCCTGCCGCGCGTCGTGCAGCTGATGCTTCACCGTTCCGACCGAGCAGCCGAGCGCGTCGGCGGTCTCCTGCTCGGTCAGACCGACGTAGAGACGAAGAACCGCGGTCGCACGCTGACGAGGCGGCAGCGCATCGAAGGCGTCCTTCAGTTCGAGAACCTCGATGGGAAAGTTGCTCGACGTAGGCCCGCCCGACTGCCGCATCCGAAGCCCAAGCAGCGCGAATCGGCGCTCGCGCTTCGCTACCCGTAGCGCCGTCCGCGCAGCGATCCGCGCCGCGAACGCAGGAGCGGCTCCTGCGTCCCGAAGTCCCGGCAGTGATCGACTCAACTCAACGAGCGCCTCCTGCGCGGCATCCTCGGCAACAGCGGAACCGGCACCCACCACGAGGCGGACGGTTCGGACGACAAGGGGTCGCAGGTCCGACAACAGAGCATCGCGCGGGTTCAAGTCTCCGCTCGCGCGCGCGACTATCTGCAGTGGTGACACCTCCATCGTCACCTATTTAAGTGCTGCTGACACCGTCGAACGTTGGGCGCTCCGCTTCGACGCCCGTAACCCAACTACGCGCCCGACACGGTGAGTTCCAGGACGGCGCGGCGGTCGTCAGTCATCGACGCGAGACGATCACCCAGGCGGCGAGGACGACGCAGGCCGCCGCGAGCGCGAACATGAACACGGCTGGTACGACATCGCCGGACGTCGCGGTGTCGCCCTGACCCGTGATCGCCGCCCTGACGTAGAGCACACCCAGCGTCGCCGCAGCGACGCCCATTAAGGACGCCGCGATTGCTGAGGCAACCGGCAATCTCATCGCAACGCCATTGTCCTCCCGCGCCGCGTGATCTCAGCCGCCAGCCCGCCACCCCCGCGACGCGCCGCCCTCAGCCTGCCGCTGCGCCCGGACGTTTCGGCGACCGTTCCAAAACCGTTCCAAACGGACCTATGGCGTCTCGCCCGCACGCCGCCCGTCTCGGCGGCCTGAACGAAAAAGGCCCGCATTTGCGGGCCTTCTGAGCGGAGAAGGAGGGATTCGAACCCTCGAGGCAGGGATTACCCCACCTAACGCCTTAGCAGGGCGCCGCCTTCAGCCACTCGGCCACTTCTCCCTGGAGTCGCAGGATACCGCACCTCCTCGGCGGTCTCCGTTCGCCGCGAACGAGGATCACCCTTCAGGGGGAGGCCTGTTCGCGCGCCCGGACGGACTGTGTGAGGGCCGGCCTCCCCCCTCATCCGGCATGGCACCTGGCGTCGCCCGTTTCGGTTGACCGAGGCGGGCTTCGTCACGTCTTGGGCCGGTACACGACCGGCGCAAGGGTGACGACGACGGCCGGGACAACCGCCAGCAGGGGCACGACACGCGCGAACCCGGCCACCACCATCACCAGCGCGGCGACCGGCGTGAGCACCGAGGAGGTGAACGCGAGACGGCTGCGCAGCGGAAACGCATCGGCGGCGATCGAGCCCGCACCGACGATGAAGAGCACGACTGCAAAGAGCCAGAGGAGCGCGAAGACCTCCGGCTCGCCGACGAGGATCGCCGCCGCCAGCGCCCCGAGCGCGAAGATGATGCAGATCCCGCGCAGAACGGTCATGGGCCGGTGAGCGATCCGCGGTGGCGGTCGAGGACGCGGCCGCGCTCGTCGACGAACGTGTACGTAACGCCCTTCGCGTCCACACGCACGCGCAGCGCGCCGTAGTCGAGCAGGGAGAACGCGCCCGGCGTGGCCAGGGTGAAGCGCTCGTCCCCCGGCCCCTCGCCGCCCGTCCCGACCGTGAACATCAGGTTCCCGCCGATGAGCCGCCGCTCGTACCGGTGCAGGTGGCCAGCGATGACAGCGGCGACCTTCCGCTCACGGAAGAGCCGGATGATCGGGTTCCCGGGCTGGAGCGGGCGATGGACGACGACGAACCGCACCTGGGGCCCGGGCTGCGAGAGCTCGCGCTTCGCGAGGTCGTACGCGCTCTTCTCCGCGGCGGTGACCCCGAGCACGACGATCTGCACCGGGCCGTAGCGGACGACATAGCGGCCGCCCTCGCCGGGGAGGTGCAGGGCCGACGTGACGGCCGCGCCGTTGCGCCAGAAGACGTCGTGCTCACCGAAGGTCGCCCAGAGCGGCGCGTTCGCCATCACGGGTGCGAGTGGCTTGAAGATGTTCCGGTCGAGGAGCTGCGGGAACGCGGCGAGGTAGCTGTTATCGCCGGCCGTGACGACGAACGCGGGGCGGCCGGCGGCGAGGACGTGGCCGACCGCGTACTCGTGGTCGTTGCCGGATCCGTAGTCGCCGATCGCGCCGAACTCGATCGGCTGCGAGAGCGTGCGCGGCGCCGTCGTGAAGCTCCCGGATGCACGCGCCTTGCCGCCGACGGCAGCAGTCCAGGCGTAGACCGTGCCCGGCCGCAGCCCCGCGAAGCGGCCGTTGCGCGCCACGACCGGCGCGCCCGTCGGGCTCACGGCGCGCAACTCGACCGGCGCGCCGCCCCGAGCCGTCCACGCGAGCGCCGCCGAGTCGGTCGAGACGGAGGTCAGAAACGGCCCGCGCTCGAACGGGCCCGAGCTCGGCCCCAGCAGGTACCGGTCCCAGTACACGAAGACCGCGACGACGACGAGCACGAGGAGCGCGCAGAGCATGCTCACGCCGATGAGGGCGCGCCGCAGGCGGCGCACCGAGAGGGGCAGAGCTTCCATCCACCGCCGTTCTATAGGCGCGCAGCTGTTCCAGGCCTGACCGGGGGCAGCCCGCTACCCCAGGCCGACCGCGGAGGGGTGCCGGAGCGGCCTGGATCGAACGGGAGTTCTGGGGCAAGGGCCTTGCGACACGTGCGCTTCAGGAGCTCACCGGCGAGGTGACCCAGCGACCGCTGCACGCGTGGGTCGCGACGAGCAACGTCGCTTCGATCCGCGCGCTCGAGAAGTGCGGGTTCGGGACGAAGCAGCCACCCGCGCGGGCTGGCGGCCTTCCTCGGCTGAGATCAGTACTTTCCGCGCACCCCGCGGTGACTTCCCGATTGCGGCGGACCTGGGTTAGCGACGATGCGCGACGGAGAGCCGCTCGAATGGAATGCCGGCCCGCGCGTACGTCTCGCGCACCAGCGCCTCACCGGCTGCCTCGAGCAGGCAGAGCATCGATTCGTCCCCGGGGACGATCGTGGAGCGGACGTAGCGCACCGGCCTGCCGTCGCGAGCCAGCTCCCCTGCTGCGTCGCGCACGCGGATTGCCCATTCGCTGAGCTCGGCGACCGTGGCCCCCGGGCAGATAGTGCTCAACGAGAAAGGTATCCGGCGCCTCTCCACTCACTCGATTTGCCATAGGCACGACCGTAGGCGGCAACGTGCCCCCACGAAACCCGGTGTTTCCCTGGATTTGTCGCTTCGGCTTTCCGGCGGACGTCGGCGACCACCCTCCTTGCGAAGGCGAACCTCGTGACGTTGGATAGTGAGGTGGCTAGCTCGAGTGGTGCAGCGATTGAGTTTCGAGTCCTCGGCCCGGTCGAGGCAGCACGAGACGAAAGTCTGCTGCGGGTCGGAGGCCGTCGTCAGCGCGCGCTCCTCGCGCTGCTCCTGCTCGAACCCGGGCGACCTGTCTCGATCGAAAGGTTGACGGAGGAGCTTTGGCAGGGCGAACTCCCACCCGGCGCCGAGAAGACGCTGCGTGTCTACGTCTCTCGCCTCCGCTCGGCGCTCGCGCCGGACGCGGTGGTCGCGCATCCGCCCGGCTATCTCCTCGCCGCCGAACCCGCGCGGATCGACGCCACGCGATTCGAGCGCCTCCTTCGCGAAGGGAGCGCCGCGCTCGAGCGCGGCGCAACGGGGCTTGCCGCCGACCGGCTTGGCGCGGCGCTCGAGCTCTGGCGCGGACCCGCATTCGCCGACGTCGCCGACGACGGCGTGCTGGCGCGCGAGGCGCAGCGTCTGGGCGAACTGCGTCTTGCGTGTCAAGAGGCGTGGGTCGACGCCGAGCTCGGCCTTGGGCGTCACGTCGAGCTCGTCGCGGAGCTCGAGCGACTCGTCACGGAGCATCCGCTGCGCGAGCGTCTCTGGCGGCAGCTCGTCCTCGCCCTCTATCGCAGTGACCGACAGGCCGACGCACTGGCCGCGTACCAGCGCGCGCGCTCGCTCCTGTCTGAGGAGCTCGGGCTGGAACCGAGCGAGGAGCTGCGAGCGCTCGAGCGAGCCGTGCTTCGTCAGGAGGTCGCCGCCGCTCCGGCAACCGAGACCCGGCACAATCTTCCGGCGCAGGTCACCAGCTTCGTCGGTCGAGAGCGCGAGCTCGCGGACCTCGAACGGCTGTTGCGCGAGCACCGGCTGGTCACGGTGACCGGCATGGGCGGGGCGGGCAAGACGAGGCTCGCGCTGGAGACGGCGCCACGCCAGGTCGGCGCTTGGTCGGGTGGAGTCTGGTTCGTCGACCTCATGCCGGTGACGGATCCGGCCCTCGTACCGGTCGCCGTGGCTCGCACCCTGGGCGTCGCAGACCGGCCGGACGTCACGCCGCTCGTCGGGCTCCTCGAGCAGCTGCAGAGGCTCGAGCTGCTCCTCGTCCTCGATAACTGCGAGCACGTCGTTGAGGCGTGCGCCGAGCTCGCACACGAGGTGCTCCGCGCGTGCGCTGACGTCCGGGTGCTCGCGACAAGTCGTCGCGCCCTCGGTACGCCAGGTGAGCTCGACTACGCGCTTGCGCCCCTCTCCATCCCGAGCGACGACGCGTCGACCCAGGAGGTCCAGGACTCCCCCTCCGTCCGCCTCTTTCTCGACCGTGGGCGTGCGGCCCGTCGCGATCTGACCACGGGCGGCGAGCAACTGAGGACAGTCGGAAATATCTGTCGCGACCTGGACGGGCTGCCGCTCGCGATCGAGCTCGCCGCGGCGCGCACGAAGGCGCTCTCAATCGACGAGATCGCGACGCTGCTCGCCGACCGCTTCCGCTTCCTCCGCTCGTGGCGTCGAGTCGCCGATTCGAGGCACCAGACGCTGCGCGCGACGATGGACTGGAGCTTCGACTTGCTCTCGGACGAGGAGCGCGACCTGCTCGCACGGCTCTCGGTCTTCGCGGGAGGATTTGAACTCGACGCAGTCGCCGCGGTGTGCCTAGCGGGAGACGACGGGCGGGCGCTGGATCTCGTCGGACGACTCGTCGAGGCGTCGCTCCTCGTGGCCGAGGTGCGCGAGCGCGCAACGCGGTATCGGCTTCTGGAGACGATCAGGGCGTATGCCGCCGAGCGGCTCGACGGCTCGGGCGCGACAGAGGAAGTTCGCTGCGCGCATGCGGAGCACTTCCTCGAACTGGCGAGTCACGCCCGCCCGGACTACGTCCGCTTCTCGCCCGAACGGCAGCGAGCAGGTCTCGCGCTCCTCGACCGCGAGCGTGACAACCTGCACGCCGCGATGGAGTGGACGCTGGACGCGGCGAGCGAGATGGCCCTGCCGCTCGCCGTGGCGCTGCGGACCTACTGGAACATACGCGGCTACGTTCGCCAGGGACTCTCGTGGCTCGAGCGGGCGCTGGCGCTGCCCGCTCCGACCGCGCCGGGTCTAGCCGCCGAAGCCGCCGCGGCGGCGGCGCTCTTCGCCCGACTCGCGGGCGAGTTCGCGCGGGCTGCGCCCCTGGCCGAGGAAGCGATCGAGCTCGGACGCCGCCCCGATGACGCGGTGGCGGTCGTGACCGGATTGAACGTCCTGGTCACGCTCGCCGGGCGCGGCGGCGACTTCGATCGGGCCCGAGCGCTCAGCGAGCAGGCGATCGCAGTCGGCCGTGAGGCGGATAGCGCACGGCTCGAGGCGCTCTCGTGCTTCATCCTGGCGGAGGCGTTCGTCGACGGCGGCCGGCACGCCGATGCGATCGAGCCGGCCGGCAGGGCGCTCGAGCTTGGGCGGTCGACCGACGACCCGGAGGTCATCGCGCTCGCGCTGGAACGGCTGGGGATGGCCGCGGCCCACGAGGGACGACTGGAAGACGCGCGCGCGCTGCTGGTCGAGGCGTTCGAGTTCGCGTGCGTCCTCGGATTTGGGCTGCTGGGTGCCCGCTGCTGCGACGGGCTCGCGTTCGTCGCCGCCGCTTCGGGCGACGCCGCGCGTTCCGCGCGCTTGCTCGGAGCCGGCGAGAGGATGCGACGCGCGGCTGGCGCCTACCGCATGCCTGCCGAGGCGGCTGCGCGGGAGGTTGCCCTCGCTGCCATACGCGAGACGCTGAGCGGGCACGCGATTGAGAACGAGCTCGAGCGCGGCAGCCACCTGACCCTCGACGAGGCGGCCGAGGAAGCGCGCCACATTACAAACGTGAGGGTCGGCATGTAGCCGTTCTGTAACGCCGGCGGTCAAGCCTCCCGTCGATGGAGGATGAGATCAACGAGGCGACGGCGGCGCTCGTGACCGCACTCGAGCGGGGAGATGTCGCAGCTGCGTGCGACCTGTACACCGACGGCGCACGGTTGCTCGCACCCTCGGCCACTCGGATCGAGGGGCGGGCCGAGATCGCGGAGTACTGGCGCGCCGGGCTCGACCTCGGCCTCTCCAGTCTGGCATTCGAGTGCCGGGTGCTGGAGAAGATCGCCGGCGTCCTCGAGCTCGGCCGCTACGTCGTCTCCGTACACGGCGGGTCGGCGACGCGGTCCGTCGAGCACGGCTCGTACCTCGTTCTCCACGCCCAGACCGATGACGGCTCGTGGCAGCGGGCGGTCGACGTCTTCACCCCGGACGAGCCGGGACGGGCTCGTCGCACACTCGGAAAGGGGAACCCATGAACAAGAAGGTCAGACTGCCGCTCCTGGCGACGACGCTCGTCCTGGTCGCAGGCGTCCTCGCGCTGCACGCGGCGGCGAGTCCGCCGAACCATGCCAACCGCTTCGAGGCAACGTTCAGCGAGAGCACCGCATCGGTCACGAACCGCATCGGCGACCTCGGCGTCTTTCAGCTGATCAACACCGGCGAGGGCGCGGTCGAGGGGTTCGGAACGGCGACGATGGTGCTCGCCATGAGCCAGGACCGCTCCGTTCAGCCCTGCGGTGCCGGGAGTTGGACGAACGCGGGGTTTCGCCGGATCGTCGTCGGCACCGGCGTGCTGATCCTTCGGTCGGTCGCGTATGTGTGCCAAACCGCGTCGGGTCCGGTCGTCCCGAACGAGGCGTGGACCGTCGACGGGTCGTCGAGCACGGGCGTGTTCGCAGGCGCGCGAGGTCGCGGCAACGGGACCGTCGACATCACGAACCGAAAGTCGACGCTCTCGGGATGGCTCAAGCTCGCGCACGAGTCGGACTGAACGGCGGACCGATTACGACCTGCCGGCGGTGCGTTCCCAGACGCGGCGCCGGCAGGGAGTACTCGGCGACGGACGGTGCGCCGTCCGAGCTTCGCAGGCGAAGCGCAACCGACGACAACCGGCTCACCGGCGGCTTCACCTTGGTCGGTTGACGGAGAACTGGTCAGCGAGCGGGAACGCGAGTCGACACGACTTGCCGCGACTCTTTGCGACCGCTGCGGACGGAGATCGCCAGCCGAGAGAGCCAAGTTCCAACATCACCCTCCACCCCTGACCAACCACCCGGCTGCCCTGCGGAGGCAGAGGTCGCATGTTCGAATCATGCCGGGCGCATTTCGCGCTAAAAGGGGCCAGCAGGGCCAGCGAGGGCCAGGTAGCGCGCGAGGCGCCGCTGCTGGCCACGGCGGCCAGGTGCTGCCGCCTCGAGCTGATGGGCTTCGGCAAGCCGGTCGAGGTGTTCGCCGTCAGCGCGGCGGCGCCCGCGCGGGCCTAAGAGCTACGGCCCCGCAGGACGCACACGGCGTCCCGCGCTAGAGGGAAGGCGGCCGGATCTCGCGGCGCGATCATGCGCGTGCGGCGGAGATCGCGCCGCCGGCCTCTGGCGCCAGGAGCTCCGGCGTCAACCAAAACCACCCCTTGCGGCACGACCGCCTCGCGGGGCGGCCGCGCCGCAGAGCGCTCGGGACTACTTGACGGTGAAGTGCTGGAACATCTGAGACTCGTGCGCCGCGCAGTACGCCTTGTACTTGCCGGCGGTGAACTTAATGGTCTGGGTCTTGGTCGTCATCTGCGGCACGGTCGTGAAGTCCCACGACTTGCCGTGCGGCCCGTCGAGCGAATAGCTGTGGAGGCTGGAGTCGTCATGGATCACGACCTTGTAGGTGCCCGTCTTCAGGGTCTTCACGAGCTTGCCGTTCTGGGTGAGGGTGATCTTGTAGGCGTCGCCCTTGCCAACGACCCCGACGAGGGTCGGATGGGAGCCGGCACCCGCCACCGAGGCGGCGACGAGGGCGACGGCGACGGCGACGAGAACCACGGCTGGAACGATGAGACGGCGCATGGAGCTGGCTCCTCTCGATTGCGTTGACGTGCGCTATACGGGCTCCGCGTCCTCCTGGATTGCCCAAGAGGTGGTAGGTCGGGATCCCGGCGCTGCCGCCTCGACAGGCCGCATGCCGCGTAGCCGTGCAGCATTGCGGTATCGCCGCGACCGGCCGCGTCCTCCGCTCGACACCGCTCAACGCCGCTCCGCGGCGCCCACTGGGGCACAAATGGCGCGCACTCAGGCGCTCAGGGCGCTTGTAACCCGCCTGGTGGGCGTGCCTGCGGACTCGCCGGTCGCCGGCCAGCGCCAAACGCGGACCAGCCGCACGACGATCGCCGCTCCGGCGTAGATCGCGAGGACGCGCTGCTTCAGCGTGCTCAAAGTCGCATAGGAGGAAGGCCCCCAAGGTGGCAGCCTTCCTCCTTGCGTTCCTGAGCAGCTGGCGCGTTAGCCGATCGGAACCGCTGTACTCAAGGCCCAGACGCTGTCTGAGACCAGAGAACAATGGAACGCCCTACCGGGAAGTGGGATCGCGATCGCGTTGTGTGAAGCAATCGCCGTATCGATCTGCCCGTCGGTGAGCAGCCGCGTGCTCGCGGCGTTCGCGTTCGTGAACAGTACGATGATCGGCTCCCAGGCGACGTTCCAGTCAGCCCCGCCAGGGAAGTCCATCACGTGGTCGTGCCCGGCGACGCCCCTCGCATACACGGCGCGTACGGCATCACCCACGGTGCCAGAACCAGAGGGTGTGGAACAGGAGAAACTGCCGGGCAAAACGGGAACAGGCGGGCAGCTCTTAGCGAGACCCGCAATGGCGTTTCCGTGGTCCGGGCAGTTGTCGGTTGAAGTTGCCTCGAAGTGCTGGCAGCTGAGTGGCCCACTTGCCCCCGACCCGCCGGTGCTGATCCCCGAACCTGTTGGGTAGACGGGCAGGTAGATCGGTGACCACGACTTGGGGTTCGAGGGCACCGGGTGCTGCGTTCCATTGGGCGTGTTGATGTAGCCGACTTCTCCTGAGTTCTCGGCGTTGAAGACGGGTTCCAATTGGCTCTGCCCATGCGTGCGCTCGCCGGTTGGCGGTGGCAGCGGACCTGGAGCCGCCAGCGCGGCGACAACCCCGACCACGAGTACCAACGCACCCGCGATCAAGAGCAACGACAGTCGTTGCTTCATTCGCCCCTCCCTCTTGTGTGTGTTGCTGCGACGCAATCGACGATACGCCGCTAGCGGTGCAAATACCAGCCGACGCTCCGGCACGCATGGCCCGCGCCGCGCCGAGCATTGCGAGCCTGATCCCGCTCGGCAAGGGATGCACGATCTGGTCGCGTGGGTCCGGTGAGGCAACGACGACGGTCACGTTCGTAGCCGAGCAGTGTCGCGTTCGCGATGCGTAGCAAGCTCAACTCGCGCTGACGGATACTCCATTGGCGCGCGCTTGCGCGCAGTCCGGCGGAAGCAGCCTGGCCGGATCATGGCCCGGGTCGCTGGATCGCCGCTATGACGCCGACCCCGCTACCCTAGGCCGTCCGCGGAGGGGTGCCGGAGCGGCCGAACGGGGCGGTCTCGAAAACCGTTAGGGGTGCAAGCCCCTCGAGGGTTCAAATCCCTCCCCCTCCGCTTAGCCAAGCCAGAAACGTCTAGAGCATGAGGAAAACGCGGCGCGGCTCGGCGACGTCGCGAGGCACTGAGAGTGCTCGGGACCGCCCGACGCTCCACCGGACCGGCGCGCGAACCGGCGTGCGCTGTTTACGCCGGCCCCTTCGACATAACCGCTCTGAACGCGGTGCAGTCCCCGCGGTGGGCACCGACAATCGATACGACGCGCGACCGTTTGGGCACAGTGGTTCATGAGACCTCGATGCCCCCGGTCGGTCCGGACGTACCAGCGTACGAACGGGTCTGACTACTTACCCGCGTCCGCTTCTCGTCACGCGCTCATGGGCTGGGTTCTGTTCGCCGGGCTGCCGGCCCCATCAGCGAGATTCAACGGAACCCGGGACGTGACCCGGGGGATTTGCAGGTCGAGATCGAGCTTTTCGCTACTCCTGCGCCGACCTCGTTCAGCAAGGCCGTCGACCTTCGACGTCGGTGAACAGGAATGTGACTGTCCCGTTGGGCAGGCCAGCCGCGGACATGCTGATCACAGCGTCTCTCGTGCGCCCCGAGGCCGTCAAGACGCCGACAAGTCCCCGCGTTCGGGCGACCGAGGAGGAGATGGCGAACAGGCAGGCGACTCAGGCCGCCATGCCATGGACTCCGACGACGCCGCGGTTCCGCAGCCGCATCGAGCCGGGCCGCGAGGTGCGCCGAGAGGCGCAGCTCGGCACGACCGGCCCGGAAGGCCGCGTCGCTCACGTGCTCCCCGATCAGCCGACGACGCTTTCCTCGAAGCGCCGCGTGACGAGCTCGCCCGCGCGGCGGACGTGCTCGACCATTCGCTTGCGCGCGGCCTTCGGGTCGTGCCGCTCGATGGCTTCGAGGATTGCCTCGTGCTGCGCCACGTTCTCCTCGAGCAGCCTCGCGTTCTCCGCGAGGACGAGCCAGGTGAGGTCGCGCGGGAAGCTTCGGTGCAAGTCGGCCAGCGTCGCCTCCAGGCGGCTGTTGCCCGCCGCCTCCAGGATCGCGAGGTGGAACGAGTCGTTGCCGCGTATCCACTCGGTCTGCGAGGTCTCGTCGTGCGCGCGCCCGGCGCGCGAGGCGAGGAGACCCGGCAGCGACCGGCGGAAGAGCTCCTGCGCATCGCGGAGACGCCGCAGCTCACCCTCCCTGCTGCGCGCCGCCGCCAGCTCGGCTGCGAGGCCCTCGAGCTCGGCCCGCACCTCGTAGGCCTCGCGGATCTCGCGGGCGGAGGGCCCGCGCACGAGCGCGCCGCGCCGCGGCTGCACGTCGACCAGGCCACTGGCCTGAAGCTTGCGCAGGGCCTCGCGCACGGGCGTGCGTGACACGCCGAACTCAGCGGCGAGGGACTCCTGGCGCAGCCACGTGCCGGTCGGGATCTCGCCGTTCAGGACCTTCGCCTGGATCGATGCCGCCAGCTCGTCGACGAGCGCCTCGCCGTTGGTGCTCAAGCGCGAACCCCGTCCCCGACCAACCGCAGTCCGACGAGCCCGAGGAAGGCGGCGAAGACGACCCTCAGCGCCGACGCCGGGAGGGCCAGGGCCAGAAGCGCCCCGCCGACTGCCCCGAAGGCTCCGAAAGTGCCGAAACGAATGGCAGTCGGCAGCTCGCCGATCCCGCGCCGACGAAGCTCGAGGCTCGCGACGACCGCCGTCGGCAGCACGACGACGAGCGAGGTCGCCTCGGCCGAGTGCTGGGAAAGACCGACCGCGAGCGTCAGGAACGGAACCATCAACACGCCGCCGCCGACGCCGAGCAAGCCGGCCGCCGCGCCGGTGAATAGCCCGAACGCGGCAAGCCCCACGAGAACCAGGACGACCATCACGCCCGTATTCCCATCGCGAGCGAGACAGCGACGAGAAAGCAGCCGAACGTCATCTTGAGGAGCCGTTCGTCGATCCGCACGAGCATCCCGGCGCCGATGCGCGCGCCCGCGACCGCCCCAGCGGCGAGGGCGGCTGCGTCGAGCCAGTCGACCTTGCCGGCGAACCCGAACGTGAGGATCCCCGCGATGCTGATCGGGATGATCGCGCCGAGCGACGTGGCATGCGCGTCGCGCTGGCCGTATCCCGCCCACAGGACGAGCAGCGGCACCATGATCACCCCGCCGCCGACCCCGAGCAGGCCCGAGAGGAGGCCGCCGACGATGCCGATCGCGATCAGCTCGGCGCCCAGAACGGGCGCGGCAGCGAGCTCACCATGAGCGGTTCCGATTCGTTCACGCATGGTGGGCGACCATAGCAGTGTTTGGATCCAATCAGGCGCGAAATGGGATCCAATATGCGATAGAGTCGCGGCCCCGAGACAATCCTCGGGACTCGGCGCACCAGACGATCGAGGGGAGCAGGACGTATGAGCAGGAAACGGGTAGTTCGCGTGATAGGGGTGGGTGCCGCGGCAGCGCTCTTGCTGCTGGCCGCCACGACCGCCACGACCTCCTTCGGCGCCCGCAAGGCCGCCGCGCCGCAGCTGAAGAACGGCGGCACACTCGTCATCGGACTCGCGGAGGATCCGGACGCTCTCGATCCGACGCTCGCCCGCACGTTCGTCGGGCGCATGGTCTTCCTCCACATCTGCGAGAAGCTCTACGACCTGAACTCGAAGCTGAAGATCACCCCGCAGCTCGCATCGGCACTGCCCACCGTCTCCAAGGACAAGCTCACGTACACGATCCCGATCCGCACCGGGATCAAGTTCAACGACGGCACCGCGCTCACCCCCGCGGCGGTCAAGCAGTCACTCGACCGGGACCGGACGTTGAAGGGCTCGGTGCGCGCGAGCGAGATCTCGCCGATCGACTCGATCGAAACGAGCAGCAACTCGGTCGTGATTCACCTCAAGCAGCCCTACTCGCCGCTTACGGCGCAGCTCGCCGACCGCGCCGGGATGGTCATGTCGCCGAAGCAGCTCGACGCCCTCGGCGACAAGTTCGCCACCAATCCGGTGTGCGTCGGCCCGTTCGAGTTCAAGGACCGCACGGTCGGCGACCACATCACGGTCGTGAAGTCGAACGACTACTACGGCAAGGCGAAGGTGCACCTCGACCAGATCACGTTCCGGATCATCACCGACGTCAACGCGCGCACCCAGAACCAACGCTCGGGCGACACGCAGGTCGAGGACCGCATCCAGGCGACCGACGTGCCGACGATCAAGAGCGACAAGAATCAGACGCTGCTCAGGGTCCCGACGATCGGCTACCAGGGGATCACCCTGAACCTCGGGAACAAGAACGGCCTGCTGAAGCCGTACTCGAACGTGGGCACCCCGATCGCGAGGTCGCAGTACCTGCGCACGGCCTTCGACCTCGCACTGGACCGCACGACGATCAACAAGGTCGTCTTCGGCGGGCTCAACCTGCCGGACTGCTACCCGATCTCGCCGGTCAGCCCGTGGTACGTGACGACAAAGGGCCTCCAGTGCAACCTGCACGCGAACGTCCCGCTGGCGAAGAAGCTCGTCGCCGCCTCAGGGATCGCCACGCCCGTTCACGTTCAGCTCACGATCGGCACCGACGCGGTCAACGCCCGCCTCGGCCAGGTGATCCAGGCGATGGAGCAGCAGGTCGGCATCCAGGTCGACCTCAAGCCGACCGAGTTCGTCGCTTCGCTGAGCGCCGCGGACGCGGGCAAGTTCGACTGCTTCGCGGTCGGCTGGTCGGGCCGCGTCGACCCCGACGGCAACCTCTACGGGTTCGTTTCGACCCCGGGGACGCTGAACGACTCGGGCTACAGCAACCCGAAGCTCGACTACGTCCTCAACGGTGCGCGAAAGTCGGTGAGCGAGAAGGCACGCATCGCGCTCTACGCGGCGGCGATGAAGATCATCCACCGCGACCGGCCCCTTATCTATCTCTACCACCCGGTCAACTACTACGGCGTGACGAAGAAGGTCAGCGGCGTGAAGGTCTACGGCGACGGCCTGATCCGCGCCTACAACGCCGGTTACGTGAAGTAGGGCGACGGAGATAATCGACGGTCATGGGCGGCTTCCTCCTGCGCAAGGTCGCGGCCGCCCTGATCGTCCTGCTGCTCGCGAGCATCGTCGTCTTCATGGGGATCCGGGCGCTGCCCGGCGATCCGGCGCTCGCGCTCGGCGGCGAGGAGCGCGATCCGGCCGTCATGGCCCAGATCCGCGCGGAGTACGGGTTGAACAGGCCGGTGCCGGTCCAGTACGTCGACTGGCTCGGCCACGTCGTGCGCGGCGATCTCGGCATCGATCAGCGAAAGATCCCGGTCAGGGACACGATCGCCAGCCGGCTGCCGATCACGCTCGAGCTCGCCGCGCTGGCGCTCATCATCGGGACGGTCATCGGCGTCGGCGCCGGGATCATCGCGGCTGTCCGGCGCGGCAAGGCCTCCGACTACGCGGCCACGACCGGCGCGCTCGTCGGTCTGTCCGTGCCGCACTTCTGGCTCGGCCTGCTGATGATCCTCCTCTTCGCCGTCAACCTCGGCTGGCTCCCGGCGGGCGGCTACGTGCCGTTCTCCGTCGATCCGGTGGCGAACCTCGAGCACATGGTGATGCCGGCGATCGTGCTCGGCACCGGCCTCGCGGCGGTGATCATGCGGCAGATGCGGTCCTCGATGCTCGACTCGCTGGGCGCCGACTACGTCCGGACCGCACGCGCGAAAGGGCTGCCCGAGCGGTCCGTGGTCGGCGTGCACGCGCTGCGGAACAGCCTCATCACAGTGACGACGCTCATCGGCCTCCAGCTCGGCGCCCTTATCTCGGGCGCCGTGATCACCGAGGAGATCTTCGGCATCCCAGGGTTCGGACGGCTGACGATCGACGCCGTCAACCAACGCGACTACGCCCTGATCGAGGGGGTGGTGCTCGTCTCGGCAGCGGCCTACGTGATCGTCAACCTCTTCGTGGACGTGGCCTACTCGTTCCTCAACCCGCGGATCCGGATCATGGGAGCGAGCAGATGAGTTACGTCGACGTCGCCGCAGCCGACGTTCTCTCGCCGCGCGCGCGGCGGCGCCGGCTCATGCGCCGGCGGCTCGCGCGGCGCCCGTTCGCGATCGCCGGCTTCGTCGTCGCCCTGACGTTCGCGCTCGTTGCGCTGCTCGCGCCGTGGATCGCGCCGCATTCGCCGTCGGAGACCGACTTCAACGCGCTCCTCCAGTCCCCGTCCCGCGAGCACCTGCTGGGCACCGACGAGCTCGGCCGCGACGTGCTCTCGCGCATCTTCTGGGGAGCGCGTGCGTCGATCCTCGCGGGCGTGGTCGCGACGCTGTTCGCGATGATCGTCGCCGTGCCGATCGGGCTCATCGCCGGCTACTACCGCGGGTGGGTCGACCCGGTCATCTCGCGGCTGACCGACGTCCTGCTCGCCTTTCCGTTCATCATCCTCGCCGTCGGGCTCTCGGTCATCCTGGGTCCCTCGCTGCTCAACGCGACGATCGCGCTCGGGATCGCCGCCATGCCCGGGCTCATCCGCGTCTCGCGCGGCGAGACACTCGCGCTGCGCGAGGAGGACTACGTGCGCGCGGCGATCGCGAACGGGGCGGGCGACGGCCGGATCATCTTCCGCCACATCGTCCCGAACATGACGTCGACGCTGCTCGTCCAGGCGACGGTCACGATCCCGGCCGCGATCATCGGCGAGGCTGTGCTCTCGTTCCTCGGCCTCGGCGTCCAGCCGCCGACGCCGTCCTGGGGCGTCATGCTGACCGACGCGCAGAGCTACCTCGCTCAGGCGCCGTGGCTCGCCGTGTACCCGGGGCTCGCCATCTTCTTCTGCGCGCTCTCGTTCAACCTGCTCGGAGACGGGCTCCGCGACATCCTCGATCCGCGCACGACGCGGTGACCGACTCCCTGCTCGACGTCGCGGACCTCTCCGTCCGCTTCGAGACCGACGACGGCACCGTCCAGGCGGTCGACCGCCTCTCGTTCACGCTGGGCCAGGGCGAGGTGCTCGGCATCGTCGGGGAGTCGGGCTGCGGCAAGTCGGTGACCATGCTGTCGCTCGTCCGGCTCCTGCCGGAGACCGCAGTGGTCACCGGGCGCGCCCTCTTCAGAGGCCAGGACTTGCTGCAGGCGACCCCGGCGCGCCTGCGCGACATCCGTGGGAAGGAGATCTCGTTCGTCTTCCAGGAGCCGATGACGTCGCTGAACCCGTCCTTCACGGTCGGCAAGCAGATCGGCGAGGTGCTCCGCCTCCACCTCGGCCTCTCCCGGGCGCAGGCGAAGCAGCGCACGATCGAGCTCCTGGACCTCGTGCGCATCCCTGCGGCGGCGCGCCGCGTGAGCGAGTACCCGCATCAGCTCTCCGGCGGAATGCGCCAGCGCGTCGTGATCGCCATGGCACTCGCGTGCGACCCGAAGATCCTGGTCGCGGACGAGCCGACGACCGCCCTCGACGTGACGATCCAGGCCGGAATCCTCGACCTCATGCGCGACATCGGCCACCGGCTCGGGACGGCGATCATCCTGATCACGCACAACCTCGGCGTGGTCGCCGACATCGCCGACCGCGTCGTCGTCATGTACGCGGGCCGCAAGGCGGAGGAGGCCCCGGTGCACGAGCTCTTCGCGCACCCGCAGCATCCGTACACGATCGGCCTGCTGGGGGCGATCCCGCGGCGCGGCGCCGGCCGCCTCCAGGAGATCCCGGGGCTCGTCCCGTCGCTGTCGGAGCCGCTGCCCTACTGCGCGTTCGCGCCCCGCTGCTCGCGGGCGGACGAGACCTCGCGCTCCGCCGTGCCCGACCTCCGCGAGATCCGTCCCGAGCACCTGGTGGCGTGCTTCCATCCGGGCAGCGGTGGCTGACGCACCCGTTCTCGAGGTCGACGGCCTCGTCAAGCACTTCCGCGCCGGCTCGCAGCTCATGGGCGGCGGCGGGATCGTCCACGCCGTCGACGGCGTCTCCCTGCGCCTCGGCCCCGGGGAGATGCTCGGGCTCGTCGGCGAGTCGGGCGCGGGCAAGTCCACGGTGGGCAACTGCATCGCGCGGCTCGACGAGCCGACCGAAGGGACGATCCGGATCCACGGCGTCGACGTGACGCACCTCTCGCGACGCGAGATGCGGCCGGTGCGCCGCAAGGTGCACATGGTCTTCCAGGACCCGTACTCGTCCCTCAACCCGCGCATGACGTGCGGCCAGATCGTCGGCGAGCCCCTGCGGCTGCACCACATCGCGCGGGGCCGCGATCTCGACGTCCGCGTGACCGACCTCTTCGAGCAGGTCGGCCTGCGCCGCGAGCTCCGCCACCGCTACCCGCACGAGCTGTCCGGCGGCCAGCGGCAGCGGGTCGGGCTCGCCCGCGCCCTCTCGGTCTCGCCCTCGCTCCTGATCGCGGACGAGCCCGTGTCGGCACTCGACGTCTCGGTGCAGGCAGCGATCCTCAACCTGCTCCGCGACCTGCAGCAGAGCATGGGCTTCTCCTGCCTCTTCATCACGCACGACCTCGCGACGGTCGAGTTCCTGTGCGACCGCGTCGCCGTGATGTACCTGGGCAAGATCGTCGAGGAGGCGCCCACGGCAGAGCTCTTCGCGGCGCCGAAGCATCCGTACACCCAGGCGCTCCTCTCGGCCGCCCTCGTCCCCGACCCCGACGCCCAGCGGGCCCGGACGCGCATCGTGCTCGCCGGCGACATCCCCAGCCCGCTCGACCCGCCGTCAGGCTGCAGGTTCCGCACGCGCTGCCCGCTGGCGGCGCAGTCGGCGCCCGCGTCGGTCGAGGTGGAGCCGCCGCTTCGGCTCGTTGCCCCGCGTCACCTGGTCGCCTGCCACCTTGTCGAGCCGGGCGGTGCCGCACCGGAGCTGCTGGACCTCGAGGCGGAGCGCGTGTGAGCTTCACCACCCGCCCTCAGCTCGAGGGCACGTTCGGGATGGTCGCGTCGACGCATTGGCTTGCATCGGCGGTGGGCATGGCGGTACTGGAGCGCGGCGGCAACGCGTTCGACGCCGCCGTCGCGACCGGCTTCACGCTCCAGGTCGTCGAGCCGCACCTGAACGGCCCCGGCGGCGATCTCCCCGCCGTGTTCTGGAGCGGCGAGCGCGGCGCGCCGCTCGTCCTCAGCGCGCAGGGCGTCGCGCCGGCCGCCGCGACCATCGAGCGCTTCCATGAACTCGGGCACGAGCTGGTGCCGGGCACGGGCCTCCTCCCTGCGTGCGTGCCGGGCGCTTTCGGCGGCTGGCTGCTCTTGCTGCGCGACTTCGGCACATGGCGCCTGGCCGACGTGCTCGAGTTCGCCGTCGGCTACGCCCGAGACGGCTACCCCGTCATCGCGCGGATCCCGCAGACGATCGAGCGCGCCGAGTCGCTGCTGCGCCGGTGGCCGGCGTCGGCCGAGCTGTACCTGCCACCGCCCCGCCCGGGCGAGCTATTTCGCAACGCGGCGCTCGCCGCCACGTATCAGCGGATCGTCGACGAGTCCGCGGGCGGCAGCCGCGAGGACGAGATCGAGCGAGCGCGGGCGTTCTTCTACGAGGGCTTCGTCGCCGAGACGATCGATCGTTTCTCCGCCGAGAACGGCGGGCTGCTGACCGGCGACGACCTCGCGTCGTGGCACGCGACGCTCGAGCCCCCGGCGACGTTGGAGTTCCACGGCCTCATGATCTGCAAGACGCAGCCATGGGGCCAGGGGCCCGTGTTCCTGCAGCAGCTCGCCCTGCTGTCGGGCTTCGACCTCGTGGACATGAGCGACGAGGAGTACGTGCATACGGTCATCGAGTGCGCGAAGCTCGCGTTCGCAGACCGCGAGGCGTTCTACGGCGACGTCGATGTGCCGCTCGAGCACCTGCTCTCCGCGGGCTACAACGACGCGCGGCGCCAACTCGTCGGGGAGGACGCTTCCGGCGAGCTGCGGCCGGGAGGCAGCCGCCTCCCACACCTGGTGCCGGCGGAGACGACCGTCGGGGCGGGCGAGCCCACCGGTGACACCGTCCACCTCGACGTCGCCGACCGGTTCGGCAACCTCATCTCCGCGACGCCGAGCGGCGGCTGGCTGCAGAGCTCGCCCGTGATCGCCGAGCTCGGCTGGCCGCTCGGCACGCGCGCCCAGATGTTCTGGCTGGAGGAGGGCCTCCCGACGTCGCTCGCGCCGCGCAAGCGGCCGCGGACGACCCTCTCCCCCTCGCTCGCGCTGCGGCAGGGCGAGCCGTATCTCGCCTTCGGCACGCCGGGCGGCGACCAGCAGGACCAGTGGTCCCTCCATGTCTTTCTACGCCACGTCGTCTTCGGCGACGACCTCCAGGCCGCGATCGACGCGCCGAGCTTCCACACGGACCACTTCCCGTCGTCCTTCTTCCCGCGGCAGGCCAAGCCGCTCTCGCTGTCCCTCGAGTCCCGCTGGGGAGCGGCCACGGCCGAGGCACTTCGCCGCCGCGGCCACGACGTCGCCGTGACGGATGCCTGGAGCCTCGGCCGCGTCAGCGCCGTGGCTCGCGACGGCGGCGTGCTACTGGCCGGCGCGAACGCGAGGGGGATGCAGGGCTACGCCGTCGGGCGTTAGGGACGAACGGTCAGGCCGCGCCGTTCCAGAAGTAGCAATCTTGCAATGCCCTTTGTGCCTACGAGTTAGGCCGACCGGGTGGCAGCTTCCGGGGGGGCGAAACCGAGCTGTACCTCGCCAGCGGGCTGATTGACACGACACGCGCGCTACGGGCACGCACGTACCGAAAGAAGCTTCCGACGTCGGATCCCGCCGATCACCCGCGGCTGGGCCAACGGCAGGTACCTCACCGGAAGAACGCTCCGCAACAGCGAGTCGCTCGCCAAGGGCCAACGCTGCGCCGCACTGGTCGGCCCAGCCGACATGGCAGGCGACCTCGAGTACGACGCGGTCGTGGGACGCGTTCACCGCCCGATCGTGGGTGAGCATGGCACGAACAGAGCCGGATTCGAGGCTCGCGCGTCCTATCCATGCAGGGTTACGCACACAGGAGGCTCCTATCGTTTCGACTGCCAGAACCGCCTCGGCGATCGCTTCATATACGGCTTCACCGTTCGGCATTAGAAAACGCCCGGGTACCTCTTGCTCACGCCAAGGTAGAAGTCCACAACTCCCAGGCGGCAAGCTCCTGCTCTAGGAACAGGAAACGGCGCGACGCCGGCGGGCGGCGGTGCGGGATACGACCGAGCCGCGTCAATTCGTGGACCGCTCGAACCGAGCAGCGCATACGCTCGGCGGGCTTTCGGTGACCAAGAAGGGCGATGGCACTTCCCAACCTCCTCTCGCGTCAACGGACGGTCGTGACGCCCAAGCACGCGTGCGAAGTTAAAGAGCCGCGCGTCACCGGCGCGCGGACCGGCGCGCGCGCCGCGGTTTGAGCACAAAAGGCATGCAAACGCGGGAGTCGCGCAATCGTCTCGAAAACCGTTAGGGGTGCAAGCCTCTCGAGGGTTCAAATCCCTCCCCCTCCGCCTCTTTTACCAGGACGTACGCTTTCCCGATGCGGGCATTTGGCGTGGCGATCGCGACCGCGGCCCTGGCGGCCGCACTCGCCCCGGCGCCGCACGCCGACACGACGAGGGTGATCCGGCTGATCTCGACGTTCGACCACGCGGACGTCGTCGTCGACCGCGAGCCACTCGGCGCCGTCAGCAAGGGCGACGTGATCGTCAGCTTCGACCGCCTGGCAAACGCCACGGGGCAATTCGGGCGGCCGAAGGGGGCGCACGTCGGGTACGACCGCGGCCAGTTCCGGTACCTGTCGCCGACCCGGATGCGCATCGATGGATGGACGACGCTTCCCGGCGGCCGCATGCACGTCCGCAGCATGGTGCGGCCGCTCAGCGGTGAGATCGTCGAGATCGACGTCGCCGGCGGCACCGGTGCGTTCGCCGGCGCCCGCGGGACGGTCACCGTCACGCCGTACCCGACGACGGCTCGGACACTCCTCGTGTACCGGTTGCGGCTCCAGTAGCCGAACCTCCATCGACACGACATCGTCCACGCATGGAACCCCGGCGCGGCGACGCCGATCGTTGGCTGGTCCGCCAACGAGGAGGAGCCATGACCCAGCAGATCGCGCTCGTCTCGAAGACCACCGAGATCGGGCCCAGGCAGCTCGAGCGCGCCGCCGCCGCGCTGAACACGCAGCTGACCCGCGACTTCGGGCCTGCCTGGAACGTCGACGCGGCGATCACGACGCCGGGCCGTGTCCCGACCACCGCGTGGCCGCTGATCGTCACCGACGACGCGCCCGCCGCCGGCGTCCACCTCGACGACCACGGCCGGCCCACCGCAGTCGTCGACTATGCAAACGACTGGACGACGGCCGCCAGCCACGAGCTGCTCGAGATGTGCGTCGACCCGTACGGCAACCGCCTCGTGACCGCGCGCGCCGCGAAGCCCGGCCAGGGCCGCGTCGAGTACCTCGTCGAGGTCTGCGACCCGTGCGAGGCGGTCACGTACGAGATCGACGGCCTCGCCGTCTCCGACTTCTACACACCCCGGTACTTCGACCCGGCGCCGCGCGCGGGCGCCCGCTACAGCCACACCGGAGCGATCACCCGCCCTCGCCAGGTGCTCCGCGGCGGCTACCTCAGCTGGCGCGTGCCGTCGACGGGCGAGTGGTGGCAGCAGCTCTGGCTCGACGGGCCGCGGCCGGTCTTCCGCAACCTCGGCGTGCTGGAGCTCGGCCGCCGTGAGGCGGCCGAGCTCTCCAGCTGAACGACGCTAGGACGCCGGCGACGGCCCGAGGGTGGGACCGCCCCCGCCCTCGTACTCGCGCTCGATGCGCTCCATCTCCTCCTCGGTGCCCATGCGGATCGGGCCCTCGAACCACTTGCGCCCGGAGATCAAGTACCACCCGCCGAAGAGCAGGAAGGCGGCACCGACGGCAAGCGGCGTGTAGTTGACCAGGTTCCAGTCGAACCCCGTGTTCCACGGGATCCCGCCGTAGGCGAACGGGAGCATGAAGATGACCGAGATGAAGACGATCCAGAGGATCGCGATCCAGTCGATCCACTTGTAGTGCCGGCCGAGGTGCCAGGCGCCACGCTCGAAGCGCTCCCCCGCCTTGAGCCGGAGGATGATCGGCAGCAGGAAGGCGATGTAGAGCCCGATGACGGCGATTGCCGTCGACGCCGCATAGCCGACGTACCCGAACCACCAGGCCGGGAGCGGCGTCAGGAAGGCGAGCACCACAACCGCCCACACCGTGTACACGGGGATCCGGTCGCGCTTCGACACCCGCCGCCAGAGCTGATGGCCCGGCACGGCGCGGTCACGGGAGAACGCGAACATCATCCGCGAGGCCGACGTCGTCGACGCGATCGTGCAGAACACCTGGGCGACGACGGCGATGAACAGCAGCACCTCGGCCCAGCGCGTGCTCATCGACGTCTGCCAGATGTACGTGACGATGTACGTGCCCGCGGCGGATGCCGCGGTGTCGTCCGGCACGACGAACGTGACGGCGACGAGCAGGATGAACCCGAAGATCACCGACACCACGACTGACATGACCATGCCCCAGGCGGCGCCGATCGAGGCGCTCCGCGTCTCCTCGCTCATGTGCGCGGACGCGTCATAGCCCGTGATCGTGTACTGGGCCATCAGCAGGCCGGTCAGGAAGACGTAGAAGAAGATCAGCCCGGACGTCGTCCCGTCGCCGAAGCCGGTGTTGTTGATCGTCTGGCCGAAGACGTAGCCGACCGACCGGTGGTGGTCGGGCACGAACACGAGCACGACGACGATGAACAGCACGCCGATCATGTGCCACCACGCGGAGAACGCGTTGAGGGCGGCCGTGAGCGGGACCTTGAGCATGTTGATCAGACCGGCCGCGAGCATGATGAACACGTAGGTCAGGTAGATCCAGTGGTACGTGTTGCCGTAGCTGCCGTTCGTGACGAGGTTCAGCCAGGAGGTCATGAAGATGGCGCAGCCGAACCCGATCGCAGCGGTGACCGCGATCTGCCCGACGAGGTTGAACCAGCCGGTGAACCAGCCCCAGCCCGGCGAGCCGAGCTTCGATGACCAGTAGTACAGGCCGCCCGCGGTGGGGTACGTCGAGGCGATCTCGCCGAGCGCGAGCGAGACGAAGATGCAGAAGGTGCCGACGATGAGCCAGCCCCACGTGATCGCCACAGGCCCGCCCTGGTTGAACGCGATCGCGTACGAGGTGAGGCACCCCGCGAGGATCGAGATGATCGTGAAGGAGATGGCGAAGTTCTGGAAGCCGCCCATGGAGCGGAAGAGCTCCTGGGCGTAGCCCAACCGGTGGAGCTGGGCCTCGTCGTCCTCGTGGCGACCGGCGGTCGCAGGTCCAGTGCTCAAAACCACCTCCGTCTGTCGTATGCCGCTGGGAGCGGCGATTGACCCACGTTTGTGGTGCCTGTGTCAACCGCGAACCGCAGCGCCCTCCGGGTCGTAGAGCGGCTCGCGGGCGACCACGCCCGGGACCCACTCGCCGAAGATCTCGATCTCGACCGGCCTGCCCGGCTCTGCGTCGCGCGTGGGGACGTACGCGTAGGCGATCGAGCGCTCGACCGTGTAGCCGTAGCCGCCCGAGGTGACGCGGCCGACGACGTGGCCCTCGACGCGCACGGGCTCCGAGCCGAGCGCGACCGAGCGGGGGTCGGCGAGGGTGATGCACGCGAGCCGGCGCGGCGGATCCTCCTTCTGCAGCAGCGCCTCGCGCCCGATGAAGTCCTTGTCCAGCTTCACCGCGAAGCCGAGGCCCGCTTCCCAGGGCGTGTCGTCGGGCGTGATGTCCGCGCCCCAGACGCGGTAGCCCTTCTCCAGCCGGCACGAGTCGATCGCCCGGTAGCCGCCGGCGACCATGCCCTGCTCGCGGCCGGCTACCCAGAGCTCGTCCCAGAGGCGGAGGCCGAACTCGCTCGGGCAGTAGAGCTCCCAGCCGAGCTCGCCCACGTAGGTCACGCGCAGTGCCAGGCACGGGACCGGGCCGACGGCGATTTCTCGCGCACGCATGTAGCGGAACGCCTCGTTCGAGAGGTCGGTCGTCGTGAGCGGCTGGAGGATGTCGCGCGCCCGCGGTCCCCAGAGTCCGAAGCAGGCGAAGCGCGAGGTGGCGTCCTCGACGGTGACGTCCTCCGGGGCATGCGACCGGATCCAGGCCAGGTCATGCTGCCCGAAGGCGGTGCCGGTCACGATCCAGAAGCGGTCCTCGCCGAGCCGGCTGACCGTGAAGTCGCACTCGATGCCGCCTTGCTCGTTCAGCATCGACGTGTACGTGATCGCGCCGACCTCGCGCGCGACACGGTTGTCGCACAGCCGCTCCAAGAAGTCGGCAGCGCCCTCGCCGCGGATCTCCATCTTCGCGAATGACGTCTCGTCGAACAGCGCAGCCGTCTCGCGCGTTGCGTGATGCTCGGCGCCGATCGCGGGCGACCACAGGCGTCCCGCCCAGCCGCGCGGGCGCAGCGACTCGTCCCCGGCGGCGGCGTTCCGCTCGAACCAGTTCGCCCGCTCCCAGCCCGACTTCTCGCCGAACGCCGCGCCGAGCTCCTGCAGCCGGCCGTAGGCCGGCGAGATGCGCAGCGGCCGCCCCGCCTCGCGCTCGTGGCCCGGGTACTTGACGTCGTAGTAAGTCGCGTAGACCTCGTACGAGCGCGCGAGCGTGTAGTCGCGGCTCGCGTAATGGCGGCCGAAGCGCCGCGAGTCCATCTCCCAGACGTCGAGACTCGGGATGCCCTCGGCGATCCACTCGGCGACGAGCCTGCCCATGCCACCGGCGCCGGCCAGGCCGTGCGCACAGAAGCCGGCCGCCGTCCAGAAGCCGCGCACCTCGGTCGGGCCGAGGATGAACTCGCCGTCGGGCGTGAACGCTTCCGGCCCGTTCACGAGCCGGACGACCCCGGCCGCTGCGACCTGTGGCACACGCACGATCGCGTTCTCGATGAGCTCCTCGAAGCGGTCCCAGTCCTCCTCGAGCAGCCGCCCGTTGAAGTCGGCCGGGATGCCGTCGAGGCCCCACGCGGCCGGTCGGCGCTCGTAGCCGCCCATGATCAGCCCGCCCGACTCGCCGCGGAAGTAGACGAGCAGCGAGGGGTCGCGCATCGTCGGCAGGTCGAGCGGCAGGCCGGCGGGCTCGGTGACGAGGTACTCGTGCGCGAACGGGACGATCGGCACGGTCACGCCGGCGAGCTGCCCGATCTCCGCGGCGAACATGCCCCCGGCGTTGACGACGACTTCCGTCTCGATCGAGCCGCGGTCGGTCTCGACCCCGCGCACGCGGCCGCGCTCGACCTCGATCGCCGTCACGCGCGTGTTGGTGTTGATCTCCGCGCCGCCGCGTCGCGCGCCCTCGGCGAGCGCGAAGGTCAGCTGGCTCGGGTCGATGTAACCGTCGCTCGGCAGGTAGGCGGCGCCGAGTACGCCGTCGGTCGTCATCGGCGGAAAGAGGCGCTGCGCCTCCTCGGCCGAGATCAGCTCGAGCGGGAGCCCGAACGTCTTCGCCCAGCCGGCCTGGCGCGTCAGCTCCTCCAGGCGCTCGGCGCTCGAGGCGAGGCGCAGCGAGCCGACCTCGTGCCAGCCGGTCTCGAGCCCAACCTCGTCGCCGAGCGTGCGGTAGAGCTCGACCGAGCTCATCATCATCCGCGTCAGGCTGAGCGAGCCGCGCAGCTGCCCGACCAGGCCGGCAGAGTGGAACGTCGACCCGCTGGTGAGGTCTGCGCGCTCGACGAGGACGACGTCGTCCCAGCCGAGCTTCGTCAGCCAGTAGGCGATCGCGCAGCCGCCCACGCCGCCGCCGATCACGACGACCCGCGCGGATCTCTTCATCTGAGCGCCCGCCCGAACGCCGGGTCGGCTGCCGTGCGCGCGAGGCGCTCGAAGTGCCGCTCCGCATAGCCGGCGAAGTCGAAGTCGAGCGCCGAGATCGCCTGCTGGACGACGCCCCACATCGCCTCGCGGAAGTCGGACATGAAGCGCATCAGCGCCAGGTGCTCCGCGAACTGGGCGCGGCTTTCCCCGAAGTACGCGTCGAGCAGCTCGCCGTCCGCGTCCAGCTCGTTGTTGACGGCGAAGTTGGCGAGGTCGAAGAAGTGGTCGCCCGTGCCCGCGTACTCCCAGTCGACGATGCGGATGCCGTCCGGCGAACGGATGAAGTTCGCGGTCAGCAGGTCGTTGTGGCACGGGCGCCCGGGCTGCGGGCCGAGGCGGCGCTCGATGCGGTCGGCTGTCTCCTTCACGCCCGCGTAGCCGGGCGCTGTCACACCGTGCGCTGCGGCCGTGTCACGATACGACTCGACGACGCGGAACGCATCGAACCGCGCGGGGAATGCCGGCCCCTCGTGCACACGCCGGAGCAGAGCCGCCACCTCGCGCAGCGTCGCCGGCTCGCGCATCTGCGCGACCGGGACCGGTTCGCCTTCGACGAAGCGCGTGACGAGCGACCCGTCGACGAAGGCGACGACCTCCGGCCCGACGCCGACCGCGGCCGCTGCGCGGGCAGCTGCCTCCTCCGCTCGTCGGTCGATGCCGAGCAGCTCGGTGCGGTCGCCGCCGATGCGGACCACGTACGCGTCCCCGCCGAGCGAGACCTTGAAGTTGTGGTTCGTGATCCCGCCGCCCAGCGGCTCGACGTCGACCTCGCGCCCCGGCCAGACCCGTGCGGCGATCGCCTCGGCCTGCATCGAGCGATCCTACGGCCCGCCTTAGGCGGCGCGGTGGAACCGCGCGGCTCGCGTAGATTCACTCAGATGCTGAGCCTCGACGAACTCAAGGCTGAAGTCTCCAGCGGCGCGATCGACACGATCGTCGTCGCGTTCACCGACATGCAGGGACGCCTGATGGGCAAGCGCGTCCAGGCCCAGTTCTTCGTCGAGGACTCGCTCGAGCACGGCATCGAGGCCTGCAACTACCTGCTCGCGCTCGAGATGGAGATGGATCCCGTCCCGGGCTACGCGCTCACGTCGTGGGCGCAGGGCTACGGCGACTTCCAGCTGCGGCCCGACCCGGCGACCCTGAGGCGGATCCCCTGGCTCGAGGCGACCGCCCTGATCCTCTGCGACGTCCACGGCCACGACGGCTCCGAGGTCGGCCCGTCGCCGCGGCAGGTGCTGCGCCGCCAGATGCGCCGGGCCGAGGAGCTCGGCTTCACGCCCATGTTCGGCTCCGAGCTCGAGTTCTTCCTGCTCAAGGAGACCTACGCGGAGGCGCACGCCAGGCACTACCGCGACCTGACGCCGTCCGTGCCCTACATCCTCGACTACCACATCCTCGCCTCGACCTACGACGAGCCCTTCATCCGGCAGATCCGCAACGGTATGCAGGGTGCCGGCATCCCGGTCGAGACCTCGAAGGGCGAGGCGTGGCCCGGCCAGCACGAGATCAACTTCCGCTACGCGGATGCGCTGACGATGGCTGACAACCACGTCGTCTACAAGAACGGCGCCAAGGAGATCGCACACCTGAACGGCTGCTCGATCACCTTCATGGCCAAGCCCGACCACACGTGGATCGGCAACTCGTGCCACATCCACTCGAGCCTGTGGCGCGGCGACGAGCCGGCGTTCGAGGACCGGACGGTCTTCGAGCGCTACCTCGCCGGGCAGATCGCGCTCCTGGGCGACCTCGCCGTCTTCGTCGCGCCGACGATCAACTCGTACAAGCGCTTCTCGGCCGGCAGCTGGGCGCCGACGACGCTCGCCTGGGGCTATGACAACCGCACGTGCGGGTTCCGCATCGTCGGCCACGGCCAGGCGCTGCGGACGGAGACGCGCATCCCGGGCGGCGACGCCAACCCGTACCTCGCCTTCGCCGCGCTGCTGGCGGCCGGCCTGTACGGGATCGAACACGAGCTGGAGCTCTCCCCGCCGCTCGAGGGCAACGCCTACGAGTCCGACGCAGAGCGCTTCCCGCACTCGCTGCGCGATGCGATCGCGCAGCTCGAGCGGAGCGAGATCGCCCGCGAGGTGCTCGGCGACGAGGTGGTCGACCACTACCTGAACTACGCGCGCACTGAGCAGCGCCTCTTCGACGAGGTCGTCACCTGCTATGAGCGCGAGCGCATGTTCGAGCGCGCATGAGGCCCCTGATCGGGATCACCTCCTACGCCGAGGAGGTGCAGATGGGCGTCTGGCAGGAGCAGAGCGCGGTCGTCCCGCTCGCGTACGTCCACGCCGTCGAGCACGCCGGCGGGCGCCCGCTCGTGATCCCGCCGGTCGAGGAGGGCATCGAGGAGACGCTCGACGCGCTCCACGGAATCATCTTCTCGGGCGGCGGCGACCTCGACCCATCCGCCTACGGCGCCGACCCGCACCCGGCCACGGACAAGCCCAAGCCCTGGCGCGACGGCCCCGAGCTGGCGATGCTCCAGGCGGCGCTCGACCGCGACATGCCCGTGCTCGCGATCTGCCGCGGCTCGCAGCTCCTGAACGTCGCGCGCGGCGGCGACCTCGTGCAGCACCTGCCGGACGAGGTCGGGCACGAGCGGCACAAGCACCAACCCGGGTCGTTCTCCGACCACGGCGTGTCGATCGAGCCGGAGAGCCGGCTCGGCTCCCTGGTCGGCGAGCACGCGCCTGTGAAATCGCACCACCACCAGGGCATGGGCCGGATCGGCGACGGGCTCCGCCCCGTCGCGTGGGCCGAGGACGGCATCGTCGAGGGTCTCGAGGATCCCGGGAAGCGATTCGCGCTCGGCGTGCTCTGGCATCCGGAGGAGGGCGAGGACTTCGCACTCTTCCAGGGGCTCGTCGAGGAGGCGCGTCGCTACCGCGAGGCGGCCGCGTGACGGCCGTCCTGAACCCGGCGACCGAGGAGACGATCGCCGAGGTGCCGGCCGCGAGCGCCGACGAGACGGACGCGGCGGTCGCGGCGGCACGGGCCGCGTTCCCGGCCTGGCGCGCCGTGGCGCCGGGCGACCGCGCCAGGCTGCTCCGGCGCCTGTCGGCGCTGGTCGAGGAGCACGGCGAGGAGCTGGCCCGGCTCGAGAGCCGGAACGCGGGCAAGCCGATTTCGGACGCGCGCGGCGAGATCGGCATGGTCGCCGAGGTCTTCCAGTTCTACGCGGGCGCGATCGACAAACACCACGGCGCGACGATCCCCGTCGCCGGGGGCGTCGACCTGACGTTCCGCGAGCCGCTCGGCGTCGTCGGGCTCATCGTCCCGTGGAACTTCCCGCTCAACATCGCGAGCTGGAAGCTCGGCCCCGCGCTCGCGTGCGGCAACACGGTCGTGCTGAAGCCGGCCGAGCTGACGCCGCTGTCCGCGCTGCGCCTCGCCGAGCTCGCGCTCGACGCCGGCCTCCCGGAAGGGGTGCTCAACGTCGTCGCGGGCAAGGGCTCGGTCGTCGGCGAGCGCCTCGTGGAGCACCCGGACGTGGCCAAGATCGGGTTCACCGGCTCGACCGAGGTGGGCCGCCAGGTCATGCGCGGCGCGGCCGGCACGATCAAGCGGGTCACGCTCGAGCTCGGGGGCAAGTCCGCGAACGTCGTCTTCGCCGACGCCGACCTCGAGGCGGCAGCCGCGGGCGCACCCTACGCCGTCTTCGGCAACGCCGGCCAGGACTGCTGCGCGCGGTCGCGCATCCTCGTCCAGAAATCCGTCTACGACGAATTTCTGGTTAGCCTGACGGCCGCCACGCAGGCGATTCGCGTGGGCGACCCCGAGGAGGATTCGACCGAGATGGGGCCGCTCATCTCGGCGGCACAGAGAGAGCAGGTCGCGTCGTTCGTGGACGGCAACGTTCTTTTTCAGGGCGACGCGCCGACGGGTCGTGGCTTCTGGTTCCCGCCCACGCTCGTCGAGGCGTCCAACGGTGACCGTGTAGCGCGCGAGGAGGTCTTCGGGCCGGTGGCCGCCGTGATCCCGTTCGCCGACGAGGAGGAGGCCGTCCGGCTCGCCAACGACACGCCCTACGGGCTCTCGGGCTCCGTCTGGACGCGGGACGTCGGGCGGGCCATGCGCGTCGTCCGAGCGATCGAGACGGGCGTCCTCTCGATCAACTCGAACACGTCGGTGCGCGTCTCGACCCCGTTCGGCGGCTTCAAGCAGTCCGGCTTCGGCCGCGAGCTGGGAATGCATGCGATGGACGGCTACTCCGAGATCAAGAACGTGTACATCGCCGCCCCATGACCTGATGGGCCGGCTGGACGGAAAGGTCGTCGTGATCACCGGGGCCGGCTCGGGGATGGGCCGCGAGGCGGCGCTCGTGTTCTCGGCCGAGGGCGCGTCCGTCTGCGTCGCGGACGTCGACGACTACGCGGCCGCGCAGACGGCCGGCGAGGCGCGCGAGGCGTTCCCCTTCACGGTCGACGTGTCGGACGCGAAGAGCGTGCGCGCGATGTACGCGGCCACCGCCGAGCGCTACGGCGGCATCGACGTCCTCTACAACAACGCCGGCATCTCCCCGGCCGACGACGACTCGATCCTCGAGACGGAGGAGGACGCCTGGGACCGCGTGCAGGCGGTGAACACGAAGGGCGTCTACCTCTGCTGCCGCTACGGCATCCCCTACCTCCTCGACCGCGGCGGCGGATCCGTCATCAACGTCGCTTCGTTCGTCGCGCTGGTGGGTGCGGCGACGTCGCAGATCTCGTACACCGCCTCGAAGGGCGCCGTGTTGTCGCTGAGCCGCGAGCTCGGCGTGCAGTTCGCGCGCCAGGGCGTGCGCGTCAACGCGCTGTGTCCGGGGCCGGTCGAGACGCCACTCTTGCTGCGGATCTTCGGCGACGACCCGGCCGCCTACGAGCGGCGGCGGATCCACCTGCCGATGGGCCGGCTCGCCAAGCCGCGCGAGATCGTCGACGCGGCGCTCTTCCTGGCGAGCGACGAGTCGTCGTACGTGAACGCATCGACGTTCCTCGTCGACGGCGGGCTCACCGCCGCCTACGTCACGCCCAAGTAGTCAGTCCCAGTCGACGCCGAGGTAGGAGTCGCCGTGGCGCTCCTTCCCAAACTCGCGCTCGGCGCACTCCGGGCACAGGACGACCACCGTTTCGGTGTCGTCGTCCTCGAGCCCGAGCAGCGCGCGCCACCTCCGTGCCTTGCCGGTGGACTCGACCTTGCATTCGGCGCACTCGAGCATCTCAATCGGCATCGTACGCCGCTCGACGGCCGGTCTTGATCCCTGATACGAGGGAAATTCGCGCGCGTGTCACTCGTAGGCGAGCGCGGCCGCGGCGCGGGCGGCAGCGGCATCCCCGAGCGCCGTCGTCCCGGTCGCAAGCGCGACCGTCTTCCCGTTCGCGGCGACAATCTCGGTGTTCGCGATCGCGAGGTTCCGGCCCGCGTGCACGACGGTCGCAGTCGCCGTCAGGTCGGTCCCGTCCGGGAAGACCGGCCGGAGAACGTTGAGCTTCATGTCGAGCGCCGCGAACGGCGTGCCGAGCTCAGCGACCGACTGGACGGCGGCCGACGCGGCGGATGCGGCGAGCAGCGCGAGCATCCCGCCGAACACCGTTCCGAACTCGTTCGTCGCCCACGGCCCCGCCGGGAGCGCGAACGTGACGCGGCCCTCCTCGGCGGCGGTGAGGCGCATGCCGGTGAGGTGGTCGATCGGCGGCCGCCGCAGCTCGCCCGCCAGCTGCCGGCGCAGCAGGCCGACGCCGCTCGTGGTCGCGATGGCGTCGCCCTCGAGCGTCCCACCGTCGACCGGGCGCAGGTAGGGATCGGGGTCTCGTCGGCCGGGACTACGGCTGGCTCCGTGGGCGGGCCGACGCCGTCGAGATCGAGCGCCGGGAGGATGAAGCCGCGCGATGTCCCGTGCGCGAGCAGGCGGCCGTCGCGCGCCCGGACGAAGACCTCGGCCAGCCCAGTCGACGCGTCCACATGGATGACGCGCCCCTCGGCACGGAGCTCGTCGCCGAGCGACGCGGTGCCCAGGAACGTGATCGACACTTCCGCGGTCGTGGTCGGCGTCGCCGGCGGCAGGGTAGAGACCACCGCCGCCAGCAGGGGCGCGTCCGCGAGAAAGGCGAGCACGCCAGGGTGCAGCGTCCCCTTCGGCCCGACCACCCAACCGGTCACGGGCATCGAGTACACGACACGGCCCTCCTCCGCCTCGGCGAGCGCCCGGCCGGTGAGACGCGCCACGGGGGGCGCAGGCGCGCGCCCGTCGAGGAACGAGCGCAGCTGCTCGAGCCCCGGCAGCGCGAGGATCGCCGGGTCGGCCGGAGCACCGCGGACCGGTTCCTGCCAGATCTCCATTACCTGCAGAGACCCTACGGCGTGACGCTTGGGACAGCCCCCGCTCCGCGGGGACAGCCCCTTGTCGGCCAGGGGCTGTCCCCGGAGGGGGCTGTCCCTCGGGTTTGCACGCCACGCCTGCCGTGGTCTCCGAGAGCCGTCACACGCCGGGCTATCATCCGCGCGCTCGGAGAGGTGTCCGAGTGGCCTAAGGAGCGCGACTGGAAATCGCGTACCTGCCGAAAGGTGGGTCGCGGGTTCAAATCCCGCCCTCTCCGTCAGCGCCGGGGGGACCTCGGTTCCCCCGCCGCGCTACCCGTGCGTCGACTGGTAGACGAACGCGACGAGGTCGCCGATCTGCTTCGGCGACAGCTGGGTGCCGAAGTTCGGGGGCATGACGTTCTTGGGGTAGCCGGGCGCGATGTACGCGTTCGGGTCGACGATCGACGTGTGGATGAACGCGGCGTCCTTGCCCTTCAGCGTCTGGTCGAGATTCGGCCCGACCGTGCCCGTGGCGTTCGCAGCCTTGAGCGTGTGGCAGGCTGTGCACCCGGACGACGTGAAAACCGTCTTGCCGGCGGCGGCATCGCCGGCCGGCGGGGCGCTGGTCGTCGTCTGCGTCGGCGTCGTGGTGGAGGTCGACGGCTCGGCCGCCTTCGATTCGGCCGCGAACCTCTCGACGGCGGCCAGCTGGGCGATCGTCAGCAGCGCGACGGCGCCGAGGAAGAGGCCGAGGCGCTTGCCGGGATAGTTCGGGTTCCAGCGGGGGAACAGGAACGACGACAGCAGCGCAAACGCGATGAAAATGACGGCGACGACGCCGAGCCCGATCTCGTGTCCGGTCGAGAGCGCGAGCAGCACGGCTGCGGAACCTACCAGGGCTGTCGGGTCTGTTGCGTCAAGCCGATGCCTCCTGTACGACTCAGCTCCATCAAGGCAATCGGGAGGGAGAACCACATGAGACGCATGCTTGCCGTCGGGGTCATCATCGCCGTGGGGCTGGTGCTGGCCGCACCCGCCTTCGCGGCGCCACCTACCCCGACCGAGAAGAAGCTTCAGGCCGAGGTCACTGCACTGCAGAAGAAGCTCCCGGCAATGCAGAAGCAGATCACGACCCTGCAGAAGCAGGTCAAGACGCTCTCGAACGTCCTCTCCGCGGAGATCGACTACAGCATCTGCTCGAACGCGGTCACGGCGGACGCGCTGCAGTCGACGTGGGCCACGCTGAACATCTCGTCCACTGGCGCGATCTTCGGCGCGGCCGAGTCGCCCGTGAACGACATCGGCAGCTGCACGTCGTGGAAGATCACGCGCGCGGCCGCCGGAGTGCCGAACCTGACCGTCTTCAAGGCGCTCATTGCGCTCTGGAGCTAGCCCCGGGGAACAGCGGGGCGGCCGCACCTCGGCGGCCGCCTCGTAGCCCGATTCCGTTTCGCACCCCCGCGATGTCCACTCTCCAGGGAGGGCGCTCGCACGCGGGGAGAAGTTTCGTGCCCTCAGGACGGCGCCCCGGTCCGGTTTCTTCCCGCGCGATACTCCAGCTGTGAACATCCTCGCCCTCCTGGCGACGCTCGCCGCGCCCACGTTCCACGCGCACGTGACGCCGATTCCGGCCGGGTACCACCTGACCTCGTGGCGTCCGGGGTGCCCCGTCGCCCGTGGCGACCTCCGCGTGGTGACGGTGACGCACTGGGGGTTCGACCGGCGCGTGCACACGGGGAAGCTCGTGGTCGCGAACCGTGCGGCGCCGGCGATCGTCGGCGCGCTGCGCAGCCTGTTCGCCGCGCGGTTCCCGATCCGCCGCATGGAGCTCGTCGAGCGCTACGGCGCGGACGACGGCCGCTCGATGGCCGCCGACAACACGTCGGCGTTCAACTGCCGCCGCGTCGAGGGCAGCACCTCGTGGTCAGCCCACGCCTACGGGCTCGCGATCGACATCAACCCGCTCGAGAACCCGTACATCCGCCGTGGTCAGGTGCTGCCGCCGGCCGGGCGGGCGTTCCTCGACCGCGGCCGCTGGCGCCTCGGGATGATTCACGCGGGAGACACGGTCGTGCGGGCGTTCGCGGCGGTCGGCTGGCCGTGGGGCGGCGGCTGGCACGAGCCCAAGGACTACCAGCACTTCTCGGCGACCGGCGGCTAGCCCGTGCGCGGGCACCGGCCGGCGCTGTAGGCGCTGCGGTCGGACGGCTGGAGCAGCCAGTGCCATGCCCCGCCGACGGACACGGCATGCATGGTCGCCGTCGTCACCCCGTTGTCCGAGACCACGCGGACAGACACCGCGGTCGCGGGGACCGTTCTCGCACCGACGGCCACCGGGTCGCGGTACGTGTCGAGCACCTTGATGCTTCGAAGATCCCAGCCCTCGTTCGCCTGGCACTCGACGAATCGGGCGCGGGTGACGACGCGCTGATCCGCTGGCACGAGCTCGTTCCACAGCCGGCCGGACTGGCCACGCGAGAACTCTGTGGTGACGCGGCGGACGAAGTCGGCGGCCGAGGTGCCGGTGCCGGAGCTACCGCCGCACGCGGACGCGACGGCCGCCAGCGCCGCCGCCGCGATCAGGGACGTGCACCAGGTGCGGCGCGTCATATGACCACCTCCATGGAGTCGGAGTCGACGAGCGGCAGGGCGCCGACCGTGAAGGGAGCGCCGCGCGCAGGGACGACCAGCGCCGAGAGCGTCGGCCTGCCGGCGAGGTACGCGTGCGCGTCCTCGACCGGCGAGACGGCAAGTGCCGTCGCGTAGCCCTCCGCCTCGGCGGCGTCGGGGCCGACCACCGTGACCGCCAGCGGCCCGCGGTCGGCCGGGATCCCGGTCGCCGGATCGATCAGGTGGTGCGCGAGGAGATCCGGCCCGAACCGCCGCCGGTCCGGGCCCGAGGTGGCCGCGCCGCCCTCGGCGAGCGCAACGGTCGCGATGGTCCGCCCCGGGGCGCGCGGATCCGCGACCGCCAGGCACCACGGGCCTTCCTCGGGTGTCCGGCCCCACACGGCGATGTCGCCGCCCAGGTCGACCAGCGCCCCGGGAAGCTCGAGCCATGCCTCGCGCATTGCCCAGATCGCCCGCGTGGCTGCGAAACCCTTGCCGATCCCGCCGAGGTCGATGGCCGCCCCGGGCTCTAGCCGAACCTGGGCGCCGGCCCGGTCGACGTCGACGGCCGAGCTCGGCCGCCAGCCGTCGGGCGCGGCCGAGGGACGCCCGTTCAGCTGCTCGAACGAGCGGTCGTAGCCTGCAGCGACGAGCGCCGGGAGGATCGTCGGATCGAAGCGGCCCGTCGTCTCCTCGCGGACCCGGAGCGCGACCCGGAGCGCATCGACGAGCCTGTCGTCCACGTGCGTCCACGCTCCGCCGGCTGCGTTGACGCGTGAGAGGTCGCTTCCACCGCGGAACCGCGACAGCGCCTGCTCGCACGACTCGATCTCACGCCGCGCCGCGTTGAGGGCCCGCTGCGCGCGCGCGTCGTCGGCTCGGGTCGCCGTCACGGCGACGGTGCACTCCGTGCCCATCGCCCGGAACGACTCGCGGATGAGCCGGGCGCCGATCACGACGGCACCGCCTCTGTCCGCTCGCGGACCGGAGCGGGAGGCGCCGGGCGCGGGCGCGGCGCCGCGCGCGGCCGTGGCGCCGCGCGGGGGATGAGGATCCGCGCGTACGTGAGCCACAGGACAGGCGCCAGCGCGATGCCGGCGAACACGAGGCCCGCCGTGCCCTGCAGGTCGGTTCCTGCGCGCAGCCCGTGGCCGAGGGCGAGCCCGAACGCGCCGAAGGAGGCGTAGTGCAGGAGCCGCCAGCGGCGCTGGCCGATCCGCCGCCGGACGCGGAAGGACAGCGCGAGCGCGAGCATCAGGTAGCCGGCGACGATCCCGGCAGCGATCGTGTACGGGCGCCAGGGCGCGGCGCCGGGGATCAGGACCTGCGGCAGGCCGAAGCGCAGCACCGGGTCGAGGACGATCGCGCTGGCATGCAGGACGAGCATCGCCAGTGCCGTCCACAGCAGGGTCTGATGCCAGCCGAGCAGCTCCTTCTGGCGCCGGGGCGCGAGGAGTCTGGTGCTCATCATCAGCCCGAGCGTCACGGAGACCGTCAGCAGCGCGAAAGCCACGAGGCCCGCGGCGCGTGCGATGAGCCACGCGACCGGAGTGCCCGCGGCGAGGAGCCCGCTCATCCGGCCGGAACCGGCGAGGTGCGCGTCGTCGCGTGGGTGGCCGCCGTCCCGGTCCCGGAGAGAACGACAAGGCGGCGCTGGCCGTTCTTGCCCTTGACGATGACCGCGCCGGGCACGTTCTGCACCGAGGGCGCGGGCGAGGGCTGCGGGCGCGTCCACGCGAGGAAGGCGACGACGGCGCAGAGCGCCCAGGTCGAGAGGACGGCTGCCCAGACCGTCCGCATCAGTCGCCGGGCTCCACGCGCCGCGGCGGCGCCGGGGCCGGCGCCTGCCGGATGATCTGGTCGACGACGGGCGGCGACTGCTGCACCGGCGCGGGCGTGCGTCTCAGCCCGCTGACCGCAGCCCCCGCGGTCAGAACGGTGGCGGCGAGCACGGCCGCGAGCGCGAACAGCTCACGACGGGTCGGAACCGGAGCGGCCGGATGGCCGTTCGCGGCAGCGGGAACAGCTGGGGCCATGGCTCAGTCGTACGGCCGGGCGGCACCCGGGGCATCGGTGCCGTCCCGGATAGGAGCTCCGTGTTCAGCTCGTCTTCACGAACCGGTGCACGGCCTCGAGCAGCTCCGCGGTCTTCTGCTTCGCCTCGGCGTCGTCGCCGGACGCCAGCGCGCCCGCGACGCAGTGGTTGACGTGCTGGTCGAGGATGCGGAACGCGAGGCTCTCGAGCGCGGTCGAGACCGCGCCGATCTGGGTGAGGATGTCGATGCAGTAGCGGTCGTCGGAGACCATGCGCTCGACCCCCGCACCTGCCCCTCGATTCGGTGCAGGCGCTTGATCAGCGCATCCTTGTCGGCGTGATAACCGTAGTGGGCCGGCTCGGCGGCGACGGTCATGCGAGTCCTTCCGTTCGGGCGCTGCGGAGCCGCCGCAGGCGCAGGCTGTGGGTGACGACGAAGAGGCTGGAGCCCGCCATCGCGGCGGCGGCGATGACCGGGTCGAGGAGGCCGGCCACGGCGAGCGGCAGGGCGGCCACGTTGTAGGCGAAGGCCCAGAAGAGGTTCCTCTTGATCGTACGGACCGTGCGGCGCGAGAGCCGGATCGCGTCGGCGGCCGCACGCAGGTCGCCGGAGACGAGCGTCAGGTCGCTCGCCTCGATGGCGAGGTCGCGAAGTTCACACTGGCTTCGACGCCGTCGAGACGGTTGAGGGCCTGCTCGATGCTCGCCGCGCACGAGGCGCAGCTGATGCCTTCGAGCTCGAGCTCTGTCTGCGTCATACCCCCTTAGGGTATCGCGTCGAGCCTTTCGTGAACGGCCTCGAGGTCGCGGACGACGTTGACAACGGCCTCCTGGCACCAGTCGAGGAACTCGTCCCCGGCCTCGGCGGTCGAGTCGGTCGGGCTCCCCCACACCCCGCCGCCCTCCGCGGTCGCGGCATGGAAGGCGCCGGGCCGTGCGAACATCGCGGCGTCGAGCACCGTGTACGGACTGGTGTGCAGGTCGCCGAAGTCGGGCGTGAAGTCGCGGGCGTGCTCCATGTCGCAGAGGGCCGGGTCGATGGCGAGGATCGCCGACGTCTCACCGGCGTTCGCGTGAATGCCCACGTCGGGGCCGAGATAGCGGGCGGCGCGGTCGGGCGGCAGGCCGAGCCAGTAGGCGAACGGGTACACGCGCGTCCCCTCCGGAAGCTCGTGCGCGAAGTCGCCGGCCGCGTACTGCATCGCCCAGGTGTTCACGTAGTGGCCGTTGAGCAGCACGATGCGGCGGAACCCGGCCTCCGCGAGCGTCACGGCGACGTCGCGAAGCAGGGCCGTGAAGGTCGACAGGCGCAGGTACGCGAGCCCCGGCGCGCCGCGGTGGTCGCCGGCGAGCCCGAACGGGACGGGCGGGCCGACGAGGGCGTCGAGCTCGGGCGCTGCGCGCCGCGCGACCTCGGTCGGGATGTAGACGTCCGTCCAGAGCGGCCCGTGGTCGCCGTGATCCTCGGTCGAGCCGACCGGAACGATGACCGTCCGCCCGCCGCGCTCGAGGTACTCGCGCACCTGGAGGTTGGTCATCTCCGGCATGTACGGGGCGCCTGGCATTCGGTCTCCTTCCGGGGAGCGTTGTAGGTTCTGCCGCGTGGTCCGGTTCCTCGTTCGCACGGCGGTGATGCTGGTCGCGAACGCAATCGGACTGATCGTCGCGGCGCTGATTCTCGGGGACGTGAAGATCAACGTCACGGGCTTCTTCGAGGCGCTCCTGGTCTTCACCATCGCGCTGGCGCTGCTCACGCCGTTCCTCGAGACGCAGTTCGACAGCGCCGGCGACCGGATCCGCTCGGCGGGAGCAGCCCTGCTCGCGACGTTAGCCGCGCTGGTGATCACCGACCTGATCTCGAACGGCTTCACGATCGATGGCATCGGCGCGTGGTTCGCCGCCACGTTCATCGTCTGGGTCGTGACCGTATTCGCCTGGTTCCTCGCGCCGTTCTTGGGGCTGCGGCGGTATCTCGAGAAGCGTGACGAGCGGCGGTGATGGGCGTGACAAGCGACACACCGGCAGAGGGAGCCGGGAAGGGGGGAGGCCCGCCGTGGCGGGCCTCCCGTGTCTTGCCGGCCGTTCGCCGACCTGAGTCGGGACCGCCCAGTGCTAGTGGCTTGCTGCGATCAGGTCGGGGATCAGGTTCGCGGCGTTGGGTGTGCCGAGGCCGGTGACCGCGTCCCAGCCCTGTGAGGCGCCGTAGCCCGGGATGCTCGTTGTCTGGTTGTTGCCGACCGTCACGTCGAAGAAGTCGCTCGCGTAGCGGGCCGGGTCATTTGCAACCTTGTAGAGGGCCGGGTTGATGAAGCCAAGGTCACTCCGGGCACTCGGCGCGCTGGCGGCCTGTCCGCGCTGAAGCAACGACCGGCGTGACTGGGACCTCTCCGGGGGTGCGTGTCGGCGGTTCGACGGCGCGACGGCGTCGCACCGGTAGCACCGAATGCGGCGCAGGGGGTCGGAGCCGGAGACCGGGTTGCTGATCAGGTCGGTTGCGGCTGCCGCCGCGCTGTTCGTGGGCACGGTGCCGTCGGCGGTCGAGCATGAGGGCCAACACCTGTGAGGTTCTCGGTGCTGCCTAATGGGCGTGACTGGGATCGAACCAGTGACCTCCCGCGTGTGAAGCGGGCGCTCTCCCGCTGAGCTACACGCCCTGAGGGGCTGAGTGTAGCCCGGCGCGGACGCGCGGTTCGCGCCGGGCCTGCTCCCCCTAACGGTGGTAGAGCGAGCGCGTCACCGGCTTGCTGATGTGCCGCGTGCCGTCGATCGCCTGGAGCCGCACGACGTAGCGCCCGCTCGTGCGGAAGCGCTTCGCCGGGACCCAGCTACGCGAGAACGCGCCGCAGGCGGCGTTGATGCGCACCGCGAACTTGCGCGTGTACGCGGCGACGCGCGCCTTGATGTCCCGCTCGACGATCGTGACCTTCCCCGTGCCGTCGTCGCAGATGCGGAAGCGCGCGTACATGCGCGCGCCCACGCGCGTCAGGCCGAGGAATCGGATCGTCGGCGGCTTGTTGGACTGCACCGGCGGCTGGTCGGTCTGCACGACGTCGGTGTAGCCGGACGTCACGTACGCGCGGTCGCCGGCCTGCGTCCGCGCGACGACGATCGCGCGCATCAGGTTGCCGACGTCGACGACACGGACACCGTATGTCTGCCCGTTCGCCCCCGCGACGTTGAGGCAGTTGGTGCCGTCAGTGTCGCAACGCTGCCACTGGTAGCCGTACGAGGCCGGCGCCGGCGTCCAGGAGCCGTTCGACACCGAGAGCTCGCCGCCGACGGTCGCGTCACCCGAGACTGCCGGGCGGGCGGTGTTCTTCGAGCCGTTCTTCGAGTCGACGACGTTCGTCGCTGCCGACGGGGCGAAGTCATGACCGTCCGCGTTCACGGCGGCCACGAGCACCCGCATGGTCCGCCCCACGTCGGCGGCCGCCAGGGTGTACGTCGTCTTGGTCGCGCCCGGGACGGTCGCGCAGCCCGATGCGTCGCTTGCGCAGCGCTGCCAGATATAGGCGTATGACGTCGGGTTGTTCGTCCAGGTGCCGTGCGATGCAGTCAGCGCCGTGCCCTCGCGCGCGGCACCCGAGATGGTAGGCGGCGCGGTGTTCTCGGGAGCTGCGGCCGCCGCGGCGCCCACCACGACGAGTGCGGCGACGGCGAGCATTCCGATTATCAGTCGTTTGCGCATGGGAATTCCTCCTTGGTTGCCCCGTGAGGAGGTACCCGGGCGCGCACGGATCGATCGGCGCCAGAACGATCTCTAACGAATCCCTTACCGACCTATAGGTAGATCGAATGACACTGCTTCTGCAGCGAGGTCGGCGTCGTCGCGCCTTTCAGGTCGCTCGCTGCGCACGTGATGCTGAACACCTGGCCGGAACGGTTGTCGTTGAGCGTCAGCGTGACGCGCTTCACCGCGGCCAGATCGGGATCGTTCGCGAGCTGGTCGAAGACCGGGACGGAGAGCAGGAAGCCCTCGTAGTTGCTGTGCAGCGGCGTCGGGACGATGACCGTGCACGTCTTCTTGACGTCGCAGTTGACGCGCCCCCTGCCGAGCCTCCCGACGGCGGTGCGCAGCGTGTCCTCGGGCGCCGGCGCGGACTTGCCCGAGCCGCCGCATCCGGCGAGGGCCGCGAGCAGCAGCGCGACGGCGGCCCACCTCATCGCAGCCGCACCGCCAGCACGGTGCTCGTCACTTCGGCGGGCGTCGAGCTCGTGCAGCCGGCCGGCGCGTCCACCGTCCGCCCGCCGCACCGGGCAAGCCGTGACGGAAGGCGCGCCTGGTCGGCGCGGGTCGCGGCACCGGCCATCACGGCGACGAGCGTGCCGACGGCTGCGACGCGGCCCACCATGCGGCAAGTATCGCGGTCGTCCCGGCGCAGCCCGGGACGACGGGCTAGCGGCGCAGCAGCTCCCGCGCGGTCTCGTGCGCGTCGCCGTCGCGGTCACGCCACACGCGCTCGACGAGCGAGCCCATCACGTCGCGGATACCGATCACGCCGAGCAGGAACCCATCCTGCACGACCGGTAGGTGGCGGATGCGGCGCTCGCCCATCAGCCGTGCGGCCGAGAGGATGTCGTCGTCGGGCGAGACCGTCACCGGGCGGCGCGTCATGACCTCGCTGATGCGGATCGATGCGAAGTGGTTGCCCTCGCCGGCAAGGCGGACGAGATCGCGCTCCGTGAAGATGCCGACTAGCTCCGGGCCGTCGCAAACCGTTACGCTGCCCACGTTCTCCTCGTTCATGCGGGCGACGGCCAGCGATACCGGGTCGTCGGGCCCCACGCTGACGAGCCGGACGCTCATGACCTCACCGATCCTCATCGCACTATCTTAGTGCCCTTCGCCACGAAGTTCAAACCGGCTACGATCGGCGTGCCCGGCTGCGCTAGGCGGGGAGCTAGCGGTTCCCTCCACTCGCAATCCGCTCCAGCGAGGCTGAATCCCCTCTCGAGGGGGTGGCGTTCGTGGAACGGGCTGGCGAACGCGAGCGTTGACGGTCAGGTTCCGCGCACTGGGAGCCTCCGAACCGCGTCAGGTCCGGGAGGAAGCAGCGCTAAGGAGTCTCTCCCAGGTGCCGCGGGGCGACCTGACCCGAGCGAGCGTCGCAGGCACCACCACGGTACGCGCCAACGGAGGAGGGTGCGCAGCCGGGCTTTTCCCTCTTGGCGTAGCGAGCCGTTGGTGATACGACGCACGGCGCCATTGCCAAACGGAGAGGAGAGGGTCATGAGTGCAACGCTGTCCACGCAGGACCTGGCGTCGCTGCGCTCGCGGATGGCTGTATCGGTTGCGGATGACGCCGACTGGGACGCCGTGCGCAGCGGCTGGAACCTGGTCCACGACCAGCGGCCGCTCGCCGTCGTGTTCCCGGAGACGGCGGAGGACGTCGCCGCGGCGGTCGGGTTCGCGCGCGAGCAGGGCGTCCGCATCACCGCGCAGGCGACCGGCCACTTCGCCGCCACGCTCGCGCCGCTGGACGAGGTGATTCTGGTGAAGACGGGGCGCATGCGGCGCGTTGAGATCGACCCGAGCGCCGGAACGACCGCGATCGGCGCAGGCGCCCAGTGGCAGGACGTCGCGCACGCGGCCGTCGAGCACGGCCTTGCCGGGCTTGCCGGCAGCGCGCCGGACGTCGGCGTCGTCGGCTACACGCTCGGCGGCGGGCTGGGCTGGCTCGGACGCAAGCACGGGCTGGCCGCGAACAGCGTGGTCGGCGCAGAGATCGTGACCGCGGATGGGCAGATCCGCAGGATCGACCGTCACACGGAGCCCGACCTCTTCTGGGCAATCCGCGGCGGCGGCGGCAGCTTCGGAATCGTCACTGCACTCGAGTTCCGGCTGTACCCGGTGCCGGAGCTCTACGCCGGTGACCTCTTCTTCCCGGTGGAGCGATCCGCCGACGTGCTCCACGTGTGGCGCGAGTGGGTCGCAGGCGTCCCGGACGAGCTCACCTCGTGCGGGCGTGTGCTCCACCTGCCGCCGATCCCGGACGTGCCGGAGCCGTTCCGCGGCAAGTCCTTCGCGATGGTGGAGGCCGCGTTCATCGGGGACGAGGCGGAGGGCGCCGAGCTGCTGCGCCCCCTCCGCGAGCTCGAGCCGGTGATGGACACGACGGCGATGATCCCGCCGACGCGGCTCGGCGAGCTGCACATGGACCCGCCGGACCCGGTGCCCGGCTTCTACGGTGGCGGCCTGCTGAACTCACTCCCGCAGGCCGTCGTGGACGGGCTCGTCGACGCCGTGGGGCGCGCCGACCGGACGGCACTCCTGTCGATCGAGATCCGCCACCTCGGCGGCGCGCTCGCGCACGAGGATCCCCGGCACGGCGCCGCGGGCACGCTCGACGCCGAGTTCGCCCACTTCTCGCTCGGGATGGCGATGACGCCGGCGATGGGCGCGACGATCCACGCGGACCTCGAGCGGGTTCGCCAGGTCTTCGCGCCGGCGGATGCGGGCCGCACGTACTTCAACTTCTCGGATCACGGCGTCGAGCCGAGCGCGCTCTTCACGCCGGAGACGCTTCCAACGGCTGCAGACGGTGAAGAGGGAAGTCGACCCGGACGACCTGTTCCACGCCTGCCATCCAGTGGCCCCCGCATAGAGCGCGGGGGCCAGTGGATGGTTAGTGGAAGGCGGCCCTCAGACGCTCGGCCTGAAGCGGGCCGATTCCCGGCACCGTCTGCCAGGCGTTTTCATCGGCCGCGATCACGGCCGCAACGGTCCCGAATCGATCCAGAAGCGCCCGTGCTCGGACCGCCGATACGCCCGGCACGGCCGCCAGCACCGCCTCACGGACGGTGCGAGCCGGGTCGCGGAGATGCTGCGCGTAGGCCGGCCGATCACGAACCGGTTGGAGTCCCGCCGCCCGCTTCGCGAGCAGCCCGATCCAGTGCGCCGTGAACGACGCGTCATGCGACCAGAGAACCGGAACGCCGTGCCCGAATGACCGCAAGTAGAGCCCCGATCACGGCGCGCGAAGGAAGGCGGCCTGCATGCAGGTTTGGCCCTTCGATGAGCAGATACGGCGCGCGTGCGGCGCTTCGCAGTTTCCCGAGCTGCGGCCAGAAGCTGCCGTAGACAAGCGAGCGGTTGAGCCCGCCGACCGTTTTCCGCTCGACGATCACTCCGTTCGGCAGCACGTAATCGCCGCACGGAAGCCGCTCCTCTACGACCTCGAAGCCGAGATCCGTCAGCGCACGCGGGATGCAATCGAGCGGCTCCCGCGCATCGACGACGATTCGGCAGACTGGCGACATGCTGCCCTCCAGTCTGTGCGACGATGCCGCCCGCTTGAGTGCTCCGAGACACTTCTCTAACCATTTCTCGACGGAACGGAGAGAAATGGCATGAGCACGGCGCTGTACCGGAAATAT
>CAVWIN010000001.1:0-23604 GCA_963755085.1 uncultured Thermoleophilia bacterium | reverse complement strand
CCGAAGCAGGTCTACCCGAACCCGCGTTACCTGTGGCCGAACAGTTCCTGGGACTGTCCCCATAGAGGAGGCAGCCGCCTGAATCCACGCAGGATCCGCCGGCGAGGTGTGCCGATTGATCCACTCGAACAACGAGGGGCGGCCGGAGCCGCCCCTCGAGAACCGATCAGCCGAGGCTGTCTACTTGCCGCCCAGCTTCAAGGCGACCTTGGCCTTTTTGAAGCTCGTGCCGTAGACGTCCACGCCCTGCTTCTTGAGCGCCGCCACGGCCTTCATGGCCAGGTCGGTCCGGTACGCAGCCGACGTCGCCGGCTTCTTGATGACCTTGTACTTGTAGGCGATGTTCGCCGTCTGCTTGAACGCGGCCGGGCTCATGACGCCGATGCCGCTCTTGTTCGGCCAGATCAGCGCGTTGACCTCGTTGACCTGCCAGAGTTGATGGCCCTTCGGCAGCGCCGTGCCCTTCGAGACCACGATATTGGCGCAGTCCTGATAGTGGTCGCGGCAGTAGGCCCAGCCCTTGAACGACGCCTCGAGGAACTTGACGGCCGTGTCCTGGTTGGCCTTGTCCTTGATCCAGTCACCGCGGACGAAGATCCCGTCCTGCAGCATCCCGGTGCCGAGATCGTTGTACTTGAAGACGTTCAGGTCGCTGAGCTGCACCTGCTTGCCGGTCTTCGAGTTCTTCGACTCGAGGATCTGGGCGAGCTCGTTGTAGGTCATTGCCGAGGTGGCGTCGACCTGCCGCTTCAGGAACGGGTTGACGTCGAAGTTCTGCTTGACGATGTGCACGTCCTTGTCCGGGTTCATCCCGTACTTCACGAGCGCGGCGCGCTGCTCGAACTCGTTGCCGAAGATCCAGACCCCGAACTTCTTGCCGCGCATCTTCGAGAACGTGTTGATGCCGCTGTCCTTCCAGGTCACCTCGGTCGTGCCGCTCCGCGCGTAGACCTGCGCGATGTTGACGAGGTCCTGGCCCGTGTCCCGCTGTGCCAGCAGGCTCGGCAGCCAGTCGATCCCGAACTCCGCCTGCTTGCCGAGCACGACCTGCTCCGGCAGGAAGTCCGGGCCGCCCGGCTTGATCGTCACGTCCAACCCGGCCTGCTTGTAGTAGCCCTTCGCCTGCGCCGCGTAGTAGCCGGCGAACTGGCCCTGCACGACCCACTTGCTCTGCAGCGTCACCTTGGTGAGCTGCGTGCCCGTCGACCCCGCGGCCGCGATGCTTGCCGCGGTGAGCGCGGCCAGCGCGGCGACGGCCGCCACGAGCAGATACCACGTACGTCCTCTCACTCCGGTCCCTCCTCCTGGTCCGTGGCGGCCGACCGGGCCGCCAGTCCTTCTACCCTCTCACTCGAGTCGGCTGCGCGTCGCCGGATCCCACCGCAGGGTGCGGCGCTCGGCGAGCACGACGACGCCGTAGAACGCGAGACCCATCAGGCTCGTGATGAGGATCGCGGCCCAGGCGGTCTCGTACTGGGCCAGCGACACCGCCGACAAGATCTGTACGCCCAGCGCGTTCACGTCGCCGCCGAAGTAGTCCCCGACCACGGCGCCGATCATGGCGAGCACGCAGGCCACCTTCAAGGCCGCGAACACGAAGGGGAGCGACGTCGGGATCCGCACCCGGCGGAACTCCGACCAGTTCCCCGCCGCGTAGGAGCGCATCAGCTCGATCGACTCCGGCCGCACCGACGTCAGCCCGCGCAGCGTGTTGACGAGCACCGGGAAGAAGCAGAGGACGGCCGCGATCGTGATCTTCGACCACGGGCTCAGCACGCCAAACCAGGCATTGGTGATCGGCGCGAAGGCGATGATCGGGATGGCGTTCGCGGCGATCATGTACGGCATCAGCGCGTTGCCCAGCGGGCGCCAGCGCGCGAGCGCGAGCGCGGACAGGAACGCCACCCCCGAGCCGATCACGAACCCGGCGACGGCCTCCTTGAGCGTGATCCAGGCGCCCTGGAGCAACTCGGTGTGGTTGTCTCCGAATGCGGTGACGATGTCCGAGAACCGCGGCAGTAGGTAGCGCTCGACCCCGAGCGCGGGGAGCAGCCACTGCCAGATGGCGAGCCCGACCGCAAAGACGAGGATCGCAGGCCCCCAGTGGATGACGTGGCGCTTCACGGGCGGCCGTGTCCGGACCTCCACGGTGGCGGTGCTCACTCGGCCAGCTCCTGGACGACGCGGTCGGCGCCGACGCCGTGCAGCGCCTCGCGCACCTCCGTCACGAGCTCGAAGAACCGCGGGTCCTCGCGCGTCTCGGCGCTGCGCGGCTGCTTGAGGTCGACCGGCACGATGCCCGCGATGCGTCCGGGGCGCGGCGACATCACCACAACGCGTGTGGAAAGGAAGACCGCCTCCGAGATCGAGTGCGTCACGAAGATCACGGTTGAGCCGGTCTCGCGCCAGATGTCCAGCAGCTCGAGGTTGAGGCGCTCGCGCGTCATCTCGTCGAGCGCGCCGAACGGCTCGTCCATCAGCAGCAGGGCCGGCGAGAACGAGAGCGCCCGCGCGATCGAGACGCGCTGCTGCATGCCGCCGGAGAGCTGCCACGGGTAGTGGCTCTCGAAGCCGCCCAGCTCGACGAGGTCGAGCATCTCGCGCACGCGGTCGGCGCGTTTCTGCCGGCCCCAGCCGAGCAGCTCGAGCGGGAGCGCGATGTTCTTGGCCACCGTCCGCCAGTCGTAGAGCACGGCGGCCTGGAAGACGATGCCGTAGTCGCGGTCGAGCCGCGCCTGGTGGGCCGACTTTCCGTTGACGAGCACCGTTCCCGCGGATGGCTCGACGAGGTCGCCGATCACGCGGAGCAGGGTCGACTTGCCGCAGCCCGACGGGCCGATCAGCGAGATGAACTCGCTCCGCCCGACGTCGAGGTCGATGTTCTGAAGCGCCGTCGTGCCCCCGCGTGGGAACGTCTTCGTGACGTCGCTCAGCGAGACGACGGTGCCGTCCCCCTGGTCCGGGGCCGTCATACGAGCTGCTCCGGCGGCCGCCGGACGAGCAGCTTCTCCGCGAGCACGATGGCGAGGAAGAACGAGATGCCGAGCGCCGCAGCGACCAGGTTCGTCGCCCACAGGTAGGTCGGCTGCAGCGAGTAGTACTGATTGAAGTTGAGGATCGCGCCGCCGAGGCCCTCCTGGATCGACGACGGCAGCTCGCCGATGATGGCGCCGACCACGCAGGCGGTCGCGGCGATGCGGAAGGCCGCGAACAGGAACGGCAGCGACGCGGGCACGCGCAGCTTCCAGAAGACGGCCCATTCGCCCGCCGCGTAGGAGCGCATGAGCTCGACCGCAGCCGGGTCGGCCGACTGCAGCCCGCGCACCGTGTTGACCGTCACCGGGAAGAAGGTCAGGTAGGCGGCGATGATCGCCACCCGCTGCCAGGCCTGCGGCGACCAGCCGAGCACCGAGACGTTCGCGAGCCCGACGACGACGATCGGGGCGATCGCGACGATCGGGATCGTCTGCGACGCGACGATGTATGGCATGACCCCGCGCTGCATGACGCCGAAGCGGGCGATCACGGCCCCGAGCGCGAACCCGAACGCGGCCCCGAAGACGAACCCGACGACCGCCTCCTTCGCCGTGAAGAGCGCTGCGTGGAAGAGGTAGTCGATCATCAGCTGGTTCGTCGAGGTGCGGTCGAAGAGGGACGCGACGATCGAGTGCAGGTGCGGCATGGTCGAGTCGTCGACGAGGAACGGCCAGGTCCAGCCGAAGTGCATCCACGTCCAGCGGTAGCCCTCCCAGAGCGCCCAGAGCACCGCGAGCACGAGCACGAGAACCAGGACGCGTGAGGCGGCGTGTTTCGCCTTGTCCCTACGGGGCTCGTGGGCAGGCGCATTGGCGGTGACGGTCGCCATCCGCGCGATTCTTACCTAACCATTTCGGCGCAGCCGAAATGGCCTTAGAGTCGCAGCGTGCCCCTCGACCCGAGCCGCACCGTCGAAGAGCTGCGCGAGCTCCGCGAGCTGACCGGCGACGAGAACGGCGCGCAGCGCGTCGCCTGGACCGATACCTGGGCGCAGGCGAAGGAGTGGCTCCAGGGCAAGCTCGCCGGCCTCCCGCTCGAGTACGAGGTCGACGAGGCCGCCAACCAGTGGTGGACGCTGCCGGGCGCCTCCGAGCGCGCCGTCCTGATGGGCGGGCACATCGACTCGGTGCCGAACGGCGGCTGGCTCGACGGTGCGCTGAATGTCGTGGGCGCCGTCGAGGTGCTGCGCCGGATCGCCGAGGACGGGCAGCCGGCCACGACTGTGCGCCTGGTCAACTGGGCCGACGAGGAGGGCGCGCGCTTCGGCCGCAGCCTGTTCGGCTCGAGCGCCGCGTCCGGGACGATGGCCGACCAGGAGGAGATCCGGAACCGCATAGATGCGAACGGCATCCGCTGGGAGGACGCCCTGCGCGAGTACGGCGTCGACCTCGACCGTGCGCTCGACGCGCACCGGCAGCTCGCGAACGCGGCCGCCTACCTCGAGCTGCACATCGAGCAGGGGCCGGTGCTCGAGTCGATGGGCCTGCCACTCGGAGCGGTCATCGGCACGTTTGGCGTCGAGCGTTCATTGATCACGTGGCGCGGCCAGGCGGCCCACGCCGGCTCGACCCCGATGGATCAGCGCCGCGACGCGCTCGCCGGCGCGGCAAAGCTCGAGCTCGAGATCCGCGACATCGCGCGCCGGGCCGGCAGCGGGGCCGTCTGCACCTCCGGCGGGGTCGTCTGCAAGCCGGGCATCGTCACGTCCGTGGTCGAGACGGCCGAGCAGCTGCTCGACCAGCGCAACATGGACGCCGCCACGCTGGCGCGGATGCTCGCCGAGGCGAAGGAGGCGTCCGAGCGGTTCGCCGCCGAGGAGAACATCGACGCCGAGTGGAGCCGGATCTGGAACATCCAGCCGATCCTGTTCGACGAGACGCTCGTCGGCTTCGCCGAGGACGCGATCCGCGAGGTGTCCGGCACGACGCACCGCCTGCCGTCGGGCCCGCTGCACGACGCGGCCGAGGTCGCGCGCGCCGGCGTGCCGACGGTGATGCTGTTCGTGCAGAGCCTGCGCGGCCTGTCGCACACGAAGCTCGAGGACACGAAGCCGGAGCACCTGGAGCTCTCCGTGCAGGCGCTCGACCGGCTCGCGAGCCGCACGATCTCCTGGGTCGCGGGCTCCTAGCTCCTGACGCGAACCGGCTCGCGCAGCCGCGCGCGGTTCTGCACCGCGAACACGATCGTCGTCGAGACCACCAGTACCAGGCCGGTGACGACCGCGACGTCGCCGAGGTTGAACGCGAGCCGCCCGACGACGAGCGGGTCCGGCACGCCGCGGAACGACGGGAACAGCATCAGCGAGGACAGGTTCCCGATCGCGCCTCCGACCGCGATGCCGCCGGCGAACGCGATCGGCAGCGAGCCGACCAGCACGATCGCCGCCGCCCACACCGCCGTGGCGCCCGCGCCGGCCAGGACGTAGCCGAGCGAGCGCTCGTGGCCGACGACCGCCTCCGGCCGACTCAGGGCCAGCGCCTTCTGGGTGAGGTCGATCGCCACGACGGACCCTGCCGTCAGGGCGAGTACGAGTGCCGCAGGCCGCACGAATCCAGCGTAGTGGATCGAAGTGCCGGCGACGCTTGAACCTTTCAGGTCATGGTAGGTTCGCGTCGGGCTGTACAGCCTGTCCACTTGCACTGAACACGCGCCCGAAAGGAGAGGCGACGCGGCATGTTGACAGCGACGAAGGATCGGATCCTCCCGACCACGGTGACCGGGTCCTGGCCGCGGCCGGCCTGGTACACGGGGAACCTGCTCGAGCGCCCGTACTCGACGGCGCTGGGCGACGTCCAGTTCCGCGAGCAGCACCTCGACGCGGTCGCCACGGTGATCGCCGACCAGGAGCTCGCGGGGCTCGACATCCTCACGAACGGCGACTACCACCTCGACTTCGACCTCGCGGGCCGCTCGTGGTTCTCGTACCCGAGCGAGCGCGTCAGCGGCATCTCGGAGTACGACACCGAGCGCACGGCTCTCTGGGACTACCCGGTCGGCACCTGGCTCAACGAGATCGTTGGCGGCTGGAAGTACCACTCCATTGTGGACAAGATCGGGCCGCGCGTCCCGCTCGAGTTCGCCAAGATCTGGCGCGTCGCGCAGGCGCGCACCGAGAAGCCGGTCAAGTTCGGCACGGTCTCCTCCGACCTCGCGTGCACCGTACTCACGATCCAGACGGACGCGTACGACGACGACAAGCGCGAGCTGATGTGGGACCTCGCCACGATCCTGAACGCCGAGCTGCGGCAGCTGGTCGCCGGCGGCTGCAAGGTCGTGCAGATCGAGGAGCCGGCCATCCACAGCGCGGCCGCGTGGGGCGCCGACGAGGACACGCTCAACTTCTACGTCGACCTGTTCAACCACACGGTCGAGGGTCTCGACGACGCCGAGCTCTGGGTGCACACGTGCTGGGGCAACCCGGGCGCGCAGCACTGCTTCGACCCGAACATCTCCTACGAGCCGTCGCTCGAGATCTACATGGAGCGCATCAAGTGCGACGTCTGGACGATCGAGTCGAAGAACAACAACCACCAGCTGCTGCCGGCGCTCGCCCCGTACAAGGGCAAGTCGGACAAGAAGATCGCCGTCGGGATGCTCAGCCACCGCCAGCTTCAGGTGGAGACGCCCGACGAGGTCGCCGCCGACATCCGGCTCGCGCTGGACTACATCGAGCCGGAGAACCTCGTGCTCTCGTCCGACTGCGGCTTCGGCCGCCAGGGCGTGCCGCGGCCCATCGCCACGTACAAGGCGGCCGCGCTCGCGCAGGGTGCGAACATCGTGCGCAAGGAGCTCGGCGCCGAGACGACGTACGTGCCGATCGCCGATCCGGCGATCCAGATCGACACCAAGCCTGTCCCCGAGGGCGTACCGGCCTGACTTAGTGGCTCCCTGCCACTAGGTCAGACGGTATCCACGAGGGCGTCTGCCGTCCTCTCGCCTCGGAGCGAGAGGGCGGCCGCCGCCCACAGCCCGGCGACGACGGCGAAGCCGATCGCACCCTCGCCCGGCAGCGCGAAGGTGAAGCCGAGGAGCGGCGCCCCGACGAGGATCGCCAGGGTCGCGCAGCTGTTGACGAAGCCGGTCGCGAGCGCGGGCGCGTCGCGGCGGATCTGCTGCGCGCGGGTGAACGCATAGGCGAACGGGATGCCGGCAGCGAGGCCGAGCACGGCCGCGCCGAGCACGCGGACCGGGATGGGCACGTCGAGGAGCAGCAGCACCGTGCCGCCGGCCGCGGCCAGCATGCTCAGCTCGACATAGCGCGGGGTCTGCCGCGGCCAGCGCTCCATCATCCGGCCGCCGAGCGGCCGCGTGACGAGCCCGCCCAGGAGCGTGAGCGCGCCGATGACTCCGCCGATCTCGCTCCGGTAGCCGTCATGCTCGAAGAGCGAGACCGTCCAGACGCCGAGGATGACGCTGAACCCGAACGACGCCGTGTGGATCACGGCGAGCGGGTAGAGGCGCCGGTCGCGCAGCATCGCCCAGGGGTTGCCGCGGAATGCCCCGGCGTGCACGTCGTCCGCCGGCGCCGCCCACAGCACGACGAGGAAGACGGCCGCCATGACGAGGCCGGCGAGGTACGGCGCCCGCCAGTCGACGGAGAGCGCGGCGAGCGGTACGAGCGCGATCGCGAGCCCGGCGCCGCCGACGCTGAAGCCGCCGTACAGCCCCTGCGCCGTCGGGGTGCCGAGCTTCGCGCGGACGTAGTTGCTCCCGGCGATGAAGCCCACGCCGGTGCCGAGCCCCGTCACGAGCCGGCCGGCGATGCCCACGGCGAGGATCCCGGTTGTCAGCGCCAGCGCGTTCCCGGCGACGATCACCGCCAGCGCGAGCATCCCCATCGTGCGAGCCCCGTGGCGGTCGATGAGCCGGCCGCCCGGCAGCTGCGACGCGAGGTGCGTCGCGAAGAGCGCCGTCGTGAGGAAGCCGATCACGCCGAGCCGGACGCCGTACTGGGAAGCGAGCACGTCGGCTGCCGGGCCGACGGTCGAGATGTTGAAGCCGGCGCCGAGGCCCAGGCCGAGGCCGCCGGCCGCGGCCCGGCGATTCACGGCCGCGAGAGCACCTCACGGGCGATGCGCTCGGGGCCGGGCAGGTGCGCGTCCTCGAGCGCAGGGCTGTACGGGATCGGCGAGTCCGGGGTCGTGATCCGCCACGCGTCGTCGAGGTCGCCGAGGCCATGCTCGGTGACGAGCGCGAGCACCTCGCCGGCCCAGCCGCCGGTCAGCGGCCCCTCCTCGACGACGGCGATGCGGTTCGTCTTCTGCACGGAGGCGAGCACCGTATCCAGGTCGACCGGACGGATCGTGCGCAGGTCGATGACCTCGGCCTGGACACCCTGGCCCGCGAGCTGCTCGGCTGCGGCGAGGCAGTCGTGCATGCCCTTCATCGCGCTGACGAGCGTGACGTCGCCGCCTTCGCGCACGACCTGCGCGCGGCCGAGCGGCACGACGTCGCCGTTGACGGCGCCCTTCACGGAGTAGAGCCGCTTGTGCTCGAAGAAGATCACCGGGTTCTCGTCGCGGATCGCCGCCTTCAGCAGGCCCTTCGCGTCGGCCGGCGTCGCCGGTGCGGCGATCTTCAGCCCGGGGATGCCCATCAGCCAGGAGACCGGCATCTGCGAGTGGATGGCGCCGAAGCGCCCGCCGCCGCCGACCACCGAGCGGATGACGAGCGGGACGCTCTGGCGGCCGCCCGTGAGGAACCAGTACTTGGTCGCCTGGTTGATCAGCGAGTCCATGGACAGCGCCAGGAAGTCCCCGAACATGATCTCGAGCACCGGCCGCTTGCCGGTGAGCGCTGCCCCGTAGGCGGCGCCCGTCATCGCCAGCTCGGAGATCGGCGTGTCGATCACGCGGTCGGGGCCGTGCCGCTCGAGCAGGCCGGGCGTGACGGCGAACACGCCGCCGGCGACGGCGACGTCCTCGCCCATCAGGAAGACGCGCTCGTCGCGCTCCAGCTCCTCGTCGAGCGCCTGCCGGACGGCCTCGCGGAACTCGATCTCGCTCACGCCGGTGGAAATGCCATCAGGAGCAGGGACGGGTGCTCGAGCAGGCGGCGCACCTCGGCGAGGAAGCGCGCCGCCTCGGCGCCGTAGACGACGCGGTGGTCGCACGAGAGCGACGCGTCCATGACCGGCCGCGGCACGACCGCGCCGTCCCGGACGACTGCCCGCTCGGCGACCTCGCCGACGGCGAGGATCGCCGCCTGCGGCGGGTTGATGACCGCGTTGAAGCGCCGGACGCCGAGCATGCCCAGGTTGGAGACGGTGAAGGTGCCGTCGCCCAGCTGGGCGGGGCTCAGCGTGCGGCTCCGGGCGCCCTCGGCGAGCTCGCGCGTCTCACGCGCGAGCTCCGGCACCGACTTCGTGTCCGCGTCGTAGACCGTCGGCACGATCAGCGCGTCGCCCGCGTCGACCGCGAAGCCGACGTTGACCCGGCTGTGGCGAACAGGGCGGTCGTTCTCGTACGTCGCGTTCAGCGCGGGGAACGCGCGCAGGGCGAGCGCGACCGCGCGGATCAGCAGGTCGTTGAACGAGGGCACCGGGTCGGCGCCGGCGGAGCGCAGCTCCTCGCGCAGGCGCGCGGCCGAGTCCATGTCGATCTCGGCCTCGACGGTGAACTCCGGGATGGACGCGCGCGAGGCCGCCATGCGCTGGGCGATCGTGCGCTGGGTCGGGGTGGGGGAGACGGGCGTTGCCGCGCCGCGGCCCGACAGCGGCGCGCCGTCCGCGCTCCCGGCCGGGACGTCGGCGGCGACGATGCGGCCGCCAGGCCCGGAGCCGGCGACGCCGTCCAGCGAGACGCCGCGCTCGTTCGCGAGCTTCCGGGCGACTGGCGTCGCGCGTGGCGCGACCGGGCTTCCGTGCGGGTCCGGGAGCGGGCGTCGGAGCGGCGGCGGTTGCGTCCCCGGTCCGCAGCCGCGCGATTGGCGCGCCGAGCGCGGCGGTCTGGCCGTCGCCGACGAGAATCTCGTCGAGGACGCCGTTCGCCTCCGCCTCGTAGACGACGGTCGCCTTGTCGGTTTCGACCTCGACGAGCGGCTCGCCGCGCTCGACGGCCTCACCCGGCCGCTTCAGCCACGCGAGCACGGTCGCCTCCTCCATCGAGTCGGAGAGCTTCGGCATCGTGACGTCGACGACGGTCTCAGCCGTTGTGTTCATTGAACTCCGGGATCGAGATGCTCTCGGGGAACGGCGCCGCCAGCGCGGCGGCCTCGATGCGCTCCAGCTCGGAGGCGACCTCGGCCTCGACGGCGTCGAGCTCGCCGGCGTCCAGGCCGAGCGCGTTCCGCGCGACGACGAGCGGGTCGCGCTCGCGCCAGCGGTCGAGCTCGCCCTCCGGCCGGTACTTGCCGGGGTCGCTGCGCGAGTGGCCGACGAAGCGGTAGGTGATCGCCTCCACGAACTCCGGGCCGCCGCCCTCGCGCACGCGCGCGGTGATCTCGGCCGCGGCGGCGCGGGTTGCGCGGATGTCCATGCCGTCGATCTGGCCGGCCGGGATCTCGAGCGCGGCCGCGCGCGGGACGATGCCGCCCGGCGTCACCGCCTCGAACGGCGTGTACTCGCCGTAGCCGTTGTTCTCGCAGACGAATAGCACCGGCAGCTGGAACACCTTCGCGAAGTTCAGGCACTCGTAGAAGTAGGCCTGGTTGATCGCGCCGTCGCCGAAATACGCGACCGCGACCCGGCCGGTGCCGCGCAGCGCCAGCGCCGCGCCGGTGGCGGCGGCGATCGAGCCGCCGACGATGCCGTAGGAGCCGAGCACGCCGTGCTCCGGGTCGACCATGTTCATCGAGCCCGAGCGGCCGCCGTTGAGGCCCGTCTCACGGCCCAGCAGCTCGGCCAGCAGCGCTTCGGGGTCGCTGCCCATCGCAAGCAGGTGCCCGTGGCCGCGGTAGGTGCAGGCGATCCGGTCGCCCTCGCGGAGCACGCTCGCGAAGCCCACGGCGACCGCCTCCTGGCCGCTGTACAGGTGCGTCGTGCCGTACACCTCGCCGCGCAGGAAGAGGCTCTGGACGCGGTCCTCGACGCCGCGGATCAACAGCATGCGCCGGTAGAGCTCGCGCGCGGTGGCAGCGTCGAGCTGCGCAGTCTCGGTCGTCGCCATCAGCCTCGCCTCCTCGCCAGCGCGTCGATTGCCACCGCTCCCAGCAGGATCGCACCTGTCGTGATCTGCTGGTAGAGCGGGTCCCAGCCCATCAGCACGTAGCCGTTGCCGATGAAGGCGATCAGGAGGACGCCGACCACGGACCGCCAGACGGCGCCCTCGCCGCCGAGGATGCTGGTGCCGCCGACGACGATCGCTGCGAGCACCGTGAAGGCGAGCGTCGTGTTGTCGCTCGACGCCTGGGCGCTGCCGATGCGCGACGTGTCGATCACGCCCGCCAACGCGGCCGCGGTGCCGCTCAAGGCGAATGTCAGCACGCGGATCCAGTTCACGCGCACGCCCGCGAGGCGCGCCGCTTCGGCATTGCCGCCGGAGGCGTACATGTAGCGGCCGGCGGTCGTGGCGGCGAGCAGGAAACCGAGCAGGACGACGACCACGACCATGATCCAGGTCGAGGTGTTCACCCCGAACCAGACGGTGTTCGACACGCGTGCAAAGGCCTGCTTGATGTTGCCCTCGGAGTCGTAGAGGACGAGCAGGTTGCCCTTGGCTATCAGGTTGGCGAGGCCGCCGACGATGAACGCCGCGGCGAGGGTCGCGATCAGCGCGTTGATGCGCAGGCCGGTGATGATCAGACCGTTGCAGAGGCCGACGGCCAGGCCGGCGCCGATGGCCAGCGCGATTGCCAGCGTCGCCGAGTGGTGCTGGCCGACCTGCGCCATCACGACGGCCGCCAGCGCGTAGGTCGAGCCGACCGAGAGGTCGATGCCGCCGGCGACGATCACCAGCGTGCCGGCGGCGGCGATGATCAGCGTCGCCGACTGCTGGTCGAGGATGTTGAGCAGGTTGGAGCGCGTCGCGAAGTGCGAGCTCTTCCAGCTCAGCAGCCCGAAGAGGAGGGCGAACGGGATCAGGATTCCGAGCCCGCGCACACGGTCCCAGCCGAGCCGCTCCGGCCACCAGCCGAATGCGCGCGAGGCGTGCGTGCTCACGCCGCCGCCGAGTCGTCCGCGAACGCGGCGCGCAGGATCGCGTTCTCGGTCATCTCGCCGCCCGCGAGCTCGGCGACGATCCGCCCGCGGCGCATGACCAGGATCCGGTGGGCGAGGCCGAGCACCTCCTCGAGCTCGGACGAGATCAGGATCACGCTGCGGCCGTCGGCGGCGAACTCGGCGAGGAAGTCGTAGATCGCCCGCTTGGCGCCCACGTCGACGCCCCGCGTCGGCTCGTCGGCGATCAGCACCTGCGGCTCGCAGAACAGCGTGCGCGCGAGCAGCACCTTCTGCTGGTTGCCGCCCGACATGCTCTGCACCGGCGCGCCGAACACGCCGCGGACGTCACAGCGCTCCAGCATCGCGCGGGCCGCCCTGCGCTCGGGCCCGCGCCGGACCACTCCCGCGCGCGCGAACCGGGCGAGGCGAGAGAGCGTCGTGTTCTCGATCGCAGAGCGGCCGAACAGGAGGCCCTCGTCCTTGCGGGACTCCGGGACGAGCGCGAGCCCGCCGGACAGGCTGCGGCTCGGGCTGCGGCCAAGCTCGGTGCCGTCGGCGAGCGCGACCGTGCCGGCCGACAGCTTGGCGGCGCCGAAGAGCGCCCGGGCGAGCTCGGTGCGCCCGGCGCCGACGAGCCCTGCGATGCCGACGATCTCGCCCGCGCGCACGACGAAGCTGGCCTTCGCGACCCCTGGCGCGGTCACGCCGTCGACGGTGAGCAGCACCGGCGCGTCCGGCGGCGGCGGCTGCTTCGCCGGGAACGTCGAGGTGAGCGGGCGGCCGAGCATCGCCTCGACCAGGGATTGTTCCGTCTCGCGGGACGAGGGCGCGGTGCGGATCAGGTGGCCGTCGCGCAGCACGGTGACCGTGTCCGAGAGTTCGAGCACCTCGCCGAGGAAGTGCGAGATCAGGACGATCGTCGTCCCGCCCGCGACGAGCGAGCGGATGGTTGCGTGCAGCTGCTCCGTCTCGCCGGCGCTGAGCGCCGCGGTCGGCTCGTCCATGACGATCAGCTGCGCGTCGCGCGAGAGCGCGCGCAGGATCTCGACCTTCTGCTGCTCGCCCGTGCGGAGCCGGCCGGCCGGCGCGTGGCCCGGGAGCTCGAAGCCCGCGCGGGCGGCGAGCTCGTCGTAGGCCGCGTAGAGCTTCCGGCCGCGCAGCACCCCGGCGCTCGACGGCTCGACCCCGAGGAAGACGTTCTGCGCGACGGTCAGCTGCGGGACGACGAACGGCTCCTGCGCGATCGCCGCGACCCTGTGCTCGAGGGCCTCGCGCGGCGAGCGGAAGGAGACAGGCTCGCCGTCGAAGACGAGCCGGCCGCCGTCGGGCGCGAGCGCGCCGGAGACGATGCGGCCGAGCGTGGACTTGCCGGCCCCGTTCTCGCCGACGAGGGCGTGGATGGAGCCGCGGGTGATGTCGAGCGATACGCCCCGGAGCGCCTGGACGCCGCCGAAGTGCTTGGCGACGTCCAGGCACTGCAGATACGGACGACTCTCGTCGTCGGGGCCGGGAGGTGCTACCCCGGCCACTCAGCCTTGAACTTGGAGGCGTTCGCCTTCGTGACGACGCCGCCGTTGGGCAGGCCCGCGAGGACGTCGATGCCACCGCAGCCCTTGCCGGTCTTGACCGCCTTCAGCGCGCACTCCATTCCCCGCAGCCCCTCGGTCGCCGGCCGCTGGACGACCGTGCCGAACCACGCGCCGGACTTCACGCGCGCGAGGCCCACGCCGCCGCCGCCGTAGCCGATGAGCGTGACGTTCTTGTTGCCCTTGAGCGCCTGCTGCGCGCCGGTCGCGCCCTGGTCGGCGCCCATGATCACGTTGATGTCGGGGTGCGCCTGCAGGATCGTCTGCGCGGCCTTCAGCGCGTTCGCCGGCTGGTAGAAGGTCTCGCCCTCGGCGACGATCTTGATGTTGTGGCCCTTGATGGCCGAGTCGACGCCCTTGCGAATCGCGGCGTCGAGCGACGACGCCTTGACCGAGTACAGGTAGCCGACTGTGCACGGACTCGCCTGGATCTTGGCGCAGGCGGCGACGAGCAGCTTGCCCTGCTTCTGGCCGATCTGCGTCTGGACGAAGACGACGTTCCCGGACATGCCGGGCACCGGCGGCGCAGCCGTCGCCGGGTTCGTGCCCAGGATCTGGTCGATGTTCACGACCTTGATCCCGGCCTTGATCGCCTGCTTGACCGTCGGGAGCAGCTGCGGCCCGTAGATGGGCTGGACGATGATCGCCTGGTACTGATTCGCGGCGATCGCCGTCTGGAACTGCTGGAGCTGCTTCTTCGGATCGTTGGCAGCATCGAAGACGGTGACCTTCGCGCCGCCCTTGGAGGCGACCTTCTTCGCGGCCGCGAGCATCGGCGCGTCGTAGCTGTTGGCGACGGCGAACGACAGGTACGCGACGTTCGTCGTCGCCGCCGTGCGGGACGGCGCACCCGATGCGGTGTTCGCGGCGATGAACAGCGCCGCGACGGCCATGAGCGCCGTCGCCATCAGGGCGACGAGACCGATGCGAGGTAGAGCAAACGAGCGGTTCACTTCAACCAACCCTCCTGTGTAGGTGCTGCGGCCGCCAATGGCGATGGCGCCTCCCCCAGGAGTGCGCCATCGTTAGACCCCACGCTTCCGCTGCGACAAACCGGCGCGAGTGTAGGGAGGCTGCACGGCCCTCGTCAACCTGTTACCTCCACTGAACGTGCGCGCTGGACCCAGTGCGGCTGGACCTCGGTGTGGCGCAGCAGATGCTCGAGCGACGAGCGCGCCTCGTCGCGCGCGCGGCGGAGGTCGGCGCCGACGAGCTGCCCGCCGCGCTTCAGCGGCTCGCCTGCGACGAGCACGGTGTCGACGTTGCGCGTGTCCGCCTGGAGCACGACCGTCGAGACCGGGTCGATGACCGGGTACGTGTTGGTGTCGTCGCCGCGGATGAGGACAACGTCCGCCTGCTTGCCCGGCGTGAGCGAACCGGTGCGGTCCTCGAGCCCGCAGACGCGCGCGCCCTCGATGGTCGCGAATTCGAGCACCTGGCGGCTGGTGAGCAGCTCGGGCTCGGTCTCGCTGCCCGCGGCAAAGGCGGCCTCGTGCGACTGGAGCCGGTCAGACGCGAAGAGGAACCGCATCTGCGTGAACATGTCGCCGGACACGGTCGTGACCACGTCGATCGAGAGGCTCGGGCGCAGGCCGTGGGCGAGGGCCCTGGCGGTGGGCGGCGTCCCGTGGCCCATGATCATCTCGACCGACGGCGAGATCGAGACCTTGCCGCCGCTGGAGGCGATCAGCCGGAACTCGTCGTCGGAGAGGTAGTTGCAGTGGATGTACGTCGTGCCCGGGTAGAGCAGGTCGAGCCGCTTGAGGTTCTCGACCATGGCAAAGCGTCCGGCGTAGGGACCCATGCCGACGTGGACGCTGATCGGCGCGCCGACGTCGCGGGCGAGCTCCCAGTCGTGCCGGACGACCTCGTCCGTGCAGAAGCCGGGGCCGCGTGTGCCCATCGCGAGCGTGAGCAGCCCGGTGTCGCTCGAGAAGTACTGGTCGCGCACGCGGCGGATGTCCTCGGGCGACTCCAGCGTGCTCGTGTACCACCAGTCGGCGAGGCTCGTGTTCGGGTTGCCGTAGCAGTAGACGGCGCGCAGGCGCGCGTCCCGCAGCCCGCGGATCGCCTCGTCTGAATGCTCGGGCGTGTTGTTGATGTGCGACCAGTCGAGGAGGGTGGTGACGCCGGCGTCGATCGCCTCGAGCGAGCCGAGGTAGTTGCCGGCGTAGACGTCCTCGGGGCGGTAGGCGGGAGCCAGCTGGTCGAGGACGACGTCGAAGTAGCCACCGAGGCTGACGTCGGGCGCGATGCCGCGGATCACGGTCTCCCAGGTGTGGCGGTGGGAGTCGATGAAGCCCGGGATGACAATACAACCATCGCACTCGATCGTCTCCGCGTCGGCCACGCCGAGGCTTGGCCCGACCGCCGCGATGCGGTCGTCCTCGATCAGCACGTCCCCGCCATGGACGTCGCCGAGGCCGGGGTCCATGGTCAGGACATCGCCGCCGCGGAGCAGCACGCGCTTCGGCACGGCCTCCTCCCTTCTGTTCAGTGGTGTGGAGTGTGACTGTACTGCGGCGCGAGTCTTACCACCTTCGTGGGGGCGCTGCAACGTCTATTCCGCATTGCCAAGGGCAACGTGGCGATAAGGATCAGTTGACTGACGCTACACAACGCCTCTATCGTCCCCGCAGTGAGCGACGGAGCGGTCGTCATCGTCGGCGGCACCGCCGGGATCGGGCGCAGGCTCGCCGAGACCTACGCCGGGCGCGGCCGGGACGTGGTCGTCACTGGGCGCGACGCCGTGCGGGCAGCCGGTGTCGCGGTCGAGATCGGCGAGCGCGCGACCAGCGCCGGCTTCGACCTGGGCGAGCCCGAGACGATCGCGGACGGCCTTCGCGACGTCGGCTCGGTGGGGCACCTCGTCCTCGCGGCGCTCGACCGCGACGAGAACGCGATCCGCGACTACGACATCGGCAAGGCGATCAGGCTCGTCACGCTGAAGCTCGTCGGCTACACGGCGGTGGTGCACACGCTGCTCGACCGCATGACGCCGGAGGCGGCGATCCTCCTCTTCGGCGGGCAGGCGCGCATCATCCCGTACCCTGGCTCGACGACGGTGACGACGGTGAACGGCGGCGTCGAGGGCCTCGTCTCCACGATGGTGGTCGAGCTGGCCCCGCGGCGCGTGAATGCGATCCACCCAGGGATCGTGGGCGACAGCCCGTGGTGGTCGGCCAAGCCGCCAGAGGTGCTCGAGGCGCATGCCGCGCGCACGCCGCTCGGCCGCCTGGTGACGATGGACGAGGTCGTGGACGCTTCGATCTTCCTGCTGGAGAACGGCGGGATGAACGGCGTGTCGATCAGCGTCGACGGCGGGCGGAGGTTCGGATGAGTTTTCGGGAGGTCGGCCTCGTCGGTCTCGGGAAGATGGGGCAGGCGTTCGCGGAGCGGCTGCTGGACGCCGGGCACGACCTGACCGTCTTCAACCGCACGGCCGGCCGCGAGGAGGAGCTGGTCGCACGCGGCGCCCGCTGGGGCGGCGAGCTCGGCGAGCTGGACATCTGCTTCTCGTCGCTGGCCGACGACGACGCGCTCGACGTGTGGGCGGGGCGGTTCACGGAGCTGCGTCAGGGCGCCGTGCTCGTTGAGATGAGCACCGTCTCGGTCGCGGCCTCGCGCCGGCTCGGCGACGCGCTCGCCGAGGCGGGCGTCCGCTACCTGCGCAGCCCGGCGAGCGGAAACCCCGGCGCCGTTCGTGCGGGGAGCTCGGCGCTCATCGTCTCCGGCGACCGCGCGGACTTCGACGAGGTCGAGCCGCTGCTTCAGTCGATCACGCCCACCGTGCGCTACGTGGGCACGGGTGACGCCGCACGCGTCGTGAAGCTGACCTTCCAGATCCTGATCGTGGGCACGGCGGCCCTGCTCGCCGAGGCGCTCGTCCTCGGGGAGGCCGCCGGCGTCGAGCGCGAGGCGCTCCTCGACGCGATCGGCGCCTCCGTGGTCGGCTCCACGTTCGTGAAGTACAAGAGCGAACCGCTCCTCCGCGACGACTACACGGCAACCTTCACTTCGGCGCTCATGCAGAAGGACGTCGACCTCGTCTTCGACCTGGCCGAGGAGGCCGGCGTCGAGCTGCCCGCGACCCGTGAGATCGCGGCGCTGCTCGACGCGACCGCCCGCAACGGCCACGCGGACGAGGACTTCATGGCGATGCTGCTCGAGCTCAAGGACCGGGCGGCATCGGCCACGACCCACAGAGAGAGGTGATCCAGGTGAGCGGGACCCCCATCGCGTCGCGCGGGGCGACCATGGCTGTCGATTGGGAGCAGCGGATCGATTTCGCCAGGCTGCGCGCGCATCGGCTGGAGCGTGCGCAGGCGTCGTTGCGCAACTCGGATCTCGGCTGTCTGCTGCTGTTTGACCCGAACAACCTCCGTTACGTCACCAGCACGGCGATCGGTACCTGGGAGCGCGACAAGAACATCCGCTTCGCGTTGGTGTTGCGCGATGAGCCGCCGATCCTGTGGGACTTCGGCTCGGCGGCGCGGCATCATCAGCTGTATTGCCCGTGGCTGCCCGAGTCGAGCTGGCGTGCCTGGGTGCCGCCGATGCGCGGTGCGATGCCGGATCAGACCGGCATCCCTGATCGGCTTGCCGGGATGATCTGGGAGGAGCTGCACGAGCGCGGCCTGGATGGCGAGCCCGTCGGCATGGATGTGCCGGACATGACCACGCTGCTGGCGCTGCAGCGTAAGGGCCTTGAGATCACCGACTCGCAGCCGGTGATGCTCGAGGCGCGCAAGCTCAAAAGCGACGAGGAGTTGGCGCTGCTCGACCATGCGGCCGGGATCGTCGATGCGACCTACGAGGAGATCTACCGGCTGCTGCGCCCGGGGGTGCGCGAGAACGAGGTCGTCGCGGCGGCGATGCAGGTGCTCTTCGACCTCGGCTCCGAGCACGTCGAGGCGATCAACGCGATCTCGGGCGACCGCTGCAATCCGCACCCGCACACGTTCGCCGACCGGCTCCTGCGCCCCGGCGACACGGCCTTCTTCGACATCATCCACTCGTTCATGGGCTACCGGACGTGCTACTACCGCACGTTCAGCGTCGGCTACGCGACACCGGCGCAGCTGGACGCCTACAGGCAGTGCCGCGAGTGGCTCGACAACGCGATCGACCGGGTGCGCCCCGGCGTCACGACTGACAAGATCGCCGAGGTGTGGCCGACGGCGCAGGAGATCGGGATGCGCGACGAGCACGCCGCGTTCGGGCTGCAGTTCGGGCACGGGCTCGGCGTCGGCCTCTACGAGGCGCCGATGATCTCGCGCCTGCACTCGTTCGACGACCCGGTCGAGCTCGAGGTCGGGATGGTCTTCGCGCTCGAGACGTACTGCGCCGCCTCCGACGGGCGCAACGCGGCCCGCATCGAGGAGGAGGTCATCGTCACGCCGACCGGCCCACAGGTGATCACACGCTTCCCCGCCGACGAGCTACTCGTCGCCGGGCGCCAATACGTGCGCGGCGCCGACTTCGACGCACCACACACCGCCCTGCAGCCCGGCGGCAACGGGCGGCCGGTCGTGGACGAGAAGGCGAGGGCATGACGTGCATCTGCTGATCCGCCGCGAGGACATCGAGCTCGGCCCGTCGATCCCCGGGCACACGTCAGGCGCCCGGCGCGCGCTGCTCATCGGCGAGCACACCGGGGCCACCCACACCGGCCTGACGCTCGTCGAGCTCACCGATGGGTACGTCGAGACGCATCTGCATTCGTACGAGTCGACTTTCTACGTCTTCGAGGGCGAGCCCGTCTTGTACCTCGATGGCACCGCCGTGCGGCTCGAGCCCGGCGCCTGCGGGGCGATCCCCGTCGGCGTCCCGCACGCGTGGAGCTCCGAGGCCCGCTCGGAGTGGGTGGAGGCGGCGTCGCCCCGTCCGCGCGGTCAGGAAGGGCCGGCGGACACGTTCTGGATCGGCCCCGCGCCGGACACGGAGCCGGTCCCGCTGAACCTGCGGGACCCGCGCAACCGCAATCTGTTCCTGTTGCAGCCCGGCGACATGGACATCGACCGGCTGAAGCAGGGCACCAGGGTCGACGAGCCCAAGGTCTCGGCGAGCATGGCAACGGCCGCGCTCGCCTACAGCGGCATCACCGTGAAGATGCTCGTGGACAAGAGGCTCGACGCCCAGCTGCAGACGATGTTCATGGTCGGCTACCAGCCCGGCGCGGTCGCGCACCCGCACGACCACCCTTTCGAGGAGGCCTACTACATGCTCGAGGGCGAGGTCGACGTGGTCGCCGACGAGGAGCGCTATACGCTTCGCCCCGGGGACGTTTTCTGGACCGGCGTCGGCTGCGTGCACGCCTTCTACGAGGTCAAGGGGGGGACCGTGCTCTGGCTCGAGACCTCCGCCCCCGGCCCGCCCGACCGGCATTCGTACCGCTTCGACCGCGACTGGGAGTACCTCGCCGAACAGCTGCGCGACCAGCTGTCGGCGGCCGCCGGGTAGTCGTGGAGGCACCGATCGAGCACACGAACGGCCTGGCCGAGATGAACGGCCTCGGCGCGCGCCTGCGCGAGGAGCGCCACCGCAAGGGGCTGACGGTGCGCGAGATCGCGCGCCGCGTCGGCGTGTCGCCGAGCCTCATCTCCCAGATCGAGCGCGACAAGGTCAATCCGTCCGTCGGGACGCTGTGGGGGCTCGTGACCGTGCTCGGGCTGCCGATGAGCGACCTCTTCCCGGAGGGCGGCCTGCCAGGCCCGCGGCCGGTCTCCGCGGCCGCCGCGCCGAGCCCCATGACGCGGCCAGGCGACCGGGCCGTCATCAACCTCGAGAGCGGCGTCCGCTGGGAGCGGCTCACCGCCGGAAGCGACCCGCTCGTCGAGTTCCTTGCGGTCACCTACGAGCCGGGCTCCGAGTCGTGCGACGAGGACTCGCTGATGCGCCACGGCGGCAAGGAGTACGGCATCGTCACGCGCGGGCGCCTCGGCGTGCGCATCGGCTTCGACGAGTACCAGCTCACGCCCGGGATGGCGGTGTCGTTCGACTCGTCGTCCCCCCACCGTCTCTGGGCGATCGGCGACGAGCCGGCCGAGGCGATCTGGGTGGTCGTGGGCCGGCAGAACGACAGCCGCGGCCCGTTGGCGCCGTGATGTAATCGGTTTTCCACTCGATCACCGAGGAGGCCCGCCATGCTGACGTTCGGCGTCACGGTTCTGCCCGACCCGCCCATGTCCCGGTTCTTCGACCTGATGCAGCAGGTCGAGCAGCAGGGGTTCGAGTACGGCTGGACCTACGACTCGCACATCCTCTGGCAGGAGTCGTACGCGACCTTCCCGGTCGTCGCCGAGCGGACGTCGAGGCTGAAGCTGGGCCACTTCGTGACGAACCCGGGGATTCGCGACCCGACGATCACGGCCAGCTGGTACGCGACCATGCACGACCTCTCGAACGGCCGCATGGTCATGGGCATCGGCCGCGGCGACTCCTCGCGCCGCGTCGTGGGGCTGAAGCCGGTGCGCGTAGCCGAGTTCGAGGCGCGCTGCGCGATGATCAAGGAGCTGATGAACGGCCGGCCGGTCGTGTGGAACGAGAAGGAGCTGCAGCTGACCTGGGCGCGCACGGACGTGCCCGACATCCCGATGTGGATCGCCGGCTACGGGCCGAAGGCACTCGCCGTCGCCGGCCGCGTCGCCGACGGCGTGATCATCCAGCTCGCCGACCCGCAGATCATCCAGTGGATCATGGACACGGCCCGTAAGGCAGCCGAGGAGGCGGGCCGCGACCCGAGCGAGCTCAAGTGCATCGTCGGCGCGCCGAGCCACATCGGCGACGACATGGCCGCCGCCCGCGACCAGGTGCGCTGGTTTCCGGCGATGGTCTCGAACCACGTCATGGACCTGATCGAGAAGTACGGCTGGGACTCCGAGATCCCGAGCGCGCTGACCGACTTCGTCAAGGCGCGCAAGTTCTATGACTACAAGGACCACAGCCGGGTGGGGGCCGCTCACGGCGAGTTCGTGACGGACGAGATCTGCGACCGTTTCTGCGTGCTCGGCACGCCCGAGCAGGCGATCGCGAAGCTGCGCGAGCTCGAGTCGGTCGGCGTCGACCAGTTCAACATCTACCTGATGACCGAGGGGCAAAAGGAGACGCTCGAGACCTACGGGCGCGACATCCTTCCGAAGTTCGCCTCCGTAGCCGCATAGCCCCGTCACACGCAGGGGCTGTCCCGCGGAGCGGGGCTGTCCCTCATGTCGGTACGCAAAGCATCCGGCTGAGTGGGTTCCGGCCGAGCTCTGGCTGATCACTGGGACAGCCCCCTGCGGGGACAGCCCCACGCGGAAGCCGCACGTTTGGAGTTGACACCGCGGGGTGCTCTCTCGCTAGCGTGCGCCGCGTGGAGAGGCTCGCGCACCTCGTCATCGCGCGGCGGCGCTACGTCATCGGGCTCTGGATCGCCCTGACCATCGTCGGCGTGATCTCTGCGGGACAGTTGTCGAGCCGCTGGTTCCAGTCCTTCTCGATTCCCGGCTACTCGGCGTACGAGAACGGCCAGCGGATCGAGAAGACGTTCGGGAACGGCAGCCTGAACCCGGTCGTCCTCGTGGCGAAGGCCAACGGCGGCGAGGTGACGACACCGGGTGTTCGCAAGGCGTTCGCCGCGGCGGCCGCGAAGCGGCCCGGCTCGCGCGTGAGCTCATGGTTCACGACCCACAACCCGGTCTACCTATCGAAGGACCGCAACGTGGCGTTCGAGGTCCTCTACCCGCCGGGTGAGGCGCAGTTCAACCTGGCCACGTACGACGATGTCTCCGCCACGCTGAAGCGGGCGGCGCCCGCCGGTGTGACGACCTATGTGACAGGGATCGACCCGCTCTACAACGAGTCGAGCGGCGGCGCGACCAGCGGCCCCAGCGTGCTCGTCGAGACGCTGATCGGCGCGCTCGGCGCGCTGGTCATCCTGCTGTTCACCTTCGGGACGCTGCCGGCGGTCGCGTTCCCGCTCATGGTTGCCGGCGCGTCGATCCTGAATACGTTCACGCTGATCTACCTCCTGACGTACCTCACCGACGTCTCGATCATCGTGCAGTTCCTCGTCGCGCTCGTCGGGCTGGGCGTGGCCATCGACTACTCGCTGCTGATGATCTTCCGCTTCCGCGAGGAGGTGCGCCACGGCAGGGACCGCGAGACGGCAGTCGTGGAGACGATGACCCACGCGGGGAGATCGGTGATCGTCTCCGGGTCGACGGTCGCCGTCGGCCTGCTGAGCATGATCATCCTGCCCCTGCCGTTTATCCGCTCGATCGGCATCGGCGGGATGCTGATCCCCGCCGTGTCCGTGCTCGCCGCGATCACGCTCCTGCCGGCGATGCTGTTCGTCCTCGGCCACCGCATCAACTCGGCGCGTGTCCTGCCGAAGCGGCTCGTCGAGGGGAGCGACGACCCGGAAAAGGGCTTCTGGAACCGCTGGGCGAAGACGGTCACGCGCCACCCGATCTCGATCGGGCTCGCCGGGCTCGCGATCGTGGGCGTGCTCGTCTTCTACGGCCTGCAAATCAACCCCGCCGACGCGCAGGCGAAGGACTTCCCGGGCGCCGGCAACGCCCACCGCGGCTACCAGACGCTGGTCGCGGCCGGGATCTCTTCGGGTGTGCTCTCGCCGTTCAACATCGTTGCCGACAACGCCTCGCCGCAGCAGCTGCAGCAGGTCGCGAGCGCGCTCGACCGGACCGAGGGCGTGGCCGGCGCGGCCGTGCCGCCGGGCTGGACGCATGGGAACCTGTCCATCATCGAGGCGTTCCCGGCGCAGGACGGCGCGGCCAAGGCGACGAACGGCGTGATCTCGCGGCTCCAGAACGACGTCCTGCCCGCACAGGCGCAGCAGCTCGGCGGCAACGTGAAGCTCGCGGTGACGGGCGTCGCGCCGAT